>NZ_JALNMH010000009.1 GCF_023156535.1 Pseudomarimonas salicorniae | reverse complement strand
GGCCCTTTCCCTTTTCAGGTTTCAAACGTCCAACCCCCGGCTCACGCTGGAGGTTTCGTCGTTCTGCGCCCTGCAATTAATCCGATCGCGCAGCGTCTCTCGGCCTATCCGGACAGCCAGTCCCAAAGGACTCGCCCTTGGCCTTTGACGGATCAATGCTCGAGTACGATGGGCCAGGCTCCGTCTCTGACAGCCCTTGTCTCCAAGGCAAACCCTGACTCTGCGGGCTCCGGTCAGAAGGCCTGCGTGGGGCAGGCCCTGCGGTAATGAACGTTTAAGCGGTCGCAGCGAGATCTGTCGGAGCGACGGATGGGCGACGGGCGGATCGGGCTCGCCCGTGCTGACCTACGCTGGCCGCGCCGGGTTGGGACATAGTCTCCCGGCCGAATGCCGGGCCGTTCGTCCGCGTCTCATCCGCTGATTTCCGGAACTGCGAGATTCCCTGCTGTTCCATTCATCGCAGGAGGAGTACAAATGTACTCCATGGAGTCCCTGAGTCCCCGACGTGCCGCCGTACTGAGCTTCATCCGCGACCGCGTGGCCGGGCGCGGCCAGCCGCCCACGCTGGCGGAGATCGCCGAGGCCTGCGGACTGGCTTCCCGCGGGGCGGCGCGGAAGCACGTGCTGGCGCTGTCCGAGGCGGGGCTGATCGAGCTGACGGCGGGGCAGGCCCGGGGCATTCGCCCGACCGGCATGCGTGCCCGCGATGACCTGCTGCGGGTGCCGATCCTCGGTCGCGTGGCGGCCGGATCGCCGATCGGTGCCGATGCCGGCCTGGTCGACACGCTGGCCCTGGATGCCCGGCTGTTCTCGCCGGCCCCGGACTACCTGCTGCGCGTCGAGGGCGATTCGATGATCGACGATGGCATCCTGGATGGTGATCTGGTCGGCGTGCGGCGCAGCACCGAGGCCCGCGACGGCCAGGTGGTGGTGGCACGGGTCGAGGGCGAACTCACCATCAAACGACTGCAGCGCGGGGAGCAGGCGATCCGTCTGCTGCCGCGCAATCCTGCCTATGCCCCGTTGGTGATCGAACCAGGGCAGGACTTTGCCGTCGAGGGCGTGTTCTGCGGCCTGGTCCGGCGGGGATGACATGGGCGCCGTGGTCGCGATCGATGCGCTGCTGCATCAGCGGCGGCTGTGGAAGGGTCAGCCCTCCGCGCTGCCGCCCAGCGCACAGCCCAGCGGGCATGCTCAGCTGGATGCCCTGCTGCCGACGGGAGGCTGGCCCGAGTCCGCGCTGACCGAGCTGCTGATTCCCGCCGATGGCGTGGGTGAGTTGGGCCTGCTGATGCCGACTCTGGTGCGCCTGACCCGGGCCGGTGAGCGCGTGGTGCTGGTGGCGCCGCCCTACCTGCCCTTTGCCCCGGGCTGGCAGGCCGCCGGCGTGCGTCTCTCTGCGTTGCAGGTGATCGAGGCGGACGCCAGGGGGGCCGCCTGGGCGACCGAGCAGTGCCTGCGTTCCGGTAGCTGCGGAGCAGTGCTGTGCTGGCCGATGAAGGCCGATGACCGGATGCTGCGGCGGCTGCAGGTGGCTGCGGAGTCCGGACAGACGCTGGCTTTTGCCTATCGACCGCTCGGTGAGGCGGGCAATCCTTCGCCGGCGTCGCTACGCATCGCCATCGATGCGGCCCCGGCCCAGCTCCGGGTGCTGAAGTGCCGTGGGGGGCTCGCCCCGCCCATGCCGATTCCCCTGCTCGGGGAATGAGCGATGCGCTGGGCCTGCATCCTCCTGCCTGAGCTGGCGCTGGACGGCGTCCTGCGCCGCTGCGCCGATCCGGACGCGCCGCTGGTCCTGATCGACGGGCCCAGCCAGCGCCGCGTCCTGCACGCGGTCAATCCGCCGGCCCGCGCGCTGGGGCTGCGCCGCGGGATGGGGCTGTCGGCTGCGCAGGCCCTGGCCGACGGCTTTGCAAGCTTCGAGTACTCGGCCGAGGACGAAGCGCGCAGCCATGCGCTGCTGGCTGCCTGGGCCTATCGCTACAGCTCCCAGGTGAGCATGCAGTTCCCGCGAAGCCTGCTGCTCGAGATCCGCGGAAGCCTGCGCCTGTTCGGGCCCTGGCCGCGGCTCGAGGCGCGGCTTCGCGAGGAGCTCGACGCGCTGGGCTTCCGCCACCGGATCGCCGCCGCGCCGTATCCCGAGGCGGCCCGGGCCCTGGTCCGCGTGCATGACGGGCTGGCCATCGAGCACGCCGAGCCGCTGCGCCGGGCGCTGGGCCAGCTGCCGGTACCCAGGGCCGGTTTCGACGCGGCCACCTGCGAGGCGATGCAGGGCATGGGCCTGCGCTGTCTGCGCCAGGTCTGGGCGCTGCCCCGCGAGACCCTCGCCCGACGTTTTCCGCGCAGCGTCCTGCAACAGCTCGATGCGCTGCAGGGCGAGCGCGAGCTGCCGTTGCACTGGTATCGGCCGCCGGACCGCTTCGAACTGCGCATCGAGCTGGGCCACGAGGTCGAGTCCTCGCAGGCCCTGCTGTTTCCCCTGCGCCGGCTGACCGCTGACCTGGCTGCCTTCCTTGCCGGCCGCGACGGGGGTGTGCAGCGTTTCGTGCTCCAGCTCGAACACGAGGGCAGGGCGGACACCGAGGTCGTGGTGGGGATGCTGGCCGCCGAGCGTGATCCGGCATTGCTTTTCGAACTGGCGCGGAGCCGGCTGGAGCAGGCTCGCGTGCCGGCGCCGGTGCGTGGGCTGGCGCTGCGTGCCGACGAGCTGCCGGCCTTCGTGCCGGCACACCGCGAGCTGTTCGAGGAGCGACCGCAGCAGGCGGTGCCCTGGGAGCTGCTGCGCGAGCGGCTGAGGGCGCGGCTTGGCGAGGCTGCCCTGCACGGCCTGCGCAGCCATGCCGATCATCGGCCCGAGCATGCTTCGCGCAGTGAACCGCTCAGCCAGCGCGTGGCGTCCATCGAACTGCCCGAGACGCTCGGTGCGCGGCCACGCTGGCTGCTGCCGAATCCGCTACCCCTGCGCGGTCCGGCGCCCGAGCTGCTGGCCGGGCCCGAGCGCATCGAGTCGGGCTGGTGGGACGGTGGAGATGTCCGTCGCGACTATTACATCGCCCGCCTGGCCAGCGGCCAGCGGGCCTGGATCTACCGTCCGGTGGGCGGCGACGGCTTCATGCTGCACGGCTGGTTCGCATGAGCTATGCCGAATTGCATTGCCTGTCGAATTTCAGCTTCCAGCGCGGGGCATCCAGCGCGCGTGAGCTGTTCGAGCGGGCCAGCCAGCTCGGCTACGCGGCGCTGGCGATCACCGACGAATGCAGCCTGGCTGGCATCGTCCGCGCCTGGCAGGCGGCCAAGGCCGTCGAGCTGCCGCTGATCGTCGGCTGCGAGATGCAGGTCGAGGACGGGCCGAAGCTGGTCCTGCTGGTCGAGGAGCTGGCCGGCTACCAGCGGCTGTGTGCCTTGGTTACCGCGGCCCGCCGGCGCGCAGCCAAGGGACGCTATCGCCTGCTGCGCGAGGACTTCGGCGCGCCCCTCGACGGGTTGATGGCGCTGTGGTGCCCGGGGAGTTCGCCGGACTGCGGGCAGGCCGAATGGCTGGCCCAGCGCTTCCCCGGCCGCCTGTGGATCTCGGTCTCCCTGCATCGCGGGCCCGATGACGCCGCCCGCCTGTTGACGCTGCGGGCGCTGGGCGATCGGCTGGGCCTGCCGCTGGTGGCCTGCGGCGATGTGCACATGCACGCCCGGGGCCGGCGTGCGCTGCAGGATGCGATGACCGCGATCCGCCACCACACCACGGTCGCCGAGGCGGGCTGGTGCCTGTATCCCAACGGGGAGCGGCATCTTCGCCCGCTGCCGGCGCTGCGTGAGCTGTATCCAGCGGAGCTGCTCGAGGAAAGCCTGGTGATCGCGCGACGCTGCCGGTTCCGGCTCGACGCGCTGCGCTACCAGTACCCGCATGAGCTGGTCCCCGAGGGACACACCCCGGACAGCTGGTTGCGCCACCTCACCGAGCAAGGGCTGGTCTGGCGCTGGCCGGAGGGCCTGCCGGACAAGTCGCGCCAGCTGGTGGAGAAGGAGCTGGCGCTGATCGAAGAGCTGGGCTATGCCTGCTACTTCCTCACCGTGCACGATATCGTCCGCTTCGCCCGCAGCCGGCAGATCCTCTGCCAGGGCCGCGGCTCGGCGGCCAACTCGGTGGTCTGCTTCGCGCTGGGCATCACCGAGATCGGGCCCGAGCGCATCGGCATGCTGTTCGAGCGCTTCGTCTCGCGCGAGCGCAACGAGCCGCCGGACATCGACGTCGACTTCGAGCACCAGCGCCGCGAGGAGGTCATCCAGTACGTCTTCGAACGCTACGGCCGCGAGCGCGCGGCGATCACTGCGGTGGTCAGCAGCTACCACGCCACAGGCGCCCTGCGCGACATCGCCCGGGTGCTCGGCCTGCCGTCCGATCAGATCAATGCGCTGGCCGGCTGCGCCTCGCAATGGAGCGATGATCTGCCGGCGCCCGAGCGGCTGCGCGAGAAGGGCTTCGATCCGGACAGCCCGCTGCTGCACCGGATCCTGGTCCTGGCAGGCGAGCTGATCGGCTTCCCGCGGCACCTCTCCCAGCACCCCGGCGGCTTCGTGATCTCCGAACAGCCGTTGCACGCCCTGGTCCCGGTCGAGAACGCGAGCATGGAAGGTCGCACCGTGGTGCAGTGGGACAAGGACGACCTCGACGCGCTGGGCCTGCTCAAGGTCGACATCCTCGCGCTCGGCATGCTGAGCGCGCTGCGTCGCTGCCTCGGTCTGGTTCATCGGCACTACGATCGCGAGCTCACCCTGGCCAGCATTCCGGCCGAGGATCCGGCCACCTACGAGATGATCTGCCGCGCGGACACGATCGGCGTGTTCCAGATCGAGTCACGGGCGCAGATGGCCATGCTGCCGAGGCTGCAGCCGCGCTGCTTTTACGACCTGGTGATCGAGGTGGCGATCGTCCGCCCCGGGCCGATCCAGGGCGACATGGTCCATCCCTACCTGCGCCGGCGCAGTGGCGAGGAGCCGGTGAGCTATCCCTCGCCGGCGCTGCGCGAGGTGTTTGAGCGCACCCTCGGCGTGCCGCTGTTCCAGGAGCAGGTCATGCAGCTGGCCATCGTCGCCGCCGGCTACAGCCCGGGCGAGGCCGATGACCTGCGCCGCTCGATGGCGGCCTGGAAGCGCCACGGCGGGCTCGAGCACCATCGCGAGAAGATTACCGCCGGCATGCTCGAGCGCGGCTACCCGGCGGACTTCGCCGAGCGTGTGTTCGAGCAGATCAAGGGCTTCGGCAGCTACGGCTTCCCGGAGTCGCACGCCGCCAGTTTCGCCCTGCTGACCTATGCCAGCTGCTGGCTGAAATGCCATTACCCGGCGGCCTTCACCTGCGCCCTGCTCAACAGCCAGCCAATGGGGTTCTACAGTCCCGACCAGTTGCTGCAGGACCTGCGCCGGCATGGCATCGCGGTACGCCCGGTCGATGTCCGCCATAGCGACTGGGACTGCTCGCTGGAGGCGGACCGTCGCGGTTTCGCCCTGCGCCTGGGCTTCAACATGATCCGCGGCTTTGCCGAGGCAGACGGTCATCGTTTGGCTGAGACGCGTGCGCTGCGCGCCTTCGCGGATGTGGCTGATCTCTGCGAACGGGCTCGACTCGATGCCCGGGCCCGCGCCCTGCTGGCCGATGCCGGGGCGCTGCGCGGCCTGGCCGGGCAGCGCCATCGCGCGCGTTGGGAGGTCGCAGCGGTGGAGCCGGCCCGGCCGCTCCTGGGCGCCGCCACCCGCCCCCGCGAGCGCCAGGTGGCCCTGCCCCTGCCCAGCGTCGCCCAGGACCTCGACGCCGATTACCGCCTGCTTGGCACGACGCTTGGCCGGCATCCGCTGTCCCTGCTGCGTGCGCAGCTGCGCGCGCGACGCTGCCGCAGCGCCCGCGACCTGCGTGAGATGGAGGATGGCTGCAGCCTGCGGGCCGCCGGTCTGGTGGTCGGCAGGCAACGGCCACAGACCGCCAGCGGGGTCACCTTCGTTACCCTCGAGGACGAGTTCGGCATGATCAATGTCGTGGTCTGGCGCCAGGTGGCCGAAGCCCAGCGTCGGCCGCTGGTGGAGTCCCGCCTGCTGATGGTGGAAGGCCGCCTGCAGGCCGAGGCGGGCGTGCGCCATCTGGTTGCCCGCCGCCTGCACGACTTGAGCGGGCTGCTCGATGGGCTGGACGTGAGGAGCCGCGACTTTCGCTGAACGCCCGCCCGGCACGCTTGGCTGGGCTTCAGCCGCGAGCGGTAGCATGCACCCGGTGCTCGACGCCGCGCGAATCGCTCTGCGGCACGGGCGAACATGGCGCGGCGAGGTCCGGCTGGCATACGATTGGCCAGCCGCGTCGGGCGTGATCCCACCCAGCCCGGCCAGGTTCCGTCGCAGTCGCCGTTCCGCCGCCCGCGACGACACCGGTCAAGGAGTCCCGAAACGGCGCGCGGGCGTTCTGCCAACGCATGCCGCAGGCCGGGTTCCCGCCAGCCGAGCACGCTTCATTCCGTCCTCAAGAGCCTACAAGCCGTTGAACCCGACAGCGAAAATCCTTGCCGTGGCGCCCATGATGGAATGGACCGACCGGCGCTGCAGGATGTTCCACCGGCTGCTCAGTCGGGACGCCTGGCTGTACACCGAGATGGTGCACGCCAATGCGGTCGTGCTTGGGGATCGCGAGCGCCTGCTTGGCTTCGACGGAGAGGAGCACCCGCTGGCCCTGCAGCTGGGCGGCAGTGAGCCCGGCGTGCTGGCCCAAGCGGCACGGATCGCCGAGCAGCATGGCTACGACGAGGTCAACCTCAATGTCGGTTGCCCGTCGGACCGTGTCCAGTCAGGGCGTTTCGGTGCCTGCCTGATGCGCGAGCCGGCGCTGGTCGCCGAGTGTGTGGCTGCCATGCGCGGCGCGGTATCGATTCCGGTTACGGTCAAGTGCCGCCTCGGGGTCGATGAGCAGGACCCGCGCGAGGCGCTTTTCGCCCTCGTCGATGCCTGCGTCGAGGCGGGCTGCCGACACTTCGTCGTGCATGCACGCAAGGCCTGGCTGCAGGGGCTCAGCCCCAAGGAGAACCGCGAGGTTCCGCCGCTCGACTACGCCCTGGTCCGCGAACTGAAGCGGCAGCGCCCAGGGCTGACCATCGTCCTCAACGGTGGACTGGCCGATGCCTCGACCATCGAGGCCGAACTGCCCCACGTGGACGGCGTGATGCTCGGCCGGGCGGCCTATCACACTCCCTATTTCCTGCATGAGATGCAGTGCCGCATGTTCGGCGGAACGATCGGTTCAAGATCCGAGCTGCTGCGCGGTTACCGCGACTACTTCGCCATGCGCCAGGCGGCCGGCGACAGCGCGGCGATGATGTTCCGCCACCTGCTCGGGCTGTTCCACGCCCAGCCCGGGGGGCGGGCGTTCCGCCGACTGCTCAGCACCGAGGGCCACCGGCCCGGCGCCGACTGGCAGCTGCTTGAGCGGGCGCTCGACCTGGTCGAGCCGGAGCTGGCCGCGGCATGAGCCGCGTGGTCGAGGACATCGCCGGCTGGGCGCAGCAGGCCCGGCAGGCATCCCCGGCGCGGCCTGCCTATCCGCGCGGCGCCTTCTTGGTCAGTCCGGATGCGCTGCGCTGGTGCGAGGACAGCGCCAGCGACAATGCCTACATGGGGTCGGCGACCCAGATCGACGCCGGGCGCGCGCTGGCCCAGCACCGCGCGCTACACCGGGCGCTGTCCGAGGAGCTGCCGGTGGTGACCTTCCCCGGCCTCCCCGGCCAGCCCGACGGGGTGTTTCCCAACAACGTCTTCGCCACCGCCTGCGACAGCCGTTCGGCGCGCCTGCTGATCGGCCGCATGCGTCACCCCGCGCGCCAGGCCGAGGCCGAGCGTGAGGACATCCGGGCCTTCTTTCGCGACGTTCTGGGCTACGCCGAGCTTGATCTTCGCCACCTGCCCGGCCTGTCCGAGCTCACCGGCACCCTGGTCATCGATCGCGGCCGCGGCATCGGTATCGCCGGCCTCTCGCCGCGCTGCGACCGCGAGGGCGCAGAAGCCATGGCCGAGGGCTTCGGTCTGTCCGCCTGCCTTGCCACACCGGTGAGCGACGGCGAGTACCACGCCAATGTGGTGCTCGCCCTGCTTGGCTCGCGGGCCGCGGTGGTCGCCGGCCAGGGCTGGCACCACGCCGCTGACCTCGCCGGAGCCCTGGCCAAGGTCTATGGCAGCCGTGCCGTTGTCGAACTCGACCGCCGCGAGCACCAGGCCTTTGCCGGCAACTGCATCGCGCTGCGCGACGGCCGGGTGTGGATGAGCGAGCGCGCGGCGGATTCGCTGTCTCCGCGCAGCCGCTCGCGCCTGCAGGGCCTGGGCTTTGCCGTACGCGGCGTCGCCCTCGACGAGATCGAGAAAGCCGGCGGTTCGCTGCGCTGCTGCGTCGCGGAGATCTTCTGATGAACCGCGCCGGCAAAGCCAGATCGACAGTTCAGAGGGAATTCACCGCGACCGCAACACACTTCGTCACCGATCCCACCCCGGTGCGTGCGATGCCCCGCAGGCATGGTCCGGGCCTCCGGCCTCGACGCCTTCTGCTCACGGTGGCGGTCTGCGCCCTGGTAGCGCTCTCCCTGCCGGTGTCCGTTCCCGTTCCAGCCCAGGACCGGGAAGAGCGGTCGCATGCGCGCCTGCCGGAGTCGGTGCGCCGGATCGAGCGCGAAACCGGGGGCAAGGTACTGCAGGTCAGGCCGATCCAGCGCGGCGACCGCGAAATCTACCGGATGAAGGTGCTGACCCCTGACGGCCGTGTGAAGATCGTGCAGGATGACCCCAAGCGGCCGCGGGAGCGCGACCGCGAGCCCCCGCGCAGCGAGGATCGCGAGCCCGACCCCGACCGCAGACGCGGTGACGAAGATTCCCCACCGGAACATTTCTGATCGAGACAAGGAGAGACACCCCGATGCGTATCCTGCTTGTGGAAGACGAGGCCCCGCTGCGCGAGACCCTGGCCGCCCGCCTGCGCCGCGAGGGGTTTGCGGTGGATGTGGCCAGCGATGGTGAGGAAGGCCTCTACCACGGCCGCGAAGTGCCCTTCGACGTCGCCATCGTCGACTTGGGTCTGCCCAAGATGTCGGGCATGGAGCTGGTCCGGGCGCTGCGCGCCGAGCAGAAGTCTTTCCCGATCCTGATCCTTACCGCCCGTTCGAGCTGGCAGGACAAGGTCGAGGGCCTGAAGGCCGGTGCCGACGACTACCTGGTCAAGCCGTTCCACGTCGAGGAGCTGCTCGCCCGCATCAATGCCCTGCTGCGTCGCGCCGCGGGCTGGAGCAAGCCGCAGCTGGAGTGCGGGCCGATCAAGCTCGACCTGGCCGCGCAGACCGTGGCGGTCGAGGGCATGACGGTCGACCTCACCAGCTACGAGTACAAGGTGCTGGAGTACCTGATGCTGCACGCGGGTGAGCTGGTCTCCAAGGCCGACCTCACCGAGCACATCTACCAGCAGGACTTTGACCGCGATTCCAATGTGCTTGAGGTGTTCATCGGACGCCTGCGCAAGAAGCTGGACCCCGAAGGAACGCTGAAGCCGATCGAGACCGTGCGTGGACGGGGCTACCGGTTCGCCATCCCCCGATCCGAGGGCTGAGGCCGCAGGCGGGTTCCGGCTGCGCCGTGCCTGGTCGCTCCAGGCGCGGCAGATGGTGGCCGCGGGCCTCGGCCTGCTGGCCTTCCTCGGTCTGACCGGCTACGCCCTCGACCAGGCCTTCGCCGACACCGCCCTGTCCTCGCAGCGCGAGCGCCTGCAGACCTATCTGCAGGCCTATATCGCGCGCTCCGAGGTCACCCGGGCCAACCGCATCCTGGTCGACGACGAACCGCCCGAGCCGCGATTCGCCCAACCCGGAGACAGCGGGCTGTATGCCGGCGTGCGCGGTGAAGGATTCGGCTGGGAGTCGCCCTCGGCGATGGGGCGCGAGTTGCCCTTCGATCTGGACCTCGATCGGGGTGAAGTGCGTTTCGACGGCCCGCTCCCGTCCTCGGTCGGACCGATCTACCGTCTGGGCATGGGGGTCAACTGGGAAGTCGGTGCCGACCAGTCGATCGATTTCACCTTCTTCGTCGCCGAGAGTGCGAACACCGTCGAGCGGCAGATTGCGGTGTTCCGGCGCACGCTCTGGGCCTACCTCGGCGGCGCCGGCGTACTGCTGCTGATCCTGCAGATCGTGATGCTGCGATGGAGCCTGCGGCCTCTGCGCCGCGTGGTGGCGGACCTCGGCCGCGTCGAGCGAGGAGAAACCGACCGGCTCGAGGATGCCTACCCGCGCGAGCTGGCGGTGCTGACCGACAACCTCAATGGCTTCATCGAGAGCGAGCGCGAACATCTCAAGCGCTATCGCAACACGCTGGGCGATCTCGCCCACAGCCTGAAGACGCCGCTGGCCGTGCTGCGCTCACGGCTCGAGTCGGGCGAGGACACCGCGCCGCTGCGTGAGGACGTGGGCCAGCAAGTCCAGCGCATGGACGAGATCGTCGCCTACCAGTTGTCGCGTGCGGCGACCTCGGGCCACCAGCGTTTCGCTGCGCCCATCGAGATCACCGGCCACGCCGAGGAGCTGGTGCGAGGCCTCGAGAAGGTCTACGCCTCGAAGGGTGCCTACTGCGAGTTCGAGCTCGATCCGCAAGCGCGTTTCCATGGAGAGACTGGCGACCTGCTCGAACTGATGGGCAACCTGGTCGAGAACGCCTTCAAGTGGGCGAAGCAGCGGGTGCTGCTGACCACCCGTGCGCTGCCCGGCACGGCCGGGCGCCGGCCCGGCCTGTTGCTGGCCGTCGACGACGACGGTCCGGGCATTCCCGAGGAGAAGATCGCCTCGCTGCTGCAGCGCGGCGTGCGCGGCGACGAGCGGGTGCAGGGCCACGGCATTGGCCTCGCCATCGTGCTCGACATCGTCAAGGCCTATCGCGGCCAGCTGACGGTGACCCGCTCCGAGGAACTGGGAGGCTCGCGTTTCGAGGTGGTGATTCCGCCGGCCGGCTGAGCGCCAGGCGTCTGCCTCCGTTCGCCGGGATGGCGGGCGTCGGTGGGCCCTCCGGAAGCGGAAACGGCGGGCTCGCGGAAAGGCGATTCAGGGCGCGAAGAAGACCTTCCACAACACCCGAATGTAGGAGCCAGCTTGCTGGCGATCGTCCCATCCGTGGCGCCTATCGCCAGCAAGCTGGCTCCTACAGCGGGACCGTGGCGAATGCGAACTTCGCGCCCGAAGCGCTCTTTCCGCGCCGGTACGATCAGCGTGGGCGTCCTGGCACCGGGAAGGGCGTGACGATGCGGTCGCCGGTCTGCGAATCGCGGATGGCCAGCTGGCCCTTGCGATCGACTTCCTCGACCCGGATCACCGATTGCATCGGCAGGTGCAGCTTGCGGGTCTGGCCGAACTCGTCGCGCAGCCGCTCTTCGGTCGGGTCGATGACCACGCTGTCACCGCTTTCCCAGACCAGCTCCGAGACTTCGGTGAAACCCCAGAGCGAGGAGGCCGCAACCTGACGCGCGTACAGCTCGTAAATCTTGCCGGCGTTGAGGAAGGTGATCTTGTAGAGGGTGCGGTGGGACATTGGCGCGGGGCTGTGGGGTAATGGCCCAAGCCTACCCGATGGCGCGCTGCAGCGAGGGTGAAGCCGGACCGGCGCGTCCGCAGCGGTTCATGCGCCGCGGTGTCGGCGGCGCACGGCGCCTCGGCTGAGCGCCCCGTGCAGCAGTCCGTAGGCGAAGCCGGCGGCGTGGGCCGACCAGGCCACCGCGCCGAAGCCGGGGCCGACCACGGTGAAGGCCAGCTGCAGCGCGGCCCATACGCCGATCATCAGCGGCGCCGGGGTCCGCACGAACTCCAGGAACAGCCCCAGCGGCACGACGAATCCGAGCCGGGCGCGCGGGAACAGTACGAGGTAGGCGCCGATCAGGGCGGAGACGGCACCGCTGCTGCCGACGATGACCGAGCGCGAGCTGGCCAAGGCGAACACCGCGGAGAGGTTGGCGACCACCCCGCCGAGCAGGAACAGGGCAAGCAGCCGGCCGCCGCCGAGTGCGCGTTCGGCGGGCAGGCCGAAGATGAGCAGGAATAGCAGATTGCCGACCAGGTGCAGCCAGTCGGCATGGATGAGCAGGGCCGTGGCCAGGGTCAGCAACTGGCGCAGGCTGGCCAGGTCCAGGCGCCCGCTTGGACTGAGCAGCTCGGGCACGGCGCCCCAGCGTTCGAGCACCAGCAGGCGGGTCTCGGGTGCTCGGGTGACCAGCCATAGGAACACGCCGACCGAGACCAGCACCAGCATCGGGGTCGCCCAGACCAGCCGCGCCCGATGCCGGGACGGGACGTCTATGAACATGACGCGGGTTGGAGCCAGTCGCGCGCAGCCGTCCTCACCGTGGCCGCTCCAGCAGCCAGGACCCGCCATCGATCTCCAGCAGCAGGCCCTCGCGGCGGATCTCGCGCAGCGTCACCCCGGTACCCACGGCGTCGCCTTCCTGCAGCCGTCGACCATCGACGATGGCGAAGCGCGCCGCCGGATCATCGTTGAACACATGGACGCTGAGCTTGAGCTCTGGCAGCCGCTGACGCTGTGCAGAGGGCATCTGGGCGAGACGGGCCAGTCGCGGGGCGGCGGGTTCCGGCGTCGCGGGAACGGAGGGTTCAGGGGCGACGGGAGCTGCGAGAGGCGGGGCAGCGGCGTGCGGGGCCGGTATGGCGATCTCGACGGGGGCTGCGGTATCGGCGGGTATGGCCATCGGGGGGGCGGCGGTTGGCCGCGCAGGCTCCCTGAGCGCCGCGGGCGGCGTATCGGGGCGCTCGGTCGTGGCGGGGCCAGCGGTTTGTTCGGGCGGTGAAGGCGCGGGAGCCGCTTCGACCACGACGGGCGTGGCCGCCGGCTCCTTCGGCCTGTCTTCCGCCTGCGGTTCGGCCGGCGGCGCATCCTTCAGCCAATGCGGCAGCCACCAGCCGAGCAGCAGGCCTGCCGCCAGCATCCCGGGCAGCCACCAGAGCCATGCCGGGTGCCGGCGCTGCATGCGGGCGGCTGCCGGGGAGGGCGTGAGCAGCCCCGGCAGGCTGGCCGCCTGGCGTTCGGCCTCGGATTTGCGCAGGGCTTCGAGGATCAGCGACATGCCTACTCCAGCCGTGTCCGCAGACGCGGTCCGCCGGGCTGGTCCGCGGCCAGCGCAAGCAGTGTTTCCGGTCCGACGATGCCGTCCGGAACCAGCCCGTGCGCGGCCTGCAGGCTGCGCACCGAGGCCTCTACGCTGGAGTCATATAGCGCCGGGTGGCGGGTTGCAGCGAGCAGGCCGCGCGAGACCAGTCGCTGCTGCAGCCACTCCACCCCGGGGCCGCTGTCGCCGCTCTTGAGGGTGCCGGAAGGCAGAAATGCCGGGGCCTGCCACAGCGCGAAGTACTCGCCGAGCCAGCTGCGTTCGAGATCACGTCTGGATACGTCGATCGACTCGCCGCCGAGTGACAGCCGCGCGCGGGAACGCGACAGGCCGAGCAGCACCGCCCAGCCTTCTCTCTCTCCGGCCGACAGGCGAAGGATCACCGGTCGACGCAGGGTTTCGAGCTTGGCCAGGTTGCCGGCGCCGCGCAGACAGTAGAGACCGGGCGCGGGCTGGGGGGCGCAGCGCATCGCGGTGCTGACATCGACCTCCTCGGCGCGCACCGTCCACAAGGCCAGCAGATTGGTCCAGGCGCCCTGCTGGCTGTAGGAGGCGTCCGCGAGCAGGTCGGCGATCGGCGTCGGCGGGGCCAGTTCCTCGACGCTGGGTGCATCATCCGTCGTCTCTTCAGCCACAGGCGGATCGCGCTCGGGCCACAGGGCGACTGCGGCGACCAGCACGCCTACCACCAGGGCGGCGATCGCGGGAGCGCCGATCCGTCCCCAACGGCGGCGGACGCGCTCCAGCGACTCCTGCGCGGCGCGGTCGACATCGCGCTCGCCGATCTGCTGGCGGTTGTGCACGTAGCCCGCCATCAGCGCGCGATCGGCGATCACGTTGAGCAGGCGCGGCACGCCCTCGGCATGCTCGTGCAGCCGGCGCAGGGCCAAGCGGGTGAAGGGCATGCGCTGGCAGCCGGCCACCGACAGCCGATGTCGCACGTAGGCCTCGGTCTCTTCGGCGCTGAGCGGGGTCAGGTGGTAGCGCGCGGTGATCCGCTGGGTCAGCTGGCGCAGGTCGGGGCGTGCCAGCAGGTCACGCAGTTCAGGCTGGCCGAGAAGGATGATCTGCAGCAGCTTCTGGGTCGGCGTCTCGAGGTTGGTCAGCAGGCGGACCTGCTCCAGGGCCTCGGCCGAGAGGTTCTGCGCCTCGTCGATGATCAGCACGACCCGCAGGCCCTGCGCATAGGCATCGAGCAGGTAGACGTTGAGTCCGTCGACCAGGGCCTTGAGGCTGCCGCGGCGACCGGTCAGATCGATCTTCAGCTCTTCGCAGATGGTTTCCAGCAGCTCGATCGGCGAGAGCCGCGGGTTGAGCACCAGCGCCACTCGCGTGTCCGGTGGCAGCTGCTCAAGGAGAAGCCGGCACAGGGTGGTCTTGCCGGTCCCGACTTCGCCGGTGAGCTGCACGAAGCCACCGCTTCCGCCCTGGCCGATGCCATACAGCAGGTGCGCGAGCGCGTCCCGGTGGCGCTCGCTGAGAAACACGAAGCGCGGATCGGGCGTGATCGAGAACGGTGCTTCCTTGAGTCCGTAGAAATCGAGGTACATGGGCCAAAGACAGTCGCGCCCGCGGGTAGCGGGCGTGCGGGGACAGGGTAACGGCGCGCCTGCGCGCCGAGCGTTACGAAACGGTTAAGCAGTCGGGGCTCGCAGCCTCCCTACACCTCATCCAGCGGCAGCCTCGGCTGCTGCAGTTCGATGCGCCCCTCGCCGGCGGTGATCTTCTTGAACTCGGCCCGGCTGACCGAGACATAGCGCTCGTTGCCGCCGATCTCGACCTGCGGACCGTCGGTGATGGCGCGGCCCTGATCGTCCACCCGCACGACCATCGTCGCCTTACGGCCGGTGTGGCAGATGGTCTTGATTTCGGACAGGCTGTCGGCCCAGGCCAGCAGGTACTGGCTGCCCTCGAACAGTTCGCCGCGGAAGTCGGTGCGCAGCCCGTAGGCCAGCACCGGCACGTTCAGCGCGTCGACGATCTCGGTCAGCTGCCAGACCTGGCGCTTGGTCAGGAACTGGGCTTCGTCGACCAGCACGCAGTGAAGAGGGCCCTGCTGTTCGATGTCCGCGCGGCACAGCGCCAGCAGGTCGCTGTCCTGGCCGAAAACCCTTCCCTCCGAGCGCAGGCCGATGCGCGAGGCCACCACGCCTTCGCCGAAGCGGTTGTCCAGCCGCGGCGTCAGCAGCAGGGTACGCATGCCGCGTTCGCGGTAGTTGTGCGCGCTCTGCAGCAGGGTGGTGGTCTTCCCGGCATTCATCGCCGAGTAGTAGAAGTACAGCTTGGCCAAGCAGCAGGGCTCCTGTGGGGGCCGCGGAGGATACCACCCGAGGCCCCGGACCCGATGGCGGTCGCCGCGGGCGGGCAAGCCGGTCGGCTCGGGCTACACTGCGCCGCCGCTCCAGCTTCCTGCCGTGTCCATGTCACAGCTCAACCCGCCCCAGGCCCAGGCCGTCCACTACACCGTCGGCCCCCTGCTGGTGCTGGCGGGGGCAGGCAGCGGCAAGACCAAGGTGATCACCGAGAAGATCGCCCACCTGATCGCCGACCGCGGGCTCGCCCCGGCCAAGATCGCCGCGATCACCTTTACCAACAAGGCGGCCAAGGAGATGCGCGAGCGCATCGGCAAGCGACTGCGTGCCGATCGCACCGAAGGCCTGAACATCTGCACCTTCCACTCGCTGGGCCTGCGCTTCCTGCAGATCGAGCACGCTGCGGCCGGCCTGCGCCGGGGCTTCTCGATCTTTGACTCCGACGACAGCGCCGGCCTGCTCAAGGAGCTGCTGCCCAAGGGCGCCAAGCCCGATGCGGTGGACGCGCTGCGCGGCCTGATCTCCCGGGCGAAGAACGACGGGCTCTCGCCCGAGCAGGCCGCCGAGCGCGCCGCCAGCCCGCGCGAGCACGAGGCCGCCGAGGCCTACGCCGAGTACCAGCGGCGGCTGGCGGCGTTCAACGCGGTCGACTTCGACGACCTGATCCGCCTGCCGGTGGCCCTGCTCGAGGCCGATGCCGAGCGCGCCGCCGCCTGGCGCGAGCGGCTGCGCTACCTGCTGGTTGACGAGTACCAGGACACCAACCTCACCCAGTACCGCCTGCTGACCCTGCTCGCCGGACCGCGCGGCGCCTTCACCTGCGTCGGCGACGATGACCAGTCGATCTATGCCTGGCGCGGCGCCAATCCCGAGAACCTCGATCAGCTCGGCAAGGATTACCCGAACCTCAAGGTGATCCCGCTGGAGCAGAACTACCGCTGCACCCGGCGCATCCTCCGCGCGGCCAACACCCTGATCGCCAACAACCCGCATCTCCACGTCAAGAAACTCTGGAGCGAGCACGCCGAGGGCGAGCCGATCCGGGTCTGGGAGTGCCGCGATGCCGAGCACGAGGCCGAGCGCGTAGCCGCCGAAATCAGCTTCCTGCAGCAGACCCGCAAGTTCGCCTGGAGCGACTTCGCCGTGCTGTTCCGCGGCAACTTCCAGTCGCGCGCGATCGAGAAGGCGCTGCAGCTGCTGAAGATTCCGTACCACCTCTCCGGCGGCACCGCCTACCTCGACCGTGGCGAGGTCAAGGACCTGCTGGCCTGGCTGCGTGTGCTGGCCAATCCCGACGATGACGCTGCCTTCCTGCGCGCCATCGGCGCGCCCAAGCGGGATGTGGGGACGGCGACCCTGGCCAGGCTCGCCGAGCTGGCCCGACATGCCGGCCTGCCGATGTCCCGGGCGGCCGGGCGCATCGATCTGCTCAAACAGCTGCCAGCCCGCGCGGCCAGCGGCCTCTCGGAGTTCGCCACCCTGGTCGAACAGCTGCGCGATCATGCCCGCGGCAGCGAGCCCGCCGAGGTCTGCCGGCAGACCCTCGAGCGCAGCGGCCTGCTTGCCGCACTGCGCGCCCAGTGCAAGGACGAGTCGGGCTTCCAGCGCCGCCGGGCCAATCTCGACGAGTTGTCGAGCTGGCTGGAGGGCGCGAAGGGCAGCGGTCTCGATGGCCTCGCCAACCAGCTGACCCTGCTCGGCCACGCTGATCGCGGCGAGGCCGGAGAAGCGGTGCGGCTGATGAGCCTGCATGCCTCCAAGGGGCTCGAGTTTCGCTGCGTGTTCGTGGTCGGCTGCGAGGAGGGCGTGCTGCCGCACGAGGCGAGCATGGAGGAGGGCCGGCTCGACGAGGAGCGTCGGCTGATGTACGTCGCCATCACCCGGGCCCGCGAACAGCTGGTGCTGAGCCACTCGCGGCAGGCGCGCAAGTGGGGCGAGGTGCATCGGCTCGAGCCCAGCCGGTTCCTGTCCGAACTGCCGGCCGAGGACCTGCTGCGCGACGGCGAGGATCCCGCCCTGCACGCCGAGGTCAAGCAGGAGCGCACCCGCGCGCGGATGGGCGCGATCGCCGCCCTGCTCGGCGACTGAACGGACATCCCGGGCGTGTAGACTCGCGCCCGAGCCGAAACCTGGATCCGACCATGCGCCATCTGCCCGTCTCGCTGGCCCTTGCCGCCCTGATGCTTGCCGGCTGCGCCGCCCCGGTGCGCGAGCCGGCCCCGCCGCCGCCGGCCCCCGTCGCGGCGGCCCACGACAACCTCAACGCGACGCTGTGGATGCAGACCGCGGCCGAGTACCACGCGGCGGTGCTCGGCGCCTTCAATCTGGCGATCGCCCAAACTGACCGTGCCCTGCTCGATCCGGGCTGGGACGCGTTGCCGCCGGTCGAACGCGCCGGCGCCGCTGTCGACGGGCTGAAGCCGGCGGTGATCGTCGATGCCGACGAGACCATGATCGACAACTCGCCGTTCCAGGCCCGCGGCATCCGAGACGGCGAGCCCTACTCGCTGGCCCGCTGGGAGGGCTGGGTCAACGAGCGCCGCGCCCGGGCGCTGCCCGGTGCGCTCGCCTTTGCCAACCATGCCGCCTCGCGCGGCGTGACGGTGTTCTTCGTCACCAACCGCGGTCACGCCAACGAGCGCGCGGCCACCGTCGACAACCTGCGCGCACTGGGCTTCCCGATCGCCGCAGACGGCAGCAACGTGCTGCTCAAGGGCGATCCGCGGGCGCCCGAAGGCGAGAAGGCGACGCGCCGCCAGTGGGTGGGCCGCGAGCACCGCGTCCTGCTGATGCTCGGCGACAACCTCGGCGACTTCCTCGACGGCATCGCCACCGATGTGGCGACGCGACACGGTCTGGTCGAGTCGTACCGCAGCTGGTGGGGGCAGCGCTGGATCATGCTGCCCAACCCGTCCTACGGCTCATGGGAGAGCGCCGTGCGCCGCGGCTGCGCCGATGCCGCGGCAGCCGACTGCCCGCGCGCAAGCCTGCGCCATGACTGAGATCCCGTCACGCGACCGGCTGATCTTCGCTCTCGACGTGCCCAGCGCCGCCGAGGCGCGGCGCTGGATCGACCTGCTCGGGGACGCGATCACCTACTACAAGCTTGGCATGGAACTGCTGACCTCGGGCGACTACTTCCGGGTGCTCGAAGATCTGGCCGGCCGCGGCAAGCAGATCTTCGTCGACCTCAAGTTCCACGATGTGCCGGCGACGGTCGGCCACGCGGTCGCCGGCATCGCCCGCTATCCGGTAGGGCTGTGCACGATCCACGCCCAGCAGTCGGGGATGATCGAGGCGGCTGCCGCGGCCAAGGGCTCGGTGAAACTGCTGGGCGTGACGGTGCTGACCTCGATGGACGCCTCGGACCTGGCCGAGCTCGGCATCACCCGCGGGCCCGAGGCGCAGGTGCTGGACCGGGCCCGTGCGGCCCTGCGTCACGGCTGCGATGGCGTGGTGGCCTCCGGCCAGGAAGCCGGCGCGCTGCGCAGCGCTCTCGGCCCGGAGGCCCTGATCGTCTGTCCCGGCATCCGTCCCGGCGGGCCGGTGGGCGATGACCAGAAGCGCACTGTCGACGTCGCCACCGCCTTTGCCCGGGGCGCCAGCCACATCGTGGTCGGGCGACCGATCCGCCAGGCGGCCGACCCGCGGGCGGCGGCCGAGGCCATGCAGGCGGAGATTGCAGCTTGTTTTAAATAAATCAGTAACTTGCCTTGTCTATGTGATGCGTTGCATTTGAAATACGCCGCAAGTAAGCTTTTCGCCGAACCAACGGCGACAGCCGACAACAACGCCCTGACAAGCAAGTTCCTTCTGACCTCGGTCAGACCTCGCGGGAAGCCGGCGCAGTTCGGCTTCCCGTTTTCTTTCCCCAAGGCTCCCGCGGGCGACCAGGCCGGTCTGCTAAAGTGCGGGGCCTTCACGCACCCCCGGAGAGCGACATGCGTACCCAGGCTTCCTTTGCCGCCCTCGCCCTGCTTCTGGTCGGACTGGCCGGATGCGGATCCAAGGACCCGGCCGATACCGCTGAGGCTGCCAAGGAGATGGGGCCGGCGGAGACTGTCGCCCAGCAGGCCAAGGAGCTGCGGGAGGGTGACTTCGTCTCGCTGATCCAGCTGGCCGTGCCGCCGGCGCAGTACGAGAAGATGAAGGCCGAGTGGCCGAAGCGGGTCAAGGAGGATCCGGCCACCGAGGAAGACAAGCAGCAGTTTGCCGAGACCATGGCGAAGGTGACCGCCGCTGACGCCGAGGCCACCCTGTACGCCGAGCTCGAGCCGCAGCTGGCCAAGGCCGAGGCGGAGATGGGTGCGCAGTTGCCGCTGATGGTCGGCATGGGCCGCGGTTTCGCGGTGCAGGCGATCAACGAATCGGCCAAGCTGAGCGCCGCCCAGAAGCAGCAGGCCACGGATTTCATCGACGCCTTCGCCAAGTGGCTGGAGGGTGCGCAGTTCTTCGACCGCGACAAGGCCCGCCAGGCCCTGTCGAGCATGGTCGGCACCGCCCGCAAGCTCGGCGTCAAGACTCTCGATGAGGTCGAGGCGATGGATTTCGAGACCGCCATGCAGAAGGCCGGGATGGTCTTCCTTGGCGTCAAGGACGTGCTCAAGGTCTACGGTCTGGACCTTGACCAGTCGCTGGCCTCGGTGAAGAGTGAGGTGAAGTCGCAGAGCGGCGATCAGGCGGTGGTCCAGGTCAACTACGAGCTGCTCGGCCAGCCGCTGAGCTTCGAGACCACGATGACCCAGCGTGACGGTCGCTGGTACGGCGCCGAGGCGCTGCAGGAAATCGAGAAGTCGCTGGACGAGCCGGCGGCGCCCGCCGTGGAGGAGGCGCCGGCCGAGGCCTCCGACACCGCACCGGCAGCGTCCGGCGGCTGAGCCGGTTCGGCCGGGTCCCTCCCGGCCGGTCCGCATTTCCTATGATGTCCCTGGCACGCGCCGCGCAGGCCCGCGTTCCCATGGCCTTCCGCTGGCTCGGCAAGCTGGCCGAGCCGTGGCTGCAGATCCGCCTCGAGCCGGCCTCGCCGGAGACGCTGGGCATCGACCCTGCGCGCCCGGTCTGTTACGTGGTCGACCGCTATGGCCTGTCCAGTTCGCTGATCCTCGAGCAGGCCTGCCGCGAGGCCGGCCTGCCATCGCCCTTGGTGGGCATGGTCGGTGGTGACCTGCTGGAGAAGGACCGCGCGATGGTCGGCCTGTCGCGCCGCCAGGGCTTCCTGTTCCGCCGCCCACGCTCGCGCACCCACAGCGAGGGACTGGCGCGGCTGGTGACCGCGGTGCGCGGCAGCGAGACCCTCGACGTGCAGGTTGTCCCGGTGTCGATTTTCGTAGGCCGCGCGCCGGATCGCAGCGAGGGCTGGTTCCGTGTGCTGTTCGCCGAGAACTGGACCCTGGTCGGCCGCTTCCGCCGCTTCCTGGCCGTGGTGCTCAACGGCCGCAACACCCTGGTCCAGTTCTCGCCGCCGATCTCCCTGCGCCAGGCGCTGACCGACGACCTCGATCAGGAGCGCGCGGTCCGCAAGCTCTCGCGTGTGCTCCGCGCCCACCTGCGCCGCATCCGCGCCGCGGTGATCGGCCCCGACCTCTCGCACCGGCGAACCCTGGTCGACGGCGTGCTCGACTCCGAGCCGGTGCGCCAGGCGATTGCCGATCACGCCCGCCGCGAGGGCGCCCAGTACGGCACCGCCTACAACCGCGCGCGCAGCTATGCGATGGAGGTCGCCGCCGACTACTCGCATACGGTGGTCCGCTCGCTGAGCTTCCTGCTGACCTGGTTCTGGAACAAGCTCTACGACGGCGTGACCGTGCACCACCTGGATACGCTCAAGCAGGTCGCACCGGGCAACGAAGTCATCTACGTACCCTGCCACCGCAGCCATATCGACTACCTGCTGCTGAGCTACCTGCTCTACCGCAACGGCATCGTGCCGCCGCACATCGCCGCCGGGGTCAACCTCAACCTGCCGGTTGTGGGCTCGATCCTGCGCCGCGGCGGCGCCTTCTTCCTGCGCCGCAGCTTCAAGTCCAATCCGCTGTACTCGGCGGTCTTCAGCGAGTACGTGGCGACCCTGATCGGCCGCGGCGTGTCGATCGAGTACTTCATCGAGGGCGGACGCTCGCGCACCGGCCGCCTGCTCGCGCCCAAGGCGGGCATGCTGGCGATGACCCTGCGCGCCTTCCTCCGCCAGAGCCGCCGTCCGGTCGTCTTCCAGCCGGTCTACATCGGCTACGAGAAGCTGATGGAGGGCAAGAGCTACCTGGCCGAGCTGTCGGGCGGCGCCAAGGAGAAGGAATCTCTCGTCGGCCTGGTTCGCGCCGCCTTCGGCGTGCTGCGTCATCACTATGGCAAGGTGGTGGTCAATTTCGGCGAGCCGATCGCCTTGCAGGACGTGCTCGACCGGGTCGCGCCGGACTGGCAGACCGCGCTGGCCAATCCCTCCGAGAAGCCCGCCTGGCTGAACGCGGCGGTCGACGAGCTGTCGTGGAAGATCCAGACCCACATCAACCGCGCCGCCGACGTCAATCCGATCAATCTGATCGCGTTGGCCATGCTCTCGACGCCCAAGCACGCGATGTCGGAAGCCGACCTGGTGGCGCAGATCGAGCTCTACCGCGCGATCCTCGTGCACATCCCGTTCTCCGACCGGGTCACCGTGACCGCGATGAGTGCGCAGGAAGTGGTCGCCCACGGCGAACAGGTCGGCGTGCTGGAGCGCATCGGCCACCCACTCGGCGACGTGCTGCGGCTGACCGAAGAGCAGGGCGTGCTGCTCAGCTACTACCGCAACAACGTGGTCCACCTGTTTGCTGCGGCCTCCTGGGTGGCCTGCTGCTTCCAGAACAACCGCCGAATGAGCCGCACTGGCGTGATCCGCCTCGGCAAGCTGCTGTTCCCCTTCATCCAGAATGAGCTGTTCCTGCCCTGGACCGAGGAGCAGTTCGGCGAGCGGATCCAGAAGGTCATCGACCTGTTCGTCCAGCGCGGGCTGTTCAGCTTTGACGAGGACACCGGTTTCCTCCAGCGCAGCCCCGGGCAGACCGACGAGGTGTTCCAGCTGAGGGTGATCGCGCACGGTCTGCAGCAGGCGTTCGAGCGCTACTACATCGCGATCTCGGTGCTGGTGAAGAACGGCCCGCGCACGGTGTCTGCCGGCGAACTGGAGACGCTCTGCCACCTGACGGCGCAGCGCCTGTCCCTGCTGTATTCGCAGGCCGCGCCGGAGTTCTTCGACCGCGCCCTGTTCCGCGGCTTCATCGGCAAGCTGCGCGAACTGGGCATCGTCTGGACCGCCGAGTCGGGCAAGCTGGACTACGACGAGCGCCTGGACAGCTGGGCCAAGGACGCCAAGATCATCCTCTCGCGCGAGCTGCGCCACTCGATCATGAAGATCACCCCGGAGACGGCCAAGTCGGCGGCCGCGCAGGTCGAGGCCTGAGTGACGCTCAGGCGTCGAGGTCGGGGATCAGCTTGCTCTGCAGGCGCGCGATGCAGTCCTTCAGCATCAGTTTGCGCTTCTTCAGCCGCTTGAGCTGAAGCTCGTCGTTGACCGGCAGGTCGGCAAGGCGCGCGATGGCGGCGTCAAGGTCGCGGTGCTCGACCTTGAGCTCGGCGAGGCGGCGGGCAATGGCGGACGAATCGAGGGTTTCCATGCGCAGTTCCGGCAGGACCGGCCAAGGATAACCGGCGACCGGTGCCGGCGCGAAGGGCGGGGTACAATCGCCGCCCCGCCGATTCGCCCCCGATCCGCCATGTCCGCGCCGCGCCGCAAGCAGGAGTACGAAACCAACAAGCTGCAGAAGCGGTTGCGCCATCAGGTGGGCCAGGCGATCGCCGATTTCGGCATGATCGAGGAGGGCGACCGGGTCATGGTCTGCCTGTCCGGGGGCAAGGACAGCTACACCCTGCTGGATGTTCTGCTGCAGCTGCAGAAGAAGGCGCCGGTGCGCTTCTCGCTGACCGCGGTGAACCTCGACCAGAAGCAGCCCGGCTTCCCCGAGCACGTCCTGCCCGACTACCTGCGCTCGATCGGGGCCGACTTCGAGATCATCGAGCAGGACACCTATTCGGTGGTCAAGCGCGTCGTGCCCGAGGGCAAGACGATGTGCTCGCTGTGCTCGCGCCTGCGGCGCGGCGCGCTGTACGCGCACGCCGCGGAGCAGGGCTATACCAAGATCGCCCTGGGCCACCATCGGGACGACCTGGTGGCAACCTTCTTCCTCAACCTGTTCTTCCACGCCAAGCTGGCCGGCATGCCGCCCAAGCTGCTCTCGGACGACGGCCGCCACGTGGTGATCCGTCCTCTGGCCTACGTACGCGAGGACGACATCTCACGCTATGCGGAGGCGCGAGGCTTCCCGATCATTCCCTGCACCCTGTGCGGCTCGCAGGAGAACCTGCAGCGCAAGCAGGTCAAGCGCATGCTGGATGCATGGGAAAGGGAATCACCGGGACGGATCGAGACCCTGGCCCGCGCCATGGGCGACGTCCGGCCTTCGCAGCTGGCCGACCCGAGGCTGTTCGACTTCCTCTCGCTGGGCCGCTCCGACGCCTCGCCCCTGCCCGACGCGCATGCCTGGCTCGGCGGTGAGATCGCCGAAGTTGCAGTCAGCGCTTGATCCTCGCCGCGCGTCCGTCGCGGCCTTCCTCCCCGCGCCGTCCACCGCGCCTGCCACGGAGTACCGATGTTCTTTCGCAACCTGACCCTGTTCCGTTTCCCCGCCTCGCTGCGCAACGAGTTCGAGTCGATCGATGACTCGCTGGATAACAACCGGCTGAAGCCGGTGGGCCCGCTCGAGCTGTCCTCTCGCGGCTTCGTCTCGCCGTTCGGGCGCGACGAAGAGGCGCTCAGCCACCGCATCAACGACGGTCTGTGGCTGACCCTTGGCGGCGAGGACAAGATCCTGCCCTCGGCGGTGGTCAACGAGTTCGTCGCCCGCAAGGCGGCGGAGATCGAGGAGGCCGAGGGTCGCAAGCTGGGCGGCCGGGCACGCAAGCGGCTGAAGGAGGAGATCCTCCACGAGCTCCTGCCGCGCGCCTTCGTTCGCCCGGTGCGCACCGGGTGCCATATCGACCTTGAGCACGGCCTGGTGGCGGTCGACACGTCCAGCCGGAAGACGGCGGAAGGCCTGCTCACCGAGCTGCGCGAGGCCATGGGCAGTTTCCCCGCGGTGCCGGTCAATGCCGAGATCGCCCCGCGCAGCGTCCTCACCGGTTGGCTCGCCGGCGAGGCGCTGCCCGACGGCCTGGTGCTCGGCGACGAGTGCGAGTTGCGCGATCCGGTTGATCGCGGCGCGGTGGTCAAGGCGCAGCGTCAGGAACTCGGTGCCGAAGAGATCACCAACCATCTCGAAGCCGGCAAGCAGTGCTCGCGGCTGTCCCTGGTGCTCGACGACCACCTGAGCTTCGTGCTCGGCGACGACCTGGTGGTGCGCAAGCTGAAGTTCCTGGACGGCGCGGTCGAGACGCTGGAGAACACCGAGCGCGACTCCCAGCGAGCCGAGCTGGATGCCCGCTACGCACTGATGGTCGGCGAGCTGCGCCGGCTCTTCGCCGTCCTCGAGGGGGCGCTCAAGCTCAGCCGCGTCGACTGATCGGCGGCCGCCCCCGGCGCCTGCATCGCGCCGGGGGGACAGCGCTGCTAAAGTCCGGGCGTTGCCGGGGGATCCGTCATGCCACATCCGAACGCCATCCTGCTCGAGCGCTTCTACACCGCCTTCCGCGACCTCGACGCGCCGGCCATGGCCGCCTGCTACACCGAGGACGCCAGCTTCGAGGATCCGGTATTCAGCCTGCACGGGGCCGGTGAGATCGCCGCCATGTGGACGATGCTCTGCGAGGCGGTGAAGGACAAGGGCCGCGATGCGTGGCGGCTGGAGTTCTCGGCCATCGAGGCCGACGACTTTCACGGCAGCGCGCACTGGGAGCCGCACTACCGCTTCAGCGCCACCGGGCGCATGGTGCACAACGTGATCGATGCCTGCTTCGTGTTCGACGGCGGGCGCATCCAGCACCACCATGACAGCTTCTCGTTCTGGCGCTGGTCGCGCCAGGCGCTCGGCGCGCCGGGCTGGCTGCTCGGCTGGACACCGCTGCTGCGCGGCAAGGTGCGCCAGCAGGCGGCGCGCAACCTGCAGCGTTTCCGGGCCAGCGGATGAGGGAGCGCGCCGGGCCCGGCGCCGATTGGCGACCGCTGCCCCTGGCCGATGGCCAATCGCTCGCGGTGCGCTGGGTGCGTGATGCGCGCGCCCGGCGGCTGAAGCTCTCGATCAACGAGCGCGGTATCCGGCTGACATTGCCGCCGCGAGCGAGCGAGCGCAGCGCCTGGGCCTTCCTCGAGGCGCACGCCGAATGGCTGCAACGCCAGCGGCGCGATCTGGGCGTTGATCCACCGCCGCTCCGCCTCGCGCCCGATGCGCTGGACCGACTGCCGTTGTGGGGCGTCGAGCTGCCGCTGGTCTGGGAGGAGGGGCGCTGCTGCCGGCTTCGCCAGGACGGCGAACAGCTGGTTTTCTCCTATACCTCGCGTTCCACCGGCGAGCGACTGGCCGCGATGCTGCGCGATTTCCTCGAGGCGGAGGGCAGGGCGCGCATCGGCGCGCTGCTGCCTGCGCTGCTGCCGGGCATTCCCCGGCCACCGACCCGCTTCCGTCTGCGCCCGATGTCCAGCCTGTGGGGCTCGCTGGCGCCCGGCGGCGAGGTGTCGCTGGACCTGTCCCTGGTGCTGGCGGAGCCTGCATGTTTCGACTACGTGCTGGTTCACGAGATCTGCCACCTGATCGTTCCGAACCATTCGCCCGCGTTCTGGCACGAGGTGAGCCAGCGATACCCGGGCTGGCGACGCGTCCGCACCCGACTGCGCCAGGACGGGCTCGCGCTCAAGGCGCGGTTGAACCAGCTGCTCGCCGGCTGACCGGGCGTCGCGGGGAAGGGCAGATCAGGGGGCGAAGTGCGCATTCGCCTCGGTCCCTCGTACGCCCGCGTCTTCTGTGGGAGTGCCCTTGGGCGCGACCGCGGAGACGCGCTCTGGCCTCGGTCTGCGGTGAATCCGATACGCCGTGGTCGCGCCCAAGGGCGCTCCCACAGTCGGGCTTCGTTGGGCGTCGGCGAAGCCCCATAGGGTGTGCCTTGGCGCACCGATACGGGCGTTCGGACGGTACGCACGGTGCGGCCAGCCGCACCCTATGAATGTCTTCTCTGCGCCCGGATGGGCCGTTCACCGGCCGCACGGTTCCGCGTGGACGGGACCTCCGGGTCGACGGAGCAGCCCGGAAACAGCAGGTTCAGTCGTTGGGCCGCGGGGCCATGAATTCCAGGATCGCCTGCGCGACCGGTCGCGGGCTGTCCATGTGCAGGTGATGATGACCAGGCAGCACGCGTAGCCGGGCATCGCGGAGCAGGGCGAGACGGGCTTCGCGAACGGCGGGCTGGAAGTATGGCGGTGCTTCCTCGGCCGCGATCAGCAGGGTGGGGGCCTCGACTGCTGCGACCCACTGCTGGATCACCGTCTCGGGCAGGCGCCACGGGGTCAGAACGGTCAGGCGCGGGTCGCTGGCCCAGATCCAGCCGTCGCCGGCGGCGCGCAGGCCGCGGGAGACCAGGGCGCGGGCGCTCGGTTCGGCCATGCGGTTGGCTCCGAGCCGCGCAGCAACCGCCTGTCCCGGATCGCTGAATTGCCTCAGCTGCTTGCCGGTGATGCCGCGTCGCTCGTCGAGTCCCTGGCGGAGGGCGCGCACTGCGCCGTCCGGATCCCCGGCCAAGGGGCCAAGTGCCTCGATCAGGGCCAGCCGCGGCACGCTCTCGGGCCGCGCCGCGGCCCATGCAGTGGCGACCGCTCCGCCCAGCGAATGTCCGATCAGCAGGTCGATCCGGCGTCCGTCGAGCGCTACAGCGACATCGTCAAGGTAGTCGATGAAGTGGTACCAGCCGCCCTCGGGCAGATGCCCGGATTCACCGTGCCCGGCGAAGTCCAGGGCCAGAATCTCCCATTCCGGCAGTTCGGCGGCCAGCGCGGCAAAGCTCATCGCGTTGTCCAACCAGCCGTGCAGGGCCAGGGCGCGGTGCGGCGCGCCGGCGTTGAAGCACAGCCCGGCCAGCTCGACGCGGCCGCTGCCGCGCCACGCGCGGGTCACCGCTGTGGTCCCCGATAGGCCTCGAACCTTGCCTTGCGTGCCGCAGGGTCGGTGGGCGCGGGAGCGCTCTCGCCGACCCAGCCAGCCAGGTGGCGCAGCGCGAGCCGGGCCAGCACCCCGGCATGCGATGGTTCGGAATTGAGCGCCGGGATGTAGCGCAGCTCACCGCCGCCGGCTGCCTTGAAGGCCTCGGCGTTCTGCATGGCGATCTCCTCGAGCGTCTCCAGGCAGTCCACCGCGAAGCCCGGGCAGACCACATCGACCCGGCCGATCCCCTCGCGGCCGAGCTGCTCCACGGTGTGGTCGGTGTAGGGCTGCAGCCAGGGCTCTCGACCGACCCGCGACTGAAAGCTCAGTTGCCACTCGTCGGCGGTCAGCTCCAGCTCTGCGGCAATCAGTCGTGCCGAGGCGTGGCACTGGCAGTGGTAGGGGTCGCCGCCGCGCAGATAGCGACTCGGGATGCCGTGGAAGGACATGAGCAGCCGGTCGCCGCGCCCGTGGGTTTTCCAGTGCTCGCGGATGCGCCCGGCCACGGCCGCCGCCCAGCCCGGCTCGTTGAAGTAGTCATTGATCCAGCGCAGCTCGGGCGGCCAGCGCCAGCGTGCCAGGCAGCGGCTCACCTCGTCGAAGACGGTGGCCGTAGTGGTCGCCGAATACTGCGGGTAGAGGGGAATGACCAGCAGCCGGCGCAGGCCGCTGCGAATCCAGTCGTCGAGGACCGAGCGGATCGATGGCTGACCGTAGCGCATGGCCAGACGCACCTCGATGCCGGGCTGTGCGGCATCAAGCTGCTGCTGCAGTGCGGCGGTGAGGTCTTCGCTGTGCCAGCGTAGGGGTGAGCCGCGCTCGGACCAGACCTGCGCATAGGCATGTGCCGAGCGGCGCGAACGGAAGGGCAGGATCACGCCGTACAGGATCGGCAGCCAGATCGCCCGCGGCACCTCGATGACCCGTGGGTCGGAGAGGAACTCGGCCAGATAGCTGCGTAGCGCGGCGGGCTCCGGCGCGTCCGGAGTGCCGAGGTTGACGAGCAGGACGCCGGTGCGCTCTCCCTCGCTATGGCGGTAGCCTTCCAATCCCTGGTATCGCATCGTCTTTTCCTGCCGGTCCTGGCGAAATTCCCTAGGGCGTCGGTGCTTTGCAGCACCTTCCCCCGGCTGCTATTCTCCGCTACAGCGCCGAAAAGGCGCAGTGACGATAACCATACTATTCGAAGGACGACACGATGCGTCCCCTGTGCATGCCCCGGCTGCTGCTGGCAGCCGCTGCCTGTCTACCGCTGGCTGCCATGGCCGACCCCGTTGCCTACGGGGTGGGTTTCCGTGACCTGTACCGGGTTGACCTGGCGACGGGGACGCATACTCGTGTGGGGCCGGTCGGCTTCAACGATATCGAAGGGTTGGCATTCGTCGGGCTCAACGAGCTGTACGGCGCAGTGGACTTCACCCGCGACAGCGGCGGCACGGCCACCGATTTCCTGATCAGGATCAACGTGTCCACCGGACAGGGCACCCTGGTGGGTCCGCTCAGCGGGCTGGCCGGCGCCGGCCCCGACGGCCAGCTTGACTACGGCCTGGCCGCCACCTGCGACGGCCGTCTCTGGCTGTCCAGCGAGACCACCCAGGAGCTCTGGGAAGTCAGTCGCCTGAACGGCGGCGTGCGCCGTGTGGGCAGCACCGGTGCCTCGTTGTCCGGTCTTGCTGGCCGCGAAAGCACCCTCTACGGGGTGTCGGTGGGTGATGGAGCCTCCCTGTTCCGGATCAATCCCGAGACCGGCGAGACGGTCCGCGTCGGGGCGCTGGGTGTCGGCGGCCCGATCGAGAACGTCGGACTCGACTTCGACGCCAATGGCGTGCTCTGGGCCACGCTCGACCCGCGCGATTCCGCGCGGCCGACGCGGGTCGTCCGGATCAACCTCGATACCGGCGCTGCGACGCTGGTGTCGAACATCAATCTGGACGTCGGCATCAAGGGCCTCGCGATCGCCACGCCGCCGGCCTGCACCACCGGCGGTGGCGGGGGTGGGGCGAGCTTCACCAACGCGCCCACCGAGGTCCCGGGGCCGGGTCCGTTGCTGCTCGGCCTGCTGGCCGCCCTGACTGGTCTGCTCGGCGTCCGCGGCCTCGCCCGGCGCGACTGACAGCCTGCCTTAGCCGGTGTTCACCGCGGCTGCGCGACACTTCGCGCCAGTCTCCACGCGCATTGCTCCAAGGAATCCCATGAAGCCGATTTCCGTCCTGCTGCTGTGCCTCGTTTCGCTGCCGCTGTTCGCGGGCGAGAGGGAGGATGACCGCGCTCGTGACGCGGTGACCGTCATCGACGAGATCATGCGCGCGCCGGACCAGGCGATTCCCGGGCGTCTGCTGCGCGATGCGCACGCCATTGCCGTGATCCCCAACGTGGTCAAGGCCGGCTTCGTGGTCGGCGGGCGAGCCGGCAAGGGGCTGATCTCGATCAAGACCTCGGATGGCACCTGGAGCAATCCCAGCTACCTCAAGCTGACCGGCGCCAGCGTCGGCTTCCAGGCCGGCGTGCAGGCCACCGACGTGGTCCTGGTGTTCTCCTCGCAGCGCGGCGTCGACTCGATCGTCAATGGCAAGTTCACCCTGGGCGCGGACGCCTCGGTGGCGGCGGGTCCGGTCGGCCGCACCGCCAACGCTTCGACCGACGGTCAGCTCAAGGCGGAGATCTATTCCTACTCGCGCGCCCGGGGCCTGTTCGCTGGCGTCGCCCTCGACGGGGCGGTGATCGCCATCGATCACCGCGCCAACCAGGCCGTCTATGGTCGCAACACCACCCCCCGGGCGATCTTCGAAGGGCGGATCGACGGTGCCCCGGCGCCGATCATCGACTTCCGCGACCGGCTCGAGGAACACTCGGCACGCTGACTTCCGCCACGTGCCGGTCATGCGCCGGAGCGTATGATGGTCGACTCTAAAGCAGGAACCTGTTCTCCATGGGTACTTTCAGCATCTGGCACTGGATCGTCGTCCTTCTCGTGATCGTGCTGCTGTTCGGGACCAAGAAGCTGCGCAACGCGGGCGGTGATCTCGGCGCCGCGATCCGCAGTTTCAAGAAGGGTCTGAACGAAGGCCAGGACGAGCAGCAGGGCAAACTCGAGTCCTCCTCCACCGAAGCCAAGTCAGCCGACCAGCAGAAGTCCGCCAGCAAGTAAGCAGGGCGCCGCCCCGTGTTCGACATCGGATTCTTCGAGCTGCTCCTGATCGGGACCGTGGCCCTGCTGGTGCTGGGACCCGAGCGGCTGCCCAAGGCTGCCCGCACCGTGGGGCTCTGGATGCGCAAGGCGCGTGCCTCCTGGTATTCGATGCGTGCCGAGCTGGAGCGCGAGTTCGCGGACGAGGAGCTCAAGCGTTCATTGGCAGCGACCCGGGCCGAATTGGCCGATGCGCGCAAGGCGCTGAGCGATGGAGGTCGCGAGCTGGCGGCGGCCGGGGCCGCGGCCAGTGAGGAGCTGCGTCAATCCGGGGAGGCCTTGCGCCGGCTGGATGCGCCGGCAGAAGAGTCAGTCCAGGCGAGCGCTGAACCGGCCGGCACCGAAGCCGTCGCCGCCGACTCCATATCGAACAAGCCCGGATCGCCCGCCGCATGAGTGCCGAAGATCAGCGCGAGGACAGCTTCATCAGCCATCTGGTGGAATTGCGTTCGCGCCTGCTGCGCGCCGTGGTGGCGGTGATGCTGGTGTTCCTTGCCTTGCTGCCCTTCGCCCAATGGCTGTATCGGCAGATCGCCGAGCCGCTGCTTGCCGTGCTGCCGGAAGGCGGGCAGCTGATCGCGATCGACGTGGCGAGCCCGTTCTTCGCACCACTGAAGCTGACCTTCGTCGTCGCCGTGATGGTGTCGATGCCGATCGTGCTTTACCAGCTGTGGGCATTCGTGGCTCCCGGCCTGTACCAGCACGAGCAGCGCCTGGCCCGGCCACTGCTCTATTCCGCGTCGCTGCTGTTCTACTCGGGCTGCGCCTTCGCCTGGTTCTTCGTCCTGCCGACCGTCTTCGGCTTCCTGTCGGCGATGACGCCGGAGGGCGTGGCGATGATGACCGACATCAACCGCTACCTCGACTTCGTCCTGGTCATCTTTCTCGCCTTCGGCTTCTGTTTCGAGGTGCCGGTGGCGGTGGTCATCCTGCGCACGCTGGGCTGGGTCGATGATGCGCAGCTGCGCGAAGCGCGGCCGTACGTGATCGTCGGCGCGTTCGTCATCGCCGCCGTGCTGACCCCGCCCGACGTCGTCTCCCAATTGCTGCTGGCCATCCCGATGTGCCTGCTCTACGAGTGCGGGCTGATCGCCGCGCGCTGGCTGGGTCAGCGCCCCCGCGAGACCGCCTCGTCCTGATCTCCGGGCTCCGCGCCCGGCACCGGGCGGGACTCAAGGCTGAGCACGTTGAGCGGCATGCCGCCCTGGCGGAGTGCTGTGCGATGGATGCGCGCGGGCTGCTCGCTACCCTCGCTGCTGCGCAGCAGGACCGATAGGTGGCGTTCGCCGGTGGCGCCGACATCGAAGTCGCCGCGGTGACGGCAGATCCATTCCGGCAGTGCCGGCAGGGGAATCTCGGTCTGACCGATGCCGATCGTGCAGTCGGCGCAGCGTCGCCACAGCCGGTTGGCCAGCAGCACGTCTCCGCTTTCGTCATAGGCGCAGGCTGGCCAGGGCAGGGCGTCGATGAAGCTGCGCTGCAGGCCGGCCAGTTCCATCAGCGCGTCGATCTCCCGGGCATCGCGGCTGACGTCCAGCAGCATGCCTTCGAGGCGAACGAGATCACTGCTGCCGTCGGCGATCCAGCGCACGATCCGGGGAATGGAGCTGTCCTGGGTCGCCACCTGGACGTCGATCGGCTCGCCATCCAGGCCGCGCAGCAAGGCGTCGATCAAGCGTGTGCGGTCCGCGGCGGCAAGGCGCGGCAGAAGGCACTGCTTCCACTGTTCGGCTCGGTACTCGGACAGCTCGAACCAGCCTCTCGCAGCCTCGGACAGGGTCAGTCCAAGCCGGCTGTCGTAGCACCAGCGGGTAGGACCGGGTCTTGCTGCCGGTGGGATGACGGTCTTCTCTGCCGACATGCGAAGCGGCGTGGATGCTCAGCGCGAAGGCGGGACGGGAGGGCGCTGCTGCGCCGCGCCGGGGGCAGGCTCAGTCGTCGTCATGGATCAGCCCATTGCGCAGCGCGTAGCGCACCAGGCCGGCGATGTCGCGGATCCCGAGCCGCTCCATGATCTGTGCGCGGTGCGACTCGACAGTCTTCGGCGAGAGGCCCAGCTCGAAGGCGATTTCCTTGGTGGCCCGTCCGCGTGCGATCAGCCGCAGCACCTCGCGCTGGCGTGGAGACAGTGAGGGCGGTGCTTCGTCCAGCCGGTGGCTGACGTTGGCCAGCGTCTCCGAGACCTTGGGGCTGAGGTAGCGTTCTCCCCGCTGCAGGGCGGCGAGCGCGCGGCCCAGTTCCGAGGCGGCGGCATCCTTGAGCAGATAGCCGTCGGCACCGGAGCGCATCGCGCGAAGTACGTAGTCGTCGGCACTGTGCATGGAGAGGATCAGCACCTTGGGGGGCGAGTCGCCGCGCTTGATCCGGTCGAGGGCATCGATGCCGCCCAGATGAGGCATCTGGATGTCGACAATGGCCAGATCCGGGTGGTGGGCCTCGACGGCCTCCAACAGCGCTTCGCCGTCTCCTGCCTCGCCAACCACTTCGTAGCCCGGCACCTGTTCGACCAGGGCGCGAAGGCCTGAACGGACAAGCACATGGTCGTCTGCCAGCACCACGCGTACAGGAGCGTTCTCCACGATGTCCCTCCCTCGATCCAGAGACAAGCTTAACCCGAAAGTAACGCGACGGTCGCGCGCTGGGCTCGGATTAAACCCGCGAGCCGCCGACCGGTCGGACGGCGACCACAGGGATCAGGCCCGTTCGGTCTGGCTAGCGGCGTGCAGAGGCGACCAGGGCAGGAAGGCGCGCACCCGGGTGCCGATGCCGGCGCGCGAATGCACCACCAGCTGGCCGCCCAGCGCCTCGGCCCGTTCGCGCATGCCGCGCAGGCCCAGCCGTTCGCTGTCGACGCGTTCGGCGTCGAAGCCGGCCCCGTCGTCGACCACGGTCAGGACCAGCCCAATGCTGTCCGCGCGCAGTTCGACGCGCAGCGCCGCCGCGCGGGCGTGGCGCAGCACGTTGGTCAGGCATTCCTGGATGATCCGGTAGGCGGCCACCGACACGCGGTTGGCCGGCATATCGCGGCTGCCCTCGATCTCGATGTCGTAGTGGATGCCGGTGTCGGCGAACAGCCGCTGCAGCAGGGAGCGCAGCGCGCTGGCCAGGCCGAAGTCGTCGAGCTGCGGGGGCCTCAGCTGCAGCGACAGCGACCGGGTCTGCTGCAGCACGTCATCGAGGATGCTCGACAGTGCCATCGCCTGGGGATCATCGTCCGGAATCGCGTGGCGCTGCAGGAGCAGGCTCAGGCGCAGCGCTGCCGCGCTCAGCGACTGGCCGATCTGGTCGTGCAACTCACGGGAAAGCCTTGCCCGTTCGCGCTCCTGTGCTTCCACGGCGCGAAGCGAAGACTCGGCGAGGGCGCGGCGTGCGGCGGCGACCACCGGGGCGCTCTGCTCTGCAACCGCAGCCCGCAGCGTCATGAGCGCGGGTCCCGAGGCCCCCGGGATTGCCACAAGTTCACCGTCGCGGCTGATCCAGGTCTCGTCCAGCCGACGCAGGCGCAGCCGGTCAAGGGCGGTCCAGCCATCGCCCTTGCTGCCGTTGTCGAGTGCCTGGCGTACACGCTGCGCCGAGGCGCCGTCGAACAGCGCATCGAGCTGAAGCTCCGGGTGCGGATCATCCGCCGGCAGGCCAGCCTGAGAGCGGGCCGCCGGATTCGCATAACGAACGGTTTCGCCGTCGAGCAGCAGGGTGGGGTCGGGGAGGCGTTCGAGCAGGGCCAGGAAACGCGGGTCGGCGTCCAGCGCGCAGGCTTCCGGGGGCGGGAAGGGCAGGCTTCGGTCGGGGCGGGCGCGCGGATTCATCGCCCGGCATCGTCGCCGACCGGCTGCCGGCTTGGCAAACGAAACGGGCGCCCGAAGGCGCCCGTTGGAGCTTCCGTCGCCGCTGGGCGATCAGTAGCGGTAGTGGTCGGGCTTGTAGGGGCCATCGACCGGCACGCCGAGGTAGTTCGCCTGGGCATCGGTGAGGCGGGTCAGCTTGACGCCGATCTTCTCCAGATGCAGGCGGGCGACCTCCTCGTCGAGCTTCTTCGGCAGCACGTAGACCTTCTTGTCGTAGAACTCGCGGTTGGCCCACAGGTCCATCTGCGCCAGCGTCTGGTTGGCGAAGCTGTTCGACATCACGAAGCTCGGGTGGCCGGTGGCGCAGCCGAGGTTGACCAGCCGGCCTTCGGCCAGCAGGAAGATCTCGCGGCCGTTGCCGAAGGTGAACTTGTCGACCTGAGGCTTGATGTTGGTGCGGGTCACGTCCTTGGCCTTGAGCAGCTTCTCGACCTGGATCTCGTTGTCGAAGTGGCCGATGTTGCAGACGATCGCCTGGTCCTTCATCTGCTGCATGTGCTCGAAGGTGATCACGTCCTTGTTGCCGGTGGTGGTGACGTAGATGTCACCGCGGCCAAGCGTGCTCTCGACGGTGTTGACCTCGAAGCCCTCCATCGCCGCCTGCAGGGCGTTGATCGGGTCGATCTCGGTGACCACGACGCGGCAGCCGTAGGCGCGCAGCGAGTGCGCCGAACCCTTGCCGACGTCGCCGTAGCCGCAGACCACGGCGACCTTGCCGGCCAGCATGACGTCCATCGCGCGCTTCAGGCCGTCGGCCAGCGACTCGCGACAGCCGTAGAGGTTGTCGAACTTCGACTTGGTGACCGAATCATTGACGTTGATCGCCGGGACCAGCAGCTTGCCCGCCTGGGCCAGCTGGTAGAGGCGGTGCACGCCGGTGGTGGTCTCCTCGGAGACGCCACGCCACTCCTTGACCACCTTGCCCCAGAAGCCCGGGCGCTCCTTGGCCACGCGCTTGAGCAGGTTCTTGATGATCTGCTCTTCCTCGGACTCGCTGGGCGTATTGACCCAGTCCGAGCCGTGCTCCAGCTCGTAGCCCTTGTGGATCAGCAGGGTGACGTCGCCGCCGTCGTCGACGACCAGCTCCGGGCCCTTCTCACCGGGGAAGGTCAGCGCGTCGAGCGTGCAGTCCCAGTACTCCTCCAGGGTCTCGCCCTTCCAGGCGAAGACCGGCGTGCCCGACTTCGCGATCGCGGCGGCAGCGTGGTCCTGGGTGCTGAAGATGTTGCACGAGGCCCAACGCACGTCTGCGCCAAGATCCTTCAGGGTCTCGATCAGAACCGCGGTCTGGATGGTCATGTGCAGCGAGCCGGTCACCCGCACGCCCTTGAGCGGCAGTTCCGGGGCGTACTTCTTGCGGATCGACATCAGGCCGGGCATCTCGTGCTCGGCGATGGAAATTTCCTTGCGGCCGAAATCGGCCAGCGAGATATCGGCGACCTTGAAATCCTTGTTCGGAAGGTCCTTCACGACAGCATTCATTTGCAAGCTCCAGGTTGATCGGCGGCGGGCCTGGCCGCGCACCGTGCGAGTGATCGCAATCAACGGGCGCCGTTTTCACGGAAAACCTTCGCCGAGCCTGGTCCCGGAGCGACCGGGTTTGCAGCGCCCCTCGGCGGGGTGGGTCTGGGCCGGCGCACGGCCAGCCCCCGCATTCTACCCGCTTGTCGTGAACGCAGCATCGCCGGCCCGGTGCCCACGCCCCGGCTGCGCTAAGCTGTGTTGAGTGCAGCAGCCGATGTGGGACGTCCGGCATGCCCTCGATCACTCTTGCATCCTCGATCACACAGCGGGTTGGCCGCGGGCCCGGCGAGTGGCGCATCGACTGTGTCGCCCCGACCGTCGAGGCCTGCCTGGAAGCGGCCTTCGCAGACAGCCCCGCGCTGCGCGGCTACCTGCTCGATGAGCATGGTCGGGTCCGGCCGCATGTCGCGGTTTTCGTCGACGGCCGCGCTCTGCGCGACAAGTCCGACCTCGGCATCCCGCTCGAGGCCGACGCCGAGATCCATGTTTTCCAGGCCTTGTCCGGAGGCTGAGCATGAGTGACCGCATCCTGGTGTCCACCCGCAAGGGCCTGTTCGAGCTTGAGCGCCGCCCCGCAGGCTGGGCCATCGCACGGCATGACTTTCCCGGCAACAACGTCAGTGTGTCGCTGAGCGATCCGCGTGACGGCCGACGCTATGCCGCCCTTTCGCTGGGCCATTTCGGCTGCAAGCTGCAGGTGTCCGAGGATGCCGGGGCCCACTGGCGCGAGCTGTCCGTGCCCGCCTACGGTCCTGATGACCGGGTCGTCACCGGCGACGGCAAGCCGCCGCTGCCGGCCACCCTGCAGCTGGTCTGGTCGCTCGTTGCCGGTGCAGCCTCCCAGCCGGGACGGCTGTGGGCCGGCACCCTTCCCGGCGGGCTGTTCCGCTCCGACGACGGTGGCGAAAGCTGGAAGCTGATGCGCGGCCTGTGGGACCGCAGCGAGCGGAATGAGTGGTTCGGCGGCGGCTACGACGCACCCGGCATCCATTCGATCTGTCTCGATCCGCGTGAGCCGCGCTGCCTGCGGGTCGCCATTTCCTGCGGCGGTGTCTGGCGCAGCGACGATGACGGTGCAAGCTGGATCCTCCAGGCGCAGGGCCTGCGCGCCGCCTTCATGCCCCCCGAGCGTGCCTACGACGGCAACATCCAGGACCCGCATCGCATGGTCCAGTGCGCAGCGGCGCCGGACCGGCTGTGGATCCAGCACCACAATGGGGTGTTCCGCTCCGATGATGGCGCCGCGAGCTGGGTCGAGATCGAGACGGCCTCGCCGTCCAGCTTCGGCTTTGCCGTGGCCGTGCACCCTCAGGATCCGGACACCTGCTGGCTGGTGCCGGCGGTCAAGGACGAGCGCCGATATCCGGTCGATGCCCGCTTCTGCGTGGCCAGGACCCGCGACGGCGGCCAGAGCTTCGAGGTGCTGCGCAAGGGGCTGCCCGAGGGGCCGGCCTACGACCTGGTCTACCGCCACGCGCTGGCGGTGGATGACAGCGGGTGCAGGCTGGCGATGGGCTCGACCACCGGCGGGCTGTGGACCAGCGAGGACGGCGGCGACAGCTGGACGGCCCTGGACGCCCGCCTGCCGCCGGTCCATGCGGTCGAGTTCATCCGCTGAGCGCCGCCGGCCCGGCGGGTCGACGGCCGCTGAACGAAAGGGGTAGCGGGGCTCGCTTTGCGACGGAAATCGGTGTACTGTGCGGGCGCTGCGTTTGCTGGGACACAGTGAAACGTGTCCTGATGCTGTTGATCCCGTGATCTGCGACATCGATCCGACTCGCTTTCCGAGCAACCTCAGTACCTGTCTGTCGGCATCCGCCGGCGGCACTTCACTTGTTGCTTGAAAGGAGCACTACATCATGTCGAATCGTCAGAGCGGTACCGTCAAGTGGTTCAACGACGCCAAGGGTTTCGGGTTCATCACCCCGGAGTCCGGTCCGGACCTGTTCGTCCACTTCCGCGCAATCCAGGGCTCGGGCTTCAAGTCCCTGCAGGAAGGCCAGAAGGTGACCTTCGTCGCCGTCCAGGGCCAGAAGGGCATGCAGGCTGATCAGGTCGAAGTGGCCTGATCCAGCTTCCGCGGGCCGCTTAGGCGGCCACCGCGACTTCGACGCCGGCCTCGTGCCGGCGTCGTCGTTTCCGGGGGTGCTCCGCGGCTAGTCGGCCGTGCGGTCGATCAGCCCCTTGCGCGCTGCGTAGCGCACGATCTCGGCGCTGTTGCGTGCGCCGAGCTTGGCCATCACCTTGCCCCGGTGGTTCTCGGCGGTTTTCACGCTGATCTCCAGCCGTCGGGCGATCTCCTTGGTGGTGCAACCTTCGACCACCAGATGGAAGACCTCGCGCTCGCGATTGGTGAGCGTGCCGTAGGGGTCCTCGCCGGCGTGCTCCGGCCGGTGCACCTGCTCGGCGAGGATGCGCGCCGCCTCAGGTCCGAAATGGGCCCGACCGTTGGCCACCTGGCGCACGGCTTCGAGCAGCTCGATGGCCGGCCGGTCCTTGACCATGTAGCCGGCCGCGCCAGCGCGAACCATCTGCAGTAGGTATTCCTCCTCCTCGTGCATGGTCAGCACCAGACACCGGGTAGCCGGCGCTTCCTGGCGCAACCGGCGCACGACCTCGATCCCGTTCAGGCCGGGCATCGAGATGTCGATGATGGCCACCCGTGGCTGGTGGGCCACCACCTCGCGCACCGCCTCGGGGCCATTGCCGGCCTGGCCCAGAACGCGGCATTCGCCGCTGGCAGTCAGCACCGTGACCAGGCTCTCGCGGACCAGTCGGTGATCGTCGGCAACGACAAGGGTGATCGGACCCATCATGGCCCTATTGTGCGCCTCCCGGCGCCTGCGGTGGCAATGGCAGGCGCGCCAGCAGGCGCAGGCCCTGAGGCTGGGCCGCGCGCACCAGCAGCTGTCCGTCGTGGAGGCGCAGGCGTTCGCGCAGGCCGCTGAGACCACCTCCTCCCCCGAACAGATCGCGGCTGCCCGGCCCGTTACCGTCGTCCTGAACTTCCAGTTCCACCATGGGGCCGGTAACATGCACGCGCAGGGCCACGCAGGACGCGCCCGAGTGGCGCACCGCATTGGTCAGGCCCTCCTGGGCGACACGGAACAGCACGGTCTCGATCTCGCTGTCGGCACGCCATTCGCCATCGGCCTCGAGCGTGCAGGTGATGCCCGCCGATGCCTGCATGCTGCGGCAGAGCCAGCGCAGGGCAGCGACCAGGCCCAGATCATCGAGGATCTGTGGGCGCAGCAGGCGCGAGAGCTGGCGGGTGTCCTCGAGCGTCCCTCGACAGACCTCCAGAGCCTGCCTGGCGAGCTGGCGCTGCGGCTCGGCGCTGTCCGGCAGGCCGTCGGCGAGCATGCCCAGCAGGTGGGAAAGCGCTGTCAGGTTCTGGCCGAGCCCGTCGTGCAGCTCGCGGGCCAGCCGGCGGCGCTCGTCCTCCTGCACCTGATAGACCGAGCGGGCCAGGCGGTTGAAGGTCTGCTGGTTGGCCTCGAGACGCTGCAGCAGGCGCTGGTAGTCGCGGCGCAGCGCATCGAGCGCGGCCACATCGTCGGCGGAGCTGCTCATCGTTCGGCGGCCTGCGGAGGATCGGCCCAGGTTGCCGGCAGCTGCGACTGCAGCGCGGCACGCGCCTCCAGCGCGGCGCGTTCAGCCTGTTCGGCGGCCGGGCCGTCGCCGAACTCCAGCAGCCGCTGCGCCGCCAGCCGATGAAGGGGAAGGCTGGCGAGGTGGCCGGGGAGTCGTTGCAGCTCCTCGCGTGCCTCGGCGTAGGCAATGTCCACGAGCTCTCGGTCGCCGGCCCGGCGCAGCTTCTGTTGCTGCCACAGCCAATGCAAGGGGCGATGGTCGAACTGGGCGAGCGCTTGGGCGAGCGCGGGATCGAACGGATTTCTCAGCGCCTCGATCATGCGTGAGAGCAGGGCCACCCCCGAAGCCCGGGCGTGCGGCATCGCGCGTTCGAGGGCCCGGGTCGCGTCCTCGGGCCGGCCCTCGGCCAGCGCCAGTTCGGCGCCCAGCAGCAGGGCGATGGCCTGCTGCTCCGACGAGGCCGAGTCGAGATCGGCGGACAGCGCTTCCAGCTGCGAGCGGGCCGCGTCATGGCGCCCGGCGACCAGCTGGGCGCGGACCTCAAGCAAGGACAGGTCGACCAGCCCACGTGCGTCCTCGCGCTCGGCGAAGCCCTTTCGGGCCTCTTCGATGCGGGACAGGGCGCGGGCGATGTCGCCTTGCAGCAGGGCCAGTTCTGCGAGGTTCCGCAGGCTGACCGCGCGCTCCTCGGTCAGCTGCTGGTCGGTGGCCTCGCGCAGCGAGTCCTCGAGCAGTTCGCTGGCGCGCTGCCAGCGGCCGCGCACGGTTTCCAGCAGCCCGAGGTTCTGCCGCGCGCGGATCTGCCCGGCCCGGTCGCCGAGGGTGGCAAAGCCGTCGAGCGCCTGCTGCCAGTAGACCCGGGCACTGTCGTAGTCGCCAAGCTGGTATTGGGCGAAGCCGAGGTTGTTCAGGCTCTCGGCGATGCCGAGGCGGTCACCGAGCGCTTCGCGCCCGCGAAGCGCCGCGCGATAGGCCGCCAGCGCCGCAGGATAGTCGCCGCGCTCCTCGGCCAGCAGGCCCAGTTCGTTGTCGATGGCGGCAAGCCCGGCGCGATCCTCGAGCAGGGCAAACAGCGTCCGTGCCTGCTCGAGCAGGGTGGCAGCCTCATCGCCGCGCCCCTGGATCATCGCCAGCTGGGCCACGTTGCGGAGGCTGCTGGCGATCCCGCGTCGGTGACCGATCGACTGGCGCAGCTCCAGCGCGCGGCGATACTGCTGCTCGGCATCGCCCATCTGGCCGAGCCGGGCATAGGCCACGCCCAGCGCGTTCACCGCCTCGGCTTCGGCGAAGCGGTCGCGGTCACGCTTGGCAAGCAGGACGGCGCGCACCAGGTAATCATCGACCGCGGGCCGCATGTCGCCACGCAGGATGGCCAGCTTGCCGCGCAGGAACCAGCCCCGCGCGTCGCCCTCATCGACGGCCAGGCCGGCGAGTACTTCGGCCTCTGCGGCGTCCAGTTCGCCGATAGCGGACAGCGCCTCGGCCAGTTGCCAGCGCGCCCGGGCATCGTCGGGTCGATCCGACAGCCAGGTCCTCAAGGCGCTGATCGCCACCTCGGTCTCGCCCCGCTGCCGCGCAGCCAGCGCGCGGAGCCAGGCGTCCCCGGGTGCGCCCAGCGCCGCCAGCCCGCGGGTGGCAACGCCGGCATCGCCCATGGCAAGGCCCAGTTCGAGCAGCGTGGCGGCGGCGCTGTCGTTCTCCGGGCCCTCGCGCAGCGCCTGGTCGAGCGCCTCGGTGGCGTTTTCCACTCGGCCGCGCAGACGCGCCTCGATGGCCTCGCCCAGCGCATTCATCGAGGACATCGCGGGGAGCGGCGGCGCAGCGCCATCCAGCAACAGGGCGGTCAGCCCGCTCCAGGCCGACGGTGCATCGGCCGCGCGAAAGCTCTGCGGCGCAGCCTGCGCGCGCCCGCCAGCGCCGAGCCACTGCGCCTGCGCCAGCACACCGCCCTCGACCGGGTGCAGGCTGATCGCCAGCCAGCGTTCCGCAGGCAGTTCGGTGGCCCATTCGGTCCGCCAGGGTGGGCCTTCCCTTGGCGTCGGCAAGCGCTCGAAAACGTGATCGCTGCGCTGGCTGTCGACCACAGCCAGGCCCTTGCCCGCCGCCAGCTGCAGGCGCAGGCGGTGGGCCAGCGCACGGGCGGCAGCGGCATCGAGCAGCCCCGCGTTGGCGAGTGGCAGGACCACGCTGCGCCGGGCCTCGGCGAGCGGCGCATCGGGCAGGGCAGCGAGTCCCAGCCAGCCAGCGGCTGCAACCAGCGCGGCCGCCAACCCCCCGCCTACCAGGCGCCGCCGCCATTGCGCCCAGTCCGGCCCGACGCGGCGATTGCGAAGCGCCGCAACCACCGACTCCGCGTCCTGCAGGCGCTGCCCGGGCTGAGCGCGCAGCAGGCGCTGGATCAGCCGCTCCAGCCAGGCCGGCGCGTCGGGACGCAGTCGGCGAAGCGGTATGTTGTGACCGGCGATCCGCTGGGTGAAGAGCTCATTGGCGGTCTGTCCGGCGAAGGGCAGCTGCCCGGTGAGCATCTCGAAGAGCACCACGCCGAGGGCGAACAGGTCGCTGCGGGCGTCCACCGGATATCCGCGGGACTGCTCGGGGGAGAGGTAATCCGGCGTGCCGATGACCTGGCCGGCGCGGGTCAGTCCGCTGCTGCGCAGCGAACGGGCGATGCCGAAGTCCGCGATGCGCGCGTGGCCGTCCTGATCGAGCAGCAGGTTCGACGGCTTGAGATCACGATGCACGACGCCCTGGCGATGCGCCACGGCCAGCCCCTCGGCGACCTCGATGGCGATGCGGACCGACTCCTCGACCGGCATCGGGCCCTCCCGGGCCAGCCGGCGGTCGAGGGCCTCGCCCTCGACCAGTTCCATGCTGATCAGCCAGTCCTCGCCCTCGCGGGCGATGTCGTGGATGCGCAGGACGGCGGGATGCGAGACCTGCCGGGCGAGCAGCACCTCCTGACGGAAGCGCTCGAAGGCTTCGGGACGCGCGGAGATCTCCGCGCGCAGCAGCTTCACCGCCACCGGCACGTCGAGGGCCTCGTCATGGGCGCGGTAGACCACGCCCATGCCGCCGATGCCGAGCACGCCATCGAGACGGTAGCGGCCGCCAAGACGCGTGCCCGGCGGCAGGATCCGCGCGCTCTGGTCGGCCGTGACGGTGGGCGCGTCCTCGCCGCCGGCGGGGCCGTTCATGCGGCTTCCGCGTCGCCGGACTCCCAGCGCGGCAGCTGCTTGAGCAGGCTCATCGCGTCGCGGGCGGCGAGCCACACCGCAGCGCGTTCGGCGAAGGCCGCGGCCAGCCCGACATCGAACTCGGTCAGTGGATGGCCGAGCTCGCGGCGGTCGACGTACAGCGCGGCCACCACGCCCGAGGGGCCCTGCAGGGGCAGGGCCAGCAGGCTGCGGATGCCGGCCTCCAGCACGGATGCCTGGCGCCGGGTGCGCGGATCGCCGCGGGCATCGTTGATCACCACCGGCTCGCCGCGCTCACAGGCGAGCCGGATCGCCGTATGGCTGCCGGAGAATTCCTGCAGGCCCGGGCCAGGGTTCCCGGCGGGGGCATCGTGTTGCGCCGCGACGCGCCATCCGTCTCCATCGCGCAGCAGCAGGAAACCACGCTCGCACTCGGCCAGCTGGATCACCGCCTGAAGCGTCGCGTCGAGCAGGTCCGGGGAGACGCCCTCGACGCCGCCGGCCTTGTCGAAGCGCGCGGCCAGCTCTTCGCCGATCGCCGTGGAGTGCTGCTGGCGCTGCCGCTGGCTGGCACGGGCGGCATCGAGGCCGGACTGACCGCAGGGCTGGAACTCGCAGGTGACGTCACCAAGCTGCAGCCAGTGGTGCGAAGTGAGCGGCGCGCTGTCCACGGGGCGGCCGTCGAGCTGGGTGCCGTTCTTGTTCGAGCGATTGGCTACGCGCCATGTCGGCTGCGACTCGATGAGCAGATGTTCGCGGGAAACCGAGGGGTGACGCAGCACCAGGGTGCAATGCGCCGCGCGCCCGACGAGACAGGAGTCGCCGTCGGCGACCCATGACTCCACGGCGGGACCTTCGGGCAGGTGCGCGACGATGCGGGCGGGCATGGCCCGATCATACACCCGTGCGATTCGCCCTCCCTGCGAGGTGGCGCACCTCCCGGCGGGGACGTTTCAGTCGCCGTAGTCGCGTCGATAGCCGATGCTGTAGACGAGGCTTGAGGCGCCGGCCAGCAGCTCGCCGGCAAGATTGCCGCTGCGCTGCGACGGGGTCCACTCGTTGCCCAGGCCAAGTCCGGCCTCGGAAGATACCTGGGCCCGGAACGCGTCCAGCGCCGCGATGGCCGCTGCGTGCTGGCCGGAGTCCGCGGCGCTACGCGCATCAGCCAGCTGTTGCAGCAGATCGCCGCGCAGCGCGGATGGCGCGGCGGCGGCTCGTGCCTGGAGGGCGTCGAACTTGGAGCCGATCACGCTGGAGGTGCTGCGCAGGTCGACCAGGACGAGGAACTGCGAAAAGCCGCCGGTGGTACCGCGGGTCCGCACGCTGCCGGGCGCCACCTCGTCGGTGATGTCGACGAACTGCCCGCCAAGCGGAGCCTTGAACAGGCGGAAATGGCTGCCCGCGGTGTACGGCAGGGCATGCGTATGCAGCTCGACGCGCACGGTGTCACGCAGGGCGAAGCCGGTCCCTGATGGCGGCTCGACGGTGACCATCAGCGGCAGGGCTGCAGGAATGCTGGCCAACGAGGCGTCGGGCAGTCGGGCGAGCAGGGCCGGATCGGTCACCGACACCAGCTGGGCGGAGATGCCGAGGTTGCCGGCCTGGAGTTGGTCGACATCGCTGAAGTTGAGGATCAGTTCAGCTTCGACGCCGGCGATCGCTATCTCGGCCGTAGCGCTCTTCCCCGCCACAGTGACCAGCACCGCGGCCTGCGCAGTAGCGGCGAGGCTGAAACAAAGCAGGGCGAACAGGGTCTGCAGCGATTTCATCGGGGAACTCTCCCGGCGGACGAACTGGAGGGGTCCGCAACGTCGACCGACTCTACTCCCGCAGCCGGTGGGTAGGAATGGGGGGTTTCACCCACGCGCCGCATGGGATGCGCCGGATTCAGCAGGCCCGGGCAGACACGCACAGTCATCCGGACCCCGGGCCCGAGCGGGCCTGCCCTGAACCGATACTGAGCGAAAACCGATGTCCGAATCCCCGCGCCACTCCCCTGTTCGCCGCCGTCTGGTGCTGAGCCTGGCCGCCCTGCTCACCAGCCAAGTAGCGCTTGCCGACGCGGACATCGGGCTCGACCTCAGCCAGCGCCTGCGCTCGGCCCTGCCCACGGAAGAACTGGAGGTGGTGATCAGCTACGGCCACTCCGGGCCGCTCAGCGCCGAACAGGTCGCCGATCTCGCCGCCCTCGGCATCGAGCGCGGCGTCACCATGCGCAGCCTGCCGATCGCCGGTGCGCTGGCCACCCCGGCGGAGATCGCCGCGATCGCCCAGCGCGATGACGTGGTCTCGATCCACCTCAATGCGCCGCTGCGCTACTTCAACAACGAGGCCCGTCAGCTGACCGGGGCCGCCCGTGTCGCCGAGCGCCCGCAGGAATTCAACCGCGCCGTTCCCTACAGCGGCCAGGGCGTCACCGTGGTAGTGAACGATTCGGGCATCGACGCCACCAACCCCGACCTGCGCTTTGGCAGTCACGTGGTCGAGAACGTCCAGGCCGCGGCGAATCTCGCCGCCTACTCCGGCCTGCTTCCGATCAGCTACGTCGAGGGCCAGCCCAACACCGACACCGGTTCCGGGCACGGCACGCATTGCGCCGGCACCATCGGCGGCACCGGCGCCGGTTCGAATGGCCTGCACCGTGGGGTGGCCCCGGGCGCCGACCTGGTCGGTTACGGATCCGGCGGTGTGCTGCTGATCCTCGACGCCGTTGGCGGCATCGACTACGCGGTGCACAACCAGTTCCGCTTTGACCACCCGATCCGCGTGGTCAGCAATTCGTGGGGCAGCTCGGGCAGGTTCGATCCGACCAACCCGGTCAACATCGCCACCTACGAGGCCTACAAGCGCGGCATCATCAACGTCTTTGCCGCCGGCAACGACGGTCCTGGCGAGGACACCCACAACCCCTACGCGCAGGCGCCGTGGGTGATCTCGGTCGGCGCCAGCGAGAAGGACGCCGTGCTCACCGACTTCTCCTCGCGCGGCAAGCGCGGCGAGAGCGGCAGCTTCTCGATGCCCGATGGCAGCCAGTGGACCTACTACAACGAACCGACCATCGTCGCTCCGGGCGTCGACATCATCTCGACCCGCGCGCTCAGCGGTACGCTTCCGCTGCTCAGTGCCGAGACCGACGCGGCGCTGATCGCGCCGAACCACCTTCCTTATTACACCGTGTCCAGCGGAACCTCGATGGCCACCCCGCACGTCTCGGGCGTGATCGCCCTGATGCTGGAGGCCAATCCCGACCTGACCCCGTCCCAGGTTCGCGACCTGCTTGAGCGCACCGCCACCAACATGGGAGGGCGGCTGGAGTGGGAGGCCGGCGCGGGCCATCTCAACGCCTACGCCGCGGTGGCCGCGGCCGCCGGCCTGCGCAGCGACTACGGCGCCACGGTCAATGCACGCCGCAGCTTCAACGCCAATGCCCAGCTGGCCGGTGGCTCGAGCTTCCCCTTCGAGCTGACCTTCCTGCCGGTGGGCGAGAGCGAGGTGATGCGTTTCGAGGTCGGCCCGCAGACCGCCTGGGTGGCGGCCCGCGCCGAGGTCGACGCGAACACCGTCGCCCTCGTGCTGACCGATCCCGAGGGCAATCGCTACGGCTCCAGCATCACCCTGCCGCTGCTCGGCAGCACCGCCGTGACCGGAGGCCCGGGCGTGCCCGGCACCTGGACGCTGAGCGTGCGCGGCATCGGTTCGGTCTCGGGCGTTGCCCTGGATCCGCTGCGGCTCACCAACGGCTATGCGCTGCCTGGCCCGGTTGAAGGCGAGGTCAGCTTCCTCGACAGCGCCGGCTTCACCGGCATGGATGACGTCGGCAGCCACCCGGCCCGCGGCGCCATCGAATACGCGGTCAGCTATCGCCTGGTGGACGGGCATTCGGACCGCAAGTTCCGTCCCGACAGCGTGCTCAAGCGCAGCGACCTGGCCCGCTATCTGGTGATGGGCGCCAACGTCCGCCAGGCGCTGCCGTTGAACGGCCAGCCGAGCTTCAGCGACCTCTCGACCAGCCACGCGGCCTATCCCTTTGCCGAGGCGGCGGTGGCCAGCGCCGCGCCGCTGCGCGACCTCAGCCAGACCCAGGACGGCGTCATCCGCCTGCTCGGGGGACAGTTCAAGCCGGGCAGCGACGTGCTTCGCTATGACCTGGCCTACGCCCTGGTGCAGAGCCTCGGCCTGCAGCAGGCTGCCCGCGACTTCAGTGGCCCGATCAGCGTGCAGTATGGCGACCAGCGCATCACCCTGAGCGACGACGCGCTGATCCCGGCCGATCTGCGCGGGTACGTACAGCTGGCGCTGGACGCCGGCGTGGTCGATGCCCGCTTCTCGCTGGTGCAGGGGCCGTTCGACCTGCAGCCCACCGTGCGCGCGGCCTTCGAGGGCAGCGGCAAGGTGACCCGTGCCGCCTACGCGGTCGCCGCCGGGCGCTTCCACCAGCAGTTCCTGTCTGCAACCGACTAACCCCTGGGTGGGTTGCGGCGGCGACGGGCCCTTCGGGGCCCGTCTTCGTTTGGGCTCCGGGCCGCTGCCGTGCAGCCTGCAATCTGGCAAAGTGTCGGCTTCCGCAAACCGGCGAAGCGTCAGGAGCGTCGTCCATGAACTGTCCCAAATGCCAGGCCGAAATGCAGGTCGTGCGCGTCGAAGGTGGCGAAGTGGATCGGTGCGGCGGCTGCGGCGGACTGTGGTTCGACATGCTCGAGGACCAGGACCTGCTCTCCCTCGCCGCCGAGATCGACACCGGAGACCCCGAAGTCGGTCGCCGCCACAACGCGATCGACCGCATAAGCTGCCCGAAGTGCTCGGATGGCCAGCCGATGATCCGCATGGTGGACCCGGCGCAGCCGCACATCTGGTTCGAAAGCTGCACGGTCTGCTACGGCAAGTTCTTCGACGCCGGCGAGTACCGCGACCTCGCCGAGTTCACCGTCGCCGACTGGTTCAAGCGGCTGCGCGCCCGACCACGACCTGAGTGACCCCGAAAGGCGCGAGGCGGGGGCGGCCGGATTTGGGGCTGCCGCTGAGAACCGTGCCGTCAGTGCCGATCCGTCTCGCGGCCGGTGTCGGCACAGCGGGGCTCATCCTGCATGCCATCGAGGCCTCCCGCCTGCCGGCCACCCTGGGGCTGCTGGCGTTTGCGCCCTGGCTGGTGTCCCTGCGTGGGCTGGGGCCGAGGTGGGCGGTGCTGAGCGGCGCGCTGATGGGACTTGCCTATACGCTGCCGGGGCGGTGGCAGGCCTTCCACTCGGCAGTGCTCGCCCAAGGTGGTGGAGAGGCCGCGAGCGTCGCGATCACCCTGCTTTTCTTTGCCTGCTTCTCGCTGCCCTTCGCGCTGTTCGCGTTGATGGATCGCTGGGTGCTCGCGGACAACGGAGGCATCCGGGCCTGGCGACCCTGGGTCCGCGCCTCGACGCTGGCCGCGGGGTTGTGCTTTCTGCCCCTGCCGTTTCCCTTCACGCCGCTCGCGCAGCTGGTTGCCGCGCCTTGGCTGCTCCAACCTGCAGCCTTCGGGGGCGAATACCTGGCCCTGGCCCTCGTTCTGCTTCCGGCCGCGGCAGTGGCGGAAGGGGCGGCGGCGCGCTCCGAATGGCGCGCGTGGGGGGCAAAGGTGGCCGCGCCGGTGAGCGTGCTCATCGCGCTGGTCTACCTGCTCGGGGAGGCGCGGATCGAGCAGTTCGACGGCGACGAGCAGGCCGGTCGGGGTGAGGTGGCGAGGATCGCCCCGCTCGGGCTTGATCTTCCCCTGTTCGCCAGTCCTGGCCTCGTGTGGCGTGACCGGCCGGGCGGCAGCGCCTCGGCGGTGGAGCTCAGTCGCGGAGTCGCTGCGCGGTCGTCGGCCTGCGAGCTGCTGGTATGGCCCGAGCTGCCGCTCTCCGTCGAGGCAGCGAGGGAGGGGTGCGCGAGAGCAAGTACCCTCGCAACCGCCCTCGACATCCCGGTGTTGATGCAGTGCTATCGGAATACCCCCGACGGTCCGCCCTATGTCAGCGCGGAGTGGTTCGAGCCGGGAAGCGAAGCGGCGGTGAGCTGGCACGCCAAGTCCGCCCTGGTCCCGTTCTATGAACGACCGATCTGGGGCGAACCGATCTTCTCCGCAGGCGCCCCCGGCGGCGTCTTCCCGGATGCCAAGGGGAGGATTTTCCTGCCCGCGCTCTGCTACGCCCTGCATTCCCGCGAACACCTCGGCGCGGGCGTCCGCCAGGGCGCTCGCGCCGTGCTCCACATGGCCAGCTTCTCGCCCTTTGGTCGGCAGCCGATCGACGTCTGGGACAACGCGCTGGCGCGGATCCGGGCGGTGGAGTTCGGTGTGCCCGTGGTCACCGCCAGCAACCGGGGGCGCCCAGGGTGGGTTGATGCGATGGGTAGGCAGCGGGAGGTCGGCGAGCGCTACGCCGGCACGGCGCATTGTCTTGAGATCTGGATTCCCGACCAACGCCCCGGCCTCGGCGGTCGCTGGATGGGCCAGGCCCTGGTCTGGGCCCTTCTCGGGCTCACCGTGTTGGGCCTGGCGCGCGGCTTCCTCGCTAGGCGGGCGAGCGAGGCTCAGCCCAGCCCAGATCCTGCGCAAACTGATTGATCAGTGGCGGGCGGAGGGCTACGCTTTCGACACAGCCGGCGGCGCGGATCCGACGGCTGCATACCCAAGCGCCTTGTCTGACTCATGCGGATACGACGGCCATGCGAAGCCTGCTGTGGATCATGATTCTCTGCGGCGCGTGCGCCGCCCCTGTTCTCCGGGCCAACCCCATTTGCTGCTACAACTGTCATACCACCGGGCCCAGCCCGCAGTCGGTCAGCAAGCTTGAATTCCGCCAGCAGGTTCCCGCCTGGGCCGACATGATGGCGAAGGTGCGCAGGCATCCGGGCGAGCTGGCGACCGGTGGCGGCACTTCGGCCAAGTTCGTCGGAGCAGTCGAGGGCACCTGGGATGATGTCGACGGCTACATCACCATTCCGTATCGGGTGGCAGGTCTTGGAGAGCTGGACATCCTGCTGCGCGGCTTCCCTGCGCTTCCGACAGCGAGCGAAGCCACCTACGCGACGCCACGCTGGGACCGCCGTCTCTACTGGCTGGAGATGGATGGCCAACCGCCGCGTCTCCTGCAGGCACTGGAACTCGACGACGACTACGTGCCGGAAGCGGGTGACGGCTACTTTGATGCGGTGGACAACGGGCCGGGCACCGTTACCGGCGACTGCACCACGGGTGCCGGGTGCACGCTGAATTTCATCCCCTATTTCCGCTACCGGGAAGCCGGGGTGGACTACTCCGACCCCCAGTTCCCGCGCGACGACTTTCTGCCCGGCAACACTGCTGGTTTCATCGAGGTGGGGATGAGCTTCGTGACCGATGCGCAGGGTGACGCCATCGATGCCCGCGTGCTGTTCAGCGATGGTCGGAGGGAGCCATTCTTTGTCGGGGACTCGATCCAGCTGGCGACGCTGGCCTACAAGATGGACGAGCCTGAGTACATTTACGCCCTGGGCTACGCGCCCTTCGTGGTGCTTGACGACTCGGCGGTGATCGTTCGTCGTGCCTACATTCCAGGAGAGGACTTCAGCGATGCCGCCCTGCCGCCCGACCTCGACGCGGGTGACCGACCGGTCCGTCTGGTGCTGGATGCTTCTACCGCCCAGGGTGACGGCTACTCGGCTGGGGGCGCCCGGGCACAGGATGCCTTCGCCTACGGCGGGCCCTTCGATCTCGGGTTCACCTGGCGCCGGGCGCCGACCCATGTGATCGGCGATTCCTTTGAGCGCCCCCGAGCCGTGCCCCAGGCGGCCGCCAAGCTCGGCAGAACCTCGTGGATCCGGGCGCAGCGGCCACACGCAGCGGAGCGCGGGCAGAGCAGCAGCGAACTGGCCGCTCTACCCTGACGCAAGACCCGGCCGTTGCGCTGAGTCACCGCCCCAGGTTTCAGGTGTGGCGATCGAGCACGCCGAGTACCGCGCTCCGGTAGCCTGCGCCGAAGAGGTTGAGGTGGTTGAGCAGGTGGTAAAGATTCAGCAGGTCGGCGTGGTCCTTCCAGTCTGATCGGCCTCCGGCCCCGACATAGGCTTCGAGGAAGGCGGGCGGCGGGGTGCCGAACAGACCGAGCATGGCGAGGTCCGCGCCCGCCCAGCCGAAATGCACGGCCGCCGCGTCGATCAGCGCCAGCTCGCCGTTCGCGCAGGGGTGCAGGTTGCCCAGCCAGAGGTCTCCGTGGAGCAGGACCGGCGGGGACTCGGGCAGCAACCGATCAAGGCGCGAAGCCAGCCGGTCGATCCGCATCGCCGCGGACGGTGGCAGCAGGCCCGCATCACGGGCCCGGCGTGCCTGGGGCAGCAGCCGACGTTCGGCGAAGAAGCGATGTCCGTCCTGCTCCCATGCGTTGTCCTGCGCGCTGTCGCCGATGTAGCCCGGCGCCGGGAAGCCGAAGCCAGGCCCCCGGCCGGCATGCTGGCGCGCCAAGGCCGCGCCCGCCTGCGCCCAGTCGCGGGCGGAGGGCTGGCCGCTTCCGAGGTCCTCCAGCGCGATGGCGGTTCGGGTCACACCCAGGACCGTGGGCGTGCGCAGCGCACCGGCTTCGGCAAGGATAGCTAGCCCGCGCGCCTCGGCGGCGAAGAAGTCGCCCGGCACCGTGCGCCGACGCTTGACCACCACGGTACGGCCGTCGCCGGCGCCAAGTCTTGCCAGGCCGTCGCCTCCGCGATCCCAGCCGGCGGGCAGTTCGGTGCCGCGACCCGATTCCATGCCGATACGATAGCGCCGGGCGGGCGAGGGGAGGGAAGGCGTGACCGATGACCCGAGGGATGAGGACGAGGCGGCGCGACCAGTGGTCGCATCCTTTCGCCCGGTGGGGCCCGGCGCGCCATGGCGCTGGCTGCGGCGCGGCTGGTGGGATTACCGACGCGCGCCTGCGCTGAGCCTGCTGTTCGGCGGCGTGATCATGGTGGTCAGCCTGGTGGTGACCGCGCTGGCCTGGCAGCTGGGGCGCTTCGCCCTGCTCGCCGCGCTGCTGTCAGGTTTCGTGTTCATCGCGCCGCTGCTGGCGGTCGGCCTGTATTCGGTGAGCCGGGCGCTGGAGACCGGGCGGCGCCCGCGCCTGGTCGACTCGTTCGTGCTGGCGCGGCGGGTGGCGGGACAGGCCGGGGTGTTTGCGCTGGCCCAGCTGGTGATCCTCCTGCTCTGGTCGCGCGCAGGAATGATGGTCAATGTGTTCTTTCCGATGCAGCCGGACAACTGGCGCGCCCTGCTCGAGTTCCTGCTGATCGGCTCTGCGGTCGGCTCGCTGTTTGCCGCCCTGACCTTTGCCTCGACGGCGTTCTCGCTGCCGATGATCGCCGACCGAGAGGTGGACATGATCACCGCCTGCCTGTCGAGCATCCAGGCGGTGCTGCGCAACAAACCGGCGATGCTGGTGTGGGCGGGATTGATCGTGATGCTGACCGCGCTCGGGTTCGCCACGGCCTTCATCGGCCTGGTCGTCGTGATGCCCTGGCTCGCCTATGCTGCCTGGCATGGCTATCGTGAGGTGATCGATGCCTCGGCCTGGCCAAGCCTCGACCAGGCGCCTTCAGGGATACGTGTTCGATAGTCGTAGCAGGCGCATATTTGCCGTTCGCCACGCGTTGCCGACTCCCCAACGGGAGCGTCCTGGATGCACCGACAAGGGCATTCGGATGGTACGTCCGGTGCGGCCAGCCGCACCCTATGAATGTCTTGTTGGAGCCCAGGGTGCCCGTTCATGACGCGTCTTCCGGCCGCGCAAAAGCCGAGGGCCGCACGTGGCGGCCCCCGGGTGCAGCGATGGACTGGCAGAGCGCCTACTTCTTCAGGCCGGCGTCGGCGCGCAGCGCCTCGGCCTTGTCGGTCTTCTCCCAGGAGAAGGCGGTCGCCTTGGTCTTCTTGCCCTGCGCGTTCGCGTACTCGAACTCGTAGGGTGCGCGGCCGAAGTGGCCGTAGGCGGCGGTCGGCTGATACATCGGGTGGATCAGGTCGAGCATCTGGATGATGCCGTACGGACGCAGGTCGAAATGCTTCCGGATCAGCTTGGCGATCTTGTCGTCGGCAATCTTGCCGGTGCCGAAGGTGGTCACCGAGATCGAGGTCGGCTCGGCGACGCCGATGGCGTAGCTGACCTGGATCTCGCAGCGGTCAGCGAGACCGGCCGCGACGATGTTCTTGGCCACGTAGCGCGCTGCGTAGGCCGCCGAGCGGTCGACCTTGGACGGATCCTTGCCGGAGAACGCACCGCCGCCGTGACGGGCCCAGCCGCCATAGGTATCGACGATGATCTTGCGCCCGGTCAGGCCGCAGTCGCCCACCGGTCCGCCGATGACGAACTTGCCGGTCGGGTTGATGTGGAACTTGGTGCCCTTGTGCAGCAGTTTGGCCGGCAGCACGGGCTTGATGATCTCCTCGCGCACCGCCTCGATCAGGTCCTTCTGCCTGACCTCGGGGTCGTGCTGGGTGGAGAGCACCACGGCGTCGATGGCGACGGCCTTGTCGTTCTCGTAGCGCAGGGTGACCTGCGACTTGGCATCCGGGCGCAGCCAGGGCAGCGGCGACTTCTTCTGCTTGCGCACCTTGGCCTGGCGCTCGACCAGGCGGTGCGAGTAGTAGATCGCCGCCGGCATGAACTCCTTGGTCTCGTTGGTCGCATAGCCGAACATCAGGCCCTGGTCACCGGCGCCCTGCTCCTCGGGCTTCTTGCGGTCGACGCCCTGGTTGATGTCCGGCGACTGCTTGCCGATCAGGTTCAGCACGCCGCAGGTCTCGCCGTCGAAGCCGACGTTCGAACTGTTGTACCCGATGTCGAGGATCACCTTGCGGGTCAGCGACTCGAGGTCGACCCAGGCGCTGGTGGTGACCTCGCCCGCGACGATCGCCACGCCGGTCTTGACCAGGGTCTCGCAGGCCACGCGGGCGCGGCCGTCCTGGGCCAGGATGGCGTCCAGCACGGCGTCGGAAATCTGGTCGGCGACCTTGTCCGGATGGCCTTCGGAGACCGATTCGGAGGTGAACAGGAAATTGCTCATCGCTGGCTATATCCCTTTATTCGGATGAAAGGATGAAATCGCGGGCGCGGATGATAGCGCATGTGGCCGCGATACGGGATGGTTCGTTCGGGGTTCGTTCAAGCTGGCAAGACTGGCAGAGATCGAAAACGACTGCCACCGCTGTTCGCCGGGAAGGCGTGAGTGGGCCGGTGCGATACCTGTCGCAGGCGCCCGCCCGGCCGCGAAACAGCCGGTAGGGCCATCATGGATCCCGGAAGATCGCCGTGCCCCGGCTGCCGTCGGCATGGACCCAGCCGCGGTACATCCCCTGGGTGTTGAAGGGCAGGGCGATGTTGCCCCGGCTATCGATGGCGATGACGCCGCCGTCGCCGCCCAGCTCGGGCACGCGGGTCATGATCACGTGCGCCGCCGCATCGCCCAGCGCATCGCCGCGATAGTGGACCCGGGCGCAGATGTCGCTGGCGACGTTGAGGCGGATGAAGAACTCGCCCCAGCCGGTGGCCGACACCGCGCAGCCCTCGTCGGCCCAGGTGCCGGCGCCGATGATCGGCGCATCGCCGACCCGGCCCCAGCGCTTGTTGGTCATACCGCCGGTCGAGGTGGCCGCCGCGACCTTGCCGTCGCGGTCCAGCGCCACGGCGCCCACGGTGCCGAAATAGGCGCTGGCGGGCAGCGTCACGGCCGTGCCGGCCGCTTCCTTGGCCTTGGCCTCCTGCAGCTGCTGCCAGCGGAACTCGGTGCGGAAGTAGGACGGCTCCACGGGCTCGAGGCCGACGCTGGCCGCGAAGGCCTCGGCGCCGCTGCCGGTCAGCATGACGTGGCGCGATTGCTTCATCACTGCGGCAGCCAGGCGGATCGGGTTGCGAACCGTGCGCACCCCGGCCACCGCGCCGGCCCGGCGGGTGGCGCCGTCCATCAGGGCAGCATCCAGCTCGTTGATGCCTTCGTGGGTGAATACCGCGCCCTTGCCGGCGTTGAAGTGCGGTGAGTCCTCCAGCACGACCACGGCGGCGATCACCGCCTCCAGCGCTGGCCGGCCTTCGCGCAGCAGGGCGTGACCGGCGTCGAGGGCACGGTCAAGGTCGGCGCGGATCGCCTTCTCGCGCTCGGGGTCGAGCGCTTCGCGGCTCATGGTGCCAGCGCCGCCATGGATGGCGATGGCGATCGGCGGCTCGGCGGCGCTGGCCCCGAATCCCAGGGCCAGGAGCAGGCAGGCGGCAGCGCGCATCATTCCTCCAGCAGTCGTGTCTTGGGGAACTCGATGATCGCACGCGTACCCTGGCCGGGAGTGCTCTCCAGATGCACCGGCCAGCCGAATCGCGTCGAAAGGCGCCGGACGATCGACAGGCCGATGCCATGCCCGTCGCGCTTGCGCTCGCCGCCGCGGAAGAACGGCTCGAAGATGCGCTCCAGTTCCTCCCTGCTCATCCCCGGCCCGGTATCTTCGACCACGATCCGGTCAGGCGACACGATGACCCAGACATGGCCTTCCTCGGTGTAGAGACAGGCATTGCGTACTAGGTTCGCGATGATCACGCCGAGCGCCCGCGACGAGCCGTGCAGGGCGAAAATGGCTTCGTGTCGTACATCCAGTTCCACCGGCTTGTCGGCCAGCAGCGGGCGGATCTTCTCGACCTCTTCCGCGGCCACGTCATTGGCGACGAAGTCCTCCTCCGGAAGCCCCGTGTCGCCCTCGCGGGCAAGAATCAGGAAGGCCTCGATGAGGGCCGCCATATCACGAGTGGCCCCCTTGATCCGGGTGACGGAGCGAGCGGTCGGCTCGTCAAGGTGGCAATCCGCCAGCAGCAGGTCGCAGGCCATCTGGATGACGGTCAGGGGCGTGCGCAGTTCATGACTGGCATCGCGGGTGAAATTGCGTTCGCGCTCGACGAACTGGCCGACCCGCTCGCCGAGTTCGTGCAGGGCATTGGCCAGCACGGCGACCTCGCCCTCGACGTCCAGCGGCAGCGACTCCGGCGAAAGCGCCGCGCTGTTCGGCGACTTCGGGTCCCAGCGACTGACCTCGGAGGCCAGCCAGATGATCGGCGAGACCGCCCGCTTGGAAAGTCGATAGGTGAACCAGGCGATGACGTAGATCACCACCAGCACGATGGCGAGGGGAACGAATCCGAAGTAGAAGGCCAGCTTGGCGACCTGCTCCTGCTTGAACTCCAGGAACAGACGACCCCCGGGGCCGCTCTCGACCAGCACCAGGGCGCCGCCGAGGGCATGCGGCAGATTGTGGTAGCCGATGTCGAGGTCCTGCAGGTGCTCGGGCAGGCGCTCCTTCTCCTCTCCGGGCGGGACGAGGTAGCCGCGCATGTTGTAGGTGTCGGGAACGGATGCGTTGGCATCCAGGGCGAGGCGGTCCCAGAAATGTCCCGCCTCATCGATCAGGGCGCGCTGGATGAGCACGTCCTTGAGAACGGCCGAGGCGCCGTACACCCCGAGCACGGTGGCGAAGCTGATCGCCGCCACCTGCAGGATGAAGGCGACCCAGATCTTCCGCCTGATCCCGCTGACCCCGCCGGGCGGCGGGGCCGGGGCGGCGCCCGTCATGCGGACTTCCGGCTCTGCTCGGTGTCGAGGTCGGCCAGACGGTAGCCGGCGCTATGGATGGTGTGCAGCAGCTGCTTCTCGAACGGCTTGTCGATCGCCTTGCGCAGGTTGTACAGGTGGCTGCGCAGGGTGTCCGAGTCGGGCAGGGAGTCGCCCCAGATCTCGCGCTCGATGTCGCGCCGACTGACCACCCGCGGCGATTCGCGCATCAGGATGGTGAGCAGCTTCAGACCGATCGGCGAGAGCTGCACCTCGCGCCCGGCGCGGGTCACGTGCAGGGTGGCGGTGTCCAGCACCAGGTCGCCGACCTTCAGCACCTCGGTGCTGACCTGGCGGCGCTCGCGGCGGATCAGCGCGCGGATCCGGGCTTCCAGTTCCTGGATGGCGAAGGGCTTGACCAGGTAGTCATCGCCTCCGGCCTCCAGCCCGCGGACCTTGTCGTCCAGGGTGTCTCGGGCGGTGAGCATCAGCACAGGCGTCGCCTTCTTCGCCTCCTGGCGCAGGCGGCGACAGACCTCAAGACCATCCAGGCGCGGCAACATCAGGTCGAGGATGATGACGTCGTAGCTGTTCTCGGTGGCCAGGCGCAGGCCGTCGAGCCCGTCCTGGGCGTAGTCGACGCCGTAGTGGCGACGTTCGAGGTACTCGCCGACCATTTCGGAGATGTTGCGGTTGTCCTCGATGATGAGGATGAGGCCGGCGGAATCTTCAAGGCTGGACATGGCTCGCTCCATGGCGGTTTTCACGTGTGTGAAGATTGAACCTTCACGGGTGAGGCCAGCGTGAATGCGGCCTGCAGGGCGTGCCCGTTCCCGCCGGCAGCGGCGGATGCGTGGTTCGGGCGCAAAGAAGACACTCATAGGGTGCGGCTGGCCGCACCGGGCGTACCGTCCGAACGCCCGTGTCGGTGCGTCCAAGACGCACCCTATGGGGCTTCGCTCACGCCCAACAAAGCCCGACTGTGGGAGCGCCCTTGGGCGCGACCGCGGAAATCCGCTCTGGCCGCGGTCGGTGGTGAATGCGTAGCGCCGCGGTCGCGCCCAAGGGCGCTCCCACAATTTGACTGCGGCAAGGTCTGCTTTGCGGAGCAAACCGGACCTGGCAGCGCCGTTGCGTGTGTAGGAGCCAGCTTGCTGGCGATAGGCGCCCCGGATGGGATGATCGCCAGCAAGCTGGCTCCTACAGGCGGGTCCTGCGGAAGGTCTGCTTTTCGCGCCCTGATTAGCCCTCGACCAGCGCCTTCAGCCGCTCCAACGCGCTGCCCCAGGCTGCGCGCAGGCCATCGGCCTCCTCGCGGGTCTGCAGGCGTTCGTGGGTGACCATCACCGTGGTCTTGGCGCCGGCTGGGGCGAACTTGATTTCCACCGGCGTGTCCTCGCCGGCCCCGGGCTGCTGCCAGAGCATGCGGATCGACTTGCCGGGATTGATCTTGCGAAACGTGGCGCGATTGCCGTCGCCGTTCCGCAGCAGGCCTCCCTCCTCCAGGGACAGTTCGTGCTTCGGCCCCAGCCAGCGATCCAGCTGCTCTGCGGTTTCGAACATCGCGTAGCACTCGGCCGGCGTGGCCTTGACGCTCTTGGTGGAGCAGATGGAGTAGCCCTTGAGGCGACCGTCCCTCTCCATCTGGCCATGCGCGGCCTCGTACAGACCGAGGATGGTCGAAGCCCACCACGGCGGCAGCTTGTGCGTGACCAGCAGCAATTGGCCCAGTTCGCGCCGACCCTTGGCGGGGCCGCCGGCGGCGTCGAGGACGCCGAACCACTCACCCAGCGATTTTCCGGTTTCGCGCTGGGCGCTGGCTTCATCGTAGGCCTGCTCGGCCTTGAGGGTGATCTTCATGGTGATACCTCAGCTGGCCGCCGGCGCCGCCGGCCACAGGGCGAGGACCAGGCCGATCAGGGTGAACTGGAGGGTGTGGTAGCCGCCGTTGATCAGGAACAGCTTCAGGCTCTTGCGCTCGAACAGGTAGTTCACGCCGAAGCTGGCGCTGACCCAGCACAGTCCGGCGGCAAAGCCGGCGCCGAGGCCAAGCGCCAGCGGCGGCCGCGGGCCGAGGAACAGGGCAAAGACAAAGCTGGCGATCAGGCAGAGCACGAAGGCCAGGCCGAAAATCATGCCCATGTTGGCGCTCTGCAGCTGTTCGTCGCTGAGGCCGGCCTCGCGCTGCCAGGCCTTGGCGAACAGCAGTGGGGAGTACCACAGTCCGCCGAGGAGGAAGCTGGCGAGCGCGGCGACCAGTACGGCCCAGAGATTGAGTTCGGGCATGGCGGTGTCCTCTTGCTCAAGTGTGCGGAGAAGCATGCCGCCGCGCCGCGGCGGGGTCTTGGAAAAATGTCAGGCGACGACGACGCTGCCGCCGTCGGGTCTGGCGCGGCGCAGGAACTCGCCCGGTGCATAGCCGGAGAACGCACGGAAATCGCGGATCAGGTGGGATTGGTCGTAGTAGCCGCAGTGCGCCGCCAGCTCGACCCAGGGCACGCGCTCGCGGCCTTGCAGCAGGGCCAGTGCTCCGTGGAAGCGTTGCAGGCGGGACAGGGTCTTGGCTGGCAGGCCAACGTGCTCCTTGAACAGGCCGCCCAATCGCTGGCGGCTGAGCCCGAGTTCTCCGGCCAGACGCGCCACCTCGAGCTGACCCTGGCTGCGCCGGATGCGTCGCAGCGCCTCGCCCAAGTGCGGCGGCAGCGCCGTGCCCGGCTGCGACTGCAGCCAGCGCTCGACCAGGGCGAATCGCGAGGCGTCGTCGGGCAGGTCAAGCAGGCGCTGGCGCAGCGCATGGACGCGGTCTCCAAGCAGGTCGTCGAGGGCCAGTATCCGGCCGCTCAGCTCATGCGCCGGCAGGCCGAACAGGGCATGGGTGGCGCCCGGGTGCAGGGCCACGCCGAGCAGTCGCTGGCCGTGGGGCGCTTCGGTGTCGATCGGGGTCTGCCGCTGGGCCGAGTACCAGATGTCCGTGAACGGGCGGCGCTGTCCTGCCTCGTCGACCAGATACTGCGGCGGACCGAGGTTGATCAGCAGGAAGCTCTGCCCGTTGGGCAGGATGCGGTCGCGCTGGTAGCTCACCGCGCCCTCGCCGAACCACAGCGCCGCAACCAGTGGGGCCAGTGCCGGCGAGGGCTCACACAGCGCCACCCGCCAGCTGCCGAGCGGGCTGTCGTGGCGGTGCTCGCGAATGGTGGAAGGCGCGCGGGTGGCCACCGTGCTCCCCTGCTCGGGCCATCGCCTACTCTACACGCGCCGCCACGCCGGGCGGGGCGATTGCCGGTCAGCGGGCGCTCGCGCCAGAATGCACGGATGAAGACCAAAGACGAGATCGTAAAGAACTGGCTGCCGCGCTATACCGGCGTGGCGCTCGAAGACTTCGGCCAGCACGTGCTGCTGACGAATTTCGGTGGCTATCTGGAAATCTTTGCCCGGCAGATCGGCGCCGAGATCGTCGGCCGCGACAAGCCGATGCCCAGTGCCACGTCCGATGGCATCACCATGATCAACTTCGGCATGGGCAGCGCCAACGCGGCGACGGTGATGGACCTGCTGACGGCCATCGATACCAAGGCCGTCCTGTTCCTCGGCAAGTGCGGCGGACTCAAGCGCAAGAACCAGCTCGGCGATCTGGTCCTGCCGATTGCCGCAATCCGTGGCGAGGGTACGTCGAACGACTACCTGCCGCCCGAGGTCCCGGCGCTTCCGGCCTTCCAGCTGCAGCGTGCGGTATCGACGATGATCCGCGACCTCGAGCACGACTACTGGACCGGCACCGTCTACACCACCAACCGCCGGGTCTGGGAGCACGACGACACCTTCAAGGAATACCTGCGCAAGACGCGCTGCATGGCGATCGACATGGAGACCGCCACCGTGTTCGCCGCCGGCTTCGCCAACAAGCTGCCGGCCGGGGCCCTGCTGCTGGTCTCCGATCAGCCGATGGTGCCGGAGGGCGTCAAGACCGAGGCCAGCGACAAGAAGGTGTCCGAGCAGTACGTGGAATCACACATCCAGATCGGCATCGAGGCGCTCAGGCTCATCCGCCGCCATGGCAAGTCGGTGCGCCATCTGCGCTTCGACGAATAAGGCAGTCGGGGACTGGTGCGGCCCGGGCCGCGGGGGTCACCAGATGAACTGCAGCGAGATGACCTCGGCCTCGCCGTCGCGGATGCGCACCTTGCAGTCGAAGGTCTGCTTGACCTCCTTGGGCAGACCGGGGTCGAAGGTGATGCCGGACTGGATGCGCAGGATGCCGTCGGTCTCGACGGTGGCCTTGGACGCCATGTCGGCCTCGTCGAGGGCGAAGTTCTGGCCCTCCAGCTTGCTTGCGATCTCTGCCTTGCAGGCAGATACGGCAGCACCTTCCTGACCGCCACAGGCGGCCAGCAAGGTGGTGGCCGCGATCACCATCAGGATCCGCATGCCCTGTCCTCCCTGTCGGTGTCCCGCCGCACAGCGGCCGTCTTGAGCGACCTTCGTGCCGGCGGGGCAATGTTGCAAATCACACAAGAATCATGTAGCTACGCCCACAAGCTAACGCAACCCCCAAGCTTTGTCATGTGCGGCCGATCCCCCGGGAAGGCGGGACTCAGTAGCGCGGAACGCTGCTGTCGACGTCCTGGGCGTAGCGGTCGATACCGCCTTCGACATTGAGCACCCGGGTGAAGCCCAGCTGGCGGAAGTGTTCGGCGGCGCCCCGAGAGGACATGCCGTGATGGCAGAGGAAGGCCAGAGGTCGGTCCTTGGGCAGGGCGGCGAGGCGGTCGTGGCTGTCCTCGTCGAGCACCTCGTGGGGGAAGGGCAGGCTGGCCGCGGCGCGCTCGCCTGGGTTGCGCACGTCGATCACGGTCAGTTCGCCGGCCCGGGCCTGGCGGTCCATGTCGGCGACGCCAATGCTGCCGACCGGCGGCGGTGCGTTCGGGTTGTGGATCGACAGGCCCGAGCCGCGCGGCCCGTCGACCCAGTCGATCTCGATGCCCTGGGCGCGGGGCGCGCTGGCGAGGTCCAGGTAGACCTTGATCGGCCCGGCCAGGGCGACGATCTCGTGGCCCTCGATCGGCTTCAGCTGGAACTGCGCGTTGAAGCGGGGGTCGACCGACAGATGCAGCCCGATGCCTTCCTCGGTGTCGTCCATCGCGTTCTGAATGGCCTCGATGGCGCGCTCGCTGATGCCTAGTTTCGGCGGCGTGCGGTCCGGCGCAGGCAGCCCGAAGAGCTGGTGCAGTTGGCCGTCGTTGAGCATCGACTCGATGATGTCCGACCCGCCCACCAGCTCGCCCTTGACGTAGAGCTGCGGGATCGTCGGCCAGCTGCCGTAGACCTTGATGCCTTCGCGGATCTCCGGGTCGGCGAGCACGTCGACGGTGTGGTAGCCGGAGACCATGCCATCGAGGATGCCGGCGGCCTTGGCCGAGAAGCCGCAGCGCGGCGCCTGCGGCGACCCCTTCATGAACAGCACGACATCGTGGCTGGAAAGCAGCGATTCGATGCGCTGGTGCAGCGCAGGATCAAGGCTCATGGGTGACTCCTGGTTGAAACGATGGGTTCAGCGCGAGAGCAGGTCCCGGGCTACCGGGTGGGCGGCCTCGGCCCAGAGCGCGTAGAGCGCGGCGGAGGGATGCAGGCCGTCGCTGGCCACCATCTCCGCTTCGGCACCCCGCGCCCGACTGATCGGCGCGGTGTCGACGAAGGCGACGCCGTGCTCGCGGCTGATCTCCGCTGCGGCTGCATTGTACGCGTCGAGTTCGGCGGCGATCTTCGCCCGGTCGCGATCCGCGGCGAACGGGGTCACCCCCCAGTCAGGTATCGCCAGCACCATGACCCGCTCGGGGCGGCTGCGGGCCAGTTCGATCGCGCGTCGGAGCAGGCCGCGGAACTCCTCGCGGTAGGTCTCGATGCTGCGCCCGCGGTACTGGTTGTTGACGCCGATCAGCAGGGTCACGAAGTCCCACTCGCCGAGCGGCTCGGCGGCATCCATGGCGGCGCTCAGCTCGTCGGTGGTCCAGCCGGTGCGGGCGATGATCCTCGGTTCGGAGACCGCGATGCCGTCACGACCGAGCCGGGCGACCAGCTGCACCGGCCACCGACCGCCTTCCTCGACCGCCTCGCCGATGGTGTAGGAATCGCCGAGCGCCAGGTAGCGCAGCGGCTCGCGGGCCTGGGCCTGGCCGCCGATCGTACCCAGCATGGCCATCAGGACCAGCAGCCTAGGCCACATGGCGGCTGCTGTCGGCCGGCGCCCAGCGCGACAGGGCCCGCTCGATGCGGGCGAAGACCTCGCGCACCTGTTCGGCCTCGGGCAGCAGGGTGACGCGGAAGTGGTGGCGATAGGGCACATTGAAACTCGATCCCGGCACGATAAGCACGCCTTCGGATTCCAGCAGGTCGAGTGCGAAGCGATGGTCATCGAAGCCCGGGACCTTGTCCACGTCGACGCCGGGGAAGGCGTACAGCGCGCCGGCCGGCGCGACCAGCGAGAGGAAGGCTGATCGCTCGCAGGCCTCGATGACCGCACGCCGGGATTCATACAGCCGTCCGCCGGGGGCGGTCAGCGTGCCGATGGTGTCCGGCCCGTTCAGCGCTGCCGGGATCGCCCACTGGCCGGGCACGTTGGCGCACAGGCGCAGGGCGCCGAGCAGGTCGAGCGCGTGCTGGTACTCCGCGGCGCGGGCCGGATCCCCGGAGAGCACGCCCCAGCCGACCCGGTAGCCGCAGGCGCGGTGCACCTTGGACAGGCCGCCGAAGCTCAGGCAGGGATGATCGCCAGCCAGCGGGGCGATCGGCTCGAAGGCGGCGCCGTCGTAGACGATGCCGTCGTAGATCTCGTCGGCCAGCAGCAGCAGGCGGTGGTGCCGGGCGATCTCGACCAGCTGACCCAGCAGCTCGCGCGAGTAGCTCGCGCCGGAGGGGTTGTTCGGATTGATCAGGACCAGGGCGCGGGTGTGCGGCGTGATCGAAGCCTCGATCTGCGCCGGGTCCGCCTGGAAGCCGTTCTCCGGCAGGCAGTCGTAGTAGACCGGCGTGCCGCCGTTGAGGATCGTGGCCGCGCTCCATAGCGGATAGTCGGGGCTCGGCAGCAGCACCTCGTCGCCGGGATTGAGCAGGGCGCGCAGGGACAGGTCGATCAGCTCGCTGACCCCGTTGCCGATGAATACCCGCTGCGGGCTCACCCCCTGCGCTCCGCGACGAATGTGCTGCGAGGCCACGGCAAGGCGGGACTCCTCCAGCCCCTGCTGGTGGCAGTACGGGTCGGACGCCTCGAGGTGCTCGGTGATCGCAGCCTGCAGATGCGCCGGCGCACGGAAGCCGAAGGCGCCCGGATTGCCGATGTTGAGCTTGATCAGCCTCCGACCCTGGGCCTCGAGGTCGCGGGCCCGTCGGGCCAGCTCGCCGCGGATCTCGTAGCGGACGTCCAGCAGGCGCTGGCTGGTCGGGATGGTGCGGTGCGACATGGCGGCGGGGGTAGACGGTGCGTGAAGGCGGAGACTACCGCAGATTTGCCCCCTGCGCCGGGCAATTTGTGGCGAAAAACGGGCATGCCCGGCCTCTGCTCATGAGCGCTGCTCATGCTGCCATGCAGCGCAGGGCTCAGCGCATGGCCTGGTTCGAACGCAGGGCGAGGGCGGCGCCGGCCCCGAGGCCGATCTCCACCGCGACGGCGAACCACAGGAACGGCGTGCTCACCCCCTCCACCCACATGCCCGCGGCGCGGGTGAGACCGATCGCGCCATAGGAGGCCAGGCACAGCCAGAGGCCGGCGCGTCTGTACTCCTCGCGCAGCGCCGCGGCCAGCAGCAAGCTGCCGAGGCCCAGCTCCAGGCCGCCGTAGAACGCGCGCAGCTCCACGGCCGCCAGCGCGCCCTCGATCTCGATGCCGGCCTCGGCCAGGGTGCGCAGCGGTGCGACCAGGAAGGCGAGCCCGAAGCCTACGAAGCCGAGCCCGGCCACCCATAGAAGCGTTCTTTCCAGTCTGGCGCGCATGGCGGGCCTCCGCTTGAGCAGAGAAGAGGGTAGGGCACGGCGGTCGCCGTCCGGTGAACGCGGCAAGGCTGGCGCGCGGCGGTGGCCGGCCCCACACTCTGCCGCCATGGAAGCCCGCCCCGTATCGTCCCATCCCCTCCGTCGCTATGGCTGGCGCGATGACCTGCCTGCCGCAGAGTGGCTCGACCGGCAGCGGCCGGAGGGTCGGCTGGCACGGGTGGTCGAGCAGCACCGGTCGGGCTACCGGGTCACCGAGGGCGGGGATGACTTTGCGGTCGGGTCGCCCTCGGCCTGGACGCGGCGCAACATCGATCCCGAGGCGCGCGCCGCGGTCGGTGACTGGGTCCTGCTCGATCCCGTGCATGACCAGATCCTGCAGCTGCTGCCGCGCAGCGCCTTGCTCTCGCGCGGCGCTGCCGGTGAGCACTATCAGCGCCAGCTGATCGCTGCCAACGTCGACACCGTTCTGGTGGTCTGCGGCCTCGACGGTGACTTCAGCCCGCGTCGGCTGGAGCGCTACGTCATGCTGGTGCGGGCCAGCGGCAGCGAGCCGGTGGTGGTGCTCACCAAACGCGATCTCTGCGCCGACCTCGAGTCCCGGCTGGCTGAGCTCTCCGCAATCGAGGGGCAGGGCATCGCCATCGTCGCCCTGAACGCCCGCGAGCTGGCTTCGCGGGAATCGCTTGAGAAGTGGACCCTGCCAGGCCGCACGCTGGTGCTGGTCGGCAGCTCGGGTGCCGGCAAGTCGACCCTGACCAATGCCCTGCTCGGTATCGAGCGGCAGAAGACCGGCGCGGTGCGCGAGACCGACTCTCGCGGCCGCCACACCACCACGCACCGGGCGCTGATCCCGCTGCCCGGCGGCGCCTGCCTGGTCGATACCCCCGGCATGCGCGAGCTGAAGCTGACCGGCGACGAGGACCTCGCCGAGGGTGGTTTCGAGGACATCGAAAAGCTCGCAGGCGAATGCCGCTTCCGCGACTGCCGCCACGACCGCGAACCCGGCTGCGCGGTGCGCGCGGCGCTGGAGTCGGGGGCGCTGGATGCCGGGCGCCTTGCCCAGTACTTCAAGCTGCACGGCGAGCTGGCCGAGGCCGGCCAGGCCCAGGCCGCGCAGCGCGCTAAACGGCAGGGCGATCGCGTGCAGACCCGCGCCCTGCACAAGCGGCTCGACGACAAGTACGGGCAGCACTGAGTCTCCCGCCCCTGGCGGGGTGGCCGAAGGGACCATTCGCTGCAAGGTCGGATTGGCGCATCATCGGTCAAGGCGCGCCCCGACCGGGCGCGGAGGCTGGCGATGGACGCCCATGTCGAACACCATGCCGCGCTCGACGCCCGGCTCTGCGAGGCGGTCAGACCGATCAAGCTGATGACCGACGTCAGCTGGCCGGCCCGGGTCCGCGACCGCTTCCTTGAACGCTGGCACGCGGGCCAGCCCGAGCTGCCCCACGTCGAGTATCCGCGACGTGATTTCAGCGCCGTCCACGAAGAGCTCGGCGCGATCCATGACGCCGCCGATCCCGGGCACCCCCTGGGCGAATACCTGCGCCGCACCGTGATCAGCTATCAGGTCACCGCCGACCTGCTGCAGTCGATGGGCAAGCCGGACATGTTCTGGCACTCGATGCGCCTGTTCGGCCGCCCGGGTGACCGCCTGCCCGGCAGTGACCTGTCGAACCTCGACGCCGCGCGGCATTTCGTCGGTCTTGCCGAGGAGGTCGACGCCGGCGATTTCATCAACGAGGCCGACTACGTGCTCTCGGCCTCGATCATGCAGCAGGAACTGCAGCACACGCTGGACAACTTCTTCGTCCACCACAAGGTGCAGGTGCTGATCGACCCGGACTTGACGCCGAAGGCAGCGGCCGGCGCCACGCGTATCCGCCTGCGCGCCTCGACCGGTTTCACCGAGTACGACCGCCAGCAGCTGCTCGAGCACGAGGCCTTCGTCCACTCGCTGACCGCCCTCAACGGCCGTGAGCAGCCCTACCTCAAGAGCCTCGGCCGCGCGCCGCCGCGGATCACCGCCACCCAGGAGGGTCTGGCGACCTTTGCCGAACTGATCACCGGCGCCATCGACATCCAGCGGCTCAAGCGCATCTCGCTGCGCATCATCGCCATCGACCGGGCCCTGGACGGGGCCGACTTCATTGAGGTCTTCAAGCTGTTCCGCGCCGCCGGCCAGAACGAGATCGAGAGTTTCACATCGGCGATGCGGGTGTTCCGCGGCAGCCCGGTTACGGGAGGCACCGCATTCACCAAGGACACCGTCTACCTGCATGGCCTGCTCAGCATCCACACTTTCTTTCGCTGGGCGCTGAAGAACCGCCGGCTCAACCTCACGCACCTGCTTTTCGCCGGCAAGATGGCCCTGCATGACGTGTTCACCCTCGAGCCGATGTTCGAGCAGGGCGTCATCGCCGAGCCGCTCTACCTGCCGCACTGGCTCAAGCGAACCAATGGCCTGGCCGGCATGCTCGCTTTTTCCCTGTTCGCCAACCGCATCCGCGTCGACCGGGTCGAGGCCGAGGATCTGGTGCTGGGCCTGTAGCCGTCGCGAGATCGGACGGACGATTCGGGCGCGAAGTTCGCATTCGCCCCGGTCCCGCTGTAGGAGCCAGCTTGCTGGCGATAGGCGCCCCGGATGGGACGATCGCCAGCAAGCTGGCTCCTACATTCGGGCGTTGTGGAAGGTCTTCTTTGCGCCCGGACCGGCCATTCCTCAGCAGCCAACGGAAGCCTGGCTCAGAACAGATCCACGCTGCCCGTCTCGATCTGCGCCTCGGCCACCTTGCCCTCATCCAGCAGGTCCTCGTACACCGCGACGCGGTCGCGACCGTTCTGCTTGGCGAAGTAGAGCGCCTTGTCGGCACGGTCCAACAGCACCGGGATGGGCGTGCCGCGAACCACCCGGGTCAGACCGAGGCTCGCCGTGACCTGGCGTATCTGCGGGAATCGCTGGGCGGCGATGGCGCTGCGCAGGCGCTCGAAGAGATTCAGCGCGGCGCCGCGCTCGAGGCGTCTTGCGATGATGACGAACTCCTCGCCGCCGAAGCGGAACAGCATGTCGGTCTTGCGGAACTGGCATTTCATCAGCTGGGCCACAAGCAGCAGCACCTCGTCACCATAGAGGTGTCCATGGCTGTCATTGATACGCTTGAAGTGGTCGATGTCGACCATGGCCATCCAGTGCTCGCCGGTATGCCCGCCGCCGCGGCGCTCTTCGGCCACCGGACCCGGCTCGGCCAGTGCTTGCGGACTTGCGGCGAACAGCTTGTAGACGCTCTCGTCGAAGGTCTTCCGGTTCATCAGTCCGGTCAGCTGGTCGCGCTGCGAGTATTCGAGCAGACCGCAGTAGTTCTCGAAGAAGCGAAGGAAGCCCTGGATCATGCGCAGCGAGGCGACGTCCTCGGCGGCGATGCCGCGCACCACGAGGAAGGTCGGCAGGCCGCGCATCTCGGAGACGGCGAACACTCCCAGTCCCGGCCCGTGGTGGAAGGACGCCCCGCCACCGCGACCGATGTCACGAGCGAGCGCCAGCACCTCGGGGTCGATGGCCGGCCGCTCAAGGATGCTCGGAGCGCCCTCGCGCCCGCAGCGCATCTCGTAAACCGGACGTCCCTGGGCATCCAGGCGGAACAGCGACAGCGCTTCGGGCGCCAGGAACTCGCGCAGGGTGTGCAGCAGGGACAGCTCCAGCAGCTCGACGTCGCGGATCGCGGTGAGCTTGACCACTTCGTCCAGCCAGCGGGCACCTTGCAGGCTCATCGGCAGCATCGGAAGGCGGAGAACGATTCCAGTGTGCCACGCGGCCCGGGGCTCGCGCAGGCCACGCGCCGGCGCGCGTATCCTTGGGGCGATGAGCTCCGAGGAAAACTGGCTGCTGCCTCCCGAATACGCCGCCCTGGGCGGTCGCTTCTGCGCCGGCCAGGCCGGTGCGCCGGCGCCCGCACCGCGGATGCTCTACTGGAACGCCGCGCTGGCCGAGCAGAGCGGCTGGCCCGCCGCCGCAGAGCCGGACCCGAACCTGCTCTGCGGCGCCCGCGCCCCGGCGCACGGCGAGGGCTACGCGACGGCCTATGCCGGGCATCAGTTCGGCCACTTCGTGCCACAGCTCGGCGACGGACGGGCCCTGCTGCTGGGCGACCTGCAGCTGCCCGCAGGCCGGGCCGAGCTGCAGCTCAAGGGCAGCGGGCGGACGCCTTTCTCGCGCGGTGGCGACGGCAAGGCGGCGCTGGGGCCGGTCCTGCGCGAGGTGATCGTGGCCGAGTCCATGCATGCGCTGGGCGTGCCGAGCACGCGCTCCCTGGCCGCTGTGGCGACCGGCGACCACGTCATGCGCGAGGCCGGACCCCAGCCGGCCGCGGTGCTGGCCAGGGTGGCGCGAAGCCATGTCCGGGTCGGCACCTTCGAGTACTTTGCCGCCCGCCGGGACCTGCCCTCGCTGCGCGCGCTGACCGACTGGGTGATCGATCGCCACGATCCGGACTGCCGCCAGGCCGAGATTCCCCCGCTGGCGCTGCTGGAGCGGGTCTGCGCCCGCCAGGCCGACCTCGTCGCGCGCTGGCTTTCGATCGGCTTCGTCCACGGGGTGATGAACACGGACAATATGGCCCTCTCCGGCGAGACCATCGACTACGGCCCCTGCGCCTTCCTTGACGAGTACCAGTCGAACAAGGTGTTCAGCTCGATCGATCGCGGCGGCCGGTATGCCTTCAGCAACCAGCCGGCCATCGCGCAGTGGAACCTGGCCCGGCTGGCCGAATGCCTGTTGCCCCTTATCGACGCCGACGAGGAACGCGCCATCGCCCTCGGACGCGCGCCGATCGACGACTTTCCGCGGCAGTTCCAGCAAGCCTGGCTGGTCCACATTGGCCTCAAGCTCGGCTTTCAATCGCCTGTCGACGACGACCAGGCGCTGATCCAGGACCTGCTGGCCACGCTGGAGCGCGAGCAGCTCGACTACACGCTTTCCTTCAGGCAGCTCGCCCACCTGCTCGACAGCGCCCATTGGCCCGAGGCGCTGCCCCCGCTGCCCGCCGATGTCCTTGAAGCCTGGCTGCCACGCTGGCGGCAGCGGCTGGCCGCGCAGGGGACCACGCCGGAAGCGGCGGCCCGCAGGATGCGCTCGAGCAACCCAGCGGTGATTCCGCGTAATCATCGCATCGAGGCCGCGATCGCCGCGGCGACCGGCGGCGACTTCCAGTCCTTCAACAATCTGCTGGCCGCCTGTCTGCGGCCCTTCGACGACGGCCCCGAGCAGCTCGACTGGATGCGCCCGCCCAAGCCCGCCGAACGCGTCCTGCAGACCTTTTGCGGCACCTGAGCGCGGCGGCCGCGCCGTCCGGGTGGACCGGTCCGCAGCGTGTCCTCGCGCCCCGCTTGCCGACATCCAGGGCGCTTGAATAGCTAGCCCGACTGCCGCGAGTAGAAGTGGAAACCCAGCATGCCGAGGCCAGCCGAGCCGATCAGGAAGCCGTAGGTGGCCGGATCGTCAGGGCCGAGGCCGAGCAGGTCGATCAAGCCGAAGGCGAACCCGACCAGGGTCAGTACAATTCCCCACTTGAGGGCGCCCGTCCTGCGACCCTGTTCGTCGGCCACGAGCATGGCACGGACCAGATCCTCCGAGGCGTGGGTTTCCGCCAACCGGCGGCGGAAGCGGTACTCCATCACGAACTTGATCGACGCTGCGATGGCGATGAACAAGACGATCGGGATCAGGAATTCGAACTGCATGGGGCGGCCTCGCTTGTTGGGGTTTGGCCAGTCAGATACGTCCAGTGCGGTTTCGGTTGCAGGCTCCCGACCGCGGGTGCGCCGACGGGCGGGATGCAACCGGAATCGCGGTTGCCGGCTCAAACGCTGAATGGACGAAGACCGGTCGATCATCGAAGCTGTCTTGGCGCGGCGCCCCCAGGCCTTCGAGCGTCTGGTCACGCGCCATCAGCGCATGGTCTGGAGCCTGGTCTACCGGATGGTGCAGAACCGCCAGGACTGCGAGGACCTGTGCCAGGAGGTCTTTCTTCGCGTACACCGCTACCTCGGCGGATTCCGCTACGACGCGAGCCTCTCCACCTGGATTGGCCAGATCGCCTTTTCGGTCGCCGGCCGCCATCTGGAGCGCAGAAAGATCGCCATTGCCGAGCACGGCGATGACCAGGTCGACCCGCTCGATCACATCGCCGCCCCCGGCGATCTCGAAGCCGACCTGATGCGCGCCGACCTCGGCCAGCGCATCGAGGCGGCGCTCGTGCGCCTCTCACCGATCCAGCGCACGCTCATCACCCTCTATCACCTCGAGGAGCTGAGCATCACGGAGATCGCCGAGATCACCGGCCAGCCGCCGGGCACCGTCAAGAACTATCTGTTCCGCGCGCGCGCCGCGCTGCGTGGGTACATCAACCAGGACATGGGAGTGGCCGCATGAACGCTTTCCGAGATCCTCATGGGGCCGAGCACGGCCAGGACCCCCAGCATTCCTATTTCCATCGCCTGCTGCAGCAGGCGCCGTCGCCGTCGCCGCCGGCGGATTTCGCCCGGCGGATGCAGGCCCGGGTCGATGCCCGCGAATCCGGCGGCGCGCTGGACGCCTGGTTGGTGGGCCTGCTGCTCACCGCCATGCTGCTGGCCGGCCTTGGCAGCGCCACGCCCATCCTCGGCAAGGCGCTGGCCGGATGGGCCGTCCCCCCATTGAACGAACTGGCCTGGCCGGCCCTCACCCTTGCCGGCCTTGCTGGCGCCTGGATTATCGACCTCGCCCTCAGACCGCGCCTGCCGCAGGCGCTGTGAGGCGGCGGCCGGACTCGGGTTCGGGAAGGGGCCGTTCGGGTGCAAAGAAGACCTTCCACAACACCCGAATGTAGGAGCCAGCTTGCTGGCGATCGTCCCATCCGGGGCGACTATCGCCAGCAAGCTGGCTCCTACAGCGGGACCGGGGCGAATGCGAACTTCGCGCCCCTTGCTACCGTTCGGATCAGGCAAACAGCGGCAGGTACGGGTCGCTGCCGCCAAACCGACCGATGTTCGGAACCACGGTGCTGCGGATCTCGGTGTCGGAGGCGCCGAGCCAGCGGGCGAGGGTGCCGGCGTACTGGTCGACCGAGGTGGTCGGGATGATCTGGCCCCAGGCCGCATCGTCCGGGCCGTCCGACTGCAGGTTCGGCATGGTGCCGAGGAAGCGGCGACCCTGGACGCCGCCGCCGATGACGAAGTGGTGGCCGCCCCAGCCGTGATCGGTGCCGTCGCCGTTGACGCTGACCGTCCGACCGAAGTCACTGGCGGTAAAGCTGGTCACCGAATTTGCAACGCCAAGTTCCACCGTCGCGTCGTAGAAGGCGCGCAGACTGGCCGACAGGTTGGGCAGCAGGGCGGCATGATCCTCGAGCTGGTTGTCATGCGTGTCGTAGCCGCCGTCGCTGACAAAGAAGACCTGGCGGCTGACCCCTATCCGTTCGCGGGCGGCGATCATCCGCGCCACCATCGCGAGCTGCCGGCCGAGGCGCGAGGCCGGGAATGCGGTGGCCGGTGCCGGGGTCGCGTCCAGCGCGGCGGAGAGCAGGGCATGGGTGTCGCGGGCACGGCGCATGACCGACGCGTACTGGCGCTCGAAACGATGAGCGGTCGGCCGCTCGGCCAACTGCTGGAGTGCCTCGAAGCTGGCCAGGCGGTGCGCGTTCCAGCTGTTCTCGATGAAATCGATCGATTCGGTGCCCTGCACGCCCATGAAGTAGGGCTGCACGTCGCGGCCCACCTGCATGCCGTTGGCGCCGCTGAGGGAGATGCAGGTGGACAGCCTCTGCTCGGCGTTGGCGAACCTCAAAAGGTCGGCTGCGCGGCCGGCCCAGCCGGTGCGCTCGGTGGAGTCGGGCAGGGAGGTCTCCCACATGACGATCTGGTCGTTGTGCGAGAACAGCTGCGGCGGCACCGGTACGCTGCCGTTGCGGAACTGGCTGCGCGTGGTTGGCACGGTCAGCGGCCCGACATTGGCCACCACCGCGCACTGCCCGCCATTGAAAAGCTGTTGCAGGCCCTGCATGCCGGGATGCAGGCCGTACTCTCCGCCCCCCGCGGGGGCTGCCAGCGGGTTCAGCGGCAGGGCCTGCGCATCGGCGCGAGGGATCACCAGGCTGCCGCCGCGCGAGGCGGTGTAGACCGCGTGGGTGGCGGCATCACGCGGGACGATGGTGTTGAAGCTGTCGTTGCCGCCGTAGAGGAACACGCAGACCAGGGCGCGGTAGTCCGCTGCGCCCTTGTTGGCGGCCTGGGCGGCGCCGGAGATCAGCCGCAGCTGGCCCAGCGGCCCGAGCAGGGAACCCGCGCCGGCGCCGGCCAGCAGCGAAGACTTCAGCCATTCGCGTCGGTTCATGGCGGTTTCCTAGCGTTGTACCGCGTACTGCGCGGAGGTGAGGATCAGGGCGAGCGTGTCGCGCACGCGGTCGAGTCGCCAGTTGGCGTTGTACTGCGAACCGATTCCCTCGATGTGGTCGATCAGCACCTGGCGCATGGCCGGTGGCATCCGCCCATGCATGAACAGCAGGTTGTAGCGATCGACCAGGCGCGCCGGCTGGTCGGCCAGCGCCAGGTCCGCCGACAGGTCGATCAGCATGTCATCGTCCTCGGCGTAGGGATTGCCCTGGTAGGCGTAGAACACCCGCCCGGCCAGGTCATTGCTGATCGCGACGATCGCGGTATCGGTCGTGATCTGGAACTCGGGGGCGACCTGGCCGGCATCGGCGATCTCGCCCGGCGGGCTGTGGTGGGGAAAGTAGAAGTTGAAGACCGAGGGCGCGCCGAGCGGCGCCTGGCCGAAGCGTTCCTGCAGGCCCCACTCGTTGTAGCGACCGCTGGGTGAGACGGCGCCCATCGCCCGCCATAGATGGGTGCGGCGCAGCAGCGGCTCGCGCAGCTTGCCGTAGCCGGCTTGCGCGGCAGCCGCCGGATCGCGGGCCTCTGGATCGAGGAGGATCGCCCGCAGCACGGCGCCGAGGTTGCCGTAGCCGCCCGCACCGTCGTCGTTGAACACCGCGCTGATGCGCCCGATGTAGGCCGGACTGGGGTTGCTGGTGACCAGGCGCTGGATCAGCTGGCGCGAGATGAACGGGGCGACGTTCGGATGCATGGCGAGGGTGTCCAGCGCATCGTCGAGATCGCTGCGCGCGTCACCGTCGGCGGGGATCCGCAGCACGCTCCCCCTCCCGACCCCCTGATAGGAGAGCAGGTCCTTGGCGGCGCGGTCGTGCTGGTATTCGACCGGGCGCATCGGGCTCATCCAGCCGCTGCCGGCCTGTGTCTCCGGTTCCGGCCCGCAGTACTGCCATTCCCACGGATGGGTCTCGCGCGATCCCTCGCACTCCAGCCACTTCCAGCCGGTGAACACATGGGCGAAGCCGCGGATGGCGTCCTGGTCGTAGGTCGGGATGGGCTGGATGCCGGGCGTGCCCGGGTCGCCATCGCGCACGCTGCCGTCGGCCTCCAGCATCACCAGCCCGATCGAGAACAGCTGCATGATCTCGCGGGCGTAGTTCTCGTCCGGGCGGATGTTCGATGCCGGGTCGGGCTTCTGGTTGCCCATCATCGACAGGTAGACGCCCATGGTGGGATGCAGGGTGACCGCCTCGAGCAGGTCGCGGTAGTTGCCGAAGGCGTGGTCGAGCAGCAGGTCGTAGTACTGGGCCAGGGCGAACTCGCGCCCGCCGAGGCCACCCGAGGCGTCGGAGACGACGAAGATCTGCGAGAGGGCGAAGGCCATGCGCTGGCGCAGCTGGTCCGGGGCGTAGAGGGCGCGGCGGAACCAGGCATCGGTTCGCACGTTCTGATAGACCGGCTGGCCGCCGGCGCGGACTTCCTGCAGCACCGGCAGGTGAAAGGTCGGGGGCAGGCCCAGCTGGTGCTCGACCCAGCCTGCGACACCGCGCTGGCGCACCTCGTCGAGGGCCGCGGGCGAAGGGCCGAAGGTGGCCTGGCTCAGCAGCCGGGCGGCGTCGATGTCGGTGGCCGGGAAGCCTCCTTCGAAGCCGTCGCCGAACACCGACTGGGCCTCGCTGGCGGACAGCGGCAGAAGTCCCATGAGCAGGACCAGCAGGCAGCGCAGCAGAAGTGGTTTCACGTTGTCTCCCCGTCGCGACGGGCGCTCCGCAGCGGGGCGCTCGCCGATGGCGGAAGAAGTTAACGCGCCTGTGGTGGTGCGTGGGCGGTCCGGGAGGTCACACGTGCGTCCACATCGACCGTCGGTCGGCGAGATGCGGCAGGCCGTTCCAGCTGCGCAGCTGGATGCCGGTCTCTCCGGCATGAAGTTCGCACAGGGCGCTGTTGCGCAGGCTCATGTTGAGATCGATGCTGCGATGGTCAGGCAGTTCCAGCGATTCGGCGGCGAGCTGCGCGATCACCCCGGCCGAGGACACCAGCAGCACCGACTGCCGCTCGCCCGAGGCCAGCTCGGTCAGCACCGAGCGCGTGCGCTGGCGGAAGGTGGCCCAGCTCTCCGCGGCCTCGGGCAGTTCGTCACGGGTCCAGCTGAGCAGCGCCTCGCGCAGAAGGCGCAACAGAGCGGTGAGGTCGCGCGAGCGTCCCTGTTTGGCGCCCAGCGAAACGGGGTGCTGAGGAAAGGCACGAACGAAGGCGACCGCCAGCTGGCGGTGGTCGAACTCGTCCAGCCGCGGGTCGATCCGGGTCGGTGGCAGCGCGTGGCCCGAGCGGCCCAGCGCCGCGGCGATGCCGTCGAGGGTCTGGGCGTGGCGGCGCAGGCGGCCGCAGAGGACACGGTCGAAGCGTGGCTCGTGATCGGCCAGCCAGCTGCCCAATGCCTCGGCCTGGGCGCTGCCCAGTTCGGACAGCTGGTCGTAGTCCTCGGCCGAGAACGAAGCCTGGCCGTGGCGCACCGCCAGCAGGCGCAGGCTCACCTGAAGAACGGACGCGAGAAGCGCACGCTGATTGGCTGCGTGCTGCCCTCGGGGGTGACCACAAGATCGAAGCGCAGGGTGTCGCCCGGGCGCATGCGTGGCTCGGCGAGGTAGTAGATGGCATCGCCCTCGCGGATCTCGCGCACGGTGACGCGCTGCGCCTGTCCGGCATCGTTCTGCACGCTGCCGCTGATCGCGGCGCGCACCGCCACGTTGCCCGCCTCCGTATCACGGCGGATCGAAATGTTCAGCAGGGCGCGCTGCTCCGACCGCGTGATGGCGTAGCCCCGGGCCACCTCGGGGGTCAGGTCGAGGGTCGGGATGGCGCTGTAATAGACGGTGTAGCCATCGCGGGTCAGGCTGTCCTGGGCGAAGGCTTGGGAAGCGATGAACAGCAGGCAGGTGAGCAGGATGCGCATTGTCTTCAGCCTCGTGCGAGTGCCATGCCCAGGTCGGTCAGCGGTGCCACCAGCAGCGCCTGTGCCAGCAGGATGCCCAGCGTCGCGACCAGGGGTGACAGGTCGAAGGGGCCGAGCGCGGGCAGCGCCCGGCGCAGCGGCGCCAGCACCGGCTCGGTGAGCTGGGTCAGGGGCGGGATGATCGGATGGTAGCTGTCGGTGGCGAAGAAGCTCGCCACGATACGGATGATGATCAGCCAGAAATACAGGGTCAGGACGAAGTCGATCAGGCCGGCAAGCGCCAGCACCGCCAGCGCTCCGGGCGACAGCCCGAAGCCGGACAGCGCCGCCAGAAGCCAGACCTTGATCGCGCACAGCACGAGCGCGACCAGCAGGCCGGCAGTGTCCAGCGCTCGCCAGGGCTTGAACACGCGGCGCATCGGCATCAGGACCGGGTTGGTCGCTTTATAGAAGAACTGGCAGATCGGGTTGTAGAAGTTTGCCCGCACCAGCTGCAGCAGCACGCGCAGCACGAAGAGGCCGATCAACAGCCCGAACAGGACGTGGATGAGGATGGCACCGGCGTTGGCGACGTAGCCCATGGCTCAGCCCTCCGCCGCGGCGGACAGCTCGGCGCCGCGCCGCCGGGCGGCAGCGATCGCCCGGCCGACCAGGGCTTCGAAGCCGTCGGCCTGCAGCGACTCGACCGCCGCCTGGGTGGTGCCGTTCGGCGAGGTGACCCGGCGTCGCTGTTCACCCGCCTCGGTCTCGTCGGCGACCAGCATGGCCGCGGCGCCGGCCACGGTCTGCCTTGCCAGCCGGCGGGCGACGTCGGCGGGCAGGCCCTCGCGCTCGCCGGCTGCCTGCATCGCCTCGGCAAGCAGGAACAGATAGGCGGGGCCGCTGCCGGACAGCGCGGTGACCGCGTCCATCTGCGACTCCTCCTCGACCCAGGCGCAGGCGCCGACCGCGCCGAGCAGGGCCTCGGCCCGGTCACGGTCGGCCTCGTCGCAGGCTGCAGAGGCGAACAGTCCGGTGGCGCCCTGGCCGATCAGGGCCGGCGTGTTCGGCATGGCGCGCACTACGCGGCGTCCGCCGCCTGCCCAGCGGTCGATCTGGCTGCTGGTCAGGCCGGCGGCGATCGAAACCAGCAGGGCGCCGTCAGGAAGCGACGCGGCCAGATCGCCCAGCGCCTCGCGCATCACCTGCGGTTTCACTGCCAGCAGCACCACGTCGGCGTCGGCCACCGCCTCGGTGCCCGACGCGGTGGCGACAACGCCGAAGTCGGCCTTGAGCCCCTCGCGGAGTGCGGCCTGGGGTTCGGCGACCCGGATCCGCCCGGGCTCGGCGCCGCGCCGGCACAGCCCGCCGATCAGGGCGCGCGCCATGTTGCCGCCGCCGATGAAGGCGATGCGGATATCGCGGGGCAGGGCGGAGGCGGCTTCACTCATACGCGGCAGGTCCTGGTAAATCGCCCAAGCATAGCAACCGCCGGTGAGCGCCCGCCGGGTCCTGCTCAGGACTTGCCGGGGCGCGGCCCGAACAGCGCCGTGCCGATGCGGACCTGGGTGGCGCCCTCGGCGATCGCCAGCTCGAAGTCGTCGCTCATGCCCATCGACAGCGTGTCGGCGTCCCGGTGCGTGGCACGCAGCCGCTCGAACAGCTGGCGCATCGCGGCGAAGGCGCGACGCAGCGAGGCCGGGTCGCCGGGGGCCGGGATCGCCATCAGGCCGCGCAGCTTCAGCCGCGATTCGGCAGCGATCGCGGCGGCCAGCGCCTCGATCTGGTCGGGGCGGCAGCCGGACTTGCTGTCCTCATCATCGATATTGACCTGGATCAGCAGGTTCAGAGGTGCCCGATCGGCCGGCCGGAAGCGCGCCAGCGGAGCGATCAGCTTGGCGCGGTCGATGGAATCGATCCAGTCGAAGGTCTCGGCCGCCTCGCGGCACTTGTTGCTCTGCAGGTGGCCGATCAGGTGCCAGACCGGGCCGAGGTCGGCCAGCGCCTCGCGCTTGGCCATGGCCTCCTGCACATAGTTCTCGCCAAAGGCGCGCTGCCCGCTGGACTCGGCAAGCGCCCGGACCTCGATGTCGCTGCGGGTCTTGCTGACAGCGAGCAGGTCGACCTGGCGGCCGTCCGCGGCCTGGGAGATACGCTCCCGGATGCGGTCGATGGGTTGTGCGCTGGAACTCATGGATGGAGGGTTTTCGCTGCTTCCGCGACGGTGGTGGTTCGGCGCTATACTCGACAACAGCTTAACCACCGGACGGCATCCTGCCATCCGCGGGCGTGAAGGCCTTCGTCATTTTTTGGGGGTGGGCATGGATATCGCTGAGCTGTTGGCCTTCTCGGTCAAGAACAAGGCCTCGGACCTGCATCTCTCGGCCGGCCTGCCGCCGATGATCCGCGTCGATGGCGACGTCCGCCGGATCAACATCCCGGCGCTGGACCACAAGCAGGTCCACACGCTGGTCTACGACATCATGTCGGACAAGCAAAGGCGCGACTACGAGGAGTTCCTCGAGTGCGACTTCAGCTTCGAGATCGCCGGGCTCGCCCGCTTCCGCGTCAATGCCTTCAACCAGAATCGCGGCGCCGGCGCGGTGTTCCGGACGATTCCCTCCGAGGTGCTCTCGCTTGAGGACCTGGCCGCGCCGAAGGTGTTCAAGGAGCTGATCGAGCAGCCGCAGGGCCTGATCCTGGTCACCGGCCCGACCGGCTCGGGCAAGTCGACCACGCTTGCGGCGATGGTCGACCACGTCAACAAGAACGAGTATGGCCACATCCTCACCGTCGAGGATCCGATCGAGTTCGTGCACACCTCGAACAAGTGTCTGATCAACCAGCGCGAGGTGCACCGCGACACCCACGGCTTCAACGAAGCCCTGCGTTCCGCGCTGCGCGAGGATCCCGACTACATCCTCGTCGGCGAGCTGCGTGACCTCGAGACCATCCGCCTCGCGCTGACCGCGGCGGAGACCGGGCATCTGGTGTTCGGCACCCTGCATACCAGCTCGGCGGCCAAGACGATCGACCGCATCATCGACGTGTTCCCCGCCGGCGAGAAGCCGATGGTCCGCTCGATGCTGTCGGAGTCGCTGCGCGCGGTGATCTCGCAGTCGCTGCTGAAGAAGGTCGGCGGCGGGCGCATCGCTGCGCACGAGATCATGGTCGCCATCCCCGCCATCCGCAACCTGATCCGAGAGGACAAGGTGGCGCAGATGTACTCGTCCATCCAGACCGGCCAGCAGTACGGCATGCAGACCCTCGACCAGTGCCTGCAGGACCTGGTCAAGCGCGGCCAGATCATCCGCCAGCAGGCGCGTGAGTACGCCAAGGACAAGCGCTTGTTCGATTGATCGAACAAGCGGGTGATTCGTGATTCGTGATTCGTGATTCGTAAGAGCTTGGCCTCGCACGATCATGCTTTTACGAATCACGAATCACGAATCACCAATCACGGGCTTCTGACATGAGCAGCATCGACTTCACCAGCTTCCTGAAACTGATGGCGCACAAGAAGGCGTCGGACCTGTTCATCACCGCCGGCGTGCCGCCGTCGATGAAGGTCTCGGGGAGGGTGCAGCCGATCACGCAGAATCCGCTGACGCCGCAGCAGTCCCGCGACCTGGTGCTCAACGTGATGACGCCGAGCCAGCGCGAGGAGTTCGAGAAGACCCACGAGTGCAACTTCGCCATCGGCGTCTCCGGCGTCGGCCGCTTCCGCGTGTCCTGCTTCTACCAGCGCAACCAAGTCGGCATGGTGCTGCGCCGGATCGAGACCAAGATCCCCACCGTCGAAGAGCTCAACCTGCCGCCGATCATCAAGACGCTGGCGATGACCAAGCGCGGCATCATCATCTTCGTCGGCGCCACGGGCACGGGTAAGTCGACCTCGCTGGCGGCGATGATCGGCTACCGGAACCAGAACAGTTCGGGCCACATCATCACCATCGAGGACCCGATCGAGTTCGTGCACAAGCACGAGGGCTGCATCATCACCCAGCGCGAGGTCGGCATCGACACCGACAGCTGGGAGGCGGCGCTGAAGAACACCCTGCGCCAGGCGCCCGACGTGATCATGATCGGCGAGGTGCGCACCCGCGAAGGCATGGACCACGCCATCGCCTTCGCCGAAACCGGCCATCTCGTGCTCTGCACCCTGCACGCCAACAACGCCAACCAGGCGCTGGACCGCATCATCAACTTCTTCCCCGAGGACCGTCGCAGCCAGCTGCTGATGGACCTGTCGCTGAACCTCAAGGGTATCGTCGCCCAGCAGCTGGTGCCGACGCCGGATGGCAAGGCCCGCCGCTGCGCGATGGAGATCATGCTCGGCACGCCGCTGATCCAGGACTACATCCGCGACGGCGAGGTGCACAAGATCAAGGAAGTGATGAAGGAGTCGACCAACCTCGGCATGAAGACCTTCGACCAGGCCCTGTTCGAGCTGTATCAGGCCGGCGAGATCAGCTACGAGGACGCCCTGCGCCACGCCGACTCCAGCAACGAGGTCCGCCTGCGAATCAAGCTCGCCCAGGGCGGCGACGCGCACACCCTGTCGCAGGGTCTGGATGGCGTCGAGGTGATGGAGACGCGTTAGAAGCCGTGATCGGTGATTCGTGATTGGTGATTCGTCAAAGCGGGCACCGGCCCACTGAGGCGACTCTGCTCTTGCGAATCACCAATCACGAATCACGAATCACTGAAGCGTTGGCTCAAGCCAACGCTTCAAGCACCGCCATCCTCACTGCCACCCCATTGCTGACCTGCTCGCGAATCACCGACTGCGGGCCGTCGGCGACGGCATCGGCGATCTCCACGCCGCGGTTCATCGGGCCGGGATGCATGACGATGGCGTCGGGCTTGGCGAGGGCGAGGCGCTCGGGGGTGATGCCCCAGTCGCGGAAATAGGCCTCGAGCGAGGTCACCAGGCCTTCCTCCATGCGTTCGCGCTGCAGGCGCAGGGTCATCACCACGTCGGCGCCCTCCACGGCCTCGTCGGCGCTGGTGCAGAGTCGGCAGCCTTCCTGCACCGAGGACTCCGGTAGCAGCGACTCCGGCGCGGCGATGCGGATCTCGCCGGTGTTCAACAGGCGTAGCGCGCGCAGGTCCGAGCGGGCGACGCGCGAGTGGCGGATATCGCCGATCAGGGCGACGCTCAGGGTCGAGAAGTCCTGGCCCTTGTGCTGGCGGATGGTCAGCATGTCGAGCAGGCCCTGGGTCGGGTGATGGCTGCGGCCGTCGCCCGCATTGACCAGCCGGGAACGCGGCGCGCAGATCGAGGCCAGCTGGGCGACCACGCCGTCGGTGCCGTGGCGGACGACGAAGACGTCGGCGCCCATGGCCTCCAGCGTGTAGAGGGTGTCGGCCAGGGTCTCGCCCTTGCGCGTGGACGAGTTCGCCATGTCGAAGTTCAGTACGGTGGCGCCGAGCCGCTTGGCGGCCAGTTCGAAGGAGCTGCGGGTGCGGGTCGAGGGCTCGAAGAACAGGTTGACCACGGTCTTGCCGGCGAGCGGGGCCTCGGGCAGCGGCGCGCCGAGCGCGCGCTCGCGCAGCGACTGGGCACGCTGCAGCAGGCGATCGAGCTCGCTGGCACTGAGGTCGGCAAGGCTGAGCAGGTGGCGGAGCGTGGCGTGGGTCATGGCGTGGGGGCTTCCTGGGGACTGGACGGGGCGCCGGCATCCAGCCAGCGCTGCAGGATGGCGGCTGCGGCATGGGCATCGATCTGCGCGGCGTCGCGACGGCGGGCGGCGCCGCGGCTGCGTGCCCGGGCGAACTGCTCGCTGGCCTCGCGGGAGCTGTGGCGTTCGTCGACCAGGCTGACCGGCAGGCCGAGGCGGCCCTCCAGCTGACGGGCAAAGCGGCGGGCGACCAGGGTCGCTTCCTGTTCCGCGCCGTCGAGGGTCAAGGGGTCGCCCACGACCAGGGACGAGGGCCGCCATTCGTGCAGCAGGCGGGCCAGGACGGCCCAGACATCCTCGCGCTCGCGGTCGATCACGCAGAGCGGCCGGGCGCTGCCGGTGAGGCGATTGCCGATGGCCACGCCGATCCAGCGGCTGCCGACATCGAAGCCGAGCGCCGGACCAGCCTGTCCGCTCATGCGTGGCCGGAATACGGGGCGAGCTGGGAGAGATCGAGGCCGATCAGCTTGGCGGCCGCCATCCAGCGCTGGTCGATGCCGGTGTGGAAGAGCACGGTGAGATCGGCGCGCACGGTCAGCCAGGAATCCTCCTGCAGCTCGGACTCGAGCTGGCCGGCATTCCATCCGGCGTAGCCCAGCGCCACCACCGCGTGCTGCGGACCCTTGCCCTCGGCCATCGCGACCAGGATGTCCCGCGAGGTCGTCAGGCACAGCTCGCCCGAGATGCGGTAGCTGGAGTCCCACTGGTCACGATCGGGTGAGTGCAGGACGAAGCCGCGCTCGCGCTGGATCGGGCCGCCGAACAGGACCGGCGAAGCCGACAGGGCCTCGTCGCTGCATTGGATGTCCATCTGCCCGAGGATGTCGCCGAGGGTGAAGTCGGAGGCGCGATTGATCATGATCCCCATGGCGCCCTCCTCGTTGTGCTGGCACAGCAAGGTCACCCCGCGCGAGAAGTTCGGGTCGTCGAGCGCGGGCAGCGCGATCAGGAAGTGGTTGGCCAGGGAATCGGGGCTGTCCATGGCCGCATTGTAAGGCCAGCGGCCCCCACGCTGACGGGGCAGGGCGGCGACGGTTCAGCCGGCCGGCTCAGCGGTTGCGCAGCACGCCCCCCTCGAGGAACTGCCAGGTGCGGGTGATATGCAGCACGTCGACCCCCTCCCCGGCCTGCGGCAGGGCCGGGAACGGCTCGGCCAGGCGCACGGTGCGCATGGCTGCGTCGTCCAGCACGGGAAAGCCCGATGGCTGGATGATGTCGATTCTCTCGACGCTGCCGTCGCGGCGCACGGCGACGGTCATCACCAGCTGGCCATGGACATTCCGCCGCTTGGCCTCTTCCGGGTAGTTGAGGTTGCCGATCCGCTCGACCCGGGCCACCCAGGCGCGCATGTAGGCGGCGTACTCGTATTCCTTGGTGTTGGCGGAGATGAACTTGCGCTTCGGCCGTTTGGCGTAGGCCTGGCTCTGGCGTTCGATCTCGGCCGCCAGCCGGGCCATCTCGAGCGAGCGCTCCATCAGCTGCCGGCGGTCGGGCAGGGGCAGGTCGGGACGGTCCTGGGTGTTCAGGGCCACCTCGGGGCGTTCGGCGCGGGCGGTCAGCACCGGCTGGGTCGAGGCCTCGCGCGGGGCCGGAGCGCCGACCGGTTGTTCGACCGCGGCCACGCCCGGCGTCGCCTTGGGCACGTCGGCCGAGGTCGGCTCGCTCGGCCGCTTGGCCTCCTCGCTCTCGCCGCCGCCCTGCTGGCTGCTGGCGGCCAGGAAATCGGCCTTTTCCGGCGGCGTCTCGCTGCGGGTTTCGGTGAGAATGATGTCCAGCGTCGGGACCAGCGGCGCCGGATCGTCGACGGCGAAGCCGATGCCGAAGACCAGCATCGCGTGGACCAGCAGGGAGAACAGGACGGTGGCGCGCAGGCGGTCGCCCGGGGTGATGCGCGGCGCGGCACTCACCCGGTTGCGGCCTCGATGTGGTCGAAGAGCATGGTGGCGACGTTGAAGCCGGTCTGGGCGGCGATCTCGCGGATGCAGGTCGGGCTGGTGACGTTGACCTCGGTCAGCCGGTCGCCGATCACGTCGAGGCCGACGAAGACCATGCCGCGGGCACGCAGGGTCGGCCCGACCGCCTCGGCGATGGCCCGGTCGGCGTCCGAGATCGGTCGCGCCTCGCCCCGACCGCCCACCGCCAGGTTGCCGCGGAAATCCTCGCCCTGCGGGATCCGGGCGAGGCAATAGGGCGCGGGTTCGCCGTCGACCAGCAGCACGCGCTTGTCACCCTCGCTGATGGCCGGCAGGAACTGCTGGGCCATGACCAGCTCGCTGCCGCCCTGGGCCAGGGTCTCGAGGATCACGTTGAGATTGGGGTCGCCGCGACGGACCCGGAAGATCGAGCGGCCGCCCATGCCGTCCAGCGGCTTGAGCACGCACTCGCCATGCTCGGCGACGAAGGCCCTGAGAGCCACCGCGTCACGGCTGACCAGGGTGCGCGGGCAGAGCGCCGGAAAGTGCAGCGCGAACAGCTTCTCGTTCATGTCGCGCAGGCCGGTCGGGTCGTTCAGCACGCGCACGCCCAGGGTCTGGGCCTGGCTGAGGATCTGCGTCTCGTGCAGATAGCTGGCGTCGACCGGCGGGTCGCGGCGCATCAGCACCACGTCGGCCTCGGAGAGCGGCTGGCGACGGTATTCGTCCCGACGGAAGTGGCTCCCGGCCTCGTCGGCCACGGCAAGCCCGGCCAGCTCGGCCGTGGGCGTGCCCTGGTCGAGCCCGAGACTGCCGGGACGGACGTAGAGCAGCCGGTGGCCACGCCGCTGGGCTTCCAGCAGCATGGCGAAGGTCGAGTCCTTGGCGATCTTCACCGACTCGATCGGATCCATCACCACCGCGATGTTGAGCGCCATCCTTTGGTTGCTCTCGAAGGTCCTGATCGGGTCGTTGGCCGGCCACGCGCCGCGGCGCTCCGCTGCCGGCAGACAAAGGCCGCGGCTATACTAGCAAAGCATTAACGCTCGCTTGACAGCTAGAGGTAACGCTGGGATATAGCGGGGACGGGCGCGCTTTTGCGCGCAGAGCCGGGATCACCCTCGTAGGGGAAGCTGGATGGAAGATTCGGGAAGCGCAGGAAGCCTGTCCGGGCTCAAGGTCATGGTCATCGATGATTCGAAGACCATTCGCCGGACGGCCGAGACCCTGCTCAAGAAGGAAGGCTGTGACGTGGTCACCGCCACCGACGGATTCGAGGCGCTTGCCAAGATCGCCGATCACCAGCCGCAGGTGATCTTCGTCGACATCATGATGCCGCGCCTGGACGGCTACCAGACCTGCGCGCTGATCAAGAACAACCAGATGTTCAAGGGCACGCCGGTGATCATGCTCTCGAGCAAGGACGGCCTGTTCGACAAGGCCAAGGGCCGCATCGTGGGCTCCGAGGAATACCTCACCAAGCCCTTCACGCGCGACGAACTGCTGTCGGCGATCCGCCGCCACGTCGAGCGTTGAGCCGGACCGGCAAGGAACCCATGGCCACCATCCTGATCGTCGACGACTCTCCCACCGATACCCGCGTGTTCAGCAACGTGCTGGAGCGCAATGGCTTTACCGTGATCACCGCCGACAACGCGGAGGACGGCGTCGCGACCGCCAAGGCGCAACTGCCCGACCTTGTGCTGATGGATGTGATCCTGCCCGGCATGAACGGGTTCCAGGCGACCCGGGCCCTGGCCCGTGACCCCGCCACCCAGCACATCCCGGTGATCATCGTCAGCACCAAGAACATGGAAACCGATCGCGTCTGGGGCCTGCGTCAGGGCGCCAAGGATTACCTGGTCAAGCCGCCCAGCGAGCGCGAGCTGGTCAACCGGATCCGAGCATTGCTACCCGAGGGGGTCGAGTAGGTCCATGAGCAATTCGCCGCTTCCGCCGTTCGCCATCCTGGCCGATTACGAGCGCCGCAGCCTCGACCACACGCCGGGCACGCCCGAGCAGATCGATGCCGCCGGCCTCTGGCGCGGGGTCGGCTACCGGCTCGGCGACCGCCGTCTGGCCTCGATGTTCGGCGAGGTCATGGAGATCATCACCCTGCCCGGGGTCACCCCGGTGCCGGGCGGCCAGAACTGGCTGCTTGGGGTGGCCAACGTGCGCGGCACCCTGCTGCCGGTGGCCGACCTCAAGCTGTTTCTCGAGGGGGAGCGCACCGTACTGCACGAGAGCCAGCGTGCGCTGGTGGTGCGCCAGCCGGGTGGCAATGTCGCCATCCTGATTGACGAACTGCTCGGCCAGCGGCACTTCACCGACGAGCAGCGCTGCGATCCGGGTGAGATCGCGCAGGGGCGTTACGAGCAGTACGTGACGCAGGGCTACAACGTGGGCGGCGTGACCTACGGCGTGTTCAACATGGCCGTACTGGCGCGTTCCGCGGAATTCCGACAGGCCGCGGCGGCCTGATCATTCATTTCTGGGGCGAGGTTAGACAATGAGCAGTGCAGCAGCAGCCGTCGGAGGGCGCGAGCGTCGTAGCGCCTATGGTCTCTGGGTCATCATCCTGCTGGTCGGGTTGGGTGTGCTTCTGGCCAACTTCTTCCTGACCGCGCGCTACAACACGCAGGAAACCAACGCGCGCGCCATCGTCTCCGACATCCGCGTGCTCTCGCAGCAGGTGGCCAAGTTCGCCCAGGGCGCCGGCAACGGTGACCTCGACGCGTTCGACGAGCTGCAGGCGACCCGCGAGCAGGTCCGGCGCAATCTCGCCGCGCTGCAGGGGGGCGACAGCGAGCGCGGCGTGCCGGCCTACGAGGGGGTCTCCGGCGTAAGCGAGCAGCTGACCAGCCTCAATCAGACCTGGCAGCCGATCAGCGCCAATGCGCAGCGCATCCTCGACGCGCGGGACCTGATTCTCGACCTGTTCGACACTGCCTCGGCCTTCTCCGCCGCGGTGCCGCAGATGCAGACCCAGATGGATGCCGCGGTGCAGGCCATGATCGAGTCCGGCGCGCCCAGCCAGCAGATCTACATCGCCGCCCGCCAGAACCTGTTTGCCGACCGCATGATCCGCCGCGTGACGCAGATCCTGCAGGGTGGCGCCGGTGCCATCTCGGCCGCCGATGCGCTGTCCCGCGAGGCCAGCTTCTACGGCCAGATCCTCAACGCGCTGACCTCCGGCGCTTCCGATCTCAACATCCGCCGCGTTGACAGCGCCGCCGCCCGCCAGCGCCTCGAAGAGGTCGCCGAGGTGTTCAGTGGCGTGCAGAGTGACGTCGAGGCGATCATGGGCGGCAGCACCCAGCTGCTCGAGGTCAAGGAAGCCTCCGACGAGATCTTCGTGTCCTCCGAGGATCTGCTGCGCTCAGCCGAGAACCTCGACGCCGCCTTTGCCCGGCTGCCGGGCAGCCGCGCCTTCCCCTCGGTCCAGCTCGGCCTGATCGCCGGCGCCCTGACCCTGCTCGGCATCGTCGGCCTGCTGTTCACCCTGTACCGCGACCAGACCCGCCGCTTCCAGGTCACCCAGGAGCTGAACCAGCGTAACCAGGAAGCGATTCTGCGACTGCTGGACGAAATGGGCTCGCTGGCCGAAGGCGACCTGACCGTCCGCGCCACCGTCACCGAGGACATCACAGGCGCGATCGCCGACTCGATCAACTTCGCCATCGAGGCGCTGCGATCCCTCGTTACCACGATCAACGAGACCGCCGTGCAGGTGGCCGCCGCCGCCCAGGAGACCCAGGCCACCGCCATGCATCTGGCGGAAGCCGCCGAGCACCAGGCCCAGCAGATCACCTCGGCTTCGGCCGCGATCAACGAGATCGCGGTGTCCATCGACGAGGTGTCGAAGAACTCCGCCGAGTCGGCCGACGTTGCGCAGCGCTCGGTGCAGATCGCCGCCAAGGGCGCCGAGGTCGTGCGGCAGACGATTCAGGGCATGGACTCGATCCGTGACCAGATCCAGGAAACCTCGAAGCGAATCAAGCGACTGGGTGAAAGCTCGCAGGAAATCGGCTCGATCGTCGAACTGATCAACGACATCGCCGAGCAGACCAACATCCTGGCGCTGAACGCCGCCATCCAGGCGGCCTCGGCCGGTGAAGCGGGCCGCGGATTCGCGGTCGTGGCCGACGAAGTGCAGCGCCTTGCGGAACGCGCCTCGAACGCCACCAAGCGAATCGAAACCCTGGTCCAGACCATTCAGGCCGACACCAACGAAGCGGTGTCCTCGATGGAGCAGACGACGGCCGAGGTGGTCGCGGGTGCGCGTCTGGCCGAGGACGCCGGCCTCGCCCTGGGCGAGATCGAAAAGGTGTCGAACGACCTCGCCGACCTGATTCAGAACATCTCCGAGGCGGCCCGCCAGCAGTCGGCGGCGGCGACCAACATCTCCGCCACCATGAACGTGATTCAGGAGATCACCTCGCAGACCTCGATGGGCGCCAGCCAGACGGCGGAGTCGATCGGCAACCTGGCGCAGCTCGCTGCCGACCTGCGCCGCTCGGTCGCCGACTTCAAGCTGCCCGGCTGATTCGGAACGGATAGCTAAAGGAACGCGACCCGAAGCATGGGCATGGCCGCCAAATCCAGCAGCCGCGGAAGCACGCCGCCTCCGCCGATGGACGACCTTGAGTTCGCCCGTTGGGTTCGGCTGCTCGAAACGCGGACCGGGGTCACCGTGCCGCCGGAGCGCAAGCCGTTCCTGGTTACCGGCCTGCGCCGGCGGATGCGCGAGACCGGGCATACCGACTACTCGCGCTACTACGAGGAGCTGCTGGATGGCGCCCGCGGCGCGGTGGAGTGGGCGGCCCTGGTCGACCACCTCACCGTGCACGAGACCCACTTCTTCCGCCATCTGCCCTCGCTCGAGCTGATCCGCAAGGAGTGGCTGCCGCTGTGGGCGCAGGACGTGGCCGGCGACCAGCCCGTCCACGCGCTGTCGGTGGGTTGCTCCACCGGTGAGGAGGCCTACACGCTGGCCCTGGTGCTCGATCGGGCGCTGGGTGAGCACGGCGGCTACCGGCGTTTCGGCATCACTGCCACCGATGTCAGCCAGTCGGCGCTGTCGATGGCGCGCTCGGCGACCTATCCGCTGTCGCGGCTGGAGGAGATTCCGGCCGCCTACCGTGCCGAGGGCATCGAACCCGACGGCGAGGACCAGTTCCGCATCGCCGAGCGCCTGCGCAAGCGCGTCGGCTTTGCCTGCGTCAACCTGATGCATGCCTCGCGTGCGCCGTTGCGCCAGCTGGACCTGATCTACTGTCAGAACGTGCTCATCTATTTCGCTCGCGAGCGACGCGGTGAGCTGCTCGATGGCCTTGCCCGGTTGCTGCGGCCCAATGGGCTGCTGGTGCTGGGGCCGGGTGAAGTCACCGGCTGGAGCCATCCCCAACTGATGCGTTTCGGAGGCCGCCAGACCCTGGCCTTCCTCCGTCAATCGAAAGAGACCCAGGCATGAGGCTGCAAGACGACATCGATTTCACCACGCTGACCTGGGTCAAGGGCGAGCTCGACGAGACGCTGAAGCAGGCCCGCCAGGCGCTGGAGGCCTACGTCGAGGATCCGACCGACGTCAGCCAGATGCGTTTCTGCGCCACCTACCTGCACCAGGTGCAGGGCACGTTGCGCATGGTCGAGTTGTACGGCGCGGCGATGGTCACCGAGGAGATGGAGCGCCTCGCCGACGCGCTGATGCACGATGTCATCGGCAATCGCGACGAGGCCTACACCGTGCTCATGCGCGGCATCGTCCAGCTGCCCGACTACCTCGAGCGGCTGCAGTCGGGCCACAAGGACATCCCCATCGTCCTGCTGCCCCTGCTCAATGACCTGCGCGCGGCGCGTGGTGAGAAGGGGCTGTCCGAGAGCGTGCTGTTCACGCCCGACCTTGGCCGGTCCCTGCCGGGCTCGGCCAAGGGCCCCGAGCGCACCGTCGACAGCGCCGTGCTCGGCCGCCTGGCAGAGCAGTTGCGCGTCCAGTTCCAGCTGTCGCTGCTGAAGTGGTTCAAGAACGAGGACCCCGCCACCCACGTCGCGCGGCTCGCCGCGGTCTGCGACAAGCTGGTCAGCCTGATTGCCCAAGAGGACGCGCGTCGCCTGTTCTGGATCAGCGCCGGCCTGCTCACCGCGCTGCGCGAGCGCGCCTTCGATCCGCCGGTGCCGCTCAAGCAGGCCTTCGGCAAGGTCGAGCGCGAGATCAAGCGCCTGGCCGACCAGGGCGAGGCGGCCTTCCGTGTCGACCCGCCGCGCGAACTGACCCGCACCCTGCTGTACTTTGCCGCGCATGCACCGACCCAGCACGGTCGGATCGCCGAGCTGCGCCAGACCTTCGACCTCGACCGGCTGCTGCCCAGCGAGGATGAGATCCGCCATGCCCAGGGGTCGATCAGCGGTCACAACCGCGCCCTGCTCGACACCGTGGCCGCGGCGATCAAGGAGGACCTGCTGCGGGTCAAGGACGCGCTTGACCTGCATCTGCGCACGCAGAGCGACGACGTCGCCTCGCTGGCCGCCCAGGCCGAGGTCCTCGGCCGGGTTGCCGACACCCTCGGCATGCTTGGCCTCGGGGTTCCCCGGGGCGTGGTGCTCGAACAGCGCCAGGCGGTCGAGGAGGTTGCCCAGGGCAAGCGACCGGCCGATGAGTCGACCCTGCTCGACATCGCCGGCGCCCTGCTCTACGTCGAATCCTCGCTGGACGACCAGGTCCAGCACCTCGGCAGCGGCGGCGGCATCCGCGACGCCGCCCAGGCCGACTCTCGCAAGGTGCTCGATGCACTGGTCAAGGAGGCACAGGCCAATTTCGCCCAGGCCAAGCAGTGCTTCGTGGCCTTTGTGGAGAGCAGCTGGGACCACACCCAGCTGCAGGATGTGCCGCGCCTGCTCGGCGAGGTCGGCGGCGCGCTGCGTATCCTCGAGCTGGACGAGCCGCCGCGCTATCTGACCGCCATCGCACGCTTCACCGAGGTCGAGCTGCTGACCCGGCACCGCGTGCCCAACGGCCAGCAGCTGGACACCCTGGCCGACGCCCTGGCCAGCCTCGAGTACTACCTCGAGGCGCTGCGCGAGCATCGCGCCGGGCGCGAGAAGATCCTCGATGTCGCCCGTCAGCGCCTCGAAGCGCTGGGATACTGGCCGATTCCGGACAGCGCCCTGGAGGGTGTTGCGGACGGTGTGCCGGTGGCAGCGCGCGACGCCGAACTGGAGAGCGTGGTCGAGCCGCCGCGCGAAGCACCCGCGCTGGCCGCCGAGCCGGAAGCCAGCGGCGCGGATGCCGCGGCAAGCCCCGAAGTGGGTACAGAGCCCGGGCCGGAGACTGCTGAGTCCGATGCTGCCGAGCCCGCGCCCCCGATCGAGGCTTCTCCCGCTGCTCCACCTGCGCCGGTCCCGGCCGCAGCAGCGGCGCAGGCGCCGGTTGAAGGGTTCGATATCGCCGGCGAGGATATCGACGAGGAGATCCGAGAGGTCTTCATCGAGGAGGTTCAGGAGGAGATCAACAACCTCGGCGAGCTGTTCCCGGCGTGGAAAGCCAATCCCGAGTCCGCCGAGCTGCTCAAGCCGATCCGACGCGTGTTCCACACCCTCAAGGGGAGCGGACGCCTGGTCGGCGCGCTGACCCTCGGCGAGTTCAGCTGGAAGATCGAGAACATGCTCAACCGCGTGCTCGATCAGACCATCCGCCCGGACGCAGGCGTGGTGGCCATCATCGGCGCTGCCCACGAGGCGCTGCCGGGCCTGCTCGAAGCCCTGAAGGGCGAGGGCCGCATCAGCAGCAACCTGGAGGGCATCAAGCAGGCCGCCGACCGTATCGCCGCGGGCGAGTTGCTCAGCCCGCAGCAGGTCCGCGAGGCTTCTCGCTTCGAGGAATCCGCCCCGACCGAAGTCGCCGAGCAGGGGGCCGCGCCGGTCGAGCCGACGACGGAAAGTGGGCACGCCGAGGAAGCGCCGCAGGGCGAGGGGGCTCTGCTCGCCGAGACGCCTTCGGAATCCATCGAGGAGGCCCTGCAGGAGCTCGACGAGCATGCCGAGGCGGTCGAGGAAGCCGCCCCTGACCAGATCGAGGCTGGCGTCGAGGACGAGACCCTGCCTGAAGAAACCATCGATGTCTCCGACCTGGTCGACGAAGACACGCTTGCCGCGATCGAAGGCGAAGCCGAAGTGCCATCCGGCAGCCTCGACGATCTGGGCGAGGAGCTGGAGCGCGAGCTGGCCGGGCTCGAGGACGAGCTGGCCGAAGCGCCGTCCGCGGACGAGGACATCGAGCCGATCGATATCGAGTCCATGGATCTGGTCGGAGACGAGGCGGAACTGGATGCCGCGCTGGCAGCCGACGAGACGCTGGCGATGGGCGAAGACGCGGCGCGCGATGGCTCGGTGTTCGCCATCGACGCCGTACTGTTCGACATCCTGAAGGCAGAGGTGGCCGGTCATCTCGAGACCGTGGACGAGTACGTCTCGGCCAGCAGCGAACAGCCGCAGATGGTCAGCGACCCGCTGCTGCGCGCCGTGCACACCATGAGCGGCGCCTTCGCGATGACCGAAGTGCCGCACATCACCGAGGTGGTCAGCCCGCTCGAGGGCTACATCAAGCGCCTGATCGCCCAGCGCGCCGCGCCGACCGCAGAAGGCGTGACCCTGATGGGCGAGGCCGCGGAAGCCATCCGCAAGTTGATGCGCTCGCTCGAGCAGGAGCCCCCGTTCGCTCCCGCTTTCCACCCGTTGGCCGAGCGCCTTGCGGCGTTGCGCGACACCCTGCCCGAGCCGAGCGGCCCGCTGCTGCCGCTGCACACCGAGATGGACGAGCTGGCCGCGGAGGAGGACGAAGCCGCCACCGAGGTCGCGGCCGAAGCCGAGTCCCTGGACGAGGCCCCGGTCATGGCCGAGGCCGATCAGCACCCCGCGGAAGCCGAGGCAGCGGCGCAAGATGACGCCGCCGCCGAGGACGCCGCCGAGGCCGATTCCGAAGCTGCCCTGGGCGCTGGAATCGCGCAGCAGGCGCTGGAAAGCGCAGAAGCGCGGCCCGAGGAGATCGAGCTGGCCGACCCGGACGACGGCCTCATCGCGTTGGACGAAGTCCCGGAAGACGGCGCCCAAGCGCTGACCGAGGCGGACGCTGCTGACGACACCCTGGATAGCGAGTCCCTGAGCTTCGACGACCTGATGCCCGAAGCCCGGGCCGGGGAAGCCGGAGAGGACGGAGATCGCCCGACCGAAGCCGGATTCGACATCATCGAAGACGACTTCGCGTCCGAGAGCGAAGCGGAGGCCGAGACTCGGGCAGAAGCCGAGTCCGGTGCCGACACGCCGTCCGAGCCGCTGCCCGCCGCAGAAGACGATGCGGCCCTGGTCGCCCTGCTGCTTTCCGATGCGCCGGCCGAGGCCGAGGCCGGGGAGGCGGAGGTCGCCGAAGGGACCGAGCCGGGGCTTGGCGAAATGGACGAAGCCGCCATCGAGGCTGCGCTGGCCGGCGCACCTTTCGACAGTGGCGAGATCGAGAGCATTGCCGTCGAGGCCGACGACTCTCCTGCGGAGTCCTTCGAGCCCGAAGCCGACGAGGCCGTGGAAGTCGAGGCCATCGAACTGGAGTCTTCGGAAGGGATCGAACTGGAAGCGCCGACCGACGTGGCCGAGGGTGGGACCACAGAGGCCGAGGCCGAAGCGGTCGAGCCGGAGGCGGTGGAAGTTGCCGAGGTTCCGGATGAGGCCGTGGCCATCGCCGACGACCAGCCCGGCAGCGATTCCGTCGAGGCGGTCGAACCGGTGATCGAGGCAGAACCGGAATCCGAGGAGCTCGTCGAGGAGTCAGCCGAGACCGAAGCCGAGACGGAAGCCGAGACCGAAGCCGAGACCGAAGCCGAGACCGAAGCCGAGACCGAAGCCGAGACCGAAGCCGAGACGGAAGCCGAGACCGAAGCCGAGACCGAAGCCGAGACCGAAGCCGAGACGGAAGCCGAGACCGAAGCCGAGACCGAAGCCGAGACCGAAGCCGAGACCGAAGCCGAGACCGAAGCCGAAGCCGATTCGCGCGCGGCAGCGGTGGCTGCCAGCGGTCTGGCCGCGGCGCTGGCGAACGCCGACCCCGATCCGGACGGTCCGCTGCAGCTGCCGGACATGGATGAGGAGCTGCTGGACATCTTCCTTGAGGAAGGTGTCGACATCCTCGACCACAGCGACGGAATGCTGGCCCGCCTGCGCGAGAACCCGACCGACCGTGAGTTGGTGGTCGGACTGCAGCGCGACCTGCACACACTGAAGGGCGGCGCACGCATGGCCGGCCTGGTGCCGATCGGTGACCTCGGCCACGCCGCCGAATCGCTGCTCGAAGCGGTGGCCGACGGTCGCCGTGACCTGGGTGGCGCCGGCATGGAAGTGCTCGAGCGGGTGTTCGACCGCCTGCACGGCATGGTCACCCGCATTGGCGAGCGCAAGGCGCTGGCCATGCCGACGACCCTGCTCGGCTACGTCGAGGCCCTGGTCCGCGGCGAGCAGCTCGAGTTCGCGGACGCCGAGGCCGAGGTCGAGGTCGATGCGGCACCGAAGTCCCCCGCGCCGGCAGCGGCCCGTCCGGCCGAGCTGGCCAGCGTGGCCAAGCCGACCGCGCTCGATACCGCCCTGGACGAAGACGAGTCGATCACCCGCGCCCCGCAGGAGCAGATCCGCATCCGCGCCGACCTGCTCGACCGCCTGGTCAATTACGCCGGCGAGGTCGCCATCTACCGCGCCCGCCTGGAACAGCAGGTCGGTGCCTTCCGCGGCGGTCTGGTGGAGATGGACGCCACCACCAATCGTTTGCGCGAACAGCTGCGTCGCCTGGAGATCGAGACCGAGGCGCAGATCATCGCCCGCTACCAGCGCGAGCAGGACGAGGGCGAGGCGGCGAACTTCGATCCGCTCGAGCTGGATCGCTTCTCCACCCTGCAGCAGCTCTCGCGCGCCCTGGCCGAGTCGGCTGCCGACCTGACCAACCTGCAGGGCACCCTGGACGATCTGACCAGGCAGTACGAAACGCTGCTGCTGCAGCAGTCGCGGGTCAGCTCCGAGCTGCAGGAAGGGCTGATGCGCACGCGCATGGTGCCCTTCGATGCACTGGTCCCGCGGCTGCGCAGGATCCTGCGCCAAACCGCCAGCGAGCTGGGCAAGAAGGCCCAGCTCAAGGTGGAAGGTGCGCAGGGCGAAATGGACCGCAACGTCCTTGATCGCATGACCGCGCCGCTAGAGCACATGCTGCGCAACGCGCTGGCACATGGTCTTGAGTCGCCCGATACCCGCGAAGCCGCGGGCAAGCCGGCCGAGGGCACGGTCCGCATCCATGTCTCCCGCGAAGCCTCGGAAGTCGTCATCCGGGTCTCAGACGACGGCAGTGGCATGGACCGTGACGCGATCCGCCGCAAGGCGATCGAGCGCGGACTGCTCGATCCGGACGCCCAGCTGTCCGATCGCGAGCTGTTCGGCTTCGTGCTCGAGTCGGGCTTCTCCACCGCGCAGTCGGTCAGCAAGATCGCTGGCCGCGGCGTCGGCATGGACGTGGTCCACAGCGAGATCAAGCAGCTGGGCGGCTCGCTGTACATCGAGTCCGAATTCGGCAAGGGCACCGAGTTCGTGGTCCGCCTGCCGTTCACGCTCGCCGTCACCCAGGCCGTCTTCGTCAAGCTCGGCGAGACCTCCTACGCGATCCCGATCACTTCGGTGCAGGGCGTGGCGCGCATCGCCCCGGACGTGCTCGAGGCAAAGCTCGCCGAAGGCGACGCCAGTTTCGAGTATGCCGGCGAGCGCTACTCGATCCACGATCTCGGGCTGCTGCTTGGCCATGGCCAGGTCAAGGCCAGCGAGTCGCTTCAGGTGCCGCTGCTGCTCGCCCGTTCGGGCGATCTGCGCGCGGCGATCTCCATCGATCAGGTCATCGGCAGCCGCGAGATCGTGGTCAAGCCCACCGGCCCGCAGGTCAACTCCATTCCGGGCATCTTCGGTGCCACGGTGATGGGTGACGGCTCGGTGGTGATCATCCTTGACGTTGCGCCGCTGGTTCGCCGGGCCGCGGCCCTGCATGCGGTGGGAGAGGCGCCGGCGCAGGGTGTGCCGGTCGAGGCGCGCAAGATTCCCCTGGTCATGGTCGTCGACGACTCGATCACCATGCGCAAGGTGTCCTCGCGCGTGCTGGAGCGCGCCGGCTACGAGGTGCTCACAGCAAAGGACGGCGTCGACGCGATCGAGAAGATGCAGGAGCGCGTCCCGGACGCCATGCTGCTCGACATCGAAATGCCGCGCATGGACGGCTACGAGCTGGCCACCCACATGCGCAACGATGTCCGCCTGCGCGGCGTACCGATCATCATGATCACCTCGCGCACCGGCGAGAAGCATCGCCAGCGCGCGTTCGAGATCGGCGTCGACCGCTACCTCGGCAAGCCCTACCAGGAGGCCGAGCTGATGCGCAACGTGCAGGAACTGCTGAAGGTGGGCCGTGGCGGCGCAGGTTGACAGCGCGGCGCCGGAGCGGGTCGCCCTGCTGGGCCGCGATGACGAGGTCCGGGCCCAGCTTCGCGCTGCCCTGAGCGAGGTCGGCGCCGAGATCGTCCACGAGGGCGATCCTCGCGAGGTCGACACCGAGGCGCTGCGCGGGCTCGACGCAGGCACCCTCATCGTCAACCTGGACGCAGGGCTCGAGGACGCCATCGATCATCTCGACGCGCTGTTCGACGACCCCGCGGTGCAGGTCATCTTCAACGAGTCCGAGGTCACCCAGAAGCTCTCCGGCTGGGACCTTGCCCGCTGGGCGAGGCACCTGGTGGCCAAGGTGCTGCGCTGCAGCGACGCCACGCCGCCGCCGCCGCCCGGGTCGGAGTCCCTTCCGCTGCGAGACCTGCAGCCGCAGCCCCGCGGTCGGGCGCCGGACGCCGAGGCCGACGACCAGAGTGGGGCCTTCAACGACATCGCCGAGGAAGCCCGGCTCAGCGGCGAAGTGGTGCCGGCCAGCCGGCAGCTGGTTGACGAGGATGTTCCGCGGGTGGAGCTCGAAACCTCCGAGCCCGAGCAGGTCGAGCATGAGCCCCTGATCACGATCGAACTTGAGCGCGAAGCGGCAGAGGACGACACGGACTTCGAGCTTTCCGGCGTGTCGCTCGAGCGCCCCGTGCCGCAGACCGCGTCCGAGCAGTACCTCGATCCAAACGAGGTGCTTGAGATAGACGACTTCGAGCTGGTACCGCATGACGAGCTCGAAGCGACCGGCCGACGGCTGGGGCCGGACGAGCCCACCGTCGTGCTTTCCCGCGACGAACTTCACGCGGAGCTCTCCATCAAGGGCGATGATGCACAGGGCGACGAACCGCTTGCCCCGCGGCGCGGCAGCGACGACCCCACGGTGGTCATCGACCTCGCCGATATCGAGGCCGGACTGGAGGCCTTGAACGAGGAGCCGGACGCTGTGGACGTCGCCCCGGCCAGCAGTGCCTACGTCGACCAGGACGAGGGCGAGCCCCGGCTGGAAGGCGAGGACTTCGAGGCGCTGCTGCAGGGCTTCGACGCCGATGCCCCGCCCGCGCCGCTGCCGCGCGAGACCGATGAGGAGGTCGACCTCAGTCTTGATGAAGACGTCGCCGCCCTGGCGGCGCAGCTGGATGCATTGTCCGGCGGCGATGGCGGGGACGAGGAGGTCACCGGATCCGGACCGGCGTCCGGCGCGATTGAGGATGCCGGCTTCGATATCGACTTCGAACTGCCCGAGCCGGGGGAATCCCCCACCGCTCAGCTCGGGTCCGGAGAAGAATCCGTTGAGCCTGCGTCGCCGGCGGCACCGGCTGCTGCCGCCTCCGGCGGGTTCGGCGAGCTCAGCCTGCTGGACATCGATGCCGATCCGTCGGCGCCGGCTGGCGAGGCGGCGCCCAAGTCCGGCGCGAGCTTCGACTTCGATTCGATCGGGCTCAGTCTCGAGCCGATGCCCGGCGAGTCGCCGGCGACGACGCCCGATTCGGCGGCCGTCGAAGGCCAGATCCGCCGGGTGGTCGTGCTCGGCGCCTCGATCGGCGGCCCCGATGCCCTGCGCAGCTTCCTCGGCGCGATTCCGGCCGGATTCCCGGCCCTGCTGGTCCTGGTCCAGCATCTCGACAATGGATTCTTCGGTCGCCTCGCCCAGCAGCTGCAGAAGGCCTCGGCGCTCAACGTCCGCGTGGCCGGGGAGGACCCGTCCCCCGCGCGAATGGGCGAAGTGCTCATCCTGCCCTCGGACGGTCGCTACACGATCCGCCGCGACGGCAGCATCGAGCGCTCCGACTATCCCGAGCCGCCGCGCTACAAGCCCTGCATCAATGACGCCTTCCGCGCCATCGCCGACGAGTTCGGGCGCGACACCCTGGCGATCATCTTCAGCGGCATGGCCGGCGATGCAGTCGACGGCGCCAGCCACGTCACTGCCATGGGCGGCGAAGTCTGGGGACAGGATCCGGACAGCTGCGTGGTCAGCTCGATGATCGACGGCGCCCGTGCCCGCGGCCTGCTCGAGACCGTCGCCAGCCCGCGCGAACTCGGCGAGAAGCTGGTCGCCCGTTACGGGCGCGGCTGAGCCGGCAACCGACCCCCACCACCGCCCCGCGACGGCCCACGAGGAACCCGCCCAGACCATGGATACACCCACCAGCGACATCCGCGGCGTCATGATCTCGGTCACCAACGGCCGCCTGCTCCTGCCCAACGCGACCGTCGCCGAGGTCATCACCTATTCGGACCCCGAGCCGGTTCCCGGGGCGCCGGACTGGCTGCTTGGACGGATCCGCTGGCGCGGCTGGCGGATCCCCATGGTGTCGTTTGCCCGGCTGGCCGGCTTCTCCGCCACCGAAGGCGAACGCGGCGCCAAGGTTGCCGTACTCAAGGCGCTCTCCGGCCATCCGCGCCTGCCGTATTTCTGCATGATCACCCAGGGCTTCCCGCGCCTGACCACGGTCTCCCAGGATGCCCTTCTCGAACGCGCCGACAGCGCGCCGCTGCGCCAGGGCACCCTGATGCGCGTGATGCTGCGCGATGACGAGGCGGTCATCCCCGACCTTGAGGACATCGAAGGCCGTCTGGTCGACGCCCTCGAAGCGGCCTAGCGCCCAGGGGCAGGAGAGGGCGCGAAGTTCGCATTCGCCCCGGTCCCGCTGTAGGAGCCAGCTTGCTGGCGATAGGCACCCCGGACCGGACGATCGCCAGCAAGCTGGCTCCTACACACGCAACGGCGTTGCCAGGTCCGGTTGGCGCCGCAAAGCAGGCCCTGCCGAAGTCAAACTGTGGGAGTGCCCTTGGGCGCGACCGCGGAGGCGCGCTCTGGCCTCGGTCTGTGGTGAATCCGAAACGCCGCGGTCGCGCCCATGTGCGCTCCTACAGTCGGGCTTCGCTGCGCGTTGGTGAAGCCCCATAGGGTGCGTCTTGGACGCACCGATACGGGCGTTCGGACGGTACGCCCGGTGCGGCCAGCCGCACCCTATGAACGTCTTCTCGGCGCCTCGGACGCGCTTTCGTGCCGCCTTGCTACCTGGCGCTGAACCAGGCGATGAGGATCCCTGAGGCGACCCACAGCGCGTCCATCCAGCCCACCTGGCCTCCCAGCCAGAGCGGCACCATCTCGGGGCTGATCCGGGACAGGGCGGCCATCGGCTTCATGCCCACCACCATGCCGATCTTGGCCGCGGCGACCATGATCGCCGAGCAGGCGATGGTCGCCGCGGTGATCACAACGCCCAGCGCCGCCCGTCGTCGGCCCGGTGGGTGGCCCGCCAGGCGCAGCAGCAAGGCGGAGTCGAGCGCGGCGACGACGGCCATCCAGCTGGCGTTGCTGCCGCTGAGCGCCGCCACGCCCGCCCACACCGCCGAGAGTCCGGCGGTGATGGCAAGGGTGACGATCAGCAGCAGGAGCCAGCCCCGCGTGGAGAGGGCGGCGGGGGCGGTGGGGCGTGAATTCATGGGCGCTCCATCGGGGGCGGCTAGAATAGCGGCTCGGGCGCCGGCTGTCGGCGCCAGCGTGATGGACTCCATGGGCTACAGCCGAACCAGCGAACCGATCAGCTTCGAACGCGACTGCGAGGTCGTCATGGTGCCGCAGGGCGAAAAGGTGACCCTGCCGGCCGGTTCGGTCGGCTATATCACCCAGGCGCTCGGCGGCAGCTTCACCGTCTTCGTCGAGGGCAACCTGTTCCGCGTTGCCGGCACCGATGCCGACGCCATCGGCAAGGAACCGATGACTCCGCCGGAACTGCCCGATGGCGCCTCCGACGACGATGTCGAGGTCCTCGCCTGGCACCAGCTACGCTCCTGCTTCGATCCCGAGATCCCGATCAATATCGTTGACCTTGGGCTGGTCTACCGCTGCGAGGTCTCGCGGCTGGCCGGCGGCGACCGCCGGATCGAGGTCGACATGACCCTGACCGCGCCGGGCTGCGGCATGGGCGAGGTACTGGTCGACGACGTCCGCAGCAAGCTGGAACTGATTCCGACGGTCTCCGAGGCCGAGGTCGAGCTGGTCTTCGACCCGCCGTGGAACCAGAGCATGATGAGCGAAGCCGCGCGGCTCGAGACCGGCATGCTCTGATCCATCCGGGGTGGTGCAAGGCCATCCCGTTTGTGGTGCAGCGCACGATTGACGTGCTTCTGAACCAGGCTTAAGTTACCTGAGCACTGCATGAACATGCAGACGCCGATTCCGCCAGATGGCGGGATCCGGCGGCGTGGCTGGAGGCCGCGCGAACCGACAGGAAGTCCCGTGCCCGCAGCGCCTCCCGCCGGGCATGGCAGTCCCGCGATGCGCCGGACCAGCGCCTTCGAGCCTGCGCCGCATCGATCTCCCGGCTGCTTCCACTCGCAAGTCCGATTCCGCCGAGCGCCCAGCGATCGACGGTCTATCTATATTCGTATCTGGAGATCCGAAATGCGTGTAGTGCTGTCCCCGCTGGCCGCCGCGCTGTGCCTGGCCTTCGTCGCTCCGTCCTTCGCCCAGGTTTCGCCGCAGGACGACGCCTTCCTGCTCGGCGACGCCCTGGTCCTGCCCAGCCCCGATCTGACCAGGATCCTCGCCGAGGACGCCAAGGCCGTGGGCGGCGCCTACCGCTACGGCGTCAGCGTAGCGGTGCCGCAGGCCAAGGCCGGTGGCCACTGGGAGCGCACCGCCAAAGGCGACTGGGTGTGGTCGCTGGAGCTGGTCTCGCCGGCCGCCAAGTCGCTGGACTTCCACTTCTCGCGCCTGTTCCTTCCGGAGTCGGCGCAGCTGCGCATCATCGGCGAGGGCAAGGGCAACCAGCGCGTCATCCAGCCCCACGAAGTGGCCGGCGGCGCCTGGTACTCACCCTACGTGGCCGGTGAGCGCGCGCGCATCGAAATCACCGTCTCCGCCCGCGACAAGCACCGCGTGCAGGCCGAGCTGGCCTCGGTGACCCACGGCTACCGCGGCCTGTTCGAGGGTGTCGAGGGCCAGGCCAAGTCGGGCAGCTGCAACGTCGACACCGCCTGCCCGGCGGGCGATGCCTGGCGCGACCAGATCGACTCGGTCGGCCACTACACCTTCAGTCAGGGCAGCAGCTCCTACGTCTGCACCGGCACCCTGCTGGCCAACACCGCCAACACCACCACGCCCTACTTCCTGACCGCCAACCACTGCCTGAGCACCCAGACCATCGCCAGCACCGTGGTTGTGTACTGGAACTACCAGAGCAGCACCTGCCGAACGCCGGGTTCCTCGTCCAGCGGCACGCCGCTCTCCAAGACCATTGCCAGCCACAGCCAGTCGGGCTCGACCCTGCGCGCCACCAATGCCGCCAGCGACTTCACCCTGCTGCAGCTGAGCAGCGCCGTGCCGACGGCGGCCAACCCCTACTTCTCCGGCTGGGACCGTGGCACCGCCACCCCGACCTCGGCGGTGGGCATCCATCATCCGTCGGGTCACGAGAAGCGAATCGCGGTCGAGAACCAGGCGCTGCAGATCAGCGCCTATGGCGGCGGCAGCGGCACCACCCACTGGCGCGTGGTCGACTGGGATCAGGGCACCACCGAGGGCGGCTCCTCGGGCTCGGGCCTGTGGAACCAGAACAAGCTGCTGGTTGGCCAGCTGCACGGCGGCTCGGCGGCCTGCGGCAATGACCTGTCGGACTACTACGGTCGCCTCTCGGTGTCCTGGACCGGCGGCGGCACCAGCAGCACCCGGCTGTCCAACTGGCTGGATGCCGGCTCCACCGGCGTCACCACCAAGGCCGGCTACCGCGCGGGCGGCAGCACGCTGATCAAGTACGAGAACACCGCCGACTACCAGATCCGCGACAACGCCACGGTGGACAGCCCGGTCACGGTCAGCGGCCGCAGCGGCAACATGCCGAGCACGCTGAAGGTGAACGTGCGGATCATCCACACCTATATCGGTGACCTGATCGTGCGCCTGGTGGCTCCGGACGGCAGCCTGTACACCCTGCACAACCGCACCGGCGGCAGCGCCGACAACATCATCACCACCTACACGGTGAATGCCAGCAGCGAGCTGGCCAATGGCACCTGGAAACTGCGGGTGCAGGATGCGGCAACCGGTGACACCGGCTACATCGACAGCTGGAGCCTCGAGTTCTAAGCGTGTCGGCAGTGCGACAACGAGAAAGCCCGGCCGAAGCCGGGCTTTTTCGTTGCCTCCGAGGGGGCTGTGAGGCGAGCTACTCCAGGCCGTTCTTGAAGATGCCGGTGCCGCCGGTGGATTCGATCAGCACGCGGCGGTCGTCGTCGCGGAACACCGCATTGACCCCCGGGGGCAGGGTGGCCTGCGCGCTGATCTCGACGAAGGGCAGGCTGTTGTCGATCGAGCCGCTGAGGCTCAGCTGCAGCGTGCCGCCGGCGCCGAGGTTGAGCGTAGTGTCGACCGTCCCGCTGCCGTTCGGCGGGGTGCAGGGCAGGTCGCAGCTCCATAACACGTTGTTCAGTCCGATGATCGGGCTGATGCGCAGCCGCACGTCGCTGGCGTCGAGGTTGCCGAGGTTGCGCACCTCGATGGCGTAGCTCGCCAGCGAGCCACCCTTGGCCAGCGCCTCGGCGAGGTGCTTGGTGGTCGGCTGCTCGCGACGGATCGAGACGCTGAGGTCGATGGCCTCGCCGACGATGATGCGTCGGGTCACCAGATCGCCGCGATCACGGCCGCCATTGTCGGTGCCGCCATTGTCGACCGCCTGCAGCAGCAGGCGCGCGACGCCCGGGTTGCCGGTGAGCGTATAGCGCAGGGTGCCGTTGGGTTCGAGGTCGACGCTGCCCGGTAGCAGTACCCCGTCCGGGGGGCTGTCGACGGCCAGCTCGATACTCACGCTCTGCGCGGCTTCGTTGGCCGCGCCGGCGAACAGGGCGCTGGCGAAGCTCGCGGCCTGCTTCTCGCCGGATTCGCCGGCCGGCCAGACCTGACTGGGCCCGAACTGTGCGCTCGGCGGGTCGTTGACCGGTAGCACGCTCAGCGCCAGTTCGGCCTCGATCGCGCCGCGCATGCTGTCGGTGACGGTGACCGTGACCAGCGCGCTGCCGCTCGCATCCGCTATCGGGTTGAAGGCCAGGCTGCGGTTGGCGCCGCTGCCGCCGAGCCCCGCGCTGAGGGCCGCATCGGTGATCAGCCCGGCGTTGTCGCCGGATACCTCCACGCTGAGTTCCGCCGTCGGGGTGTAGTCATCGCTGAGGGTGAAGGCGACGCTGCCGCTGCCGTCCTCCAGCATCTCGATGCTGGCCGGCAGGCTGATCGAGGGCGGCTGGTTCGGGGCCAGGCTGTTCGAGGGCGCCGAGGCCGGGCCGGTGCCCAGCGCGTTGGTTGCGGTCACGGTGAAGGTGTAGGCGGTGCTGTCGCTCAGCCCGGAGACCGTGCAGGGCGAGGCGGTGCAGCCGCTGCTGCTGAATCCGCCCGGCTCGCTGGTCGCCGTGTAGCCGGTGATGGCGCTATTGCCGTCGCTCAGCGGCGCGCCGAAGCTCACCGTGGCCGATGCCGGGGCGCGGCTGGCGGTGCCGATGATCGGCGCGCCGGGCGCATTGAGGATGCCATTGAAGATATAGGCCGCGCCCTCCTCGGGATTGCCGAAGGGCTTGGTCCCTCCGGCCTGATGGGCGCCGATCAGGGCATTGCCGCCGTCGATCGCCACCGCAACGCCGAACCGGTCTTCGGCCGCGCCATCGCTGGCGACCAGCTTGCCCTGCTGGCTCCAGCTGCTGCCGCTGCGGGTGAAGGCATAGGCCGCGCCCTGATCCGTGGCAGAAGGATCCGCCTGGACGGCCCCGACCAGGGCCGTCAGCCCGGAGATCGCAACCGAATGGCCGAGGTGGTCTTCGAGCGCGGCGTCGCTGGCGACCAGCTTGGCCTGCTCGGTCCAGCTGCCGTTGCTGCGCAGGAAGACATAGGCGGCGCCCGCGGCCTCGTGGGGCCCGCTGGCCACGCAGTGCCGGGGCGCGCCGACGATGGCGTAGTCCCCCTGCAGCGCGACGGACTCGCCAAAGTGGTCGGACGAGCCGCTGTCGCTGCCGCTCAGCTTGGCCTGCTGGGTCCAGCTGGTGCCGCTGCCGGTGAACACGTAGACCGCGCCCTGGTTGAAGCTGCCCGGCGTGCAGCCGAATCCTTTTGACGCCGGGTTCGGGTCAGGCGAAACCTTGATCGAGGGTGACATGGCCGACACCGTGTCCCGGTTCGCAGCCACCAGGATCGTGTCGCCGTCGATCGCCACCGAGTAGCCGAATTGCTCGTCCAGGCCGGCGTCGCCACTGGGTGCCCCGAGTTTGACCTGCTGGGTCCAGACTCCGGCACTCCGGGCGAACACATAGGCCGAGCCTGCATTGGGAGAGGAGGTGTCATCCAGATGGGCGCCAATCACGGCGGTGTCCCCGGCCAGCGCCACCGACCAGCCGAAATTGTCGCCGCTGCTGCCATCGTCTGCGATCAGTTTGGCCTGCTGGGACCAGCTGCTGCCGCTGCCGGTGAATACATAGACCGCGCCCTGGCCGTTGCCGGGCGCATCGTGACCGTAGGCGCCGATCAGGGCGGTGTTGCCGAACAGGGCCACCGAGTGGCCGAAGTAGTCCTTTCGCCCCCCGTCCAGGGCAGTGAGCCGGGCCAGCTGGGTCCAGCCGCCGCTGTCACGGCCGAACAGTAGGGCCGAACCCTGCTCTTTGTTGCCGGGGCTGTCATCGTTGGGCAGGCCGACCAGGGCCAGGTCACCCTCGAGGGCGACCGAAAAGCCCAGCTGAGCTGAGCCCGGGCCGAGGCCGGCCGTGAGCGCGGACTCCTCGGTCCAGCTGGCGCCGCTGCCGGTGAACACGAAACCCGCGCCCTGCTGGACATCTTCAAAGTTGCCAGGGCCAAAGTCACGCGCACCGACCGCGAGGCTCCCGCCGGAGAGGGCAACCGAATAGCCGAAGAAGTCGTCCGCATCGCCGTCGCTGGCGCCCAGCTGCGCCTGCTCGGACCAGCTGGCGCCGCTGCGGGTGAACACGTAGGCCGCGCCCTGCTCGTCGTTGTGCCGATAGGCACCGATCACCGCGGTATCGCCTTCCAGCGCCACCGACCAGCCGAACCGGTCGCTGCTGCCGCTGTTGCTGGAGGTAAGCAGCGCCTGCTCGCTCCAGATGCCGGCGCTGCGGGTGAAGACGACCGCGGCGCCGTTCGTGGCCGAGCCGTCAGGGGCGCCCCAGGCGCCGATCAGGGCGGTGTCGCCGGACAGCGCGACTGCGGCGCCGAAGTTGTCACTGGCGGCGGACGCGCTGCTGAGCAGCTTCTGCGCCTGCGACCACGCGCCGCCGCCATCGCGGGCGAAGACATAGGCAGCGCCCTGCCTGGGATTGGCACCCTCGTCTTTCTCCGGGGCACCGACCAGCGCCGTGTCGCCCTCCAGCGCCACGGCGTTGCCAAACCGGTCCGAGGTGATCAGGTCGTTGGACTGCAGTAGCGCCGTCTGCGACCACATGGCCCCGCTGCGGGTGAACACGTACGCGCCGCCGCCGAAAGTGCCGATGAACTGCCCATCAGCGCCGACGAGTGCGGTGTCGCCGTCCAGCGCCACGGACGTGCCGAACTGGTGGAAGGAGGCTCCGTCGCTGGCCGACAGCTTGGCCTGCTGGCTCCAGCTGCCGCCGCTGCGGGTGAATACATAGGCCGCGCCCTGGCGGTCGTTGCCGCCAATCACGGCCCTCTGGGCACCGATCAGCGCGGTGTCCCCTTCAAGGGCCACGGCGGCGCCGAAGAAGTCCCCTGACGCACCGTCGTCGGCGGTCAGCTTGGCCTGCAGGCTCCAGGTGCCGCCGCTGCGGCTGAACACATAGGCCGATCCCTGGTTCGCGTCGCGGCCGACATCGTCCCCTCGTGCGCCCACCAGCGCGGTGTCGCCGTCAAGGGCGATGGCCCAGCCGAGCTGGTCGCGGTCCGCGCCATCCGCGCCGAGCACCGAGGAAACGGCGAGACGTGCCTCCTGGCTGATCGCCTTGGCGACCGCGCCCTTCAGCGACTGCCAGGTTGCTTCGTCGAGTTCGGCAGGTTTCTCGGCCGCGGCCGGGCCCGCGCGCGCGACTTGGGTGGAACAGAGCAGGACGGCGCCGAGGATCAGCGTGAGCAGGACGCTGGGCTTGAGCAGCAGGTTCGGGTGCATGGCAAGACTCCTTGATCCGCCGGGAAGGGCCGCGGCGGTCGAATCCGGGAGGGGAGGGCAGGTGTGCGCCGTCGGCGCAGCGATACATGGTCCGGCACCTGCCAGTGATGCAGCACGTGAGCGCGGTGCAGGCAGCACCGAAGTCACTCCGGTCTCCGCGGATTCCCCTGTATGGAGCCGGCCAGTGCTCCGCGTGACAGCCGGCTCCGCGATGCGACGCGACGGCACTCGGCCCTCGGAACGCTTGCCCGAGCCTATAGTGTCAACACGTGAAGGGTCAAACCGCGATCTTCACATTACACATGGCGATCCATCGATACCCGGGCGCTGGGTGAATCGATATGTTGTGAGGATCGACCGCGGTGAGTGGTCGCGAAGGGGGGTTGCTCCGGGCAGAGCCCCTCCGGGGCAGGCCCTTTCCATTTTGGTGCAGGGCAAGATTGACCGGAACCTGAACGGTTGCTAACTTCGAGTCGTCCCGCGGCCTGTAGGGGAGGCGGCGGGGCTCCCGTTCCCGGTCCGGATGCCGCGTGCGTCCAGGCCTGGTCATTGCCCGGCAGCGTGGAGCGCTCGGGGGAGCGGGATGGCCACGAAGGCCCGCCGCGTCGTCTGCCAGGCGGCGTTCCACTGCCAGCGATTCCGTGCGCCACGCATGCCTGCCCGGGTCGTAGGTAAATCGATACTTTTGCCTTTGAGCTGAAGGCGGTTCCTGTCCATCGACCCGCCAAGGCCATGCTTAGGAGAGACCGTACATGCGAGTAGTCATCGCGCCGCTGGCTGCGGCGATGCTGTTGGGGATGTCGACGTTGGCGGCCGCCAAGGCCGCGCCCGGGGAGACCGGTTTCGCGCTGGGTCAGGCCACCCTTCTGCCGGCGCCGGACCTGGCCAAGCTGGAGATGGAGGACAGCAAGCGGGTCGGGGGCCCGTTCCGCTATGGCGTGGCGATTCCTGCCAGCCAGTACCGACTCGGCGACAAGGGCTTCGGCCAGTGGAGCGAGGAGGGCGACATCGCGGTGTGGCGCTGGGAGGTGGTCTCGCCTGCGGCCAAGACGCTGGATTTCCACTTCGAGCGCCTGCAGCTTCCGCTCGGCGCCAGCCTGACCATCAGCGGCGAAGGTGCGGACAATGAGCGCCGCATCGAGTCCAAGGACATCACCGGCACCGCCTATGCCTCGCCCTACGTGCTCGGCGAGCGCGCAAGCTTCGAGCTGCGCGTGCCCGCAGCCAAACGCGGCGAGGTCGAGCTGGCCCTGTCCAGCGTGACCCACGGCTACCGCGGCCTCTGGGAGGCCATCGAGCCGGGCCAGAAGTCGGGCTCGTGCAATGTCGACACCGCCTGCCCGGCGGGCGATGCCTGGCGCGACCAGATCGATGCCGTCGGCCACTACACCTTCAGCCAGGGCAGCAGCAGCTATGTCTGCACCGGCACCCTGCTGGGCAATACCTCGAGTTCCACCACGCCTTACTTCCTGACCGCCAACCACTGCATGAGCACGCAGACGGTGGTCAGCAGCATCGTCGTCTACTGGAACTACCAGAGCAGCACCTGCCGCACCCCGGGCTCCTCGTCCAGCGGTACGCCGCTCTCGCGCAGCATCGCCAGCCACAGCCAGTCCGGCGCCACCCTGCGCGCGACCAACTCGGCCAGCGACTTCACCCTGATCGAGCTGAACACCGCGGTGCCGGGCGCCGCCAATCCCTACTTCTCCGGCTGGGACCGCAGCGGCAGCACGCCGTCTTCGGCGGTGGGTATCCACCATCCGGCCGGCCACGAGAAGCGCATTGCAGTCGAGAACGACGCCCTGGTCGTCAGCGGCTACGGCGGCGGCAGCGGTACCACCCACTGGCGCGTCATCGACTGGGACCAGGGCACCACCGAGGGCGGTTCCTCGGGCTCCGGCCTGTGGGACCAGAACAAGCGTCTGGTCGGCCAGCTGCATGGCGGTTCGGCCGCCTGCGGCAACAACCTGTCCGACTACTACGGCCGCCTCTCGGTGTCCTGGACCGGCGGCGGCAGCAGCAGCTCGCGGCTGTCCAACTGGCTCGACCCGACCAGTTCGGGCGTCTCGACGCTGAACGGCTATCGCCCGGGCGGCGGTGGCGGCGGTGACACCACCCCGCCCAGCACGCCGTCCAACTTCAGCGCGACGGCGAGCAGCAGCAGTGCGATCGGCCTCACCTGGTCGGCCTCGACCGACACCGGTGGCTCCGGTCTTGCCGGCTATCGCGTCGAGCGTTGCACCGGGTCCTCGTGCACGAACTTCGCCCAGATCGGCACCACCGCCTCGACCAGCTACAGCGATTCCGGGCTGACTGCGTCGACCACCTACCGCTACCGCGTGCGGGCCTATGACGGCGCCGGCAACACCAGCAGCTACAGCAGCATCGCCTCGGCCACCACCCAATCGGGCGGCGGCGGTGGCGGCAACGTGCTGCAGAACGGCGTGCCGGTCACCGGCCTGTCGGGCAGCTCGGGCACCGAACTGCGCTACACCCTCGACGTGCCTGCCGGCGCCAGCAATCTGAACATCGCGATTGCCGGCGGCAGCGGTGACGCCGACCTCTACGTGCGTTTCGGTTCGGCCCCGACCACCGGCACCTGGGACTGCCGTCCCTACGCCGGCGGCAACAACGAGAGCTGCCCGGTGGCCAGTCCGCAGGCCGGCACCTACCACGTGATGGTCCGCGGCTACTCGGCGTTCTCGGGCGTCAGCCTGACCGGCAGCTACACCGCGGGTGGCGGCGGTGGCGGGGCGACGTATTTCGAGAACACCTCGAACGTGTCGATCCCGGACAACAACAGCACCGGCGTGACCAGCTCGATCACGGTCAGCGGGCGCAGCGGCAACGCACCGAGCAATCTGAAGGTGGGGGTCAACATCGTCCACACCTACATCGGCGACCTCATCGTCGACCTGATTGCCCCGGACGGCAGCGTCTACAACCTGCACAACCGCAGCGGCGGTAGCGCGGACAACATCAACCAGACCTACACGGTGAATGCGTCCAGCGAAACCGCCAATGGCACCTGGAAGCTTCGCGTCCGCGATCGCGCGCGGGCCGATACCGGCTACATCGATGCCTGGAGTCTGCAGTTCTGAGCATCACCCTGCACTGAGCGTCAAACCTCGGAACCCGGCTTCGGCCGGGTTCCGTTTTTGCAGCTTCTGCGCCGAGGGGCAGTCTGCTAGCGTGGCGCCCCTGTCGACACAGCGGGAAGTGCGGAATGGATGCGGACACAAGCCTTGCGGCGGCGCAGCAGGATATGCGCCACGGTTTCATGGAGGGCGGGCCGGGCGTGCTCGCCTCGGCCATCGTCTGGCTGGTGGCCGGCGGCTTCGCCCTCTACCACTCGCCGCAGGCAGGGGTGATCGCCCTCTTCGTCGGCGGCATGCTGATCCATCCGCTGGGGATGCTCGGCTGCAGGCTGCTGGGGCGGCCCGGCGCGCAGTCGACGGGCAATCCGCTGACCTCGCTGGCCCTGGCGAGCACGGCATGGATGCTGCTCTGCCTGCCGCTGGCCTATGCCGCCTTCCTGGTCCGGCCGGAGTGGTTCTTCCCGGCCATGCTGCTGCTGATCGGCGGCCGCTACCTCTGCTTCCACACGCTGTATGGGCGGCGTGGATACCTGGTGCTCGGCGCCGCCCTGGGCGCGGCGGGTTGGCTGTTGGCGGCCACTGGGGCATCGCCATCCACCGGGGCCTGGGCCGGCGGCGCAATCGAGGCCGCCTTCGGGATTTACCTGCTGGCGCGACCGGCCCGGCTGGCGGCCGCCTGACCGGCCGACCGTGCGGCCCGGTCGTGCCCGGGCTCCGGGCTCGGGTCGCCAGGGCCGAGGTTCCTGCGCGGCAGGCGCGGCTCAGGCCTCGCGGCCGATCTCCGGCGCGACCAGCGGCAGCAGGAAGTGGAATCCCGTGCCGCCGTCCGGCGGGCTCTCCAGCTGCACCTCGCCGCCGAGTACGTGGCAGGTCAGGTTATGGACAAGATGCAGGCCGAGGCCCGATCCGCCCTGGCCGAGACGGGTGGAGAAGAACGGCTCGAAGGCGTGGGCGGCGACATCGTCCGACATGCCGTGTCCGTTGTCGCGGAACGTCAGTTCCACGCGGTCGCCGGACTGCCGGGCGGTGATCCGCATCTCCCCGCGCTGGCGGGATGCGAAGCCGTGGATCACCGAGTTCATCACCAGATTGGACACGATCTGGAACAGGGCGCCGGGATAGCTGTCCATCACGATCCCTTCCGGACAGTCGATCCGCACCCGATGCTCGCCAAGCCGATACGCCGGCTGCATGGCGGTGCGGATCTCCTCCAGCGTGCGGGCCAGATCCATCCGGCGGCGCTGCTCGCTGGACTGGTCGGCGGCGACCTGCTTGAAGCTGGCAATCAGCTTGCTGGCGCGCTCGAGGCTGCCGCAGATCAGGCTGGCCCCCTCCCGGATGTCCTCGCGCCATTCCTCGAAATCGGAACGCCGCAGCTGGCCCGAGTCGGCCTTCCCATCCACTTCCCGGGACACCGCCACCAGGTGGGAGGCGGCGGTCAGCGCCACCCCGATCGGGGTGTTGACCTCATGCGAGACCCCGGCGACCAGCCGCCCGAGCGAGGCCAGGTGCTCGCTGTCGACCAGCCGGCGCTGGGTGAGCCGGAGCTCCACGAGCGCCTCTTCGGCCGAGTCCTTGGCGAGTTTCAGCTCCCGGGTTCTGCCCTCGACCATGCGCTTCAGCCGGTCGGCCCGCCGCTGGACCATCCGCGTGCGCAGCCTGATGAAGAGCAGGACGCTGCCGCCGAAGCTCAGCAGGGCGAAGGTGGCGAACCAGCCGGTCTGCCAGAAGCTGGGACGGATCTCGACCGGCAGCTCCAGGCGATTGCCCGACCAGGCGCCAATCCGGTTGGTGCCTTCCACCTCCAGGCGATAGGCCCCGGGCCAGAGATTGCTGTAGGCGGCGATCCGGCTGTCAGGCAACGCCGGACGCCAGGCGGTCTCGTAGCCATGCAGCCGATAGCGATAGCGCAGCGAGCCGGGGTCGGACAGGTCCAGTGCCGCGAACTGGATGCTGAAGCCGCGATCCGCAGGGTTCAGCCGCAGCGTGTCGCCCTGCATAGCGCGGGGGAGGCCGTCGATCCACACGTCGGTGGCGATCACCGGCGGCTGGAACGACCAGGGCCTGAACTGATCCGGCTTGATCACCAGCAGACCCTTGCTGCCGCCGAACAGGAAGTCCCCGTTCGCGCGCCGCGCATAGGCGCGGAACCAGCTGGTCCCGAAGCGCACGCCGTCGGCCGCGCTCAGTGGATAGACCGTGTTCGAGCCGGGGTCGATGACGTACTGGGGCGTCCAGATCCTGCCCGCGCCATCATCCAGCACGTTGGCCCCCAGCGACTCCGCGGACAGGCCCAGTCGCGCGTTCAGGGGCTGGAACTGGAGGTCATTCCCATGACGGGTGCCGTGGAGCAGGCCTTCGCTGGTGTCCACCCAGATCCCGCCCGAGCGGTCGACCAGCATGCCCACCACGGAGGGCTGCTGTCCGCCGCCGGCCACCAGCCCAATCCGCTCCGCGTGAGCCCCCGCTTCCTGCGAACTGAACAGGCCGTTTCGCCCGCCGACCAGCACCCGGCCGTCAGCGTCCAGCGCGATGGCGTTGACATCGCCGGTGAGTGCGGCCCCGGCGGCTCGGATGCGGGTGGCTTCAAGGCTTTCGCGGTGGACCCTGAACGCGCCATCGTCAGTGCCCGCCCAGACCTCATCGCCCACCTTGCGAACCACGCGCACGTACGGCGTCGCCACGCCGGGTACGGCGCTCAGCCGGAACACGCCCGGTGCCTCGCGCAGGGCGCGGAACAGCCCGTCCCTGCTTCCCAGCCAGAACTCGTCGGGAGCGGCCTGTTCCAGCGCGGTCAGGGAGCGCAGCACGCGCGAGGCGAGATCCGCCGGCTCGAAAGCCGGCGCAGGCAGGGGATCGAACTTCTGATCCAGCACCACCAGACGACTGCGCCGGATCGCCAGCCAGACCTCGCCGTCCAGCGTTTCAAGGACTGCGGCGATGTTGGCATCCGATTCGTCGCGGCCCGTGCCGAGCCGTGACACGACGCGCACCGCATCCTGGGCGGGGAAGTGCCGGAGCAGCCCGGTGCCGAAACCGGTCAGCCAGAGCAGGCCGGAGCGATCGAGCATGATCGCCCGCACGTCGACGATCCGCGGGTCGTCGACGCGGGCAAGCAGCTGTCCCGAGGGTGCCCGCAGCTCGAGCCCGCTGGCGCGCCCCACCCAGATCTCCCCGCTGGGCATCTGTCGCAGGACGAAGACCGATTCCGCACCGCCGACCCTTGCCTGGTCGCTGGCATCGACGTTGGTTGCGACCATGGACGTCGGATCGACGCGCAGTACTTCGCCATGATGGGTGCCGGCCCAGAGGGTTCCGTCATCGGCCTGGGTCAGGGCATAGACCCGCGAGCGACCCGCCGCCGTGGAATGCACCGGCAGCGGGATGGAGACATAGCTGCCGTCCGCGGCGCTGCGCCGGGCCAGGCCGAGGTCATGCCCGATCCACAGGTCTCCGACCCGATCCACCAGCAAGGCGTTGACTTCCTGGCTCGGCAGCCCGGTCATCGGCACGCTGTCCAGCGTTCCGCTGTGCAGGTCCAGTCGCGAGATGCCGTCTCCCTGGCTGCCCACCCAGAGCTGGCCTGCGGGTCCTTCGGCCAGCGCGTAGATCGACCCGGAGATCGCTGTTCCGGCCGGGCGCTGGAAGCGTCCGCTGTCCGTATCGAGAAGCCCGAGGCCGTGGCGATCGGTGCCCACGGCGATGCGTCCATCGGAGAGGGCGAGCAGCGAGCGGATCACGCTGCCGGGAAGTGCATTCGGATCTCCGGGCTCCCGGACGATGCGACGGAACTGGTAGCCGTCGAAGCTGATCAGGCCCCCACTGCTGCCGATCCACAGCCTGCCGTCGGCGTCCTGCGCCAGCGATCCCGCCACCGCATCGGGAATGGCGGTCTCGTCGCCGACCAGGTCGAAGGCCGGAAGCCCGGTGGCGCCGGCCAGGGCGCAGAGGCTGCAGGCGATTCCGGCGACGAAGGCGAGGGCGACGCGACGCCGCGTGCCGCACGATCGGCGGGAGGTAACCGGCGGACGCTGGCGGCGGGGTTGGCTCAACAGGAGGTCCGTCAACACGGCTCCGACCGAGTCTAGCGCGCGGGAGCCCGCCCCCGGAGTCGTGATAAACCCTAGCCGTTGCCGCTGTCGGCGTAGGCCTCGTTGTGCACTGCCTGCACCGAGCGGCCCGAGGGATCGACGATGTTCTTCAGGCTCGGATCCCACTCCAGCGCCGCCGCCGTCGAGCAGGCCACGCTTGGCCCACCCGGCACGCACTCGGCGGCCCAGCTCTGCGGGAAGTGGCGGTGGAACAGCTCGCGATAGAAGTAGGCTTCCTTGGTCTGCGGCGTGTTGTAGGGAAAGCGGAACTTCGCGCTCTGCAGCTGCTGGTCGCTGACCTGGGCCTCGGCGTGGGCCTTCAGCGAGTCGATCCAGGAGTAGCCGACGCCGTCGCTGAACTGCTCCTTCTGCCGCCAGAGCACGGCATCCGGCAGGTAGCCGGCAAAGCTCTCGCGCAGGAACTGCTTCTCGATCCGGCCGCGCTGCTTGCCGCTCAGTTTCACTTCCGGGTCGAGGTTCATCGCCACGTCGATGAAGCTCCGGTCGAGGAAGGGCACGCGGGCCTCGACGCCCCAGGCCGACATCGCCTTATTGGCGCGCAGGCAGTCGAACAGGTGCAGCTTGTCGAGCTTGCGCACCGTCTCCTCGTGCAGGGCGCGGGCGTCCGGAGCCTTGTGGAAATACAGATAGCCGCCGAACAGCTCGTCCGAGCCCTCGCCCGAGAGCACCATCTTGATGCCCATGGCGCGGATCCGCCGCGCCATCAGGTACATCGGCGTCGAGGCACGCACCGTGGTGACGTCATAGGTCTCGAGGTGGTGGATCACGTCGGAGAGCGCGTCCAGGCCCTCCTGGATGGTGAAGGTGAGCGTGTGGTGCACGGTGCCGATGTGGTTGGCCACCTGCTGCGCCGCCTTCAGGTCGGGCGAGCCTTCAAGGCCGATGGCGAAGCTGTGCAGCTGCGGCCACCAGGCCTCGGTCTTCTCGTCCTCCTCGACGCGGCGTGCGGCGTACTTCTTGGCGATCGCCGCGACCAGGGAGGAGTCCAGCCCGCCGGAGAGCAGCACGCCGTAGGGCACGTCACTCATCATGTGGCTCTTCACCGCCGACTCCAGCGCCCGGCGCAGGGTGGTGCGGTCGGCATCGTTGCCGGCGACCGCGCCGTACTCGCGCCAGCCCGGCGTGTAGTAGCGCACCGGCTCGGCCTGCTCGCTGCGCCAGTAGTGCCCGGGCGGGAACTCGCGGGCGTCGACGCAGACCGGCGCCAGCGCCTTCAGCTCGGAGGCGACGAACAGGTTGCCGTGCTCGTCGTGGCCGAAGTAGAGCGGAATGATGCCGATCGGGTCGCGGGCGATCAGCCACTCGCCGCGGGCCGCATCCCAGAGCACGAAGGCGAACATGCCTTCCAGCTCGTTGAGCCAGCTGCCGGGGTCGCTGCCGGAGCGGTACAGCGGCAGGATCGTCTCGCAGTCGGAGTGGGTCTGGAAGGCGTAGCCCTCCTCGAAGCGCGCACGCAGGGCGCGGTGGTTGTAGATCTCGCCGTTGACCGCCAGCACCTGGGCCTCGTCCGGGGTGCGCAGCGGCTGGGCGCCCGAGTCGACGCCGACGATAGCCAGGCGCTCGTGGGCAAGGATGGCGCGCTCGTCGGAATAGATGCCCGACCAGTCCGGGCCGCGGTGGCGCATCCGCCGCGACAGGTCCAGCGCCTGCGCGCGCAGCGCGAGCGGGTCGGACTTCAGGGACAGGATGCCGAGGATGGAGCACATGGCGGACGCGTTCCGGAAGCGGGGGGAAGCCCGATTCTGTCAGGAAATCCGGCCCCGTGCTGCACTGCGCAAGAATATGCTCAGGGCCGCTCGGAGGGGCGCCGGGCGGGCGTCGCCGGGCCGCGGTCGGGGCGTCGCGGGCGGGCCAGCTCCGCGATCCGGGCCGGCCGGGCATCCTTCGGGAGCCCAAGGTTTGGCATCATGGCGCGCCCTCCTCCAGGTCCTTCCCGATGACTGCCGACGCCGACAACCGGATCGACCCCGTACGCCTCATCATCGCCCTGCTTTTCGTGCTGCTCTCCAGCGGCTACGTCTGGTGGCAGTACGGCCACGTCAGCCTCACCCTGGTGATCGCCGCCGCGTTCGGCGCCTACATGGCGATGAACATCGGTGCCAACGACGTCGCCAACAACGTGGGCCCGGCGGTCGGCGCGCGGGCGATGAGCCTGGCGGTGGCCATCGGTATCGCCGCGGTGTTCGAGGCGGCGGGCGCGATCATCGCAGGCGGCGAGGTGGTCGGCACGATCAAGGGCGGGATCATCGACCCGTCGCGCATCGACGATGCCCGCGCCTTCGTCTGGGTGATGATGGCGGCCCTGCTGGCGGCTGCGCTATGGCTGAACCTCGCCACGGCCATCGGCGCCCCGGTCTCCACCACCCATTCCATCGTCGGCGCGGTGCTCGGCTCGGGCATCGCCGCCGCGGGCTGGGACATCGCCAACTGGGGCACGGTGGGCAGCATCGCAGCCAGCTGGGTGGTGTCCCCCTTGCTCGGCGGGTTGATTGCCGCGCTCCTGCTCTACGTGATCAAGCAGCGGATCACCTACCAGACGGATCTTGTCGAGGCGGCGCGCAAGACGGTGCCGGTGCTGCTGGCCCTGATGGCCTGGTCCTTCGTCACCTACCTGTGCATCAAGGGCCTCGGCGCCCTGGTCAAGATGGATATCGGCCCCGCCCTTGGCGTGGGCGCGGTCGGTGCGGTGCTGACCTATGCCTGGACCCGCATGTGGGTTGTCCGTCGCGCCCACGGCCTGGTCAACGACCGTGACTCGGTCAATGGCCTGTTCACCCTGCCGCTGCTGGCCGCCGCCGCCCTGCTCAGCTTTGCCCACGGATCCAACGACGTGGCCAATGCCATCGGTCCGCTCGCGGCAATCCACGATGCCCTGACCAGTCAGGGCGTGCATGGCAAGGTGGCGGTGCCGACCTGGGTAATGCTGCTCGGTGCCCTCGGCCTGTCGGTGGGCCTTGCGCTCTACGGCCCGCGGCTGATCCGCACGGTGGGCAGCGAGATCACCGAGATCGATCCGATGCGCGCCTGGTGCATCGCCATGGCCGCCACCCTGACGGTGATCGTCGCCTCGCAGCTCGGTCTGCCGATCTCGACCACCCACGTCACCATCGGCGCGGTGTTCGGCGTCGGCTTCCTGCGCGAGTACCTGAAGGCCAACTACCAGCGGATCATTGCCGAGATCGCCGCGCACCACGCCGCGCAGGAGACCGAGAAGCACGAGGTCGAGGCCTTCTTCGCCCGCTTCGAGGCCGCCTCGCGGGAGGAGAAATCGCGCATGCTCAAGGAGCTCAAGCGCCAGGGCAAGGCCGGCCTCACGCCGATCTCCAAGCCCGAGCGCAAGGAGCTGCGCCGCTTCCACAAGCAGGCCCTGGTCAAGCGTTCGATCATGCTCAAGGTGGTCGCCGCCTGGATCATCACCGTCCCCGCCTCGGCCCTGATGGCCGCCGCCATCTTCCTGATGATCCGCGGCGCCCAAGGCTGAGCCCCCGCGCGCATCCCGATCACAACGTTCCATCGAAGCCCCTGAATGTGGGCGCGAAAGATGGGCGCCAAGAAGACATGCATAGGGTGCGCCTAGCCGCACCGGGCGTACCGTCCGAACGCCCGTATCGGTGCGGCTAGCAGCACCCTATGGGCTTCGCTGATGCGCGACCAAGCCCGACTGTGGGAGCGCCCTCGGGCGCGACCGCGGAGATCCGCTCTGGCCGCGGTCCGTGGTGAATCCGTAGCGCTGCGGTCGCGCCCAGGGGCACTCCCACAGTCCTACTGCGGCAAGGTCTGCTTTGCGGCGCAAGCCGGACCCTGTGGCACCGTTGAACGTAGGAGCCAGCTTGCTGGCGATCGTCCCGTCCGGGGCGTCGGTCGCCAGCAAGCTGGCTCCTACATTCGGGTTCTGCGGAGGGTCTGCTTCGCGCCCGAACCGGCCCTCGGCCCTGGCCGCTTTGACGGCATGCGGGGGCGCCTCTCCCTGACCTTGCCGCGCGGCGGCCGGGTTGCTACTGCCGGCACCTCGGCTGGGCACTGTCGAAACGCGCCGTGGCCACAGCGCCGTCCACACCCAACCCGGATGCGAAACCGCAAAACGCCGATCACCGCAGCCCGATCGCTACGGCGCCTCGAAACCGCCGAGGAAGATCCGGAACGGCTGGCCCTCGACCCGGAACAGCGCGCTCTGCGGCGCGGCGCGCACGGTGCAGTCGATAGGCGTGGCCAGGCCCAGCCGACCAACGTGGGCGAAGGCCGCCGACATCCGCACGGTGCCATCGCCCTCCGTTTGCCGGGTGGTCGGCAGGACGGGAACCAGCTGTGCTGCGTCGGGGCCGGTCGGCGCGGGACAGGTCAAGATCACCGGCACGCCGGGCATGGCGTCTCCAAAGGCGTCGTTCACCCGCACGTAGACCTCGATCTCGCCGCCGAACACCTGCTGCTCGGCATCGAGGAAGATGCTCGCCGGAGTGAGGACCAACTCCGCAGGCAGCACGGGGGCGATGGTGACGCTCCGGCTGACGCCGTCGGCGGCCACCGAGCAGGTGACCTGATCGACGAACGCCTCGCCGCCGGCGGTCGATGCCTCAACCGTCAGCGTCGCCACGCCGCTTCCATCCACCGCGACCGGCAGCACCGGCGTGAACTGCACCTGGTTGCCCGCAGGGGCATCGCAGCTCGCAGTCAGCTCGCGGCCCTGCGCCAACGGCTGGCCCAGCTGGTCCAGCGTGCTGAAAGCGAACGCCTCCTGCTGACCGTTCATGACCGTCCGCAGGGTCACCTGCGTGCGGTCAGGCGTCAGGCTCGCCAGCACCTGGTCGGTGGTGATGGTCATGAAGCCCTCGATCTGCGGGCCAGAGGTTGGCTCATAGAGATAGCGGCATAGTGCTTCGTACTGAACCGGGTCACCCGAGCCATCCGCACCATACTCCAGCTCGAAACGGGCCCCACCCATCGCGTCAGTGGTGTCATCGCGACGAAAGATGGCGCGGTCAGCAATGCCCTGGCGACGGGTGTTGCGACAGAAGTTTAGGTCGCCGGGACCCTGCGAATAGCTGATATCGCCACGAATCACGGCCCCCTGAACCGGGGTGTTGGAAGACGATGTGCGGAGGCGCGCCACCCACTGCTCCGTGGTGTAGGGCTCGCTATTGGCGATATTCGGCAGCCCGGTGGTTCGCAGCTGCACTCGCGAAGGCACGAAGTCCAGAACCAGGGTTTCGGCGAGGTCGACGACCGTGATCCGGCCGCGCGCCACGTCGCGGTTCGGCATGAACACGTTGATGAAGATGGCCCCGGACGAAGGCGTACCGTCACCGTCCACGGTCACCGTGGCGTTGAACACCGTCTTGCCGCCCAGGTCGAACTGGGTCGCGCAGCGGCCTTCCGAGGACGCGCAGGACACCACGCCGTTGCTGTGGGTCAGGCTCAGCTGCGTGCCGGCCGGGAAGGCCTCCCCACCCTGCCGCGCCACCTGAAACGCCACCTCCTCGGCGACGCCCTGGTTCACCTCGATCTGACTCGGCGCCGTGAACACCACGTCCGGGGCCGCCAGCGGCACGTAGTCCGCTTCACCGTTGGAGGTGTCGGTCGCCGGGTAGTGCCAGGTGTATCGCGTGTTGAACTCGATGGCGGACTGGCGGACGCACAGCTTCGATCCGAAACAGGTGTAGACCGCGGACTCAAGCCAGGGGACGAGATATCGAGTCTGAGCCAGCGCCGACGAGGAAAGCGAAACCATGGAGACCGTGAGGCAGTTGGGAGGCCGCTCATTCGCAGGGGCCGAGGGCGCCACCACGTAGAAGAACAGATCGTAGTCGTCCTCGCTCGACGCGACACCATCCGCGCCAGACTCAAGCCACTTCAGAAGCGTCAGCTCATCAGGACTCAGGCGCGTGGTGACCTGCGGCACCACGGTCATCATGACTGATTGCGTGTCAGGCAGCCCCAACAGTCGGGAAACACCCACCCAAGGGACAAGAGGCCACGTTCCCGGCCGCACCCGTCGTGCCCGATCAGAGGTCATCTCCAGGTCGTCCACGATCGAAGGGACGGCGAACGGAGAGTTGTTGCCGCTAAGGGGGAACGGGGTCAGGCTGACGTCATCGCCCCGCAGATCGTCTTCGGACCCGTAGACGCCATCCGGACCGGGCTCCGCATCTAGGCTGCCATTCATACCCCAATTCGACGGCGCAATGCCGGTGTGTTGAGCCTGGCCTCCGGCAGCCACCACCTCCTCAGAGGGGTGGCCAAGGCCAACGGCGTGTCCCAGTTCGTGGAGCAGGACGCTCTCAACACTAAACGCCCCCGACGGCGGGAACTCCGGATCTCCGAACTGGGCGATGTTGCCGAGACCATTGCTTCGACGATTGAACTTCGCTGCGACGTTGCGAGTCGCGGTGTGAAGTGCCTCGCTTGGACAAAGGGGGATGTCCACACGACCGCCCACGCCCTGGTAAGCGTAGCCGGCGTGGATCGGCCGGTCGCGCTGGCCGAGGTAGACGCCCGCTGTCGCCGGCACCGTCACCGCGGCGGCCATCAGCACCACCGCCCACTTGCAGCTCGAAGTCAGCATCTTGGCTTCCTTGCGCATCATCGGTTCAACGTCCTTCGATCTGGTCGGCCGGCTGCCCGTGGAGGGGCCGGGTGGCGGCAAGGCCGAGCTGGTCCACGATGCGGACGATGTCCTGCACCGTGCCGAGCGTCATCATCGCCTTGGGAAGCGTCAGGGCGTGCAGGGCTTCGACACGGATCGGCTCGCTGACCTGGCCGGACTGCGGATTGCGGAAGCGGACCACGGTGACCGGCGCGTCGGTGACGTGGTCGGCCCCGAGGCGGCCGAGGTCGGTCTCGCCGGCGCGCTTCATTTCGATGGCGATGCTGTCGGCCTTCAGGGAGTGCAGGCCGCCCTCCTCCACCACCGCACGCAGGCCGTCGAGGTGCGCGGCGGGGATCTCCCACTCCGTGCGTCCGCCGCCGATGCGCAGCGTGGCGGGAGCCTCCACGACCAGACAGCCGGCATCATGCACGGTCAACCGTGTATTCCACTCGGCGCCGACCGGATAGGTGGAGAGGTGCTCGACCTTCACGAGCCAGTCCTTCTGGCTCGGCGGCTGGGCGCATTCGGCCTTAGCCGCGCCGCTGCAGAATGCAGCGATGAGGACGGACAGCACGGCAAGGGCAGGGCGGGACAGGGGCGACATGGCGGCTCCGGAATGGAAGAGGCGCCGCGTCCGTGCATCGCCGTGGGGAATCTGCCTCGCGGATGACGCCCCGGCGGCACGGCGGCCCGCGGTGGGGCGGCGCGATTATTCCAGAGGCACCGGGCGCTGCCCATCGGGCGGGCGTCGCCTGAGGGCGCCAAGAAGCCATTCATAGGGTGCGGCTGGCCGCACCGGGCGTACCGTCCGAACGCCCGTATCGGTGCGGCCAGCCGCACCCTATGGGCTTCGCTGATGCGCGACCAAGCCCGACTGTGGGAGCGCCCTCGGGCGCGACCGCGGAGTCACCGCGCTGTCCCGGTCTGTGGTGAATCCGTAGCGCTGCGGTCGCGCCCAAGGGCACTCCCACAATCCGACTGCGGCAAGGTCTGCCTTGCGGCGCAAGCCGGACCCTGCGGCACCGTTGCGCGTAGGAGCCAGCTTGCTGGCGATAGGCGCCCCGGAAGGGATGATCGCCAGCAAGCTGGCTCCTACATTCGGGTTCTGCGGAGGGTCCGCTTCGCGTCCGAACCGGGCGTCGCGCTGGTTCCGGCGGATTGCGGCGGTGTGCGCCACCATCCGGATGTCGATAGCCGGGATCGCGAGGATGCCCAGTCTCGCCGCGGGGAGTGGAGCCGGCCTTGCGCCGGGCGCGCCGCGGTTCACCGCATGCTGTTCCACCGCCACGCGGGTTGGGTCAGGCGCTGAGCTCGTCCGGGGGCGTCCAGCCCTTGAGCCAGTCATGGAACTCGGGATTGCCCATCGGCTTTGCGAAGAGGTAGCCCTGCACCTCGTCGCAGCCGAGCTGGCGGAGCATGTCCAGGGCGGGCAGGTCCTCGACGCCCTCGGCGACGACGGCCATGCCGAAGCGGTGGGCAAGGTCGATGATCAGCGCGGTGATGTCGGCCGAGGCGGCGTCGTGGGGCAGGTTGCGGACGAAGGAGCGGTCGATCTTCAGTTCGTCGGCGGGGATGTCCTTGAAGTAGGCCAGGCAGGAATAGCCGGTGCCGAAGTCGTCGAGGGCGATGCGTACGCCCATGGCGCGCAGCTCGGAGAGCACGCGGAAGCTGCGCTGCGGATCGGCGAGCAGGGATCGCTCGGTGATCTCGACGGTGAGCTGGACGTACTCATGCCCCCAGAGCTCGAGACTGCTGGCGATCAGGTCGGGCAGGTCGTCCTGGGCGACCATTTCCGCCGGCACGTTGACCGCGATGCCGAGGCGCTCGGTCTGGTGCGGCCAGGCGTTGGCCTGGCGCAGGGCGACATTCAGGGCCCAGAGGGTGAGCTGCTTGATCTGGCCGCCGCGCTCGGCCACCGGGATGAAGCGGTCCGGCGGGATGAAGCCGCGTCCCGGCAGGTGCCAGCGCATCAGGGCCTCGGCGCCGCAGACCCGGAGATTCCCGGCGCAGAGCTTGGGCTGGTAGTGCAGGGACAGCTCGTCGCGCTGCTGGGCGCCGGACAGCTCGACCTCGATGTCCCAGTGCTCGGACAGCTCCCACTCGTTGCTGGAATCGGCAGCGAAGCGGATGCGCTGGCCGGTCTGCCGGCCCTGGGCGAGCGCGCGCTCGGCGAGGCGGAACAGGTGGTCGGGTTGGGTGGCGTGCTCGGGGGACAGGGCGACGCCGCAGGACAGCGCGACCTTGATCCGGTGGTCGCCGATGTCGAAGGGCGGCTCCATCAGGCGCTGCAGCTTCTCCGCGGCCAGTTCGACATGGCCGGGATTCATCACCCGCGGCAGGAGCACGGCGAAGCGGTTGTCGCCGATGCGCGCGGCGACGTCCTGCGGCCGCAGCAGCTGGCCCAGGCGCTGGGCGACCTCGCGCAGCAGCTCATCGCCGAAACCATAGCCGTGGCCGGCATTGATCAGGGCGAAGCGGTCGATGTCGACGATCATCAGGGCCAGGCGGCCGCGCTGGTCGTTGGCGATCTGCAGCAGGCGGCGCAGGCTGCCCAGAAAGCTGTGCCGGTTGGGCAGGCCGGTCAGCGCATCCTCGACGGGCACATGACCCATCTCAATCGATGAACAGCTGGTGCGGGTCGATGCCGTGCGCGCCGCTGGGCAGGCCCTGGCGGATGTTCAGCGGCCGACCCTCGGGGTCCTGCATGACCTCGCTGAGGTCGAGGCGCTGGAAGCGCGGCAGGGGCTTCTTGTCCGAATCGAGCAGGACCATCAGGGCCGGACGCAGGCGCTTGAGGCTGTTCACGGCGGTGATCACCCCGACCCGGCCGTCGCTCAGCTCGACCAGGGAGCCGGTCGGGTAGATGCCGCAGGCCTGGATGAACTGCTCGACCATCTCCGGCTGGAAGGCGGTGCCGCGCCGGTTGTAGAGCTCGGACACCGCCTTGTGCGGGGCCAGGCTCACGGCATAGGGGCGCTCGCTGGTCATCGCGTCGTAGCTGTCGACGATGCCGCCGATGCGACCGAAGATCGGGATGTCGTTGCCGGCCAGGCCCTGCGGATAGCCGCTGCCGTCGTGGCGTTCGTGGTGGGTGGCGACCATCTCGATCACGATGCTGCTGATGCCCGGGGTCTCGCCGAGGATCTCGAGACCGTGGCGCACGTGCAGCTTGACCAGCCTCTGCGCCTCCTCGTCCAGCGGCCCCTTCTGGGCCAGCAGCTCGGCGGGAACCCGGGTCTTGCCGACGTCGCAGAGCAGGCCGCCGAGCGCCAGCTCCTCGAGTTCGGTGCGCTCCATGCCGAGGTGGCGGCCGAAGCTGGCGGCCCAGATCGAGCTGCCCATGGCGTGCAGGTAGTCGTACTCGCTGCTGCGGCGCATCTCGCGCAGCCAGGCGAAGGCGTTGGGGTTGCGCAGCATGGAGTCAACCATGGCGTCGACGCCGGCTTTCAGGCGGGCGGTATCCAGCTTGCGCCCGGCGCGCAGTTCGTCCAGCGCGCCGCGCAGGCCGGCTTCGAGCTGGTCGAAGACCGGGGTGGCTTTTTCGACCTCGGTGTCGAAATCCTGCGCGACCGCCCAGGTGGTCTTGCGCAAGGCGTCGATCTGCCGCTTGGCCTGGCCGGGGTCGGCGAGATCGAGGTAGCGGGGGTCGGGCGACTTGCCGCGCAGCGGGTCGACCCAGACGAAGCTGCACAGGCCGCGCAGGGCGTCCCGCTGCCCGGTGTCCTGGATGGTCAGGCCGTGCAACGGAAAGGGGGTTTCGATCCACGGCCGGTCGAGCCGTGAGACGAACATGCCGACTTCGAGGCCGGCGACACTGATGCGCAGGTCCTGATCGGAGGCCTGATCCAAGTGCGACTCCTGGGGCTGCGATTGAAACTGCTGCCGTCCCGATGCACTGTAGCGTGGTTCCACCGCGGCTCACCAGACCATGGCCGAGGCCACCGACATCCTCAGACGCCTTGAAACGCTCAACGAGATCGGTCGAGCGCTGTCCTCGGAGCGCGACATCCGCTCCCTGCTCGAGCGCATCCTGGAGGCGGCCCAGGGCTTTGCCAACTCGGACGGCGGCACCCTGTATCTGGTCGAGAACCAGCAGCTGGTGTTCGAGGTGATCCGCAACGAGACGCTGGGCTACCGCCTCGGCGGACGCAGCGGCGGCGCGCTCAGCTTTCCGCCGGTGCGGCTGTACGACGACGAGGGCAAGCCGGTGCAGGGCACGGTCGTCGCCCATGCTGCACTGACCGGTGAGACGGTCAACATCGAGGATGCCTACCGGGTCGAGGGCTACGACTTCTCCGGCACGCGCCGATTCGACGAGAAGAACGGCTACCGCTCGCAGAGCTTCCTCACCGTGCCGATGAAGAACCACGGCGGCGCGGTGATCGGCGTGCTGCAGCTGATCAATGCCCGCAGCGCGGATGGCACGGTGCGGGCGTTCACCGACGAGGACCAGCAGCTGGTCGAGTCGCTGGCCTCGCAGGCGGCCATCGCGCTGAACAATCGGCAGCTGATCGGGCAGATGGAGAACCTGTTCGAATCGCTGATCAACCTGATCAACAGCGCCATCGACGAGAAGTCGCCCTACACCGGAGGCCACTGCGAGCGCGTGCCGGTGCTGACCATGATGCTGGCCGAGGCCACCGAGCGCACCCGGGTCGGGCCGCTGGCCGACTTCCGGATGAATGAGCGCGACCGCTACGAGCTGAAGATTGCCGGCCTGCTTCACGACTGCGGCAAGATCACCACGCCTGTGCACGTGGTCGACAAGGCGACCAAGCTGGAAACCCTGTTCGACCGCATCCACCTGCTGGAAACCCGCTGGGAGGTCTTCTACCGCGACGCCAGGATCGACCTGATCGAGGGGCGCATCGACCAGGAACAATACGAGGCGCGCTGCCGGCAGCTGGGCAAGGACTTCGAGATGATCCGGCGCAGCAATATCGGCGGCGAGTTCTTCGAGGACGAGAAGGTCGCCCGGGTGAAGGAGATCGCAAACGGGCGCTGGACCAGCCACGCCGGCGAGGAGCGCCCGGCCCTGTCCGAGGACGAGGCGCAGAACCTGTGCATCCGCCGCGGCACGCTGAACCGGAAGGAACGCGACATCATCAACCACCACATCGTGGTGACCATCGACATGCTCGAGGCGCTGCCCTGGCCCGCCCACCTGACCCGGGTGCCGGAGTTCGCCGGTGGCCACCACGAGCGGATGGACGGCAAGGGGTATCCGAAGGGGCTGACCCGCGACCAGATGAGCGTGCAGGCCCGGGTCATGGGCATCGCCGACATCTTCGAGGCGCTGACCGCTGCCGACCGGCCGTACAAGACCGGCAAGAAGCTGTCCGAGGCGATCGGCATTCTCGGCCGGATGAAGATGGACCACCACATCGATCCGGACCTGTTCGAGGTCTTCCTGCGCGAGCGGGTCTACCTGCGCTATGCCAAGCGCTTCCTGCCGCCCGAGCAGATCGACCAGATCGACTGGGCACGCATCCCCGGGATCAGCGCGGAGCTGGCCCGCGAGCTGTCCGGCGAGGCGGGCTGACGGGGGCCTGGCAGGCGCGGGCAGCCGTGCGCGGGCGGGGCGCCGCTCTGGCGGCGCTCAGAACAGGCCGCGCAGCCAGTCGAGGGCGCCCTCGCCGAGGATGATGAACAGGGCGCTGACGCCGGTGCCCAGCACCCAGGCGATGATCATCAGCACGCCATCCCGTTCGATCAGTGCCACGGCGTAGGTGATCACCAGCAGGGCCAGCGGATAGTTGGTCAGCGGGATCGGCAGCGAGAGCAGGATGCCCAGCGCGAGCAGCAGCAGGCCACTGATGACGTGGCAGACGATGTGCTGGGTGAAACCGGCAAGCCGCGGCTTGACCAGCTTCTCGATGCGCTGCAGCCAGGGGCCGATCCGCTCGGAAAAGCGCTGGAAGCGGCGCCGGGCCACGCCCCGCTGACGCAGCCGCGCCGGCAGCCAGGGGTAGCGCTTGCCGAACATCATCTGCGCGCCGAACACCGCGATCAGCGGCCCGCTGATCGCCCCGGCGCCCGCCGGCAGCGGCAGGAAGGCGGGCAGGGTGGCGACCAGGACCAGCACGCCGAAGGCGCGCCGGCCGAAGCGATCCAGGATCTCGTCGAAGGTGACCTTGTCGGAGGGCGGGTAGTCTTCAGCGCGTTCGCCCGCACTGATCTGCGCCAACAATCCGCTGGTGGTGGCTTCTCGTTCGGCTGGGGACATGGTCAGGGTGTGTCGGCGCTGTCACCGGGCAGTCGCTGCAGGAGCAGCTTGTCGATGCGGGCGCCGTCGAGGTCGACCACCTCGAAACGCCAGCCTCCATGGTCGAAGAACTCGCCGGGCTGGGGAATACGCCCGAAGTGGGCGATCACCAGGCCGGCGACGGTGCGGTAGTCGTGGTCCTCCTCATCGGGCAACACCGATTGCCCGATCAGGTCGCGCAGCTCGTCCGAGGGCAGGCTGGCGTCGACGAGCAGGCTGCCATCGGCTCGCTGAACGACAGGATGACCGGAATCCGGAGCATCGTCGGCGCCGGGCAGCCGTCCGAGCACGGCGCCGAGCACGTCGTTCAGGGTGACCATGCCCTGGATGTCGCCGTACTCGTCGACCACCAGGGCCAGTGAGCAGCCTTCCTCGCGGAACAGGTCCATCAGGTTCAGCGCCCGGGTGCCCTCGGCGACGAACAGGGCCGGGCGCAGGTCGCGGAACAGGTCGAGGCGGCGCCCGGCGATGCGCCCGGCCAGGGACTTCACCTCGAGGATGCCGAGCACCTCCTGGTCGGAGCCGCGCATCACCGGGTAGCGCGAATACGGCGTCTCCCGCATCACCCGCAGGTTGACCTCCTCGCCGGCCGCGGCGTCCAGCCAGGCGATGCGCCGGCGCGGGGTCATCAGGCTGGCGGCGTCGCGATCGCCCAGGCGCAGCACCCGGTTCATCATGTTCCGCTCGTCGAGATCGATCACGCCCTGCTCGTGGCTTTCGGCCACCAGCAGGCGGATCTCCTCTTCGCTGACCTTCTGCGCCGACTCGATCTCGACGCGCAGAAGGCGCAGTACGCCGCGGGTGGCGATCGAGAGCAGGGATACCGCCGGCGCGGCCACGGCGGCCAGCGCGCGCATGGGGATCGCGACGGCCACCGCGATGCGTTCCGGCCGGGTCAGGGCAAAACGCTTGGGTACCAGTTCGCCGAGCACCAGGCTGAGTCCGGTGATCAGCGCCACGGCAAGGCCGAGGCCAATGGCCGGCGCCCAGGGCGCCAGCATGGGCAGGCCGGAGGCGACCCATGCGGCGAGCATGCCGCCGATGGCCTCGCCGCCGAACACGCCGGTCAGGATGCCGATCAGGGTGATGCCCACCTGCACCGTGGACAGGAAGCGCTCCGGATGCTCGGCCAGTTCGCTGGCCACGCGCGCACGGCGGCTGACCACCGCCAGCTCCTTCAGGCGGCTCTTGCGCGCAGTGACCACCGCCATTTCCGACATGGCGAAGAAGCCGTTGCACAGCACCAGGACGAGGACGACGATAAGTTCGGTCATGGGCGGGGAAACCGGGGCTGCCGAGTGTAGCAGTGGAGGGTCCGGGCGCCCCGGCCCCGACCCGGGTGGAGGTGGGGCTTCGTCGGGCCGCCCTTTACCCTGGGAACAGGGGCCTGGCGGCCGCCGTTGGCGAAATCCGCCCCACTGCAATGTCTCTGTAACATTGCCGTAATACTTTGGCGCAGCTGTTCCCCTACCCCGGGTCGACCGCGGCGAATCTCGCGCGGGCGGCCGGTCACATTCGAGGATGCCGATGAACGCTTTCCGCCCGCTGCTTGCCCTTTCGATCACCCTTGCCCTGGCCGCCTGTGGCCAGAAGCCCGCCGAGGGCGAGGCCGCCGCGCCGGCAGCCGCCAAGCCGGCCGAGGTGCCGATCATCGAGATCGACGGCTCCAGCACGGTGTACCCGATCACCGAGGCGGTCGCCGAGGAGTACCAGATCGCCGAGCAGGGCAAGGTCCGCGTGACCGTCGGCGTATCCGGCACAGGTGGCGGCTTCAAGAAGTTCTGCCGTGGCGAGACCACCATTTCCAATGCCTCGCGTCCGATCCTCGACGCCGAGATCGAGGCCTGTCGCACTGCCGGCGTGCAGTTCATCGAGCTTCCGGTCGCCTTTGACGCGGTGACCGTGGCGGTCAACCCGCAGAACACCTGGCTCGAGGCGGTCACCGTCGAGGAGCTGAAGAAGATGTGGGAGCCCGAGGCCCAGGGCGTGGTGCTGAAGTGGAACCAGGTCAACCCGGCCTGGCCGGATGCCGAAATGAAGCTGTTCGGCGCCGGCGCCGACTCCGGCACCTTCGACTACTTCACCGAAGCCGTGGTCGGCAAGGCCAAGGCCTCGCGCGGTGACTTCACCGCCAGCGAGGACGACAACGTTCTGGTCACCGGCGTGGCCAGCGACCCCAACGCGCTGGGCTTCTTCGGCTTTGCCTACTACCGCGAGAACCAGGACAAGCTGCGTGCCGTGCCGGTCAAGGCGACCGCCGATGGCGCTGGCGTGCTGCCCTCGATGGAGACCGTGCTCGACGGCACCTACACGCCGATGTCGCGCCCGATCTTCATCTACGTCAATGCCAAGGATGCCGCCGAGCGCCCGGAAGTGCGCGCCTTCGTAGAGTTCTACCTGAAGGAGTCGCAGGCGCTGATCACCGAGGTCGGCTACATCCCGCTGCCGGATCGCGCCTATGAGCTGGCTTCGGAGCGCGTGGCCAACAACGTCACCGGCACCGTATTCGAGGGCCACGCCGAGGTCGGTGTGAGCGTCGAATCGCTGCTGCAGCGCGAAACCCGCCAGTAATTCCGGAAGGGGAAGTCCCGTGACCGACGCTGCCCTGATGCCCGCCGCGGCACCGCGCCGCGACCTCAAGCGGCGTCGGTTCCGGCATTTTTCCGAATCGATGGTCGAGGGGGTGCTGCTGCTGGCCGCCCTGTCCGCGGTGGCGATCACGATCGCCATCGTGGTGATCCTGGTCTACGAGTCGAGCGCCTTCTTCGCCAAGGTGCCGATCCTGACCTTTCTCACCGACACGCAGTGGACGCCGCTGTTCGCCAACGCCCGCTACGGCATCCTGCCGCTGCTCGGTGGCACCCTGATGACCTCGCTGATCGCGCTGCTGTTCGCGGTGCCGCTCGGCACCATCACCGCGATCTATCTGTCCGAGTTCGCCTCGACCCGGGTCCGTGAGGTGGTCAAGCCGATCCTCGAGCTGATCGCCGGCGTGCCGACCGTGGTGTTCGGCTACTTCGCCCTGTTGTTCATCACGCCCCTGCTGCAGAAGATCATTCCCGGCCTGCCAGGCTTCAACATGCTGGGCCCGGGTATCGTCATCGGCATCATGATCGTTCCCTACATCAGCTCGCTGTCCGAGGACGCCATGCGCGCGGTGCCGATGCACTTCCGCGAGGCATCCTTCGCGATGGGCGCCAGCCGCTTCCAGACCGCAATCAAGGTTGTGATGCCGGCGGCGCTCTCGGGCGTGGTCGCTTCGTACATCCTCGGCGTGTCGCGCGCGGTGGGCGAGACCATGGTGGTGGCGATCGCAGCCGGCCAGCAGCCCAACCTGACCTTCGACCCGACCGAGGCTGCGGCGACCATCACCGCCTTCATCGTCCAGGTCTCCAAGGGCGACGTGCCGCACGAATCGATCGCCTACCAGAGCATCTTCGCGGCGGGCCTCACCCTGTTCGTGCTGACCCTGCTCTTCAACGTGCTCGGCTACTTCGTGCGCAAGCGCTTCCGCGAGGCCTACTGAGATGGCGCTCGAGACTTCCGAAATCCGCCGGCTGATCGCTGGCCACAAGCTGCGCGACATGCTGTTCGACGTGCTTGGCCTGATCATCATGCTGCTGCTGTTGTTCATCCTCGGCGCGCTGTTCATCAAGCTGGCCATCGACGGCTGGGACAAGCTGGGCCTCGACTTCTTCCAGAACTATCCCTCTCGTCGTGCGGCACGGGCGGGCATCCTGCCGGCCTGGGTCGGCTCGCTGCTGGTCATGCTGGTCACCGCGCTGGCCGCGGTGCCGGTGGGCGTGGCCGCCGGCGTCTGGCTCGAGGAGTACGCGCCGAAGAACTGGTTCACCGAGGTCGTCGAGATCAACGTGACCAATCTCGCCGGCGTGCCGTCGATCATCTACGGCCTGCTTGGCCTCGGTCTGCTGGTGCACGGACTGGGGCTCGGCCCATCGGTGGTGGCCGCGGGGCTGACCCTCGCCATGATGATCCTGCCGGTGGTGGTGGTGGCCACTCGCGAGGCGATCCGCTCGGTGCCCCAGACCATCCGCGAGGCCGCCTACGGACTGGGCTCGACGCGCTGGCAGGTGACCCGCGATCACGTCCTGCCGTACTCGGTGGCCGGCATCCTCACCGGCGTCATCATCGGCCTGTCGCGCGCCATCGGTGAGACCGCCCCGCTGATCACCATCGGTGCGGTGGCCTTCATCGCCTTCCTGCCGCCGGCGCCGATCGACGCCAGTTTCCCCTTCGTCAATTTCGACTGGCTGAGCACGCCGTTCACTGTTATGCCGATCCAGATGTTCAACTGGGTCTCGCGGCCGGACCCGGCCTTCCAGCAGACCGCGGCGGCTGCCGGCGTGGTGCTGGTCGCCCTGACCCTGCTGATGAATGGCACCGCCATCTATCTTCGTTACCGTGCGCGCAAGCGCATCAAGTGGTGAACCCGATGTCTTCGAATGGAAACTCCACGGCCAAGGCCGAGGTGCGCGACCTGAGCTTCTACTACGGCGACTTCGCTGCGCTGAAGAATGTCAGCCTGGCGGTTGCCGAACATGAGGTGACCGCACTGATCGGCCCCTCGGGCTGTGGCAAGTCGACCCTGCTGCGCTGCTTCAACCGGATGCATGACCTCTATCCGGGCAGCCGCTACGATGGCGAGATCCGCCTGTTCCCCGACGACGTCAATCTGCTGCACAAGGACATCGATCCGGTGGAGACGCGGATCCGCATCGGCATGGTGTTCCAGAAGCCGAACCCGTTTCCCAAGTCGATCTTCGACAATGTCGCCTACGGTCTGCGCATCCTCGGCGAGAAGCGCCGCGGCGTGATCGCCGACAAGGTCGAGAAGGCGCTGCGCGACGCCGCGCTCTGGGACGAGGTCAAGGATCGCCTCGACAGCCTGGCCACCAGCCTGTCGGGCGGTCAGCAGCAGCGCCTGTGCATCGCCCGCACCCTGGCCACCGAGCCGGAGATCGTGCTGTTCGACGAGCCGACCTCGGCGCTGGACCCGATCGCCACCGCCAGCATCGAAGAGCTGATCATCGAGCTGAAGAAACGCGTAACGATCCTTATCGTGACCCACAACATGCAGCAGGCCGGTCGAATCTCCAAGTACACTGCTTTCATGTACCTCGGAGAGCTGGTGGAGTTCGGCGAGACCGAACAGATCTTCACCCGCCCGAAGAAGGAACAGACCGAGAACTACATCACCGGCCGCTTCGGCTGACCGGGAGGGAGCACAGCATGAACGTGACCCACACCGGGCACACCATCAAGAAGTTCGACGAGGAGCTGGGCACCCTGCGCGACCTCGTTCTGCGCATGGGCGGCCTGGTCGAGGACCAGCTCCGCCGGGCCGTCGAGGCGCTGGAGAAGCGTGATGTCCAGCTGGCCCGCGAGGTGATCGTGGGCGACCGCGAGATCGACCGCATCGAGCTGAAGGCCGACGAGGAGATCGAGCACCTGCTCGCCCTGCGTACCCCGCTGGGCGTCGACCTGCGCACCGTGCTGACGCTGTCGAAGACGGTCAACGACCTTGAGCGCATCGGCGACGAGGCCAAGAAGGTGGCGCGCAGCGCGCGCGACCTGGAGGAGAAGCTCGATGCTTCCGGTCGCGGCGCGTTCATTCCCGCGGTATCGGGGCTGGCGCGCACTGCCATCGACATGCTGCACGGTGCGCTCGACGCGCTTGTGCGGCTCGATCTCGAACAGGCCGAGCTGATCCGCAAGGGAGACGACAAAGTCGATGCCGCCTTCGTCGGCTGCATCCGGCAGATGGTCGCCCACATGACCGAGCACCCCGACAGCGTCGAAACGGGAGTCCAGCTGCTGTTCGCGGCCAAGGGCCTCGAGCGCATCGGCGACCATGCGAAGAACATTGCCCTCTACGTGTTCTACCTGGTCGAAGGCCGCGACCGCCGCCACCCCAAGGTGCAGCGCGAGGGCTGAGCGCCCGATAGCCTCGCGCCGCTGCGCGCCGCGCACCCAGCGGCTGCTTCGGGCGCGAAGCAGACCTTCCGCAGAACCCGAATGTAGGAGCCAGCTTGCTGGCGATCGTCCCATCCGTGGCGCCTATCGCCAGCAAGCTGGCTCCTACAGCGTGACCGTGGCGAATGCGAACTTCGCGCCCAAAGCAGACCTTGCCGCAGTCAAATCGTGGGAGCGGCCTGGGGCGCGGCCGCAGCGCTAGGGATTCACCACAGACCGCGGCCTGAGCGAACCTCCGCAGTCGCGCCCATGGGCGCCCCCACAGTCGGGCTTCGTTGGGCGTCGGCGAAGCCCCATAGGGTGTGCCTCGGCGCACCGATACGGGCGTTCGGACGCTACGCCCGGTGCGGCCAGCCGCACCCTATAAACGTCCGGTTTGCGTCCCATTCCGCCATTGCCGTTCCTCTCGCGGCGGGCTAGGCGCCTTCGATGATGCGCAGGGAGAAATCGACTGCGCGGATGTGCTTGGTGATGCCGCCGACCGAGACGAAATCGACGCCGCTGCGGGCGATGTCGGCGAGGGACTCGAGGCTGACGCCGCCGGAGACCTCCAGCGCCTGGCGACCGCGGCAGCGGCGGACTGCTTCCTCGCGCTGGGCGGCGTCGAAGTCGTCGATCAGAACCCGGGTGCAGCCGCCGGCGGACAGCACCTGGTCGAGTTCGTCCAGGGTCTCGACCTCGACGATCAGCGGCAGGCCGGGATGACGGGCGCGGGCGGCCTGCATCGCCGCGCTGATCGAGCCGGCCGCCGCGATGTGGTTTTCCTTCAGCATCACCGCATCAAACAGACCGATCCGGTGATTGATCCCGCCGCCGCAGCGCACCGCGTACTTCTGGGCGTGGCGCAGGCCGGGCAGGGTCTTGCGGGTGTCCAGCAGGCGCGTGCCGGTGCCCGACAGCGCCGCCGCATAACGTGCCGTTTCGCTGGCCGTGGCGGAGAGCATCTGCAGGAAATTCAGCGCCGTGCGCTCGGCCGAGAGCAGGGCGCGGGAGCGGGCAGCGATCTCGCAGACCGTGGCGCCGGGGCCGACCCGGCCGCCGTCGCGGTAGTGCCAGCTGATCACCGCCGCCGGATCCAGGGCGCGGAAGGCCGCCTCGACCCAGGCGCCGCCACAGAGCACGGCGTCCTCGCGACAGACGATCCGGGCCTGCGCCGGGCGGTCGGCGACCAGGTCGGTCGAGACGTCGCCCTGGCCCAGGTCCTCGGCCAGGGCGCGGGCGACCTCCTCGGCCACGCGTTCGAGGTCGGGCGGGGCGAAGTCGTGCACGGGACTCAGCGCAGGCCGTCGAGGCCGCGCACGTCGATCGCCTGATCGACCAGCATCACCGGGATGCCGTCCTCGATGCGGTAGACACGCTGGGCATCAGCGGTGATCAGGGCGGCCTTCAGCGGTCCGCTGGCCGGACTGCCGTCGACCAGCTTCAACGAGCCGGCGGCCAGTCCCTGGTTGAGCGTGTCCAGCTGTCGCCCGGCCAGCAGGCTGACCGGTTGCTTGCTCTCCGGGCAGCAAAGGATGTCGAGCAGGCGCTTGTCCAGGCTCATGGCGGCTCCTTGGGCAGGACAGGATGTGTCCGCGGCGAATTCTGTCAGCCGCGGTTTGTCCCTACAATGCCGGTTTCAAAGCTGGGCGGAATGATGAGCGAACACACCGCGGCCAGAGTGGCCATCGTCATGGGCTCGCGCTCTGACTGGGAAACCATGCGCCATGCGGCCGAACGGCTGGAAGCGCTGGGCATCGCCCACCATGTTCAGGTGGTTTCGGCGCACCGCACGCCGGACCTGCTGTTCGACTTTGCCGCCGGCGCCCAGGCGCGCGGCTTCCGGGCGATCATCGCCGGCGCCGGTGGTGCCGCCCACCTGCCCGGGATGATCGCCAGCAAGACCCGCGTGCCGGTGCTCGGCGTGCCGGTGCAGTCGAAGGCGCTGAACGGGCTGGATTCACTGCTCTCGATCGTGCAGATGCCGGCCGGTATCCCGGTCGCGACCTTTGCCATCGGTGCCGCCGGGGCGGCCAATGCGGCGCTGTTCGCCGCTGCCCTGCTGGCCGCCGAGGACGCCGAGGCGGCCCGCGCGCTGGATGCCTTCCGCAGCAAGCAGACCGCCGACGTGCTGGCGGCCAGCGATCCCCGGGTGCCGGCGTGACCACGGTCGGCATTCTCGGTGGTGGCCAGCTGGCCCGCATGCTTGCCCTGGCCGGCGCTCCGCTTGGCCTGCGCTTCCTGGTGATGGACCAGGCCGCGGACGCCTGCGCCGCGCAGTTCGTCCCGATGCTCAAGGCCGACTACACCGACGAGGCGGCGCTGGCCGAGTTCGCCTCTCGGGTCGACGTGGTGACCTTCGACTTCGAGAACGTGCCGGCGCAGAGCGCCCAGTGGCTGGCCGGCAAGGTGCCGGTCTTCCCCAGTCCGCGCGCCCTCGCCGTGGCCCAGGACCGGCTGGCGGAGAAGAGCCTGTTCAATGATCTCGGCATCGCCACGCCGCGCTTCTCGGCGGTGGCCTCGCGCCCCGATCTGGACCGTGCGCTCAGCGAGATCGGCGCGCCCTGCATCCTCAAGACCCGCCGCCTCGGCTACGACGGCAAGGGCCAGTTCCGCCTGGCCAGCTCGGACGATGCAGACGCCGCCTGGGAGGCGCTGGGCGGACAGGCCGAGACCGTCGGCCTGATCCTGGAAGGATTCGTCGCTTTCCAGCGCGAGCTGTCGGTGGTGGCGGTGCGCGCCCGCGACGGCAGCTTCCGCGCCTGGCCGCTGACCCAGAACTGGCATGCCAAGGGCATCCTCTCGGCCAGTCTGGCTCCGGCCGATGCCAGTCCGGCGCTGATCGACCAGGCCCTGTCCCACGCCCGCGCCGTGGCCGACGAGCTCGACTATGTCGGGGTCTTCGCCCTGGAGCTGTTCGAGCGCGATGGCGAACTGCTGGCCAACGAGATGGCGCCGCGGGTTCACAATTCCGGCCACTGGACTATCGAAGGCGCCGAGTGCAGCCAGTTCGAGAACCATCTGCGCGCGGTGCTCGGCCTGCCGCTGGGCAGCTGTGATGCGCGCGGCCGGGCCTGCATGCTGAACTGGGTCGGCGAACTGCCCGACGCCCGCGCCGCGCTGGCGGTGGCGGGCGTCCACTGGCACGACTACGGCAAGTCGCCGCGCGAGGGTCGCAAGGTCGGCCATGCTACCGCGGTGGCCGAGAACGCCCGCGGCCTGGAGTCCCAGCTTATTGCGTTGGGCCAGGCGCTTGGCCGCGAGAAGCAGGTATCGGGGGTGGTTGCGGCGTTGGGCTGAGCGGGGCCGGGAGGCGGAGCTCGAAAAGGCGTCGCTTTCCGAATGCAGGAGCCAGCTTGCTGGCGATGGGCCTTTTCCGAGGGGGAATCGCCAGCAAGCTGGCTCCTACGTCCCTCGATGCAACGCTTCTACCAATCACGAGTCACGAATCACCAATCACGGCTCCAACGCCTCGAACCGGTTCGCCTCGACGTTCTTGCGCACCTTGCTCGGGTCCCAGATGCGACCGTTCATGGCGATGTAGACGCCGTGCGGCAGGCACTGCACGGCCCCGACCGCGGTGCCGATGTTGAACTCGGCGTCCGAGCCGCGGAAGCGCGCCGGGCTCAGGGCGCCGGTCAGGACGATGGTCTTGCCCTCGATGCTGGCCAGCACCCGTGCCGTGGCGATCATGCTGTCGGTGCCGTGGGTGACCAGGACATGGGCCGCCGACTGGGCGGCAATCGCGCTGCGGATCAGCTCGCGGTCGGCGTCGTCCAGATGCAGGCTGTCCTTGCGCAGGATGGGGATCACCGAGAAGCGGAAGGCCACGCCCAGCTCGGCCAGCATGCGACCGATCTGGGGTTCGCCGATCTGGTAGTCGGACTTGTCGTCGAAATAGATCTTGTCGATGGTGCCGCCGGTGGTGACGACGCACAGCTCGTTCATGGCCGGATCCTGGGGACGGAAAGCGGGCGCGATTATAGGCGGCGCTAGCTGCGCGGCGGCGGCGCGCCGGCGGCGGCACGTGCAGCGCGGCGGCGATGCAGGCCGTCGGCCCCGACCGCGCAGACCAGGGCGAAGGCGATGCTCGCTTCGAAGAGGCCCAGTCCGCGCGTCGCGGGCACGGTCCAGCCCTCCATCACCCCGTGGCAGAAATAGAGCAGGCTGACCACGCCGGCCCAGAACAGGGCGCTTGGCCGGCCGAGCGCGAGCAGGACCATCACCGGCGCCAGCGGAATCAGGGCGAGGCTCAGCGCGAGCCAGGCCGGCAGGCTGGCCGGCGGCGCCAGCCACAGGTACCAGACCGGCTGCAGCAGGCAGAGCAGGAAGAACAGGGCAATCGCCGCGCTGCGGGCCATATCACTGCTCTCCCAGCCGCTGGGCGATCTCGGCGACGCGACGCCCCTGGGCACGGGCCAGGACGGCCTCCTCGTCGCTCAGCGTCGGGTCGTCCTTGCCGCCGGCGTGGTGGCTGGCTCCGTAGGGAGTGCCGCCGGAGCGCGTGGTGTTGAGCGCCGACTCGCTGTAGGGCAGGCCGACGATCAGCATGCCGTGGTGGAGCAGGGGCAGCATCATCGACAGCAGGGTGCTTTCCTGGCCGCCATGCAGCGATGCGGTCGAGGTGAACACGCCGGCCGGCTTGCCGATCAGCGTGCCCGAGGCCCATTCGGCGCCGGTTGTGTCGAGGAAGTGCTTCATCGGCGCCGCCATGTTGCCGAAGCGCGTCGGGCTGCCCAGCAGCAGGCCGGCACATTCGGCGAGATCGCGCTTCTCGACGTAGGGCGCGCCGTGCTCGGGCACATCCGGCCCCTTGCCGTCGAGGTGGGTCGAGACCGGGGGCACGCAGCGGATCCGCGCCTGCATTCCCTCGACCGATTCGACGCCGCGCGCCACCTGCCGGGCCAGGTTGGCGAGGCTGCCGCCGCGGCTGTAGTAGAGAACCAGGACTTCGGGCATCGCGGGACCTATCGGGGTCGGAGCAGGTGCCACAGTCTAGACCGCTACGGCGTGCAGCCAGCGTCGCCGGGCGGGTTCGCGCTACGCTTGGTGCATGGCACTCCTGCAGCAGTTGCGCGAACGCATTCCCGACCTCTGGTACGAGCGCGCGCACGCGTTCGGTCGCTTCCTGTGGCAGCGCTTTCTCGAGGATCGCTGCTTCGAGACCGCCGCGGTGCTCAGCTACGGCACCCTGTTCGCCGCCGTGCCGCTGACCGCAGCCGTACTGGGGATCGTCTCCGCCTTCCCGCTCTTCGATCGTTGGAACGAGACGCTGACCAGCTTCCTGTTCACCAATTTCGTGCCCGAGGCGGCGCGGGCGGTGGAGGACTACCTGCGCCAGTTCGCCGAGAGCGCGACCAAGCTCACGGCCGTTGGCGTGCTGGTGCTGCTGTTCTCGGCGCTGCTGATCATGAAGAGCGTCGAGGACGTGTTCAACCGCATCTGGCGCGTGCAGACGCCACGGCCGGGCGGGGCGCGCTTCATGGTCTACTGGACCACGCTGACCCTAGGGCCGATCCTCGCGGTCTCCAGCATCGCCCTGTCCAGCCTGGTGCTGGAGTCCGAATGGGTGCTCGACTCCGGCCTGTACCTGATCATCGACTCGTTGGCCCGGCTGCTGCCGCTGGTCATCGAAGTCGCCGCCTTCACCCTGGCCTATGCGCTGGTCCCGAACCGCCCGGTGGCCTGGCGGCACGCCTTTGCCGGTGGCGTGCTGGCCAGCGTGCTGTTCGAGTTCGCCAAGGGCAGCATGGGCTGGTATCTCAAGCAGGTGCCCAGCTACGAACAGGTCTACGGCGCGGTCGCCCTGCTGCCGATCTTCCTGATCTGGATTTTCCTGTGCTGGGTGGTGGTCCTGCTCGGCGCCTCGATGACCGCCTCGCTCTCTGCCTTTCGCTTCCAGCCGGCCTCGCAGCGCCTGCCGGACCGCGCGCGCTGGCTGGCGGTGCTGCGCCTTCTGCTGCGCTTCGACGCCGCCCAGCGCGCAGGTGGCCGGTTCAGCCTGCAGCAGCTGCGCGAGCTGGAGCCGGCGATCGAGGACGACACCCTGATGGACCTGCTCGATCGGTTGACCGATGCCGGGCTGCTGCATCGTGACGAGGGCGGCGGCTGGCTGCTCGCGCGAAGCGCCGACCACATCCAGCTGGCCGAGGCCTATCGGGCGCTGGATTACCCGTTGCCGCTCGACAAGCTGCCATCCGTCGGGCTCGACGACGCCATCGGCCGCCGGGTGCGTGAGCAGGCCGAGGGAGATCGCGAGCTGCTCTCACCACGCCTGCAGGTCAGCCTCAGTACACTGCGACCGCCGCAACGTGACGACGATGATTCCTGAGGATGCCGATGCGCCTGCCTGCCCTGATCCTGTTCCTGCTGATTTCCCTGCCGCTGCGCGCCGAGCCGTCGCCGCCGCTGTCCGTCGATACCCTCGAGCACGGCCGTTTCGAGCTGTCCGCGCAGCGTGGCAAGTGGGTGCTGGTGAACTTCTGGGCGACCTGGTGCGCGCCCTGTCTTAAGGAGATGCCCGAGCTCGACGAGTTCGATCGCGAGCGTGAGGACGCGGTGGTTATCGGCCTCGCCTTCGAGGAAACCAGCGCCGAGGATCTGCGCGCCTTCCTCAAGGTGCGCCCGGTCAGCTACCCGATCGCCCTGGTCGACGTGTACGCGCCGCCAGAGGGCTGGGTGGTGCCGCGTGGCCTGCCGCTCAGCGTGCTGATTGCGCCCGACGGCAGCGAGGTCAAACGCTTCATGGGCCCGGTCACCGCCAAGGAGATCGAACAGGCGATGGTGCCGGCCGGTGGTTGAGGCGCGCCGCTTCCTGGTCTCGGGCCGCGTGCAGGGCGTCGGCTTTCGCGCCGCCACCCGCGACGAGGCGCAGGCCCTCGGGCTGCAGGGCGAAGCCGTGAACCTCGCCGACGGCCGGGTAGAAGTGCTGGCCGAGGGCGCCGCCGCGGCGCTCGATGCGCTGCAGGCGTGGCTTCATCGCGGGCCGGTTCCGGCCTCGGTGGAGCGGGTTGAGGTGGCGCCGGCGGCGGTGTCCGGGCGGCGCGGCTTCCGCATCGGATGATGCGGCGGGGCGAGGGTGCCGGGGGGCAGGCCGACAAGCCCTCGGCGCCCCTGCGATCAGCAGACCCGGCCACACGCTCAAGCGACACCGGGGCCGTGCCCCGACTGCGTAGCATTTCCCTCGACCCTCCGCGGCTTCCGGGCTGGATGAAGTTCGATATCGCCACCGCCGACACCAACCGCCTGTTCTGGCAGCTTCAGCTGCTCGGCTGGGGCGGCGTGGCCATCTTCAGCTACCTGTCTGCGCTGGTGAACGGGCGACCCTGGGATGCCTGGCAGGTGACCCTGCCGATCTACCTGGTCGGCTTCGTCGGCACCCTGGGCCTGCGCCACCTGATGCGGCTGTGGCGTGGCTTGGCGCCCCTGCCGCTGGCGGTCGCGATGCTGCTTCCATCGGCCGTGGTCGGCGCGGCGATGAGTGTCACCCTGGGCTTCACCTGGATGCTCAAAGAGCCCGAGATGGAGACCATCAAGATCAGCAGCTGGCTTGGCGCCATGGTCGGCTACACCTACCTGATTCTTGCCTGGACCTTCCTCTACATCACGCTGCGTTTCTACCGCGAGCTGCAGATCCAGGTCCGCCAGACCCTGCAGGCCACAGCCATGGCCCATCAGGCGCAGCTGAAGATGCTGCGCTACCAGCTCAACCCGCACTTCCTGTTCAACACGCTCAACGCGATCTCGACCCTGATCCTCGACCGCGACACCCCCACCGCGAACCGCATGGTGCAGGGCCTGTCGGCCTTCCTTCGCCATTCTCTGGACAACGATCCGATGCAGCGGGTCAGCCTGCGCCAGGAGTTGGAGGCCATCCAGCTCTATCTCGACATCGAGAAGCTCCGCTTCGACGACCGCCTGAAGCTGCGCGTCGACGTCGCCGAGGACTGCCGCGAGGCGCTGCTGCCCTCGCTGCTGCTGCAGCCGCTGATCGAGAACGCGGTGAAGTACGCCGTGGCCAAGCGCGAGGAAGGCGGGCATCTGGAGATCCACGCCCGCCGGCAGGGCAGCCAGCTGGAGCTGGCGGTGCTCGACGACGGACCCGGCTGCGGCGACAAGGGGCCCGAGCCGGCCGGCGAGGGCCACGGGGTGGGTCTTGCCAACACCCGCGACCGCCTGCAGGTGCTCTACGGCGAGCGCCAGCAGTTTTCCGCCGGCAACCGGCCGGGAGGTGGCTTCGAGGTGCGCATGCGGCTGCCCTTCGAGCTCTCGGGGCGCCGCGGCAGCTGAACCGCGTCCCGGCACCGTGACCTTGGGCACATGCCGGGGGGGGAGGCCCGGCGCAGCCTGTGCGGACCCCCTCTCTCCGTCTGAGACATGTCCGAGCCGATCCGTGCGCTGATCGTCGATGATGAACCGCTGGCCCGTCGCGGACTCGAGCTGCGTCTGCGCGAGCACTCGGACATCCAGGTCGCCGGTCACTGCGCGAACGGACGCGAGCTGCTGCAGAAGCTGGAGGAGACGCGGCCCGAGCTGATCTTCCTCGACGTGCAGATGCCCGGCATGGACGGCTTCCAGACCCTGGCCGCCATCCCCGAGTCGAAGCGGCCGCTGGTTGTCTTCGTCACCGCCTTCGACCAGCATGCGGTACAGGCCTTCGAGGCCTGCGCGCTGGACTACCTGCTCAAGCCGGTCGACGAGGCCCGGCTGGCCCAGTCGCTGGGCCGGGTGCGCGATGCCCTGGCCGAGCGCGGCGCCGAGAGCCAGCGCGAGCAGCTGCTCGATCTGCTGCGGCGGATGTCCGGGCGCCCGGATCTCGAGCTGGAGGAGGCACTCAGCGAGCCGCTCGATCCGTCCGCGGCGCGCGACCCGGACATGCTGGCGATCAAGGATGGCGGCAAGATCTCCCGCGTGCCGCTGGACAGCATCCGCTGGATCGAGGCGGCCGGCGACTACATGTGCGTCAACACCGATGGCGAAACCCATGTGCTGCGGGCGACCCTGCGCGAAATGGAGAACCAGCTCGACCCGCGGCGTTTCCAGCGCGTGCACCGCTCGACCATCGTCAATATCCGCCGGGTCACCACCCTGCGCCCGCACATCAACGGCGAGTACTTCCTATGCCTCGACTCGGGGCATGAGGTGAAGCTCAGCCGCAGCTACCGCGACAAGCTCGAGCTCTTGAAGTAGCCTTCGCTTCGATCTCCCGGCGGCGGGGGAACCGCCGGAGACGCCTGCGTGTCGGACAGCCCGATTTTCAGCGTGCTGCTGCCGCTCTCGCTCGGCATCGTGATGATAGGGCTCGGCCTGCATCTCACGCTCGAGGACTTCCGCCGCGTCCTGCGGGCGCCGCGCGCCGTGATTCTTGCCCTGGTGGTCCAGGGTCTGCTGCTGCCGCCGGTGGCCTTCGCGCTGGCCATCGGTCTGTCCCTGCCGCCCGAGCTCGGCCTCGGTCTGGTCCTGCTCGCCGCCTCACCGGGCGGGGTGACCGCCAACCTGTTCTCGCATCTGGCGCGCGGTGACGTCGCGCTCAACATCAGCCTGACCGCGATCAACTCGGCCCTGGCCCTGATCACCCTGCCGCTGTGGACCGCCGCCGGCCTTGCCGTGCTCCTCGGTTCTGAACAGGTCGTTCCGCCACCGCTGCGCAAGCTGGTCGAGGTCGGGCTGCTGGTGCTGCTGCCGGTCGCCATCGGCATGCTGCTGCGGGCGCGACGCCCGGCACTGGCCGCGCAGGTGGAGCGGCCGGTGAAGATCGCCTCGACCCTGATCCTTGCTGCCCTGATCGCGGTGGCCGTGGTGATGGAGTGGGACACCCTGGTGCGCTATGTCGCGGTGGTCGGCGCCGCCGTCGTCGGGTTCAACCTGATCAGCCTGCTCAGTGGCTACGGCGCCGCCCGGGCGCTGCGGCTTGGCGTGCCGCAGGCCACCGCGATCGCCTTCGAGATCGGGATCCACAACGGCACGTTGGCTATTTTCGTCGCCCTGCACGTGCTCTCGATGGCCGCGGCCTCGGTCGCGCCGGCGCTGTACTCGCTGTCGATGTACGTTACCGGCGCGCTGTTCGCCTGGTGGCTGCTGCGTCGGGCGAGGGACTGAGCGCGCCCGCTCCGCAGGATTCGCGGACGATCAGCTGCGGGGGAATCAGCACGCTGTCGCTGCGCCCTCCGCCGATCTGCGCCACCAGGGTGGCGACCAGGCGTTCGCCCGCCAGCATCGGGTCCTGTCTGACCGTTGTCAGGGACGGGGAGCTGAGTGCGCCCAGGGGCAGGTCGTCGAAACCCACCACCGCGACATCCTCGGGCACCCGGATCCCGGCCCGCTGCAGGCTGCCCATGGCCGAGATCGCGATCTGGTCGCTGGCGGCGACCACGGCGTCGAAAGGCACCGCCGTGGCCAGCAGCCTCGCGACCGCGCCGGCACCGGCATGCAGTTCATTGAGCCTGGCGTTGATGCAGAGCCGAGGATCGACACGCAAACCGGCCGCGCGAACGGCGTCGCCATAGCCGAGATAGCGATCACGAAACTCGGGGCTGCGGCTGGAGTGCTCGCCAAGGAAGGCGATGCGCCGCCTGCCGAGCGCCAGCAGGTGGGCAGTCGCCCGCCGGCAGCCCTCGCGGTTGTCGCAGCCCACCGAGAGACCCGGCTGGTCGGCCTGGACCACTCCCCAGCGTACGAAGCGGGTGTCGTGGCTGGCCAACTCACGCAGTGTCCGCTGCAGACGCTGGTAATCGCCGTAGCCGAGCAGGATCAGGCCATCCGATTTGCGGCTGCGCAGATAGTCGCCGTGCCAGTCATCCGAGAGCTGCTGCAGTGAGACGATCAGGTCGTAGCCGCGCTTGTTGGCGGCCTCGGTGATGCCGGCAATCATCGCCAGGAAGAAGGGATTCAGCCCGCCTCCGCCGAGCGCCGGGTCGGCGAACATCAGCAGGGTGAGAGCCCCGGTCTGCTGGGTCCGCAGGTGCCGGGCGCGCAGGTCGACGTGGTAGTCCAGTTCGCGGGCGATGGTCTCGATCCGCTGGCGCGTGGCGGTTCCCACCGAGCGGCTGCCATTCAGCGCGCGCGAGACGGTGGACTGCGAGACGCCCGCCAGCAGTGCGATGTCGAGCGAGGTGTAGTGGCCGCTTCCCGCGGCCCGCCGTGGCCGCGGCAGCTCGGCATCGCGGCCGACGCTCATGGCGCGGGGCCGGTCGAGCGCCGCACGATCAGGGTGTGCGGGACGCAGCGGATGCCGGTGCAGGTCTGGTCGCGCATGTAGCCGAGCAGGGCCAGGGTGGCCATGCGGCCCATTTCGTCGGTGGGCTGGTGGATGGTGGTAAGCGCCGGAAACAGCTGCCGCGACATCGGTGTGTCGTCGAAGCCGCAGACCGAGAGGTCCTGGGGAACCCTCAGTCCGCGCTCGTAGGCCACGTGGATCACGCCCGCTGCCATGTCGTCGTTCGCCGCAAATATGGCCGTGGGCCGATCCTCCCGGTCGAGCAGCACCTTGGCCGCGGCCACGCCGGACTCGAACGAGAATTCTCCGGGGACTTCCAGTGCCGGGTCCTGCGCGAGTCCCGCGCGGGCCATGCCGCGGCGGTAGCCTGCAAGGCGCCAGCCGCTGGCTCCGTGGGCGGGGTGGCCGAGGATATGCGCGATCCGCTTGTGGCCAAGCCCCGCCAGGTGCTCGACCATCTGCTCTGCGGCCAGCGGCTCGTCCATCGCCACGCCCACGTGCTGGTCGCGCAGCTTGGGAGAGATCATGGCGAACGGGACCTCCAGCTCGTCCAGCCGGTTCAGCAGGACCGGAGAGTCGGTCAGCGGCGGAGTCAGCAGCAGGCCGTCGGGGCGTGAGCGCGCCATCAGCTCATCGACACACTCCAGCACCTCGTCCTCCTGGAGCGGCGCAGGGCAGAGGATCATGTGGTAATGCTCGTGCGCGCAGGCGGACAGCACCCCGGAGATGACCCCCATCATGTAGTTGTCGGAGGGGTTGTTGTAGAGCAGGGCGATGTTGAAGGACCGGTTCCCGGCGAGGCTTCGCGCGGAAACGTGGGGCGTGTAGCGCAGCGCCTGGGCTGCCTGCATGACCCGCTCGCGGGTCTGCGGCCGCACGTTGGGTTCACGGTTGAGTACGCGGGACACGGTCTTGATCGACACGCCCGCTGCGGTCGCCACGTCTTCGATGCGCGCACGCGCTGCCATGGGGCCCTCGTGAGCTGGGTCGGATTTCCGCGAGCACTATAGACCAATGTGAACGCGCTGACAGCGTTGTCATACTCGCAGCCGGTGCAGCACAATGCGGCATCGCGCCCGATCCGGGCGGACCCTGGAGGAGGCGCAGCCATGAATCTCGGTCATCCGCAGGCGGCCGCAGCCGTCGTCCCGGCTCCGGCGCCGGCGCACGGGCGGGCGCTGGTCATCGTCACCATCCTGTTCTTCATGTGGGGGCTGCTGACCTCGCTGAACGATGTGCTGATTCCCCACCTGAAGTCGATCTACACCCTCACCTACGTGCAGGCGATGCTGGTGCAGTTCTGCTTCTTCGGAGCCTACTTCGTGGTCTCGATCCCGGCCGGCGGGCTGGTGCGCCGGATCGGCTACCAGAATGGCGCGGTGGCCGGCCTGATCATCGCGGCCACCGGCTGTGCACTGTTCTATCCGGCCGCCAGCAGCGGCTACGCGCTGTTCCTGTTCGCATTGTTCGTGCTGGCCTCGGGCATCACCATCCTGCAGGTCGCGGCCAATCCCTTCGTGACCCTGCTCGGTGACCCGAAGACCGCGTCCAGCCGGCTGACCCTGACCCAGGCCTTCAACTCGCTCGGCACCACCGTGGGCCCGCTGTTCGGCGGCCTGCTGATCCTCGGCGGCGCGGCGGTCATCGCCGAGTCCGAACTCGCGGCCATGGACGAGGCACAGCGCGCGGCGCACCGGGCAGCGGAGGCCGCGACGGTGCAGGGCCCCTACCTGCTGCTCGCAGGCCTGCTGCTGGTGCTGGCCGTGTTCTTCGCGCTCTCCCGGCTGCCCAAGGTCGAGCATGCTCAGGAGTCGAGCGAGGCGACGCCGGGCTTCGGCGTGCTGCGCCATCGCAACCTCCTGCTCGGCGCGATCGCAATCTTCCTGTACGTCGGTGCCGAGGTCAGCATCGGCAGCTTCCTGGTCAACTTCTTCTCCGAGCCGTATATCGCCGGCCTCGACCACGCCAGTGCGGCGACCTTCGTTGCCTACTACTGGGGCGGGGCGATGGTCGGCCGGTTCATCGGTTTCGCCGTGATGCGCCGGATCAGCCCCGGGCTGGTGCTTGGCTTCAATGCCGCCGCGGCCATTGCGCTGATCCTGGTCGCGGTACTCGGCGACGGGCGCCTTGCGATGTGGGCGATCCTGGCCGTCGGGCTGTTCAATTCGATCATGTTCCCGACCATCTTCAGCATTGCCCTGCACGGGCTGGGCGCCCGCACCGGCCAGGGCTCGGGCGTGCTTTGCATGGCGATCGTGGGCGGCGCCATCGTGCCCTTCATCCAGGGCTTTGTGGCCGACGGGGTCGGCATCCAGCCCTCCTTCCTGGTGCCGATGGTCTGCTACGCCTTCATCCTCTGGTTCGGTCTGCGCTATGCCCGGGTCTTCCACGGCGGCGATCTCTCCCGGTGATGCCCGCCGCCCGCCTTGCCGGGCTGCTCCTGCTGCTGGTCTCGACGTGCCTTCGCGCTGAAGGTGAGCCGCGGCCCGAGGCGGGCAGGGTCGCCGAGGTGAGGGTGGTGCCGCAGGGTGCGGATTGGCAGCTGCAGGTAGGTGGCCGGCCGCTGTTCCTGCGCGGTGCCGGTCTCGAGACCGGCGATGTCGAGGCGCTTGCGGCCGCCGGCGGCAATGTAATCCGGACCTGGCGCGTCGACAGGCCGGGGGAGTCCGGCCAGGCATTGCTCGACCGGGCCCTGGCCTCGGGCCTGTTCGTCGCACTCGGGCTCGACGTGGGGCGCGAGCGTCACGGTTTCGACTACGGCGACCCCGAGGCCGTCGCCCGACAGCTTGAGCGACTGCGCGACGAGGTGCGCAGGCACCGCGAGCATCCGGCCCTGCTTCTCTGGGTGGTGGGCAACGAGCTCAATCTCGAGTCGCGCGATCCGCGGGTCTGGGACGCCGTCGAGGACATCGTCAGGATGATCGGCAAAGAGGACCCAAGGCACCCGGCCCTGACCCCGATCGCCGGCTTCAGCGCCGAACTCATCGCCGAGATCCGCAGCCGGGCTCCCTCGCTGAAACTGTTGGGGGTTCAGCTCTATGGCGATATCGACCGCCTGCCGCAGCTCCACGAGGCGGGCTGGGACGGTCCCTACCTGGTGACCGAGTGGGGACCCACCGGGCACTGGGAAGTGCCGCGCACGCCCTGGGGGGCGCCGATCGAGGACAGCAGCGCGGTCAAGGCACGGCGTCTGCAGGAACGCTACCGGCAGTCGATCCTCGCCGACCCCGGCCGCTGTCTGGGCAGCTTCGTATTCCTCTGGGGCCAGAAGCAGGAGCGCACGCCGACCTGGTACGGCATGTTCCTGTCCAGCGGCGAGTCCACCGCCGCGGTGGATGCCATGCAGCTGCTGTGGACCGGGCGATCACCCGGGCACGCCGCGCCCGAGGTCGACGGGTTGACTCTCGAAGGCCTCAGCGCGGTCGAAGGCGTCACGGCGGCTCCGGGACAGGCGCTGCGGGCGAAGCTCGCCACGTACCCGATGCATGGGTCGGCGGTGTTCGACTGGACGCTGCGTGAGGAGAGCCGGGCGACCAGTGTCGGTGGTGATCCCGAAACGCTGCCCCCTTCCATCGAGGCGGGCATGCGCCCGGGCGAGCCCGGCCAAGTGTCCTTCACCGCGCCCGCTCGACCCGGCGCCTATCGGCTGTTCGTGACCGTCCGCGACGGCCGCGGCAAGGCCGGCCACGCCAACCTTCCGTTCCTCGTGGCGGACAGCCACGAATTTGCCGAAGTCCGGCAGCCGCACTGACCGGCCTCGCCGGAGACAGTGACCACCGCCGGCAGGCGGGTGTGCGGCAGAAACCGACCACGGGCGGACATTTGGTAAGGGGCGGTATGGGCGCGAAGTTCGCATTCGCCCCGGTCCCGCTGTAGGAGCCAGCTTGCTGGCGATAGGCGCCCCGGATGGGACGATCGCCAGCAAGCTGGCTCCTACATTCGGGTTCTGCGGAAGGTCTGCTTCGCGCCCGAGCCAGCCGCCTTATCCCGGCACTACTTTCAGCGGCAGCAGGGGACGGCGGCGGAACCAGCCTGCGATGCTCATCCGCGGGCGCTGGGTGGTCAGGACTTCGTGTTCGATACTGGCGCTGAGGAACAGGGCGCACGTGCCGAGCCGGGGCACGATGTCGACCTCGCCGCCCGGCAGGTAGAGCCGCAGCGCGCCGCCGTCATCCTCCGACCAGTCCGGGTTCAGATAGGCAGCAAAGCTCACCGTGCGCGCATCGTCGTCGCGGAAGCGATCGACGTGGCGGACGTAACCGGCGCCGGGCGGGTAGATCGCGTAGTGCGCCTCGAAATGGTCGAGGCCGAGCATCAGCTGTCGGTTCAGCTCGATGCGCAGCGCATCCAGCCGGGCAAGGAACTCGCCGCGCACCGGTACTTCGGGGTGCGGGTCGATCCAGCGGATGGCATCGCCGCGCAGTGAGGCGTCGCGGGTGCGCCCTTCGCCGCGCCCCACCGCCGCCGGGCGCAGCGCATCGTCGGCGTCCAGCGCCTGGCAGTCGGCGACCAGGGCCGTCAGCAGGTAATCGGGAAGCAGCCCCTCTACGACCACGAACCCGCGGGTCACGAGCAGGTCGAGATCGTCGGAAGAAAGCATCGGGACACGGGATGTTGATGCGCGGCCGCTATGATAGCGGCCCGCGCGCAGCCGGCGTGCGGCGTCGAGGATCGAAGGCGGACGTCACGGGCGTCCGGCCTGCAGCCAGTACCGACGACGCGGCGCGAACCGGCCGCCTTGCCGACCACGGAGAATGCATGTTCGACCAGCTACCGCCGATCACCAAGGCCCTGATGTGGAGCAACGTGCTGGTGTTCGGCGCCGACCTGCTCACCGGCGGCGGCCTGTTCATCCCCTTCATGCTCTGGCCCTGGGGCGAGTTCCCGGTCGGACAGATGCACGGCGAGCTGATCAGCGTGGGCTTTCTGCCCTGGCAGCTGGTCAGCTACGGCTTCCTGCACGCCAATTTCGCCCACCTGTTCTTCAACATGTTCGCCCTGCTGATGTTCGGCTCAGCCATCGAGCAGGTTTGGGGACAGCGCCGCTACGCCCTGTACTACTTCGTTTGCCTGGTCGGCGCCGGTCTGATCCAGCTGGTGGTGGCGACCATGGCGGTGGAGGCGGGACAGCGCCCCTATCCCACCGTCGGCGCCTCGGGCGCGGTGTTCGGCCTGCTGCTGGCGTTCGGCATGATGTTCCCCAACCGCCAGGTGATGCTGCTGATCCCCCCGATCCCGATGAAAGCGCGCACCCTGGTGATCGCCTACGGCGCGCTGGAACTGTTCCTTGGCGTGACCAGCACGCAGAGCGGCGTCGCCCACTTCGCCCACCTTGGCGGCATGGCCTTCGGCTTTGGCCTGATCCAGTACTGGCGCGGACGGTGGCCGTTCAACCGGCACTGATCAGCCGCCCTGCGCGGGCGGAAGCCGGTAGAGAAACCGCACCACCTCCGGGAACAGCGTCCGCCACTGCGCCTCGTTGTGCTCGGCGGCCTCGACGATCCGCAGCCTGACGCCGTCGGCATCGGGCCACCTGCGCAGCAGGCGTTCCATGGCCTCGACATGCGCGACCGCCTCATGCCCCTCGGCGCCGCCCATGGAAAGGAAGACGCGCGCCTGCGCCGGGCGCGGCCGGTTCTGCGGGTAGTGGAAGGCCGCCTCGTGGTACCAGTACGAGGGCGACAGCACCCCGGCGAGGCCAAACACCTCGGGGCGCGCATGCAGCGCATAGTGCGCCATCAGCCCACCCATCGAACTGCCGACGATGGCGGTGCTCTCCGGGCCGTTGAGGGTGCGGTAGTTGGCATCGACGAAGGGCTTGACGGTCTCGACAAGGTAATCGAGGTAGGCCGCGCCCAGCGGCTCGCCGAAGCGCGGGTTGTGCCAGGGCGAGAGCTCCTGCATGCGCCGCTCGCCGCCGTGGTCGATGCCCACCGCGATGGCCTCGAAGCCCTCTGCCGCCAGCGCGTCCAGGGCCTCGTCCACACCCCACTCGCCGACATAGCTGGTCGCATCGTTGAACAGGTTCTGGCCATCGGGCAGGTAGATCACCGGGTAATCCCGGTCGGAGGCGGCATAGCCCGGGGGCAGGTAGATGCGCAGGCTGCGGGCGAAGGGCAGCGCCGGATGCAGCAGCGGCGGGCTCAGCACTTCCACCCGGTCGGAGGCGGTCGAGGGGCGCGGAGCCTCGGCTGCGGCCAGTGCCGCGGCAAGGAGCAGGGTCAGTCCTGGCAGGCAGGGGCGGCGCATCGAGGGGGCCTGTGAGGGGCGATGGCGCAGTGTGCAGGCAATGCCGGGAACGCTCACAGCGCCGGAAGTCCTGCCCGGCTCAGCCCCACAGCGCGCGGTCCAGGTCGGCGCGGGGATCCTCGCCCGCGGGCCTCTCCGGCAGCCTGACCCGGCCGCCGGCATCGACTTGCAGCCCTTCGGCGCGCAGGCGCCGGCGCTGCTCGGCAAATCCACGCGATCCGGAAGGAAAGGCGATCCGCCGGTCGGCGCGCAGCACGCGGTGCCAGGGCAGGCCGGGATCTGCCACCTCGCCCAGCGCGCGGGCCACCAGGCGCGCGCCGCGCGGGTAGCCGGCGGCGCGGGCCACCTCGCCATAAGCCATCACCTGGCCGGCCGGAATGGCCCGGACCACGGCCAGGATCCGCTGGCTGCGTTCATCGGCGGCAGACAACTCGGACATCGGCCGCTAGCATAGCCGGTCGACTCTCCGTGAACCCGACCATGCAGAACTTCGAACAGATCCGCGCCCACGTCGCCAGCCACTACGCCCTGACCACCAACGAGCCCTACCTTGTCGGCATCGAGCTGAGCATCGCCCAGGGCAAGCGTCGCCAGGGCATCTTCCTGGCCGAGCTGGAGGGCGAGGACGAGCGCAAGTACCTGCGCGTCAGCACCGCCATCGCCCCGATGACCGGCATCGACGCCCGTCGCGCCCTGGTCTTCAACTGGGAGCAGCGGGTCGGCTACCTCGCCGTGTCCGAGCTGGACGGCGTGCCCTACCTGCAGCTGTGCGAGAACCGCCCCTACACCGGCCTGACCGCGGCCGAGATCGATCGTCTTGCGCTGGAAATCGGCGGCCTGGGCGACAACCTGGAACAGGCCTTCTCGGCCGGCGGCGATATTTTCTAGCGCTGCGGGCACAGCGCGGCGCCCTGGCGCCACCGGCCCAGCAGGGTCCGAGCCGGGTCGTCGTGCCCTGCCGCCGCGACTGGGGCTGCGCAGCAAGGAGTCCCCATGCACGAGTACCTGCAGTCCATCGACTGGGACCTGATCAAGACCCAGGCCCTTCTCTGGAGCGGCAAGCTCGCCCTCGCCCTGCTGGTGTTCTGGGTCGGCAAGTGGCTGGCCCGGCGTTTCGCCAATCTGCTCGAGCGGCTGGTCGGACGCTCCGGCGCCGATCCGCTGATTGCCGGCTTCGCCCGCAATCTCGGCTTCGGCATCGGCCTTGCCATCGTGCTCATCGCCACCCTCGAGCTTGTCGGCATCCCCAATGCCTCCCTGCTCACCGCGCTGGGCGCGGCAGGCCTTGCGATCGGCCTTGCCCTGCAGGGCTCGTTGTCGAACATCGCCTCGGGTGTGCTGCTGATCATCTTCCGCCCCTTCAGCGTCGGCAACTTCGTCGAAGTGGCGGGCCAGAGCGGCAATGTCGAATCGGTCACCTTGCTGTTCACCAAGCTGCGCATGCCCGACAACCGTCAGGTCACCATCCCGAATGCCGAGGTGATGGACAGCCCGATCGTCAACTTCAGCGCACAGACCACGCGGCGCATCGACCTGACCATCGGCGTCGGCTACCAGCACGACCCGAAGGACGCGCTGGCGGTGATCAGCAAGGTGCTGAACGAGGAGCCGCGCCTGCTCTCCGAGCCGGCGCCGCAGCTGTGGGTGATGAACCTCGGCGAGAGCAGCGTCGACCTTGCCGTGCGCCCATGGGTGCGCGCCGAGGAGTACTGGGCGGTGCGATCGGATCTGCTGCGCGACATCAAGATGGCGCTGGACGGCGCGGGCATCGAGATCCCCTTCCCGCAGAGGACCATGCACATGGCGCGTCCTGCGCCGGCCGACGGGCAGGGCTGAAGACCAGCCAAGGCCACGCGAACGAGGGGCCACGTCGGGCGCGAAGTTCGCATTCGCCCCGGTCCCGCTGTAGGAGCCAGCTTGCTGGCGATAGGCGCCCCGGATGGGACGATCGCCAGCAAGCTGGCTCCTACATTCGGGTGTTGTGGAATGTCTGCTTCGCGCCCCTTGCACACGTTGCCGAACTCACACTCCGGGTCGAAATCAGCCGGTCAGCGTTTCGCTGCCGGCGGGCAGTCGGCCTGCCGGCCGTGGTCATGCTTGCGGCCGAGGCCGGTCATTCAGCGCCGCGGCAACCGGTCAACCTTGCGGTCCGGCGCAACTCGTCGCGGCGATGCGACAGCGTCCTGCAGGGTGACTCAGGCTGCGGCGTTCTCGGCGGGGGTGGGCCGCTCAGGCTGGCCGGCCTCGAACGCCCGGGCCGCGGCGCCGAGCAGGCCGGGCTGCGGGTGGAGCACGGCATGCACCGGCACCCGGGCCACGGCACTGCTGAAGCGGCCCTTGTTCTGGAAGGCCTCGCGGAAGTCCCTGCCGCGCAACGAATCGATCAGCAGAGGCACGAGTCCGCCCGACAGGTATACGCCGTCCCAGCTGCCGAAGGTGAGGACGAGATCGCCAGCAAAGGCGCCCAGCACCTCGCAGAAGACCTCGATGGCCTCGGTGCACAGCGGGTCGCCGGCCACCGCGCCCTGGGTCACCTGCTCGGGGCGCAGATCCGCGTCGTTCGTTGCCCCGGCCATCCGGGACAGCGCCCAGTGCAGGTTGCTCAGCCCCGCGCCGCTCAGCAGCCGCTCATAGGAGACCCGGGTGTAACGGCTCGACAGGTGTTCTAGAAGGGCGCGCTGGCGGGCTGTCTTGGGAGCGAAGGCGGCATGTCCGCCTTCCGACTCGAGCGCGATGCGCTGACCCGCCCGGCACAGCAATCCGCTGACCCCGAGTCCCGTGCCCGGGCCGAGCACCGCATAGGTTGCGGAATCGCGTCGCGTCGTGACCGGGGGCGTGTTCAGGGCTAGGCGGTCCGCCGGCCTCAGATGCGGCACGGCAAGCGCCTGCGCAGTGAAATCGTTGATCAGCTTGGTATCGTGCAGTGCCAGCTGGGCACTGCATTCCCGGGCGTTGATCTGCCAGGGATGGTTGGTCAGCGCGGCCTCGTCGCCATCAACCTTGCCCGCCACCGCCAGCACCGCCCGGTCCGGACGCGGCAGCTCGGCCGGCAGCGCATCGAGGAAATGCCGGGCAGCCGCCACCAGACTGTCATGATCGGCGACCGCGACCTGCGCCAGGTGGCCAAGCACCGGGCTGTTGTCGCCGCGCCATTGGGCGACCGCAAAGCGCGCCCAGGTTCCACCGATATCGGCCACCAGTGCGAGGTTTTCGGAGCTCATCCCGGCCAGCTCCGACCAGCGCCCAGCCCTGCCGTGATCGGCAATTCCTCGAAAGCCTGCATGACGTTCCCTCCCAACATGGCCCCCTCCGGGCCCGCTCCTTCCCGCAGCGCTGCCGCTTTGCGGACAGCGGCCGATGCGGCCCGGCTGCAGCGACCACCCCGTCCCGACGTCAGTAGGCACGACAATTGACAACGCTGTCAATCGTGGTGCCATAATCCGGACTCGCGGGGCCGCCAAGCGCTGGACGGGCCCCACAGGGAGCGAAGGGAGGGAGCGATGCGCAGCGATTCCATGGACCCGAAGGGTCGGCCGGAGGGGTCCGTCCGGGCCGGGCGAGACCTTACCCTGGGCTTGGCCCTGCTGGCCTGCGTCGGTGGTTTCGCCACCCCCGTACCCGTCACGGCCATGCCCGGCGATGTCGCCGTTACCCCCGAGCTGTGGCCGCGCCTCGAGTCACCCATGGCCCGCGACCCCGTTATCGAGCAGCGGGTGGACAGCCTGCTGGCGAAGATGAGTCTTGAGGACAAGGTCGGCCAGGTGGTGCAGGGCGACCTCGACTCGCTGACGCCCGAGGACCTGCGCAAGTACCGGCTTGGTTCTGTGCTGGCCGGCGGCAACTCCGATCCGGGCAAGCGCTACAACGCCCCCGCGGCCGACTGGCTGAAGCTGGCCGATGCCCTGCACGAAGCCTCGGTCGATACCTCCGCCGGCGGCCCCGGCATCCCGGTACTGCTGGGAATCGACGCCGTGCATGGGCACAACAACGTGGTCGGCGCGACCCTGTTCCCGCACAACATCGGACTGGGCGCCGCCAACGACGCCGAACTGGTGCGGCGCATCGCCGAGGCGACTGCCGTCGAACTGCGCGCCACCGGCTTCGAGTGGACCTTCGCACCGACCGTGACCACGCCCCGCGATGACCGCTGGGGGCGTACCTACGAGGGCTATTCCGAAGACCCCGCCCTGGTCGCCCGCTACGCTACGGCGGTGGTCGAGGGGCTGCAGGGGCCGGTCGGCTCGAAGGGCTTTCTCGGTGCCGACAGGGTGGTCTCGACCGCCAAGCACTACATCGGCGACGGCGGCACATTCGAGGGACGCGACAAGGGCGACACCCGGGTCACCGAGGTCGAACTGCGCGACGTCCACGGCGCAGGGCACATCGCGGCGCTGAAGGCCGGCGTGCAGTCGATCATGGCCTCCTTCTCGAGCTGGAACGGACTGAAGATGCACGGCCACCATGGCCTGCTGACCGTCATCCTCAAGGAGCGGCTGGGTTTCGACGGCTTCGTGGTCGGCGACTGGAACGGGCACGGCGAAGTCGAGGGTTGCACTGACAAGAGCTGTCCGCAGGCCTTCAATGCCGGCGTCGACATGTATATGGCCCCCGACACCTGGCGCGAGGTCTACACCAATACGCTGGCCCAGGTGCGCGACGGCACGATTCCAATGGCGCGGCTGGATGACGCGGTGCGCCGGATCCTGCGGGTCAAGCTGCGTTTCGGCCTGTTCGAGGCACCGCTGCCATCGGCACGCAAGCACGGCGGCGATTTCGAGGTGCTCGGCAGCCCGGGCCACCGGGCGCTGGCCCGTGAGGCGGTGCGCCGTTCGCTGGTCCTGCTCAAGAACGAGGGGGTGCTGCCGCTCGACCCACGCAAGCGCCTGCTGGTCGCCGGTGATGGCGCCGATGACATCGCGAGGCAGAGCGGAGGCTGGACCCTGACCTGGCAGGGCACCGGGACCACGCGTGCCGACTTCCCTCGCGCGCAGACCATCTGGGAGGGGCTTCGGGAAGCTGTGGAAGCCTCGGGTGGACAGGCCGAGCTGGCCGCTGATGGTCGCTACGCCACCCGGCCGGACGCTGCCGTTGTGGTCTTCGGCGAGGCCCCCTACGCCGAGTTCATCGGCGACGTTCCGCATCTGGGCTATCAGGTCTCCCGGCCGACCGATCTTGCCCTGATCCGCCGGCTCAAGGCCGAGGGTATTCCGGTGGTCGGCGTCTTCCTCAGCGGCCGGCCGATGTGGGTGAACCGCGAGATCAATGCCGCCGACGCCTTTGTCGCAGCCTGGCTGCCGGGGTCGGAGGGGGGGGGCGTCGCCGATGTCCTGCTCGCCGATGCGAAGGGCGAGGTGCGCCATGATTTCGCAGGGCGGCTGCCGTTCTCCTGGCCCCGTCATGCCATGCAGACCCCGTTGAATGCCGGGCAGGTGGACTACCATCCGCAGTTCCCGCTCGGCTTCGGCCTGAGCTACGCGAGTCCTGCCGCGACCCCGCCACTGTCGGAGGAGGCCGGACTTGAACGCCTCGAGCAGGGCGCGGTCGACGTCTTCTTCGCCCGCGGCAATACCGCCGACGGCTGGCAATGGTGGGTTGGCGACGGTGAGCAGCGTGGCGCCGCCCCGGCCACGCTGCCCAGCCGGGATCTGGCAAAGGCGCTGGAACTCAGTGCGGTGGATCATCTCGCCCAGGAAGACGCCCGACGGATCCGCTGGAAGGGTGGGGCGCGCGGCAGGGCCTGGCTGGAATCTGAGCAGTCGGTCGACCTCGCCAGCCTGCCTGAGGAGCGCAATACCCTGGTCGCCACCCTGCGCCTCGCCGCGCCGCCCCAGGGGCCGGTGACACTCAGCGTGGGCGGCACACCGCTGCGGATCGATGCCCTGCTGGCGACGCTGCCGGCCAGGGAATGGGTCGAGGTGGGCTTCCCGCTGTCCTGCTTCGCCGAGGCCGGCGCGCCGCTCGGCGCCGTGCGCCAGCTGTTTGGAATCGACACCGAGGGCCAGATGGAACTGTCCGTTTCGAAGGTCGCGCTCGGAGCGCCGCCGGCCCGCGTCCTGGAGTGCATAACAGAGTGATTCGCCCGGCGGGACATGCTGCATTGCAGCATTCCGCCCTTTGTTGACAACGCTGTCATTTCGGCGTGCAATGCCCCCGCGCCGTACGAGAAACCCGGGGTAGAAGCCAGTCACCTATTCGTGTCCTGCACGAGTTCGAGGGGAGGGAAAACCATGAGTTCAATGAATCCTGTGCCGCAGCGGCGGCTGTTGTCGGTCGCACTGCTGCTGGCGCTGGCACAACCGGGCCTCGCCGGCGCCCAGGAGGCCGACGACGAGTCCGCGGAGAAGTCCGAGGACACTGAGTCCACCCTCGGCGAGGTCGTGGTCACCGGCATCCGCGGAAGCCTGGCCTCCTCGATGAACGTCAAGCGCGACGCCCAGGGCGTGGTCGACGGCATCATCGCCGAGGACATCGGCAAGTTCCCGGACACCAACCTCGCCGAGTCGCTGCAGCGAATCAGCGGCGTCTCGATCGATCGCGTCAACGGCGAGGGCTCTCGGGTCACCGTGCGCGGCGTAGGACCCGACTTCAATCTCGTCCTGCTCAATGGCCGGCAAATGCCCGGTTCGAGCATCGCCGAAACCGGCGCGTCGAACTCGCGCTCCTTCGACTTCGCCAACCTCGCCTCCGAGGCGGTGGCCGAAGTCGAGGTCTACAAGACCAGCCGCGCCTCGACCCCGACCGGCGGCATCGGCGCGACCATCAACATCAAGACCACGCGCCCGCTGGACGCGCCGGGCTTCAAGGCCAACCTGGGCCTGAAGGCGGTGCATGACACCTCGGTCGACAATCTGCCCGATTCGCTGCAGGGCGACTCGGTTACGCCGGAGGTGTCCGGCATCTACAGCAACACCTTCGCCGACGACACCTTCGGCATCGCGCTGAGCGGCAGCTACCAGGAGCGCGACTTCGGCTTCAGCCAGGTCTCCGTGCCCAATGGCTGGCGCACCTTCCGCGGCGACGAGAACAACTGGGGCACCATCCCGCAGCCCGGCACGCCCGGCTCGGAAAACATCATCAACCGCCCCGGTGCCAACGACATCTACTCGGTGCCGCAGAACATCCTGTACAGCGTCAATGGACTCAGCCGCGAGCGCACCAACGGTCAGCTGACCCTGCAGTACGCGCCGGCCGACAACATGACGGCGACGCTGGACTACACCTACTCCGAGAACAAGATCCAGCACCGCCGCAACGAGCTGTCGGCCTGGTTCAATTTCGGCCCCTCGTCCAGCGCCTGGACCGACGGTCCGGTGGCGGCGCCCCTGCTGTACTCGGAGTTCATTCCGGCGGCCAACAGCGATCTCGCCATGGGCGGCGCGATGTTCGGCACGGTCAACGAGAACAAGTCGCTGGGCTTCAACTTCGCCTGGCAGGTCAATGATTCGCTGAGCCTCGAGCTCGACTACCACGACTCGCAGGCCACCTCGGGCGCCGACAGCCCGTTCGGCTCCAACGCGGTCCTCGGCACCGCGGGCTTCTTCCGCGGCACCACCACGGTCGACTTCTCGCGTCCGTTCCCGGTGCTCAACGTGGCGCTGCCCAGCGGCCTGTCGCAGATCGATCCCAGCGGCATGCTGGTCACCGGCTCGAGCTTCCGCAACAGCTACATGAAGGCGGAAGTGGAGCAGCTTCAGACCCGTGGCCAGTTCGAGTTCGAGGACTACTCGAAGCTCGACTTCGGCGTCACCGCCACCGACGTCAACAACCGCTCGGCGTTCTCCAACGTGCAGCTGGACAACTGGGGCGGCGCCACCAGCCCGGATGATTATCCGGACGGCGTATGGACCCTGGACAACATGGGTCGCTATTTCGACCAGTTCGGTGGCCACAACGACCCGGCCTTCTCCAGCGCCTTCTTCACCTGGAATTTCGCCACCGTGCGTCAGCTCGCGGCGGATGCCTGGGCCCGCGCCGGCAACGATCCCAACCAGTACCTGGCCTCCAACGAGTTCACCACCGACCGTCGGGTGAACGAGGAATCCAAGAGCGCCTACCTGCAGTGGAGCAAGACCTGGGACCTGTCCATGCCGCTGACCGTGGCGGTGGGCGTGCGCTACGAGGAAACCGACGTGACCTCCTCGGCCCTGGTGCCGACGGCGACGGCGATCTCCTGGGGCTCGGCCAACGAGCTCAGCATCATCCGCGGCGAGCAGGGCTTCACCACCCTGACCGGCAGCTACGACTACTTCCTTCCCAACCTCGACATGGCCCTTGAGGTCACCGACGAGATCATCCTGCGCGGCAGCTACGGCGAGTCCATCGGCCGTCCTGGCTGGGGCGACATCCAGGGAGGTCAGACGCTGAGTGACCTGGTCCGCGTCGACGGCGGCACCGGCAGCCAGGGCAACCCGGGTCTGGAGCCGCTGCACTCGCAGAACTTCGACCTGTCGCTGGAGTGGTACTACAGCGAGGCCAGCTACGTCTCGGCCGGCTTCTTCCGCAAGAACATCGACAACTACATCGGCGTCACCCAGATCGTCGACACGCCGTTCAACCTGCACACCCCGATCGGTGGCGACTACTGGAACGCGGCGCTGGCCAACGGCTGCACCGTGGCCGACGTGGTCTGCATCCGCAATTACATCTTCGACAACTTCAACGGGCAGCCGGGCGTGACCCGAACCGGTGTGGACTCCACCGGCAACCGCACCGGCACCATTGTCGGCCAGCCCGGTGATCCCATCGCCAACTTCCGCATCACCGTGCCGGCCAACCAGCGCTCGGCCTCGTTGGACGGCTGGGAGTTCAACATCCAGCACATGTTCGGTGACAGCGGCTTCGGCGTATCGGCCAACTACACGATCGTCGACTCGGGTCTGACCTATGACAACTTCGTCATCGGCGAGCAGTTTGCCCTCGAGGGCCTGAGTGACTCGGCCAACGTGGTCGGCTTCTACGAGAAGGGTCCGTGGCAGGTGCGTCTGGCCTACAACTGGCGCGACAAGTTCCTTTCCGGCCGCTTCGACGGGGCCGGGCCGAACCCTGCCTATACCGAGGACTACGGCCAGTTCGACATGAACATCGGCTACCAGTTCAGCGAGAACCTGACCCTGGCGTTCGAGGCCATCAACCTCACCGACGAGACCCAGCGCATCCACGGTCGCAACGTGAATCAGCTGCTCTTCGGCACCCAGACCGGGGCGCGTTATATGCTGGGACTTCGCTACAAGTTCCAGTGAGGGCATGATCCCGGCGCTCCTTTCTCGTCATGAGGCTGCATCATCCCCAGGGACGGGGATGATGACGGTGGAGAAGAGGCCAGTCCTGGCCAACGCAATGGAAGCCCGGTCGTGAGGCCGGGCTTTCGTCGTGTGCTGGTGGTCGGCGGCGGCTCGGCCGGCTGGCTGACGGCAGGCGTCCTCGCCAGTCAGTTGGGCGGCGAGGGTGGGATCGAGGTCAGCCTGGTCGAGTCACCCGACCAGCCTGCGATCGGTGTGGGCGAGGGCACCTGGCCCAGCATGCGCGACACCCTGCGCCGGATCGGCGTCTCGGAAGCCGATCTCGTCCGCGAGTGTGATGCCGCATTCAAGCAGGGCTCGAAGTTCATCGGCTGGACCGAGGCTTCGGACACCCTCGGCTACTACCATCCATTCTCGCTGCCCCACGGCCACGGCGAAGTCGACCTCGTCAACGGCTGGCTGCGGCAGGAGGGCGCCGCGTTCGCCCACCTGGTGAGCGCCCAGCCGGCGGTCTGCGAGGCGGGCCTCGGCCCGAAGCAGCTGGCCACGCCCGAGTTCGCCGCCGTCGCCAACTACGGCTACCACCTGGACGCGGTCAAACTCGGCATCTTCCTGCGCCGCCACTGCGTGGAGCGCTTGGGCGTCAGGCACATCGTCGATCACGTACTGGCTGTCGATTCGGCCGAGGACGGCCGCATCGCCGCGCTGCAGACCCGCGCGAGCGGCGCGCTTGCGGCCGATCTGTTCGTCGACTGCACCGGGCTGCGCAGCCTGCTGATCGGCCAGCATTTCAACGTGCCCCGGATCGACTGCACGCCCTGGCTGTTCAATGACCGTGCGCTGGCCCTGCAGGTGCCCTATGCGCGGCCCGACAGCCCGGTCGCCTGCCAGACCACGGCAACCGCCCAGTCCGAAGGCTGGATCTGGGACATCGGGTTGCCGACCCGGCGCGGCCTCGGTCACGTCTACAGCAGCCAGGACTGTTCGGAGGATGCCGCAGCGGCGCGGCTGGTTGATTATGCCCGGCGCACTGGTGCGCCGGCGGATTCGCTGCAGTCGCCCCCGCGTCTGATCCGGCTGGAGCCGGGCTATCGTCGCGAGGCTTTCGTCCACAACTGCGTGGCGGTGGGGCTGGCGGGCGGCTTCGTAGAACCGCTGGAGGCTTCGTCCCTGGTCATGGTCGAGATGGCCGCCGCCATGCTGGCTGAGCAGTTCCCCTCGGACCGCGATGATCTGGCGCTGCTCGCGCGGCGATTCAACGAATCGTTCCGCTATCGCTGGCAGCGGGTCATCGATTTCCTCAAGCTGCACTACGCGATGTCCCGGCGGGAGGACAGCGACTACTGGCGCCGTCATCGGGACCGGCAGACGTGGACCGATGCCCTGCGTGAGCAGGTGCCGCACTGGCGCCGTCAGCCTCCTTCACGCTATGACTTCCCGCGCATCGATGAGATGTTCCCCTCGGCCAGCTACCAGTACGTGCTGTACGGAATGGGCCTGCGTCCCGATGCGCGGCCCGGACGCCCCGGGGTGGCGCAGGCCGAGCACTGCTTTACGGAAACCGCCGCCCTGCGCCGGCGATGGCTCGGCGGCCTGCCTGCCCATCGTGCCCTGCTCAACGACATTGCCGAGCGCGGCCTGCCCCGTCACTGAAGGACCCGAGATGGCCCAGCACCTGCCCCTGAACCCGACCGCCCACCGCGACCTGCGCGTGATCACTACCCGGGGCGCTGCCTACGGAGACGCGATGATGTCGGCGCTGACCTTCCCGGCCGAGTTCCGCAGCGTGCAGGCGCACTATCCGATCGTTTTCCAGAAGCTTCCGGATCAGGGCTTCCAGCCCATCGCCCTGTTCGGACTGAAGGATGGAGAGAACCTTTTCCTGCAGGGGACGCACTGGGATGCCCACTACGTGCCGATGGCCGTGGAGCGTCAGCCGTTCCTGATCGGACGCGGCGAGAGCGGGCCGGCGATGCATATAGACCTGGACAGCCCCCGCGTATCGCGCAGCGCCGGAGAGCCGCTTTTCAACGAGCACGGCGGCACCACGCCCTTCCTGGAACGCATGAATGAACTGCTTGGCCAACTGCACGAAGGCATGAGCTCCGTGGTGCCGTTCGTCGCTGCCCTGGACAGGCACGGCTTGCTTGAGTCCTTTGTCCTCGATGTGGCGCAGCCCGACGGTGGCCAGGCGCGCCTGGCCGGGTTCTACACGATTAACGAGGAGAAGCTGGCGGCGCTGGATGCCGAGGCCCTGCACGGCCTGCATCAGGCCGGCCATCTGGCGGCCATCTACATGGCCATCGCCTCGCTCTCCCAGTTCCGGGCGCTGGTGGAAAGGGCCCAGCGCACGATTCGCCATGACTGGTGAAGTGGCCGAGCTCGCGGGCCCGCCACCGGCCAGGCTGGGCGATGCCCTGGCCGATCTGGGCGAGCCGCGCGTGCTGCGCGGACTGGTGGCCGATTGGCCGATGGTCCAGCACGCCCAGGCTTCCGGCGACGCGGCGATGGACTACCTCGCCGGGTTCGATGCCGGCCTGCCGCTGCAGGCCTGGGTGGCGCCGCCGGAGCAAGGCGGCCGGTTCTTCTACAACCAGGATCTCAGCGGATTCAACTTCCGCCCGGAGCGCGTGGCCTTCGCCGCTGTGCTCGACACCCTGCGGCGCACGGCCGCGGCGCCGGCGGCGCCGGGCATCTATGTCGGATCGACCACGCTGCAGACCTACTTCCCTGGCCTGCTCGAGGACAATCCGCTGGACGGGTTGCCGCCCGATACGCTGGGCAGCATCTGGCTGGGCAACCGCAGCCGCATCGCCGCCCACCACGATGCGCCGGACAACCTCGCCTGCGTGGCCGCGGGACGGCGCCGCTTCACCCTGTTTCCGCCGGATCAGATCGGCAACCTGTATATCGGCCCGCTTGATTTCACGCCGGCAGGGCAGGCGATCAGCCTGGTTGATTTCGCGGCGCCCGACTTCGAGCGCTTTCCGCGCTTCGCCGACGCCCTCGAGGCTGCCCGGGTAGTCGAACTCGACCCGGGCGATGCGCTGTTCATACCCAGCCTCTGGTGGCATCACGTCGAAGGACTGGACACGTTCAACGTGCTGGTCAATTTCTGGTGGCGCGCCGAGCCGGCCTGGCGCGAGCCGCCGATGAACGCCCTGATGCACGCTCTGATCAGCCTTCGTGGCCTGCCAGCCCGGCAGCGCCAGGCCTGGGAAGCGCTTTTTCAGCACTACGTCTTCGCCGACGATGGGGCGGCCGCCGCGCATATTCCGGCGCATGCAAGGCGGCTGCTGGGCGAGCTCGATGCCGGCCGCGTCGGGGAGATCCGCGAGAAGCTCCGCCAGAGGCTGGGACGATGAGCGCCTGCTGCCGCGCACAGGAAAGGATGTACGCAGATGGATGAGAAGAAGGAGGCGCGGCCGATCCGCAGGGTGGTCATCGCTGGCGGCGGCACCGCCGGCTGGATGGCCGCCGCGGCCCTGTCGAAGACCCTTGGCCGGGTTCTCCAGATCACCCTGGTCGAGTCCGAGGAGATCGGAACGGTCGGGGTGGGGGAGGCCACGATCCCGACCCTGGTCACCTTTCACCGACTGCTCGAGATCAACGAGCAGGCCTTCATGGCCGCGACCCAGGCGACGATCAAGCTGGGCATCGCCTTCGAGAACTGGCGCGACCGGGACCAGCACTACATCCACTCCTTCGGCACCACCGGCAAGGACCACTGGACCGCCGGCTTCCAGCACTTCTGGTTGGAAGGACGCAGGCGCGGCCTGGCCCGCGACTATGGCGACTACTGCTTCGAGCTGCGCGCCGCCCAGGAGAACCGTTTTGCCCACCTGCCCAACGGCGGGATCAACTATGCCTTCCACCTCGACGCCGGCCGCTACGCCCGCTTCCTGCGGCAGATGAGCGAGCAGCATGGCGCGGTACGCATCGAGGGAAAGATCCGCCAGGTATGCACCCGCGAGGACGACGGGTTCATCGAGGCGCTGGAGCTCGAGGATGGCCGCCGCATCGAGGGGGACCTGTTCATCGACTGCACCGGCTTTCGCGCACTACTGATCGGACAGGCGCTCGGGGTCGGATTCGAGGACTGGTCGCACTGGCTGTTCTGCGACAGCGCGTTCGCCGTGCAGACCGCGTCGGTCAAGCCGCCCATCCCGTACACCCGGTCGATCGCCGGCGAGGCGGGCTGGCAGTGGCGTATTCCACTGCAGCGGCGGGCCGGGAACGGCATCGTCTTCTCCAGTCGTTTCATCGACAATGACAGTGCTCGCGCCACCCTGATGGGAAGCATCGAGGGCGAGCCGCTGATCGAGCCACGCCTGCTGCGCTTCCGGCCCGGACAGCGGCACAAGGTATGGGAGAAGAACTGTGTTGCGCTGGGCCTGGCAAGCGGCTTCCTCGAACCGCTAGAGTCGACGAACATCCACCTGATCCAGCGCGGCATCATCCGCCTGCTGCAGTGTTTTCCTGCGGTGCTCGAGCAGGCCGAGATCGACGAGTACAACCGGCAGGCGGAGGCCGAGATCACCCACATCCGCGACTTCATCATCCTCCACTACCACGTCACCCACCGCCGGGACACGGCGTTCTGGCGGGCGGCCGCGGAGATGTCCATCCCCGACTCGCTGCAGCACCGGATCGACCTGTTCAGGGAGACCGCCAAGGTGTTCCGGGTGCCGAATGAGCTGTTCGCCGAGAACTCCTGGATCCAGGTGATGCTGGGGCAGGGGCTGGAACCGAAGAGCTGGCATCCGGTGACCGGACTGATGCCCGACCCCGAGCTGCGCGGTTTCCTCGAATCGATCCGCGGAGGGGTCGAGCGCGGCCTGCGCCAGCTGCCCGTGCATCAGCGCTACCTCGAGACCTACTGCCCGGCGGCGGACTGAGCGCGCAACCGGTTCGGGCCGTACCTGGCGGCACACCCGGGCGCGGGATGCGCTCGGCCGGTCGCCGCCGCCGCTCGCTTGGCCGCCGGGCATGACTTGTTTCCCGGGTAGCGCGAGAGGGGCGGGCGCAGGCTGTGCTCGCCTTCATGCCCGGTGTCATGGCCATGCGCCTGATCGAAGCCTCGCTCAAGAATCCGGCCGCGGTCGCCGCGGTGGTTGCCCTGGTCACCCTGTTCGGATTTCTTGCCGCCGCGCGCATGCCGCTGCAGCTGTTCCCGGACATCGACCGGCCGCAGATGAACGTGCAGGCCAACTGGCGCAGCGCCTCGCCGGCCGAGATCGAATCGGAGCTGCTCGACCCCATGGAGGAGGTGTTGCAGGGCCTGCCGGGCCTGGCGCAGATGGACGGCAATGCCTTCCCCGGCAACGCCAACATCACCCTGACCTTCGGCGTCGGCACCGACATGCAGTCGATGATGGTCGAGGTGATCGGCCGCCTCAACCGGCTGCCGCCGCTGCCCGCGGACGCCGACCCGCCGATCGTGCAGCTGTCCTCGGACGAGGCCAATCAGGCGCTGTCCTGGTTCTTCGTCCAGAAGCTGCCGGGCACCGAGGGCGAGATGCTCGACTTCCGCCGCTTCGTCGAGCAGCGTGTGGTGCCGCGGATCGAGGCCGTGCCGGGCGTCGCCGGGGTGCAGGTCAACGCCGGGCCACCTGACGAGCTGGCCATCGATGTCGACCTCGAGCGCGCCGCGGCGCTGGGCATCACCCTGCCGCAGATCGCCCAGCAGGCCAACCGGGCGAACGACGTGTCGGGAGGCTTCATCGCAGCTGGTCGGCGCCAGTACACGCTGCGCTTCGAAGGGCGTTTCGACCCCGACGAAATGGCCCGGATGATCCTTGCCTGGCGCGATGGACAGCCGATCTACCTCGGGGACGTGGCGCGCATCGAGCGCCGTCATCCCGAGCGCTTCTTCTTCGCCTACCAAAATGGCAACCCGGCCATCGCCCTGCGCGTCGACCGCGAATCCGGCGCCAACGTGCTGGCGACGCTCAATGAGGTCAAACAGGTGGTGGCCGAGCTGCGCGAGGGCGAGCTGAAGCAGCATGGCCTCGGCATCGCGCAGAGCTTTGATTCCTCGCTGTTCATCAATCGTGCGATCGGCCTCTTGTCCGGCAACCTGCTTGCCGGCGTGCTGCTGGCAGTCGGCTGCCTGTGGTGGTTCCTGCGCGATCTGCGCGCCACCTTGCTGATCGCCACAGCCATCCCGATCTCCCTGCTGGCGACCTTCATCGTTCTAGAGCTGACCGGGCGCTCGCTCAATGTAATCTCGCTGGCCGGTCTCGCCTTTGCCGTCGGCATGGTGATGGACGCCGCTGTCGTGGTGGCCGAGAACATCGTCCGCCTGCGCGAGGAGGGCAAGCTGCCCGAGGAAGCGGCGGCCAGCGGCACGCGGCAGGTGTCCTCCGCGCTGTGGGCCTCGACCCTGACGACGGTGGCCGTGTTCCTCCCGGTGATCATGATGGGTGACATCGAGGGCCAGCTGTTCGGCGACCTCGCGCTGACCGTGTCGATCGCGGTGGCGGTGTCGCTGGTGGTGGCGCTGTCGGTGCTGCCGGCCGGCGCCCGGCGCTGGCTGCGGGCGCGCAGGCTGGCCGGGCGCGACAGCGGCGGCTATCCGCGCCTTACCGCCTGGCTGATGCGCAGCACCTCGACCCGCCCGCGCCAGATCGGCTGGCTGGCCGGCCTGGTGGTGCTGCCGATCGCGCTCTCGGTGTGGTGGATGCCGCCACTCGACTACCTGCCGCCGGTCAAGCGCGCCGCGATCGACGCCTTCTTCGACTTCCCGCCGGGAATGAGCCCGACCTCGGTCGACCGCGAGATTGTTCCGGCCCTGCTCGAGCGGATGAAGCCCTACATGGACGGCGAGAAGGCGCCGCAGCTGCTCAACTGGTACGTGCTGCTCTGGCCGGGCGGCGGCACCCTCGGCGCGCGGGTGGTGGACGAATCGCAGATCGGCGAGCTCGAACGGATCGTCCGCGACGAAGTGGTGCAGGGCTTCCCCGACACCCGGGCGTTCGCCTTCGAGGGCAACCTGTTCGGCGGCTTCGGCGGCTCGGCGCGGGCCATCCAGGTGCACCTCGGTCACGGTGATCCGGAGCTGCTCAAGAATGTCTCGCTGGCGGGCCGCGAGCTGCTCAACCAGCAGTTTCCCGGCGCCAACGTGCAGAGCTTTCCGAACCCGGATGCCCACTCGCCCGAGCTGCGCGTGCATCCGGACGACCGCCGCCTGGCCGAAAGCGGCTGGACCCGCAGCGAGCTGGGAACGGCGATCCGCGCACTGGGCGACGGCGTCTGGTTAGGCGAGCACTTCGACGGCGACGAGCGCCTGCCGATCATCCTCCGCGGGGTCGGCTTCGACAGCCCGGAGCGACTGGCCCAGGCTCCGCTGGTGACCCCGCAGGGCGGCGTGCTGCCGCTGTCCGAGCTGGCCAGCATCGACACCACGATGAGCCCTTCGACCCTGCGCCGGGTGGACCGCCGGCGCACCGTGACCCTGACCGTCGACCCGCCTGCCGAGCTGTCGCTGGAGGAGGCGCTGGCCCGGGTGAATGAACAGGTGGTTCCCGCGATTCGCGAGCAGCTGCCCGGCGGCACGGTTCGCGTATCGGGCAGCGCCGATCGTCTCAATGGCATCGTCGCCACCATGGGCGGCAACTTTGCCCTCGCCCTGCTCGTGCTGTTCCTGCTGATGGCGGCCATGTTCCGCTCGCTGCGCGACAGCGCGACGGTGATGATGGCGCTGCCGATGGCCCTGCTGGGCGGGGTAATCGGCATGCGTGTGCTTGGCGCCGTCGCATTCCAGCCGCTGGACCTGCTGTCGATGATCGGCTTCATCATGCTGCTCGGCATGGTGATCAACAACGCCATCCTGCTGGTCGCCCAGACCCGCGCCGGTCAGGACGAGGGGCTTGGGATCGATGCCGCGGTGGAGCAGGCGCTGAACCAGCGCATTCGTCCGATCCTGATCGCTGCCCTGACCGGCGTTTTCGGCGCCCTGCCGATGGCCATCAACCCCGGCCCCGGCGCGGTGATCTACCGCGGGCTGGCTGCCGTGGTGGTGGGCGGCGTGGCGCTGAGCCTGGTCTTCACCCTGGTCCTGATGCCGGCCCTGTTGCGTCTGCGCGCAACGCGCTCCGAATCCACCTCCTCCGAAGCCGGCACACCGCTGCCGCGAGCCGCCTGAACCCTGCGTTTCCCCGAGGAACCTGCCATGTACCGTCCACTGCTGTCCGGCCTTGCCCTGCTCGCCATCGCCAGCCTTCCCCTGCAGGCCCAGAGCCCGCCGCCGCCCGCGGTGGTCAGCGTGGCCAGTGCCGAGTTGCGGGCGGTCGCCCCCCTGCTCTGGACACCGGCCAGCGCAGTCAGTCGGCAGGATGCGCGGATTGCTGCCGAAGCCAGCGGCCGGCTGGTCTCGCTCGCCGAGATCGGTGATGCGGTAGAGGCCGGCGCGGTGCTGGCCCGCGTCGACGACACCGCGCTGAAGCTGGCGGTGGCCGAGGCGGTCGCCGCCCGCGACCGGCTGGTGGCGCGCCTCGAGTACGTGCGCAGCCAGCGCGAGCGGCTGAGCCAGCTGGCCGCACAGGGGACGGTCTCACGGGCCCAGGCCGAGGAGCAGGCGGCCGAGCAGCACATGCTCGAGCGCGAGCGCGAAGGCGCCGAGGTGGCGGTGCGCCAGGCCCGACATCGTCTGTCGCTGGCTACCGTGCGGGCGCCCTTCGCCGGCACCGTGGTCGAGCGCCTTGCGGCCGAGGGCGAGTTCCTCAGCCCCGGCCTGCCCCTACTGCGTCTGGTCGATACCGCCGGCGTCGAACTGCAGGCCCGCGCTCCGGTCTCGCTTTCCGCCCTGCTGGGCCAGGGTGATGCGGTCGACGTGAGGCAGGGCGAGACCCGCCTTCGCGGCACGGTGCGTGCCGTGGTGCCGGTGGGCGACGCCGCCTCGCGCCAGTTCGAGCTGCGCGTTGCCCTCGACGGGCCCGCGCCGCTGATCGGAAGTGCCATGGAGGTCGGCCTGCCGCGGGCGGCGGCGTCGGATCAGCTGGCGGTGCCCCAGGACGCGGTGGTCCTCCGTCCGGGGGAACGCTATGTGGTGCGGGTCAGTGCCGAGAACACCGCTGAACGCGTCCCGGTCGAGCTCGGCGCGACGGTTGACCAGTGGGTCTCGGTCAGCGGCGAACTGAAGGCCGGTGACCGCCTGGTCGTCAGAGGCGCCGAGCGTGTGCGCCCCGGACAGGCGCTGCAGATCCAGAACGAAGCAGCACTGGCCGGCCTCGGCGGCGACGGGGCGGTCGGTGGCAGCCGCTAACACCGGTATGGTGGCGCAAAATGGGCGCGAAGTAGACCTTCCGCAAAACCCGAATGTAGGAGCCAGCTTGCTGGCGATCCTCCCGTCCGGGGGCGCCTATCGCCAGCAAGCTGGCTCCTACATTCAACGGCGATGCAAGGTCCGGTCTGCGCCGCCAAGTAGACCTTGCCGCAGTCAAATTGTGGGAGCGCCCTCGGGCGCGACCGCTGCGCTACGGATTCACCACAGACCGAGGCCACAGCGAATTTCCGCAGTCGCGCCCAAGGGCGCTCCCATAGTCGGGCTTCGTTGGGCGTCAGCGAAGTTACTTGGCGCAAAGATACGGGCGTTCGGACGGTATGCCCGGTGCGGCAAGCCGCACCCTATGAATGTCTTCTTTGCGCCCATAGCCGCCCCCGGGATGCGTCCACCGAGCCGCGTTCACTCTGCGGTGTCGATCCGGATCTGCTGTTCGCTGCGGTTGCCGAGCATGTCGAGACTGACCAGCCGCGCGCCGGCCTGCAGGGCGGCGAGGTCGAGCACGGTGCCGGGCTGAATCGTTTGGCTGCGCCCCTCGTGGTGCAGCTCGATGCGCTGCAGGCCGCTCTGCTCGTCGTGGCCTTCGACCCGCAGCCTTGCGCCCGGGCCTAGCCGGGTGGCGCCATCCACGCCCTGCACGAAGCCCGACACCGGCACCAGGGCGAGCATGGGGCCGGCAAGGTCAGGTCGGCCGTCGGTGACCTCAAGCGCGGCCGTCGGGCTGGTGTAGCCATCGAGACCGCTTGCGCTGATCGCCAGAACGCGCCAGACATGGCTGCCGACAGGAAGCGGATCGACCTGATGCTGGCTAGCGCCGGTATCCACCCGGGCGGTCTGCAGCAAGGTGCGGCAGGCGGCATCGGCGCAGACCTCGAGGCGGTAGGCGGCGGCGCCCTCGACCGGCTGCCAGCGGAGCAGGCCATTGCTGTAGTTCCAGCGCAGGGCCGGCTCGCTGATCCCGGGCGCGGCGAGGAGCTTCTCGGGCCGTGCCGGTGGGCCGGATTCGGGCACCGCGGTACCCATGCCTTCGGCCACCGCCACCTCGGTCCCGGCGGCGCTCACCGCGCTCTGTCCCCGGTAGACCATGACCCTCGCGCCGCCGTCCTCGGCCGCGCCGGCCCGGATCTCGGCCTTCTTGCCAGCCTCCAGGCTGGGTCGCGCGCTGGCCGGGCCGGCGACCAGTTCGATCTCGGTACGCGGCCGCTTGAGCGGCTCGAAGACCAGATCCACCGCGCCGCGCTGAACGGTCACCTGCCCACGGTCCACGCCGCGCAGGCTGGTGCTCTTGCGGGCCAGGAACACCTGCGAATACTCGCCCAGCCTGAGGCTGCTCTCGGCGTTGAAACGCAGCTCGGCTGTCGAACTCTGGCGGGTACGCAGGCCATGGCCCGAACCGAGTTCGTCGCCAACCGCGGCACGCTCCCATTCGCTGGCACGGAGCAACTTCTCGGTCCGGTTGACCGCCTCGACCACCCGCGCCGACTCGGCGATGACCTTGCGTTCGGTGATGATCTGAAGCACCTGGCCGATGCGCAACTTGTCCGGATCGCGGACCTGCGGATTGAGCTTCCAGTTGTCTTCCCAGAAGGTCGAGTCGCCGAGCATGCGTTGGGTGATCTGGCTGATCGTGTCGCCGGGTTTCACCACATAAGGTTCCACCTTGTCGCGATAGGTCGGCTGGGCGGCCAATGGCGCGCAGGCCAGCAGCAGCGCCGCGACAAGCGGCCTCACGGCAGCACCTCGATGTAGTAGCGCTCGCGGGCACGGTGGCCAAGGCGATCCGTGGCGCGGAACACCACCCGATACCGGCCGGGGTCGATGCCGACCAGGGTGATCGGAAGCGGGCGGCAGTCGCGGTACCAGATCGACAGCTTGACGCAGGCGCGATCAACGCCGGCGAGCGCGTCCTCGGCAACCAGTTCGAGCCGCTCGGAGCGAGGCAGGCGTGCCTTGTTGGTGACCGCTTGGGCGTGACCATCGCTGACCAGGACCAGTCGTGGTCCTTCGCTGTCGAGGCGGAGCGGCAGGCTGCCGCGGGACTCGTTGCCGAGCCGGTCGCGAAGCCGATAGCGGTCGTCGGCGCCGGGCTCGAGGGTCAGGCTGGCCGTCGGTGCGCCCTCAAGCGCGAGCGTCGTGCCGCCAAGCTCCAGGCTGTCGAGGCCGACGCCCGTGTCCTCCAGTTGCAGGCGTACCCGCTCGCCCGGGGCGACGATGTCGGCGGCCACGCCTTCCACCGGCTCGGCGCGGGCCGCGGCCAACCGCGGCGAACTGCGGTCGAGCTGCAGATGGAGGGGCTCGGATTCGGCCAGGTTGCCCAGCGCATCGCTTCCGCGGGCCAGCAAGGTGATCTGGCGATCGCCATCCGGCCACGACGGCTGCGCGGGATCGGCGAGGGGCGCGCCGTCCAGAAGCAGGGCGAGGTCGCCGCCGAGCCCGCTGGGATCGGCGCCTTCGACGCGAAGGCGGGTGCCTCCTCCCGCATAGCGCCGCCCCTCACGCTCGACGTCTCCCTCGACATGAACCTCGAGCGTCGGGCCGGCGCTGTCGACCGAGAGCGCCAGAGTGGGCACCGCCTCCGGTTGGCCGATGACCTCGAAGCGCAGCCAGCGGGCGGGCAGCCCGTCCTCGCCGTAGACGACCAGATGATGCGGCCCGGGGGCGGAAGGCGCTGCGGGGATGCGGCCCGCGGGTCCCGGCGGCGCGCCGTCGAGTCCATAACGCAGGGCCGGGTCCGTGGAAAGTTCCAGTGTGCCCTCCAGCGACTCGCCCGGCGGGACCTGGGCTGCTGTGAACAGCAGCGACATCGAAAGCGCGGCAGCGGAAAGCGGGAGGCTCATCGCGAGGGCGGCGGTCGGGTCTGGTCGGGATCGTACACCGGAGGCGGCCGGGTCGCCTCCGGATCGGGCGGCGGGCGCGTGGTGCCGGCGCCGTCGCCGGGCGCGGGACGGGTGGTCCCGGCGCTAGTCTGGCGCGGACCGCGGGTGCTGGCCTCGGGATCGATGCCGCCGTAGTCGACCCGGTCCTGGATTTCAACCTCGCCCGCGAGGTCCAGGGGTTCTGCCAGCTCCTCGGCACGCTCGGCAAGGCGCTCGGGGCCGTCGCCGAGTTCAAGGGACTCCCAGGCCACAAGCGCGGCTTCGGCGCTGGCCGGTCGCTGCTCCGGCCGTTCGCTGCAGAGCAGACGGATCTGCTCACACAGTGCCGGCTGCTCGGTCAGCAGCCGCTCGGTGAACTCGACCGGCTTGCCTGCCTCGCGTCGCAGGTCGTTGGTATGCGCCCCCGGAAGGTGCTGCGGGATACCGGTCAGGCACTCCAGCAGCAGCCGGCCCAGCGCGTAGAGATCAGAACGCTCGCTCGGTGGCTGACCGGCGACATACTCCGGGGCGATGAAACCGGGCGTGCCTGAGAGGCCCCCGCGGTGGACCAGATCGGGAACCTCCGAGCGCCAGGCGGCGACGCCGAAGTCGGCCAGCTTCAGTTCGCCGCGCGGCGGCACCAGGACGTTGCCCGGTTTGATGTCGAGGTGCAGCAGTCCAGCCCGGTGCGCGGCATCCAGGGCGCGCAGCATCGACTGGCCGATGTGCACCACCTCGCCAGGCTCGAGCGCGCCATTGCGGCTGACCACCGCACGCAGGTTGCCGCCTTCGATGTACTCCATGACGACGAAGGCAAACTGGCCGGCGGCGATCAGGTCGTAGACGCCGACGATGTTCGGATGCTGCAGGTTGGCCACTGCCACCGCCTCATTCTCGAGGGTCCTGGCCAGCGCCTCCTGCAGCGCTGCATCGAGGGCGTCGAGGTGGATGGTCTTGATCGCGACATGGCGCTTGAGCCGGGGGTCCCAGGCGAGGAAGACCGAGCCCATTGCGCCCTGGCCGAGGGTGCTGAGTAGCTTGTAGCGGCCCAGGAAGACCTCGCTGATGGCCTCGCGGTTGCGCTGCATGCGCTGGATCTGCGCGAACGCGGTCTGCAGCTGGGCCAGGTCGCCGCCCTCGGCGCGTTCACCAGGCACCTGGCTGTGCTGCCATTCGAGCAGGGCCCGCACCGGTTTGACCACTCGACGCCAGGCGAGCAGGGCGAGTGCGGCGACCATCAGCAGGACGACGCCGGCTGCGAAGATCGCGCCGCGGCGCATCGAAGCTGCGGCCACCTCGGCTTCGTCGGCCGGTTGCCGCGAGACCACGGCCCACCGGCTTCCGGGGACGCGGGCAAAGGCGTTGATCTCCCGGCCGTTGGCGCCTTCCTGGGTGAAGGCGTCGGCGACCACCTCGGGTCGGGCCAGCGCCGCCTGCAGTCGGGGCGGCAGCTCGCCGCTGCCGGAGAGGGGATGCGGCCGGTCACCATCGACGAGGAGCAACTCGGCGGAGGTGCCCAGCTCCTGAGCGTCGAGGAGGGCCTCGAGCCCGGAGGCCGAGCTGAACATGGCCACCCGCAGACCGGGCCGCTCGGTCGCTTCGGCGCGGCCCAGCAGTCGCATGCCGGCCAGTTCGACGAAGAGTACCTCGCCGGTCAGCGCCTGCAGTTGGGCGGGCTCGATCGCCTCGGCCTCGGGCCGCCGGGCCAACTGCACCAGCACGTCCTCGCCGTCCTCGTTGCGATAGATGGTCGCCGCGGCAAGGATCTGGGTGTCCCCGACCAGCATGCCGCTGAGCACCTCTCCGGCCTCGGCCGACTGTGGGGATTCGAATAGAAACGGATTCTGCGCCGCGGCGCGCACCGCGCCAGAGAGTCGGCCTCGCACGGTGGCAAAGCGGTCGGCCGAGGCCCGGGCGGCGATCAGGTGGGTCAGCTGGGTCTGGTCGACCAGACTGTCCCGGGCAAGCAGGATCTGGTAGGTGGCCAGGGCAAAGGGCAGGGCGGCCACGGCCAGGAGGCCGGACACCAGCGCGGTGATCAGGCTGCTGCGCCTTGCCCGCGGCGGGCGCCGGCCGCGGCCTGCGACGGTGTTGCTCAGCGGAAGGGTGGGGTCGCTGTTCAATCGGCCTCGGCAGACGGCGGGCAGTTCGCCGGGAGGGGCTATGACGCGTGCCCCCAGTGTACGCTGCTGTTCATGCCTCTACAGCCCGCCGTCGGTCTCCAGCCGCGACCCGCTCCCGCATCGCCCACCTCCATCCATTCCCTCGGCCTTCTGGCCTGCTGCGCGCTGGGCCTCGCCCTGCATCTGCTCTTCTTCTGGCCGGGCTATGTCAGCTTCGATGTGCGCAGCCAGCTGGACCAGGGTCTGCACGGACCGATCACCGATGTCTCGCCGCCCGCCAATGCGCTCCTGCTGGCGGTTTCCCACGCCCTGGGCGGGCACGGCGGCGCATTGTTTGCCTTGAATGCGGTGGTCTTGTGGGCCTCGAGCGGTTGGATCCTCCTGCGGCTGCGGGCGCGCGCGCGGCACTGGTTGCTGCTGCCGCTGGCCCTGCCGCTGCTGCCCCTGCTGCCGCACCTGTGGACCGATCTGCACCTGCTCGCGGTGCTCGCGATGGCCAGCGCCCTGCTGCTGGGCGGCGCCACCGCGGAGCGGCCGAGGGCCCGCCTGCTCGCCTTCCTCGGCGCCCTGCTGCTGGTGCTCTGGTCGACCTGGATCCGCCAGAACGCCCTGCTCGCGGCCCTGCCGCTGGCGCTGCTCATCGTTATCTGGCTCAGTCGGGGTCGGTCGCTGCGCTGGCGGCTGCTGATGGTGGCCCTGCTGCTTGCCGCCATTGCCACCGCGCGCGCCGGCGCCGGATGGGTCGTGCAGCAGCCGGTGAGCGTCTGGGCGGTGACTCCGCTCTGGGACCTGCAGGCCCTGTCCCTGCGCGCCGACAGGGTGCTACTGCCCGAGGGCTTCCATGGCCCGGGCCTGGACGTCGAGGAGCTGCGAGCTGCCTACAGTCCGAATACCGCGGTGCCCCTGTTCGGCGACACCCCGAGCGGGGTGCGCAACCCGACCATGGAGCGCTTCGACGCGGCCTCGCGCCATGCCCTGCTGGAGGCCTGGGTCGGCGCCGTCGCCGGCGATCCGGCAGGCTGGCTCGCCCACCGCTGGACCGTCTTCCGTCGCCTGTTCGGCGCCCACCGGCAGGGCGACCTGCGCTACATGGTCGACTCGCCGGAGTTCTTCGAGGCCAGCGCTCCGCAGGGCTGGCGGGCATCGCTGCACCAGTCCGCCCGCGGCCTGATCGAACGCGGCAAGCAGCTTGGCGTGTTCGCCCCAGGTCCAGCCTGGCTGCTCGGCCTGCTGATGCTTGTGCTGGCGAAGCTGCGTGGACCCGGTCTATTGCCGGCCCTGCAGTGGGCCCTTCTGGTGTCGGCGCTGGCCTATGTGCTGGCCCTGTTCGCGTTGACGCCGTCGGCCGAACAGCGTTACCTCGCCTGGCCCCTTTGGGCCACCCTCTGCGCCGCCGCCCTGGCCCTGGTCAGGCGTTGATCGGACGCACCCCGCCGCGAAACTGCTCGCGTCCCGGCTTGCCCTTGAGCGGCGGCAGCTCGAACGCTGGTTCCGGAACGCTGACGTCGGGCAGACGTTCCAGCAGGTGGCGGATCATCGCCAGGCGGCCGCGCTTCTGGTCATTGAAGTCGACCACCGTCCACGGCGCGTAGTCGCTGTGTGTGGCCCGGAACATGGCATCGCGGGCTTCGCCGTACTCGCGGTACTTCTCGCGGGCTTTCAGGTCCACCGGCGAGAGCTTCCAGCGCTTCAGCGGGTCAGCCGCGCGTTCGGCAAATCGCTCCTCCTGCCTGTCCTGGTCCACCGACAGCCAGTACTTGAACAGCAGGATCCCGTCCTCGACCAGCAGGCGCTCGAAAACCGGCACCTGGCGCAGGAAGGCCTCGTACTCGGCCTCGCTGCAGTAGCCCATCACCTTCTCGACCCCAGCACGGTTGTACCAGCTGCGGTCGAACAGGGTGATCTCGCCGGCGGCCGGCAGGTGGGGCACGTAGCGCTGGAAGTACCACTGGCCGCGCTCGCGCTCGGTGGGCTTGGGCAGGGCCACCACGTGGCAGCTGCGCGGATTGAGGCAGTCGGAGATGGCGCTGATCACCCCGCCCTTGCCGGCGGTGTCGCGCCCCTCGACCAGCACCAGCAGGCGCTTGCCGGCGTGCTGCAGCCAGCGATGCAGGCGGTTGAGTTCGACCTGCATCGGCTCCAGCTGGGCCTCGTATTCCTTCTTCTTCAGCTTTCCGCCGGCCTTCGCGGCGCTCTTGCCGGCCTTGTCCTTGCGTTTGTCCCTGGCGGCCTTGGCCGGTTTGTCCTGTTTCCTCGCCATATCGGGTCCTCCTAGGATTCGCGCAGCCGCGGCGACAGCGCGGCGAGATTGCAAGGGCGGGTCCGGGCGTCGAGCTGATCCGCGATAAGCCGTGTCCAGGCCGTGCGGCAGGCCGAGGTGGAGCCGGGCAGGGCGAACACGAAGGTGGCATTGGCCAGGCCTGCGAACGCCCGGGATTGCAGGCTGGAGGTGCCGATCTCCTCGAAGCTCACCGCGCGGAACAGCTCACCGAAGCCCGGCATCTCCTTGTCGAGAAGGGGGGCGATCGCCTCCGGCGTGCTGTCGCGGCCGGTGAAACCGGTGCCGCCGGTGATCAATACGACGTCGATGCGCGGGTCGGCGATCCAGGCCGAGACAGTGGCGCGCAGGCGGTAGCGGTCATCCCGGCACAGCGTGCGCTCGACCAGCGTGTGTCCGGCCGCCTGCAGCCGCTCGGCAAGGTAGTCGCCGGAGCTGTCGTTCTCGCTGCTGCGGGTGTCCGAAACGGTCAGGACCGCCGCTCCCAGTGACACGGATTGGTCGAGTGCGCTCATCGATGGTTTTCCAGAGGGTAGTGGAAGCTGCAGAACTCCTCGTCCATCTCCCAGCCCTGCTCGACGTAGAGCGCCTGTGCAACGTTGTTGGTGCGCTGGGTTTCCAGCTGCAGGCCGACCGCTCCGGTCTGCTCCCCATGCGCCACGCAGGCCGAGAGCAGGGCGCGCCCCACGCCGCGCTGGCGGCAGTCGCCGGCCACGTAGAGGTCATTGAGGATCCACAGCAGGCCGGTGCGGACCGAGGAAAACGAGGGGAAGAGCTGGGCAAAGCCGGCCGGGCGGCCGTCGATCAGGGCCAGCAGGATCACCGAGTCGGCGGCCTCCAGTCGTGCCGCGATGAAGCCACGCGCCCGGGCCGCGTCTGCCCGCTGTTCGTAGAACTGCCGGTAGGCATCGAACATCGGCGCCAAGGCGTCGAGGTCGGGCGGGCTGGCTCGGCGGATCTCGATGCTCATGGGGCTCCCTGGGAAGCACATCCGTCTCGCCGGGCGCTCGGCGGCAGGATGGGCCGTGGTGTCGCCCGATTATGGCCGAACCGCGTCGGCTGCGTCGGTCGGAAAGAGGAACGCTCAGCGCGATTCGAATCCATCGCAATGCGCGGCATCCTCGCCGCTCTGGCAGCGAGCGAGCGCCAGATGTCCCATGTCCTTGCACGGATGGCCGGCAGGGGGGCGATATCCGGCGTCCAGCGCCACCCCGCTGCGCAGCGAGCCGGCATCGAAGCCCTCGGCCTGCCAGTCGGCCAAGCGGTAGGTGCCTCCGGCCGCGCCCCAACTGCCGCCGGCGCCGAAGTAGCTGATGAAGGCGTCATCGGCATTGCGCAGGTAGCAGTTGTCGGTGCTCTGCAGTCCGACCCCGGCCTGGTGCTGGCTATCGGGGCCGTAGTGCCAGATGCGCAGGTCGGACGCCACCAGCAGGTTGCGTTCGAGGCGCGCGTCGAACACGCCGAGCTGGCTACCCGGCAGGTAGCTGGCGCTGCCTTCGTTAAGGCTGATCCGGCTGTCGACCAGGGTGTTGTAGGCGATGCGCGGAGCGAGCGTGAAGGGACTGCGCGTGCCGTCCTCGAAGTGCAGGCCGATGTCGGCGCCCTCGAGCAGATTGCCGATGACTTCGCTGCGGTTCTGGTTGAGCGAGATACCGCGCCCACTGCTGAGATCGTGGAAGTGGTTGCCGATGATGCGTGTACGGCCGCCGGCGCCGGGACTGTCTTCGCCATGCTTGTAGTAGATGCCGCCACCCTCGCCATGGAAGCGGTTGCCACGGATGGTCACATCGCGGGCCCGGAACAGCTTGAGGAAGTAGCTCACCCCGTTGGGATTGAGGGTTTCGTAGTCGTGGAAATCGACCCCCTCGACCAGCACGTCGGCGTAGCCGGCGATGGTCAGGAAGCCGGCGTTGTCGACGTAGCGGACGCCACTGATCTCGAGGTTCCGGAAGACGATGTCGCTGCCGGGGATGTCAAGCCCCAGCAGGATGCCGTTGTTCAGGCAGTCGCGGACGGCGAAGTCCTCGAAGCGGTAGTGCGAGCGGCGATCGATGGCGACGCAGGGGGCGCTGAAGTCACCCTGAAGGACTACCTGATGGCTGGGGTAGCCCTTGATAATCAGCGGCGCCTCGGCGGTCGGTAGCGGCAGGGCGCGCGGCACGTGCTTCTCGAGGTTGAGTACGGCGCGCACGCCGCCGCTCTCGACCATCTCGGTGTAGGTGCCCTGCAGCAGATAGACCACGTCGCCCGCTCGGGCCTGCGCCAGCGCATCGGCCAGGCTCGCCGGTGCCGAGATCGAACCATCGCCGTCGCCATCCGGCGCGGCATAGCGACAGACGCCGGGCGGTTCGGCTTCACATATCGTTTGCGCGAGGCACTCGCCGCCGATCAGGCTGCCCAGCAGGCCGAGTGCCCGGGTCCATCGTTGGAATGGTCGAGTCATCGCATGCAACGGGAATGTGGCCTTCAAGCCTAGCCGACCAGGTCCGCGCGGGCCACACCCAACGTTTGCGCACGATGCTCAGCCCATGCCCAGGGCGGCCAGCTGGTCGGCCTGGTACTCGCGGGTGAGGCGATCGACCAGCTCGTCAAGGTCGCCCTCGAGGATCTCCGGCAGTCGATACAGGGTGAGGCCCTCGACGCGATGGTCGGTGATCCGGCCCTGCGGAAAATTGTAGGTGCGGATGCGCTGGCTGCGGTCGCCGCTGCCGACCTGGAGTCGGCGCGATTCCGCCTGCGCCGCGGTCTGCTTGCTGCGCTGCTCATCAAGCAGCTTGGCCTTGAGCAGAGACAGGGCGCGCGCCCGATTCTTGTGCTGGCTGCGCTCGTCCTGGCACTCGACCACGATGCCGCTCGGCAGGTGGGTCATGCGGATCGCCGAGTCGGTCTTGTTGACGTGCTGACCACCTGCGCCCGAGGCGCGGAAGGTGTCCACCTTGAGGTCGGCGTCGCGGATCTCGATATCCTCGATTTCCTCCATCTCCGGCAGGATGGCCACCGTCGCCGCCGAGGTGTGGATGCGTCCCTGCGATTCAGTGGCCGGCACTCGCTGTACCCGGTGCGTGCCCGATTCGAACTTCAGTCTCGAGTAGGCGCCGCTTCCCTCGACCCGGGCCACGATCTCCTTGAAGCCGCCGTGCTCGCCTTCATTGGCCGAGACGACCTCGACCCGCCAGCGCTGGCGTTCGGCATAGCGGGAGTACATGCGGAACAGGTCGCCGGCGAAGATCGCCGCCTCGTCCCCGCCGGTACCGGCACGGATCTCCAGATAGAGGTTCGCGGCGTCGCGCGGGTCCTGCGGGATCAGCAGTAGATGCAGCGCGTGCTCAAGGGCGTCGCGGCGCTCGCTCTGCGCCTCGACCTCGGCGTCGGCGAGCTCGGCCATTTCCGGGTCGGCTCGCATGGCCTCGGCCGCGGCCAGCTCCCGCAGCGCCTCGTCGTAGTCGCGCAGTCCGGACACGACCGGCTCCAGCCGCGAATACTCCTGCGAGAGCGTACGGAAGCGACCGGCATCGGCGGCGGCATCCGGGTCGGCGAGCAGGCGGCCGACCTCTTCGTGGCGCTCGGCCAGCGCTTCCAGCTTACGGCGAATGCCCGGTGTCATCGGCGTCCCTGCCCAGAGGAGATTCAAGGTCGAACAAGCGCTGCGCACTGCGTACGAGGTCGAGATCCCCGCGCAGGGCAGCGTGGCGAAGCGCGCTGCTGGGCGCATGCAGCAGCTTGTTGGTCAGTGCGTTGGCGAGCTGCTCGACCACCTGCTGCGCCGGACGCCCCGCGGCCAGCGCCGCCATTGCCCTTTCCAGCAGCGTGTCGCGTTGCGCTTCGGCCTGCTGGCGGAGGGTCTTCAGCACCTCGTGCTGATCGCTGGCCCGCCACCAGGCCATGAAGTGTTCGACTTGCAGCTCGATGATCGCCTCGGCTTCCTCGGCGGCCTCGCGCCGCGAGCGGCGTCCCTCCTCTACCACGTGGTCGAGGTCGTCCACGGTATACAGGTAGACGTCATCCAGACGCCCGACCTCCGGCTCCACGTCGCGGGGCACGGCCAGATCCATGAACAGCATGGGCCGGTGACGTCGCTCGCGCAGCGCGTCGCGGACCGCCTGGATCCCGATCACCGGTTCGCGTGAGGCGGTGGCGCTGAACACGATATCCGCTTCCGGCAGGTGCCGGGTCAGCTCCGCCAGCGGCAGGGCGAAGCCGCCGAAGCGGCTGGCCAGCGCCTGGGCATGGGCCAGGGTGCGGTTGGCGAACAGCAGGCGCTGGGTGTCGTGCTCGGCCAGGTGGCGCGCGGCCAGTTCGATGGTGTCGCCGGCGCCGACCAGCAGCACGGTGGCGGTGTCCAGTTCAGCGAAGACCTGCTGGGTGAGCCGCACCGCGGCGAAGGCCACCGACACCGGGTGGGCGCCGATCCGGGTGTCCGTGCGAACCCGCTTGGCCACAGCGAAGGCATGCTGGAACAGGCGATCAAGTCCGCTGTCCAGGCTGCCGCTACCGCGCGCGGCCTGCCAGGCCTGCTTGACCTGACCCAGGATCTGCGGCTCGCCGAGCACCAGCGAGTCGAGTCCCGTGGCGACGCGGAAGAGGTGGCGCACCGCGGCCTCGTCCTGATGCCGGTACAGATAGGCCTGCAGGGCCTGCTCGCCGAGCCCGTGGTGCGCCGCCAGCCAGGCCGCAATCCCCGCCTCATGACCCGCTTCGACATTGCAGTAAAGCTCGGTGCGATTGCAGGTCGACAGCACCGCGGCCTCGCGCACGCCCGGCTGGGCGGCCAGGGCGCGCGTCGCGGCGCTGCCGCCCTCGGCATCGAAGGCGACCAGCTCGCGCAGCCCGACGGGCGCGGTCGAGTGGTTGAGACCAAGAGCGATGAGGGGCATGCAGTAAGCTAGCGCGCTGTGAATCGAAGGGTGAAGAGGAGCCAGATGTCGCACCAGCAAACGCGCTGCGGACAGGGCCGCCGGCGGCTGGCCGGGCCGGGGCGCTGGGCTGCCCTCGGCCTAGTTTACCTGTCCCTCGCCGGAACCGCCGCCGGCCAGGCCCCCACCGACCCTCTGGAGGCCCTGCTGCGCGGCGAGTTCGCCCTGCAGGAAGGGCGAACGGACGAGGCCGCCTCCCGCTATGCCGAGGCCGCCCTGGACAGCAGCGACCCGGCGCTACTCGAGCGTGCCACCCGGCTCGCCCTGATGAGCAAGGACGTTGAGGCGGCCAGCCGCCTGCTGGCACGCTGGCTGGAGCTCGCCCCGGACGAAGAGGCGGCCCAGCAGATCGCCCTGGTGATTGCCCTGCGCGAGGCGGACGCCAAGGCCGGCGAACGCGCCCTGCGACGCATCCTCGCGCGGCCCGAGGGCTGGAAACGGGCTCTGCAGGCGATGGCCTCGGACAGCACCAGCCTGCTGGTGCCTGCCTTGCTGCAGAGCCTGCTGAAGGACCCGGCCGTGCGCGACAACCTGGACGCCCTGTTGGCGGCTGGCGGTCTGGCCGACCGCCTCTCCCTTGAAGGCCTGCGCGCGAAGGTCGGCGGCCTGGCCGTCGAGCACCACGCGCAGCAGCCGCGTGCCTGGCTGTGGCAGGCGGACCTGCTGCGCAAGCAGGACAAGCCGGCGGAGGCGAGGGCGGCGATCGAGAAGGCGATTGCGCTGCCGGGCCTCGACCAGCCGATGCGGCTTGCCGCGGCCGGCATGCTCGGCGCACTGGGGGAGCACGAGGCCGCCGCCGAGGCGCTTGCCGGCGGTGAGCAGGACGCAGCCAGCTGGGCCGCGCGCGCCGCCTTCCTTGCGCGCACCGATGACCGCGAGCGCCTGGCTGCGCTCTATGCCGAGGTCCAGACGGCGGCGGAGCGCGGGGAGCCCGATGCCGAACATCGCTTCCTGCTTGGTCAGCTGGCCGAACTGCTCGAGCTGAAGGAGGCGGCGCTCGGCTGGTACCGGTCGCTGCCGGATGGCCCGCGCGCCGGCGAGGCGCAGCTGCGTATCGCCCTGCTCTCCGACGATCTTGGCCAGCACGAGACCGCGCTGGGGGTCCTGCGTGAGCTGCAGCAGCGCGACTCCGACGACGGGCGTCTGCTGATCGACGCCTACCTCCTCGAAGCGCAGCTGCTGCAGCGGCACGGGCGCCACGCCCAGGCGGTCGACGCCTATGCCCGTGGCCTGGCCGTGTTCGAGGACGAGCCGGCCCTGCTCTACGGTCGCGCCTTGGCCTATGAACGGCTGGACAAGATCGACCTCGCCGAGGCCGACCTGCGCCTGATGCTGGTCATGGACCCGGAGAACCCGGATGCGCTGAATGCGCTGGGCTACACCCTGGCCGACCGGACCGAGCGACTGGCCGAGGCCCATGAACTGATCCGCCAGGCCCTGGCTCTGCGGCCGGACAATCCGGCGATCATCGACTCGATGGGCTGGGTGCTGTTCCGCATGGGCCGGGTCGAGGAAGCCCTGCCGCACCTGCGCCGGGCCTTCGAATTGCAGCGCGATGCCGAGGTGGCGGCCCACCTCGGCGAGGCGCTATGGGCCTCGGGCAAGAAGGAAGAGGCCCGTTCGATCTGGCGCCTCGGTCGCGAGATCGATCCCGACAACCCGGCCCTGAAGCGCAGCCTCGAGCAGCACGGGATCCAGCCATGAGCGGGTCCCGGTTGGGGCTGCGGGCGATGGCCCTTGGCATCGCCGCCGTACTGCTGGTCGCCTGTGGCCGTCCGGCACCCAGGCCCGTGGTGCCCGAGGATGCCCTGCTGTCCGCCCAGCAGCGCCGGGAGGCGCGCCTCGACGCTGCAGCGCACTGGTCGCTGGAAGGCCGGGTCGCGGTGCGCAATGGCGAGGACGGCGGCTCCGGCCAGCTGGTCTGGCGTCGCCGCGACGATGCCCAGGAGCTGACCCTGAGGGCGCCGGTCAGCGGCCAGGGCTGGCGGCTGGAAACCGATCCCGGTGGCGCCCTGATCGAGGGTCTGGAGGGCGGACCGCTGCGCGGCCCGGACGCCGATCGCCTGCTCCGCGACGCGGTTGGCTGGGATGTGCCTCTGGCCCTCTTGGCGCGCTGGGTCCGCGGCCAGCGCGGCAGCCCGTCGGCCGAGGTCGAGTTCGACGCCGAGGGCCGGCCCGCGGTCCTGCGCGACGGCGGTTGGCGAATCGAATACCGCGGCTGGGACACCAGCGTCGATCCCGTCCTCCCGCGGCGGATCGAGGCCGAATCCGGCGATCGCCGCGTGCGTCTGCTGGTGCGCAGCTGGCAGCTCGACGATGCACCCTGAGTCGGCCTCGACCTGGCCGGCGCCGGCCAAGCTGAACCTGTTCCTGCAGATCACCGGGCGCCGCGACGATGGCTATCACCTGTTGCAGACGGTCTTCCAGTTGCTCGACTGGGGCGATGCGATCAGCCTCGCCCCGCGCTCCGATGGGCGGATCCAGCGCCTCGGCGGGCCGCCCGGCGTGGCCGAGGAGGATGACCTCAGCGTCCGTTCGGCGCGCCTGCTGCAGCGCGCCACCGGCTGCGCGGTGGGCGTCGATATCACGCTCGACAAGCGGATTCCCCAGGGCGGCGGCTTCGGCGGCGGCAGTTCGGACGCCGCCACCGTGCTCTGCGCCCTGAACGCGCTCTGGGGCTGTGAGCTTGGCGAGGACGCGCTGGCAGAGCTTGCCGTGCAGCTGGGCGCCGATGTGCCGGTCTTCGTGCGCGGCCGCACTGCCTGGGCCGAGGGCGTGGGTGAGTCGCTGCGGCCGCTGGATCTGCCCGGGCGCTGGTTCGTGCTGGTTGACGCCGGGGTCCACCTGTCGACGGCTGAACTCTTCCAAGCGCCTGAATTGACAAGGAATGCGCCGCCCCTGACAATGGCGGACTTTGCATCCGATCTGGTGGGCCGTAACGCGTTCGACGCGCCGGCCCGCGCGCGTAGCCCGCTGCTCGCCGAACTGCTCCACGCGCTGAGGGCGCGGGCGGCCGGCGGACTCACCGGAACCGGTGGTGGCTGCTTCGCGATGGTCGATACTAAGGAACAGGCCGAGGCGCTGGCGGGCGACTTGGCGAGGTTTGGACGCTGCATCGTGGCGAAGGGCGTGAACCGCTCGCCGCTGCACGATCGGCTCGAGGCATGGCGCGCGGAGCGGTCCGCCGCGCCGGCCGGCGCATGAGGCGCCACGAATGACGGGATTGGTGGGGCGTCGCCAAGTGGTAAGGCACCGGATTTTGATTCCGGCATTCGCAGGTTCGAATCCTGCCGCCCCAGCCATCCGGCACCCACATCGTTTTGGCAACAGGGCGGAATGACAATGACGGTCAACACCGATGGTCTGCTGGTCTTCTCCGGCAATGCCAACCGCCCGCTGGCGCATGCGGTGTGCCGGGAGTTGGGCATCCGTCCCGGCAAGGCGCTGGTCGGTCGCTTTTCCGACGGCGAGGTTCAGGTCGAGATCGAGGAGAACGTGCGCCGGCAGGAGGTCTTCGTGATCCAGCCGACCTGCGCGCCGACCGCCGAGAACTTCATGGAGCTGCTGGTGCTGATCGACGCGCTGAAGCGCGCCTCGGCCTCCAGTGTCACGGCAGTGGTGCCGTATTTCGGCTACGCCCGGCAGGATCGCCGGCCGCGCTCTGCCCGCGTGCCGATCACCGCCAAGGTCGCGGCCAAGATGTTCTCGTCCGTGGGCACCGACCGGGTGCTGACGGTCGACGTGCACGCCGACCAGATCCAGGGTTTCTTCGATATCCCGGTCGACAACGTCTACGCCTCGCCGCTGCTGCTCGCCGACATCTGGCGCAGCATCGGCACCGACAAGCTGATCGTCGTCAGTCCCGACGTCGGCGGCGTGGTGCGCGCCCGGGCCGTCGCCAAGCGCCTCGATGACGCGGATCTGGCGATCATCGACAAGCGCCGGCCGAAGGCCAATGTGGCTACCGTCATGAACATCATTGGCGACGTCGAGGGCAAGGACTGCGTCCTGGTCGACGACATCGTCGATACCGCCGGCACCCTGTGTGCGGCTGCCGCGGCGCTGAAGGAGCACGGCGCCCGCAAGGTCGTCGCCTACTGCACCCATCCGGTGCTTTCCGGCCCGGCGATCAGCAATCTGTCCAACTCGGCCCTGGATGAGCTGGTGGTCACCGACACCATCCCGCTCGGCAGCGAAGCGCGCGACTGCGGCAAGATCCGCCAGCTCAGCGTCGCCGAACTGCTGGCCGAGACCGTTCGCCGCATCGCCTTCGGCGAGTCGGTGAGCTCGCTTTACGTCGACTGAGGCCGGCGATTCGGGGTTCGGGATTCGGGATTCGGCCCAGCGCCTGGGCACCGCCGCCGGCAGCGGCCGCGAATCCCGAGTCCCGAATGTCGAATCCGGCATTCACCCCCTCGCCTGGTCGCGGGCGAGGACTTTCCGCCGCGAGGCGGGTCATTCCAAGCAAAGGCAACAATCATGTCTACCGAACACAAGCTTTCCGCCACCAGCCGCAAGGACGAAGGGAAGGGTGCGAGCCGCCGCCTGCGTCGCGCCGGCACGGTGCCGGCCATCGTCTACGGTGCCCACAAGGACCCGCAGAGCATCCAGCTCGAGCACAACTCGGTCTATCTGGCCTCGGCCCACGAGTGGTTCTACTCGGCCATCATCGACCTGAGCATCGACGGATCGGTGCAGAAGGTCCTGCTGCGTGACCTGCAGCGCCACCCGTTCAAGCCGCAGATCCTGCACCTCGACTTCCAGCGCGTCTCCGAGAACGAGGCCATCCACACCCGCATCCCGCTGCACTTCCTGAACCAGGAGAAGTCGCCGGCCGGGAAGACCTCGGGCGTGGTCATCACCCACGAGCTGAACGAGCTCGAGGTCAGCTGCCTGCCCAAGGACCTGCCGGAGTTCATCGAGGTCGACCTGTCCTCGCTGAAGGAAGGCGACGTGGTGCATCTCTCCCAGATCAAGCTGCCCGCCGGCGTCACCCTGCCCGACATGAAGGAAGGCAAGGAGCACGACATCGCCGTGGTCATCGCCCGCCAGCAGCGCGGCGGTTCCGACGGTGAAGAGGGCGCCGCGGCTGACGCCGAGGGCGAGGGCGAGGAAGCCAAGTAAGCCGCATCCGCGCGCAGCGGCCCGCCTCGCGGCGGGTCGCTGCCGTGATGCGCTCGATGTCGTCTGTCGCGGGGATCCGCCGTGCTTCGTCTGATCGTTGGCCTCGGCAACCCGGGTCCGGAACATGCGCCGCAGCGGCACAACGTCGGGTTCTGGCTGGTCGATGAGCTGGCCCGTCGTCACCAGGAACGTTTCGGCGCCGAGTCCAAGCTGTTCGGCGAGTCCGCGCGGGTCCGCGAGTCGGGCCACGACCTGCGCCTGCTGAAACCGGCGACGTTCATGAACCGCAGCGGCAAGTCGGTCCAGGCGGCGCTCAACTACTGGAAGATCGAGCCGGCCGAGATGCTCGTCGTCCATGACGACCTCGACCTGCCTGCCGGCGTCGCGCGACTCAAATTCGACGGTGGGCACGGCGGCCAGAACGGCCTGCGCGACATCATGGCCCTGCTCGGCCACGGACGCTTCCACCGGCTGCGCCTGGGCATCGGCCACCCCGGGCACAAGGACCGGGTCACCGGCTGGGTGCTCGGCCGTCCCGGCCGCGACGACGAGGCAGCCATGCTGCGCGCCATCGACGAGTCGCTGGCGGTGCTGCCATTGGTCCTTGGCGACCGTCTCAACGAGGCCATGAAGCGCCTGCATACCGCGGTCGACCGCAGCTGAGTCTGCTCCCGCCCCCTCTTGCTAGAAGCAACAACCGGAGTCATCCCATGGGCATCAAGTGCGGCATCGTCGGTCTTCCCAACGTCGGCAAGTCCACCCTGTTCAACGCACTGACCAAGGCCGGCATCGCCGCGGCGAACTTCCCGTTCTGCACCATCGAGCCGAACGTCGGCGTGGTGCCGGTGCCGGATGAGCGCCTGCAGCAGCTGGCCGACATCGTCAAGCCGCAGAAGGTCATCCCGACCTCGGTCGAGTTCGTCGATATCGCCGGCCTGGTGGCCGGCGCCTCCAAGGGCGAGGGCCTGGGCAACAAGTTCCTCGCCCATATCCGCGAGGTCGACGCCATCACCCACGTCGTGCGCTGTTTCGAGCACGGCGACATCGTCCACGTGGCCGGCAAGGTCGACCCGATCGCCGACATCGAGACCATCGACACCGAGCTGTGCCTGGCCGATCTCGAGTCGGTCGAGAAGGCACTGGCCCGGGCCGAGAAGGCGGCCAAGGCGGGTGACAAGGACGCCATCGCCCGCCGAGAAGTGCTCTCCAGGCTGCGCGCTGGGCTCGACGAGGGTCGGCCGGCCCGCGCCCTGGGCCTGTCCCCGGAGGATCGGGTTCTGGTCCGCGAGCTGTTCCTGCTCACCCTGAAGCCGCTGATGTACGTGGCCAACGTCCGCGAGGACGGCTTCGAGAACAACCCCCACCTCGATCGGGTCAAGGCCCGGGCGGAAGGCGAGGGCGCCGAGGTGGTCGCGGTCTGTGCCGCGATCGAGGAGGAGCTGGCCCAGCTGGAGCCCGAGGACCAAGGGGCCTTCCTGGCCGACCTGGGTCTCGAGGAGCCGGGCCTGAACCGGGTGATCCGCGCCGCCTATAAGCTGCTCGGCCTGCAGACCTACTTCACCGCCGGCGAGAAGGAGGTCCGTGCCTGGACCGTGCGCCGCGGCTCGACCGCGCCGCAGGCCGCCGGGGTCATCCATACCGACTTCGAGCGTGGCTTCATCCGTGCCGAAACCATGGGTTTCGACGATTTCCTCAAGTACCGCGGCGAGTCGGGCTGCAAGGAGGCCGGAAAGCTGCGCCTGGAGGGCAAGGAGTACCTGGTTCGCGAGGGCGACGTCCTGCACTTCCGCTTCAACGTCTGAGGCCCCGGCAGGCCGGGGCGAAAAAAAGCCGCAAATCGCGTTGACAAGCTTTTCTCAACGTATGAGAATAAGCGGCTCTGTTGCGGAGGGATACCCAAGCGGCCAACGGGGGCAGACTGTAAATCTGCTGGCTCACGCCTTCGGTGGTTCGAATCCACCTCCCTCCACCAGATCGCCCGCCGGGCGGGAGTAGTTCAATGGTAGAACCTCAGCCTTCCAAGCTGATGGTGCGGGTTCGATTCCCGTCTCCCGCTCCATTGACTCCCCGGGCTGCGGTCTGAAGGCACGACACAATTCGCTCATGTAGCTCAGTCGGTAGAGCACTTCCTTGGTAAGGAAGAGGTCGCTGGTTCGATTCCAGTCATGAGCACCACCTATTCACTTCACTGTTCAGTTAAAGGGTTCAGGCAATGGCCAAGGCAAAGTTCGAGCGCACCAAGCCGCACGTGAACGTGGGCACGATCGGTCACGTCGACCACGGCAAGACGACGCTGACGGCGGCGCTGACGAAGATCGGCGCGGAGCGTTTCGGCGGTGAGTTCAAGGCCTATGACGCGATCGACGCGGCGCCGGAAGAGAAGGCGCGCGGCATCACGATCTCGACCGCGCACGTCGAGTACGAGTCGCCGACCCGTCACTACGCGCACGTCGACTGCCCTGGGCACGCCGACTACGTGAAGAACATGATCACCGGTGCGGCGCAGATGGACGGCGCGATCCTGGTCTGCTCGGCCGCTGACGGCCCGATGCCGCAGACCCGCGAGCACATCCTGCTGTCGCGCCAGGTGGGCGTGCCGTACATCGTCGTGTTCCTGAACAAGGCCGACATGGTGGACGACGCCGAGCTGCTGGAGCTGGTGGAGATGGAAGTCCGCGAGCTGCTGACGAAGTACGAGTTCCCGGGCGACGACACCCCGATCATTGCCGGTTCGGCGCGTCTGGCGCTGGAAGGCGACCAGTCGGACATCGGCGTGCCCGCGATCATCAAGCTGGTGGAAGCGCTGGACAGCTGGATCCCTGAGCCGCAGCGCGACGTGGACAAGACCTTCCTGATGCCGGTCGAGGACGTGTTCTCGATCTCGGGCCGCGGCACCGTGGTGACCGGCCGTATCGAGCGTGGCGTGATCAAGGTGGGCGACGAAATCGAAATCGTCGGTATCCGTCCGACGACCAAGACCACGGTCACCGGCATCGAGATGTTCCGCAAGCTGCTGGATCAGGGTCAGGCGGGCGACAACGCCGGTCTGCTGCTGCGCGGCACCAAGCGTGACGAAGTCGAGCGTGGCCAGGTGCTGGCCAAGCCGGGTTCGATCACCCCGCACACCGACTTCGAGGCCGAGGTGTACGTGCTGTCGAAGGAAGAGGGCGGCCGCCACACCCCGTTCTTCAAGGGTTACCGTCCGCAGTTCTACTTCCGCACCACCGACGTGACCGGCGCTGTGCAGCTGCCGGAAGGCGTCGAGATGGTGATGCCGGGCGACAACATCAAGATGGCGGTGTCGCTGATCGCGCCGATCGCGATGGACGAGGGTCTGCGCTTCGCGATTCGCGAAGGCGGCCGTACCGTCGGCGCCGGCGTCGTGGCGAAGATCATCAAGTAATGCAAGCTCGCCGCGGTCTCTCTGGGGCCGCGGTGTTCAACGGGTAATGCCCGTGAAGGCAGCGACGCTGCCGGCAACTGGGCGGCAGACCGGCGAGGGTGGCGAAAGCCACCGTCGCCGTTTTGCACATCGCACAACACGCCAGTAGCTCAATTGGCAGAGCAGCGGTCTCCAAAACCGCAGGTTGGGGGTTCGAGTCCCTCCTGGCGTGCCACCGGCGCGCATCGCAGCGTCGACGGATAATCGGGCACGGATGAACGTCAAGGTCGAACAATCAGCGGAATCGTCGCCGGTCGACGTGGTGAAGTACGTCCTCGCAGCGGCCCTGGTGGTGGCTGGTGTGGTCGCCTTCTACTGGTTCAGTGAATGGCCCGGCCCGCTGCGTGGCCTGATGGTCGCCGGCGGCCTGGTGCTGGGTGGGGCGGTTTTCGCCTTCACCAGCAAGGGTCGCGCCGCAGCGGAGTACCTCTCCGAGTCGCGCTTCGAATTGCGCAAGGTGGTCTGGCCGACCCGCCAGGAAACCTTGCGTTCCACCGGCGTGATCGCCGTGGTGGTGGTCATCATCAGCCTGCTGCTCGGGCTGATCGACTTGATCGTCTCCAACGTCGTGCGCTGGCTGCTGGGCGGCTAAGGAGGGTCGAGATGTCCAAGCGTTGGTACGTGGTTCACGCCTATTCGGGCTTCGAGCAGCAGGTCAAGCGCGCGCTCATCGACCGCATCGCCCGGGCGGAGATGCAGGATCGCTTCGGCGATGTCCTGGTCCCCACCGAGGAAGTGATCGAGATGCGCGGCGGCCAGAAGCGCAAGTCCGAGCGCAAGTTCTTCCCCGGCTACGTGCTGGTGCAGATCGAGACCGAGCAGGACGGCCCGGCCCCGCGCATCGACGACGAGAGCTGGCATCTGGTCAAGGAAACCCCGAAGGTCATGGGCTTCATCGGCGGCACCGCGGATCGCCCGCTGCCGATCAAGGACAGCGAGGCCGACGCGATCCTGGCCCGCGTGCAGGAAGGCGCCGAGAAGCCGCGCCCGAAGATCCTGTTCGAACCGGGCGAGCTGGTCCGGGTCACCGATGGTCCTTTCAACGACTTCAACGGCACCGTCGAGGAAGTCAACTACGAGAAGAGCCGCCTGCGCGTGGCGGTGATGATTTTTGGTCGTTCCACCCCGGTCGAGCTCGAATTCGGCCAGGTGGAGAAGGCCTAAGGCAGGGCCTAAAGCCCAGGGCCTTGGGACTTGGAGAAGCGTGCGCTTCCTGAGCCCTGGCCCCTGAGCCCTGAGCCCTATTTCAACCCAGTGGAGGAGTCGAGTCGCCCCGTGCGCCCCGACGCTTGAACTCCAGGAGTCAAAGCAATGGCAAAGAAAGTCGTCGGTTACATCAAGCTGCAGGTCAAGGCCGGCCAGGCCAACCCCAGCCCGCCGGTTGGTCCGGCACTCGGTCAGCGCGGCCTGAACATCATGGAGTTCTGCAAGGCCTTCAATGCGGCCACGCAGAAGCTCGAGCCCGGCCTGCCGATCCCGGTGGTCATCACCGCCTACTCGGACCGCACCTTCACCTTCATCACCAAGTCGCCGCCCGCGTCGATCCTGCTGAAGAAGGCTGCCGGCATCACCTCGGGCTCGAAGAAGCCCAATACCGACAAGGTCGGCAAGGTGACCCGCAAGCAGCTGGAAGAGATCGTCAAGGCCAAGCAGGCCGATCTGACGGCGGCGGATCTGGACGCTGGAGTGCGCACCATTGCAGGTAGCGCGCGCAGCATGGGCCTGGTGGTGGAGGGCTAAGTCATGGCAAAGATTTCCAAGCGTTTCAAGGCAATGCAGTCCCTGGTCGAGCCGGGCAAGACCTACGCGATCGACGACGCGCTGAAGATCCTCAAGGATCACAGCAAGACCAAGTTCGTCGAGTCGATCGACGTCGCCGTCCGCCTGGGCGTCGATGCGCGCAAGTCGGACCAGCAGGTCCGTGGTTCGACCGTGCTGCCTGCCGGCACCGGCAAGAGCGTGCGCGTGGCCGTGTTCTGCCCGCCGGGTGCGAAGGCCGATGAGGCCCTGGCCGCTGGCGCCGAGGCCGTTGGCATGGATGACCTGGCCGAGAAGATGCAGGCCGGTGACCTCAACTACGGCGTGGTCATCGCCACCCCGGACGCGATGCGCGTCGTCGGCAAGCTGGGCCAGCTGCTCGGTCCGCGTGGCCTGATGCCGAACCCCAAGGTCGGCACCGTCTCGCCGAACCCGGCCGAGGCCGTTCGCAACGCCAAGGCGGGCCAGGTGCGTTACCGCACCGACAAGGCCGGCATCATCCACTGCACCATTGGCAAGGCCAATTTCGAAGTGGACGCGCTGAAGAACAATCTCAACGCGCTGCTCGCCGACCTGGTCAAGGCCAAGCCGTCAACCTCGAAGGGCGTCTACCTGCAGAAGGTCTCGGTGTCCTCGACCATGGGTCTGGGTATCGCCGTCGACCAGTCGACGCTGTCGCTGTAAGAAAGCCGTGATTCGTGATTCGGGATTGGTGATTCGTTAAGCGGTGTGCTCGCTGCCAGCTGCAGCGGCTCCCTTCAAGTCACCGGTCACCAATCACCCATCACATGATTTTGGGGGCACCCGGCGCGAGCCGGGAGCCGTCAAAGACCGCAGGTCCCAATCCACCGGCGCAAGGAAAGCGCGACAGCCCGACGGAGTCACCGGTTCGGGTGGAGTGGGGTAATCGGGAAACCGGCCTGCGTAGATGGTGCCGCCCTCTGGAAAGTGTTCTGGAGAGGCCACCACCGGGATGCATCCGCATCCCCGGCGTCATGGATAGACGCTGCCAAGGACCGCGCGTGGCAGGAGCCGCAAGCGGAGTAGTCGAAGTCGAGGTTCAGCGACGGAGACGCGGTAGGCGGAGTAACGCTCCGGCGAGCTGCGAATCCCGATCCCGAGCCCCGGCTTTTGGAGGAGTGCAATGGCTCTCAATCTGTCACAGAAGCAGGAAGTTGTCGCCGAGCTGGCAGACGTCGCCGGGAAGGCTCACTCCCTGGTCGCAGCCGAGTACGCGGGCATCACCGTCAGTCAGATGACGGAGATGCGCAAGAAGGCGCGCGAAACCGGTGTGTACTTGCGTGTTGTCAAGAACACCCTGGCCGCGCGTGCGGTGGCGGGAACCGAGTTCGAGTGCGTCAAGGACGTCCTCGTCGGTCCGCTGCTCTATGCGTTCTCGACCGAGGAACCCGGCGCTGCCGGGCGCCTGATCAAGGAGTTCGCCAAGGGCAACGACAAGCTGCAGGCCAAGGTCGTTTCGATGGGTGGCAAGCTGATGCCGGGTTCCGACCTGGAGAAGCTGGCCTCGCTGCCGACCCGCGAGCAGGCCCTTGGCATGCTGGCACGCGTCCTCGCCGAGCCGGCGAGCATGCTGGCCCGCGCGATCAAGGCTGTCGCCGACAAGCAGGGCGGCGGCGAAGTCGCGGCCGAAGCGGAAGCCCCGGCTGCCTGATCCCGTCGACCTTTCGGTCACTCGACAAATCCACACACATTTTCAGAGGTAACAACAATGTCCCTTTCCAATGAGCAGATCGTCGACGCCATCGCCGGCAAGACCCTGATGGAAGTCATGGAGCTGGTCAAGGCGATCGAAGACAAGTTCGGCGTCACCGCCGCCGCTCCGGTCATGATGGCCGCTGGTCCGGCCGCCGCCGGCCCCGCCGTTGAGGAGCAGACCGAGTTCACCGTCGTCCTGAAGGCCGCCGGCGAGAAGAAGGTCGAGGTCATCAAGGCCGTCCGTGCCATCACCGGCCTGGGCCTGAAGGAGGCGAAGGACCTGGTGGAAGCCACCGGTACCGTCAAGGAAGGCGTGAGCAAGGACGACGCCGCCAAGATGAAGAAGGACCTGGAAGCGGCTGGCGCGACCGTCGAGGTCAAGTAAGCCGAGCCATTGCGTCATAGCGGTACAGGATGACGCATGACGAAGCCTGGGGGCGAAAGCCCCCGGGCTTTGCCTGTTGCAGGAGAACGTGCTTGGTGATTCCGGATTGAGCTCTGCCCAGAGGCCCGCCGGGCCGCGGCAATCAGGAATCACGAATCACGTTTTAAGACTCGAGGGGTTCATTCCCCTCCCAACCAAGGGTGGTACGCCGACCATGACCTACTCCTTCACCGAAAAGAAGCGCATCCGCAAGGATTTCTCCAAGCGCCCTTCGATTCTTGAGGTTCCCTTCCTGCTGGCCATTCAGGTCGACTCCTACAAGGAGTTCCTGCAGGAGCACGTCGCGCCGCAGCAGCGGTCCGACCATGGTCTGCACGGTGCGCTGAAGTCGGTTTTCCCGATCAGCAGCTATTCCGGCAATGCCGCCCTTGAGTACGTCAGCTACAAGCTTGGCGAGCCGCCGTTCGACGAGCGCGAGTGCCGCAATCGCGGCCTCACCTTCGGCGCTCCGCTGCGGGTGACCGTGCGTCTTGTCATTTATGACAAGGAAAGCCCGGCTTCGAACAAGGCGATCAAGTACGTCAAGGAGCAGGAGGTCTACATGGGCGAACTGCCCCTGATGACCGACAACGGCACCTTCATTGTCAACGGCACCGAGCGCGTCATCGTCTCCCAGCTGCACCGCTCGCCGGGCGTGTTCTTCGACCACGACCGTGGCAAGACGCACAGCTCGGGCAAGCTGCTGTACAGCGCCCGCATCATTCCCTATCGCGGCTCCTGGCTGGACTTCGAGTTCGACCCGAAGGACGCGCTGTTCACCCGTATCGACCGCCGCCGCAAGCTGCCGGTGTCGATCCTGCTGCGTGCGCTGGGCTTCTCCAACGAGGAGATGCTGCGCGAGTTCTACGAGATCAACACCTTCCACATCCTCCCCGAGGGCGTGGAACTGGAACTCGTCGCCGAGCGCCTGAAGGGCGAGACCCTGAACTTCGACCTCGCCATCGGCGGCAAGGTCATCGTCGAGGCCGGAAAGCGCATCACCGCTCGCCACGTCAAGCAGCTCGAGCAGGCGGAAATCTCCGCGCTCGAAGTGCCGGACGAGTACCTCGTCAGCCGCATCCTCGCCCACGACGTGGTCGACGCCAACACCGGCGAACTGCTGGCCTCGGCCAATGACGAGCTGGACGAAGAGGCGCTGGTCAAGTTCCGCAAGGCCGGCGTCGAGACCGTCGGTACGCTGTGGGTCAACGACCTCGACCGCGGTCCGTACATCCCGAACACGCTGCGCATCGACCCGACCAAGACCCAGCTCGAGGCCCTGGTCGAGATCTATCGGATGATGCGTCCGGGCGAGCCGCCGACCAAGGAGGCCGCGCAGAACCTGTTCCAGAACCTGTTCTTCAGCGCCGATCGCTACGACCTGTCGGGCGTCGGCCGGATGAAGTTCAACCGCCGCGTGGGCCGTCAGGAGGTCGAGGGCTCGGGCGTGCTCGACAACTCGGACATCCTCGACGTGCTGCGCGTGCTGATCGAGATCCGCAACGGCAAGGGCGTCGTCGACGACATCGACCACCTCGGCAACCGCCGCGTGCGCTCGGTCGGCGAGATGGCCGAGAACACCTTCCGCGTCGGTCTCGTCCGCGTCGAGCGCGCGGTCAAGGAGCGCCTGTCGCTGGCAGAGAGCGAGGGTCTGACCCCGCAGGAGCTGATCAACGCCAAGCCGGTGGCGGCTGCGATCAAGGAGTTCTTCGGCTCCTCGCAGCTCTCGCAGTTCATGGACCAGAACAACCCGCTGTCCGAGGTTACCCACAAGCGCCGCGTTTCCGCGCTGGGCCCGGGTGGTCTGACCCGCGAGCGCGCCGGCTTCGAGGTCCGCGACGTCCACGCCACCCACTACGGCCGCGTCTGCACCATCGAGACCCCGGAAGGCCCGAATATCGGCCTGATCAACTCGCTGGCGGTTTACGCGCGCACCAACCGCTACGGCTTCCTCGAGACCCCGTACCGCCGCGTGGTCGAGGGCAAGGTGACCGACCAGATCGACTTCCTGTCGGCGATCGAGGAGGGCAACTTCGCCGTCGCCCAGGCCAATGCGCCGCTGCACGACGACGGGTCGTTCTCCGAGCCCTTCGTCCCCTGTCGTTTCCAGGGCGAAACCCTGCTGATGGCGCCGAGCGAGATCCAGTACATGGACGTCTCGCCGATGCAGACCGTCTCGGTCGCCGCGGCCCTGGTTCCGTTCATCGAGCACGACGACGCCAACCGCGCGCTGATGGGCGCGAACATGCAGCGCCAGGCGGTGCCGACCCTGCGCGCGCAGACCCCGCTGGTGGGCACCGGCATCGAGCGCGACGTGGCGCGTGACTCGGGCGTCAACGCCGTCGCCAAGCGCGCCGGTGTGATCGACCAGGTCGACGCGGGCCGCATCGTGGTCCGGGTCAAGGAAGAGGAGATCGGCGACAACGATGCCGGCGTCGACATCTACAACCTGGTCAAGTACACCCGCTCGAACCAGAACACCTGCATCAACCAGCGCCCGCTGGTGAAGGTGGGTGACCGTGTCGAGCGCGGCGACGTGCTGGCCGATGGCCCTTCGACCGACCTCGGCGAGCTGGCCCTGGGCCAGAACATGCTGGTCGCCTTCATGCCCTGGAACGGCTACAACTTCGAGGATTCGATCCTGATCTCGGAGCGCGTGGTCCAGGAGGATCGCTACACCACCATCCACATCGAGGAACTGACCTGCGTCGCCCGTGACACCAAGCTCGGTCCGGAGGAAATCTCCGCCGACATCCCGAATGTCTCCGAGCAGGCGCTCGGCCGCCTCGACGAGTCCGGCGTGGTCTACATCGGCGCCGAGGTGCAGGCTGGCGACATCCTGGTCGGCAAGGTGACGCCCAAGGGCGAGAGCCAGTTGACCCCGGAAGAGAAGCTGCTGCGCGCGATCTTCGGCGAGAAGGCGTCGGACGTGAAGGACAGCTCGCTGCGCGTGCCGCCGGGCATGGACGGTACCGTCATCGACGTCCAGGTCTTCACCCGCGACGGCATCGAGAAGGACAAGCGCGCCCGCCAGATCGAGGAAATGGAGATCAAGCGGGTCAAGAAGGACTTCGACGACCAGTTCCGCATCCTCGAGGGCGCCATCTACTCGCGCCTGCGTACCCAGATCGGCGGTCGTATCGCCAACGGTGGTCCGAACGGCCTGAAGAAGGGCAGCGAGATCAACGACGAATACCTGAACAGCCTGAAGAAGGACGACTGGTTCGCCATCCGCATGAAGGATGACGATGCCGCCGAGTTCATCGAGAAGGCGCAGAAGCAGGTCGAGGCGCACAAGAAGGAGTTCGAGAAGAAGTTCGCAGACAAGCGCGCCAAGATCACCGCCGGCGACGACCTCGCCCCGGGCGTGCTGAAGATGGTCAAGGTGTACCTGGCCGTGAAGCGCCGCATCCAGCCGGGCGACAAGATGGCCGGCCGCCACGGCAACAAGGGCGTCATCTCGATGATCCAGCCGGTCGAGGACATGCCCTTTGCCGCCGACGGCCGTCCCGTCGACATCGTGCTGAACCCGCTTGGCGTGCCCTCGCGTATGAACATCGGCCAGGTGCTCGAGACGCACCTTGGCTGGGCCGCCAAGGGCCTTGGCGAGCGCATCCAGGAAATGCTCGACGAGCAGCGCAAGGTCAAGGAACTGCGCGACTTCCTCGGCAAGATCTACAACCATGATCTGGCCGAGACCAAGAAGAGCCGCGCCGACCTCGACTCGCTCAGCGACGAGGAGATCCTCGAACTCGCCAAGAACCTGTCGAGCGGCGTGCCGATGGCCACCCCGGTCTTCGATGGCGCGCACGAAGGAGAGATCAAGGCGATGCTGAAGCTGGCAGGCCTGCCGACCAGTGGCCAGACCACGCTGTTCGACGGCCGCACCGGTGAGGCCTTCGACCGCAAGGTGACCGTCGGCTACATGTACATGCTGAAGCTGAACCACTTGGTCGACGACAAGATGCACGCCCGTTCGACCGGTCCGTACTCCCTGGTCACCCAGCAGCCGCTGGGCGGCAAGGCGCAGTTCGGCGGCCAGCGCTTCGGCGAGATGGAAGTCTGGGCGCTGGAAGCCTACGGCGCGGCCTACACCCTGCAGGAAATGCTGACGGTGAAGTCCGACGACGTGCAGGGCCGCAACCAGATGTACAAGAACATCGTCGACGGCAACCACGAGATGGCCGCGGGCATGCCCGAGTCCTTCAACGTGCTGGTCAAGGAAATCCGTTCGCTGGCGATCAACATCGAGCTGGACGAGAGGTAAGGGCAGGGACGGCGCTGCCGGCGCAGCCGCGCAGCGCTTCTGACGAATCCCGATTCCGAATCCTCAAATCCCGGAGAAAGACATGAAAGACCTTCTGAATCTCTTCAACCAGCAGCGCGCCCCGCTCGATTTCGACGCGATCAAGATCGCGCTGGCCTCGCCCGACCTGATCCGTTCCTGGTCGTTCGGCGAAGTGAAGAAGCCGGAAACCATCAACTACCGCACCTTCAAGCCGGAGCGTGACGGTCTGTTCTGCGCCGCGATCTTCGGTCCGATCAAGGACTACGAGTGCCTGTGCGGCAAATACAAGCGTATGAAGCACCGCGGCGTGGTCTGCGAAAAGTGCGGCACCGAGGTGACCCTGGCCAAGGTGCGCCGTGAGCGCATGGGCCACATCGAGCTCGCCAGCCCGACCGCGCACATCTGGTTCCTCAAGTCGCTGCCCTCGCGCATCGGCCTGATGCTGGACATGACCCTGCGCGACATCGAGCGCATCCTCTACTTCGAGGCCTACGTGGTCATCGATCCGGGCCTGACCCCGCTTGAGCGTGGCCAACTGTTGAACGAGGAGGGTTACCTGCAGGCGGTGACCGAGCATGGCGACGAGTTCGACGCCCGGATGGGCGCTGAGGCCGTCTACGAGCTGCTCAAGAGCATCGACCTCAATGGCGAGCTGGTTCAGCTGCGCGAGGAGATCGCCAGCACCAACAGCGAGACCAAGCTCAAGCGCCTGACCAAGCGGATCAAGCTGGTCGAGGCCTTCATCGACTCCGGCAACCGCCCGGAGTACATGGTGATGACCGTGCTGCCGGTGCTGCCGCCGGACCTGCGTCCGCTGGTGCCGCTGGACGGCGGCCGCTTCGCGACCTCCGACCTTAATGACCTGTACCGCCGCGTCATCAACCGCAATAACCGCCTGAAGCGCCTGCTCGAGCTCTCTGCGCCGGACATCATCGTCCGCAATGAGAAGCGCATGCTGCAGGAGTCGGTGGACGCGCTGCTCGACAACGGTCGCCGCGGCCGCGCCATCACCGGCACCAACAAGCGCCCGCTGAAGTCGCTGGCCGACATGATCAAGGGCAAGCAGGGCCGCTTCCGCCAGAATCTGCTCGGCAAGCGCGTCGACTACTCCGGCCGTTCGGTCATCGTGGTCGGTCCGACGCTGCGCCTGCACGAGTGCGGCCTGCCGAAGAAGATGGCGCTGGAGCTGTTCAAGCCGTTCATCTTCTCCAAGTTGCAGCGTCGGGGCCTCGCCACCACCATCAAGGCGGCCAAGAAGCTGGTCGAGCGGGAAAGCGCTGAAGTCTGGGACATCCTCGAAGAGGTGATCCGCGAGCATCCGGTGCTGCTTAACCGCGCGCCGACCCTGCATCGCCTCGGCATCCAGGCTTTCGAGCCGGTGCTGGTCGAAGGCAAGGCCATCCAGCTGCATCCGCTGGTGTGTACCGCCTTCAACGCCGACTTCGACGGCGACCAGATGGCCGTCCACGTGCCGCTTTCGCTGGAAGCCCAGCTTGAAGCCCGCGCGCTGATGATGTCGTCGAACAACATCCTGTCGCCCGCCAACGGCGAGCCGATCATCGTGCCGACCCAGGACGTCGTCCTTGGCCTGTACTACATGACCCGCGCGCTGGAAGGCCGCAAGGGCGAGGGCATGGTCTTCGCCAACCTGTCCGAGGTGCATCGCGCCTACGACAACCGCGTCGTCGAGCTGCACGCCAAGGTCAAGGTGCGCATCAGCGAGGTGGTGATCGCCGAGGACCGGACGCGCACGCCGAAGACCGGCATCGTCGAAACCACCGTTGGTCGCGCCCTGCTGGCCGAGATCCTGCCGGAGGGCCTGCCCTTCGCGCTGGTCAACACCGAGCTCAACAAGAAGGCCATCTCGCGTCTGATCAACGCCTCCTACCGTGGCCTTGGCCTGAAGGAGACGGTGATCTTCGCCGACCAGCTGATGTACACCGGCTTCCGCTATGCGACGCGCGCCGGCGTCTCGATCGGCATCGACGACATGGTCATCCCGGACGAGAAGAAGGGCATCCTCTCCGAGGCCGAGACCGAGGTAAACGAGATCCAGGAGCAGTACCAGAGCGGCCTGGTCACCGCCGGCGAGCGCTACAACAAGGTCGTCGACATCTGGTCGCGCACCAATGAGCGCGTGGCCAAGGCGATGATGGAAGTCATCGGCACCGAGAAGGCCGAGAACGCCAAGGGCGAGACCATCGACCAGAAGTCGATGAACTCGATCTACATCATGGCCGACTCCGGCGCCCGTGGTAGCGCCGCGCAGATCCGCCAGCTGGCCGGTATGCGTGGCCTGATGGCCAAGCCGGACGGCTCGATCATCGAGACGCCGATCAAGGCCAACTTCCGCGAGGGTCTGGACGTCCTGCAGTACTTCATCTCGACCCATGGCGCGCGCAAGGGCCTGGCCGATACCGCGCTGAAGACGGCGAACTCGGGCTACCTGACCCGTCGTCTGGTCGACGTCGCCCAGGACGTGGTGATCACCGAGGTCGACTGCGGCACGGTGAACGGCCTGACCATGACCCCGATCGTCGAAGGCGGCGACGTGGTCGAACCGCTGCGCGAGCGCGTGCTGGGCCGCATCGTGGCCGAGGACGTCTTCCTGCCGGGCGACGACGAGGATCCGATCGTCACCCGCAACACCCTGCTCGACGAGAAGTGGGTGCAGAAGCTGGAAGACGCCGGCGTGCAGACGATCAAGGTCCGCTCGACGATCACCTGCGAATCCAGCTTCGGCGTCTGCAGCAACTGCTACGGCCGCGATCTGGCCCGCGGGCACCTGGTCAACATCGGCGAAGCAGTGGGTGTCATTGCCGCGCAGTCGATCGGCGAGCCGGGTACCCAGCTGACCATGCGTACCTTCCACATCGGTGGTGCCGCTTCGCGTGCCGCGGCGGTGGACAACGTGTCGGTGCGCACCTCGGGCAGCATCAAATACAACAACCTGAAGACCGTCGAGCACGCCTCCGGCTCGCGCGTGGCGGTGTCCCGTTCCGGCGAAATCTCGGTCATGGACAGCCATGGCCGCGAGCGCGAGCGCTACAAGCTGCCCTACGGCGCCAGCATCAGCGTGCCGGACGGCGGTGAGATCAAGGCCGGCCAGGTGGTCGCCAACTGGGATCCGCATAACCATCCGATTGTCTCGGAGGTGGCCGGTTTCGTCCGCTTCGTCGACTTCGTCGAGGGCATTACGGCGATTGAGAAGGTCGACGACCTGACCGGCCTGGCCAGCGTCGAGATCACCGATCCCAAGCGCCGCGGCTCGGCCGGCAAGGACCTGCGCCCGATCGTCCGCATCGTCGATGGCGACGGCAACGACCTCAGCATCCCGGGTACCGACCTGCCGGCCCAGTATCTGCTGCCGCCGAAGTCGGTGGTGACCCTGCAGGACGGCGCCCCGGTGGGCGTCGGCGACGTGGTCGCCAAGATCCCGCAGGAAGCCTCCAAGACCCGCGACATCACCGGTGGTCTGCCGCGCGTCGCCGACCTGTTCGAGGCGCGCAAGCCGAAGGATCCGGCGATCCTCGCCGAGCGTTCGGGCATCGTCAGCTTCGGCAAGGACACCAAGGGCAAGCAGCGCCTGATCATCAAGGACACCGACGGCAACGAGCACGAGGAGCTGATCCCGAAGTACCGCCAGATCATCGTGTTCGAAGGCGAGCACGTGGAGAAGGGCGAGACCGTGGTCGACGGCGAGCCGAATCCGCAGGACATCCTGCGCCTGCTGGGCGTCGAGCCGCTGGCCGCCTACCTGGTCAAGGAGATCCAGGACGTCTACCGGCTGCAGGGCGTCAAGATCAACGACAAGCACATCGAGGTGATCATTCGCCAGATGCTGCGCAAGGTCGAGGTCACCGAGCCGGGCGACAGCCGTTTCCTGCGCGGCGAGCAGGTGGAGCGTATCCGCCTGATCGAGGAGAATGCGCGGACCGAGACCCGCGACGAGATGCCGGCCAAGGCCGACCCCGTCCTGCTCGGCATCACCAAGGCCTCGCTCGCTACGGAATCGTTCATCTCCGCGGCCTCCTTCCAGGAGACCACCCGCGTCCTCACCGAGGCAGCGGTCCGCGGCACCCGCGACACCCTGCGCGGGCTGAAGGAGAACGTGATCGTCGGCCGCCTGATCCCGGCCGGTACCGGCCTTGCGTACCACAGCGGCCGCAAGCGTTCGGGAGACGGTCTCAGCGACGCCGATCTCGAAGTGCTGTCCGCGCCGCTGATCGACAGCGAAGCGGAGTAAGGCCCCGGGGCTGCCGGCGGACGCCGGCAGCCCTTGCTCACCGTGTTGACGGTGTGTGTTAACCCAATTTATACTTGTCTGTCTCAGCAGGCCCGAAGTCGGCCTGCTTTCGTTTCTGTGAAGGCATAACGCAATGGCGACGATCAACCAGCTGGTCCGCAAGCCCCGCCGACCGCATACCTACAAGAGCACCTCCCCGGCGCTGGCGAACTGCCCGCAGAAGCGTGGCGTGTGCACCCGCGTCTACACCACCACCCCGAAGAAGCCGAACTCGGCCCTCCGCAAGGTGGCCAAGGTGCGTCTGACCAACGGTTTCGAGGTCATCTCGTACATCGGTGGCGAAGGCCACAACCTGCAGGAGCACTCGGTGGTGCTGATCCGCGGCGGTCGCGTCAAGGACCTGCCGGGCGTTCGCTACCACACGGTTCGTGGCTCGCTGGACGCCGCAGGCGTCGCCAAGCGTCGCCAGGGCCGTTCGAAGTACGGCGCCAAGCGTCCGAAGTCCTGAGCCAGTCGGCCGCATGAGGCGGCCGTTCTGCACCGTCCGATCTTTTCAAATTAGGTCCGCATCATGTCCCGCAAAGGTTCTCCTGGTACCCGTTCTGTCCTTCCCGATCCCAAGCACAGCAGCGAGATGCTCGCCCGCCTGATCAACATGGTCATGATGGACGGCAAGAAGTCGGTCGCCGAGAGCATCGTCTACGGCGCGATGGACGTGATCGGCCAGAAGAACAACGACGCCCTCTCGCTGGTCCAGAAGGCGCTCGAGAACGTGGCCCCGAACGTGGAGGTGAAGTCCCGCCGCGTCGGTGGCGCCACCTACCAGGTTCCGGTGGAAGTGCGCAGCTCGCGCAAGATGGCCCTGGCCATGCGCTGGCTGATCGAGTCGGCCCGCAAGCGTTCCGAGAACTCGATGCCGCGCAAGCTGGCCGGGGAGCTGCTGGATGCGTCCGAGAGTCGCGGCGGCGCGGTCAAGAAGCGCGAAGAAACCCACCGCATGGCGGAGGCCAACAAGGCGTTCGCGCACTACCGCTGGTAATAAGAGAAGGATTGTCCTGTGGCCCGTACCACCCCGATCGATCGCTATCGCAACTTCGGCATCATGGCTCACATCGATGCCGGCAAGACCACTACGACCGAGCGCATCCTTTTCTACACCGGCGTCAACCACAAGATCGGTGAGGTCCACGACGGCGCCGCCACGATGGACTGGATGGAGCAGGAGCAGGAGCGTGGCATCACGATCACCTCCGCCGCGACCACGTGCTTCTGGAAGGGCATGGATCAGTCGCTGCCCGAGCACCGCTTCAACATCATCGACACCCCTGGCCACGTCGACTTCACCATCGAAGTCGAGCGCTCGCTGCGCGTGCTTGACGGCGCCGTGTTCGTGCTGTGCGCGGTCGGTGGCGTGCAGCCGCAGTCCGAGACCGTCTGGCGCCAGGCCAGCAAGTACAGCGTTCCGCGCCTCGCGTTCGTCAACAAGATGGACCGCACCGGTGCCAACTTCAACAAGGTCATGGGGCAGCTGAAGTCCCGCCTTGGCGCCTATCCGGTGCCGATGCAGGTGCCGATCGGCGCCGAGGACAACTTCGAGGGCGTGGTCGACCTGCTGAAGATGAAGGCGATTGTCTGGGACATGGCTTCCCATGGCACCACCTTCACCTACGCAGACATCCCGGCCAACCTGAAGGATGAGTGCGAAGCCGCCCGTTCCTTCATGGTCGAGGCCGCCGCCGAGGCCAGCGAGGAGCTGATGAACAAGTACCTCGAAGAGGGTGACCTCTCCGAGGCCGAGATCATCAGCGGCATTCGCGAGCGCACCCTGCGCTGCGAGATCATCCCGTCGTTCTGCGGCACCGCCTTCAAGAACAAGGGCGTGCAGGCCATGCTCGACGCGGTGATCAGCTTCCTGCCGTCGCCCTCCGATCGTCCGCCGGTCAAGGGTGTCGACGAGTCGGAGAACGAGGCCAGCCGGAAGGCCGGCGACAAGGAGCCGTTCTCGGCCCTGGCGTTCAAGATCATGACCGACCCCTTCGTCGGCTCGCTGACCTTCTTCCGCGTCTACTCGGGCACCCTGAACGCTGGCGACCAGGTCTACAACCCGGTCAAGAGCAAGAAGGAGCGCATTGGCCGCATCCTGCAGATGCACGCCAACAATCGCGAAGAGATCAAGGAAGTGCTGGCCGGTGACATCGCCGCCGCGGTCGGTCTCAAGGACGTCACCACCGGCGACACCCTGTGCGCGCTGGACAACGTGATCACCCTCGAGCGCATGGTCTTCCCGGAGCCGGTCATCTCGATGGCCGTCGAACCGAAGACCAAGTCGGACCAGGAGAAGATGGGCCTCGCCCTCGGCCGTCTGGCCCAGGAAGACCCGTCCTTCCGCGTGCGCACCGACGAGGAATCCGGTCAGACCATCATCTCCGGCATGGGCGAGCTGCACCTCGAGATCCTCGTTGACCGCATGAAGCGCGAATTCAACGTCGAGGCCAATGTCGGCAAGCCGCAGGTCGCCTACCGCGAGACCATCCGCAAGGCCGTGCGCCAGGACGGCAAGTTCGTCCGCCAGTCCGGTGGTCGTGGTCAGTACGGCCACATCGTCATCGAGATGGAGCCGCAGGAGCGCGGGCTGGGCTACACCTTCGAGAACGCCATCGTCGGTGGCGTCGTGCCGAAGGAATACGTCCAGGCCTCCGACAAGGGCATCCAGGAGGCGATGAGCACCGGTATCGTCGCCGGCTTCCCGGTGGTCGACATCAAGATCAAGGCGGTGGACGGCTCGTTCCATGACGTCGACTCGAACGAAATGGCGTTCAAGATCGCCGGTTCGATGGCGTTCAAGGAAGCCATGGCCAAGGCCAGCCCGGTCCTGCTCGAGCCGATCATGAAGGTCGAGGTGGTGACCCCCGAGGATTACCTCGGCGACGTGATGGGCGACGTGAGCCGCCGTCGCGGCATCCTCCAGGGTTCGGACGACAGCCCGTCCGGCAAGATCATCAACGCGATGGTCCCGCTGGGCGAGATGTTCGGGTACGCGACCACGCTGCGCTCGATGAGCCAGGGCCGCGCGACCTACACCATGGAATTCGACCACTACGCGGAAGCTCCGGCGAACATTGCCGAGCAGGTCACCAAGAAGTCCTGACGAGAACGGCCGGGCGAACGCCCGGCCGCTACCCTTTCCAGACAGTTTCGAGAGGTCCAAGCAATGGCCAAGGCAAAGTTCGAGCGCACCAAGCCGCACGTGAACGTGGGCACGATCGGTCACGTCGACCACGGCAAGACGACGCTGACGGCGGCGCTGACGAAGATCGGCGCGGAGCGTTTCGGCGGTGAGTTCAAGGCCTATGACGCGATCGACGCGGCGCCGGAAGAGAAGGCGCGCGGCATCACGATCTCGACCGCGCACGTCGAGTACGAGTCGCCGACCCGTCACTACGCGCACGTCGACTGCCCTGGGCACGCCGACTACGTGAAGAACATGATCACCGGTGCGGCGCAGATGGACGGCGCGATCCTGGTCTGCTCGGCCGCTGACGGCCCGATGCCGCAGACCCGCGAGCACATCCTGCTGTCGCGCCAGGTGGGCGTGCCGTACATCGTCGTGTTCCTGAACAAGGCCGACATGGTGGACGACGCCGAGCTGCTGGAGCTGGTGGAGATGGAAGTCCGCGAGCTGCTGACGAAGTACGAGTTCCCGGGCGACGACACCCCGATCATTGCCGGTTCGGCGCGTCTGGCGCTGGAAGGCGACCAGTCGGACATCGGCGTGCCTGCGATCATCAAGCTGGTGGAAGCGCTGGACAGCTGGATCCCTGAGCCGCAGCGCGATGTGGACAAGACCTTCCTGATGCCGGTCGAGGACGTGTTCTCGATCTCGGGCCGCGGCACCGTGGTGACCGGCCGTATCGAGCGTGGCGTGATCAAGGTGGGCGACGAAATCGAAATCGTCGGTATCCGTCCGACGACCAAGACCACGGTCACCGGCATCGAGATGTTCCGCAAGCTGCTGGATCAGGGTCAGGCGGGCGACAACGCCGGTCTGCTGCTGCGCGGCACCAAGCGTGACGAAGTCGAGCGTGGCCAGGTGCTGGCCAAGCCGGGTTCGATCACCCCGCACACCGACTTCGAGGCCGAGGTGTACGTGCTTTCGAAGGAAGAGGGCGGCCGCCACACCCCGTTCTTCAAGGGTTACCGTCCGCAGTTCTACTTCCGCACCACCGACGTGACCGGCGCTGTGCAGCTGCCGGAAGGCGTCGAGATGGTGATGCCGGGCGACAACATCAAGATGGCGGTGTCGCTGATCGCGCCGATCGCGATGGACGAGGGTCTGCGCTTCGCGATCCGCGAAGGCGGCCGCACCGTCGGTGCCGGCGTTGTGGCGAAGATCATCAAGTAACACCTGTTGTACCGGCCGCGCGTCAGTGCGGCCTCAACGCGAAAGTACCTGCAGGAAGCGGGTTGTGTTCGCAGGCCAGGATGGCCGGACGGGGTTTGCCACAACACCGTGTTGACGGTGTTGTAAGAAACCCGTTATACTTGACCGTCTAAGCAGGCCGGATTACTGGCCTGCTTAACTTTTCTGGGGGCCGGCACCCTGAATGCCGGTTCCGACGCTCTTTAACGATTCAAGGACAGGCCCATGGCGGACCAAAAGATTCGGATTCGGCTCAAGGCGTTCGATCACCGTCTGATCGATCGCTCGGCGAGTGAGATCGTCGAAACGGCCAAGCGGACTGGCGCGCAGGTGCGCGGCCCGATCCCGCTTCCGACCAAGATCGAGCGCTACACCATCCTGGTCTCGCCGCACGTCGACAAGGACGCGCGCGACCAGTACGAGACCCGCACCCACAAGCGCGTGCTCGATATCGTGGACCCGAACGACAAGACCGTTGACGCGCTGATGAAGCTGGAGCTCGCGGCCGGCGTCGACGTTCAGATCAAGTTGTACTGAGGTAGCAGCCATGACTATCGGACTGATTGGCCGCAAGTGCGGCATGAGCCGGATCTTCACCGAAGCGGGTGAATCCGTGCCTGTTACCTTGATCGAGGCGGCACCGAACCGCGTGGTTCAGGTCAAGACCGTCGACAACGACGGTTACACCGCCATCCAGGTCACCACCGGCGCCAAGCGCGCGGCCCTGGTCAACAAGCCGACCGCCGGCCACTACGCCAAGGCGAAGGTCGAAGCCGGTCGTGGTCTGTGGGAGTTCCGCGTCGCCGAGGGCGACATCGGCAACTACTCCGTGGGCGCCGAGATCAAGGCTGACCTGTTCAGCGTTGGCCAGGTTGTCGACGTGGCCGGCGTGACCAAGGGCAAGGGTTTTGCCGGAACCATCAAGCGGCACGGCTTCACCATGGGTGACGCAACCCACGGTAACTCGCTGTCGCACCGCTCGCCGGGTTCTATCGGTCAGCGGCAGACCCCGGGTCGCGTGTTCCCGGGCAAGAAGATGTCCGGCCACATGGGTGATGTGCGGCGTACCGCGCAGAACCTGGAAGTGGTCAAGGTCGACGTCGAGCGTGGCCTGATCGCCGTGCGCGGCGCTGTCCCGGGTGCCCCGGGTGGCGACGTGGTTGTGCGTCCGGCGAGCAAGGCTTAAGGAGTCATAACGATGGAACTCGCCGTGATCGGCTCGGGCAAGGCGCTGCAGGTGAACGACAGCGTTTTCGCCCGTGAATTCAACGAAGACCTGGTCCACCAGGTCGTGGTGGCCTTCCGCAATGCGGGCCGCGCTGGTACCAAGGCGCAGCTGTCGCGCTCGGACATGTCCGGCACCACCAAGAAGTTCAAGAAGCAGAAGGGTGGCGGTGCGCGTCACGGTGACTACCGCGCCCCGATCTTCGTCGGCGGTGGCCGCGCGTTCGCCGCGCGTCCGCGCAGCTTCGCGCAGAAGGTCAATCGCAAGATGTACCGCGCCGCGGTCGCCGCGATCCTGTCGGAGCTGAATCGCCAGGGCCGCCTCAAGGTGGTCGACGCGTTCGAGATCGAGCAGCCGAAGACCCGCGAGCTGGTTGCCAAGCTGAAGTCGCTGGAAGTGTCGCGTCCGCTGATCGTCACCGAGAGCGGCACCGAGGCGCTCTACCTCGCTGCCCGCAACCTGCCCTTCGTCCAGGTTCGTGACGTGCAGGGTCTGGATCCGGTAGCCCTGGTCGGTGCGACCGAGGTGGTGATGACCGCCGAAGCGGTCAAGAAGGTCGAGGAGTGGCTGGCATGAGCAGCGAGAAGATCCTGTCGGTGCTGCGTGCGCCGCATATCTCCGAGAAGGCCGCGCGTGCCCAGGAGATCAACCAGTACGTGTTCGAGGTGGCGCAGGACGCCACCAAGGCCGACGTCAAGGCGGCTGTCGAGCAGCTGTTCAGCGTGAAGGTGACGGCGGTCAACGTCGTCAACGTCAAGGGCAAGAACAAGACCTTCCGTTTCCGCAGCGGTAGCCGCGGGGACTGGCGCAAGGCTTACGTGAAGCTGGCCGATGGCCAGTCGATCGACCTGGCGGCCAAGGCCTGAGGACCAGAACGATGGCATTGATCAAGTACAAGCCGACTTCGCCTGGCCGCCGCGCCAAGGTGGGTGTCGTCAACAACGAGCTGCACAAGGGTGCGCCGCATGCGGCGCTGGTCGAGCCGCAGGGCCGCACCGGCGGCCGCAACAACGCCGGCCGCATCACCACCCGCCACCGTGGCGGTGGCCACAAGCAGCACTACCGTGTGATCGACTTCAAGCGCGACAAGGAGGGCATCCCGGCCCGCGTCGAGCGCATCGAGTACGACCCCAACCGCACTGCGCACATCGCCTTGCTGTGCTACGCCGACGGCGAGCGCCGCTACATCATCGCCCCGAAGGGTGTCGAGGTGGGTGAGCAGCTCCTGGCCGGTCGCGATGCACCGATCAAGGTCGGTAACACGCTGCCGCTGCGCAACATCCCGATCGGCACCACGGTGCACTGCATTGAGATGAAGCCCGGCAAGAAGGCTCAGATCGCACGCTCGGCGGGTGCTTCCGCCCAGCTGGTTGCCCGCGAGCAGGGCTATGCGACCCTGCGTCTGCGCTCCGGCGAGATGCGCAAGGTGCCCGCCGACTGCCGCGCCACCATTGGCGAGGTCGGCAACAGCGAACACAGCCTTCGCAAGATCGGCAAGGCCGGCGCCAAGCGCTGGCTGGGCGTACGCCCGACCGTCCGCGGCGTGGCGATGAACCCGGTCGACCATCCGCACGGCGGTGGTGAAGGCCGTACCTCGGGTGGCCGTCATCCGGTGTCGCCGTGGGGCGTCCCGACCAAGGGCTACAAGACCCGCAACAACAAGCGCACGGAGCAATTCATCGTGCGCCGTCGTAAGTAATCGGAGCGGCCATGGCACGTTCACTCAAAAAGGGCCCGTTCATCGACCTGCACCTTCAGAAGAAGGTCGAGGCAGCGATGGCGAGCAACAGCAAGAAGCCGATCAAGACCTGGTCGCGTCGTTCGATGATCGTCCCGGACATGGTGGGCTACACCATCGCTGTCCACAACGGCAAGCAGCATGTGCCGGTGTTGGTCAACGAGAACATGGTCGGTCACAAGCTCGGCGAGTTCGCCCTGACCCGTACGTTCAAGGGTCACAGCGGCGACAAGAAGTCGAAGTAGGGAGAGAACCATGGAAGCCAAAGCACTCCTGCGCGGTGCGCGCATCTCTCCGCAGAAGGCCCGTCTGGTCGCCGACCAGGTGCGTGGCCTCCCGGTTGGCCGTGCGCTGAACCTCCTCAAGTTCAGCGACAAGAAGGCCGCCCAGATCATCTACAAGGTGCTCTGGTCTGCCACTGCCAACGCCGAGAACAACGACGGCGCCGATGTCGACGAGTTGAAGGTCAGCCGGATCTTCGTCGACGAAGGCACCACCATGAAGCGTTTCCATGCCCGCGCCAAGGGTCGTGGAGCTCGCATCCTCAAGCGCACCAGCCACATCACTGTGGTGGTGGGCTCGGCCAAGTAACGGGAAGGCACGATGGGTCACAAAGTTCATCCGACCGGTATCCGCCTTGGCATCGCCAAGGATTGGAACTCCAAGTGGTATGCCAACAAGGGCGAATACGCCCAGTATCTTGCCGCCGACCTCAAGGTCCGCGAGATGCTGCGCAAGAAGCTTGCCCAAGCTGGCATTTCCAAGATCCAGATCGAGCGCCCTGCGAAGACCGCCCGCGTCACGATCCACACCGCCCGCCCGGGCGTGGTGATCGGCAAGAAGGGTGAGGACATCGAGAAGCTGCGCAAGCAGGTGAGCGACATGATGGGCGTCCCGGCGCATATCAACGTTGCCGAGGTCCGCAAGCCCGAGCTGGACGCCCAGCTGGTGGCTGAGTCGATCGCCCAGCAGCTCGAGCGCCGCATCATGTTCCGTCGCGCGATGAAACGCGCCGTCGGCAACGCGATGCGCCTGGGTGCCCTGGGCATCAAGGTCAACGTCGCTGGCCGCCTGAACGGTGCCGAGATCGCACGTTCGGAGTGGTATCGCGAAGGTCGCGTCCCGCTGCACACGCTGCGTGCGGATATCGACTACGGTTTTGCCGAAGCGCGTACCACCTACGGCGTCATCGGCATCAAGACCTGGATCTACAAGGGCGAAGTCTTCGACCTGGCCGCGGCAAGTGCCGAAGCCAAGGACGAGCGACGCGAGGGCGAAGGCCGTCGCGAGCGCGGCGCGAAGTAAGGAAGCACGACCATGTTGCAACCCAAGCGAACCAAGTACCGCAAGGTACACAAGGGCCGGAACGAGGGCCTGTCCTGGAACGGCGCTGCCGTCAGCTTCGGCGAGTACGGCCTCAAGGCCGTCAGCCGTGGTCAGCTGACCGCCCGCCAGATCGAGGCTGCTCGCCGGACCATTTCCCGCTACGTCAAGCGTGGCGGCAAGCTCTGGATCCGGATCTTCCCGGACAAGCCGATCACCCAGAAGCCGATCGAAGTGCGTATGGGTAACGGTAAGGGCAACGTCGAGTACTGGGTCGCCCCGATCCAGCCCGGCCGCATGCTTTATGAGATCGAGGGCATCCCGGAGGAGACCGCGCGCGAAGCGTTCCGTCTCGCCGCGGCCAAGCTCTCGGTTAGGACCACCTTTGTGACCCGGACGGTGCGCTGATGGAACTCAAGGATCTCCGCCAGAAGTCGGCTGACGAATTGAAGGCCCACCTGCTTGACCTGCGCAAGGAGCAGTTCAGCCTGCGCATGCAGAAGGCGACCGGCCAGTTGAACCAGACCCACCAGGTCAGCAAGGTCCGGCGCGAAATCGCGCAGGTCAAGACCTTGCTGGGCGGCGGCAAGTAAAGGCGATCGACATGAGCGAGAACACCAACCAGCTGCGCACGGTCGAAGGCCGCGTCGTCAGCAACAAGATGCAGAAGACGGTCACCGTCCTCGTCGAGCGTCAGGTCAAGCACGCGCTGTACGGCAAGTACATCAAGCGCTCGACCAAGCTTCACGCCCACGACGAGCAGGGGTGCCAGGAAGGCGACGTGGTTCGCGTCACCGAGTGCCGTCCGCTGTCCAAGACCAAGAACTGGCGCGTGGTCGAAATCGTCACGCGCGCCGCGCAGTAAGGGGACGTAAGCCATGATCCAGATGCAGTCCACGCTTTCCGCAGCGGACAACAGCGGCGCCAAGGAACTGATGTGCATCAAGGTGCTCGGTGGTTCCAAGCGGCGATACGCCCACATCGGCGACATCATCAAGGTGTCGGTGAAGGACGCCATCCCGCGCGGCAAGGTCAAGAAGGGTGAGGTCTACGATGCGGTGGTCGTGCGTACCCGCAAGGGCGTTCGTCGCCCCGACGGTTCGCTGATCCGCTTCGACGGCAACGCCGCCGTGCTGCTCAACAACAAGCAGGAGCCGATCGGCACCCGCATCTTCGGACCGGTCACCCGCGAACTGCGTGGTGAGAAGTTCATGAAGATCGTGTCTCTGGCTCCCGAAGTTCTCTGAGGTAACCGCCATGAATCGCATCCGCAAGGGTGATCAGGTTGTCGTGATCACCGGCAAGAACAAGGGCCAGAAGGGCGAAGTTGTCCGCGTGGCCGGCGACAAGGTGGTCGTCTCGAACGTGAACCTGGTTAAGCGCCACACCAAGCCGAATCCGCAGGCCAACCAGGCCGGCGGGATCGTCGAAAAAGAGGCGCCGATTCACGTTTCCAACGTGATGATCTTCAATCCCGCCGCCGGCAAGGGCGACCGGGTCGGAATTAAGGTGCTCGAGGATGGACGCAAACTGCGTGTGTTCCGCTCGAGCGGTGAGGCGATTGACGCCTGAGGAATGTGGCCATGACCCGGCTTGAAACGATCTACAAGAATGACGTCGTGCCGAAGCTGATGGAGCGCTTCGGATACAAGAACGTGATGGAAGTCCCGCGCGTCACCAAGATCACCCTGAACATGGGTGTCGGTGAGGCCGTGGGCAACAAGAAGATCCTTGAAAACGCTGTTGCCGACATGACTAAGATCGCTGGCCAGAAGCCGGTGACCACCAAGGCTCGTGTCTCGGTTGCGTCGTTCAAGATTCGCGACGGCTGGCCGATCGGCTGCAAGGTGACCCTGCGCCGCGCGAAGATGTTCGAGTTCCTTGACCGCCTGATCAACATCTCGCTGCCGCGCGTGCGTGACTTCCGCGGCGTGTCGGGACGTTCCTTCGACGGTCGTGGCAACTTCAACATGGGCGTGAAGGAGCAGATCATCTTCCCCGAGATCGACTTCGACCAGGTCGATGCGATCCGCGGCATGGATATCGCCATCACCACCACGGCGAAGACCAACGAAGAAGCAAAGGCGCTGCTTGAGGCCTTCCGCTTCCCGTTCCGCAACTGAGCGACGAGAGACCTATGTCCAAGACCTGCATGATCAATCGCGAGATCAAGCGCGAGAAGCTGGCCAAGAAGTACGCTGCGAAGCGTGAGGCGCTGAAGAAGGTTGTCAGCAGCCAGACCGCCTCGTACGAGGAGAAGATGGAGGCGCAGATCGCGCTGCAGAAGCTCCCGCGTGATTCCTCGCCTGTGCGTCAGCGCAATCGTTGCGAACTCTCCGGTCGTCCGCGCGGTGTCTACCGCAAGTTCGGCCTGTGCCGCAACAAGCTTCGCGAAGCGACCATGCGCGGCGACGTCCCCGGCCTTCGCAAGGCCAGCTGGTAACCCTTTCAAGCTGAATCCGTTTCGGATATCGGTGCTTACTCAAGGAATGCATCATGAGCATGACTGATCCCATCGCCGACATGCTGGTCCGCATCAAGAATGCGGCCGCTGTGGGCAAGCCCACCGTGCGTATGCCCTCATCGAAGATGAAGGTCGCGCTCGCCAACGTGCTCAAGGACGAGGGTTACATCCTCGACGCGCGCGTGCAGTCGCAGGGTGCCAAGAGCGAACTCGAGATCGTTCTCAAGTACTACCTCGGCAAGCCGGTGATCGAGCGTCTGGAGCGTGTTTCGCGCTCGGGCCTGCGCCAGTACCGCGGCAAGGACGCGCTGCCCAAGGTCCTTGGTGGCCTCGGCGTCGCGATCATCTCCACCTCCAAGGGCATCATGACTGATAGCCGCGCTCGCGCCGAAGGCGTGGGTGGCGAAGTCATCTGCCTGGTTGCCTAAGCGGAGCCGAACGATGTCCCGAGTTGCCAAGAAGCCGATCCCGATGCCCAAGGGCGTCGAGCTCTCCGTCTCCGCCGACGCGATTGCCGTGAAGGGCCCGAAGGGAACCCTTTCCATGGTCAAGCCGGCCAACGTCAATGTTTCGATCGACGACGGCGTGGCGAACATCTCGCCGGCCGACGATGCGTCGATCGCCATGGCCGGTACCGTCCGCGCCATCCTCGCCAACATGGTTACCGGCGTGTCCACCGGCTTCGAGCGCAAGCTTGAGCTGGTCGGCGTCGGCTACCGCGCCTCGGTGCAGGGCAAGGACCTGAACCTCTCGCTGGGCTTCTCGCATCCGGTGGTGTTCACCGCACCGGAAGGCGTGACCATCGAGACCCCGACGCAGACCGAGATCCTGATCAAGGGTGCGGACAAGCAGCGCGTCGGCCAGGCCGCGGCGAAGATCCGTGCGTTCCGCCCGCCTGAGCCCTACAAGGGCAAGGGTGTGCGGTATGCCGGCGAGAAGATCATCATGAAGGAAGCCAAGAAGGCGTAATGCCGGGGCGGTGATCCCGCCACGACCCAGCGCTTTCAGCTTTCGAGGACTGGAACCATGGATAAGAAATCTGCCCGTCTGCGTCGCGCCAAGTCGGCCCGTTCGCACATCCGTACCCTTGGCGTGCCGCGCCTGTCCGTGCTGCGCACCGGCCAGCACCTGTATGCCCAGGTCTTCAGCGCCGACGGCTCCAAGGTCATCGCTGCCGCGTCGACCGTTCAGGCCGACGTCCGCGACGGCCTCAAGGGCTGCAAGAATATTGAGGCCGCGGCCAAGGTCGGCAAGCTGGTCGCCGAGCGTGCCAAGGCTGCCGGCGTGGAGTCGGTCGCTTTCGATCGCTCCGGCTATCGCTTCCACGGCCGCGTCAAGGCGCTGGCCGATGCAGCCCGGGAAGCCGGTCTGCAGTTCTAAGGGCCACGGCCCTTCCCACAACGATAAGCGGCCCAGGCCGTAAGCAAGCAGGAAATCTCAATGAGCACGAACGATCGCGAAAACAGCGACGGCATGCTGGAAAAGCTGATTGCCGTCAATCGCGTCTCCAAGACGGTGAAGGGTGGTCGCCAGTTCACCTTCACCGCGCTGACGGTGGTGGGCGACGGCGCTGGCAAGGTTGGCTTCGGCTATGGCAAGGCACGCGAAGTGCCGGTGGCCATCCAGAAGTCGATGGAGCATGCCCGCCGGGCCATGATCTCGGTCGAGCTGAACAACGGCACCCTGTGGTACCCGATCAAGGCCAACCACGGCGCGGCCCGGGTGTTCATGCAGCCGGCCTCGGAAGGTACCGGTGTCATCGCCGGCGGCGCCATGCGTGCGGTGCTCGAAGCGGTTGGCGTGAAGAACATCCTGGCCAAGGCCGTGGGTTCGCGTAACCCGATCAATCTGGTCCGCGCCACGCTGAAGGGTCTGAAGGCGATGAACTCGCCGTCCCAGGTCGCCGCCAAGCGCGGCAAGTCCGTCGAGGAGCTGAGCCATGGCTAAGGCCGAGAAGACCATCAAGGTCCGTCTGGTCAAGGGTCTGCGCGGCACCCAGGCGCGTCACCGTCTGTCGGTGAAGGCGCTGGGCCTGCGCAAGACCAACGATGTGCGTGAACTGCCGGACACCCCGAGCGTTCGTGGTCTGATCAACCAGGTCTATTACCTGGTCCAGGTCGAGCAGTAAGTTCGGCCTCTAGGAGAAGTTCTCATGCGTCTGAATGAACTCAAGCCGGCCCCGGGTGCGCGCAAGGAGCGCGTTCGCGTTGGTCGCGGTATTGGCTCCGGCCTTGGCAAGACCTGCGGCCGCGGCCACAAGGGCCAGTACGCACGTACCGGCAAGGGCAAGGTGAAGCCGGGCTTCGAAGGCGGCCAGATGCCGCTGCAGCGTCGCCTGCCGAAGGTGGGTTTCCGCTCGCGTATCGCCAAGGACACCGCCGAGGTGTTGCTTTACAAGCTCGAACTGCTGGATGCCGCCGAGATCGACTTTGCCGCGCTTCGCGCTGCCAAGCTGGTCCCGAGCACCGCCAAGCAGGCCAAGGTCGTCAAGAAGGGCGAGATCGGCCGCGCGATCGTGCTCAAGGGCGTGCTGGCAACGGCGGGTGCCAAGGCGGCGATTGAAGCCGCCGGCGGGCGCGTGGAGTAATCCGTGGCCCAGTCGCCAAAGGCGGGAAATGCACTGGCGGGGCTCGGCAAGCTGACCGAGCTTCGTCAGCGTTTGCTGTTCGTGCTGGGCGCCCTGATCGTCTATCGCATCGGCACCTTCATTCCGGTGCCGGGCGTCGACCCTCAGGCAATGGTCCGCTTCATGGACACCCAGCAGGGCACCATTGTCGACCTGTTCAACATGTTCTCGGGCGGCGCTCTGGAGCGCTTCAGCCTGTTCGCGTTGAACGTGATGCCCTACATCTCTGCGTCGATCATCGTGCAGCTGTCCTCGCACATCTTCCCGAGCCTCGCCGCACTGCGTAAGGAGGGTGAGTCGGGCCGCCGGAAGATCACCCAGTACACCCGTTACGGCACCGTCCTTCTGGCTGCATTCCAGGCCATGGGCGTAGCCATCGCCCTGCAGCAATCGGGCGCCGGGTCAGGCATTCCGATCGTCTACAACCCGGGCCCCGGGTTCATCATGACGGCGATCATCTCGCTGACCGCGGGCACAATGTTCCTGATGTGGCTGGGCGAGCAGATCACCGAGCGCGGCGTCGGAAACGGCATCTCGCTGATCATCTTTGCCGGCATCGTGGCCGGACTGCCGGGCGCCGTTGTCGGCACGCTGGAACTGGCTCGCAATGGGGATCTGAGCCCGCTGGCGGTGATCCTGGTTCTGGTTCTGGTCCTGCTGGTTACTGCATTCGTGGTCTTCGTGGAACGTGGCCAGCGCCGCATCACGGTGAACTATGCGCGGCGCCAGGGTGGCCGTTCCGCCTACATGAACCAGAGCAGCTATCTGCCGCTCAAGGTCAACATGGCCGGCGTGATTCCGCCGATCTTTGCTTCGTCGCTGATCATGTTCCCGGCCACCGCGTCCAGTTGGTTCGGCACCGGAAGCGATCAGCGCTGGCTGCAGAATCTTTCGGCGGCCCTTGCTCCCAGCGAGCCGCTGCACATGTTCCTGTACGGTGCGATGATCATGGGCTTCGCCTTCTTCTATACGGCGCTCGTGTTCAACTCGCAGGAGAACGCCGAGAACCTGAAGAAGTCGGGCGCACTGATTCCGGGTATCCGCCCGGGCAAGGCGACCGCGGACTATATCGATGGCGTGATGACCCGGTTGACCGGGGCGGGCGCCGTCTACCTGGTGCTGGTTTGCCTCCTGCCGGAGCTGTTGCGGCTGGGCTGGCCGGTGCCGTTCTACTTCGGGGGCACCTCGTTGCTCATCGTCGTGGTCGTGGTGATGGATTTCACCGCGCAGATCCAGGCGCATCTGATGTCTCATCAGTATGACAGCCTGATGAAGAAGGCCAATTTGAAGGGCGGTTCGCGCGGCAGCTTCGCGCGCGGATAGCGGCAGTCGAACGGGTTCGGCCCTTCGGGGGCGGGCCCGCTAGACCGGCCGCAACGTCGGAGCACGGGCACCACACACCCGTGCCGTCCCCGCTCGCCCGCGAGAGGGGTTCCAAAAAACACGAAGCCGTTGTATCCTTTCCAGTTCACTGCGCAAAAAATTCATTCGGAGAACACCCATGGCGCGCATTGCCGGTGTCAATCTGCCTGTCCAGAAGCATGTCTGGGTAGGCCTTCAGAGTATCTACGGAATCGGTCGCACCCGTTCCAAGAAGGTGTGCGAAGCCGCCGGCGTCGCTTCCAACACCAAAATCCGCGACCTGTCGGAGCCGGAAATCGAGCGCCTGCGTGCCGAGGTCGGCAAGTACGTGGTCGAGGGTGACCTCCGCCGCGAGATCGGTATCAGCATCAAGCGTCTGATGGACCTTGGCTGCTATCGGGGTCTCCGTCACCGTCGCGGCCTGCCGCTTCGTGGCCAGCGCACCCGCACCAATGCGCGTACCCGCAAGGGCCCGCGTAAGCAGATCAAGAAGTAAGGACCGACGCCATGAGCAAGCCTGCTGCCTCCAAGGGCAAGAAGAAGATCAAGCGCGTCGTCACCGACGGCATCGCGCACGTCCACGCCTCGTTCAACAATACGATCGTGACCATCACCGACCGCCAGGGCAATGCCCTGTCCTGGGCCACCTCGGGTGGTGCGGGGTTCCGCGGTTCGCGCAAGTCGACCCCGTTCGCCGCCCAGGTTGCCGCCGAGAAGGCCGGCAAGGTCGCGCTGGACTACGGGCTGAAGACTCTCGAAGTGCGCATCAAGGGCCCGGGCCCGGGCCGCGAGTCGGCAGTGCGTTCGCTGAACGCCTGCGGCTACAAGGTCACCAACATCATCGACGTCACGCCGATTCCGCACAACGGCTGCCGTCCGCCCAAGAAGCGCCGAGTCTGAGGAGCTAGAAGTCATGGCACGTTATATCGGCCCCACCTGCAAGCTGGCTCGTCGCGAAGGCGCCGACCTCAGCCTGAAGTCCCCGGCTCGCGCGATCGATTCCAAGTGCAAGCTCGAGCAGAAGCCCGGCCAGCACGGCGGCGCCCGCAAGGGCAAGCTGTCGGACTATGCCGTCCAGCTGCGCGAAAAGCAGAAGGTCAAGCGTATTTACGGTCTGCTCGAGCGGCAGTTCCGCAACTACTACAAGAAGGCGTCCTCGAAGAAGGGCAACACCGGCGAGTCGCTGTTGCAGCTCCTCGAGTCGCGCCTGGACAACGTCGTGTACCGCATGGGTTTCGCGGTTACGCGTCCGCAGGCCCGCCAGCTGGTTTCTCACCGCGGCGTTCAGGTCAACGGCAAGTCCGTCAATCTGCCTTCCTATCAGGTCAAGGCCGGTGATGTGGTCAGCCTGGCCGAGAAGGCCCAGCGCCAGCTGCGCGTCCAGGAGTCGCTGACCCTGGCCCAGGAGATGGACCTGACCCCGGCCTGGATGGAAGTCGACGCCAAGAAGTTCACCGGCGTCTTCAAGGCCGTCCCCGAGCGCTCCGACCTGCCTTCAGACATCAACGAAGCGCTGATCGTCGAACTCTATTCGAAGTAATCCACGGAGACGTATCGAATGTCCGTTTCTGCCAATCAGGTGTTGCGTCCGCGCGGCATCGGCATCGAGAAAGTTTCTCCCAATCGTGCCAAGGTGATCCTGGAGCCGCTCGAGCGCGGCTACGGCCACACCCTGGGCAATGCGCTGCGGCGCATCCTGCTGTCCTCGATTCCGGGCTTCGCCATCACCGAGGTGGAGATCGATGGCGTTCTCCACGAGTACACCACGGTTGAGGGCCTGCAGGAGGACGTGCTGGAAGTCCTGCTGAACCTCAAGGACGTCGCCATCCGCATGCACAATGCGGAGAGCACCACCCTGGCGCTGGTCAAGCAGGGCCCGGGTGATGTGGTCGCCGGCGATATCAAGACCGACCACAACGTCGAGATCATCAATCCCGAGCACGTGATCTGCCACCTGACCAAGGACACCGCGCTGAACATGCGGATCAAGGTCGAGCGTGGTTTCGGTTACCAGCCGGCGGCGGCGCGTCGTCGCCCGGACGAGGAGACCCGCGCTATTGGCCGCCTGATGCTGGACGCGTCGTTCTGTCCGGTTCGCCGGGTGGCCTACGAAGTCGAAAGCGCCCGCGTCGAGCAGCGCACCGACCTCGACAAGCTGGTCCTGGACATCGAGACCAACGGCACGATCGACGCCGAGGAAGCCGTCCGCACCGCGGCCGACATCCTCACCGACCAGCTGTCGGTGTTTGGCGACTTCACCAAGCGCGATGGCGCCGCGGCGAAGCCGTCGCAGACCGGAATCGACCCGGTGCTGCTGCGTCCGATCGACGACCTTGAGCTGACCGTCCGCTCGGCCAACTGCCTCAAGGCCGAGAACATCTACTACATCGGTGACCTGATCCAGCGCACCGAGGTGGAGCTGCTCAAGACGCCGAACCTGGGCAAGAAGTCGCTGACCGAGATCAAGGAAGTGCTGGCCCAGCGCGGCCTGTCGCTCGGCATGCGTCTGGAGAACTGGCCGCCGGCCGGCCTCCAGCAGGGCATGATGGGCTAAGAAGGCCGATCAAGGACCGCGGCCTGCGCGCCGCGGTCCGCCTGTACCGGCCAGGAGGGCCGGACGAGGTACTACAAGACCAACAATGTTGTGTCACGGACGACTTCAGCAAAGACAACGTAATCTCCGAGGATTCCTTCCATGCGTCACTTGAAGTCCGGTCGCAAGTTCAACCGCACCAGCTCCCACCGCGAGGCGATGTTCCGCAACATGGCGGCGTCGCTGATCAAGCATGAGCTGATCCGCACCACCCTGCCCAAGGCCAAGGAGCTGCGTCGCGTCGCCGAGCCGCTGATCACCCTGGCCAAGGTCGACAGCGTCGCCAACCGCCGTCTGGCCTTCTCGCGCCTGCGCGACAAGCAGGCGGTCGGCAAGCTCTTCGTCGAGCTCGGACCGCGTTTCCAGTCGCGTCCGGGTGGCTACCTGCGCCTGCTGAAGTGTGGCTTCCGCGAGGGCGACAACGCCCCGATGGCCTACGTCGAGCTGATGGATAGGCCGCAGGCCGAGCCGGCTGCCGAGTAAGCAGGCCGCGCAGCGTCATCGAAAAGCCCCGGCTCGTCCGGGGCTTTTTCGTTTTCCGGAACTCGACGCCGTCGTTCCGGTCCCAGCGGAATCGATCCAAGAATCTGGAGCCTTCATGAACCCTCTGCGCTGGTCGTTCCGCCAGGCCTGTCTCGCCGGACTGCTGTGCTGCCTGGCCCTGCTCGGCTACGCGCTGTACGCGCAGCACCAGATGTTCCTTGACCCCTGCCCGCTATGCATCCTGCAGCGCGTGGCCTTCATGGTCATGGCGGCCGGCTTCCTCGCTGGGCTCGTCTTCGGCAAGGGCAGGGTCGGGCGCTGGCTGGGCTCGGCCGTGGTGGTCATCGGTTCGGGCGCCGGGGTGGCGATCGCCGGTCGTCACGTGTGGCTGCAGGGGCTTCCGCCGGACCAGGTGCCGGCCTGCGGCCCGGGTTTGGAGTACATGCTTGAAGCCTTCCCGCTTCGTGATGTCCTGAGCAAGGTTTTCCACGGTTCGGGCGAGTGCGCCAAGATCGACTGGAGCTTCCTCGGAATCTCGATGCCCGGTTGGACGCTGATCTGGTACCTGCTGCTGGCCGCCCTTGTGCTGTTTGCCCTGTTCCGAGCGCGCGACGCCGACTGATGGTGGCGCATCTACATATTCCCCCGCGCCCGGCAAAGCTTGCCGAGGCAACGGTTGCGGGTGCGCGGGCCTGTGGCATCATGCGGTGATGCACCGCACCAATCGAATCGCCATGAATGCCAAGGATGTAGGACCCCAGCCCGTCATGCTGCCGGAAAACTGGGCCCCTTCGAGCTGGCACCGGTGTACGGCGCTGCAGCAGCCCACCTATCCAGATGCCGATGCGCTGGCCCAGGCGCGTGCAGAGCTGTCCCAGCTGCCGCCGCTGGTCACTTCCTGGGAAATCCTCTCGCTGAAACGCCAGCTGGCGGAAGCCCAGGAGGGGCGCCGCTTCCTTCTTCAGGGGGGCGACTGCGCCGAGAGCTTTGCCGATTGCGAGTCGGGACTGATTTCGAACCGGCTGAAGGTGCTGCTGCAGATGAGCGTGGTCCTGGTGCACGGGATGCGCTTGCCGGTGGTCAGGGTCGGGCGCTTTGCCGGCCAGTACGCCAAGCCGCGCTCGGCCGATACGGAGACCCGCGACGGGATCACCCTGTCCAGCTATCGCGGCGACCTGATCAATGCGCCGGCCTTTACCGAGGCCGCCCGCCTGCCGGATCCACGTCGGATGATCGAGGGTCACTCGCGCTCGGCGATGACCATGAACTTCGTTCGCTCGCTGATGGATGGTGGGTTCGCCGACCTGCACCACCCCGAGTACTGGGACCTGGCCTGGGTGGCGCATTCGCCGCTGGCCCAGGAGTACCAGCGGCGGGTCGATGCCATCGGTGACGCCGTGCGCTTCATGGAGACGCTGTCGGGCGAGTCGATCCACAACCTCAACCGGGTCGAGTTCTTCACCTCGCACGAGGCCCTGCTGCTCCACTACGAGGAGTGCCTGACCCGGCAGGTGCCGCGCCAGTGGGGCTGGTTCAATCTTTCCACCCACTTCCCGTGGATCGGCATGCGCACCGCGGATGTCGATGGCGCCCACGTCGAGTACCTGCGCGGCGTGCGCAATCCGATCGCGGTCAAGATCGGTCCCTCGGTGACGCCCGAGCAGCTGATCCGTCTGGTCGACGCGCTCAACCCGCAGGATGAGCCCGGTCGCCTCACCCTGATCCATCGCATGGGCAGGGATAAGGTCGAGGCGCACCTGCCGAAGCTGCTGGAATGCGTGCGTCGCGAGGGCCGTCGCGTCCTCTGGGTGGCCGATCCGATGCATGGCAACACCGAGAGCACCGGAAACGGCTACAAGACGCGGCGCTTCGAGAACATCCGTGGCGAGCTGGATGCGGCCTTCGACATCCATGCCGCGGCCGGCACACGCCTGGGCGGTGTGCACCTGGAGCTGACCGGTGAGGACGTGACCGAGTGCCTCGGCGGCGCGCGCGAGCTGACCGAGGTGGATCTGGCGCGGGCCTACCGCTCCACCGTGGATCCGCGGCTCAACTATGAGCAGTCGATGGAGCTTGCCATGCTGATCGTGCGCAAGCGGGCCGGCTGAGGGGCGCTCAGAAGCGCAGCCGAAGCAGGGCCTGCGGGCCCTTGAATCCGACCTCGAGCTTGCCGGCGAGGTCGAGTTCGTCCTGTTCGACGTCGACCTCGGTGTAGCCGTACTGACCGACCAGGCTCAGGTGGCGGCCGAGCAGCCATTCCAGCCCGATATGGCCGGACAGCGCCTCGCCCTCGATGCCGCGATAGCTGCGCCGCAGGTAGCGCGCCTCGGCCTCCAGTCGCCAGTGGGGCCCGAGCTGGCGGCGCCAGGCGATGCCGGCCAGCGGCACGAAGAAGCGATCGCTGACAGCGGCCCGGCCTTCGGCCTCACCCTGGCCATCCACCGCGACCCGGCCGCGGATGGAAAGCGACGCACCGAAGCGGATGACGCCGAGCTGCAGGCCCACGGCCTGGTCCCTGTCGTGCCAGGCCCACCAGGTGTAGTCGAACTCCAGGCTGCGAAAGCTCACCCGGCCGACGGCCTCGGCGTCGACCAGGAATTCCTGATCATCGAAGCGAAGCGTCTCACTCAGGATCGAACGGCGCTCGCGGGCGTCGCGGAAGGCCTTGATCCCGAACTCATGGCGGTCGAAGGCGCGGAAGCGCAGTTCGGCGAGATCAAGCCTGCGCCGGTTGTCGAAGGCGAACTCGTCGTTGAAGTCGATCTCGGTGCCTTCGACGACGGCGTCGTCGACGCGTCCCTGCAGGGTCAGGGTGTTCTGGAAGCCGCCGAAAGCGAGCGAGAATCGCTCGCCCAGCACGCCCTCACCACGCGCGGGCAGGGCGGCGGCCAGCAGCAACAGCGGGAGCCAGCGCATCGGGAACTGGGGCATGCCGCAGTGTAGCGACAGCCGCGGTGAACCGCGGCTGTCGGCCAGGTGCCGGATCAGGCGGCGCGCGAGGCGCGCTTGCGGTCGACCTCGGTACGCAGCTTCTTGCGCAGGCGGATCGCCTTGGGGGTGATCTCGACCAGCTCGTCGTCGTCGATGAACTCCAGCGCCTGCTCAAGGCTCATCCGCACCGGCGGCGTGAGGGCCAGGGCGTCGTCCTTGCCGGATGCGCGGAAGTTGGTGAGCTGCTTGGCGCGCAGGGCATTGACGGTGAGGTCGTTGTCCTTGGAGTGGATACCGACGATCTGGCCCTCGTAGATCTCCTCGAGCGGCTCGATCATTAGGCGGCCGCGCTCCTGCATGGCGAACTGCGCGTAGGCGGGCGACGGCCCCGTACCATTGGAGATGAGCACGCCGTTGGGCCGCTTGGCGATGGCGCCTTCCGCCTTCGGCCCGTAATGGTCGAAGACGTGGAACAGCAGGCCGGTGCCGGCGGTCAGGGTGCGGAACTCGGTCTGGAAGCCGATCAGGCCGCGCGCCGGAATGATGAACTCGAGGCGCACGCGCCCCTTGCCGTCCGGCTCCATGTTCTGCAGCAGGGCCTTGCGGGTGCCGAGCTTTTCCATCACGCCACCCTGGTACTGCTCTTCAAGGTCGACCACGAGCTGCTCGTAGGGCTCCTGCGGCTGTCCGTCGATTTCGCGGATGATGACCTCGGGGCGCGATACGGCCAGCTCGTAACCCTCGCGGCGCATGGTCTCGATCAGGATCGACAGGTGCAGCTCGCCGCGACCGGAGACCTTGAACTTGTCGGCGTCGTCCGTGTCCTCGACCTTCAGTGCAACGTTGTGCTGTGTCTCGCGAGTCAGGCGGTCACGCAGCTGGCGTGAGGTGAGGAACTTGCCGCCGCTGTGCTCCTTCTGGCCTGCGAACGGCGAGTCGTTCACCTGGAAGGTCATGCTGATGGTCGGCTCGTCGACCGTCAGCACGGGCAACTGCTCGGGAGCGGACGGGTCGCACAGTGTCTCGGAAATGCCGAGCTTCTCGATGCCCGACACGGCCACGATGTCCCCGGCCTGGGCTTCGGCGACTTCGTGGCGCTCGAGCCCGTGGAAGCCAAGCACCTGGAGCAGCTTGCCCTGGCGCTTGCCACCGTCGCGGTCGATCACGGTGATCTGGGTGTTCGGCTTGATCCGCCCGCGCTGGATGCGGCCGACGCCGATGATGCCGACGTAGTTGTTGTAGTCCAGCGAGGTGACGCGCATCTGGAACGGGCCTTCCGACTCGACCGGCGGCGGGCTGACCTTGTCGACGATGGTCTGGAACAGGGCCGTCATGTCGCCCGAGCGCACATCGGGCTCCATGCCGGCATAGCCGTTGAGCGCCGAGGCATAGACCACGGTGAAGTCCAGCTGCTCGTCGGTGGCGCCCAGACGGTCGAACAGGTCGAAGGTCTGATTGACCACCCAATCCGGCCGTGCGCCCGGACGGTCCACCTTGTTCACCACCACGATCGGCTTGAAGCCCATCGCGAACGCCTTCTGGGTCACGAAGCGGGTCTGCGGCATCGGGCCGTCCATGGCGTCGACCAGGATCAGCACGGAATCGACCATCGACAGCACTCGCTCGACCTCGCCGCCGAAGTCGGCATGGCCCGGGGTGTCGACGATGTTGATCCGGTACTCCTCGCCGTTCGGCGACTTCCAGCGGATCGCCGTGTTCTTGGAGAGGATGGTGATGCCACGCTCCTTCTCCAGATCGTTGCTGTCCATCACTCGATCCGCCACCTGGGCGCGCTCGCTGAAGGTGCCCGACTGCCGCAGCAGCTGGTCGACGAGGGTGGTCTTGCCGTGGTCGACGTGGGCGACGATGGCGATGTTGCGGAGGTTCTGGATGGACATGGCAAGGGACGCGTCAGAGCGCGGGCAGCGGGCGGGATAGCCGCCCATTATAGCCCCAGACCGTGTCGAGCCCGGGCTCCATTCCCCGGTGCCGTTCAGGCGGCCTCATCGGGCTATTTGCCGGGGCCACGTTGTGAGGCTCATTCGCGCCAGAACATCGGGGTCAGCAGGACCAGGATGGAGAACACCTCCAGTCGCCCCAGCAGCATGGACACGGTGCCGACCCAAAGCGCGGGCTCGCCGACCGTGGCGAAGGTAAAGGTCACCTCGCCCAGGCCCGGCCCGACGTTGGCGATGGTGGCCACGGTGGCGCCGAAGGCGGACAACGGGTCGAGGCCACAGGCGACGAAGGCCAGCAGCACCAGCATGAAACAGGCCATCCACAGGGTGATGAAGCCGCCGACCGAGAGCACGACGCTCTCCGAGACCCGCTGACCGCCCATGGTCACGAGGAACTGTCCGCGCGGATGGATGAGTTGCCGTACCTCGCGCCACCCCTGGCGAAAGGCCATTTGCACCCGGGCCACCTTCAGTCCGCCGACGGTCGATCCGGAGCAGCCGCCGATGACTCCGACGATCATCACCAGCATGGCCGCCAGCGGGGGCCACTGATGGAAATCGGAAGGGGTGAAGCCAGTGGTCGTCATCACCGAGACGACCATGAACAGCCCGAAGCGGAACGCATCGAAAGCCTGCGGAATGTGTCCGCTCAGCAGCAGAACCAGCCCGACCAGGGCCCCGACTGCGAGCAGGATGCGCAGGTAGGCGCGCAGCTCCGAATCCTCGGCGTAGGGCTGCAGGCTGGCGGATCGCCAGGCAGAGAAATGCAGGGCGAAATTGACCCCTCCCAGGGTCATGAACAGCACGGCGACGCCCTCGATCAGGGGGCTGTCCCACTCGCCGAAGGCCGCATCGTGGGTGGAGAAGCCGCCCGTGGAAGTAGTCGCCAGGGCGTGGCCGACGGCGTCGAACAGGTCCATGCCGGCGATCCAGTAGGCCAGCGCGCACAGCGTGGTCAGTCCGGCATAGACCAGCCAGAGCGCCTTGGCCGTGCCGGCGATGCGCGGGGTCAGCTTGGTGTCACGGCTGGGGCCTGTGCTCTCGGCCCTGAACAGCTGGGTACCGCCCACCTTCAGCATCGGCAGGATGGCGACCGCGAGGATCACGATGCCCATCCCGCCGACGAACTGCAGTACCTGCCTGTACAGGAGAATCGAGCGTGGGAGGTCGTCCAGCCCGCTGATCACGGTGGAACCCGTCGTCGTAAGCCCGGACATCACCTCGAAGACGGCGCCGCTGAAGCCGAGCGCCAGGGGCGCCTGCATTAGCGGCCAGGCCGAAGCGAGGGTTGCCGCGCTCCAGCTCAGGGTGACGACCAGGAAGCCGTCGCGCAGGCGCAGGTCGTAAGCGACGTGCCGGTTCGGCCACCACAGCAGGCAGCCGGCCGCCGTGCTCGCCATCAGGCTGTTGGCGAAGATCCAGGCGGTGCCTGATTCGTAGAGCAGGGCGTAACCGAGCGAGGGCAGCTTCGACAGGGCGCTCAGGGCGACGATCATGCCCAGGATGCGCGCCAGCGTGCGCCAGCGTTGCAAGGACTGGCGGGCTGCGCGCGCGGTGGGGGTGACCAGGCTCGGCTCGAGTGAAAGGGACATGGCGGCGATCGACGCAGTGCAACGCGGGGCTGGCCGGTCCAGTGTCGGGGTGGGGGCGCAACGCGCAGGGCCTGCCTCCGACCGGTCGCGTAAAGCGACCGTAAAATCTTCTCGGAGGATCGTGCTCCTGCGCCGGCAGGGGGGCGACAGGCCGCACAATGGGGCGCATGCACTCCTTCGCAGCAGACCGATCCCCATCCAGCCGCCTGCTTCTCGTGCCGCTCGGGATCACGCTGCTGGGCATCGCCGCGGCTCTGCTCGGCGAGCGCTGGCTTGGGCTGTCCGAGCCCTCCTTGGTGATCCTGCTCGGCGTGCTCCTCGGCGCTTCACGCAGCTCCACCGTGCCGGCGGTTGCTGCTGCCCTGGTCGGATTCATCGCCTACAACGTGCTCTTCATCGAGCCTCGCTACTCGCTGCACATCGGCAGCCAGGCGGGCTGGGTGACCGGCCTGGCCTTCCTGCTGTCGGCCCTGTTTGCCGGGCGTCTCGCCTCGCGCCTTGCGCAACAGGTGGCGGCGCTCGATGAGGCGCGGCAGCGGGCCGTGGCCCGCCAGGCGCTGGGACGCATCCTGCTCGGGGCAGACGATGAAGCGGCGGTAATGGAGGCGGCGCACCGCGTGTTCGCCGACCAGCTTGGCGTCGAGGCGCGCACCGTCGATGCACACGGGTCACCGGTCGCGGAGGGCACGGAGACTCTCCCGCTGCCGGGGCCAGACGGGCCGATAGGTTTCCTGGCCCTGCGCGACCATGACGGCGGCCTGCCGCGGCTAGGCCGCGGTCAGCGCGCCCTGGCCGAGGCCCTGGCCATGGACGTCGCCCAAGCCCTGCTGCGCCTGCAACTGGCCCGGGCGCTCAATGACCAGCGCGTCGCCAACGAAACCGAGCGGTTGCGCAGCGCCCTGCTGGCCTCGGTTTCCCACGATCTTCGCAGCCCCCTGTCCGGCATTATCGGGGCCGCCGGCACGCTCGAGAGCTATTCGGAAGAGCTGGGCGCCGAGGACCGGCGCAGCCTTCTCGAGACCATCCGCGAAGAAGGAGAGCGGCTCGATCGCTACATCCAGAATCTGCTCGACATGACCCGCCTGGGCCACCAGACCCTGCCGCTGAAACGCGACTGGATCGGGGTCGACGAACTGGTTGGCGCGGTAGTGGCCCGCGCCCATCGCCAGCGCCCAGGGGCACAGGTTGAGATCGAACTGGAGGGCGGAATGCCACCGATCTGGGTACATGCGGCACTGATCGAGCAGGCTCTGTTCAACATCCTGGAGAACGCGCAGTCGTTCTCGCCGCCCGACGAGCCGGTGCTGGTCCGCGCGGGCCTGCGGCGGCCTGACCTGCTGGTCATCGAGGTGCTCGACCGCGGGCCTGGCGTACCCGAATCCGAGCGTGAACGCATCTTCGACTTCTTCCATTCGGTGGAACGTGGAGATAGAGGGCGGCAGGGTACCGGGCTTGGCCTGACCATCTGCCGCGGCATGGTCGGCGCGCACGGCGGTGAGGTCACCGTGCACGGACGCGAGGATGGCCAGGGGAGCTGCTTCCGGGTCAGCCTGCCCTTGCTTGAAGAGGTGCCGGGATGAGTCCGCCGGAGCAGCGCGCCGCGCGCATTCTGGTTGTTGACGACGAGCCGCAGATCCGCCGTTTCCTCGAGATCGGCCTTCGCGCCCAGGGCTACTGCGTGCAGCTGGCGCGCAGTGGCCAGGAGGGCCTGGAGGCTCTGGCGCTCAACGGCGCCGACCTGGTTGTTCTCGATATGGGCCTGCCGGACCGGGACGGCCTGGAGGTGCTGGCAGCCCTTCGGGAGTGGTCGACGGTGCCGGTGATCATGCTGACCGTCCGTGCCGACGAGTCGGACAAGGTCGCTGCGCTGGACGCCGGGGCCAACGACTACGTCACCAAGCCCTTCGGCGTACAGGAGTTGATGGCCCGGGTGCGGGCCCTGCTGCGTAGCCGGCCGGCCGGGGAGGAAGGACCGGCGGCGTACGAATACCGGGGGCTGCGGATCGACCCGGCACGGCGCGAGGTCAGCGTCGACGGCGTGGCGGTCAGCCTTACCCGCAAGGAGTTCGCCTTGCTGGCCGTGCTGGCACGGCACGCAGGCCGCGTGGTGACCCAGCCGCAGCTGCTGCGCGAGGTCTGGGGCGACAGTCACAGCCACGACACCCACTATCTGCGCATCGTGGTCGGCCGGCTGCGACAGAAGCTCGGCGACAGCGCCACTGCGCCGCGCTGGCTGGTGACCGAGCCCGGCGTCGGCCTGAAGCTGCTGGCCTAGAGCGCTACCTCCAGCGCGGATCGAAGGCCGGGTCGGACAGCGGGGCGAGCTGCGCCGCGCTGCGCTGCCACGGATCGTTGCCGCCGATATCGGTATGCAGCAGGAATTCGCGTCCGCCATCGAAGCGCCAGTCCAGCGAGCCGAGCGCGCTGCTGGTCACCGGGCCGGCCGGGCAGGCCGGGCAGAAGCCTCGGAAGCCGAGCAGGGCGACCTGTTCCGCGTCGACCCGGTTGTCGCCCAATCCCAGCGCCCAGCGCGGCTCGCCGTTGCTGGCGTAGTAGTAGAGCAACGCGCCGCGGACATCGCCTTCGGTGGTGATGCTGAGGCCCCAGCCGGGCTCGGATGGATCGAAGTAGATCCCGGTGCGGTCCGGCGCCGGCGCCGTCTCGCCGCGCAGCAGGGGCTGCATGGGCTCGCTGCCGCTGCGCTCGCCGAGTCGCCAGTCGAACTGCAGCCGGCTTGCCGACTCATAGCGCAGCACCAATTCGCCGACCTCGGTGCCGCTGGCCGTGCCATCGCTGCCGCGACGGTAGCGGAACAGCGGGATGCGCGTTGGATTGCCGCGCTCGCCAACGCCCTGGTACCAGACCGGGGTGCCGTCCTCCTCATACGTGTACCAGGTCACCGCGCTGAGCGAACCGATGTGTTCAAGGTCGAACCCGTGGCCCTCGCGGTCCGGGTTGAACCACAGGCCGGCCACGCCACGGAGGGCGCGGCTTTCGGCGTCGGCGGGGTTGGAGCCCTGGGCCAGTTCGGCGGCATCGGCGATGCCGTCGCCGTCGCGGTCGATGCCAAGCCGCTCGGCCAGGCCGGTCGGCAGGGCGGTGAGCCGCAGCGGCTGGGCCGCGCTGGCGCCGGTCGTCAGCTGCTCGGTATCCAGCGTCTCCCCGCCGTTGTCCGGGCGCCAGCGACCGCTCGCGGAGTCGTAGGCGAAGTGCAGCCCGGCGCGCAGGGCAACCAGGCCGATCCGGCCCAGACGTGTCTCGTTGAGCAGCGTCGCCACATCACCCTCGGGCGGCCCACCGGACCATTCGACCTGACGCCCGACCGCCGCATGACTGTCCTTGGATAGCGGCGCCGGTGCACCCAGCGCCGGGTTGGGCAGGCTGAATTCGCTGCCCGAGAAAGCGAGGGTCAGGGCGACGAGGTCGGCGATGTCCTGCTCGCCGCGGGTGGTGAACACGCTGGCCGAGAAGAAGCGCGAGAGGGAGTCGATCGAGCCGTCATGCAGGAATCCGAAGCCCGCGCGGCTCTCTGCCTGGGTCAGCTCGAAGCCGACCTTCTCGTACTGGTTGCGAAGCTGCGGCACCTTGATCGACACGTTGGTGGAGCCGTCGGTGGAGACGATGCCCAGGTGGTTCTCACCATGCGGTCCGGTGGCCATCACGCTGCCCCCGGCGAGGATGCCGCCGAGGGCGAACATGGGTCCGTTTGCCGCCATGCCGGTGGGAAGCGTGTGGCAGTTCGCGCACTGGAACGGCGGGTCGAGGAAGCCCATGGTGAAGAGCTGCAGGCCGCGCTCGGCGTTGCCGGGCGGCAGGGGCTGTCCGGCGGTGGTGAAGCGGCCGGAGCTGAAGTGTCCTGGCAGGGGCAGGGAGGTGGGTAGCTGATTGCGCAGCCCGCGGAACGGGTTGGGCGGGTAGGTGATGGTGGCAAGGAAGTCCTCGAAGCGCTGCATGTCCGCGGCGCTCAGCAGCCCGTCGTCGCCGAGCAGGCCTTCGAAGGCCGGGTTGAAGGCCTCGATGCCAGCGCGGTCGCCGCGCCAGTGGTGGGGCTCGTGGCCGATGATGTCCTGCAGGGTCTGCGTGGTCATCGGCCCCTTCATGGCGTGGAAATCCTCGCAGGCCGTGCCGCGGTCGGTGACGCAGTTCTGATCGAAAGCCGCCGGCGGCTGTGACGGATCGCCGAGGTCCCAGGCCAGCCGGTCCATGCGCGCGTCGATATGGCAGGAGGCGCAGGAAACCTGGCCCTGGCCCGAGGTGCGCCGGGTGTCGTAGAGGAACGGTCGTCCCTCGCGGATCGCGGCGGGCAGGGGATTGAAGACGTCGATGCGCTGCAGTTCGGCTCCGGCGCCGGGGTCGATGACCGAAAGGCTGGCCTCGAAGTGGTTCCAGACATAGACCCGGTCGTGCACCGCGTCGTGGATGATGCCGGTGGGTCCCTCACCGACCTCGATCGGCGGTCCCGAGCGGCTGCCGTCCGCACGGATCGGGACCACGTTGTTCGAGCCCATGCCGCTGATCCAGCCGCGCTGGCCATCAGCGCTCCAGGCGATTCCCCGCGGGTCGCCAAGGGACAGGCCTCGCTGGTCCGCGGGCAGACGGGGCCGGGCGTAGTCGACGTGCGGGTTGAGGTCGGTGATCGAACGCGGGCCGGCATCGGCATTCACCCGGGCCAGTTTGACCTCGAGGAAGCGGCCATTGAGTTTGGGTTCGAAGCGGATCTGGTTGCGGGCGTCGGTGCCGACCAGAGTGAACTCGCCGCTCTGCGGTTGCGTGGCCAGCGCCATGCCTGCGTTCATCAGGCCGCTGACGTAGGAGATGGTCAGCTGATCGACATCGATCAGGGCGAGGTCTCGGTCCGGAAGGGACCAGCCGGCTCGGCGCCCGGAGGCGTCGGCAAGCTCGCCGTCGACCAGGGGCGACCAGTCGGCTCCGTTGTCGTCGCGCCATTTGCCCTGTCCGTCCTGGCGGACGATCAGACCGACCCGGGGCGGCGTGGCGCTGGGATCGAGAGGCGGATCGAAGACGGCGCCGTCGTTGGGCGGCGGATTGATGCCGCCGTAGGGGCCACGGGCGTCGCTGACCACGTTGGGCACGGCGAGGATCATGTCGCCGTCGAGGCCGCCGCCGAGGGCGGTGCTGCCGTTGCCGGACTCGAAGATGGCCACGGCGACCGTGCCGCCATCGCGGCTGACGCTGAGCGCCCGAGGATCTTCGGCGTCGATCGGCAGCACACGCGGCGGCGCGTCGGGGTCGTCGGCCGTGAACACCCAGACCTCGTTGACCTGAGAGCAGCTGACAAAGGCACGCCCTCCGGCAAACGCGATATCGAAGGGCTCATCGCCGGTCTGCAGGGTGCGCAGCAGCCTGCGGCTGGAGGGCTCGATGATGCTGATCGAATCCGAGATGTGGTTGGCGACCCATAGCTCGTCGTTGCCGCGAAAGCGTACTGCGACCGGGTCGAGACCGACTTTGACGTGGCCGGCAGCCACCGGGCCGTGACGGGTGAGCCGGAATAGCTGGACCCGGGCGTCGGCGGTATGGGCGACCGCCAACCAGCGGCCATCCGGGCTGATGTCGAGCGCGCGCTGCGGATGGTTCTCGTAGTTGATGTGCGGCAGCTCGGCCTGGGCGATTGCCTGCAGGGGGGTGGCAAGCAGCAGGCCGGTCAGGGCCAAGCCCAGCGGTCTCGACATGGGGCAGTTCCAAAAGCGCGCGATGCCGCGCTGGCTGGCTCAGCTTAGTGGCTGGGCCGACGCTTGTCGCGCGCCCGCGCGGTGGCTCCGCTCCCGATCACCGGGGAAGCATTGCGCTTCGCCGATCGGACGGGTTGCTCGGGTCCTGCCGGGGCCGGGGTCGACCGGCGTAATCCGGCGAGCCTGGTCAATCGCATCGTCGAGACTTCCGGCCTCGATCCGCTAGAGGTTGGCCGAGGCCTTTTACTGACCGCGGAGCAAGCCAGGCACCGCGGCCGCGGCGTTTACACGGGGCGCCGCTGGCTCAGCGCGACGCTGCCGACGATCAGCAGGCCGGCGACCAGCATGGTCAGGGTGATCGGCTCGCCAAGCAGGCTCCAGGCCCAGAGCACGCCGAACAGCGGGATCAGGTAGGTCACCACCACCGCGCGCGAGGCGCCGACCCGTTTGATCAGCCGGTAGAAGACGACGAAGGCAAGGCCGGTGCAGACCACGCCGAGCAGGAGGGCGGCGCCCCAGGCCTGCAGCGAGGGATTGACCTGCGGCCAGTTGGCGGCGGCGAAGGGCAGGGTGGCCAGCGAAGCGCAGGACAGGGTGGCGGCGGCGACGGCCGCCGGCGGCATGCCGGTCAGGTGCTTACGGACCAGATTGGCGCCGATCCCGTAGAGGAAGGAGGCGAAGGTGCCGGCGGCGACGGCAAGACCCACCGCTGCGCCCTCGATCCGGGCGCTGGCCAGGATGGCGACGCCGGCGAACCCGGTGCCGAGCGCGATCGCCCGACGCCAGCCGATCCGCTCGCCGAAGAACAGGGCCGCGATCAGCGCGGTGAACAGCACGGTCATGGCGTTGCAGATCGCACCGATGCCGGCCGGCGCCAGCTTGGCGGCGAAGGCGAACAGCACGAACGGGCCAGCAGAGTTGATGCAGCCGATCAGGGCCAGGGTCGGCCACAGTCGGGCCGGGAAGCGCCGTCGCTCGGCGATCAGGAAAGGCAGCAGGATCAGCGCCCCGGAGGCCAGGCGCAGCTCGACCAGCGGCACCGCGCCGAATTCGGGCGCGGCCACGCGCATCAGCATGAAGGAGGCGCCCCAGATCGCGCCGAGCAGGCAGAGCTCGAAGGGGGTCCGCCAATCACGGCTGGCGAGTTCTTCGACGGGGGGCAGGGTGGCTTGAGCCTGACTCATGGTGAACACGCAGGGATGCGGTGGGAATGTGTGCATTCTGCGCTTGCTCCGTCCTGATACAAGCGCGTAGCGTGAGCGACAGACACAAGCCAGATTTGAGGCTGATCATGTCCCTGCGCGGTGACTGGCTGGTCCCCCTGACCGCCTTCGAGGCGGCTGCACGCCACCAGAACTTCGCCCGGGCCGCGGAGGAGCTGCACCTGACCGCCAGCGCGGTCAGCCACCACGTCCGGCGCCTTGAACAACGGCTGGGACTGAGCCTGTTCCAGCGCCACGCCCGCGGCGTCACCCTCACCGCCGAGGGTCGACGTCTCGCCGACGCCGCGGGCAGCGCCTTCGCCGACGTCGCCGCCGCCCTGCGCGGCCTGCGCGGCGAACGCAAGGCGCGGCCTCCGCTGCGCATCACGACCCTGCATTCCTTCGCCCAGGGATGGCTGGTTCCGCGCCTTGCCGGCTTCCGCGAGCGGCACCCCGGCATTCGTCTGCGGATCGAGACCGAGGCGGCGCTGACCCGCTTCGACGACTCCGGGCCGGACCTTGGTATCCGCCACGGAGGCGGCCAGTGGCCCGGTTTGCAGGCCCAGCTGCTGCTGGACGAGACCCTGTTCGCGGTGGCTTCGCCCGCTTTGATCGAGGGCCAGCGCATTGCAACGGTGGAGCAGGTGGCGGCGATGCCGCTGATCGCCGACCTGTCCCGACAGGGCTGGCCGGACTGGATGCGCGCGGCCGGCCTCGGCCACCTCGACGCGATCGAGGCCCTGGTCTTCAGCGACAGCACCGACGCCTTTCGCGCGGCTGCCTGCGGGCTGGGCGCGGCGCTGGCCCGCGAGCGCATCGTCCAGCCCTGGTTGCAGCGCGGCGATCTCGCGCGCCTGCCCGGGCCGGTGCTGCCCGGGCGCTTCAGCTACTACCTCGTCTACCCCGAGGCGGTGCGGCTCGGCGACGACGCCCAGCAGTTCATCGCCTGGTTGCTGGAGACAGTGCGCGAGGCGGCAGTTACCTAGGCATGGCGTCCACGGGTTCACCCGCATGGCGGCGGACGTTTGACATCTCTTGCCGCCGGCAGGCCTGCCGTTCACCCCGAGGTATCGAAGGGCGAACCCTGCGGTGGCGTAGGCCGTTCGTGCTTCGATACCTCAGCACGAACGGCTCCCAGACGCTTCGAGTGGAGATGATCCGACACCGGTCTGCGCACTGGAGATCGGCGCGTTGGTGAGCGCCTCCCTCATGCCTCCAGCGGCTCGCACGACCAGGGTTGCCTACTCCGCACTCGTTCAGCCTGCGGCTGCCTCCGGCTGGATCAGATAGAACCAGGCCCCCGACGGGTCGGAAAGCTGGGCGATCTGGCCGACCCCCGGCGCCGGGAAGATCGGCACATTGAGCTTGGCGCCCTGGGCGGTGGCAGTGGCCACGCTGGACTGGATATCGGGCGTCTGCAGGTAGATCGACCAATGCGGGGGAATGTCGCCCCACTCCTCGGTCATCTGCATCAGGCCGCCGACCCGGCCGTCCGCGGTTTCGACGATGCGGTAGGCCACCGGCGCGCCGGGGTGCTCGGTGAGCGTCCAGCCCAACAGCTCACCGTAGAAGCTGCGGGCGGCGTCGAGATCGCTGGTGGCGAGCTCCACCCAGGTCACGCTGTGCGGCTGGCGCAGCTTGCCGACGCCGGTGTGCTGGCGCGGCTGCATCAGGCAGAACAGCGCGCCCTGTGGGTCACTGAGCACCGCCATGCGCAGGTGCTCCATGACTTCTGCGGGCTCGACCACTACCTGGCCGCCCAGCGCCCGGGCCTTCTCGACGCTGGCATCGACGTCGGCGACCTGGAAGTAGATGTCCCAGTGCGGCGGCATGCCGCTCTCGGCCTGCTCGGGCATCATCGTGTAGGCGGCTGCGACCTCGGCGCCGTCGCCCTCGAAGATGGTGTAGTGCTGGTCGTCGCTGATCGGGTGGTCCTGGTGGCTCCAGCCCATCAGCGCCTGGTAGAAGGCCTTGGCGCCGGTCTGGTCGGTGGTGGCCAGCTCGAACCACGCCGGCGAGCCGTTGGCGTGACTGCCCATCGTGCCCATGTCGATCGCTCCCTTTCCGCCCCGAGCCGAGAGCATAGCGCGGCCATCCCGGGGCGGCGTCCTCGCGGACCGATGAAGCTGGCCCGCGGTACACTGCGATCAGTCATCGCAATGGAGCTGCCATGGGCTACCCGTCGACCCGGCCGCGGAGGATGCGCCGCGACGACTTCTCCCGTCGCCTGATGCGCGAGACGCGCCTCGCCGCCGACGATTTGATCTACCCGGTCTTCGTCCACGAGCACGCGCAGAGCGTCGACGTGGGTTCGATGCCGGGGATCCGCCGGCTGGGCATGGATGATCTGCTGCGTACCGCTGAGCAGGCGGTGGCGCTGAAGGTGCCGGCGTTGGCCCTGTTTCCGGTGTTATCCGGAGACAAGAGCCTTGATGGACGCGAGGCGTGGAATCCGGATGGACTGGCGCAGAGCGCGGTCCGCGCGCTCAAGCAGCGTTTCCCCGAGCTCGGCGTGATCACCGATGTGGCGCTCGATCCCTACACCTCGCACGGCCAGGACGGCCTGGTCGACGCGTCCGGCTACGTGCTCAACGACGAGACGGTCGAAGCCCTCGTCCGCCAGGCGCTCTCGCATGCCGAGGCCGGTGCCGATGTGGTCGCGCCCTCGGACATGATGGACGGACGCATCGGCGCGATTCGCGAGGCGCTAGAGCAGGCAGGGCACATCCACACGCGGATCCTCGCCTACTCGGCCAAGTACGCCTCGAGCTTCTACGGCCCGTTCCGCGATGCGGTCGGCTCGGCGGCCAATCTCGGCAAGGGCAACAAATACACCTACCAGATGGACCCGGCGAACAGCGACGAAGCGCTGCGCGAGGTCGAACTGGACCTGCAGGAAGGCGCCGACATGGTCATGGTCAAGCCGGGCCTGCCCTATCTCGACATCGTGCGCAGGGTGAAGGAGCGCTTTGGCGCTCCCACCTTCGTCTATCAGGTCAGCGGCGAGTACGCGATGCTCAAGGCGGCCGGCGAGCGCGGCTGGATCGACGGCTGCGCCTGCGCGCTGGAGGCGCTGCGCTGCATCAAGCGCGCAGGCGCTGATGGCATCCTCACCTATTTCGCGCTGGACGCGGCCACGTGGCTAAAGGAGGAAGCGGCATGAGCAAGCAGTTCGCGCTGTTCGGGCATCCGGTCACCCACACCCTGTCGCCGCGCATCCACCGCGCCTTCGCCCGCGACCTGGGCATCGACATGGAATACCGGGCGGTCGACACCGCGCCGGACGACTTCAAGGCGGCCCTCGACCGCTTCGCCGAGGCGGGCGGGGTCGGCGGCAATGTCACCCTGCCGCTGAAGGAGGCCGCCTTCGGGCTTTGCGCCGACCTCAGCCCGGCCGCGCGCCGCGCGCAGTCGGTCAACACCCTGATCCGCACCGACCATGGCTGGCACGGTGAAAATACCGATGGCGCCGGGCTGGTCCGCGACCTCACCGATCGCCATCGGCTCGACCTGCGCGGCCGACGCACCCTGCTGCTCGGGGCGGGCGGTGCGGCGCGCGGCGTGGCGCCGGCGCTGCTGGAGGCCGGCATCGACAAGATGGTGGTGGTGAACCGCAGCGCCGAGCGCGCCGACCGGCTGGTCGACCTGCTCGACGCGCCGGGTCGCGTGGCCTCGCGCTACTGGGAAGACCTGGAAGCGCTGGGCGACTTCGAACTGGTGATCAACGCCACCTCGGCGACCCGCCATGGCGGCGCGCTGAAGCTGCCGTTCGGGCTCGCGTCGCCGCGCTTCGTCGTTGTGGACTTGAACTACGGCGAGGCCGCGGCGCCCTTCCTGTCCTGGGGCCGCGCGGCCAAGGCCGAGGCCGCCATCGACGGACTCGGCATGCTGGTCGAGCAGGCCGCCGAGGCCTTCCAGCGCTGGCACGGCCGGCGACCGGACACGGACGATCTTTACGCCAGCCTGCGCGCCGAGCACGCTAGGCTGCAGACCGCGGACTGAGCCGCATGTCCGGATCCGACTCCTCGCCGGGCGACGGCGCCCCGCCGGCCACCGAAGCGGCTGCGGCGGCGGTGCTGCCCGGGGTGGAGGCCTCCAGCCGCAGCGGCCCGCTGTTCCACTTCGCCCACCCGGATGACTGGGCGCGGGCCCAGCGCAGCGGCGAATACGTGCCCGCCGACTACGCCCGCGAAGGGTTCATCCATTGCGCCACCGCCGAGCAGGTGCCCGGCGTGGTCGAGCGCCATCTGCGCGGAGGCGGCCCGAGGATCCGGCTGCGCCTCGATCCCGAAGCCCTGCGCACCCATCTCCAGTTCGAGTGGAGCGCGGCCAGCCAGGATCTCTACCCGCACCTGTTCGCACCGATCCCGCTCGCCGCGGTGCTCGAGGCGCAGCCCTTCGATCCCGACGCCTGATGCGCTGCCGCGACGCCTGCGCCGCCTGCTGCATCGCGCCCTCGATCAGTTCGCCGATCCCCGGCATGCCGCACGGCAAGCCGGCAGGCATGCCGTGCGTGCAGCTCGACGACGCGCTGCGCTGCCGCCTGTTCGGGCGGCCCGAGCGCCCCGCCGTGTGCGGCAGCCTAGCGCCGAGCAGGGAGATGTGCGGCGGCAACCGGCAGGAGGCGCTTGCCTACCTCGCCGAACTCGAATCGCTGACCGCATGAGCCCCGGGCGGGGCGGGGCGGAAGGGAAGATCAGGGCGCGAAGAAGACCTTCCGCAAAACCCGAATGTAGACACTCTGTTCCCTGTCAAGCGATTTCTTGGCTCGGGAACAGCCTGCTCCCGTCGTACTTTTCTGGGCTTTTGACGAGGGTCCAGGCAGCGGTGAGCAGCTTTC
>NZ_JALNMH010000008.1 GCF_023156535.1 Pseudomarimonas salicorniae | reverse complement strand
AGAGAAGTGACTCGGGCCGGCCGAAGGACGGTTCGAAACGCCCTTGATGTTGATCTTGATCTGGCTCTGGATCCAGAACAAAGGCCCATTTCGCCGGCCAGGGCGAACGGCAAATATGCGCCCAAAGCGCGCATTGCCGCCCTTTCCCGGTCATGCCGGCCTGTCCTCGCTCCGCCGTCCAACGCCATGCGCGGGGCGCCGGGTTCTGAGACAATCCGCGCCCGTTTTGCGAAGCAGGAACCGGCGTGGCGCGTGAGGTTGAGCTGGAGATCCAGGATCTGAGCCACGATGGACGTGGCGTCGGGCGCATCGACGGCAAGGCGGTGTTTGTCGCCGGGGCGCTGCCCGGCGAGCGGGTGCGGGCGAGCCTGGTCTCGCGCAAGCGCAACTTCGACGAGGCCCGCACCATCGAGGTGCTGGAGGCGTCCGCTGATCGCGTGGTGCCCAAGTGCGCCGCCTTTGGCCTGTGCGGCGGCTGTGCCCTGCAGCACATGGACCCCGCCGCGCAGATCGCGGCCAAGCAGCGGGTCCTGATGGAGAACCTCGAGCGCATCGGCCACGTCACGCCGGAGTCGGTGCTGCCCCCGCTGACCGACGCGCCCTGGGGCTACCGGCGAAAGGCCCGCCTTGGCGTCAAGTACGTGCGCAAGAAGGAACGCGTGCTGGTCGGCTTCCGCGAGGCGGCCGACCCGCGCTTCATCGCCGACTGCCAGCGCTGCGAAGTGCTGGTACCGGAAGTCGGCGAACGCCTTGCCGAGCTGGCCGAGCTGGTCTCGGGCCTGTCGATCCGCGAGCAGCTGCCGCAGATCGAGGTGGCCGCCGGGGATTCGCAGACCGCCCTGGTGTTGCGCCACCTGCAGCCGCTGAGTGCCGCCGACCGCGAGGCGCTGTCGGCCTTCGCGGCGCGCACCGGTCTTGCCATCCACCTGCAGCCGGGCGGCAATGACTCGGTGGTGCCGCTTGATCCGGGGACGCCGCCGCTGCAGTTCGCGCTGGACGAGGGTGCCCTGAGCCTCGAGTTCCGCCCGCTGGACTTTGTCCAGGTCAACGCCGGCATGAACCACCGGATGATCGCCCTGGCCCTGCAGCTGCTCGACCTGCAGCCGCAGCACCGCGTGCTGGACCTGTTCTGCGGACTCGGCAACTTCACCCTGCCGCTGGCCCGCCGCGCCGCTGCCGTGGTCGGCGTCGAGGGCGAGGCGGGCCTCGTCCAGCGCGCCCGCGAGAACGCGCAGCGCAATGGCCTGTCGAATGTCAGCTTCCACGCCGCCGACCTGTCCAAGCCGCTTGCCGGCGCCGACTGGCTGGCCGCGGACTACGACCGCCTGCTGCTCGATCCACCGCGCACCGGCGCCGACGGCATCATCCCGCAGCTGCCGCTGTCGCGGATCCCGCGCGTGGTCTACGTCTCCTGCCATCCGGGCTCGCTGGCCCGCGACGCCGGCATCCTGGTCCGCGAGCATGGCTATCGGTTGCGCGCGGCGGGGGTGATGGACATGTTCCCGCACACCGCGCACGTCGAGAGCATCGCGCTGTTCGGGCGGGATTGAGCATGGGCATCGAGATCGAGCGCAAGTTTCTGGTCATCGGCGAGGCCTGGCGCGATGCTGTCGAACGCAGCGAGCCGATGGACCAGGGCTACCTCGGCGGCGAGCGCGCCTCGGTGCGCGTGCGCATCGCCGGCAGCGGCGCCTTCCTCAACATCAAGTCGAAGCAGGGCGGTGCCTCGCGCCTCGAATTCGAATATGCCGTGCCGGTCGATGAGGCGCGGGACATGCTGGACGCGCTGGCCCTGCCCGGACGCATCGCAAAGCGCCGGCACTACGTCACCCACGCCGGACACCTGTGGGAGATCGACGAGTTCGAAGGCGAGAACGCCGGCCTCGTGGTGGCCGAGATCGAACTGCAGAGCGAGGACGAGGCCTTCGAGCGCCCGGCCTGGCTGGGCGAGGAGGTCACCCACGACCTGCGCTACTACAATTCCGCCCTGGCACAACAGCCTTTCTCCCTCTGGGGGAAGGGTGCGGACAAGGAGAGCTGAGTGCTGATCATCGGCATCAACGGCCAGCGGCTGGCCGACAACGAACGCGAGTGGCTGGCCCATCCGGCGGTGGCCGGGGTCATCCTGTTCTCGCGCAATTTCGCCTCGCGCAGCCAGCTGATCGAACTGGTAGCCGAGCTGCGCGCCGCGGCGCAGCGGCCGATCGTGATCTGCGTCGACCAGGAGGGCGGCCGGGTGCAGCGCTTCCGCGACGACGGCTTCGTCGCGCTGCCGCCGCTGGCCGCACTGGAAAGCGCCGGCGAATCCGAGGCCCTCGCCGAACAGCACGCCTGGCTGATGGCCAGCGAGGTGCTGGCCTGTGGTGTTGATCTCAGCTTCGCGCCCGTGGTTGATCTCGGCCGCGGCAACCTCGCCATCGGCGACCGCGCGCTGTCCGCCGATCCGCGCCAGGTCTCGCGCCTTGCGCTGGCCTACCTGCGCGGCATGCACGCGGCCGGCATGGCCTCGACCCTCAAGCACTTCCCCGGACACGGTTCGGTGCGCGAGGACACGCATTTCGACGCCGCCATCGACCCACGTCCGCTGGAGGCTCTGCGCGAGGCGGACCTGCTGCCCTTCCAGGCCGGCATCGAGGCCGACGCCGATGCGGTGATGCTCGCCCATGTCACCTATCCCGAGGTCGATGCGGCGCCGGCCGGCTACTCGCGACGCTGGATCCAGGACATCCTGCGCGGCGAGATGGGCTTTGCCGGCGTGGTGATCAGCGATGACATCGGCATGGCGGCGGCGGAGTCCGCGGGCGGCGTGGCTGCGCGGATCCGCGCCCACTTCGATGCCGGCTGCGACATCGTCCTGGTCTGCACGCCCTCCCTGGTGCCCGAGGCCCTGGCCGGCCTGCCAGAGGGCGCGCGAGCCAAGGCTGAAGTGGTCGGCCGACTGGCTGCCCGCCGCCAGCAGGACTGGCTGGCCCTCTCCGCCGACCCGCGGCACCAGCGCGCTCGCGACGCCCTGCGACCGCTGCAGGAGGCCAGCGCATGAGCGCGCCGACGCCGCTGCTCGACGACGTGCTCGCCGATGCCGAGCTGGTCCACGACCGTGCCGCGATCCACGCCGCCACCCGGCGCATGGCGGGCGAGCTGCGCCGCGACCTGGCCGGCCAGCGCCCGCTGTACCTGACCATCATGCACGGCGGCATGCTGTTCGCCGCCGAGCTGGCGCTCGAGCTCGGCTTCGACGTCGAGTTCGACTACCTGCACGCCACCCGCTACCGCGGCGACACCCGCGGCGGCGGCCTGCACTGGCTGCGCCGTCCCGAGCGCGACATGCAGGGGCGACCGGTAATCCTCGTCGACGACATCCTCGACGAGGGGCCGACGATCGTGGCGGTGCGCGACTGGTGCCGCGAGCAGGGTGCCGATAGCGTGCACATCGCGGTGATGTGCTGGAAGCGCCATGACCGGGGCGTCGCCGGACTCGCTCCCGACTACTGGGGACTCGAGGTGCCCGACCGCTACGTGTTCGGCTACGGCATGGATTTCCACGAGCAGGGTCGCAACCTGCCGGCGATCTACGCCCTGCCTTAACCTGTACGTGCCGCGATAGACAACGGGGAGCCCCGCCCATGCAGCCCATCGACCTTGCCATCATCGGCGGCACCGGCCTGTACCGGCTGGCCGGCCTCGAATCGCCGCGGGAGGCCTCGCTGCCGACGCCCTTCGGGCATGCTTCGGCTCCGGCGCGGGTCGGCACCCTGGCCGGGCGCCGGGTCGCCTTTCTCGCCCGCCACGGCGAGGGGCATTCGGTGGCCCCGCATCGCATCAACTACCGCGCCAACCTGCACATGCTGCACGCCCTGGGCGCGCGCCGGGTGCTGGCCCTGAACACCGTCGGTGGGATCACCCCGCGCTTCGCGCCGCGCGCGCTGGGCGTGCCGGATCAGATCATCGACTACACCTGGGGTCGCGAGTCGACCTTCTGCGATGCCCCGGGCGCCGCCGTGCAGCACGCCGAGTTCGCCGAGCCCTATGACGCCGACCTGCGCGCGGCCCTGCTGCGCGCCGGCAGCGACGCCGGCGTCGAACTGGTCGAGGGCGGCTGCTACGCAGCGACGCAGGGACCGCGATTGGAAACCCGCGCCGAGATCAGCCGCCTGCGCCGCGACGGCTGCGACGTGGTCGGGATGACCGGCATGCCCGAGGCTGCCCTGGCCCGCGAACTCGATCTGGCCTACGCCTGCCTGGTGATCGTGGCCAATTGGGCCGCCGGCTGCGATCCCGCCGGGCGCGACGCCGCGCCGATCACCATGGACGAGGTGCTCGGCAACGTCGAAGCCGCCAGCGGCCTGCTGCCGGCCTTGATCGAGGCCCTGATGCAGCAGTAGCGTCGGGGGTCCGCGTGGCCAAAGAGCCACCCCGCACGGATCCCGAATGAGCCAGCTGCCGGACTTCGCCACCCACGTCGTCACCAACCAGCCACCGCCGCTGCTGCCCTTCGACGCCTGGCAGAGCGACGCGCCGCTGCGCGAAGCATTGGCCCGTGAGGCGCCGGATACCGACATCGCGCCGCTGGCCGACTACGGCCGCCGCGTCGGCGGCGAGCTGAGCGAGTGGGGCTTCCTCGCAAATCGCAATCGACCCGTCCTGCACACCCACTCGCGCTACGGCGAGCGGATCGACCAGGTCGAGTTCCACCCGGCCTACCACCAGCTGATGCAGGCCGCGATCGGCGCCGGCGTCCACAGCCTTGGCTGGGAAGGCCGCCCGGGCGACCAGGTGCGCCGGGCCGCGCTCTCCTACCTGCACCACCAGGCCGAGGCCGGCACCAGCTGCCCGCTGACCATGACCTATGCCGCGGTGCCGGTGCTGCGCCAGGGTGGGGCAGGGCTGGCGCCCTGGCTGGAGCGCGCCTGCTCGCGCGAGTACGACGCGCGCTTCGTCCCCGGCCTCGACAAGCCGGGGGTCACCCTGGGCATGGGCATGACCGAGAAGCAGGGCGGCTCGGACGTGCGCGCCAACGCGACGCGTGCCGAGCCGCTGGGAGGCGGACGCTATCGCCTCGTCGGCCACAAGTGGTTCTTCTCGGCGCCGATGTGCGATGCCTTCCTGGTGCTGGCGCAGGCGCCGGACGGGCTGAGCTGTTTCCTGTTGCCGCGCTTCCGCGAGGATGGCTCGCGCAACGCGCTGCGCATCGTCCGGCTCAAGGACAAGCTGGGCAACTGGGCCAATGCCTCCAGCGAGGTCGAGTTCGAGGGCGCCGAGGCGCAGCGGATCGGCGACGAGGGGCGCGGGGTGGCGACCATTCTCGAGATGGTCTCGCTGACCCGGCTCGACTGCATGTTGGGTTCGGCCGCCGAGATGCGCCGCGCGCTGGTCGAGGCCCTGCACCACGCGCGGCACCGTCAGGCCTTCGGCCGCCCACTGATCGACCAGCCGCTGATGCGCGAGGTGCTGGCCGACCTGGCGCTGGAGGTCGAGGCCAGCGTTGCGCTCGCATTCCGCGTCGCCGCGGCCATCGATCGCGCAGCGGATTCGCCCGCCGAGGCGGCGCTGGCACGCATCGCCACGGCGCTCGGCAAGTTCTGGATCTGCAAGCGCGCGCCGGCGCTGGTCAACGAGGCCCAGGAATGTCTTGGCGGCGCCGGCTACGTCGAGGAATCGATCATGCCGCGCCTGTACCGCGAGGCACCGCTGAACTCGATCTGGGAGGGCTGCGGCAACATCCAGTGCCTTGACGTGCTGCGCGCCCAGCAGCGCGAGCCGGCCAGCGCCGAAGCCTTGGCCGCCGAACTCGATCGCGCCGCCGGCCGTCATCCGGACTACGACGCCGCGCTGGCCGCCTGCCGCGCGCAGCTGGCTGCGCTCGGCAATGATCCGGAAGGCGGCCAGCGCCTCGCCCGCCAGCTCGGCCAGCGTCTCGCGCAGTGCCTGCAAGCCAGTCTGCTGCTGCGCGCCGAACCGGCCCTCGGCGCGGCCTTCAGCGCGGCGCGGCTGGGCGCCGGGCGCGGCGCGATCTACGGTGGCAGCGCCCTGGCCGAGGTCGAGGAGTGCCTGTTCACGCGGGCCTGGGGCTAGCTTCCGTTCGGCAGCCTCACCCTCATCGTCCAGCGCAGCGGTTTCGCACACGGCCTGCCTCGATGCGCCCGGACCTGCCTGCCAGAGCCTGCCGATCCAAAGAGCGGGTCAAGCCAAGGCAGATCGACACGATCGCGTCCGCACGCGCTCCAGCTCCCGGGCTCCATCAGCTGAACCGGGGGGGTCTCCGATATGGGCGCGAAGCAGACATGCATAGGGTGCGGCTGGCCGCACCGGGCGTGGCGTCCGACCGCCCGTATCGGTGCGCCAAGGCACATTCTGGGGCTTCGCTGACGCCCAACGAAGTCCGACTGTGGGAGCGCCCTTGGGCGCGACCGCGGAAATCCGCTCTGCCCGCGGTCTGCGGTGAATCCGTAGCGCTGCGGTCGCGCCCAAGGGCGCTCCCACCATTTGACTGCGGCAAGGTCTGCCTTGCGGCGCAAGCCGGACCTTGCAGCGCCGTTGCATGTAGCCAGCTTGCTGGCGATAGGCGCCGGGGATCGGACGATCGCCAGCAAGCTGGCTCCTACATTCGGGTTGTGCGATGCGTCTGTCCTGCGCCCTTTCCATCCCCTCTCTGCTTGCCGCTTCATCTGCCCTTGCCACATCCCGACTATCCTTGGCCCCTTGATCCAAGGGAGACACCGCATGGCCAAGGTCAAAGCCTGGGCGGCGCCCGCCGCCGGCAAACCGCTTGAGCACTTCGAGTTCGATCCGGGCCCGCTGGCCGATGGGCAGGTGGAAGTGGAGGTGGAGTACTGCGGTCTGTGCCATTCCGATCTGTCGCTTCGCGACGACGAATGGGGGATGACCCAATTTCCGTTCGTGCCGGGCCATGAGGCGGTCGGCCGGGTGACCGCCCTGGGCGAGGGCGTGCGCGGGCTGGAGGTGGGGCAAAGGGTCGGAGTCGGCTGGAATGCCCATAGCTGCCAGCATTGCGGGCAGTGTCTCGACGGCAAGCACAACCTCTGTCCCAGCGTGCAGCCGACCCTGGTCGGGCGCCACGGTGCTTTCGCCCAGCGGGTGCGGGTCGATGCCCTGTGGGCGGTTCCGATCCCGGACGGTCTGGACCCCGCCGAGGTCGGTCCGCTGCTTTGCGGCGGCATTACGGTGTTCGCGCCACTGCGCGAATTCGGCATCTCGCCAACCGCGCGGGTCGGCGTGGTGGGGATTGGTGGCCTTGGCCACCTTGCGCTGAAGTTCGCCCGGGCCTGGGGCTGCGAGGTCACTGCTTTCACCTCCAGCGATTCCAAGGCCGATGAGGCGCGCGGCTTTGGTGCGCATCGCGTGGTCAATTCGAAGGACAGCAAGGCGATCGGCAAGCTGGCCGGGCAGTTCGATCTGATCCTGGTCACCGCCAATGCCAGCCTCGACTGGGATGGACTCACGGCGGCGCTGGCGCCCAACGGCCGCCTGCACGTGGTCGGCGCGGTGCTGGAGCCGATCCCGGTGCAGGCCTTCCCCTTGATCATGGGCCAGAAATCGATCAGCGGCTCACCGACGGGATCGCGCAAGGCCATCGACGAGATGCTCGCCTTCGCTGCGCGTCATCAGATCCTGCCGAAGACGGAGCATTTCCCGATGTCGAAGGCCAACGAGGCGCTGGAGCACCTCAAGGCCGGCAAGGCGCGCTATCGGGTCGTGCTCGACGCCGATTTCAGCTGAGGGAGGTACCTTGCACGCCGGCCGCGACGTGCGGGTTGGGGCTGCCTCAAGGCCATTGGCGAAATGTCGTCGACCGGGGGCGCCGACTGGCGCCGCCGGTCGTATCTTCTAGCGGGGCTCTCCCGGGACAGCGTGCACCGGCTTCAGAGGCCGCCCTCGGCGCCGAAGGCGGCAAACCCCTGCGGCCCCGGCACGTACAGCACCGTGGTCTCGGCGCCGAAGGAGATAAACCCCTCCACCCCCGGCGGATAGGGCAGGCTCACGGCCTGCTCGGATTCGGCATCAAAGACGATCTCGGCCTCCGGCCCCGGCACGAACAGCACCGAGCCCTCGGCGCCGAAGGCGATAAAGCCCTGCACCCGGCCCTCGCCGGTCGGCAGCATGACCAGGCCGGCGACCTGCTCGACGCTGACCCGCTGCGCCGAGCGCGCCTCGCCGAGCACGGCGAGCTCGCTGCGGGTGGTGATGCGGCGCAGGGGCAGGCCGCAGGGGGCGAGCAGGGCGAAGTCGCGCGGCCGCGAGCGGGCCCACTCGCCCTCGGGGCCGTGGCCCTGCAGGCTGGCGCGGCCGAAATAGGCGCACTGGCCGCCGATCGAGGGCTCGCTGTACTCGATGTCGAGGCGGACGTCGATGAAGCCGACAAAGGCCGCCTGCACCTTGTCGGCGGCCATGGCCGGGGCCACGGCAAGCAGCAGCAGGGCGGCCAGCAGGCCGCGGCAGGCGCGCGCGGCGCCGTGGTCAAGGTCAAAGGAACGGGTCATGGTGGATCTCCCTGTTGAGCGATGGCCGGGGTCGCCGGGCCACGGGGCCGTGGCGAGCGCGGCTGGAAGGACGGGCCAGAAATGCAGTGGCGCCGCAGGATCTAGAGGCTGGTCTCGTGACCAAAGGCGACAAACCCCTCCGGCCCCGGCACGTACAGCACGCTGGTCTCGGCGCCGAAGGCACCAAACCCCCCCACCCCCGGCGGATAGGGCAGGCTCACGGCCTGCTCGGATTCGGCATCGAAGACGATCTCGGCCTCCGGCCCCGGCACGAAGAGCACCGTGGTCTCGGCGCCGAAGGTGATAAAGCCCTGCACCCGGCCGTTGCCGGTCGGCAGCATGACGAGGCCGGCGGCCTGCTCGACGCTGACCCGCTGCGCCGAGCGCGCCAGGCCGAGCACGGCGAGCTCGGCGCGGGTGGTCAGGCGGCGCAGGGGCAGGCCGCAGGGGGCGAGCAGGGCGAAGTCGCGCGGCCGCGAGCGGGCCCACTCGCCCTCGGGGCCGTGGCCCTGCAGGCTGGCGCGGCCGAAGTAGGCGCACTGGCCGCCGATCGATGGCTCGCTGAACTCGAGGTCGAGGCGGACGTCGATGAAGCCGACGAAGGCGGCCTGGGCCTTGTCGGCGGCGGCCATGGCCGGGGCCACGGCAAGCAGCAGGAGGGCGGCCAGCAGGCCGCGGCAGGCGCGCGCGGCGCCGTGGTTGGGGTCGAAGGAACGGGTCATGGTGGTTCTCCCTGTTGATCGATGGCCGGGGTCGCCGGGGCACGGGGCCGGGGCGACGGCTGCAGCCTGCACCGGGGCCGGGGGGGCGCGCCTTCGGATGGACGAAGGAATCCCTGAGGAAAAGCTTAGGGCTTTGTAAATCAGTGGCTTGGGCCCGGCTCGCAGCGGGCGCCGGGGGCGTGCAAAGCGGCGCCGGAGGCCCTGCCGGGGCCGCCGGGAGGGCCTGCGCTACCATCGGCGGGACCGACCTTGGCGCGCTTTACGGATGCGAGACCCTTTCCGACTGGCCGACCTGACCGTGCTGCCCGATCTGAACGAGATCCGGCGCGGCGATCAGCACGCCCGACTGGAACCGCTGGTGATGGACCTGCTCTGCCTGCTGGCCGGGCAGGCAGGGCAGGTGCTCGGCAGGGATGAGCTGCTGGAGCAGATCTGGAAGGACCGCTACGGGGCGGACGCGAGCCTGACCCGGGCGATCTCGCTGCTGCGCAAGACCTTCCGCGATGCCGGCGTCGAGGCCGAATGGATCGAGACCGTGCCCAAGCGCGGCTACCGGCTTGCCGTGGCCCCCGAGCGGATCGAACCATTCGCCGGGGGCGACCCGCCGGCGCCGCCTGCCGGCCTGCGGCGATCGCCGGCGCTGCAGGGCCTGCTGGCCGCGGCCGCGCTGCTGCTTGCCCTGCTGGGGTGGGGGCTGTGGCAGCGGGAGGGCGGCGAGGCGCCGGTCTCCGGTGAGGCCTCCGGTCCGGCCACCGCGCAGGCGCCGCGATCGATTGCCGTGCTGCCCCTGCTCAACCACAGCGCTGACCAGGACGCCTACCTGACCGACGCGCTGCACGATGAGATCCTGACCCAGCTGGCGCGAATTGGTTCGATGAAGGTCATCTCGCGCACCTCGGTGATGCCCTTCCGGGACAGCGACCAGCAGGCCTCCGCGATTGCCGCGCAGCTGGGGGTGCGCCATCTGGTCGAGGGCAGCGTGCTGCGCGCCGAGGATCGGATCCGGGTCAACATCCAGCTGATCGACGGGCGCAGCGATGACCACCTCTGGGCCCAGGTGTTCGATCACGCGCTCACCGCCGATGGGCTATTTGCGATCCAGTCCGAGATCGCCGAGGCCGTCGCCCGCCAGCTCGACGCGCGGATCACCGCCGCCGAGCGCGCCCGCTTCAGCCACCGGCCGACGCAGAATTTCGAGGCCTACCAGGCCTACCTGCTCGGGCGCCAGGCCTTTTTGCGGCGCACTTCGGACCGGGTCCCGGGGCTGCAGCGCGCCCTCGAGCATTTTGACCGCGCGCTGGCGCTGGAGCCGAACTACGCCGATGCGCTGGCTGGCAAGGCCGCCGTGCATGCCGTCTGGCCCGGCTACGTGGCGGGCCCGCCGGACGGCCGCGCCATCGCCCTGGCCATCGAGCATGCCGAGCGCGCGCTGGCCATCGACCCCCTGCTGGCGCAGCCGCACGCGGTGCTCGGCCTGGTGCTGGATTCGGGCATCGAGCGCTTCACGCACCTCGAGCGCGCCGTCGAGCTGGCGCCCAGTGACGCCACCGCGCATCTATGGACCGGCCTGAACCATCTGGTCGCGGGGCATCTCGAGCGGGGAGAGGCGAGCCTATTGAAGGCTCGCGAACTCGATCCGACCTATCCGATCGTCAACCAGTGGCTGGGCGTGGTGGCGGACCTGCACGGCGACCCGAACAAGGCCCTTGCCTACGCCGAGCAGGGGATCGCGATGGGCATGAACTCGGCGCGCGGGCTGATCAGCGTGTTGCGACTGCGCGAGGGTGACTACGCGAGCGCAGGCGAGCTTTTCAAGGCGGTCGTCTCCCCGGAAGAGCAGGCCGTGCTGCTTCGGGCAGTGACGGCGGCCGTCCGCGACGGCCAGCTGGGGCCCGACACCATCGCCGCGATCCGCGGCCCCGGGGGTGGTCACAGCATTCCGCATTTCCGGATCGCAGCGCTGGCCGCGGTGGGTGCGCATGACGCGGCCCTCGAGCTGATCGCACAGCGCCTGCCGGTGGACATCACGGCTCTGGCATACGTCTGGCACGTCGGCGACCCCGAGCTCCGCCGTCTGCCGCTCTTTGAGACCCTGGCCCGCGGGCTGGGGCTGCCGGCGTACTGGCGCGCGAACGGCTTTCCACCCGGCTGCGATGCGCTGGGGCAGGATGGCTTCCGCTGCACCCAGTGATGGCCGCAAAGGCCGATGGGAGTGAGCGATTGCCGCCAGACTGAGTGTCCGGCTTTGCCTGCAACGAGATACAGGCCGCCCGCCGGCCGCCGACGAAGCGCCGATCGGCAGTGGTCGACCCGGAGAGTGCGGCGGACAAGGCGTGTTTCGGGCGCAAAGAAGACCTTCCACAACACCCGAATGTAGGAGCCAGCTTGCTGGCGATCGTCCCATCCGGGGCGCCTATCGCCAGCAAGCTGGCTCCTACAGCGGGACCGGGGCGAATGCGAACTTCGCGCCCAAGCTTGACCCTGCGCAGCTCGCAACCGGGGCGGGCCGCTGCAGGTCATTCGTCCGCCAGCGGTGGTCAGTGTCTCTTGCGACCGTGTTCAGCTGTGCCGGCCAAGCTGGGCAGCAGTCCGGCGGTGGGCAAGGGCGGTGGATGGGCCGGGCCGCGCGGCCCGGCGTGCGCCATTCAGCCCGACCCCGGCAGCCCGCTCAGGGCGACGACGCGGCGGCGCTCGGCTTCGCTGAAGCGCGATGCCAGCATCGCCTCCAGGGCCTGCCTGCGGGTGGTCTCGTCCAGCGTCGGGTCGGCCATCAGGCGGGCGCGTTCGCTGCGGTAGTCGTCGAGGCGTCGCGCCCATTCGGCCTCGGCGGCGTCGAGTGCGGCCAGACGCTCAGCGGCGGCCTCGCCCCACAGCGCGCTGCGCTCGGCGAAACGTTGGGTTGCGTCTGCCTGCAGCGCCTGCAGCTGCGACTCGTGTTCAGACAGCAGGGTAGGCGTTTCGGCCAGCGACTGGGCTCGCCGTTCGCCCGGATCGCGGCCTGCTTCCAGCGCGGCCAGGGCCTCGAGTCGGGCGGACTCGTCGAGTCCGGGGTCGCGAAGCAGGGCGAGGCGCTCCAGCGTGTGGGCGAGGTAGGCTTCTTCGCTACCGAACAGCGCCTCGGCGTCGGCGCCGAAGTGCGCTCGCCGCAGCGCGGAGAGCTGCGCCAGGCGTTCGGCCGGGTCAGCGATGTCTCCGAGCTGGCCCTCCGCGTGCTTGAGGGCCAGGTAGCGCTCGAACAGGGCGAGGACGTCTTCCGAGACCGCCACGCCGTGGCGCTCGCTGACCCAGTGGGCCAGCAGGGCGCGGATTTCCGTCAGGGTGAATTCGCCGAGCAGGGTCAGTGCGTGGTCGAACACGCGCCTGAGGCCGGCGTCGAGGCGCACGCGGCCGATCGCATCGAGGCGGATCTCGCCGTCGAGGTCGCTGCCCCGCATCGAGCTGTCTGCCAGGCGCTCCAGAAGCGCTTCGATGCGCGGACGATGGGAGGGCATGCCCGCGGGGCGCGCTGCCGCCACCGTCGCGTTGGCGGCGGTCTCCGGTTCCGGTGATGAAGCTTCTGCTTCAATGGGTGCGAGCTGGCTGGGTGTGTCCCGCGACGACGGCCACGAGTGCCAGGCAAGCAGGCCCAGCAGTCCGGCGGCGAGGAATATCCCCGCCGCCGAAGCGTATTGCCTTGTTTTCACAGACCGGCGTTCTTCAGCCGGTTGGCGTGCGCGCGCACTACGCTGACCGGGTTCGGCGCGAACCAGCTGGTCAGCCCGAGCACCTGGTTGACCTCGTCGAGGTGGTTCCAGAAATAGTCGTCACGCAACACCACACCCCAGTGGGACGAGCAGCGCCCGACCAGGCCGTCGTTCTGCTCCCAGCCGAAGAACAGGCTGCCCGCACCCATCAACGGATCGCTGGCGTCGAGCACATGGGTGAGCACACCGGTGCCGCCCCAGCTGTAGTAGCGGATGCCATTGACCACCGCTGCGCCCTGGCCGCAGCTGCTCGTCGGCTTTCCCTGCGGGTGCTGGGCGTTGAAGGTGGCGGCGCCCTGCGAGGACAGCGAAGCCAGCGCACCCAGCGCGTTCTGCGGGTCGCCCGCGCCGCCGGAGAGCACCTCGATGAACACTGACAGCGCATTGACGAAGCCGGCCACGAGGGGTCGCAGCGGCGAGCCCGGTGGTAGCGCGCTGTTGAGGCCGTCGGCTACCTTGCTGCCGGTATGCGGTGCGCCGACGCTGGTCACCGAGGCCACCAGGTCCGGGCGGACGGAGGCCACGTAGCGGATCGTGGGTCCGCCATGGCTATGGCCGATCAGGTTGAAGCGCGCATGGCCGTAGACCGCGCGCAGGCGATCCAGGTCGCGGATCAGCTGCTCGCCGCGCACTTCGGTGAAATGGCTGGCGGAGACGTTGGCGACATAGACCCGCGCGCCGCCGCTGCGCAGCGAGGACGGCATCCCGTACCAGTAGTCATAGACGCCGAGCAGCGAGTCGAAGCCCAGCAGCCCGTGTACGAGGACGATGGGATGGCGGGTGGCGGTATAGCCCGACTGGGCGCCGGCGATCAGCGGAAACAGGCACAGCAGGATGGCCGCAAGCGTGCGGCGGAAAGCATGAGACATGACCCCTCCCCGAGGCTGTCGAAAGTTGAGCGGCGCCCCCTGCGCGCCGGCTGCGGGAGGGTCTGGTTAAGACCCTGACCCGCGGCATCGAATCCATTCGCATTTTCCTGGGGCGGACCATACGGGCGGGTACGGCTTCTGCGCACGCTGCGATGCAGCAAGGTTTCAGTGGCGACGATCGGCGCAGCGGCGGTGCGTCCTCGCGCGGCGTGTCTACGCCGCCCGCGATGCCCGGGCCGGGTCAACTGCCGCCACGCACCTCATAGCGGCAGGCCATCGGCGTCCACCGCATTCAGTTGCATCGCGTCCGGCGCCTCCTCAGGCGTGGGGATCCAGCGGCTGAAGCAGGTGCGGTCGAGCAGGCAGGGGTCGGTCAGCGTGCGCAGGAATTCGGCCAGCTGCAGCTCCACCGCGAAGGGCACCGTGGCGGGCAGGGCAGGCAGGGCGCCTTCGGGATCCTGTTCACGCACGCGCTGCAGCTGGTCAAGGGCCTCACGACTGTTGGCGCGGGCGGCGGTCTCTCCGTCGGCGCAGCCGGGCTCGGTATCGAAGGGTGGCAGGCGGCACCATCCGGCGTTGAGCATGAGGTTGCTCACTGCGCCGCCAGGTGAGCGGTAGTGGCTGATCACCTTCGACAGCGAGGAATAGCCGCCGGCGTGCCCGTAGGGTGCGGTCAGCGCGACGTTCAGCAGGCTTGGCGTGCGGAAGGCGAAGCGCTCGATATCACGCCCGCTGATCCGCCCGCGGCCGGTATCGGCACCGTCCGCGCTCTCCACCCCCGGGCCGATCTGCGGGAAGGCCAGCACATGGTGCTGCTCGTCGCTGAACAGGTCGCCGCGGTGGCACTGCGCGCATTGCGCGCCGCCGTCTTCGATACGGCGAAGGAAGGCGAGCGCGCCGGCCTTGGCGTCGTCGCCGATGGCCGAGAGGTTGCCGCGCACGTAGCGCGCCCAGGGCGTCTCGACGAACACCGCCGAACGCTGGTACTCGGCGATCGCCTCCGCGATGGTCTCGAAACGGATCAGCGTCTCGGCATCGGCTTCGCTGTCGAAGGCAGCCTGGAACCGCGACAGCCACTCGCCCGGCGGCAGGCTTCCGCGGCCGCTGCCGTAGTTGCCGATGCGCGCGGCCAGATGCCGGCGGACGGCGTCACCCTCCAGCCCGGGAAAGCCCTGGCCCAGCATCTCCGCCGGGGCAAGGACCGGAAAACGCGCCTGCGCTGCGAGCAGGGAGGCACCCGCCAGGGGGTCGGCCCTGCCCGGGGCCGAGTCCGGGGTGGCGATGCCGCCCATAGCCAATCGTTCCACCCGCGAATCCCAGAACAGGCCGCGCTCGTACAGGGCGCTGTTGAAGAACGTGTTGGCGTTGCGACCGATCCGCAGCACGCCGTCGGCGGGCACCCGGCCGGGTCCCACCAGATCGGGTTCTGCCGCTGGCGTGCCCACGGACACGGCGAGGCCGTCGGCACCGCCCAGGGCCGGATGGTGGCAGGACGCGCAGGCCACATCGCCCTCGGCGCTGAGCGCGCGGCTGAAGAACAGCAGCTTGCCGAGCTGGGCAAGCGGCGCATCGATGCCCGGTAGCTCGCGCCCGGCGCCGGGATCGCCACCGAGTCCGTGCTCGGCCAGCAGCGGGCGCAGCGCGCGGTCGAGCTCGGAGGGTTCGGGCAGCAGCGGCGCGCAGGGCAGGCCTTCCAGCGCGCCGACGGCCCGTGTCCAGTTCAGTCCGAAGTCGACGCTTCCGGTGTAGCGCATGCGGGTGGCGGTGCAGCCGTCCTGTTCGATCCGCAGGCGCCCCGCCGCCACCAGTTCCACGTCGGTAGCCCGGAAGGCGGTACCGAAGCGCGCCCCGCGACCGCTCAGCAGCTGGACCTCGAAGCGGTCGCTGTCGGGATCGACCTCGGTAGATCCCACCCGCCACACCGGGGCGCCGGCCTCGTCGAAGCTGAAGTAGTAGACCGACGCGATCCGGCGCTCGCCGGCACGCTCGAAGGCGATGAAGCTGCCTTCTCCGGCGCGGGCGGCATCCCACCAGGCTCCGGACAGGCTGCCCGGCAGGCGCGAGAGTTCCGGATCCGGCCGCGAACCGTCGCAGTCCGTGCCTTCGAGCGGGCCGTGCAGGCGCGTCAGCGGCAGGCTGAACGCGCCCTCCGCATCGGCATGGAGCAGCCCGATCTGGTTGCAGCCCTCGAGGGTCAGCGTGGCCGTTCCCGTCTCGACGATATCGACCGACTCGCTGCGGAAGCCGGCGCCGAAGCGGCCGCCGCGGCCGCTGAACAGCGGGATGTCGACGCGGATGGCGCCCGGCGCGTAGTCGGCGGCACCGACCAGCCAGCGCGGCGCGCCCTGGTCGTCATAGGTAAACCACGCCATCACCGCAACGCGGCGGCCGGCCACCTGCTCGAAGCTCAGGAACTGGCCTTCGCCGTCACGACTGGGGTTCCACCAGCTGCCGCTGTGATGGCCCTGGAACCCCGCCATCGGGCTGGCGTCGGCCGAGGGCGCTGCGAGGACCAGCGCCAGCGAGAGGATCAGGATCAGATGCGCGCGCGCAGGGGAGAAGGATGTCGGGGACGGATGCATGGTCAGGGCCTCGATCAAGCGTTCGCCACCACCGTATGACGCTCGCGCTGGCCGGTCTTGAGCAAATCCTAAAGCCGAGTAAAACCCCGTTTGATCAGGTACATAAGCGGGCATGGGGCGGGAATCGCCGCCCCGGCGGAGAGGCGGGAAAAGGCCGAAAGGGGTGGGCCACCGCCTGCGGCTCGGCCTTGGGCGCATGGCCGGCAGTTTGATCGTTGGCTGCCAGGCTGATCGATCGGCTTTGCCTGAGCGCATGGCCAGAACGGGTCGGCCGACTCGCCACGACCGGCGAAACGCCAGCCCGCCGACGCTGACCCCGAGTGATCCGATTTCGGCGCGTGCTGCGGGCTCAAAGCGGACATTCGCCACCGACCCCGATCGGGCGGGCTCTTCGTAGGAGCGGACCTGGCCGCGACCGCGGAGGTTCGCTCTGGCCTCGGTCTGTGGAGAACACGCCACGCCGCGGTGGCGCCCATGTGCGCTCCTGCAGTCGGACTTCGTTGGGCGTCAGCGAAGCCACATAAGGTGTGCCTCGGCGCACCGATACGGGCGTTCGGACGGTTCGCCCGGTGCGGCCAGCCGCACCCTATGAATGTCTGCTTCGCGCCCGATCCGGCCGTTCCCGATCGTCCGCTCATTGCCGACCTCAAGCCGGCCATGAGTCTGCCGGCGGTGGGCGAATCCCGGGTTGCTCGCTCCAGACCGGTCGACGGTCCCTCGCCACCCGACGCGTCGGATCCCCGCACGCGGATAGGGAGACGGTTCTCGGGTGAGTTCGATTGAATGGCCGCATCTCCCCGTCGAGGCCCGGGCGAGGGATTGGCGATGAGGTGTTTATGGATCGGCTTAAGTGCATGAAGGAAAGGCGGTTTAGAAGATTTTAGTGTTTGCTCAGGACTCCTCTCCGCCGCCCTCCTAGCGTGGGTCTCGCCCTGCAGGCATGCCTCGGGGCTTCAGTCAGACCCATCTGAGGAGAGACACGCATGGCAACGCAACTCACCACCGATTCGATTCGTCGGCGCCCGGTATGGCGCGCCGTTTCCCTCGCCCTGCTCGCGCTTGGCATGGCCGCGCCTGCCGCCGCCGAGAAAGTGAGCTTCCAGTTCTCGCAGGTCTTCCCGGGCGGCGGTCAGGTCGACGGCTTCGTCATCGGCGAAGACCTCGACGGCGACGGCAAGCTGTACTCGATCGCGCCGCTGATCCGCGGCTTCCTCGGCCTGCCCGAAGGCGACGAGGTCGAGTACGTCAGCATCCACGTGCAGAACATCAATGGTCGCAGCTTCACCCAGGTCTACAGCAAGGAAGACGGCGGCCTTGAAGATGACAACAACGCCTTCTTTGGCTTCAGCTACAACCTCGATGGCGGCGCCTTCGGCGACGACGACGACGAGGGGATGTTCCTTGGCCCGCTGGCGCCCAGCACCAGCTACATCATGGGGCCGCGGTTCGCGCCGGCTCAGGCAGCGCAGTCCGAGGCGGGCTTCGGTCCCTGCGGCAATCCCGACGGCTTGCCCTGCGCAGCGATCACCACCCTGCTGCCGGTTGATCCGTTCCCGAACTTCGAGCTCACCTTCAACCTGTTCAGCAGCGCCGCGGTGCCGACCACCACCGACCTGCGCTTTACCTTCCGCCAGACCGGCTTCGACGGCGGCGGCGTGGTGCAGGGCTGGATTGCCGGCAAGGATCTCGACGGCGACGGGCGCCTGTATTCGATGGGCCCGTTCACCGGGGGCTTCTTCAACCTGCCGACCGGTGACGAGGTGCGCTACGCACACGTCAACACCGAAGGTTTCAATGGCGACACGCTGCGACAAACCGTCGACCTGGTCGGCACCCCGCGCGACGACAACTCGGTCGCCTTCTTCTGGGCGGGCTACAACCTGACCAACCGCTACTTCGGCGGCGATCCCGATGAGGGCTTCAGCCTTGGTCCGCTGGCCCCGAGCACGAGCTTCTCCGCCGGGCGTCTGGTGCCGTTCAACTCCGGCGTGGCCTTCGAGGACGAGCCCTTCGGTCTCTGCGGCGAAGAGGGCGCGCTGTGCAGCGCCGTCTACTCGCTGACGCCCAGCGAGCCGTTCCCGGCGGTGGAAACGACCTTCTTCGACCTCAGCGGCAACACGATCGAGATGGTGCCGGCGCCTCTGGTCGCCGACCGCCAGTTCTCGGGCCTGTGGTACGACACCGCCCGCGAGGGCGAGGGCTTCTCGCTGACGCCGCTCGACAGCGGCGACGCCGCCGTCACCTGGTACACCTACGACGAAGAGGGCGTGCAGCGCTGGTTCAACGGCGTCGGCCGCCGCGAGGGCCTGTCGATCATTGTCGACGAGCTTGCCGTGACCCGCGGCGGCCTCTTCGGGCCCGAGTTCGACCCCGAGACGGTCGAGCGCGAAGTCGTCGGCAGCCTGCGCATCGACTTTGCCCACTGCAATGCTGGCACCGCCACCTACACCGTGAACGGTGTGGACGGTAGCCAGAACCTTGTTCGCCTCACCCGTACGGACCGCCTGCGTTGCCACGGGCCCCAAGGCTGAGGGAACTGGCCCGGGCCGGTCGGGGCGACCCGGCCGGCCCGGTTCATTCGATCAGCGGCGCATCACGCTGCTGCATGTACCGCCGGCGCTGCTCGGCCACGCCGGCCTCCAGGCGATCAAGCAATCGGCCAAAGTCCTCCGACTCGACGATGCCGGCGAACTCCGGATAGGCATCAAGCTGCCACCAGTAGTACCGCCAGCCCTTATCCACGAGATCCGTCAACGCTTCCAGCGCGGCATCGTCCCGCCCCTGCAGGGCGTGCACCCAGGCCTGTTCGAGGCCGATCACCAGCTCCGGGCCCTGCTGCAGCCGCAAACGCTCGGTCATGGCGGCGAAGGCGGCAAGCAGCGATTCGGCCTCGGCGTCGCGGCCCTCCCCACGCAGGCAGCGCACGGCGACCCGGCTGGCCATCGACAGGCTCGGTGCAACCTCGGGAGGTGAAGCGAACAGTCCCGGCATGCGCTGTTCGAGGATCTCCAACGCGCGGCCGCAATCCTGGCGAGCGTAGGAGTCCGCCACCAGCGCGGGGATCATCCGGTCATTGCGCCATGCCAGGTCGAGCAACTCGTCCATCAGCGCGTGGCGTGCCTCCCATTCGCCGCGGAAGCCGAGGATGGCCTGGCGCAGGTAGAGCTCGTGCAGTCGGCTGTCGTGGGCGGCGGCCAGCGCATCGGTGCAGGTCTCTGCGGCGAAGTCGTCGCCCAGCTGCAGGTACATCTCGCACTCGCGCATCCAGCGGATCGGGCTGTCCGGATCCAGTCGGCGCTGGGCCTGGAGATAGCGCATGGCTTCCGCGCTGCGCCCCAGGCGGATCAGGTAGCTGGACATCGCGCCATACGCCGCGGCCACCTCGGGGTGCTGGCGCAGCGTGTCCTTCAGCTGCGCCAGCGCCTCCTCCGCGCGGCCAACGGCCCAGTAGGCATCGGCCAGCCGGCGCCCGATTCGATGCGATAGCGGGTCGATGCGCTGGGCCTGGCGGATCGAGTCCAGAGCCTCGTCGAATCGACCGAGAAAGAGCAGCAGGTCGCCGCGATGGACCCAGGTGCCGGCGTCGTTGGGATTGCCATCCAGCGCCCGCTCGAACAGCGACAGCGCCTGCTCCCGGTTGCCCAGCCGGCGCTCGTTCATTGCCAGGGCGCGCAGTACCTCGGGGTCATCGGGAGCCAGGGACCGGGCGCGATCGAGCGCCTCCAGGCCGCGCGCCAGTGCGGCCTGGTCGATCCTGCCGCGATGGCCGACCAGCAGGCCGCCGATCTCGAAAAGACCGACCAGGGCCGGCACGTAGTCCGGGTCGTGCTCCAACGCCTGCAGGTAGAAGCCTTGGGCGGCCTCGGCGCTGGCCAGGGTGTCCTCGTCGCGGGCGAACCGGGCGCGGGTGGTGAGGTCGTAGGCGGCGCGGCTACGCGGCTGGCGCAGCGCGCGCTCGGGCAGCAGGCTGTCGGTCAGCGTGCGCGACACCTCGCTGGCAATCTCGTCCTGCAGGGCGAAGAACTCGCCCTCCTCGCGGTCATAGCTCTTCGACCACAGGTGCATGCCGGACTCGACGTCGATCAGCTGGGCCACCACCCGCAGTCGCTCGCCGTCATGCATCAGGCTGCCTTCGAGTACGGCACGCACCCGCAGGGCCTCGCCGATCTCATCGATGGTGGCAGTGCCGTCGCGGAAGGCAAACGAAGACGTGCGCGCCGCGACCTGCAGCCCCTGCACCTGCGCCAGCATGTGGATGATGCGGTCGACCAGGGCGTCGGCGAAGTGCCGCTGGTCGCCGGCCTGGCTGAGGTCGAGGAAGGGCAGCACCGCGATGGAAGGGTCCAGCGAGATCTTCGCAGATGGAGCCACTGCCGCTGCCGGCGGCGGCTGGGTGGTCCGGGAAGTGACCGCGTGCCACGCCACCATCGCGATGCCAAGGGTGACGACCAGCAAACCGGCGACCAGCGGCCAGCGCATCCTTGGCGATGCGCTGGGCAGTGACTCCGGATCGGCGGTGTGGGTGGGGGTTTCCACCGCTGGCGACGCAGCGGGCGATTGCTCGGCCGGATCGCCGGGCGGTGCAGCGCTCAGCGCCTGCGACAGGTCGGCAAGCGCCAGGCCGTCGCCACGATAGCGGTAGCCGCGCCGCGGCACGGTCTCGATGATGCGATGGGGGCGGCGGCTATCGCCCAGCGCCCTGCGCAGGTCGGATACCGCGACATTGACCGAATCATCGCTGGCCGCCTCGAGGTGCCCCCACACCGACTCGATCAGCTGATCGCGGGAGATCACCTCACGCGCGTGCTCGACGAAGAAGCGCAGCAGGGACAGCAGGCGCGGCGGCAGCCGGTCGATGCGCCCGTCCCGCATCACGTCTCCGCTTTCGAGGTCGACGATGCAGGGTGGATCAGACGGCATAGGCATAGCCCGTGGAACGGGCGGTCACTGTGCGGCCGCTCAGGTTCCGGCGACGACGCAATAGGGTGCTCGCTGAAACGCTCCCCCCGACCGCCGACGGGCAGGCATGGGGCGCAGGCTTGGTGGGCTTCGACCGCTGCGGCATGCGAGCACTCCCTGTCTTGCCGTCGTTACTTCGGGGCGACGCGGGCACGAGTCCGACCAGTGCTTTGGCACGGCGGCAGGGGCACGGCGCCCGATGGCCTGCGAGCCTAGCAGAGGCAACCGCGTCGGGCATCCGTGGTCGTGCCGGCTAGCACATGGTCCGCCCCGAATCATTGCCGGGCGTCACCCGCTGCCCGACAAGCCGCCCGAGGGAGGCTATGAACAAGTCCAGCGCCCAGTGCCGGAGGTTCTGCAGCCGGCCAGCAAGGCGCGACCGCATCAGGCGATCAGCGGGCGCTGGCGGTGACCAACCCATGCCTGGGGCGGTGGCTGATCTGAACCACCCGTTTGTTGATCCCGATGCGCCCCCCCAGGGCGTGGGAGATCCAATGCACCACCCGGGTGCGTTGGGGGGCATAGGCCATCGGTTGCCTGCTGTGTTCCCAGATCGGGGTTGGAACCAGCCAAACCTGCAGGCGGCTCCCATCCATGCGGCTGTTCTCAAGGAAGGCGCGCTGGGGATTCCGAAGTCGAAAGACAACTCTAAAGACCTTGCACTATGCTAACCAGCGTGTTGCGGGCGTTCCGGTACCCGGGTCCTCCGTGTCGCTAGCCCCGCAGCAGCACGTAGTCCAGCCGTTCTGTTCCCAAGCTTTTCCGTTCGCCAGGCATTCGGTGCGTTTCCGTGCCTGGCGGGTAGCCACGCTCGTATCTATGGAGAGTTCCGCAATGCTTCACGATGCTTTTGCGGTTTCAAGTGCGACGCTTCACCCCGGTACCTCATGTGCCGCAAAGATAGACGACAAGACACTCGGTTTGTTTTCCGTTATCGCGTTGCTGGGCTTGATCCTGTCGGCCAGCCATCCGGCATCCGCCCAGGCCCTGCCTCCGCTTACCGGTGTAGTCCAGGTGGCCCCCGGCAGCTTCAATGCGCACGGCTGCGCGCGCACCCAGGCGGGTGCGGTCAAGTGCTGGGGCGAGAACTACGCCGGCCAGGTCGGCGACGGCACCCAGGGCAATCGTCGCGAAGCGGCGGTCGACGTGACGGGGCTTGGCAGTGGCGTCAGCTACATCGGCATCGGCCGTGGTCACAGCTGCGCGCTGATGCAGGCCGGCGCCATCAAGTGCTGGGGGGACAACAACTTTGGCCAGCTCGGTGACGGCACCACCCTGCAGCGCTGGGTGCCGACCGACGTGGCCGGGCTGGGCGGAACTGCCGTCGCACTCGCCGTGGGCGGGGAGCATACCTGCGCCATCCTGCAGGGCGGCACCGTGCGCTGCTGGGGACTCAACGACCGGGGCCAGCTGGGCGACGGAAGCACGACCAACCGCTCGTCCCCTGTCACGGTAGGCTCCCTCGGCGGCAGCGCCAGCCAGCTCACCGCGGGCTATGCGCATACCTGCGCGGCGGTGGGCAACGTTGTCCGGTGCTGGGGTGACAATGGGCGCGGTCAGCTGGGTGACGGCACTACCAGCGTCCGGCTCACGCCTGTAACGGTGTCTGGCAGCTTCTCCAGCGTCAGCAGTCTGACAGCTGGACCGGAACGTACATGCCTGATTGACGGCGGCAGCAGCAGGTGTTGGGGAGCGAACGATGGCAATGGCTTGGGTGACGGGACATATCAAGATGCATTGACGCCTGTCACTGTCACAGCGGCTGGCGGCGCACTACAGAAGATTGTCACCGGCGGATCCCATTCCTGTGGAATAACTCCAAGCAACGCGCTGCGCTGCTGGGGGTTTGGCGGCAACAACCAGAAGGGAACATCTTCCAGGGTCGATGAATTGACCTTCCATGAGGTGGCTGGCCTGGAGCCTGGCGTCATCGACGTAGCGACGTTTCACGTCTCCACCTGCGCAGTGCTTTCCGGAGGCACAATAAAGTGCTTTGGGGAAAACTCGGACGCAAACCTCGGCAACGGCAGCACCTCCGTAGCCCACCTCCCCACCGATGTGACCGGCCTAGCTGGAACTCCGGTCTCTGTCTCGGTCAACTTTGGATATAGCTGTGCGGTAAAGAGCGGCGGGGATTTCAATTGCTGGGGCATTGGTTATCAGGGCCAGCATGGCGATGGTTCGCGTTCGGAGAAGCTGGCGCCCGGCGCACCGGTGACCGGACACAATCTGAGCAGGATCGCCTCGGGTTTGGACTTCGCCTGCGGGATAGATTCGGGCGGGGGCGCTAAATGCTGGGGAGAGAACTACTTTGGCTTCCTCGGCAACGGCAGCTTTGCTCCCAGCATCACGCCGGGGGCCGTGACTGGCCTGCCATCAGGCGTGTCAGATCTGGCGGCCGGGAACTTCTTTGCTTGCGCGGTCCATTCGGGTTCACTGAAGTGCTGGGGCCGTAATCACCGTGGTCAACTGGGTGATGGCACGACAACAGACCGCAACACGCCTGTACTGGTATCGGGGGCAACGAGTGGGGCGACTCGGGTAGCAGCGGGTGTTGCACACGCATGTGGCGTGATTGCAGGAGAGCTTCGATGCTGGGGAAGCAACACCTTCGGCCAGTTGGGTGATGGCAGCAGCAACCACAGCGCGACGCCGGCACCGGTGCTGGGGCTTGCTGTTTCCTCGGTGCAACAGGTTGCGTTGGGGTTCGCACATAGCTGCGCGGTTACTGCCGGGGGGGGAGTGAAGTGCTGGGGCTTCAACGGCGATGGCCAATTGGGCGATGGTTCGCAGCAGAACCGATCCACGCCGGTAGATGTAACGGGGCTCACAAGCGGCGTGAGTGCTGTCACCGCGGGGCGTTCCTTTACCTGCGCATTGACCACCGGCGGCGCGGTGAAGTGCTGGGGCGGAGACTTCTTCTCGCAGCTGGGCGACGGACCGGTGGATCGCAATTCCTCCGTGCCGATCGACGTGCCCGGGCTGGAGTCGGGCGTCACCGCGCTGGCCGCTGGCAGTGAGTCTCACCACGTCTGTGCCATTCAGGCCGACAAGGTCAAGTGTTGGGGCAGTGATGCCACCGGACAGATCGGCGATGGCGGCACCAGCACCGCAGTGCCAAGCTTCGTGGTCGTCTCCGGCGACAGCGACCGCCGCGTTGCCAGCGTCACCCCGGCGGCGAACGATGCCAGCGTCGCCCCGCAGTCCGATGCCGCGGGTCGCTACCTGGTGTTCGAATCGGCGGCGAGCAACCTGACCGGCCAGCCCGATACCAACGGCAGCCGCGACATCTTCCGCGTCGATACCCAGAGCGGGCAGACCGTGCGGGTCAGCCTCGACAACGCTGGGGCGCAGATCGGCGGCGATTCGATCGAGCCTTCGGTGTCTGCAGACGGCAGGCTGGTGGCGTTCGTGGCCCCCGATGCCGCGGTCGCCAAGGTCTGGGGCGAGTCGCCCAAGTCGGCGGAGCGGCGCCGCAAGGGCGGCGGCTTCGCGGTCTTCATGCGCAACATGTTGACCGGCACCACGCAGCGCATCGCATCTGCGAAGCCGGCAGGTGAGGGCACCAAGCCGCGGGTCAGCCCGGGCGGAAACACCATCGTGTTCACCGCGCCGGTTTCAAACCCCGCCACCGGCGCCGTAGGACAGGAGAACGTTTTCCACGTGCCGCTTCAGCCGTCCGGTGACATGGTCATGCCCGGCACGGCGCGCTGCGTCACCTGCAAGTCGGTCAGCAATGCGGGTGTGGACACCGGTGCCGATGCCGACGCTGCGAGTCGCAACGCGGTGGTGTCTGCCGATGGCCAGTGGGTGGCCTTCGAGACGGTGTCGACCAATGCGATCTCGCAGTCGCCGGCGCCCTGTCCGGCGGGCAGTTCACAGGTCATGATGCGCAACATGCTGACCGGCTCCATGACGCGAATCAGTCCGCCGGCCTCCCTGCCATCCGGCTCTTGCGGCGTGCTTGGCAGCACCCAGCCAACTATCGATTACGCGGGCCGTTCTCTTGCCTTTGCCACCGATCAGCCGCTGAAGCCCGGGGCTACTGCACTGGTGCCGGATGTGTATCTGACAACGGTCGGCACCGGTGGATTCACCCGCGTCAGCGAGACCGAGACCGGGACACAGGCGAACGGTGGGTCGACCCAGCCCATCCTGTCTGGCGACGGGCGCACGATCGCATTCGTTTCGGCCGCCACCAATCTGGATACCAGCTTTGCGGACACCAATGGCAAGCCGGACGTACACGCCCGCCGCCTTGATGTTTCCAATGCACGCGCCGATCGCCTTTCGAAGTCGATCTTCGGCGTGGAATCCGATGAGGAAGCGAACCGGCCGGCGCTCAACTACAACGCCACCCTGCTGGCTTTCGATTCCCGTGCCAGCAACCTGGCGCCGGGAGCTTCCAACGGCGTGAGCAACGTGTTCCAGCGGGTGGTGCCCAGCAACTCGACGCTGCTATTCGGGCACGGCTTCGAGTAACTGGCGAAAAGGTCGGCATGCGGCGGGCGTCGCTACGCCCACCGCATGTCTGGCATTGGCGCCCGCAGCAGGCCTCATCAGCATGGCGGTCAGTGGCGAGCCGGATGCCTGCTGGCCGCTCATCCACCTTTCGGGAAAGGTCCTGCCGATCTGATGGCAGGGGGGCCATCGGGTCGTTTCGGCCTCGCGCCGGCGCGACGGCCTGATGCTTATCGCAGGCTGCTTTGGTCTTGCGGAGCGTGCACCGCGTCGCGACGCTCCTGTTGCAGTCGCCACATCGCCGCATAGTGGCCTTCAAGGGCGATAAGTTCGGCGTGAGTGCCGCGCTCGATGATGCGGCCGGCATCCATGACCAGGATCTGGTCGGCGTTCATGACTGTCGACAGGCGATGGGCGATGACGAGGGTGGTGCGGCCCTGCTGGATGCGGTCGAGTTCGGCCTGGATGGCCTTCTCGGACTTCGAGTCCAGGGCCGAGGTGGCCTCGTCGAAGATCAGGATGGCCGGGTTCTTGAGCAGGGCGCGGGCGATGGCGACGCGCTGCTTCTCTCCGCCGGAGAGCTTGAGCCCGCGTTCGCCGACGGCGGTTTCGTAGCCGTCGGGCAGGGCGACGATGAAGTCGTGGATGTGTGCGGCGCGCGCGGCGGCCTCGACCTCCTCGCGGCTGGCCGCGGGGCGCCCGTAGCGGATGTTGTAGAGGATGCTGTCGTTGAACAGCACGGTGTCCTGGGGAACGATGGCGATGGCCTGGCGCAGGGAGGCCTGGGTCAGCTCGCGCAGGTCGCGGCCGTCGATGCGGATGGCGCCGCCCTGCACGTCGTAGAAGCGGTAGAGCAGGCGGGACAGGGTCGACTTGCCCGAGCCCGAGTGCCCGACCACCGCCACCGTGCCGCCGGGCGGGACGACAAAGTCGATGCCGTGGAGAATCTCCCGTCGCGGGTCGTAGCCAAAGCGCACGGCCTCGAAGCGCACCTCGGGGCGGGCGGTCGACAGGGGCGCGGCGTCCGGCCGGTCCTTGATGTCGAGCTGCTCACCCAGCAGGCCGAACAGGCGTTCGAGGTTGGTCAGCGCCTGCTTCACCTCGCGGTACATCATGCCCAGCAGGTTGAGCGGGATCGCCAGCTGCAGCAGGTAGGCATTGACCAGCACCAGGTCGCCGACGGTCAGCTCGCCGGCCACCACGCCGCTGGCGGCGCGCCACATCAGGGCTGTGACGCCGAGGCTGATAATCGCGTTCTGGCCGATGTTGAGCACGGCGAGCGTCTTGCGCGCGCGGATGTTGGCCTCCTCGGCATCCCTGAGCGACCGGTCGAAGCGCTGCGCCTCGTGCTCTTCGTTGTTGAAGTACTTGACCGTCTCGTAGTTGATCAACGAGTCGACCGCAGCGGCGCTGGCCTGGGTGTCGGCTTCGACCGAGGCCCGGTAGAAGCGCGTGCGCCACTCGGTCACGGCGATGGTCCAGGCGACGTAGGCGATCAGTGCGCCGAACATGATCAGGGCGAACCCGGCGTCGTACAGGGTGAGCAGGATGATCGCGACCACGGTCACTTCGAGCAGGGTCGGCAGGATCGTGTAGAGGGCCCAGTCGAGCAGGTCGCTGATCGCCCCGCCGCCGCGCTCGATGTCTCGCGCCACGCCCCCGGTGCGCCGCTCAAGGTGGAACTGCATGCTCAGGGCGTGAAGATGGCGGAACACCCGCAAGACGACGGTGCGCGTGGTGCGTTCCATGACCCGGGCGAAAACGATCTGGCGCAGTTCGGTGAACACGCGCTCGGACAGGCGCGCCGCGCCGTAGGCCAGGAGCAGGGCGACCGGCACCGCCAGCAGGCTGGCCTCGACGTTCAGACCGTCGACCAGCGACTTCAGCAGCAGTGGCACGGACAGCCCGGCCGCCTTGCCGGCGAGCAGGCAGAGCAGGGCGATCAGGATCCGCCCCCAGAACGGTTTGAGGAACGGCCCAAGCTGGACCAGCACCCGCCAGTCGCCGACCCGGGTCGGCGCGTTGGGGGTGGGGGTAGCGGAAGACGGTGTGCTCATCGTGGGCATGTTGGGGCGCGGAAGGGATTCGGCAAGGAGGGCCTGCAGGGCGGCGGGTCGATCGCGCAGAGGTTCCCAGCAGCGCGCGGCGAGGGTGTGGTCTGGGCGCAAAGCAGACCTTCCACAGATCCCGAAGCTAGGAGCCAGCTTGCTGGCGATAGGCCCCCGGACGGGACGATCGCCAGCAAGCTGGCTCCTACACGCAACGGCGCTGCAAGGTCCGGCTTGCGCCGCAAAGCAGGCCTTGCCGCAGTCAAGTGGTGGGAGTGCCCTTGGGCGCGACCGCGGCGCGTCGGATTCACCACAGACCGAGGCCAGAGCGGATCTCCGCGGTCGCGCCCAAGGGCACTCCCACAGTCGGGCTTCGTTGGGCGTCGGCGAAGCCCCATAGGGTGTGCCTTGGCGCACCGGTACGGGCGTTCGGACGGTACGCCCGGTGCGGCGAGCCGCACCCTATGAATGTCTCGCGCCCCGACCTGCTGCTGCGCGGTGGGCGCTGGCGGCTCAGGCGCGGGTGACGACGATACGCCGTTCGGTCCACCAGGCGAGGGTGGCGAGCAGCAGCCATGCGGCCAGCAGGGCGCTGCGCAAGGCCTCGGGGGAGGGAGCGGTGCGGTCGTCCGTCGGCGCTGCAGGGTAGGCCGCTGCGTGGGCGGCAGTCGCGGTGCGGCGTTCAGCGCGGGAGAGGCTGGCGCGCTCGCCGGCGCTGAACACCTCGATTGGCTGAGCGGGCGGCTCCTCGCCGACAAGCCGCCAGCGGCCTGCCTGCTCGGGCCAGACACTGAGGCAGTCTGGCTGCGCCGGGTCGGGCAGGGTCGCAAGGCGGTGACCGTCCGGGGCCTGCAGGGTCGGCTGCCCGCCGCCGCCGCAGAGCCGCAGGCGACGACCGGCCTCGGCTTCACCGACGACCTGCCAGCGCGCCTGGGCCTCCTGCGCGCGAGCGAGGGTCCGCCAGATCCCGGCCCAGTGGGTGGCGTGGGCGGGCGCCTGTCCCTGCTGCACCCACTGGTAGCTATCGATCAGCCAGCTGATGCCGATGCGGCCGCGGCCGTGCGGAATCCAGGCGCCCTGATCGACGTCGCCCAGCGGCTGCAGGGCGCCGTCGCCGGCTCGACGGACCAGCGGCCAGGCATGCAGGGTGGTGCCTGGCGCGAGACGTCGCTGCCCGGCCGGGACTGCGACGGCCAGCGGGGCTTCGCCGGTCGACTGCAGTGTGAGTCCCAGGTCGGACCAGGCCGCGAGCTGATCCGGAGAGGGATCTTCGCTCACACGCAGCAGCAGCCCCATGCCCGCGCGGACCGCTTCGAGCACCTGCTCGCGCTGGGCACCGAGCCGCTGCCAGGCGCCGGCATCGACGATCAGCAGGGCCCGCTGCGAGAGGTCCTCGGGCCGCAGGCCTGTCTCGCCGCGCTGCAGCGCAAGACCCGGCGCGACGGCGATCCGGGCGTCCTGGGCCAGCCCGGCGTCCGCCGCCCAGCGACGCAGGAACTTGATCTCGGGCGAGGGCGCCGTGGCGATCAACAGGGCGGTCTGCGCGGCGCCGGCAGCGGCTTCGACCGCGAAGGGCAGCGACTGCAGGACGCGATCCCCCTCGCGCAGTTCGATGAGATAGCGATGCAGGCCTGCGACCGGCGTCGCCGCGCCCAGCCGGAAGCCGCCGCCGCTGTCGGCGCGGGCCTCGTCGACGCTGCGCCCGGTCGGGTCGACGAGATGCAGCGCAAGCGTTGCGGCAGGCGACTGCAGCCGCCCCGTGACATGCCAGCGCAGGCCGGGCGTCACCGGGCCGGGCGGATCGAGCGCCACCAGGGCTGGTTCGCTCCAGGCCACTGGCTCGAAGTGCACAGGCAGTGCTCCGAGCTCGGCCAGCTGTGCGGGTCGCAGTCCGTCCCCGATGACGCGCAGGGACGCCGGCCGATGCCTCAGCACGGCGCCGATATCGTCTACGCGCGCCACGCCTCCGGGGGCCGGGGCGCCGGGCAGGGCGAGCCAGGGCAGCCCGGGATGTTCGGCTGCCGCGGCAGCGACCTGCTGCGGATCAGCGCCCTCGCTGATCAGGCCGATCGGGCCGGGCGCCGCCGCCGGCTGCCAGAGCAGCAGCGCTGCCAGGCCGGCGGCGAGCAGGGGCTGCATGGCCGCGAGCGCCCAGCGCCGCTGGCGCAGCATGCGCAACATGGCGAGCACAGCCGCCGTGGCGATCAGGCCGATGATCCAGGGGGTCAGCATCGGCAGCCCGCTCATGGCGTCTGCTCCAGCCCGTCAAGGTAGCGGGCGCCAGCCGCTCCGCCGAGGTCGCGCGCAGCCGGCGCCGCCGCAGGCTGGGCAAGCGCCGGCCAGAGCAGGCGCTGCAGCCGCGCGCGGCACTCGGCGCAGGCAGGGTCGCGGCGCAAGGCATCGAGCTCTGCCAGTGCCGCGAGCGGATCGTCCAACGCCTGGGGGCCGGACCCGATCCAGGCGGCCATCAGGTCCAGCGGCGGCTCGCCGCCATCGGCCAGGGCCTGCCACCACTCGGCCAGCGGCGGACCGCTCTCGCGCGCGACCAGCAGTCGGTCGCGGGGCAGGGCGCGCGGTCGATCCTCGCCACTGAGCCGCCGGCTGAAGTCCACCGGCGGCAGTTCCAGCCCGACCCGGGCGAGATAGATGCGGTTGGCCTGCTGGACCTGCTTGATCAGCTCCAGCGCCCGGTACTCGAACGGCAGGGCCGCCTCGGGCTGGCCGAGGCGCAGCCGGCCTTCGGCCTGCCACATCTCGGACAGGGCGGCGCGCAGCAGGCTGCGGGTGCGCGGATCGAGCAGGGTGGCAGCCTCGGCGATGTCATGGACATGGCCGACCTCCTCGACCAGATTGCCGGCCTCGCCGAAGCCGGCCGCGGCAGCCTCGGCACCGCCATGGTCATGGCCATCGTCCTCGTGGTGGTCCTGGCCGTGGCTGTCCTCGTCCGGGTCCTCGCGCGGCCCGCTTCCGGGCAGTTCGCCGGCCTCGGACTCCTCGCCGAGAAACTGTCCGTAGCGCATGCGCAGGATGCGCTGGTCGACGCCGAGCGCGTCGGAGCGGTCCAGCACCCGGTCGTCCTCGAGCCTGGGCCGCTCGGCGATCAGCGCCTCGGTGTCGATGATGATCTGGCGCTGGCTGCGGAAATAGGCCGGCAAGGTACGCTGGACCAGGCCCTCGACGCCGCTGCCCTCGGAGGCCTGCGGGTTCGGCCAGCGCAGGATCAGCGCGGGGCTGCGGCTGGACTGCGCCTCGGGCCTGCGATTGTCGCGCACCTCCAGCCGGGCGATCAGGTCGTCACCGCGGGCGAATCCGACGGCGCGAAGATCGATGCTATGGGCGTAGCGTCGGCGGCGCGCGTCGCCCTCGCCGGTCAGCTGTATGCGGCGTTCGCTGACGGTCACCTGTTCGCCGCTGCCCTGGGCCAGGGTCAGGGTCAGGTCTGCGCCGGCGATGCCGTGGTCGTCCTCGGCCTCGAACTCAAGGTTCCACCGACGCTGCTCTGTGTCCAGCACGGTCAGGCTGCGTTCCGGGGCGATCACCCGCAGACGCGGCGCGCGGTCGGGGGTGACTTCGAGCCGATGCAGGCGGTCGCCGCCGATATCGTCGGTCCCGTCCACTTCGACACGGTAGAGCGTCGAGCGCGCAAAGGCGCGTGCGGCCTCGAAGCGGTCGCCCTGTCTTGCCAGTACGAGCTCGCTGCCATCGACGAAGCGCAGCCGGACCTGCCCGGGCGGCGGGGCAATGCCCAGCGACCAGCGCACCTCGGCGTCCTGCTCCACCTGCAGGTCGAGGCGCTCGCCCTCGCGATCGGGCAGGCCGGTGTAGGCGGGGGGGCGCACGGTCACGCGCACCGTCATCGCCTGGGCAACGACGGGGGTGGCTGGGTCGGCCACCACGGCGGGCGGCCGCTCCGGCGGAGCGGAGGAGATCGGCCGCGGGGCGTATCCGGCGAGCAGCGCCAGCGCGGCCGAGACGAGCAGTGCGCGCCATGGCCAGCGCTGGCCAATGCCCGGGGCAGCCAGGGTCTCGACGCGCTGTTGCACGCGGCGCCGCTGCAGACGCTGCAGCGGCGACAGGTCGGACTCGTTGGCCGCCAGCAGGGCGGCACTGTCTTCGAGCTCCGGACGCAGATCGTCGAGGCGGGCCAACAGCCAGGCGGGGCGCAGGCGGCGCAGCTGCCTGTTCAGACGAAGCGCACAGAGCGCCGCGAGCAGCAGGAACCCGATCCAGAACGCAGGATGCGGCTCGCCGATCGCAGGCGCGGCCGCTGCAATCATGGCCACCATCAGCCAGGGCGCAAGCGGCAGCAGCCCGGCGATGAGCGCGCGCCGGCGCAGGCCGGCCAGCCAGCGCTGGGGTGCCGGCGTCATCCGGTGCTCCGCGCAAGACGCCGGCCACTGGACAGCCAGCGCTCGGCAATGAAGAGCAGCCCGGCAAGCAGGGCCAGCAGCTCCTGCAGGTCGAGTGGCGCGGGGTCACGGCGCGCGGGGTCGGCCTGCGGCGCAGCGGCGGAGGCCGGGGCGCGTCCGGGCCCGGTTTCGCGCTGGAAGATCAGGCCGTGCAGGCGCCGCGGAAAGTCGGCATCGAGCACCGCCGGCGTCGCCTGCGGCGACAGCGGCGATGCCAGCCGTGCGCCGCGCTGGGCAAGCGGGTACCAGTGCAGACCAAACAGCTCGCTTGGCTGGCCGGTGGGCGCCGCGTCCGGACCGTGCGGTATCTGCAGCCAGGGTCCAGGCGCTCCCGCCCATCGTGGCGCCGCCGCGTCACCGATCCACAGCAGCGACTCGGCCTCCGCTGGAACAGGCTGTTCGGGGCCGCCGCGGTCGAGCCGGACGGCGAGCCGGGCATCGGCCTGCCAGGCGTCCAGCGCCGCCGCCAGCCAGGGGCCCGGGGCCGCTCCCCGGATGGCCAGCAGCGGCATCTGCCGCTGCGCGTTCGGGACCTCCGCAGCCACCACGACCCAGTCCACCTCGCGGGCCAGGCGGAGCACTTCGTCATCAAGACCCTCGAGCACCTCGGGCACGACCACGCTGATCCGGTCGGCGGGCGGCAGGCGGGTGGCCAGTTCGCGCAGCAGGCTGGCCGACTGCCTGGCGTCGGTGATCGCAGCGGCACGGGGCTCGGCGGGCAGGCCCGGGACCAGCCACAGGCTGCGGTCGGCGCTGGGTAGCGTGGCAAGGCTCGATGTCGACACGCCGGGCCAGATCAGCCGCCAGTGCAGACCGAGCCCCGGCCAGTCGAGCCAGCGCGGTGCCGCCAGCCAGAGGGTCAGGACCGCAAGCAGCAGCAGGCGCAGACAGAGTAGCGGCCACTCGGCAAGACGTGGGCGCTGACGTGGCGCGGCATGCTGGCCGATGTAGCGCAGGGCGGCAAAGCGGCGCAGCGTGCTCTGCCGGCGCGGCAGGCGGTGGAGGAGGATCGGCAGCAGCAGGGCGAGACTGGCCAGCAGCCCTGCCGGCCAGAGCAGGGAAAGGCTCACCGGCTGCCTCCGCCGAGCAGGGCGCGCAAGGCGACGATGGCTGGCTGGTCGATGCGGTGCTCGACGTGCATGGCGCCCGCGGCCGCCAGCCTGGCCGCCTGGGCCTGCCGTGCCTCGCGGAAACGTCGGGTGAAGTCGGCGCGGGCGCTGTCGGCATCGAGAGCGATCTCGGCGCCGGTCTCGGGATCCTGCAGGCGCAGGCTGCCGCGCAGGCCGAAGCCGCATTCGATGCCGGTACTGAGCGCAACATGGCGCAGGTCGCGGTCGGCGGCGGACAGGCGGCAGGCGAGGCGCTCGGCGATCGGCTCGAAGCCATCGCCGATCTGTACCACCACCGACTCCCTCGGGATCAGTCCGAACAGCGATTCGAGCGCGCCCTCGTCGGGCCAGAGTCCCGCGGGCTGCGCCTCGAGCAGGCGGCCAAGGCAGCGGTCGCGGTGGCGCGGGCCGCTGCCCAGCGGGCCCGGCTGGAGCCGGCCGTCGCCGGCCAGGACCAGGCCGAAACGGTCGTTCTGGCGGGTGGCCAGCTCGATGATCGCCGCCGCCAGCTCGCGGGCGCGTTGCCACTTGCTGCCGCCGTCGGCGTCCTCCTCGCCCAGCGAGGCGCTGGCGTCGAGCAGCACGAACACGGCGAGTGCCGCCTCGGATTCGGATTCGCGGACGAAGTAGCGGTCGCTGCGCGCGAACAGCTTCCAGTCGATCCGGCGTGGCTCGTCACCCGGCTCGTAGCCGCGGTGCTGCGAGAACTCGAGGCCCGCACCGCGTCGCCGGGAGGCATTGAGCCCCAGCGGTCCGGCGCTGGGCGGCCGCCGCCCGCGCAAGGCGAGACCGCGCAACTGGGCCCGCAGCTCGGCGGGCAGCAAGGCCGGATCCGTGGCCAAGCAGGGTCACTCCGCTTCGCAGGGCACGGCCTGCAGCAGGGCGGCCACCACGTCGGCCACCCGCTTGCCTTCGGCTTCGGCGTGATAGTTGAGCAGCAGGCGGTGGCGCAGAACGGGCAGGGCCAGCGCCTGCACGTCTTCGCGGGTGGCGGCAAGGCGCCCGTGGAGGAGGGCGCGGGCCTTGGCGCAGAGCACCAGGGCCTGGCCGGCGCGCGGACCTGCGCCCCATTGGACGAACTCACGCACGGCGTCGGGTGAATCGGGGCCCGGTCGGGTGGCGCGCACCAGGCGTGTGATCCAGCGCAGCAGGTGCTCGCCGATGTGCAGCTCGCGCACCCGCAGCTGCAGGGACAGCACGCCGTCCGCATCGAGCACCCGGGGTACCGTGGCGCGCGCCGCGCCGGTGGTCTCGGCGATGATCCGCTGTTCCTCGTCCGCGCTTGGATAGTCGACCAGGATGTTCAGCAGGAAGCGGTCGAGCTGGGCCTCGGGTAGCGGATAGGTGCCGGCCTGCTCGATCGGATTCTGCGTCGCCAGCACGAAGAACGGCCGCGGCAGCTCGTAGGTCGTCCCGGCATAGCTCACGGTGCCTTCCTGCATGGCCTCGAGCAGCGCGCTCTGGGTCTTGGGCGGCGTGCGATTGAGTTCGTCGGCCAGCAGCAGGTGGGTGAACACCGGGCCTTTCTGGAACTGGAACACGCGCTTGCCGGTGCCGTGGTCCTCCTCGAGGATCTCGGTGCCGATGAGGTCGGAGGGCATCAGGTCCGGGGTGAACTGCACACGGCGGAAGGTCAGGTGCAGGGCCTGGCCCAGGGCGCGCACCAGCAGGGTCTTGCCGAGGCCCGGCACGCCCTCCAGCAGGCAGTGGCCGCCGGCCAGCAGGCCCACCAGCAGCTGATCGACCACGCCGGCCTGTCCGACCACCGCATGGCCGATGGCATCGCGCAGGGCGGCGATCTGCGATTGCTCGCGGTCGAGTTCGGCGTGGAGGGCAGCGTCGGCGTTCATGGCATTCCCTTGCGGATCGTCGGAATCATGCGTTCAGTGCGTACATCACGATATTGACGGCGAACTTGGTGTTGTCCTCGGCCAGCCAACGCTTGTTGCGCCAGTCGTAGTCCCACTCGCAGCCGTAGTCCTTGTTGCTGTAGAGCAGGCCCAGCCGGCCGTCGAACTCGATCCCCTTGAGATAGTCGTGGACCAGGTCGTCGCCCCAGCCGTTGAGCTCGAAGCTGGTGGTCGGCGGATCCTCGAAGCGGAAGAAGCTGGAGTAGATCGGGTGCCGCCCGGGAAGCTTGCGCAGCGCGCCGTCGCCGAATATCCGCGCCATCTCCGACTCGAAGCTGCGCGCGAACAGGCCGTCGATGTCATGGTTGCAGTCGTCCACGAACAGGAAACCGCCGCCGCGCAGGTAGGTTTCGAGGTTGCGCCGCTCATCCGGATTGAACTCGACCAGCTTGTGCCCGGACAGGTAGCAGAAGGGCGCGCTTAGCATGCGCGGATCTGACAGGGCCAGCACATGCTCCTCGGGGTCGACGCGCAGGTGGGTGTACTGCACCAGGGCATCGAGCAGGTTGCTGGGCATGCGCTGGTCGACGTCCCAGTTGCCGGATTCATACATCAGCCGGGTGAACCAGAAGTCGTAGCGGGTGGGTGTGGCCAGTGCGCGCCTTGAGGGCACCGCTGCGCATGCCAGCGCGGAAAGAGCGGCCGCCATCAGTCGGCGGCGCGGCGCGGAGACGGACTCCGCGCCGGCCGTTGGGGTGTTCCTTGCCATCTCAGAACACCCCGCCTGCCCTAGACCGCGTCGCTGAGCGAGGTGAAGGTGAAGTCGCGCAGCTTCATCGGCGGAATCTTCATGATGAAGGGCGACTCGTCCGGCGACAGCCGCTGCGCGGCACCCAGCTCCTCGATGTTGTTGAGCATGATCACCGGCGACTCGTTGAAGCGGAAGTTCTTGATCGGGTACTTGATCTCGCCGTCCTCGATGTAGAACGTGCCATCGCGGGTCAGGCCGGTCAGCAGCATGGTCTGCGGATCGACCAGGCGGATGTACCAGGTGCGGGTCACCAGGATGCCGCGCTTGGTCGACTTCACCATCTCATCGGTGCTGGCAGTACCGCCGGCCATGATCAGGTTGCCAGGCTGGCCGACGGCGCGCTTCTCCTTCTCCTTGGCCCAGAAGCGCGAATACTGCATGTACTCGACCACGCCGTCCTTGATCACCTGGGTGCGCTCGCGGGCCAGGCCCTCATCGTCCCAGGGCAGCACTTCCATGCCCGGCTCCCAGGGGTCCGAGTACAGGTTGACCCGGCTGTCGTAGACCTTCTCGCCGATCTTGTTGCCGCCGCCCTTCTTGGACAGGAAGCTGCGGCCTTCGTCGGCCTGGCGGGCGTCGAAGCCGAACATCATGAAGCCGATCAGGCCGGCGGCGGCGGCCGGTTCCAGGATCACGGTGTACTTGCCCGGCTCCAGTGCCTTGGCGTCCCTCGAGCCCTTGGCCTTGGACATCGCGGTCTGGATCGACTTCTTGGCGTCGAACTTGCCGATGTCGGCGACATTGCTGGCCACCCAGCCGGAACCCTGCTCATCGTCGGTGCGGACGGTGCAGGTGAGGTCCGCCGAGGCGGCCTTCTGGTAACCGAAATTGCCGCGGCTGTTGGCGGTGGCGACGAACCCGGCGTTGTCGACGAAGAAGCCGGCGGCGACCAGCTGGTTCTCCCGGCAGGGTTCGATGCAGTCGGCCGCGACCTGGGCGCGGAACTCCGGGCTCAGCTTGGCCGTGCCCTCGTCGAAGGTATTGCTGGGCTTGTAGGTCTGCTTGTCGATCGTCGGCATGAACTCCGGGTTCTCCGGGGCCAGCCGCGCCAGTTCCTCGGCACGCCGCACCACGCGTTCCAGCGATGCGTCGTCGAAGGTGCCGATGGTCGCCGTACCGACTTTCTTGCCGAAGGCGACGTTCACCACCAGGGTGGTGTCCTCGACGAGGCCCGAGGTCGAGACCTCGTTGCGGGCGAAGCGGATGTTGCCGGTGACGCCGCCCTGCAGGGTGGCGCTGCACTCGTCGGCCTTGGACAGCTTGATGACCTTGTCCAGCAGGGTCCGGGCGTCGGTTTCACTCATCATGGTCATGGCGGTTCCCTCCTCAGCCCAGGTTGCGAGCGGTGTTGATCACGTTGATCCCGTTGAAGCGCGCGGTCGAGGAACCGTGCGAGACCGCGGAGATCTGGGACGGCTGTCCCTTGCCATCGAAGAACGAGCCGCCGAGGCGGTAGTCGCGCTCGTCGCAGATGGCCGCGCACGAGGCCCAGAACTCCGGGGTTCGGATCTGGTAGGCGACGTCCTCCAGCATCTCGGTGATCTTGCCGTCCTTGATCTCGTAGAACAGCTGGCCGCCGAACTGCGCGTTGTAGCGCTGCTGGTCGATCGAGAAGGACCCGGCTCCGATGATGTAGATGCCGTCCTCGACGCCGGCGATCATCTCGTCCGGAGTCAGCTTCTCCTTGCCCGGCGCCAGCGAGATGTTGGCCATGCGCTGGAACTGCACGCTGTTCCAGGAGTCGGCGTAGCAGCAGCCGTGCGATTCCTTCTCGCCGAGGATGTGGGCCTGGTCGCGGATCGCCTGGTAGTTGACCAGGATGCCGTCCTTGACGATGTCCCAGCGCTTGGTCTTGACGCCCTCGTCGTCGTAGCCCACCGCGCCCAGCGAGCCGGGCTGGGTCTTGTCGGCGAACAGGTTGACGATGTCGGCGCCGTACTTGAAGTTCTTCGACTTCCACTTGTCCAGCGTGGCGAAGCTGGTCCCGGCGTAATTGGCCTCGTAGCCCAGCACGCGGTCGAGCTCGGTCGGATGGCCGACGTTCTCGTGGATGGTCAGGAACAGGTGATGCGGGTCGAGGACCAGGTCGTACTTGCCGGGCTTGACCGACTTGGCCTTGAGCTTCTCCTGGGCCTGCTTCGCGCCCAGGCGCGCGTCCTCGATCATGTCGTAGGAGGTGGAGTAGCCGACCAGGCCGCCGGGCATGGCGATGCGGCCCTCGGGCTTGGCGTCGAGGTACTCGAAGCCCATGCCCATCGGCGCCGACAGGCCCGAGCGGTTGCGGAACTTGCCGCTGGCCTTGTCCACGGCGGTGATGTTCAGCGGTGCCCAGATGCGGTGCACGTCCTGATCGATATAACTGCCGTCGGTCGAGGCGAAGTACTTCTGCTCGTTGACCAGGAACAGGATCGAGTTGACGAAGCTGGCGCCGGCGTTCATGGCCTCGGCGTTGACGCTGAGCAGCAGGTCGACCTTCTCCTTGATCGGCACCTCCATCGCGTTCTTCTTGATCGGCGTGGCCCAGCTGACCTCGCCGACGCCCTTGACCGGGGCCAGCTGCACCGGGGTGCGGGTGAGGCGGGAGTTGGCCTTGGCAATCGCCACCGCCTGCTGGGCGGCGCGTGCCACGCTGGTCGAGCTGAGGTCATTCGAGGCGGCAAAGCCCCAGGTGCCGTTGGCGATCACCCGGATGCCGACGCCCGTCGACTCGGTATTGACCACGTTCTGCACCTTGTCCTCGCGGGTGACCACGAACTGGTTCAGATAGCGTCCGATGCGCACGTCGCAGTACGTGGCACCGGCGGTCTTGGCCGCGGCCAGCGCGGCGTCGGCCAGGGAGCGCTTGAGCGCGATATCCAGTTTCTCGGTGAGCGCCTCGGCGGCGATCAGCCGGCCCGAGACCGGCAGCATGAGGGCCCCCATGCCAAGGCCTGTGACCTTGACGAACGAACGACGATCCATCCCTATCTCCCGCGGATTCTGGGCAGATGCCAGCGGCCCTGCCGACGAAGGACGCCCCGCGGTCGATTGCGGGCCGGTCGGTACAACACCGCGGGGAGTCTGCGGGTAGGGCGGCCGAAGGTCATGTGACGATTGGCACGGGGCGGGCACGCCACGGCGAAACGAACCCATGGTGGGACGAGGCGAGCCCGCCCCGGCGAGGCGTGCTGGGTGGATTCAGCCAGGAAAGAGCTCGGCCTGCAGGGCCTGGCTGCTGGCGATCTCGTCGAAATTGGTCAGGCCCACGCCGACCAGCCGATACCGGGTGGTGTTCGGTAGGTCCACCCGCTGGCGCAGGCCGAGTGCGATGCGGACCAGCTCACCAAGATCGTGCGGCGGCTGCGCCGGGGTCAGGGTCCGCGTCAGCAGGCGGAACTCGCGGGTCTTGAGCTTGAGGACCACCGATCGGCCGATTCGTCGTTCGCGCTGCTGGGCCTGCCAGACCCGCTCTGACAGGCGCTCGATGGTCTCGCCGGTGGCGGCCAGCGGCAGGTCCTCGGCGAAGGTGTCCTCGGCCGAGATGGACTGGGTGGGCCGCTCGTTGCAGACCGGATGGTCGTCGATGCCGCGTGACAGTTCGAACAGCCGCTCGCCGTAGCGCCCGAAGGCGGCCTGCAGCGCAGGCAGGGGCAGGGCGCGCAGATCCCCCACCGTTTTCACGCCCAGTTCCGCCATGCGCGTCTCGGTGACCCGGCCCACGCCCGGCAGCTTGCCGACCGGCAGCGGGGTCAGGAAGTCCTCGGCCTGCTCCGGGCGGATGACGAATTGTCCGTTCGGCTTGTTCCAGTCCGAGGCGATCTTCGCAAGGTACTTGTTGGGCGCGATGCCGGCGGAGGCGGTGAGGCCGGTCTCGGCCAGGATCTCGGCGCGGATCGCACGGGCGATCGCCGTGGCCGACCCCAGGTCGATCAGGGGCCGGCTGACATCCAGATAGGCCTCGTCCAGCGACAGCGGTTCGATCATTGCGGCGTAGCGGGCGAAGATCCCGCGGATCTGTCGCGAGGCCTCCTTGTAGCGCGGGAAGTCCGGCGGCACGAAGACGGCATCCGGGCAAAGACGCTCCGCCCGCAGGGCCGGCATCGCCGAGCGCACGCCGAACTCGCGCGCTTCATAGGACGCCGCGCAGACCACCGACCGCGCTCCGCGCCAGGCCACCACCACCGGGCGACCGCGCAGCGACGGGTCGTCACGCTGCTCGACCGAGGCATAGAAGGCGTCGAGGTCGACGTGGATGATCTTGCGCATTACCGGAATGTCGAAAAAACGCCCCAGCATGGCACAGCCCGCCGGTGATTCCGGCGACCGGCCCCAAGCCGCCGGCCAGGACGGGGTACAGGCTGCGCCCCGGCCGCGCCGGCGCGCCGTCGTGGCGCCGGGGGGCGCGCGCAAACACGATGGTAGGGCGCGAAGCGGACGCTCGCCACCGCCCACGATCGGGCAGGCTCTTCGTAGGAGCGGACATGGCCGCGACCGCGGAGATTCGCCCTTGCCTCGGTCTGTGGAGAACACGCCGCGCCGCGGTCGCGCCCATGTGCGCTCCCACAGTCGGGCTTCGTTGGGCGTCAGCGAAGCCCCATAGGGTGTGCCTTGGCGCACCTATAGGGCGTTCGGACGGTACGCCCGGTGCGGCCAGCCGCACCCTATGTATGTCTTCGTTGCGCCCGAACCGGACGCCCGGCTGGCGCTACATCCGCACCAGGTTCAGCGGCTTGCCATCCGCCAAGCGGAACTCGAGCGCGTTCTCGATGGCGTCGATGTCGGCGATTCGGCCGCAGAGCTGTTCGGCGCGGGCCTCGAGCGCCTTGCCGCGGGCTTCCATGACCTGCTCCAGTTCCTTGCCCATGGCTTCGGCGCGGCGCTCGAAGTCCTTGGCTGTGGCCTCATCTCCGCTGAGCGCGGCAGTGATGGCAAGGCTGGCGACCTTGCCGGCGATCTGTGGGGTGAGTCGTTCAACCAGGGCTTCGATGTCGCGCTCAAGCAGACCGTCGTCGAGCACGCCGTCGCGCATCCGGATGTCGATGGCCTCGCCGAAGTCCTTGCGTGCACGGTTGATCTCCTTCATCAGCGCCGGGTCGCCGTCGCCGAGGCTCCTGGCGACATGGGCGAGGGCGTCGAGCGCCATGTCGAGGCCCTCCTCGGCGATGGCCTGCACCTCGGGCATCATCGCCCCGACCTCGCGCTCGATCTCCCGCACGCGCTTCTCGTCGGCGGCGCTGAGCGTCTGTTCGACGCCGTCCAGCCAGAGGCGACCGTCGGCCAGGCGCACGACCTTCGGCTCGCCGCTCTTGCGCTGCAGCTCCACCGAGCCCTGCTTCAGGCGCAGGCCGTAGTCGGAGTGGACCTCGCACTCGTCGAGATCGAGATGCGTGCCGGCCTGGGCGGCGCTGCCAAGGCCCAGGGCGAGACCGAGGGCGAGAAAGAGCGGGGTGAGGACCGGCTGGTGCATGGCGGACTCCTGGCGGGGAAGGGCGCGGCGATTGTCCGGGCAGACTGTCGGCGGGCCATGTGCCGGTGGCAAGGGTGCCGATCGTCACCCCTGAACCGGGTGACGGGCCCGATGACTTCCGGCACTGCGGCGCAGCCCTCGGAAACGGCGATCCTGCGTCGCCGCTGGAGGGCGGGCGCCTTATACTGTGCGCTTTGCCCGCGTGTCGCGGCAGCAGGAGCCGAACCGTCCATGAGCATCGATTTCGACAGCGCACGCCACACGATGGTGGAACAGCAGATTCGCCCCTGGGAGGTCATCGATCCCCTGGTGCTGGACGCATTCTCCACCCTGCGTCGCGAGGATTTCGTTCCGCCGCGGCAGCGCAAGCTGGCCTTCACCGACGTGCCCCTGCCGCTTGAGCACGGCGAGTTCATGTTCAAGCCGGTGGTCGAGGGGCGCCTGCTGCAGGCGCTGGCTCTGGCCCCTGAGCACGAGGTGCTGGAGATCGGCACCGGCAGCGGTTTCCTCACCGCCTGCCTTGCGCATATCGCCCGTGCGGTCACCAGCATCGAGCTGCATGAGGACTTCGTCGCCCGCGCCCGCGGCCGGATGGAGAACCTCGGCTTCTCCTGCGCCCGCATCGAGCGCGCCGACGCCTTCGCCTACGAGCCCGGCCGCCAGTTCGATGCGGTGCTGGTAGGCGGCGCGGTGGCCGAAGTGCCGGCGCGGTTCCGCCAGTGGGTGCGCGTGGGCGGCCGCATGGTCATCGTGCGTGGTCACAGTCCGGTACAGGAAGCCGTCGTCCTGACTCGCTTCTCGGATGAAGGCTGGCGCGAGGAAAGCCTGTTCGAAACCGATATCCCCTACCTGCACGGTGGCGAGCCCCGCGCCCGCTTCGTGCTCTGACGGCTTCCGCTGCCCCGGGCAGCGCGACGCCACCTTCGCCGGGACGCGGGCATGCTGCCGCCGCGCCCCGGATGAGCCCGACGCCATGCCCCTGACAACCCGAATCACAAGGAAGCCGCAATGACTGCGACCCCCCGCCTCCGTCCCCTTGCCTTCGCCGTGCTGCTGTGTGCCGCCGGCTCCGCGGCCTCGGCCGACCTCATGCAGGCGTACGAGCTGGCGCGGGCCAGCGATCCGCAGCTGGCCGCGGCCGAGGCCAGCAGCCTGGCCACGGGCGAGGGCGTGAACCAGACGCGTGCGGCCCTGCTGCCGCAGATCGGCGGCTCGGTCAGCCTGACCGACTCCGACGGCACCAGCACCCGCATCGGCGAGCGGCCGAATCCGGACGGCTCGGTCAGCTTCGGCCCGACCAGCGGCTTCAGCGACACCCGCACCCGCCAGTACAGCATCCGCCTCGACCAGTCGATCTACGACCACGGCGACTACATGCGCCTGCGCGCCAGCCGCGCCCGCGCTAACCGCGCAGAGGCCGACTACCAGGCCGCCAGCCAGGCGCTGGCCCTGCGCGTGAGCGAGAACTACTTCGACGTGCTGACCGCGATCGATGGCCTGGTCTTCGCCCGTGCCGAGCGGCGTGCGGTCAAGCGGCAGCTGGACCAGGCCGAGCAGCGCTTCGAGGTCGGCCTGACAGCGATCACCGATGTGCACGAGGCGCGTGCCCGCTACGACAGCTCGCGCGCCGCCGCCATCGCCGCCGAGAACCGGCTCGACGACGCCCGCGAGCTGCTCGCCGAGATCACCGGCCAGTACCTGCGGAGCCTGAAGGGGCTCGGCGATACCTTCCGGCCGGCGATGCCGGAGCCGGTCGACGCCGGCGAGTGGGTGGCCAGCGCGCTGGCCAACAGTCCGACCCTGCTCTCCCGCGAGCTGGCGCTGCAGGCGGCCAACCATGACATCAGCAGCGCGCGCTCGGGCCATCTGCCGACCCTCAGCGGCTTCATCAGCCGCGGCGACACCACCACCTGGGGCGACAGCGGCTCAAATTCGGTGAGCTTTCCCGCCAACAGCGGCCAGCTCGGCACGACGGTCGGCGTCACCCTGACCGTGCCGATCTTTTCCGGCGGTCTCACCCAGTCCCAGGTACGCCAGGCCATCCACAACCGCGACGCGGTCGAGGACCAGTACGAGCAGGAGCGGCGCGCGGTCACCCGCACCGCCCGCAACGCCTTTCGCGCGCTGCAGGCCGGCATGAGCGAGATCGGCGCCCGCGAGCAGGCCCTGGTGTCGGCGCGATCAGCGCTTGAAGCCACCGAGGCGGGCTTCGAGGTCGGCACCCGCACCATTGTCGACGTCCTGCTCAGCCAGCAGCAGCTGTTCCAGGCCCAGCGCGACTATTCGCAGTCGCGGCACAACTTCCTGGTCAACACGCTGCGCCTGAAGCAGGCTGCCGGCGTGGTCGGCGTGGACGACATCAAGTCGGTGAACGCGCTGCTGGTGACCGATGCCGAGGCACCGCTGGCCGATTCGTCGGCCGACGCCGAGGCCGGCGCCGAATAGGCCCCTGCCGAAAGGGTACGGAACGGGGCCCGCTGGGCCCCTTTTCGTGTCCGCCGGGCGCTTGCGGGTTGCCGCAGCGTTCACCGCCGCTAAAGTAATGTCGAGACGTGAAGGGACGCTCCAATCCAGCCCTATCCCCAAGGAGAAGCTGATGAAAATCCGACACGTGTTCTCGCTCAAACAGATCGATCAGGCGGTCCGGACCGTCGACCTCGCTCGCGGGGCGGGCCTCGACGACGAATCGATCTCACTGGTGGCGCGCCGCGACATCAGTCTCAACGCTATCCCGGACTCGCTCAAGGATTCCGCGACCAGCGACTTCGTCCCCGCCGCCCTGCGCGGCGCGACGGGTGGGGGCAGCATCGGGCTGCTCGCCGGCCTCATGGCTGCGGCCATCCCGGGCGTCGGTGTCACCCTTGCCGGCGCGGCCTTGCTCGGCGTGGCAGGCGCTGCCGTCGGCAGCTGGAGCGCGGCCCTGGTGGGCGCCGGCGTTCCCAATGAGGTACAGCGGCTGTTCGAGGAGCGAATTGAGCGGGGCGAGGTGCTTCTGGTCCTGGATGCCGAGGAAGGCACCCTCAAGCAGCTTGAGCCGGCCCTGATCGCCGCCGGTGCCGAGCGGATCGACTACGAGACGCCCACGGCGCTCGCCTGAGCGATCGCGGAACGCGCTGTATGACGGCCTTCCACGAACCGCCCGAGTCCAGGACGCCGTCCGGCGAGCAGAGGCGCGTTGGCATCGAGCTGGAGTACGCCGGGCTCGATATCGACCGCGCGGCAGAGGCGCTTGCCGAGGAGCTCGGTGCGGACATCGACGCCTCCAACCCGTTCTGCATCAAGCTGACCGGTCACGAGCTGGGCGACTTCCGGCTCGAGGTGGATGCGCGGATCCTCAAGGAGCGCAAGCATCTGGAGTGGTTGGGTCACCTGGGCCTCGACCCCTCGACGCTCGACGTCCGCGCGGCCCTGGAGTCGGCGCTGCGTTCGACCGTGTCCGTGGTCGTGCCCCATGAGCTGGTGACGCCGCCCATTCCGCTGGATCAGCTTGATCTGGCCGAATCCCTGCGCGAGGCGCTGCGTCGTCTGAAGGCGCGCGGGACCGGCGATTCGCTCTTCTACGGCTTCGGCCTGCACATGAATCCGGAGCTGTCCGATCACACCGCGCGCTCGCTGCGCAATCACCTGCGCGCCTTTGTCCTGCTGCGCGACTGGATCGTCGACCAGTCCGACATCGACTGGTCGCGCAGGATCGGCCCGCACATCCGGGCATGGCCCGAGCCCTGGATCGAGCTGTTGATGCACCCGGACTACCAGCCCAACCGGCCGCAGCTCGCCGACGACTACGCCCGCCTGGTCGGCTCGCGCAACCACGAGCTGGACCTGCTGCCTGCGCTGGTCGAGCTTGAGGGCCGCGGTCTGCTGGAGCACGTGGAAGAGCCCGAGCTGGTCCAGCCGCGCCCGGCCTTCCACTACCGCCTGCCCAACTGCCACATCGACGAGCCCGACTGGCGCCTGGCCGGTGCCTGGAATCATTGGGTCCAGGTCGAACGGCTGGCGGCCGATACAGACCAGCTAGAACAGCTCTGCGAAGCCTGGCAGGACTCGAAGCGACGCTGGCTGTCCGGCCTGACCGGCGAGTGGCGGCGACGCATGCACGAACATCTGGCGGCGCGGAATGGCTGAGCGCGCGGGGCGCCCCATCGTGCTGGTCAGCGGGCCCGATGCCGGCGGCACGCTTGCCTGGTGGGCCGCTGCGCTGGCCATCCGTCGGGTCGGCGGGCGACCGGTGCGCTATCGGCCCCGCGATGCCGGGGAGCTGCCCGACTTCGACGCCCTGCTTCTCGGCGGCGGAGCGGACATCGATCCCAGCCACTACGGCGAGGGTCTTTGGGATGGCGCGCCCGATCGACCCGCCAAGGGTGGCTTGCTCGGCCAGCTGTTCGCGCCGGTGCTGTTTGTCCTGCGCTGGATCCTGAGCAGCGCCCAGTACCGACGCGGTGATGTCGCCCGCGACGTGCTCGAGCTGCAGCTGATCCGTGCGGCAGAGCAGCGCCGGCTGCCGGTGCTGGGCATCTGTCGAGGTGCCCAGCTGCTGAACATCGCCGCCGGCGGCAGCCTGCACCAGGACCTTTCCGGTTTCTACGGCGAATCGCCCCAGCTGTGGACCCTGCGCCCGCTGCGCGAAGTCGTGGTCGAGCCCGACTCACGTCTCGCCGAGGCGCTGGGCTGCACCCGCCTGGCGGTCAACGCCCTGCACCGTCAGGCCGTCGACCGCCTTGGCGCGGGCGTGCGCGTGGTCGCCCGTGAGGGCAATGGCGTGGTCCAGGCGATCGAGGGCACGGGACCGCGCTGGTGGATCGGGGTGCAGTGGCACCCCGAGTACCTGCCCTGGCGCAGCGACCAGCTCGCCCTCTTTGCGCGTCTGCTGCAGGCCGCACGGGTGCGCCGACGGGCCGATGCCGCGCGGGCCGCCGGCGGCGCGATTCAGGCCAGGTAGCCGCCGTCCGCGGTCAGCGTGGTGCCGGTCACGTAGCTGGCCGCGGGGGACAGCAGGAACAGCACCAGCGGCGCGATCTCCTCGGGCTGGGCGACCCGGCCGAGCGGGATCAGCTTGAGCATCATGTCGAGGATTTTCGGGTTGCCGGTCAGCGCCGAGGCGAACTTGGTGTCGGTCAGGCCCGGCAGCACCGCATTGACCCGGATGCCGTGTGGCGCCAGCTCCTTGGCGAATCCCTCCGACATGTTGACGATGCCGGCCTTGGTCATCGAGTAGACCAGCTGGCCCGGCGCTGCGCGTCGTGCATTGACCGAGGCCACGTTGACGATCGATCCGCCCGTCGCCTTCATCCGCCGGGCCGCCTGGACGATGGTCCAGAAATAGCCGCGCAGGTTGACCTCCACGGTCTTCTCGTAGGCGCCGAGGTCCATGTCGATGGCCGGGCCGAAATAGGGATTGGCCGCTGCGTTGTTGACCAGCAGGCCGGGACTCAAGTCGCGGGCCTCGAGGTTGGCGAACACGCTCTCGATCGACTCCGGTTCGCCAACGTGCATGGCCATTGCCTCGGCCTGGCCGCCGGCCTCGCGGATCGATGCCGCGACTGCCTCGCAGCCTTCCTTGCGCCGGCTGGTGCAGATCACGCGCGCGCCATGCGCGGCCAGCAGACGGGCGATGGACTCGCCAATGCCTCGCGAGGCGCCGCTGACAAGAGCGACGCGGCCGGAGAGATCGAACGGGGACTCGGACATGCGGGAAGGGCTCCTTGGGGCTGATATCCTCGCGAGCCTAACCGAAAGCGAAGGGCAGGGGATGGCGCAGCGACGCGTACTGATTACCGGGGCAGGCTCCGGCCTGGGGCAGGCCATGGCGATTCGCCATGCGCGCGCAGGAGACCAGGTGGCCTGCGTCGATCGCGACGCCGCGCGGGCCAGCGCCACTGCGGCCTCCCTGCCCGGAACCGGGCATGCCGATTTCGTCGCCGATGTCGGCGACGACGCGTCGATGGAGGCCCTGCGCGACGCCGTCCTCGCCCGCTGGGGCGGCGTCGACGTGCTCTACAACAACGCCGGCATCGCCAGCGGCGGCTGCATGGCCGCCACGACCATGGACGAATGGCGCCGTCTTCTCGACATCAACTTGCTCGGCGTCGTCCGCGGCTGCCTGGCCTTCCTGCCCGGCATGCTGGCGCAGAAGGGCGGCCACATCCTCAACACCGCGAGTTTCGCCGGGCTCGCCGGAGCACCGAACATGATGACCTACGGCGTCTCCAAGGCCGCCGTGGTAGCCCTGTCCGAGCAGCTGCGGGCCGAGCTGATCGACGAGGGCGTCAAGGTCTCGGTGATCTGCCCGGCCTTTTTCCAGACCAATCTGCTGGAAAGCTGGCAGGGCGATCCGCGGATGAAGAAGTTCGGCGAGAAGATGATGACCCACGCCGTGGACACCCTCGACAGCGTGGCGGACGCGGTCTTCGCCTCGGCCCAGCGCGGGGAGTTCCTGATCCTGCCCACCCGCCAGGAACCGATGCGCTGGCGGCTCAAGCGCTGGCTGCCCGGCCTCTACTTCCGCAAGCTGAGGGCGATGGCTGCCGGGATACGGGGAAAGCAGGCATGAGCGCCGCGCTCCGCGTCCGGCGCGCCGTCCTGCTCGCCGCCTTCCTCGTTTCCCCTGCTGCCATCGCCATGACCGAGTCCGATTCCACTCCGCTGACCCTCGAGGCGATCACCGGCGACCGGCCGCTGTCCGGACCGACCCTGCTGCAGCCGGCCATCTCGCCGGACGGCAGGCGGGTCAGTTTCCTGCGCGGCCGCGACGACGACCGCAACCGGCTCGACCTCTGGGCACACGACATCCGCAGCGGAAAGAGCGCGCGGCTGGTCGACTCCGATTTGCTGTCGTCGGGCAGCGAGGAGTTGTCCGACGAGGAGAAAGCGCGCCGCGAGCGCCAGCGCATCGCCGCCCTGTCAGGCATCGTCTCCTACCAGTGGGGGCCGGACTCGAAGCGCCTGCTGTTCCCGCTCGGCGGTGAGCTGTACCTCTATGACCTTTCCGCCCGGGGCGACAGGGCGGTGCGCCGCCTGACCAGTGGCGAGGGCTTCGCCACCGATCCCAAGTTCTCGCCCAAGGGCGGCTACGCCAGCTTCATCCGCGGCCGCAACCTGTGGGTGGTGGACATTGCCAGCGGCAAGGAGCGCCAGCTGACCTTCGACGGCTCCGCCACCATCGGCAACGGCGTCGCCGAGTTCGTCGCCGACGAGGAGATGGGCCGCCACACCGGCTACTGGTGGGCCCCGGACGACTCCGCCATCGCCTATGCGCGGATCGACGAGAGCCCGGTGCCGGTGCAGAAGCGCTACGAGGTCTATGCTGACCGCACCGAGGTCATCGAGCAGCGCTATCCCGCCGCCGGTGAGCCCAATGTCACGGTGAAGCTGGGTGTGGTGGGGCCCGATGGTGGCGCCGAGCCGCCCGAGACGCGCTGGATCGACCTTGGCCCCGAGCAGGACATCTACCTGACCCGGGTCGACTGGAAGAATCCCGGCACCTTGACCTTCCAGCGCCAGAGCCGCGACCAGCGGCGCCTCGACCTGGTCGCGGTGGACCTTGCCAGCGGCAGGCAGGAGACCCTGCTCACCGAGACCAGCGACAGCTGGATCGAGCTGCATGACGGTCTGCGTTTCCTGAAGGACGACAGCCTGCTCTGGCTGAGCGAGCGCTCGGGCTTCCAGCACATCTATCGCATCGATGCCTCGGGCGCCAAGGCGCTGACCGATGGCGACTGGATGGTCGAGGACGTGCTCGGCGTCGACGAGAAGGCCGGCGTTGTCTACTTCAGCGCGACCCGCGAGTCGGCGATCGAGCGCCACGTCTACTCGGTGCCGCTGGAAGGCGGCGGGATCCGTCGCCTGAGCACGCGGCCGGGCTGGCATGACGCGCGCTTCTCGCGCGACGCGAAGGTCTATGTCGACACCTTCTCCAGCCCCGAGCAGCCGCCCGAGGTCAGCCTGCACGATGCCTCCGGCAAGCGCATCGCCATGCTGCTGGAGAACGACCTCGCGGCGCCGGATCACCCCTATGCGCCGTACCGGGATGCGCATCGGCCCATCGAATTCGGCACGCTTGAGGCGGCCGATGGCAGCACCCTGCACTACAGCCTGATCAAGCCGGCGGGGTTCGATCCGGCGCGCCGTTATCCCGTGGTGGTCTGGGTCTACGGCGGACCGGCCACGCAGACCGTCACCCGCAGCTGGTCGACCCGCGGCGACGCCTGGTTCAACCAGTATCTTGCCCAGCAGGGCTACCTGGTGTTTTCGGTCGACAACCGCGGCACGCCCCGCCGCGGGGTCGATTTTGGTCGGGCGCTGTTCCGCGAGCAGGGCAGGGTGGAGGTGGAAGACCAGCAGCGCGCCGTCGCCTTCCTCCGCGAGCAGCCTTTCGTCGATGGCGAGCGGATCGGCGTGTACGGCTGGTCGAACGGCGGCTACATGACCCTGATGCTGCTGTCCAAGGCGGCCGATGACTATCGCTGCGGCATCGCCGGGGCGCCGGTGGCCGACTGGGGGCTGTATGACACCCACTACACCGAGCGCTACATGGACCACCCCGAGCGCAACCCGGAAGGCTACCGGCTGAGCCGGGTCGCCACCCATATCGAAGGCCTGCGCGACGATGCCCTGCTGCTGATCCACGGCATGGCCGACGACAATGTGCTGTTCAGCAACGCCACCGCGGTCATGGCCGACCTGCAGCAGCGCGGAACCCGCTTCGAGCTGATGACCTATCCCGGTGCCAAGCACGGCCTGCGCGGCAAGGATCTCCTGCACCGCTACCGGGTCAGCGAGCGCTTCTTCGATCGCTGCCTGCGACCGGCCGATGGCTGACCAGAGGGGGCGCGGAGCATGATCGAACTCCTGCTCTGGCAGTGGAGCACCGCGGTCCAGATCTCCTCGACCCTGCTGATCGCGCTGTTCTTCATTGTCTACGCCCGCTCCGCCGAGCGTCCCGAGTTGCGTTGGTGGGTGAACGCCTGGACGGCGAATGCCCTGGCCATGACCGTGACCTGGGCGTTCTGGATGATTCAGCCCGGTGACGTCGCCAAGCCGTTCCTGCTGGCGCTCTACTTCACTGCCAAGACCGGATTCCTCGTGCTGATCCTGCTCGGCGTCATCGGTCTGGACCGCGTCGAACGGGCGGCCAGGCTGCTGCTTCCTCTGGGTGCGGGGGTGTTGGTGTTCGGGCTGGCTGGCGGCGCCCTGATCACCCAGCTGGAGACGATCGGCGTGTTCCAGGCGTCGCTTATCGCGGTCATCCTCGGGGTTGCCTGCTGGCAGTGTCTGCGCCGGCCGCAACAGGGCCTGGGCTGGCTGGCGCTCGGCTGCGGCATGCGCGCGGCGCTCGGCGCCGCCGAAGCGATCGGCTACGGCTGGCGGCGGTTCGGCGCCGAGGGTAGCGTTCCCGACCAGGTGGGCGTGTTCCTCGCCGCGCACTCATCGTTCGACACCGGCGCGGAATGGGTCATCGCACTCGGCTGTGTGCTGGCCATCACCCACCGGGTCCATGCCGAGATGCTCGACAGCCATGCCGAGCTCGGGCGCGCGCACGAGGCGCTGAGGGTCGTCGCCGAGCGCGATCCGCTGACAGGCCTGTACAACCGGCGCATGCTCAAGCCGCTGCTCGAGGCCCATCGCGACCGCGATCTGGAGGTCCTGTTCCTCGACCTGGACGAGTTCAAGCGGATCAACGACACCCAGGGCCATGACATTGGCGATGCCTGCCTGAAGCGGTTCGCCGACGCCCTGCGCAAGCACCTGAGCGGCGCGCTGGCCACGATTCGCTTTGCCGGCGACGAGTTTGTCGTGATCGGGCCTCCCGGGATGAGCGCGGATGTCCTGCCGGCCCTTCGCGAGGAACTCGCCCGCTCCGCCCCCGGCCTGCCCGCGCTCGGTGTGAGTATCGGACGCACCGTGCTTCCCCGCGGCGGCGCCGCGGACAAGGCCCTGCGCGAGGCCGATGCCGCGATGTACCGGGAAAAGGCCTCCCGCCCGGACCGCCGGCAAGGGTGATCAGAGCACCCGATGGCGCGGCACGGGCGCGAACCGGACATTCATAGGGTGCGGCTTGCCGCACCGGGCGTACCGTCCGAACGCCCATATCGGTGCGCCAAGGCACACCCTATGAGGCTCACTGACGCCCAACGAAGCCCGATTGTAGGAGCGCACATGGGCGCGACCGCGGCGTGACGTGTTTTCCACAGACCGCGGCCAGAGCGAACCTCCGCGGTCGCGGCCATGTCCGCTCCTACGAAAGGCCCGCCGATCCGAAGCCGCGGCGAACGTCCGCTTCGCGCCCTTCTGGCGCGTCTAGATCCCGCCAGCTTCGACCGCATCCCCGAAATCCAACGAGATCCGACTGTGGGAGCGCCCTTGGGCGCGACGGCAGCGCTACGGATTCACCACAGACCGCGGCCAGAGCGCGACTCCGCGGTCGCGCCCAAGGGCACTCCCACAGAAAGCCGCTCCATGTTTGATCGGCCGCGGCGAACGGCCGCATTGCGGCCCGAATCGGTCAGTCAGCGGGCGGCGCCCCAACAAGGCTTGGCAATCGGTCGCGGAAGAAATCGTGGTGTTGCCGGAAAGTCGGGGTCAGGTCGAAGAATGCCCCGGCATCCACCCACCGGTATGCAGCGACCTCGGCGGGATCGGGTCGGAGTTCGCCGGCGAGACGGGTAACCTGCCACCAGTCGATCCGCAGCCGGCCGTCGTCGCTGTGGCAATGCCAGACCTCGCGCTCGGCGCTGACCTCGAGGCCCAGCTCCTCCTTCGCCTCGCGCACTGCGGCTTCAGCGGGACTCTCTCCGGGCTCGACCCAGCCCGTGGGCGGAGACCAGAAGCCGGGGCGGGGTACGCCCTCGGCGCGGCGGATCAGCAGCATTCGTCCCTGCTCGACCAACACGATGGCTACCGCCTGCCGGCCCCGCATCGGGGCTCAGAGCACGTCGAAAGGATAGGCGCCGCGGCCGAGCAGGTCGCCGGCCAGGCGATCCACGGAATCATCCTCGTTGCGCTCCATGCCCTTCACGCAGCGGAACATCCGCCGCCTCGCCTGGGCGGTGAAGATCTCGACGATGCGGATCGCCTGGTCCGCGCCCTCGGCGTTCGACTTGGCCAGGGTGTCGGCCCGGGACAGCGCGCACAGTCCGACGAACAGGTCCATGGCCAGCTCGCCGAGCCGCTTCAGCACGAACTGCTGCTCGGTGATCCCGCGGCGGTGTTCGCGCAGCGCCTCGTCGGACACCCGCGACAGCTCGTTGGCGTATTTCTCGTAGACCTTGGCGCAGGTGGCCAGCCGCGGCGGCAGCTGGCGCAGGATGCGGTCGGCTCCGAATCCCGTGCTATGGCTGATCCGCCGCTGTGCGTAACCCGACAGTACGCCGAAGCCCTTGATCGGGTCGTTGAAGATCGAGCCTACTGCCGCCTTCAGCTCGCCGAGCTGGGCGCCGACATCCTTCAAGCCGGATAGCGCGACGTAGAGGCGCAGGATCTCGTTGGTACCCTCGAAGATCGACAGGATGCGCGAATCGCGAACGATCTTCTCGTACGGGTACTCCTTCATGTAGCCGTTACCCGCGGCGATCTGCAGGGCCTCGTGTGCGCAGCGCTGGATCGCCTCCGAGGCGAATACCTTGCTGATCGCCGCCTCCAGCGAATAGTCCTCGACGCCCGAGTCGATGTAGTGGGCGACCATGAACACCGTGCTCTCGGCGCAGAAGCAGTCCACCGCCATCTGCGCCAGCTTCTCGCGGACCAGGCCGAACTCGGCGATCGGCTTGCCGAACTGCTTGCGGTCCTGGGCCTGGGCGGTGGCCAGCCGGATCAGGTTCTTCATTGCGCCCACGGCGCCGCCGCCAAGGCCGGTGCGGCCGTTGTTGAGGATCGACATGGCGACCTTGAAGCCCTTGCCCTCCTCGCCGAGCAGATTTTCCGCCGGCACCCGCACGTCGGTGAAACTGACCGTGGTGGTGCTGTTCGAGCGGATGCCCATCTTGTGTTCGTGTGGGCCGTGGGCGACCCCGGGCCAGTCCGCCTCCACCATGAAGGCGCTCATCTTCCCGCCCTCGCCGTCGGTGCGCGCAAACACCGTGTAGAAGCCGGCGATGCCGCCATTGGTGATCCAGATCTTTTCGCCGTTGAGCAACCAGCTGCCGTCGTCCTGCTTCTCCGCCCTGGTCCGGATCGAGGCGGCATCCGAGCCGGCACCCGACTCGGTCAGGCAGAACGCCGCGATCAGCTCGCCGCTGGCCAGCCGCGGCAGGTAGCGGGCCTTCTGCTCGTCTGTGCCCCAGAGCAGAAGCCCCTTCATGCCGATCGAGGAGTGCGCGCCGATGGTCAGTGACACCGAGCTGTCGTGTCGCGAGGTCTGCCCGAGCACGCGCGCGTAGGCTGCATTGCTCAGTTCAAGGCCACCATGCTCCTCGGGGATGATCAGCCCGAACAGGCCCATGTCGCGCAGGCCCTGGATGAAGGACTCCGGCTGCTCGCCGTGTTCGTCCCATTCCTTGAGCTGTTTGGCGTGGGCGTCGAGGAAGTCGTCGATGGCGTCGACCATGGCCCCGAGCATTTCCCGGTCGCGCTCGCGCATCGAGGGGTAGGGGAACAGGTTCTCCTCGAAGATATCGCCGAAGAACAGCTGTTTCGCCGCGCTGCGGTCGCGGCGCAGGGTCGGGGCGGCAGTCGGCTCGGCCATTGGGGAGCTCCTCGCTGTCGAATTGTTGGCGGCCAGTGTGGCAGCCACAGACCGAGCCCGCCATCGCCTGCCATCGCGTGTTGCCCCCTTGACGAGAAGGAGCCTTGCCGCTTTAATGCGCGTCTTCACCGCGGCCGTTCGGCCCGCGGTTCCTGGCCAGGTAGCTCAGTTGGTAGAGCAGGGGATTGAAAATCCCCGTGTCGGGGGTTCGATTCCCTCCCTGGCCACCATCCCCTTCAGCAGACCTGAGCACTCCGGCGATCTCCGCCGTCGAGGCTCCGTTCCCATCTCACCCCCTTCGGGTGCTGCGCGACGCATCCCTGCGCCGCGTCCTTCGGACTCGCTGCGCTCGCGACGTTTGCTCCTGCAAACGTATCGATTCCCTCCCTGGCCACCATCTCCGGAATCCTTGCGCTTTCGCCGCCTCCTCGATTGAGGAAGCCTGGGCGATCTCACCCCCGAGTCGGGTGCTGCGCGACGCATCCCTGCGCCGCGTTCTTCGGACTCGCTGCGCTCGCGACGTTTGCTCCTGCAAACGTATCGATTCCCTCTCTGGCCGACACTACGCCGCCGTTCCGAAGCGCCCGGGCAGGCTGTGGTAGGAGCCAGCTTGCTGGCGAACAGCGCCCGCCGTAGGCCGATCGCCAGCAAGCTGGCTCCTGCATGCGGTGCGAACAGAACGTCGGAAGGGTGGCTGCGCGCGGCAGGGTTTGCCGCGTACGGCGGACCGGCTGCGCCTGCAGCCCCCCTGCGCGCCCGCAGGGCGGGCAGGGGGAGGCTGGGAGGGGTTTACGCAGGCGCCAAGAGCGTCAGGCTCTTCGCAGCGCCCCGCAATCAGGCCGCGCGCACCTTCGCCGGCGCCAGGCGCAGCAGTTCGCCGTAGAGGTCCTTCGGATTGGTCGGTGCGGCGATCAGCGGGATCTGCTCGCCGATGCCGTACTGCCTTGCGAAGTCGCGCAGCAGGCGCAGGGCGGAGTAGTCCTCCAGCGCGAAACCGACCGAGTCGAAAACGGTGACATCGTCCGGGCTGCGCTGGAAGCTCGCCGGGTCGACCAGCAGGGTCCACAGCTCGGTGACCGGAAAATCCGCCGGCATCTGCTGCAGGTCGCCCTCGATGCGCGTCTGCGGTTCGAACTCCACGAATACGCGGCTTCGACGCAGCACCTCGGCGTGCAGCTCGGTCTTGCCGGGACAGTCGCCACCCACGCCGTTGACGTGCATGCCCGGCTCGATCATCGCCGGAGTCAGGATCGTGGCGTTGGTCTTGTCCGCGGTGACGGTGGTGACGATGTCGGCGCCGCGCACGGCCTCGGCGGTGCTGCCGCAGACCTTCAGGCGCAGGCCGGGGACCCGGGTCAGGTGGCCAAGCAGCTTGCTGGTCGCCGCCTGGTCGACATCGAACAGGCGGATCTCATCGATGCCCAGCAGATAGTGGAAGGCCAGCGTCTGGAACTCGGCCTGCGCGCCGTTGCCGATCAGCGCCATGCTGCGCGCATCGGGACGGGCCAGCACGGAGGCGGCCATCACCGAGGTGGCAGCGGTGCGCAGCGCGGTGGTCAGGGTCAGCTCGCTGAGCAGGGTCGGTGCGCCGGTGGCCACATCGGCCAGCACGCCGAAGGCCATTACCGTCGGCAGGCCCTCGCGGGTGTTCTTGGGATGCCCGTTGACGTACTTGAAGCTGTACTCATTGGCATCGGCCACCGGCATCAGTTCGATCACCCCGACCTCGGAATGCGAGGCCAGCCGCGCCGACTTCTCGAACTCGGGCCAGCGACGGAAGTCGGCCTCCAGATAGCGAACCATCTGGCGGAGCATTTCGGGCAGTCCGGTGCGGGCGGCGATGGCGGCGACATCGTGGGTGGTGAGCAAGGTGGTCATGGCATCTCCCGGTGTTGGAGCGGCAGGACGCGCCGCTTGCGTTCCATTGTCAGGATCGAGCCGTCAGTGCAAAAGAGAAGTAATGCCAGCTATACGGCAGTATCCTTGCGAATCGTCAGAGGTGATTGACATAATGTACAGATGGATGATCTCGATCACCGTCTGATCGGCCTGCTTCGGCAGAACGCCCGCTCCAGCGTGGCCGAGCTGGCTCAGAAGCTGGGCGTCTCCCGCGGCACGGTGACCAACCGCCTCGGCCGGCTCGAGCGCGAGGGCGTGATCGTTGGCTACACCCTGCGCCTGCGCCCGGAATCCGTCTCCGACGAGATCCGCGCCTGGACCAGCATCGCGGTCGAGGGCAAACAGCACGGCGTGGTCCGCGCCCTGCTCGGCGAGCCCGGCGTGTCCGCCCTGCACGATACGAATGGCCGCTGGGACCTTCTGGCGGAACTCCGCGTCGGGAATCTTGCCGAGCTGTCGACCGTGCTCGAGCGCATCCGCAAGGTCCCGGGCATCAGCGCCACAGAAAGCAGCATCCATCTGCAGAGCTATCGGGCGTAGGGGAAAAATGGGCGCAGAGCGGACCATCCGCAGAACCCGAATGTAGGAGCCAGCTTGCTGGCGATAGGCGCCCCCGACGGGATGATCGCCAGCAAGCTGGCTCCTACACGCAGCGGTGCTGCAAGGTCCGTTTTGCGCCGTAAAGCAGACCTTGCCGCAGTCAAACTGTGGGAGTGCCCAGGGGCGCGACCGCAGCGCTACGCATTCACCACAGACCGCGGCCAGAGTGGATTTCCGCGGTCGCGCCCAAGGGCGCTCCCACACTCGGGCTTCGTTGGGCGTGAGCGAAGCCCCATAGGGTGCGTCTTGGACGCACCGACACGGGCGTTCGGACGGTACGCCCGGTGCGGCCAGCCGCACCCTATGAATGCCTGCTTCGCGCCGTCCTGGCGCGTCTGAATCCCGCCCTCTTTCGACCGCAATCTCGCAATTCAACGAGGCTCGACTGTGGGAGCGCCCTTGGGCGCGACCGCAGCGCATCGGATTCACCACAGACCGGGGCCAGAGCGGTACTCCGCGGTCGCGCCCATGGGCACTCCCACAGAAAGTCGGCCCACCAGATGGACCGGGGCGCAGGCGCACTTCGCGCCCCCCTGCGGCCCTACCCGGGCCGGTCACTCCACCACGAACTCCACCTGCCCATAACGCTGGGTGGCATCCAGGGCGGTGAGGATCTGCGGGCCTGGGTGGTCGAGGCTGAGGGTGAGCGGTTCGCTGGAGGCGGATTCGCCGGCAAGGCGGCCGTTGAGCAGCCAGCGCACGTTGCCGGTGGCGCCGCTGGCGCGGACGCTGGCCTTCGGCGCGTTGGGGTTGCCCGGCGGGCTGCGCAGCCGGCTGCCGGCGTCGATGCCAAGGATGACCAGGGCCTCGAGGGGAGGGCTGTCCTCGAGGCAGTCGGGCGACAAGGGCGGCGGCAGGCTGCGGCGGCGGGTCTCGGCGTCGAGCCAGGGCAGGGCGAGCGCCGGCCATCGGGCCACCGGGTGCAGCGCCGATTGATGGACGCCCCGGCAGAGCGCCGACAGCCTGCGGCCACTGACGCTGTCGATTCGCACCGATTCGATGCGCGGGGGCTGCGCTTCACCCTTCGGTGCGAAGCTCGGTGGAACGGTCTGTTCGAGGATGAGGGCCTCCAACCGGCGATGGCAGTGCGCGGGATCGGTGTCGCGAACCCGACGGCCGAGCGGCCAGCAGATCACGTCGTCCTCGACGCTGTCCGGTCGTGGCAGGGCGGCGCGGCGCCAGTCACGTGGCAGGCCGTCAACCAGACGATGCAGCAGCGGCAGGGCGGAGACGGCACCGAACTGGCCGGGCAGCGGGGTGCCATCCGGTCGGCCGACCCAGACTCCGATGGTGACCGCAGGCGTGGCCCCGATCGCCCAGGCGTCGCGGAAGCCGTAGCTGGTGCCGGTCTTGGCGGCCAGGTCTGGCCGGCCGCCGCGGTCGAACCAGGCATCGTCCTCGCTGCGCTCCAGCATTCGCCGGACGATCCAGGCCGCGCCTGGCGAAAGCAGTCGCCGCCCCGGCTCAGGGGCCTGCGCGCCGGACAGGCGCAGCCGCCGGGCGATGCCGTCCGCGTGCAGGGCGGCATACAGGCCGACCAGTTGGTCGAGCCGCACCTCGCTGGCACCCAGCGCCATGCCCAGATGCGGGGCGGTGCCGCGGGGCAGGCGCAGCCGGACTCCGGCGTGGCCAAGGCGTGCGGCCCAGGGCGCCGGGCCGAGCCGGTCGAGCAGGGCTACGGCCGGGATGTTGAGCGACAGGCGCAGTGCCTGCGCGGCGTCCACGGGCCCCCTGAACCGCTGGTCGAAGTTGCCCGGCCGGTAGCCATCGAAATCCTGCGGCGCATCGACCAGCAGCGATGCGGAGTGGATCAGGCCCTCGTCCAGGGCGAGGCCGTAGATGAAGGGCTTGAGGGTGGATCCCGGCGAGCGCCAGGCGCGCAGCATGTCGACGTGGCCGGCGCGGGTGGCGTCGCCGAACGCGGCGGTGCCGACGTAGGCGAGCGCCTCGAGCGTATCGCTGCGGACCACCAGCGCCGCCGCCGAAGTGCCCTCGGGATAGCGCCGGATCCAGGCCGCCAGCTGGGCCTCGACGCGGCGCTGCAGTTCGGCGTCCAGGGTGGCGTCGATGCGTGCGGATCGCGGGAACTGCCGGCGAAGGCGCTCCGCGGCCAGGGGCGCGAGCATCGGCGGCACCAGGCGGCGCGCGACCACCGCCTCCTGACGGGCAGCGGCGACCCGCTGGGCCGGCCAGTCGCCGAGATCCTGCAGGCGCTGCAGCAGCTTGTCCCGGGCCTGCTGTGCACGCCGCGGATGACGATCCGGGCGCAGCCGGCTCGGCGCCTGCGGCAGCACGGCGAGCAGGGCTGCCTCGGCGTCCGACAGTCGCGAGGAAGGCTTGCCGAGGTAGCCGAAGCTGGCCGCCTCGACCCCCTCCAGGGTGCCGCCGAAGGGCGCATAGTTGAGATAGAGCGCGAGGATCCCCTCCTTGCCGAGATGCCATTCGAGCTGCACCGCGCGGGCCATCTGGCGCAGCTTGCCGGTCAGGCTGCGCGGATGCGGGTCGATGATCCGCGCGACCTGCATGCTCAGGGTCGATCCGCCCGAGACGACCTTGCCGTGCCACAGCCACTGCCCCGCGGCACGCAGCAGGGCCAGCGGATCGACGCCGCCGTGATAGTGGAAGCGGCGATCCTCGTAGCCGATCAATGCCTCGATATAGGCTGGCGAGACCTCGGCCGGGCTGACCGGATAGCGCCAGACGCCGCGCTCGTCGGGAAACGCGCGCAGCGGTTCGCCGTGGCGATCGACGACCACGGTGGCGCGGTCGCTGGCAAGGTCGGGCAGGGGCAGGGGGAACAGCCGGTCCAGCGCCCAGAGCCCCGCGAACCAGCCAAGCAGGGCCAGCAGAACGAGGCGCAGCGGGGTCAGGCGGGGGCGCGGCAGGACGGGCATGGCGAGAGCTTACCGAGCCGATGCGCGGGCGGTGGCGCTGCCCCCGCCAGTTCCCGAACAGCGGAGCTCGCTGCGCTGAACCCTTGTATTGCCGCGAAGCAGGCCCGCCGTTACTGCGCGGTCCAGCCGCCGTCGACCGGCATGGCCGCGCCGGTGATGTTGTGCGCCTCGCGGCGGCAGAGGAACAGGCATAGCGCGGCGATATCCTCGGGCAGGGACATGCGCTGGCTGGGCTGCTTTTCACTGAGCAGGTCGCGCACGCCGGCGGTGCGGTCGCCGCCGGCGGCCTCGGCGCGGGCCTGGATCTGCGGCTCGATCAGCGGCGTCTCCACCCAGCCCGGACACACACAGTTGACGGTGACGCCTCCGCTTGCGCGATCGCCGGCGCGTGCGTACTCCAGCGCGGCCACCTTGGACAGTCCGACCAGGCCGAACTTGCTGGCGACGTAGGGCGACTTGTTTACCGAGGCCACCAGGCCGTGCACGGAGGCGACGTTGAGGACCCGGCCGTAGCCGCGTGCGGCCATGCCGGGCAGGGCGAGGCGCATGGTGTGGAAGGCGGCGCTGAGGTTGATCGCGATCAGCATGTCCCAGCGCTGCGCCGGCATCTCTGCGATGCCCGCGGTGTGCTGCACGCCGGCACAGTTGACCAGAATGTCCGGGGCACGCCAAGCGGCGACCTCGGCCATCATGGTTTCGATTGCCGAGGCATCGCGCAGGTCGGCCGCGGCGAAGCGGACTTCAGCGGCGCCGGCCTTGCTGACCTGCTGCTTGGCTGCCTCGATCTGCGCCGGTTCGCCCAGCCCGTTCAGCGCCACGTGCGCGCCAGCCGCGCCCAGCGCCTCGGCGATGCCAAGGCCAATGCCGGAGGTGCTGCCGGTCACCAGGGCGGTCCGCCCCTCGAGGAAACGCTCACTCATGCTCTGCTCGTCATCGGATCGGATACAGCGGCGGACGATAGCAGCGCCCGCTCCGCCGCCGCCATGTACGTTCGGCCAGCGGCTCCGGCAAGATGCCGGCATGGAGTGGATCGATTTCGAGGGCCAGCGCGTTGCGGTCGCGCTGCATGAACAACCTGCGGCTGACGACCTGCTGAGCGGCGGTCTCGGCCTGGCCGGGCTGCAGGTGCCCATCGAGCCGCCTGCCGGCCCGCTGGACCGCGCCGCGCGCCGGCGCCGGGCGCTGCACGCCAACTGGCAGGGCATCGCCTTCCTCGCCGCTCCCGATCCGGGCCTGGTCGAGGCACTGTCGCAGCCGATTCCGGGTCAAGAGCTGCACGCCTACCTGCGTCCGCCCGATGCGCCCGGCCACCGGGTGATGCTGCAGGTTCCCGAACACTTCGATCCCGCGAATCCGCGCTTGCTGGTCACCGCGTCCTCCGGATCGCGGGGCGTCTATGGCGCGGTGGCCCTGGCCAGCGCCTGGGCGCTGCCGCGCGGTTGGGCCGTGGTGCACACCGACAAGGGCTGCGGCACCGACTGGTTCGACGCCGCCAGCGGCTGCGGTCCGGACCTGCTCGGGGAAATGACCGACGACCCATCGCGCCAGCTGTTCCGCCCGTCACTGGATGACGTCGCCCCCGACAGCGTACTGATTGCCCATGCCCACTCCGGCGGCAATCCGGAGGCGCACTGGGGCGAGTACGTGCGCCAGGCCATGCGTTTTGGCTGGGCGGCCCTGGATGCGCTGCATCCTGGAAATACGCCCTCGCGCTCGCAGCGGCGGCGCTGCGTGGCGCTGGGCCTGTCGAATGGCGGCGCCGCCGTGCTGCGCGCCATCGAGCAGCCGGAAGGCTTCGACGGCGCGGTGGTGCTGGCGCCCAACGTTCTGGCCCGGCACGGGGGGCGCGGCTTTCTCGACTACGCGGCGGAGGCCGCACTGTGGCTGCCGCTGGCCCTGCAGGTGCGCGAGCTGGAGGAGCGGGTGGCCGAAGTCCGGCCTTTCGCGCCGGTGCCGCTCGAGCAGTACGCCGAGGCCAGCCGCGCCGCCCTGCATGCGCTGGGCTGGACCGGTGTCACGCCCCACGGCGCCTGGCGTCACCTGCGCCGGCGTGGCTGGCCTGAGGCGGCCCTGGGCTCGGCCCTGCTCAGCACGATGTTCGATTTCTGGTACGCGGCCGGCCACACCTACACCGCAGCGCTGGCCTCGGCCGCGCCCTCGGATACGCCGATGCGCAGCCACTACGCCGCCCTCGATGCGGCCGGGCAGCCGCGACCGAGCAGCGAGGCCGAACGCGAACTGTGGTGGAGCGATGGCTCGGGAATCGTGCCCGGCGCCGGGGTCGGCATCGTCGACCCCGCCCCGCGTGCGGAGCAGCTGGTTCGCCTGCACCGGATGCTCCACGGCAGCGGGCGCGATCAGCGGATCATGCGCGGCATGGCTGCGACGCGCTGTGCGGCGCCCGGCGGGCCGCTGCCGGTGCAGCTGATCCATGGCCAACGCGATGGCCTGATCCCGCCGGCGTTCTCGAGTCTTCCCTATGCGCGCATGGCGCGACGTGCCGGGGCGAGGCTTGCCGCGAGCTACCCGGCAAACGCTCCGCACTTCGATGCCTACCTCGCCTTGCCGGGCTACAACCGCGGCCTCTCACCCCTGCTGCCGCATGCCGGGGAAGCACTCGACGCGCTGCTCAGCCAGCTCTGAGTCGACGCGATCGGGCTGCTGCGCGCCGCCAGGCCCTACGCCCGCGTACGGTGCTCCGAGCGCTCACCACCGGGCCTTAACCGTTGCGCAGGTTACAATTCGCGGTCTTTTCGCCCGCCTTCGACGGAGCCCTCCATGAGCACGCCCGCCACCCGCATCGAACAGCCCGCCCCGGAAGCCACGCCGCTGCGCTTTGTCACCGCGGCCAGCCTGTTCGACGGCCACGACGCCGCTATCAACATCATGCGCCGGCTGATCCAGGCGCAGGGCGCGGAAGTGGTGCATCTGGGCCACAACCGCAGCGTCGAGGACGTGGTCCGCGCCGCGCTGCAGGAGGATGCCGACGCCATCGCCCTGTCCAGCTACCAGGGCGGCCATGTCGAGTACTTCAAGTACATGGTCGACATGCTGAAGGAGCGCGGCGCCGGCCACATCCGCGTGTTCGGCGGCGGTGGCGGCACGATCACGCCGGAGGAGATCCGCGAGCTGCAGGCCTACGGCGTCGAGCGCATCTACCACCCCAATGACGGCATGAAGATGGGCCTGGTCGAGATGATCGAGGACGTGGTCAAGCGCGCCGCCGACGCCCGCGAGACGGGCGGATCGGCCGCGCGCGAGGCCAGCGTGCCGCCGATCGGCGATGAGATCGCCATCGGTCGTGTGCTCAGCGCCATCGAGGATGGCGTGCTCGGCGAGGCCGAACTCGCCAAGCTGCGCAAGGAATGGTTGCTGGCCGGCGGCAAGGTGCCGGTGGTCGGCATCACCGGCACCGGCGGCGCCGGCAAGTCCAGTGTCACCGACGAACTGATCAACCGCTTCCTGCAGCACTTCCCCGAGATGCGCATCGGCGTGGTCGCGGTCGACCCGACCCGTCGGCGCACCGGCGGCGCGCTGCTCGGTGACCGCATCCGCATGAACTCGCTGCGCAGCCATCGGGTGTACATGCGCTCGATGGCCACGCGCCGTCAGCACGTCGCCACCAATGTCGTGCTGAAGGACTGCATCGCCTTCATGAAGGCGGTGGGCTACGACCTGATCATCGTCGAGACCGCCGGCATCGGGCAGAGCGACTCGGAGATCGTCGACCTGGTCGACTTCCCGATGTACGTGATGACCTCGGACTACGGCGCCGCCTCGCAGCTCGAGAAGATCGACATGCTCGACTTCGCCGAACTGGTCGTGCTGAACAAGTTCGACAAGCGCGGCGCCGAGGACGCCCTGCGCGACGTGCGCAAGCAGTGGAAGCGCAACCGCACCGCCTTCACCATGAAGGACGAGGACGTCCCGGTCTACCCGACCATCGCCAGCCAGTTCAACGATCCGGGCGTCAGCTGGATGTTCAGCAACCTGTGCCGCCTGCTGCGCGAGAAACTCTCGGCGCGCACGCCGCACTGCGACTTCAGTCCGAACATCGACACGGCACTGAAGGAGCCACGCGCCACGGTGCTGATCCCCGGCGCGCGGGTGCGCTACCTCGCCGAGATCGCCGAACAGGGCAGGGCGATCAACCGCACCATCGAGAGCCAGGCCGAGATTGCCGATCGCGCGCAGTCGCTGTGGCAGGCGCTGAAGGAGCTCGAGGATGATGCGCTGCCGAAGGCGCTCGATCTGTTCGCCGCCGACGCCCTGCAGGGTGGTGATCGCACCCTGACCACCCTCCGCCAGCGCTACAACGACGCCGTGCAGTCGCTCAGCGCCGAGAACCTCAAGCTGCTGCGCGAGTGGCCGGCGCGGCTGAAGTCGATCACCGATGAGGTGGGCGAGTACCAGGTCCGCGACAAGACCATTCGCGTGGAGAACTACCGCGAGTCGCTGTCGCACCAGAAGGTGCCGAAGATCGCCGCACCGACCTACAAGAGCTGGGGCGAGCTGCTGGTCTTCCTCGGCAAAGAGAACCTGCCCGGCCACTACCCCTACACCGGCGGCGTCTATCCCTACCGGCGCACCGGCGAGGACCCGATCCGCATGTTCGCCGGCGAGGGCACGCCCGAGCGCACCAACCGTCGCTTCCATTACCTGAGCGTGGGCCAGCCGGCGGCGCGCCTGTCGACCGCCTTCGACAGCGTGACCCTGTACGGCGAGGACCCGGCGCCGCGCCCGGACATCTACGGCAAGATCGGCAATTCGGGCGTCAACGTCCCGACGCTCGACGACATGAAGAAGCTGTACTCCGGCTTCGACCTCAGCGCGCCGACCACCAGCGTGTCGATGACCATCAACGGGCCCGCGCCGATCATCCTCGCCCTGTTCATGAACACCGCGATCGACCAGCAGGTGGAGAAATACCTGCGCGCCGATCCGGCGCGCTGGGCCGAGGCGGAGAAGAAGATCGCCGCTTTCTTCGAGGGACGCACCCGCCCGCGCTACCACGGCGAGCTGCCGCCGACCAATGACGGGCTGGGTCTCGCCCTGCTCGGCATGACCGGCGACCAGCTGGTCGAGCCCGAGATCTACCAGAAGATCAAGGCGCAGACCCTGGCCACCGTGCGCGGCACCGTGCAGGCCGACATCCTCAAGGAGGACCAGGCGCAGAACACCTGCATCTTCAGCACCGAGTTTGCGCTGCGCATGATGGGCGACATCCAGCAGTACTTCGTCGACCACAAGGTGCGCAACTTCTACTCGGTGAGCATCTCGGGCTACCACATCGCCGAGGCTGGGGCGAACCCGATCAGCCAGCTTGCCTTCACCCTGTCGAACGGCTTCACCATCGTCGAGTACTACCTCGCCCGCGGGATGAAGATCGACGACTTCGCGCCGAACCTCAGCTTCTTCTTCAGCAACGGCATGGACCCGGAGTACACGGTCATCGGCCGCGTCGCCCGGCGCATCTGGGCGCGCGCCATGCGCGAGCGCTACGGCGCCAACGAGCGCAGCCAGATGATGAAGTACCACATCCAGACCTCGGGCCGTTCCCTGCACGCGCAGGAGATCCAGTTCAACGACATCCGCACCACGCTGCAGGCGCTCTACGCCCTGTTCGACAACTGCAACAGCCTGCACACCAACGCCTACGACGAGGCCATCACCACGCCGACCGAGGAAAGCGTGCGCCGCGCTGTGGCCATCCAGATGATCATCAACAAGGAGCTGGGGCTAAACTTCTGCGAGAACCCCTGGCAGGGCAGCTTCATCGTCGACAAGCTGACCGATATCGTCGAAGAGGCGGTGTACAAGGAGTTCGAGGCGATCAGCGAGCGCGGCGGCGTGCTCGGCGCCATGGACACCATGTACCAGCGCGGCAAGATCCAGGAAGAGTCGCTCTACTACGAGCACAAGAAGCACGATGGCTCGCTGCCCCTGGTCGGCGTCAACATGTTCCTGCCCAAGGAGCACGCCGGCGAGGTCGCCACCGAGATCGAGCTGATCCGCAGCACCGAGGAAGAGAAGGCGCAGCAGATCGAGAACGTGCGCGGCTGGCAGACCAATCGCAACCGCCTCGCCCCGGAAGGCGAGACCGATCACGCCCACGTGGTCGAGGACGCCACCGCGGAGGACGAGGTGCACGACGGCCATGGCCTGGCCTTCCTGCAGCGCACCGCCCGTGAGCGCCGCAACGTGTTCGAGGCGCTGATGGAGGCGGTGAAGACGCACAGCCTGGGCCAGATCAGCCACGCCCTCTACGACGTCGGCGGCGAGTACCGGCGGAACATGTAATTCGACGCTGCGCCGTCGCCCGCCCCAAGCTCCTCCCCTTGCCGAGCCTCGCGCGATAGGGGGAGGCTGGGAGGGGGGGGCACGCCCCTTCGGCACCGCGCAACGAAGCCCCCGTAGAGTCGAGCGCTGAAGCGGCTCAGGACGCTGAGGGCACGCGCCGCAGAACAAACTCCTGCCTGCCGCGAGCCAGGTTCGAGCGGCTACGCTGTTCCACGCTGATCTCGCCCAGAACGGGGTCGTGGCGCAGCGGCCGTGGGCCGTCGCGCAGCGCGGCCGGCAGGGCTTCAAAACGCGCCGTGGGGTCAAGGCCGCGGTCCATCGCCTCCATCTGCAGGAAGGCAGCCAGCACCCGGCGTTGGGCGACATAGTCCAGCTGCAACTCGAAGTAGCTGGAGTAGGGCGCCACCGCGATGTCGACGAGCAGGCTAGAGACCGAGTACGCGACGCGGTCGACCCAGCGGATGGGCGGCGGTGAGAGCAGGAAAGCCCGATCCTCGACCGCCGCCTGGCGGGCTGCCCCGCTGCACGCAGGGGCGAGGTGCTGGGCCAAATTGGCCCGCATCCAGTCCACATCGACCACGGGAGCGCTCATCCATCGCCCCGGGAGGGATTTCGCTTCGAGCTCCTCGCGAAGCACTCCCAGCATCGTGCGCTGCTGGTAGTGCCATTCTCCGCGCAGGGCATTGCAAAGCGTCCCCTCGACGGCGGGGTCCGGTGTCTCCGCCAGGGCCATGCACTGCGCGGGGAGCGGATCCTGCGGCGCGCGCCGGCGCATGTCGGCAATCAGACGGGCGTGCTGATGGAAGATTTCCATACCCATTCTCGCCGTAATGAGGGTGTCTTCCGCGGTAGCCCAGCGAATGGCGGCACGCGCATCGAGGCAGGACTCGGCGAGTGCCTTCTGGCTACCCGCCTCGAGAAACTCCAGCGCGCGCAGGCTGTCGAGGGTGGTCACCGGCGTGAAGTTCGGAAAGGGGCTGGAAAAGTCGATCTCTTCGCGGTGGTCGCGGAACACCGGCGCGCGCAGTGCCCGCTGCGCCTGCAGCAGCAGCGGACGCCAGGTGTTGTCAAATTCCGCGTGCAGGTCCGGCGCCGCTTCGATGACCGCGATGCAGTCATCCACCTCGCCGCAGCGCAGCGCATCAGGCGGTCCGCCCCGGGGCCAGCCCGAGAATCCGAGCAACATCGGAAACCCGTTCTCGCCAGAAGGGAGCCTGGCCGCCGCCTGCATCACGGCCAGGGCTGCCTCCTGGGCCGGCGTCGGTGAACTCAGCCGGCCATAGGTCCATATCGCCGCCACGGCGAGGATGCCGAAGGCCAAGCCGATCAGCAGCCGCAAGATCCAGCGCCGGACTCTTGTCATGGGTTTTCTTTGCTCGGGCTAGCTTTGTGGAAGTTCGCGCCTCGGAGCACGATTGTCACGCGCTGCGAGTGCGCGGGGCTCACACTCCGTGACCGCGGCGACCAGGAATTGTGACCCGAGTTGCCCATCAATCAAGGTGCGAGAGTGCCAGGGATACGCGATGATGAGGCGCCACGATGGACCCCAGCCCGATGAGCGAACCGGTACGACTCTCCAAGCGCGTGGCCGCGCTGGCGGGTTGCTCGCGCGCCAAGGCGGAGCAGTACATTCAGGGCGGCTGGGTTCGGGTCGATGGCGAGGTCATCAAGCATCCCCATTTCAAGGTCGGCGAACAGACCGTCGAGATCGATCCGCAAGCCAAGCTCAAGGTAGAGGAATCGATCACGATCCTGTTCCACAAGCCGGCCGGCGCCACGCTTGCGGTCAGCGAAGATGGCCATCGGCGTGCGCCCTTCGAGCTGGCCAGCCGCTGGAGCGAGGACAGCTCCGATGTGCGGCCCCTGCCAAGGCATCTTCAGGGACTGACCTTGCTGATGCCGCTCGATCGCGAGGTCAGCGGACTTGTCGCGCTGACTCAGGATGCCCGCGTCTGGCGCCGGCTGAGCGAGGATGCCGAACGCGTTGAGCAGGAATACGCGGTCGATTTCAGCGGCGCGCTGCCGGACGATGCGCTGCGCCGGCTCAACGCCGGTGTCGAGTTGTGGGGCGGGCGCAGCGTGGCCTGCAAGGCCAGCCGGCAAAGCGACACGCGACTACGCCTGGTCCTCAGCGCTGCCCGCCCCGGGCAGCTCGGCGAGATCTGCCGCGCAGTCGGCCTCAGCTTCACTGGCATTCGCCGACTGCGCATCGGAAGCGTTTCGCTGGGCAAGATGCCGGCGGGGAACTGGCGCTACCACGATACCGCCAAGCGCTTCTGAGCGCCCCTCTAAAGCGACCACTCCAACGCTGCGCCGAGGGACTGCGTCGGGAGCCGGTGAGCAGCTTGTGGGCCATTCGGTCGCAGCAGACAAGGCTTGCGCGGGAATCGGTGCGTCCCCCCGTCAACGGTGCGATCGGCATCGGGCATGCACTCTCTTGCCTGATCGCCGCCGTGATGGAGGAGCTGCGCACCTCTCGTCGCAACGCGCACAGCCTGGCCTGAGCCGGCTCTAGCCAGTCGTCGCCGCCTACTTGTTCGCCTTCTTTTCCTTCTTCTCGGCCTTCTTTTCTTTCATTGTCTTGGCCGGCTTCTTCTTCTGTTCCTTTTTCTGATCCATGCCCTTGCTCAATGCCTGATCCTCGCTGTCGTAGGCGTCGCGCTGCGCGTGCAGCGACGGCATTATGCGCCGCTGCACGCCGGCTGTTGCAGGGTGTTCGCAGGTAGGTGTCCTGGACGATGAAAGCGCTGACTGCGGCGCGCGGCGCGCGGTCAGCGCGAGGCCGGATCAGCCGGGAAAGATCGCCACACCGATCCACATCGGGTGCAGCCACTTGGCGAAGGCGAACCACGCCACGCCACCGGCCAAGATGGTCACCAGCGTGGAACCCCAGTTCGGCGTCACCGGGGCCCGGCCCAGTGCCCGGTCGCGGCGGCGCAGCAGGATGAAGCTGAGCACGCCCCAGGCGAGGAATCCGCCGAACAGGAGCAGGTCGTGGAGGAATCCATTGGCCAGCAGGTGGGCCAGCGCCCAGCTCTTGGCGCCGAGCACCATCGGATGGCCGAAGCGCGCGCGGAAATGATTGCGGCCGGTGTAGGGCGCCAGCAGCAGGATGAAGGCGACAAGGGTCAGCAGATAGGCCAGATGCCGGGTCCAGACCGGCGGGGCATAGAGCAGCGTGACCGCGCCCTGCCGGGCCTCGCCATAACCCACTACCAGCAGGGCGAATCCGACCAGTGAGAGCAGGGCGAACGCGCCCTTCCAGGGCCCCTCGCCCAACCGCGCCGCGGCCGAGGCCCGCAGTCCCGGAGCCAGCAAGGGGAGAAGATGGAGGCCGAGGAAGATGACCAGTCCGGCTACCAGCAATGCCATGCGATGCCTCCGTCACGCGCCACCTGGCGCCGACGCAGTCTAGCCCGGGCATTCCCCGAGGCACCACGGGCAGCAACGCGCGCTGGACGGGCAGGGGTGATCAGGGGGGCTGCGGTCTTCGCACGTCGCGTGGATTCTGAATAATGACGAGGTCCGCCCTGCGCATTCCGGTTGCCGTGGACACCGAGTACGGAGGCGTGGTCACCAGGAACGGTGGCCGTGGGCTCCGGTGCATCGCGGCGTGCTCAGAACGCGACAGGCATGAGTCGACCCGTTGTTAGCTGTCGCGGATACCGGAAAGCGGACGTTCGAGAATCAGACTGCGATGCGAATGCAGCCGACCCGAAAGACAAGGCGACCGGTGTAGGCAAAGAGCGGCGAGCGGCGAGCGGCGAGCGGAGGAGCTCAGCTGAACACGCGGAGATTCTTCAGGTTCTGGGCCCCTACTCGAAGCCGTCATCAAATGTCAGCCATGGATTCTTGCTTGTGCAGCTGCCGCCATACCAACCCGGCTTGCAGACGCATTGGTAGGATCGCAGAACGGGGAGGATGGACCCAAGATACTTCGCCGAGCACGCGCCGTTTTCGCCGCAGTTGACGCTGTCGCAGGCTCTATCCAGGCGAACGTGCCAGTCTGCATAGGCGGGGTCCTGATTCAGCGTGAGATCACGCGGAGCACTGCAGTCCGAGGCCGGCATGCTGGCAAAGCCGGTGCAGGCGCCGCTGCCCCACATGCTCTCGGTAAAGTCACCTGCGGCATAGAAGCGCCGATCGTGATTCGAATAGATGGTGCCGTTGCAGGATCGTCCCTGCACAGAGAGGTGGAGGCGTTCAACCCCCCATCGATTGCTGACGGTCAAGTCGCCGAAATCGATCACCCAGTCGGGATCGATGTTCGCACCCGACGCCAAGGACACCTCATAGCGATACCGGTCTCCAGCGATGACCGGCACGGCATAACCCTGCTTTCTATTGGTGATATGGATGTGGGGCAGACGTTGCTGGGCCAATCGCCCGCCCGACTGTCGGTCGAATACAGTCAGCAGCAGGTCGCCGCCAGCGTGGTCTCTGGTAAAGATCTTCAGCGGAGTCAACGACGATGCGCACAGGATGCCGTTGTTGTAGCGCCCACCGAGTCCGATGGCGCTGGAAGACACGCAATTCTCCTGAGGAAGATCGAGCAGATAGTCGAAGTTCCCCCCCACTGCAGAGTTGTACTGAGGCGGGAAAATGTCGAAGACGGCGCCATTGGCCTTGGCTTCGATGTTCTCGGGCGACAGGGTGAAGATGCCGCCATTATTGGTGGCGCCGTTGTTGATGTCGAAATTCATCCAGGTATTGCGCCCGTTCTCCCACTTCACGTTGTGCAGCACATACTGCGGCATGCATAGGAATCCGGTGACGCCGACATCGCAGTGGTGGTTGGCGCGCAGGCCATAATTCTTGAAGGTGGTGTTCTCGATGATGAAAGCGCCCATCGCATCCGGCAGATCCGCGCTTCCGTCTTCGTAATATGAGTCACTGATGTGGGCCGAACAGCCATCCTCGAAGGTTTTGGTCTCCTTCCAGTAGATGGAGTTCAAATTACCGATGGTGACGTGGTTCTTGTACTGGATATCACCCGCCCCGTACTGGCCCACGAAGGCGTTGCCGTAATCGAAATGGCCTGTGATCACTGACGCCAGGCCAACGTCCCTGCCCTGTGCATCGTAAGCAGGGCAATCGTCATTGCGATTGGTGGTCCCGTTGTTGGCGATGGACTGGCCTGTGTTTCGTCGGGGGAAGTTACCGTTCAGCAAGTAGGTGCCAAAGCGCCCGCTGGAATGAAAGGTATTGCCCTCCCAGAAGCCAAGCGGTGCATTGCTCCCGCAGACCTGGCCCTCCGAGTCGCCTCGACCATTGCCGGCGTTGTTGAACATGCCATTGAAAAAGTTCGCCATCCGGTTGCCCACCAGCAGGTTGTTCGGGCTTTCCATGTAAAGGCCGGTCTGGTTCAAGGAGGTGTCCGCCTGACCGTTGGACGTGCCGGGGAGCGTGCAGCCGTTGTCTCCCCGTGGGCAGATGCCGACGTTGTAAGCGACGGTATTCAGCATTTCATTGCCGTCCTCGATATAGAGGTTGGCGCCGCGGATGTCATAGAAGACGTTAGCCTCCACTTGCGCATTGTGCGTGGAGTGGAGGATCAGGCCGCGCTGCTGGGAAAACTCCATGGCGTTATTGCGGTAAATGCACCTTGAGCCCGTTTTCGTGGCGTCGTCGGAGCAATCGGCCATGTGGTGAAAGTGCAGGCAGTACTTGCCCTCAACGCCGCGCTGGCCACACTTTTCTATGCGGGTATTGGCCACCACGGAATATCCCGCGTGGGCAGAGGCGGTATGCAGGCCCATCGTGCAGGAATTGCGGTTATTGGTGCACCTGCAGCCTTGCGTCGATGTGCCAAAGCCTGGCCCTGCTTCTGGCAGGCTCGCATCACAGGCGATTTCTTCAAAGTCGTCGCCCGTCACGATGATGTTGCGGCTCAGGTTGATGACTTCGGCGGCACGTAGCGACGCCTCCGTCCCAGTCGGCCAGCTGCGCTCCGCGCGGTGGGTCGAGTTTCCATTGCTTGGCGCACTCAGTTGGACGCTCCCAGTGGCCGATAGGCCGGCAATGAAGAATGCCTGCGCGTTAGCTTTCATGCCGGCTTCGGTGGGTGCCACAGCGATACGGTCGCCAACTTTCCAGCCCATGGCGATCGGGTCGTGCATGAGTCGGAGGGTGCCGGAATTGGGAGTCAGGGGCTCAGCCAGCAAAGACCAGGTTCGGCTCAGCTCACGGCCCACGACGCTGAAGTGAGGAGCGGCGCCCGGATGCATTGCGTGGTGGCGCTCAGCGAAGCTACCGAAGGCGCGCGTGCGCAGGCCGCTGTGGGTGGCGCCATTGTTCTTGATGTAGATCCAGGCGCGCTTGAGCGCGTCCTGAATATTCATATCCCACATACCGCCGGCCTCAACAACCACGTAGCCGGCGCAAAGCCAAGCGTCACTGGCCACTTGAGTTTGGTCGGTCCATCGCACTACGCCACCGTCCCGAACGATCAGGGAGCGCAGGTTCAACACCCCATTCATATTCAGCGTGACGTTGCGGCCGATGACACAATCGTTGCTGTCGCCACAGCGTTGCTGGATATCGGCAGCCCCCACCTGCGTTGGAGTCGCCTCTGAGACGATGACCGTTCCGGTCGCATCCCGGCGCCCCCTGTTCTTGCAGGCAGACAACAGGTTCCCAGGCCCCAGACTCGGGTCGTCGATCGCCGCATAGGAATTGGCGATCAGACCGGGGAACTGCCTGACGTATTCGTTGGTGTCACCCTGTCCGAAGCCGTAGACCAAGGACGGCAAGTAACAGGTTATGACCAGCAGCCACTGGGCAATCCGTCCAGTCTTCATGTGGCAGTTTCCTCACCCGCTTTAGCGATGGTTGATCTTGTCGTGACGGGCCAATGAAGCGCATTCAGACCAGCCCAGAAGCTGAGTCACGCATGGCATGACAGCGCTGTCAATACGATCTCTGATTCCCCGAGGCCTCCCGAGAACCGGGCTCGCCCACGCAATCGTATACAGCGAGGCGTCGAAAACGGATCCCGCCCAAGCCCTTTATCGCGCCGCCCGTCAGGACTCGAAGCTGTGCGTCGCCCACCGGCGCTGCCGAAAGTAGGCCGCGCGGCGCAGACCGCTATCCTCGAACCGCGCCAATTGATCCCGCCAGAAGACCTTCGAACGGCACTTGCCCATTGCCATGCCCCCTCATGCAACGCGCGCGTGAGTGAGGCATTCGCGACAATTCCAGAAGGTGCCCTTGGGCAATGCCTGCGACCTAGTCGATGTTCGAATCGCGTAGGGCCGTGTAGACACCCATCGCGGCAATACTGAGTTGGGCGCGGTATGCCCGGCATCTGAAACCTCACTCTTGAGCGCTCTCAGCCGGTTCGACCTGGCTCCTGTCGCAGCGCCGGGCCGACCGGCGCATCTCGACCCAGAACGTGCGTTCGGTGATGTGTACCTTGGGCGCAAGGCAGACGTACCGCAGAACCCCGATGTAGGAGCCAGCTTGCTGGCGATAGGCGCGCCCAACGGGATGATCGCCAGCAAGCTGGCTCCTACACGCAGCGGTGCTGCAAGGTCCGTTTTGCGCCGTAAAGCAGACCTTGCCGCAGTCGCATTGTGGGAGTGCCCTTGGGCGCGACCGCGGCGCTACGGATTCCCCTCAGACCGCGGCCAGAGCGGAACTCCGCGGTCGCGCCCAAGGGCGCTCCCACAGTCGGGCTTCGTTGGGCGTCAGCGAGCCCCATAGGGTGTGCATGGGCGCACCGATACGGGCGTTCGGACGGTACGCCCGGTGCGGCCAGCCGCACCCTGTAAATGTCTTCTTCGCGGCCGACTGTTGCGCAAGCGCCGACGCCTTCTGGCGCAGAGGGAGCCGACCGCCCGGGCGCCTCGTCTCGTTCGGAGCCTTGCCCGCTAGCCCTGCTGGTCCAGCGCGTGATGGATCAGCACCACGCATTGCGAGGCGAACAGCATGGTCCGGCCGAGGGTGAGCTTTCTTGCTCCGAGACGTTCCAGGCTGTGGAAGGTCTTCTTCGGCATCGGGATGTGATCGGTGAGCAGGAAGCAGGGGCGCGGGCCGAAAGGCTCGGCGACGATCGGTTCGCCCTTGCGATCCATGACGTAGAGCTGGTGATCGTCGGCTAGCTGCTGCACCAGTCGTTCGAAGCTGATCGTGCGGACCTCGACGCCGGATTCCACGGCGCGGCATTCCTCCTTGCCCATGCCGCGCGAGGCGTCCAGTGCGCGGGCCACCTTGGCCAGCAGGGCCGCCTCGTTGAACCCACCTATGTCGTGCATCCGGTCAGACTCGAAGCGGATCGTGCGCGAGTAGTCCTGGGTGCTTTCGAGCACCAGGTACACGGTGACGTCCGGCCGGTGTGACTGGGCGACGAAGATCGCATTCATCAGGGTGTGGGCGAGGATCTCGGCATGCGCCTCGCCGCCGACCGACTCCAGAAGCTTCCGCGAGTCGGTCGGCGCCGCCCGGGCTCTCAGCACAAAGGTGCGCATCACACTCCTATCGCGGACCCGTCCGCGTGACACGCAGCCTGCCCGCGGCGCGCAACCGGCGCAAGCCGGACCGGGGCAGGCTCCATTCCCGGCGAGCGAGCCTACTCGAAGCCGTTGGCGAACAGCCGGATCTCTCCTGCCACCTCCACGGTCAGCGTTGCCGGTGCGCCCTCGGCACCGTTGAGATTCACCGCGCGGACGCTATACGTGTAGGTGTCCGGGCTCAGCTGCCCATCCTCGAACCGGCCGTCGGTGCTGCTCGGGTAGCCGGCGCCGAGATAGCGGGGTGTGGGCTGCGCGAGACTCTTCCGATACAGCGCATACCCGCGCCGCGGAATCCCATCCGCATCCCAGCTCAGGCTCACGCGACGGTCGCCATCGACCACCGCCTGCACGTTCAAAACCGCCGGATGCTGGCACACATCGCCCAGCCCGTCGCCGTCGAGGTCGGCCTGATCGGCATTGGCGATGCCCGGACAGTTGTCGGCCAGATCAGGCAGGCCATCGCCGTCGCTGTCCGCGCAGCCCTCGTCCACCTCGCCATCGCCATCGTTGTCGCGCAGGTCGCACAGCTCGAACCCGGGCGGCGGCGGCGGCAGGTCGGATTCCTCGCTTGAGCGCGTGTCGGGGTCGCCAGGAAGGGCGTCGCCTTTGGGCGCAAGCTTGGCCACCAGTGCAGCCAGGCCCGGCGCCATAGGATTGCGCGGCACATCGCGGTCCAGAACCTCGCAGCTGTCGCTGCCCAGGCGGCTGTGCGGGACGCCGGGGCAGCCTCCGCTTGCGATGAAGTTGGTCCGGCAGTCGAGCGGCGCAAGCCCGGTCGCCAGCGTCGGGAGGCGCGCCCGGTAGTCCGGACTGAAGGCATAGCAGCTGGCCTCCGGGTTGGCGCAGTCGGGAAGGTAGAGGTCGAGGCAGCCCTGCGGGTTGGGGATGGCATCCCATTCGCTGCGTCCAAGCAGCTGGGTGCTCAACACTCCGTCGTTGTTGATGTCCACCGCCACCGGCGCGCTGTCGATGATGTTGTTGCAGTTCCAGTCGATGCCGCTGCCGCTCTGCGTGGGCGGGCTGAAGTCCCAGGCGCCGTCTTCCTCACGCCGGGTGATGGTGCGCAGTCCGTCGCTGTAGGCGTAGTTGAGTCTGTCCCCGCGTCGGCAGTGGAAGCGCAGTACCGGAAAGGACCCGGGCTCGGCATGGCTGCAGTCGACGCCGCGCAGGGCGCTGGCGACCGCCGAGCTGGCGCGCTCGTCCAGCCCAGTCTCGTCGAGATCGCCAAGGCCGGCCAGCGCATAGCTCTGCCGACCGATCACATCGGGCCCGAAGCCGCGCGGAACCGGGCTGGGCAGCGGCTTCATGCAGACTGTCCCGGCGCCAAACTGGTAGTTCATGATGCTCTGGTAGTTCGGCTTCCGGTTGAGGTCGTCGCCACGGTTGTCGAGGAAGACGAAGCCGCCGGAGACGCGACGATTCCGCGTGCCGCTGCGTCCCCCGTGCCCGAGGCCCAGAGCGTGGCCGAGCTCATGCATGACCCGGTAAGGCAGGTCGACGATGCGCCGGCATTCCGGTCGCCCCGTGGCGTCGAGAAATTCGCAGGGCTGGGTGCAGCGGGCGAGGCTGCCGTCCTCGTTCGGGCAGTCGGCGTCGACGGAACATGCGGAGCCTGCGTTGATGCCGGCGCTGCATCCGGCGCGGCACAGTCCTCCGCCCGGACAGTCGAAGTCCTCACGGCAGCCCGCGCCCTCGAGGTCGCCGCCGCGGCAGTAGCCGTTGTCACCGGCGAGGCCGTCAAGATCCAGGAACCGGTTGGTGGCGAACGAGCGGCCGGTGAGATGGCGGACGTAGCCGTAGCGGAATGCCCAGTTCCGCTCCGGCGCGAAATAGTAGGCGCCGTCCTGCTGCTGGTAGGCGGCGTGCCAGGAGCCGAAGTGCGTCACCGGATGTGCGGTCGGCCGGTCGCGTACGCGGGTTTCGGCGTAGAGGTGGATGCCCTTGTCGCGATACTCGGCGCGCATGGCGTCGACTGCATCGATGACCTCCTCGAAACCGGCCTCATAATCGAGCTGCAGGAGCACGTCCCGGGCGCAGGGATTCACCCCGAAATCCGACAGGACCAGCCGACTGCCGTCGGCGAATCGGATGCCCAGGACTTCCCAGCTGTCGGACAGGCCGTCGCCGTCGGTGTCGGGGTTGGCGGGATCGGTACACAGCAGGCGCTCGATCTGGTCCGCCAATCCGTCTGCGTCGCTGTCGAGTCCGCCGGCTTCCACCAGGACCACCACGTCGCTCGCCGTATCGCTGGTCAGACTCTCGAAATCCACGGCGCGCGCCGAGAAGCGCAGGAACTGGTCCAACGGCCCCGGGGTGAGCGTGACCTGGCAGGTGCGTTCGCTGCGAATCTCGGTGAACGTGCAACGCTGGTAGATGCCGGTGATATCGGCCAGTCCGTCCCGGATCAGGATCTCGCGGATGCCAGAGGGGTCGCTGGCCCGCGCCGTCAGCGTGACCGACTGCCCCGGGGCGAGTTCCTGCCGGTCCGCCTCAAGAGTCAGGGCCGGCTTCTCTCCATCAACGGTGACCACGAAGTCGCGCGGCGAACTCAGGGCCATCTGGCCGACGTGGTCGAAGACCCGCGCAATGGCGCGGTGGGGGCCGACCGGGAAATCTCCAGTGTGGCTGCAGTAACCGTCCTCATCCGAGGTGCCGAAGAACTCGCAGCTCTCGACCACCGCGTTGTCGACCAACAGCTCGACCAGCTCCACATCGACATCATCATTACCCGAGGCTTCGATGCGCCAGGTGGATGGGCGCATTCCCCCGGGATTGGCAACCATCGCAATCGAAGGTCGGCGCCCGTCGCCGCTCGGGGGCGGGGTGAGGTTGATGCGCACCGGTTGCCAGCTGGACGGTTGATCCGAATTCGAGAGGGGTGGCCAGCCGACCTCCCGGATGGAGCCGTTGCGGAAGCGATGTGCAACGCGCACGCCGAAGGGGCGGGCGTTGCCCAACGCGCTGCGTGGGATGCGGAACTCGACGCTCTCGGCGAACTCCGTGCCGTCGATCCGCGCGGACACGCCCGACGGCACCGCGGTGTCCTGCCAGGCTCCTGAGGACGATCCCCTCTGCGCGCGCAGCCCGGCTACCCGCGCCACCATGAGCCGAAGGTCGTCGGTGGCGGGCGCCGACGCGGCGTCCCCATCGGTGTCGATGATTACCTCGTACACCGGGTCGTCGGCGAATCGTCGGCGGTTTTCGATGCAGACGTGGAGTGCGCCGGCGTCTCCACCGATCCGCGTGTAGAGTGGATTCGATGCGTTAGCCGGCAGGTCCGAACCGGTGGCGTACCAACTGGGCAGGCCCGGGGCGCTCGCCCATCCGTTTTCGGTGCAAAGACCGTCGGTACTGACCACGCCCAGCGGTCGCGCCAGCAGGGGATCATGGGGCACCGGTGGCGAGGGCAGGCTGGCGAACGTGGCGATGCTTGCGGGCCGGCTCTCGAAGTTGCCGAAGCGTTCCTCCACCGTGCCATCCAGCGACCAGGCGGCGATCAGCCCGGGGGCCGGCAGCCTCTGGCTCTTGAGCATGCCATCGCGTACCTCGCCGAGCGTAAGGCCGACACGCCAGATCCGCAGCTCGGAGATGAGGCCGTCGAAAGGATTGAACGCGGGGAGCGGGCGCGTGCTGGCGCCATCGGCGCCGATACCGAGCGGCCGCGGATTGCCGGGCAGGGGCAGGGGGGGCGCGAACCGCGTGAGATCGACGTTCCCGTTTACGTAGTGATACCGGAAGGTGCCGTTGTAGGTCACCGCCACGTGAACCCAGGTGTTCAGGGGCACCTGGGCGCTGCTCGTCGCCTCGCTTGCCGTGCCTGCAAGATAGGAGCGCAGAAAGCCATTGCACACGCCGAACCAGTACCCGGTTTCGAAATCCTTCCCTGCGATGGTCTGGCAGCCGCTGCTGCTGTTCAGTCGCACCCAGGCCTCGATGCTGATCTCGTCCGGCGGCTGCAGGTCTGGCGCATGCTCGACCTGGATACGGTCCACGATGGACGACACGGCAAGGCTCGAGGAGTTTGCCCGGAGGGGGTTCGAGGCCGAAACGACCAGCAGGGCAAGCAGGCACAGCAGGGACCGGCACATGGGCGGGCTCCGTGGCAGGGGGCTTGTCCCGGCATACGGAAAAACCCTGCCCTGGCTGCCACAGATGCTTCGCGACGCCGCGTGCCGACCGCGTCGCGCCTGCGCAAGTAGCCGCCCTGCCGACGCTTTTTTCGGCAGCGGCCGGATTCGCGGTCCGTGTTCGCATGTGCCCGGCGGTGCGACTGTGGGCCGCAGCTTGCTACACCCCCCACGGCGGGTTTAGTACAGTCCTGCCGTGCAGACCCGGTCGCTTCCAATATTGCGCGGGCATGGCCCGCAGCGCGCGCGGGACCCGTTCCGTACCCCGGCACCGCGCCCGCCGCGTCGGCTGCCAGCCCGGCCCGCCGTCGAGCCTTCGTCATGGGCCGCCTGATCGAGCGGTTCTGGTCCGCGCCCGAGGGGTCGGGTGACCTCGCCACCCTGCGCAGCCGCCTGCTCGACAACCTGCTCCTGCTCATGGCGCTCGCCGCTACGCCGGGTATCGCCATATCGGTGCTGCGCGCCGGTGATATCGGCTGGCAGGCGTTCATGACCGCGCAGCTGGTCATTCTTGCCGTGCTGTGGAGTCTTTTCCTGTTCCGGCGCCACCTGGGCTACCCAGCCCGGCTGGGCGGCTTCGTCACGTTGTGCACGCTGGCCGCCTTCGCCGCGACGGTGCAGATCGGACCGGCCGCGGACGCACGCTTCTTCCTGGTGCTTTCGACCCTGCTGCTTGGACTCTTCCTCAGCGCGCGCGCCGCCTGGGGCTACGCCGCCTTTGCCGTGATCGCGGTGGCGAGCCTCGGGGCCTACGCGGTGCTGTTCGGGCTGCCATTGACCATCGACTACGTCGAGTATGTCCGCACTCCCAGCAGCTGGTTCTCGATCACCTACACGCTCGCGGTGTACGCCGGCGTGTTCGCCTACCTCGCTGCAAGCCTGATCCACCACCTGCAGCACAACGCCGATGTTCTCGCCCGAACCAGCGAGGTGGCGCGGATCGGGACCTGGGAGCTTCGGTCCCATGGCTCGCTGCGCTGGAGCCCCGTGGTGTGCGCGATGCATGGCAGCATGCATGCGCCGCGATCGGTGGAGGAATGGCTGGGCTTCTACGAGCACACCGAGGCATGTGAGCGTCTGCGCGATGCGCTGCAGACCGCGCGCGAGAAGGGCGAGGCCTTCAGTGTGGAGGTGCCTGCCCGCAGCGCACAAGGCGACCCGCTCTGGCTTCGCATCACCGGCCTTGCGGTCAAGGACCGGTGGGCGCGGCGCAGGCTGCAGGGCCTGGTGCAGGACATCACGGAGCGCCGCGAGGCCGAGCGCATCAAGCACGAGTTCGTTTCCGTGGTCAGCCATGAGCTCCGCACCCCGCTTGCGGCGATCTCGGGGTCGCTCGACCTGATTGGTTCGGGTTCCCTGGGCGAGCTGCCCGAACAGGTCGCTCCGCTGGTCGAGGTCGCCCGCCGCAACGGCGACCGGCTGCGCGCACTGATCGACGACCTGCTTGATGTCGAGCGTCTGGCCAGCGGCAAGCTCGCGCTCCGGACCTCCGTCCACTCGCTCTGCGAGCTGGTGGAGCAGGCGGTGGAGAGCAACCGGGGCTACGGCAGCCCGCGTGGGGTACGACTCGACTGTGAGAGAGGCGACGAGGATCCGCAGGTGGAAGTGGATCCGGCCCGTCTGCAGCAGGTGCTGGCCAACCTGATTTCCAACGCGGTGAAGTACTCACCCGACGGGGGCGAGGTGCACATCCGCATCCGGCGCCACGAGGGCAGGGTACGCACCGAAGTCTGCGACAGCGGCCCGGGGATTCCCGAGGACTTCCAGCAGCGCCTGTTCGAACCCTTCACCCAGGCCGACGCCTCCGACACACGCCAGCGCGGTGGCACCGGCCTTGGCCTGGCCATCACCCGTGCCCTTGTCGAGCGCATGGGGGGCGAGATCGGCTTCCACTCCGTGCCCGGGCAGGGCGCCACCTTCTGGTTCGAGTTCCCGCTGGTCGAGACCCGGTCCACCGCCTCCTGACAAGATCACCGATGGAACCGGGCCTGGCGGGGCTCAACCTGATGGCGTGTGGCCAGGAGGCCGTCGCGCGGGGCCACGTGCTGTGCGCCTTCCCGTGCTGCGCGGAGGTGTGGAGGAGGCGGGTGGCTGAATCGGCGCTCCCGGCGCCACGCTTACCGCCTCGTGGTACGGCGGCGCTTGCGTCCGTCGATGGATCGCGCGAAGGTCCGGTTACCCCACCTTCGGAGCACCGCCATGGGCGTCACCCTGATCGACCTCTGGATGCCGATCCTGCTCGGCAGTGCGCTCGCCTGGATCGCCAGCGCCCTGATCCACATGCTGCTGAAGTACCACAACAGCGACTATCGCCAACTCAGCAACGAGGCCGAGGTCGCCGCTGCCCTCAAGCAGGGCGCACCGCAGCCCGGTGTGCACTCGATTCCCTACTGCGTCGACATGAGCCAGATGGGCGATCCGGCCATGCAGCAGAGGTTCAAGGACGGCCCGGTCGCCTTCGTTGCCGTGTTTCCGAACGGCATGCCCAACATGGGGAAGCTGGTTGGTCAGCAGTTTCTGCACTTCCTGTTCGGCTGCGCGCTGATCGCCTGGATCGCCAGCCTGGCGATTGCCCCCGGCACCGCCTACCTCGGCGTCTTCCAGTTCATCGCCCCGATTGCCTTCCTGACCTTTGGCTGGGCCTCGATTCCGTACTCCATCTGGTACGGGCACACCTGGTCCACCACCGCCAAGTACCTGTTCGACGCCCTGATCTACGCCCTGGTCATCGCCGGCAGCTTTGCCTGGCTGTGGCCGGCGGCCGGCTGAGCGGCCCTTGGGCGCCGCAGGCGCAATATGAGCTTGAGGCGCGAAGTTCGCATTCGCCCCGGTGCATCAATCGGGCCGATGTTCTATGGGAGTGCCCTTGGGCGCGACCGCGGAGACCCGCTCTGGCCGCGGTCTGAGGTGAATCCGTAGCGCTGCGGTCGCGCCCAAGGGTGCTCCCACAGTCGGGCTTCGTTGGGCGTTGGCGATGCCCCATAGGGCGTGCCTTGGCGCATCGATACGGGCGTTGGGACGGTATCCCCGGTGCGGCCAGCCGCACCCTATGCATGTCTGCTTCGCGCCCGAACCAGGCCTTGCGGCGCGGGTTCGCCTGACCTCCAGGCTTCACCGGCCGTGCCCTGGGGTTCATCCCGGCCGTGGTCGAAATGGGCTAGGCTCGTCGGCACTCTCCAATGCACGCCCCACCATGCGCAACGCCCTCCAGGACCAGCTGCTCAAGGCCGGTCTGGCCAAGAAATCCAAGGTTGACCAGATTGCCCGCGAGCAGGCCAAGCAACGCCACGCCAAGGGGGCGCCGGCTGCGCAGGCCGCCGCGGATGCAGAGATCGACGCCGATCGATTGCGCCGCGAGAAGGCCGAACGCGATCGGGCCCTGCAGGCCGAGCGCAATGCCCAGGCAAAGCAGGCCGAGCAGCGCGCCCAGGCGCGGCAGATCATCGAGCAGAACAGGCTTCCGACCGAGGGTGACAGCGAATACCGCTTCACCGATGGCCAGGTGATCCGCAGCCTCCTGATCACTGCGGCTCTGCGCAAGCAGCTGGCCCGGGGCGGGCTGGTGATTGCTCGCTTCGACGACAGCTATGCATTGATCCCCCGCGCCGCAGCGGAGAAGGTCGAGGCGCGCGACCCGTCGCTGATCGTGGTGGATCACGCTCGAGATGCGGGGCAGGCCGAGGCCGGCGAGGACGATGAGTTCTATCGGCAGTTCGTGGTGCCGGATGATCTGGTCTGGTAGAAGTGAACTCGTTTCACGGGGCCGTCCTCCCCGGTGCGTCATTCCTTGCATTATCCGGCTGCTCTGGCTCTGTGGGCTGGCGATGCTGTTGGCCGGCTGTGGAGGCACGCCGGAGCGCTCTGATCGCTCCTGGTCGTCCGCCTCGCGCAGCGAAGGCGCCCGGGCCAATGCCGTCCTGTTCCGTGCGATCGGCCTGGTCGGCACGCCCTATCGCTACGGCGGCAACACCCCCGAGGGCGGCTTTGACTGCTCGGGGCTGGTCGGCTACGTCTATCGTGACGCGGCCGAGCTGGCCCTGCCGCGGAGTACCCGGGAGATTGCCGGGCTGAAGGCGCCGAAGGTGGAACGCGATGAGCTGGCGCCGGGGGATCTGGTGTTCTTCGGCCCGAAAGGCCGGGTGAACCACGTCGGGATCTATGTCGGCGAGGGCCGCTTCGTGCACGCACCCAACCGCGGCGGTACCGTGCGCCTGGATGCGCTGGACGGTCACTACTGGCGGGATACGTGGATGTTCGGCAAGCGGGTGCTGCGCTGATTGCGCAAGGCGATGTGCGGGCGCAAAGCAGACATTCATAAAGAAGACATTCATAGGGTGCGGCTGGCCGCACCGGGCGTACCGCCCGAACGCCCGTATCGGTGCGTCCAAGACGCACCCTATGGGGCTTCGCTGACGCCCAACGAAGCCCGACTGTGGGAGCGCACATGGGCGCGACCGCGGCGCGGCGTATTCACCACAGACCGCGGCCAGAGCGAACCTCCGCGGTCGCGGCCATGTCCGCTCCTACGAAAAGCCCGCCGATCCGAAGCCGCGGCGAACGTCCGCTCTGCGCCCATCCTCCACCTTCAGATGCCCTGTGAAGTGCGTCCGGCATCCAGTTTCCGGGCCAACCGTTGCTGCGCCGCGCAAGGGCGTGCTATCACTGTGTCCCATGAGCGCAGCGCACGTCCCGTTTTGTTTTTGGTACGCCTTTCCAACGCCCCCGGCGGAGGAAGGAATGCGCGCGACCTGATCAAGGCCCCCACGCAAACCCGAAAGCCGCCAGCGAACCTGGCGGCTTTTTTCTTGCCGCCAGCCAGCCGGTGATCCGAACGACAAGGAGATCCGACCATGCATGCCCCGACCGACGACCTGCGCATCAGCCGCATCGATCCGCTGATCTCACCGGCCCAGCTGATCACCGACCTTCCCTGCGATGATGAGGCAGCCACCACGGTGGAGGCCTCGCGGCGCGCCCTGCATCGCATCCTGCACGGCCAGGATGATCGTCTCGCTGTGGTCATCGGTCCCTGCTCGATCCACGACCCGACGGCGGCGATGGAGTACGCCCATCGCTTGCGTCCGCTGCGCGATGCCCTGGGCGATGCGCTGGAGATCGTCATGCGGGTGTACTTCGAGAAGCCGCGCACCACGGTGGGCTGGAAGGGCCTGATCAACGACCCCGACCTCGACGGCAGCTTCAACATCAGCAAGGGCCTGCGCCTCGCCCGTGGACTGCTGCGCGACATCAATGCCCTCGGCCTGCCGGCGGGCGTCGAGTTCCTCGACGTGATCTCGCCGCAGTACATCGCCGACCTGGTCGCCTGGGGCGCGATCGGCGCGCGGACCACCGAGAGCCAGGTCCACCGCGAGCTGGCCTCGGGCCTGTCCTGCCCGGTCGGCTTCAAGAACGGCACCGGCGGCGACATCAAGATCGCCGCCGACGCGGTGGGCGCGGCCTCGCATCCGCATCATTTCCTGTCGGTGACCAAGGGCGGCGGCACGGCCATCGTCGCCACCCGCGGCAATCCCGACTGCCACGTCATCCTGCGCGGCGGCAAGGCGCCCAACTACGACACCGCCAGCATCGACGCCACCGCCGAAGTGCTGCACAAGGCGGGCCTGGCCACGCGCCTGATGATCGATGCCAGCCACGCCAACAGCGGCAAGAACCCCGAACGCCAGCCCGCCGTGGTCGAGGCCATCGCCGCGCAGGTCGAAGCCGGCGACCGGCGGATCAGCGGGGTGATGGTCGAGAGCCACCTGGTCGGCGGACGCCAGGACCTGGTCGACGGCCGCGCCGCGGTCTACGGCCAGAGCATCACCGACGGCTGCCTCGGCTGGGAGCCCTCGGTGACGGTGCTGGAACGTCTGGCGGAGGCGGTGCGCGTGCGCCGACGGCGGGGCGGGGAGAGTCTGGCGGCTTAGCGGTTGGAGTCGGGCGAGGTGGGGCGTGGCAGGTGGCGTGCCGTTCGCGGTTCGATACCTCACCGCGAACGGGGGCGCGGTGGCCACGAGCCTCGCTAAGGTCTGTGCCTGCCGCTTCTGGCTCCTCCCGTTGCGGCGCGGAGCGACGTAGGGGGGTGAGGAGGTGCGCTTGCGAGCCGCAGGGTCGCGCGCCGACGAACGCCCGGAGGCTGCGCCGGAGGGCCGGGCGGTTGGGAGGGGGTGGCGCGTCAGCGCCGTGCGCAGCATTGGCGCGGCGAATTTGACCCGCGCGTGGCGATGGCGCAGCACGCTGCGCTGTACGGGCGGTTCGAGAGGGAAGTCTGCGTAGCTGGCGGCGTGCCGTTCGCGGTTCGATACCTCACCGCGAACGAAGGGCGGAGCGTGCGGTGAAACGCCGCGTTCAGGGCGACGTGGACGGAGGCGCGTCGGTCATGCCCTTCGGCCTGGCCGCCGTGGCCGTGGGGCCGAGGCGCTGGTGGCGATCGATAAAGGCGCGCAGCGCAGGCGAGGCGGCTTCCAGGTGGGTGCCGAGGTGGCGGGCGGCGGCGGATTCGTAGAGGTGCAGCACGGCCTCGTAGCCGATCGGGCTGTCGGGCGAGTGGCCCGCCTCGGGGTCGACGAGCAGGGTCGGCGCGTGGCCGGCGCGGGCCAGGTCCGCGGCGTAGCGGCTGATGCTGTTGAGCGGTACGCGATCGTCGCGGGCGCCGGCCCATAGGACGACAGGTGTACGGGTCACGGCGGCGTGGGCCAGCGGAGACTCGCGCTGCATGCGTGCCCGCCAGTCGGCCTCGGCCTGGGGCATGCCGTACTGGGCGAAGACCCGTTCGGCGGGCGGCCCGTCTTCGGGCAGGGCGCTGCCCTCGTTACGCGAGATCCAGCGCATGCCCCAGCCGAGGTCGACCGGCGCCGCGCCGGCGACGGCGACGCGGAAGCGTTCCGTGTGATGGCTGACCGCCAGCAGGCTGGCATAGCCGCCGAAGGAGTGGCCCATGACCGCCTGCCGCGTGGCATCGCCGATGCCCGCGGCAAGCAGATGATCGAGGCCCTCGATGATGTCGGCGAGCACGCGGCCATCTCCCAGCTCCCCGCCGGCGGCCAGCGTGTAGGCGATGCCGTGGCCGGTCGAGCCGCGGAAGTTCGGCTGGAAGACGATGCTGCCGCGGTTGACCAGCAGCTGGACCAGCGCGTCGAAGCCGCCGCGGTCATGGTTGTAGGGGCCGCCGTGGATCAGCGCCACCAAAGGCCCACGGGCGGGGTCGGCCCCGCGGGGCAGGCTGACATAGCCATGCAGCAGCATGCCGTCGCTGGCCCGCCAGCTGATCGGGTGGGCGCGCACGGCCAGTCCTGCATGCGGATCATCGGCCTCGAAGAGAGGGCGGGGTTCGGATCCCTCTTCGTCGAGGAACCAGCGCGAATGGCGGCGATCCGAGCGCTGCGCCTGCACCAGCCAGCGGCGGCCGTCGGCGCTGGCCTGAAGGGCGAGCCGTTCGCCGGGGAGTTGCCGCTGCAGCCGATCGAGGCGGCCCTTGGTGGCGGCATCGACGCCGTGCCAGACGCGCGTCGCGCCGTCGTAGGCCACGGCCAGCCAGCGCGCCTCGGCCTGTGACCAGAGTACGGCGCTGGCATCGGCGCGTCCTGCGGGATCGATATGTTCAAGTCGCGGGCCGCGCTCGGCGGACTCCCAGCGCAGCACCCCGAGCAGGTCCTGCGACTGCTGGGAAAGCAGGCCCAGTGACGAGCCGTCCGCTGCCGCGCCCAACAGCAGGCACTGGCGGATGCCGCGGCAGCGCAGCAGCTCGGTCGCTTCATCGCCCCGATGGTGGCGGACCACGCTGTCATAGTCCTCACCTTCGTAGGCGACGCTGAAGCGGAGCGCCCCGCGGGCATCCAGCAGCAGGTCGCGAACCGGCTGCCGCGCCTCGATCAGGAGTCGGGTCCTGCCGCTCGGGTCGATGCTCAGATAGCGGAACAGCCAGCGGCCCGCGTCATCCACCCGCTCGCTGATCACGGCGTGTCCGGTCGCCTGCGGATCGACGGTGAAGAAGCGCTGGCGCCGCGGCTCGTCCCAGCGATGGATGCGCCGCGGCGGACCGGCCGGCATCGGATACAGCGCAAGGCCCTGGTCGTCGGCCAGCCAGATCCTCCGGCCGTCGCCCGACCAGAGCGCCTCGACCTCGCCGCCCTCGGCCAGCAGTGTCCACTCGCGTCCGCTGTCGAGGTGACGCAGACGCCAGCTGCTGCGCTGCTCGCCGCGCTGGCGGAACAGCAGGTGTTGGCCGTCGGGTGAGAGCTTGGTCTCGCTGACGGCGGGGCGCTCGAGCAGGGCGGCCCGCGGCAGCAGGTCCACCGGTACGGCTGCGGACGCCTCCGCAGCCAGCGCGCGCAGCGCTTCGAGCGTGGTGTCGCCGCTCGCCCCTGCCGGCCCGACCGGCACGGAAAACAGGGCGAGAAGGGCAAGGGCGGCTCGGTGGAGTGAAGGTCGGCGCGGGCGGGATGCGTTCGCATTCATGGACGGCTCGGCGCGCCGCGGCGGGGCTCAAGGCAGATCAGACTGACCAGGGCGGGCAGGCCGATCAGACCGCAGCAGGCGAGCCAGAAGCGCCTGCGGCCAGGCGGCACCGGTTCGCCGCGCAGCCAGAGCCAGGCGCCCAGCGCCGAGGCCGCGAGCAGCAGCAGGGCGATCAGCTGGATCCCGCGGTCGTTCGGCCAGAGCTCCACTTCGAGCGGCGTGGTCAGGCCCTTGTCCAGGGCGCGGTCGGGCCATTCGGACAGGGCGTGCAGGGCGGGCGAGATCCACCAGGCGAGTTGGGAGGCCAGCGGATAGTCGCGCGAGACGGCGCGCTCGTGCAGCGGGGTGGCGACGCCGGTCTCGTCGATGAACACCGTGCACTGCAGCGGGTCGGCCACCTGTGCGAACTGGCTGAAGCCGATCTGGCGCATGCCATCGCCATGGACGAAGGACACCAGCCAGCCCTCCATCAGCTGGGTCAGCAGCACGCTGTCCAGGCGCCCGATGCCGCGCGGCAGCTCAAGCTGCCAGTCGAGCACAGGTGGCGCATGGGCCTGGGTGGCCGCACGATCAGGGCGGTAGGCCATCAGGCGCTGGTTGGTCATCACCAGCAGTCGTCCGAAGGCATGCTGGGGAATCTCGGTGAACCACTCGCCGGCTGGCAGGCGCAGCAGCGGCTGCAGGCGCTGCGCCTCGTCATCGATGGCAAACAGTGCGTCCCGCGTCATCAGATGTCCCTCCGGGGCGGCGATCGGCACCTCGGCGAAGGGCTGGGCGTCGCCGGCGCCAGCGAGGCCCCACTCCCCGCGGGCGGCGCCGGTGCGCGGATCGCGACCGTGGAAGCGCATGCTGTCGTGGCTGAAGGTCCAGACGATGCTGCGCTCCTCGTCGATGAAGGCCGCCGGCAGCGGCAGGTTGAGCAGCTGGTGGCGCTGCGGATAGCGCTGCAGGTAGGGGCCGAAGGCTTCGACTTCGAGCAGGGGCAGCTGCTCGCGCCAAGCGTCGGCGCGCGGGTCGGCGCTGCCGGCCAGGCCCAGGCCCAGTGCTTCGTGCGGGGGCAGGCGCGACAGCTCGATCAGCCCGCCCTGTGGCGGATACTCGGTGTTAAGGGGGTCGGTGCCGAGCAGGATGCCGGTGGTGACGAATCCCGCCTGGCCCAGCTTGAACAGCAGCACGAACACGCCGAGCTGGAGGGGCAGGGCGGTCAGCAGCAGGGGCAGGGGGCGCTTGAGCGGCTCGTTGCGGTTGGCCCGGACGCTGTGCAGGGCGACCACGGCCAGCCAGGCCAGCATCAGCGAGACCGGAACCAGCAGCCACCAGACCGAGACCAGATGCATGGCCAGCAGCAGGGGCGTGGCGAGCACCGCGATGGCCGCGCGATGCCGGCTGAGGACGGCGTGGCAGCCGATCAGCCATGCCATCATCGCGTAGGCGAGGCTGTGCACGGCCGCCAGCACGTGTCGCAGGTCGACCACCCGTGCGGTGAAGGCCTCGGCGCCGAACAGCAGCAGCCACTGCGGCAGCAGGATGACCAGGGCCAGCAGGCAGAGTGCGGACACCGAGAGCGCGGCGAAGATGCGCGAAGGCGCCAGCGGGCGGTGCATCAGCCACATCCACTGGCTCGGCTTGCGGTAGCTGCCGACCTGGTAGAGGGCGAGGGCCAGACCCAACAGCAGGTAGAGCGCGAACAGCGGCAGCGCCTCGAACCAGGTCTGCTGCAGCAGGTTGTGCATGCGCTGGACGAAGAGCAGGCCCAGCAGGTGCAGGCCGGCTAGCAGCAGGGCCACGCCGCGGAAGCGGCGCAGCTCGGATCGGAACAGGTCATTCATCGGCTTGCCTCCGTCGGGGCTGCGTGGCCGCGGGTCAGGAAGGCATTGACCGCGCGCTCGAGCCCGACCGCGCCGCGCAACACGCGCCGCGCGCCGGCCGCCTCCAGGCGCTGGGCGAAGTCCTCGCCGTGGTCAAGCACCAGGTAGTGGAACAGCCCATCGATGCGCTGCACCTGCAGCACACCGGGCAGGTCCGCCGTCTTGCCCGGCGTGAAGGGCATCTCGGCCACCCACAGGCTGACCCGGCGGCAGAAGTCATCAGGTGCCGACATGTGCATCAGCCGGCCGCGCTCCAGGATGATCAGGTTGTCGGCGAGCCGCTCGATCTCCTCCATCTGGTGCGAGCAGTAGATGATCGTGCAGTCGGACTCGTCGACCGATTCGAGTACGGTTTCGAGCAGGGCCCGGCGGGCGACCACGTCGAGGCCGAGTGTGGGCTCGTCGAGGATCAGCAGCTCGGGGCGCTGGGCGAGGGCCATCGCCAGGTTCACCCCGGCGCGCTCGCCGCGGGACAGCTCGCGGATGCGCTGGCTGGCGTCGACATTGAAGTGCTCGGCGATGTGCCGGTAGCGGGCCTCGTCCCAGCGCGGATACAGCCGGCGCTGCATGGCGACCACCTCGTCGACCCGCAGCCAGGCCGGCAGGCTGTGCTCTTCGTTGACGAAGCCGATGCGCGCACGGTCCCCGGCGCTGAGCGACGCGCAGTCACGGCCGAGGATGCGTGCGCGGCCGGAGGTCGGCGACTGGAAGCCGAGCAGGATGCGGAACAGCGAGGACTTGCCCGCGCCGTTGGCGCCGACAATGGCGTGGATGCGCCCACGCGGGATCGACAGGCTAAGGGCGTCGAGCGCGTTGCGCCGCCCGTAGCTGAGGGTGAGCGCCTCGGTCTCGATCACCGGCTCGCCGGCCGGCAGGGAAGGGACCGGCACGGCGGCCGGGACGACGGAAAGATGGGTCGCTGACATGGTCGTCTCCTTCAGGCCGAGCGCCGCTCAAGGCAGGGCGCCAGCGCTTCGCCGACCCGGTCCAGCACCACCTCCAGCGGATAGCCGAGGCCAACCACCTCGGCCGCGAAACCCTGCACGGCAAGGCCCAGCCGCCGCTCCCGCTCCGCCTCCGAATAGCGCTGCCGCGGCTCGGCGACGAACAGCCCGAGCCCCTGCCGCGAGTCGAGCCAGCCCTCGCTGCTCAGTTCGCCGTAGGCCTTGGCGACGGTGTTCGGGTTGATCGTCAACTGCTGCGCAAGGCCGCGCACACTCGGCAGCTGGGCGCCGACGGGCAGCTCGCCCGTGGCGATCAGCCGGCGCACGCCATCGCAGATCTGCTTCACGATCGGCCGCGGATCGGCGGCGCTCAGCTCAAGCATCAGGGGAACGGTTCGGGACATCGGTGCACCTGCTGTACTGTGACGACTAGTACAGTAGTGACGGTTGGGGGGTGCGTCAACCCCGGATTGGCTGGCCGGGTTCCCTGGAGCAGGCGGGGGCGGTGTTGGGATGCGGTCAGCGCAGCACGCTGCGCTCTACAGGTGGGGTCGGGCGAGGTGCGGCGTGGCGGGTGGCGAGCCGTTCGCGGTTCGATACCTCACCGCGAACGGGGGCGGTGTGGCGATGAGGTTCTACAAGATCTGTAGCGGTCGCTTCTAGCCCCTCCCCTTGCACCGCGAAGCGACGTAGGGGGGTGAGGAGGCGCGCTTGCGAGCCGCAGGGTCGCGCGCCGAGGAACGCCCGGAGGCTGCGCCGGAGGGCCGGGCGGTTGGGAGGGGGTTGGCGCGCCAGCGCCGGGTGCAGGGTTGGGGCGGAGAAAGGACATGCGCTTGCCGATCAGCGCAGCACGCTGCGCTCTACGGGGTGGGTGGTGGGCGCAGGCTGCGATGCGGGCAGATCTGGTCGATACTGGCCAGCCCCGCGTTGACGGACCTGACATGCCGAGAGTGAATGCCTTTCAACGCACCCGCCTGGGTTTCGCGCTTGCCGCCCTGTCGCTGTGCGCCACGTCGGCGCTGGCGGCGCCTGCCGCCTGCGAGCGGCGGGAGGTCAGCGAGGACCAGGCCTGGGCGCTGCATTCGAAGCTGCTGACCCTCGACACCCATATCGATCTCGGTCGCGGCTATGCCTCGCATACGCTGGATCCCGGCCGCTTCACCCGGGCCCAGAACGACCTGCCGAAGATGCGCGCCGGCGGGCTGGATGCCGCCTTCCTGATCATCTACACCGGGCAGGCCAAGGTGGACGGCGAGGGTTACGCGGCGGCGAGGGCGAATGCCGAGGATGACTTCCGCCGCATCCAGCGCCTGGTCCGCGCCTATCCGGACCAGGTCGCGCTGGCGCGCTCCGCCGACGAAGTCGTCGAGCTGCATCGGCAGGGACGCATCGCCGTGCTGCTCGGGATGGAGAACGCCTATCCGCTCGGCGACTCGGTGGCCGATGTCGGCCTCTGGGCCGAGCGCGGCGTGCGCTATGTCGGCCTCACCCATATGGGACACAACCAGTTTGGCGGCAGCTCGAACCCGAATGCCGAACTGGGCGACGGCACCGAGGATGCCGGCCTGACCGAACTGGGACGCGAGCTGGTCCGCAGCCTCAATGACCACGGCGTGCTGGTCGATATCTCGCACGTCGGAAAACGATCCATGATGGAGGCGACCCGTCTGTCGCGGGCGCCGGTGATCGCTTCGCACTCGGGGGCGAGCGGCGTGTATGCGAACGCGCGCAACCTCGATGACGAGCAGCTCGACGCGATCCGCGAGAACGGCGGCGTGGCGCAGATGGTGGCTTTCCGCAGCTACGTCGCCGAGGTCGATCCCGCCCTGGCCGCCGGCATCGCCGCCCTGCGCAGCGTGTACATCGGGAACGGCTGGGATGCGGCCAGCGACGCCGACATCGAGGCCTACGCCGCGGGCGTCGCCGCGCTGCGCGCCAAGCATCCGGACGTCACCCTGGCGCAGTTCGTCGACCATATCGACCATGCCGTGCGGCGCATCGGCATCGAGCATGTCGGCATCGCCTCCGACTTTGATGGCGGCGGCGGTGTGCAGGGCTGGGACGATGCCTCAGAGACCGCCAACGTCACCCGCGAGCTGATGGCCCGCTGCTACAGCGAGTCGCAGATCCAGGCGCTGTGGAGCGGCAATCTCCTGCGCGCCCTCCGCGCCGCCGAGAAGGCGAAAAGCCAGGCTGCGTCTTGACGCAACGACGCGCGTCGCACGGTGCGACGCGCGTGATCCCGTCGGCGGCGCTGACCGTGCGACCCTCAGGTTGTCCCAACCGGACGTTCCGCCGCCCGTCGCGCGGTTGCGTATTGCCAGCGATGTGACCGGGGCTTGCCAGCCTGGATGACCAGCGTCGCCAGCCGCTCTGACCGCGATAGGAATGCCGTTTGCCCACTTCCGGCAGTCTTCTGACCGGCTGATACCGACCCGGAGTGAGCCGTCGCCGATGCGAGCTTCGGGCGCGAAGTTCGCATTCGCCCCGGTCCCGCTGTAGGAGCCAGCTTGCTGGCGATAGGCGCCCCGGATGGGACGATCGCCAGCAAGCTGGCTCCTACATTCGGGTGTTGTGGAATGTCTGCTTCGCGCCCGGAGTTCACCTTCCGCTACGCTCACTCCTGGCCGGTTCCGGCCGGTCGCACCACTGTCGGTCGTGGTCAGTCGAACTGCCGGGCGTGGTCAGAGTTGCTGGCAAAGGCGGTCAACTGGCGTGGCGAACGTGGTCAGATGGGTGGCGGGTTGCACGCAGTCGCGCACGGGGTGCCAAGGACGCCGTCGAACGCCTGACCTGACGCATCGCGAATCGCGCCGGCCTTCAATCAGTCCACAGACGACGCCACCGGCGCCGCATGCACCCGAAACCTGGTGCCCTCGGCATCGCAGTCCAGCGTCCAGCCGATTCGCGACAGCAGGCGCTTCGACAGCTCCAGCCCGAGGCCGAAGCCGGGCCGGTCGTTGCCCTCGTCCCAGGAATTCTCGACGCGGAGCGAATTCCGCCCCAGCTGCACGCTGACCTGGCCCGGCGCGCCGTGCTGGATGGCATTCAGCAGCAGGTTGCCGAGCACCGCTTCGACGGCGGCCAGCGGCAGCGACCAATGCAGCGGTGCCGCGACTTCGCAGTGCAGACTCTGTCCGCGCTGCCCGGCCAGCGGGGCCAGCTCATCGCAGAGCGCGCGCGCCGCGCTGCCGATCTCGACCGGCTCGGTGACCGGCGTCTGCTCGCCCAGCCAGAGCACCGCCGCGCTGGCGCGGTCAAGGCGCTGCAGGCTGCGCTGCAGTCGGAGGTAGCTTCCCGGTGCCGAGCCGGTATCGGTCAGGGAGGCCAGCGCCAGCCGCGCTCCCTGCAGCGGAGTGCGCAGCTCGTGGGCCAGGAAGCGCAGGGTTTCGCGCTCGCGCTCGACGGCCTCCAGCCGCTGTTGCAGGGAGTCGGCGAGGGCCAGCCCGAAGCGCCGGAACTCCTGAACAGGCTGTTCCGTCGCGAGTCGGCGCAGTGCGGCGACGTCGCCTTCGCCCTCGATGGCGTCGAGCAGGCCGGAGAGCCCGCGCTCGATGCGCCGGACGAAGCGCCGCGCCAGCCAGGCTGCGAGCATCAGGATCAGGCCCAGCAGCACCAGCACGCTGGGCGCGATGCGGCGCAGTTTCTCGCCCACGCGCAGCTCGTCGCCGGCATCGATGACCAGGAAGCGCGCCTCGCCGGCCTCGGCGGGCAGGCTGCGCAGGTGCAGGTAGCGGCCGTCCTCCAGCCGGTACTCGCGCAGGGCGCGGGGCGGCAGTGACTCAAGGCCTGGCTGCAGGGCCGCCGGCAGGTCCTCCGTCCGCAGGCGCTGCACCGGTGGGCTCGGGGCCACGCCGCGGGCCAGGGCCGCCTCGGCGTCGAGCAGGCGCTGGTCGATAAAGCTGTCTTCGAGCACGTACAGGGCGGTCGCCGCGACGAGGCCGAATCCGAGCAGCAGGACCAGGACGAAGCCGGCCCACTGCAGGCCGAGCAGCCGGGACAGCGAACGTGCCTTCACGGGGCGTCCCCGAAACGCACGCCGAGGCCGCGCACGCTGTGCACCGGGGCTTCGTCGAAGGCCTCGCGAAGCTGGCGGCGCAGGGCATAGAGATGGGTGCGCAGGTCGTCGTCCTCGCCGGCCTCGCCCCACAGCGCCTCGCCCAGTTCGGCGCGGCTGGCGCAGCCGGGGCTGGCCTGCATCAGGCAGCGGAGCAGGCGCGAGGCCGAGGCGGAGAGCTGCAGCGAAGTCCCGTCGCGTTCGAGCAGCCCGCGCTGCGGATCAAGCCGATAGCCCGCCGCCTCGATCCAGCCCCCACCGCGCGCCGGCAGGTGCCGGCACAGGGCGCGGATGCGCGCGGCCAGCTCGGCTGGTTCAAAGGGCTTTACCACGTAGTCCACCGCGCCGGCGGCGAAGCCGGCCAGGCGGTCCTCGAGCTGGCCGCGGGCGGTGAGGAAGAGCACCGGAGGGGTGTCGGCGGCGTCCTGCTTCAGCCGCCGGCACAGGCTGAGCCCGTCCTCGCCCGGCAGCTGCACGTCGAACAGCCAGAGGTCGAAGCGGCCCTCCAGGAGGCGCGCGCCGGCCTCCCGCGCGCTGGCGGCATGCTCCACCTCGATGCCGCGCGGCGCGAGGTAGTCGACAATGCCGCCGGCGACGTCGAGATCGTCCTCGACCAGCAACACATGCAACTTCGGCGGCGCGCGATCAGTCACGGGCCAGGCGGGCGAGGTCGACCATGCGTCCGATGTCCCGACGCATGCCGGCGATCAGGGCGTGCATCAGCAGCAGGCGGTTATCGACGGTGCCCAGACTCGATTTGAGGTCGCGGGCCGCGTCAAGGCCGTGGCGGTGCAGGTGGTGCATCAGGTCGACGGCCCGCTCCTCCGAACTGCGCGGCCGCGGCGCCGGTTCGACGCCGAGCGCGCGAACGGTCTCCTCGGCCAGCGCCCAGGTCGACCAGGGGTTCTGTCCGGTCAGCACGCGGCCGTCGCGGACGACATTCTCCAGATACATGGGGCCCTCGATGAACTGCGCCTGCGCAGCCAGCCCATCCTGCAGCATGAAGCCCAGCTCGTGCACCGGGTCGTCGATCAGGAACAGCTCCTCGGCATTGCTGAAGCCAGTGACCTGCCGGCCGGCGAGCAGGCTGCGGCCTTCCGCAAGCTCGACGCCGATCAGGGCGGCGGGGCCGTGGCAGACGGCGGCCAGCACGCCGCCGGCATCGTAGACCTCGGCAAGGATGCGCCGCAGCGCCGGGTCGCCATGCAGGTCGAGCATGGCCCCCTTGCCGCCGACGATGTAGACCGCGGCGTAGCGCGCAGGATCGATCTCGTCGAGACGCAACGTTTCACGCACCGCGGCCTGGGTGTCCGGCTCGTTGAGGAAGGCGTAGTCGGCGTCGACCAGGTCGTCGTCCAGCACCTGCGGCGGCTTGCCACCCTGGGGGCTGGCGATGTCGATGGCGAAACCCGCGGCCTCGAACACCCACCAGGCCCGCGACAGCTCGGTCAGTTCATAGCCTGCGCGTTTGCTGCCGCCCAGCATGCGCTCGGCGCTGCTGACCACCGCGAGGATGCGACCACGCTCCGCGCTCGGCGTGGCGGGCACCCAGCCCAGATCCGCGCGTCGCGCCTGCGGGTCTCCGCCGCTGTGGCTGAAGTCGATGCCCTTCAGCCACAGCCAGCCGGCAAGAATCAGCAGCGGGGGCAGGGACAGCAGGGCCAGGGTCCAGCGAATCCAGCGTTTCTTCAGCATGGTGGTCTCCTCGAATCCTTGGGAAGGGTGCGAGGTGAGTCTGGGTGGCTGGGCTCAGGTGAATCTCAAATCGGTGAGCGGCGGCGAAGCTGCGCGCTTTGCGGCCAGGCAGCGCCAAGGGGCAGCGCAGCAAGCTGCGCTGTACGGGGGCATGCGGAATCTGCGGGGTGGCGGGTGTCGTGCCGTTCGCGGTTCGATACCTCACCGCGAACGGTGCCGCGGCCTTGTGCCGCGCAGGCTCCTAGGGGAGGGTGCCGAGCCAGCGCTTGGCCGACTGGGCGATCTGCCCGCGGCGCAGGAAGAGGTCCCAGTAGCTGCCGCCCAGCTGGCGCCAGAGCACGGCCGAGCGGACGGCCGCGAGCAGCAGGGCGCGGATGGCCATCACCACCTCGTTGCGCGAGAGCTGCTGCGGATCGCCCTGGACCAGCACCCGCGGCGACAGGGTGCTGATGGTGCGCGCGTAGAGCTCGCCCAGTTCGGCCAGCAGGGCCGGGTCGGCCGGGCCTTCGCGCAGGTGCTGGGGGGCCAGGCGCAGGATGCCGTCCTGGATCTTCTGCATCAGGTCGCGGCGGCCGGCGAGCTTGCGCTCGACCTGCAGCACGGTGAAGGCGATGCGGCCCTGGGTGGCGCTGCTGCCGGGCTGGCCGCCGGCATGCGCGGCGAGCAGGGAGAGCCCCTTGCGCAGCTGTTCCGGGCCGCCGAACACCGCCTCGGTGGAGTCGGCGTCGATGCGGAAGATCGAATCGATGGCGGTCGCGAGGGCAGCGGGATCCCCCTTGCCTTCGCCGGCCAGCTCGACCACCGCATCGGCTGCCTGCAGCAGACCCGCCAGCGCCAACGCACGTTCCTTCATGCCGCCTCCTGCTTGGCCAGGGCGGGGGCGTCGGTGGCATCGATCACCGCGCCGCCCAGGCATTCATCCTGAACATAGAAAACCACCGACTGTCCGGGCGTGACCGCCCGCTGCGGCGCCGCGAAGCGCACGTCCAGCCGGCCACTTTCGCCGATCTCGACCTCGCAGTCGACATCCTGCTGGCGGTAGCGTGTCTTGGCCGTGCAGGCGAAGCGGCCCGCGGGCGGCGCGCCGGCGGTCCAGCTGGCCTGCGAGGCCTGCAGTTTCCGGCTGAACAGCCAGCGGCTGTCGTGGCCCTGGTCGACATACAGGATATTGCGCTCGACGTCCTTGCCGACCACGAACCAGGGCGCCTGAGGGCGTCCGCGCAGGCCGCCCAGCTGCAGGCCCTCGCGCTGGCCGAGGGTGAAGTAGAAGACCCCGGGATGCTCGCCGAGCACGCAGCCGGCGGGATCGCGGATCTCGCCGGGTGTTGCCGGCAGGTAGCGCGAAAGAAAACTGCGGAAGTCGCGCTCGCCGATGAAACAGATCCCGGTCGAGTCGCGCTTGGCGTGCACCGGCAGGCGGGCCTCCTCGGCGAGCCGGCGCACCGCGGATTTCTCCAGCTCGCCGATCGGGAATTCGGTGGCCGACAGCGCCTCCTGGCCCAGCGCGTGCAGGAAATAGCTCTGGTCCTTGCCGGCGTCGCGGCCGCGGAGCAGGCGGAAGCGGTCGCCGACCCGGTCGATGCGCGCATAGTGGCCGGTGGCGATGCGCCCGGCGCCCAGCGCGCGGGCATGGTCGAGAAAGCTGCGGAACTTGATCTCGCGGTTGCAGAGCACGTCGGGGTTGGGCGTGCGCCCGGCGCGGTACTCGGCAATGAAGTGCTCGAAAACGCCCTTCCAGTACTCGTCGGCAAAGTTCGCGCTTTGGAAGGGCACGCCGAGCTGGGCGCAGACCTTGAGCGCGTCGCGGCGATCCTCCTCGGCGCGGCAGCCTTCGCCCTCCTCCTCCCAGTTCTTCATGAACAGGCCGCCGACCTGCACGCCCCGACGCTGCAGCAGCAGCAGGCTGACCGCACTGTCGACCCCGCCGGACACGCCGACCATGGTGGCCGCCTGGCTCACAGGGCGCGGATCCGGTCCAGCGGCAGGGGCGGGGCGGCCAGGGCGTCGTCGACCGCCTGCATCACCAGCGGGCTGCGCAGGCGGCTGCGCGCGGCCTGCATCTCTTCGGGAGACAGCCACAGGGCGCGCTCGATGCCCGTATCCAGCGGCCGTTCGGCGTGATGGTGCAGGGCCTCGGCAGCGAAGGCGAAACGCAGGAAGTGGATGCCGTCCGGCGCCTGCCACTGGTAGACGCCAACCAGGCCGGTCAGGCGCACCTCCCAGCCCGATTCTTCCAGGGTCTCGCGGACCGCGGCGTCGACAAGGGACTCGCCAGCCTCGACGTGCCCGGCCGGCTGGTTCAGCACCAGCTCGCCGCGCACGCGTTCCTCGACCAGAAGGAAACGGCCCTCGCGATGGATCACGCAGGCGACAGTGAGATCGGGGTGAAAAGGCGCGGCCCCAGTCTCGGCTGGGTTCGGAAACGGCAAGGAATTCATTGCCTTAATGGTACACGACGCGCTCACATCCGGTGCCGCCAAAGGCCGTGCCGGCTGGCGGTATGATGCGCCCATGAGCCAAGGCAATCCCCCCGAACGAGAACACGACCATGGACTGGCGGTCGAGACCGCCAAGCCGGAAACCCAGCGTCCGCAGATGTTCCAGGTGGTGCTGCTCAACGACGACTACACCCCAATGGAGTTCGTCGTCGAAGTGCTGCAGATCTTCTTCAACCTGAACCGTGAACGCGCCACCCAGATCATGATGCACGTGCATACCCGCGGCCGCGGCATCTGCGGCGTGTTCACGCGGGAAGTGGCAGAAACGAAGGTAGCCCAGGTCAACGATTTTTCGCGGCACCATGAACACCCGCTGATGTGCACGATGGAACCGGCCTGATTCGCCCACATCTGTAGCTTGTCGGGGGTGCGTATCCCCGGGAAAGCCCACCGGGCAAAGGAGAAGCAAGACGCCATGTTCAGCAAGGACCTCGAGTTCAGCATCGGCCAGTGCTACAAGCAGGCGCGCGAGGCGCGGCATGAGTTCATGACCGTCGAACACCTGCTGCTCGCGCTGCTGGAAAACCCCAGTGCGCTGGCCGTGCTTCGGGCCTGTCATGGGGACGTCGCCCGGCTCGGGTCGGACCTGCGCGGGATCATCTCCGAGACGGTGCCGGTGCTGCCGGCAGACGACGGCCGCGACACCCAGCCGACGCTGGGATTCCAGCGTGTGCTGCAGCGGGCTGTCTATCACGTGCAGAGTTCAGGCAAGAAGGAGGTCACCGGCGCCAACGTGCTGGTGGCGATCTTCGGCGAGAAGGACTCCCACGCGGTGTACTTCCTCAACCAGCAGGAGATCACCCGTCTCGACGTGGTGAACTATATTTCCCACGGCGTGGCCAAGCTCGGTGGCGAGGCGCCACGCATCGAGGGCGAGCCGACCAAGGACGGCGATCCGGAGGAGGCCAAGGCCAACCCGCTCGGCGAGTTCGCCACCAACCTCAACGAGCAGGCGGCGGCGGGCAAGATCGACCCGCTGATCGGCCGTGCCGAGGAGCTGGAGCGCACCATCCAGGTGCTCTGCCGCCGGCGCAAGAACAATCCTCTGTTTGTCGGCGAGGCCGGTGTCGGCAAGACTGCGCTGGCCGAAGGGCTGGCCAAACGCATCGTCGACGGCGAGGTGCCCGAGGTGCTGGCCGAAGCGACCATCTTCTCGCTCGACCTCGGCGCCCTGGTCGCCGGCACCAAGTATCGCGGCGACTTCGAGAAGCGCCTGAAGTCGGTGATCGCCCAGCTGAAGAAGACGCCGGGCGCGATCCTCTTCATCGACGAGATCCACACCATCATCGGCGCCGGCTCGGCCTCGGGCGGCACCATGGATGCCTCCAACCTGATCAAGCCGGTGCTGGCCTCGGGTGAGCTGCGCTGCATCGGCTCGACGACGTTCCAGGAATATCGCGGGGTGTTCGAGAAGGATCGCGCCCTGGCCCGGCGCTTCCAGAAGATCGACATCGTCGAGCCCTCGGTGGCGGAGGCGGTGGAGATCCTCAAGGGCCTCGCCGCCCGCTTCGAGGAGCATCACCAGGTCGAGTATCACCCTGACGCCCTGCAGGCCGCGGTGGATCTGTCGGTGAAGCACATCGGCGACCGCCTGTTGCCGGACAAGGCCATCGACGTCATCGACGAGGCCGGCGCCCGCCAGCGCCTGCTGCCGGAGAACACCCGCAAGAGCGTGGTCGACGTGCCGGAGATCGAGCTGATCGTCGCCCGCATGGCGCGCATCCCGCCCAAGCAGGTGTCGGCCTCCGACCGCGATGTGCTGAAGCTGCTCGACCGCAACCTGAAGATGGTCGTGTTCGGCCAGGACGAGGCGATCGATTCGCTGGCCTCGGCGATCAAGATGGCCCGCTCGGGCCTCGGCAATCCCGACAAGCCGATCGGCAGCTTCCTGTTCGCCGGCCCGACCGGCGTCGGCAAGACCGAGGTCACCCGGCAGCTGGCCATGCAGCTCGGCATCGAGCTGGTCCGCTTCGACATGTCCGAGTACATGGAGCCGCATTCGGTGTCGCGCCTGATCGGTGCGCCCCCGGGCTACGTCGGCTTCGACCAGGGCGGCCTGCTGACCGAGAAGATCGTCAAGACGCCGCACTGCGTGCTGCTGCTCGACGAAATCGAGAAGGCCCATCCGGACGTGTTCAACATCCTGCTTCAGGTCATGGACCGCGGTGTGCTGACCGATACCAACGGCCGCGAGGCGAACTTCCGCAACGTGGTGCTGGTGATGACCACCAACGCCGGCGCTGTGCAGGCCTCGCGTCGCTCGATCGGCTTCACCCAGCAGGACCACAGCAGCGACGCGATGGAAGTCATTCGCCGCACCTTCACGCCGGAATTCCGCAACCGGCTGGACACCATCATCCAGTTCAAGGCGCTGGACATCGACCACATCCTGCGCGTGGTCGACAAGTTCATCATCGAGCTGGAAACCCAGCTGCAGGAGAAGCATGTCGCCCTCAACGTCGAGCCCGAGGCCCGGCGCTGGCTGGCCGAACACGGCTTCGATCCGCAGATGGGCGCCCGCCCGATGGCGCGCGTCATCCAGGACAGGATCAAGCGTGCCCTGGCCGACGAGCTGCTGTTTGGCGCCCTGCTCGGCGGGGGCCGGGTCACCGTCCGCGTCGAGGATGGCGAACTGAAGGTCGACTGCTACGCTGACGCCGATCGCCTGCTGCCGGCGACGGTGGACTAGCTCGGGTCTGCGGGCCGCCCGAGGGGTGGCCCGCAGGACGAATCCGGGCGCTCAGCGGCCCCTTGAGGCCAGGGCGAAGGTGTCGGCGTCGATCTCCTCGATGCTGGCCACCCGGCAGCTCCCGGAGCGCGCGCTGACTTTTCCCGGGCCCGCGCAGAGCACATCCGCTTCGCCCTGAGTGCTCAGGCGCAGCTTGGCCGCGGCCGGAATCGCGCCACACTTGCCGCCTGCCAGGTTGAGCCGAAAGTGGCGGCCGTCGTCGCGTATCAGCAGCTGCTGCCCGCCGCGGTAGAAGGTCTGGCGCTCGGCGCTGAAGCTGAAGCAGGTCTCATCGGCGGCATCGGCCGCCAGTGCAGGCGCCGACAGCGCGCCGCAGCAGAGCAGGGCATGGACATGAAGTTTCATCATCGGCTCCTGGTGATGCCGCCGGTGTGGCGGCAGGAGCCAGCCTGCTGATGCGGGCCGGTAGGACGCATCGCCCACAAGGCGGAGCGATTTCCTCAAGGGAAACCGTCGGGGCAGGAATCTGCGAGCGCCGGAGGCCCGACGCGGCAACCTACTTCATGCGGTAGGTGATGCGGCCCTTGGTGAGGTCATAGGGAGTCATCTCGACCTTGACCTTGTCGCCGGTCAGGATGCGGATGTAGTTCTTGCGCATCCGGCCGGAGATATGGGCGGTGACCACGTGGCCGTTCTCCAGCTTCACGCGGAACATCGTGTTGGGCAGGGTCTCCATGACCGTGCCTTCCATCTCGATGGAATCGTCTTTGGACATTCTGTCTGCGTTGTCGGGGCGGGGATGGCGGCTCTTGCGGCCGCCAAGCGCGCCATTGTGCCATGGATTGGCCGCGGAGTCAGGTGTCGGGCGGATTCCTGGCCGTGGATCCGCCCGGGCAGGGGCTTGAGGGCGTGCTTCGGGCGCAAAACGGACGTACCGCAGAGTCCGAATGTAGGAGCCAGCTTGCTGGCGATAGGCGCCCCGGAAGGGACGATCGCCAGCAAGCTGGCTCCTACACACGCAACGGCGCTGTCAGGCCCGGTTGGCGCCGCAAACCAGACCCTGCCGCAGTCAAATTGTGGGAGCGCCCTTGGGCGCGACCGCAGCGCTATGGATTCACCACGGACCGGGGCTGGGCCGTAACTCCGCGGTCGCGCCCAAGGGCACTCCCGCAGTCGGGCTTCGTTGGGCGTCAGCGAAGCTCCATACGGTGTGACCTGGCGCACCGATACGCGCGTTCGGACGGTACGCCCGGTGCGGCAAGCCGCACCCTATGACTGCCTTCTTTTCGCCCGATCCGGCCGTTTCCGGAGCCCGTCCGCTGACGAAGAAGGCGCAGGGGGGCGCTACAATGCGCGGCTTGGCTGCCTTGTGGAGACCGTCCTTGATCAAGCCGCGTACCGCGCCCGGTGTGCTCGAACTGCTGCCGCTGGACCAGATCGCCTTCCAGGGCATGCTGGATACGATCCGCCGCAACTACGAGCGCTTTGGCTTCCTGCCGGTGGAAACGCCGGTCATGGAGCTGTCCGAGGTGCTGCTGACCAAGACCGGTGGCGAGACCGAGCGCCAGGTGTACTTCCTGCAGTCCACCGGCGCGCTGGCGGCGGCCGAGCCGGGCGCGACGCCGGAGCTCGCGATGCGCTTCGACCTCACCGTGCCGCTGGCCCGCTACGTGGCCGAACACGAGCACCAGCTGGCCTTTCCGTTCCGCCGCTACCAGATCCAGCGCGTCTACCGCGGCGAGCGCGCCCAGCGCGGGCGTTTCCGCGAGTTCTACCAGTGCGACATCGACGTCATCGGCAAGGACAGCCTCTCGGTGCGTTTCGATGCCGAGCTGCCGGCGGTGATCAATGCAGTGTTCTCCGAACTGGACATCGGTGAGTTCACCATCTGGCTGAACAACCGCAAGCTGATGCGCGGCTTCATGGAAGGGCTGGGCGTTGCCGATCCCGAGCGCCAGACCCTGCTGCTGCGCGAGGTCGACAAGCTCGACAAGCGCGGCGCCGAGGCCGTGCGCGAGACCCTGACCGGCGCCGACTTCGGCCTGTCCGCGGCCGAGGCCGGCCGGTTGCTCGACTTCGTCCAGATCCGTTCCAGCGGCCATGACGACGCCATCGCCAAGCTGGACGCGCTGGGGCAGGGCAGCGAGGCCTTCAACCAGGGCATCGCCGAGCTGCGCGAGGTGCTGGAGCTGGTGCGCGCCTTCGGCGTGCCGGAGTCGCGCTACGCCCTGAACCTTTCGATTGCGCGCGGCCTGGACTACTACACCGGCACCGTCTTCGAGACCCTGCTCGACGCCTATCCCCAGATCGGCTCGGTCTGCTCGGGCGGTCGCTACGAGGACCTGGCCGGCAACTACACACGTTCGAAGCTGCCCGGCGTCGGTATCTCAATCGGTGCCACCCGCCTTTACTGGCAGCTGCGCGAGGCGGGCCTGATCGACACCGCATCGAGTTCCGTCGAGGTGATGGTCGCCCAGCTCGATGAGGCGCGCCTGCCGCAGTGTCTCGAGCTCGCCGGTCTGCTGCGCACCGCGGGCATCAATACCGAGGTCCAGCTGGAGCCAAAGAAGCTCGGCAAGCAGCTGCAGCACGCCGACCGCGCCGGCATCCGCTTCGTGGTCATGCTCGGTGAGGAGGAGGAGGCGCGCGGCGTGGTCGCGGTGAAGGACATGCGCAAGCAGGAGCAGTTCGAGGTGGCCCGCGGCGAGCTGGCCAAGACCCTGCGCGTGGAGATCGAGCAGGCGCGGGCCATGGGAGACGCGCGCCATGACTGATTCTCGTCGGCTTCGCCTCGACGGCGCCAGCCTCAGCCGGGCCGATGTGCTGGCGGTCGCCGTGGGCGGTCGCGGCGTCGAGCTGGATCCGGACCAGCTGGGCGCGGTGCGCCGGGCGGCCGACTTCCTTGACGAGCAGGTCCGTCGCCAGGAGCCGATCTACGGCGTCAGCACCGGCTTCGGCAGCAATGCCGATCGCCTGCTTGGCGCCCGCCGCGCCCGCGATGGCCTGCCCGGCGCGCCGGCCAGCGACCGCCCGCTGCTGGAAGAGCTGCAGCACAACCTGGTGATTACCCACGCGGTCTGCGTCGGCGAGCCCTTCCCGATCGACGTGGTGCGGGCGATGCTGGTGATCCGCATCAACACCCTGATGAAGGGGCATTCGGGGATCCGCGTCTCGACACTGGAGGCGCTGGCCGAGCTGCTCAATCGCGGGGTGATTCCTGTCATTCCGCGCAAGGGTTCGGTGGGGGCCAGCGGCGACCTGGCGCCGCTCTCGCACCTCGCCATCGTCCTGCTGGGCGGCGGTGAGGCCTTTCACGCCGGCGAACGGCTGCCCGGTGCCGAGGCCCTGCGCCGTGCAGGGCTGGAGCCGATCCGCCTGTCGCACAAGGAGGGCCTCGCCCTCAACAACGGCACCACCCAGATGCTGGCCACCGCGGTGCTGGCCATCGAGCGTCTGCAGACCCTGCTGGAGACCGCCGACCTCGCCGCGGCGATGACCCTCGAGGCCTTCGCTGGTCGCGGCCGGGCCTTCGAGGAGAAGGTCCACGCGCTGCGTCCGCATCCCGGCCAGGTCGCCGCGGCGGCCAGCCTGCGCGAGAAGCTGGCCGGCTCCACCCTGATCGACAGCCCCTATCACCTCGTTCCGCGCTTCCGCGCCTGGCAGCCCGAGTCCTGGAGCCTGCCCGAGGACCAGGCCCAGCATTTCGACATCGCCTGGGACTGGGTGCCACCCTCGCAGCGCCACGGCCGCGAGATGTTCTACCAGCGCTTCCTGCCCTTCCGCGGCGGAAAGAAGCACCAGCCGCAGGATGCCTATTCATTGCGCTGCGTTCCGCAGGTGCATGGCGCCGTGCGCGACGCACTGGCGCAGGCGATCCGGGTCATCGACGTCGAGCTGAACGCGGTCACCGACAACCCGCTGCTGTTCCCGGACACGCCGGACGCACAGGTGATCGAGGATCAGGTGATCTCCGCCGGCCACTTCCACGGCATGCCGCTGGCGCTGGCGATGAGCTATCTGAAGGCGGCCATCCCGGTGCTGGCCAGCATCTCCGAACGCCGCCTCAACAAGCTGGTCGATCCGGCTACCAATGACGGCCTGCCGGCCTTCCTGATCGGCAACGAGGATGCGACGGACTCCGGCTTCATGATCGTCCAGTACACCGCCGCGGCCCTGGTCAATGATCTCGCCTCGCGGGCCCACCCGGCCTCGGTGTATTCGATCCCGACCTCGGCCAATGCCGAGGACCATGTCTCGATGGGCGCCAACGAAGGTCGCCACGTTCTCGAGATGACCGAGGACCTGGCCCACGTGCTGGCGCTCGAGCTGTACACCGCGGCCCAGGCCCTGGACTACCGCCGCGACATGATCAATGCGGCAAGACGCCTCGCCAGCCGCGGCGACCTCGATGCGCTGTGCTCGAAGATCAGCAATCCGCCCCCGCGTGATTCGGCCGATTACCCGACCTTCCGCAGCGAATGCGCTGAGCTGCTGCGCCAGTTGGCCGCGGTCGATGAGTTCCAGCCTTCTTCGCGCGTGCAGGCCGTGCTGCAGCGGATCCGCGAGGACATCCCGTTCATGCGCCGCGATCGCGCCATGGACGGCGAGGTGCGGCGGATCTGCGAGCTGGTCGAGCAGGGCGCGCTGCTGAAGGGCGCTTAGAGGGCGCTCCGGGCCAGCGCGTTAGGGCGCGAAGAGGACCTTCATAGGGTGCGGCTGGCCGCACCGGGCGTACCGTCCGAACGCCCGAATCGGTGCGCCAAGGCACACCCTATGGGGCTTGCTGACGCCCAACGAAGCCCGACAGTGGGAGCGCCCTTGGGCGCGACCGCGGAAATCCGCTCTGGTCGCGGTCTGTGGTGAATCCGTAGCGCTGCGGTCGCGCCCAAGGGCGCTCCCAAAAACTGACAGCGGCAAGGCCTGCGTTGCGGCGCAAACCCGACCTTGCAGCGCCGTTGCTGTAGGAGCCAGCTTGCTGGCGATCGTCCCCTATCGCCAGCAAGCTGGCTCCTACATTCGGGTTCTGCGGGGCGTCCGCTTTGCGGGCCGAACTGGACCTGCGGGTCAAGCGCCCTCGCCGGTCCAGAACCAGTGCCAGGGCTCGTAGACGATGCCGTGCGGGTTGTCGCGGGGGTAGCTGAGGCGGAACTCGAAGTCAGCGGCGCGCTGGCACAGCCACGCGAAGGCGGGGGTGTGCTCGAAGCTTTCCTCGGCGGCGGGTTCGCCCGGGGTGCCGATGTCCAGGGCGCGGCCGGTATGGTGTTCGCTGAAGCCGGGCGCTGCATTGACCGCGAGGATCTGCTCGATGCCCTGGCCGCGGCGCAGCTTTCGCTCGATGATGCCGCGCTGATAGTCATAGCCGCGGAAGCCGGAGATCGCCTCCAGTTGCACGCCCTCGTCGCGGGCCGCGGCGCGCAGGCGCTGCCAGGCCTGGCCGCATCCGGCCAGTAGCCACAGCGGACGCCCATAACGATCGGTTCCCGCGAAGCGCAGGCGCGGCGGTTCGGCCATCAGTGGCAGCCCGGTCTGCTCGGCATAGGCGAGGGCGTCGATGCCGAGTCCGGCGAGGTCGCGAAGCAGGCGGACCACCGACGGCTCCAGCGGGGGCAGCGCGGTGTGCTGCCGCGGCAGGTGGGCCAGCCGGGTCAGCCGATGGGACTGGATCGGCCCCCGGGGGCGCAGGCCAAGACAGGCCAGCAGCTGGCCGATGCCGCGGGCAAGGCCGCTGCAGCCGGCGCCGATCGGACGCAGCAGGTAGCCCGCGGTGCCGCGCTCCAGTGTCGCGATGAAGCGCCCGTCGCGCTTGCGCCGCAGCAGCAGCTGGGCGCGGGCGAGCTGTCGCGCATCGGTATTGGACCGGGCGCGCAGGCGGTCCGCCGGCAAGGCATCTACCTCGTCCGCGTTGTACAGCCAATCAGCCTGCATGGGCCGCCTGCAGCGCCTCGCGCAACGCCTGCGGGCGCTCCGGGCTCAAGAGCAGGATGCCGCCGTCATGTCTCGGCAGGGCAAGGACGCGGGCCGGATCGGTGACCAGGCAGAAGGCCTTGCTCCGATTGCGCAGGCGGAAATGCCCGGCGCTGTAGCCCGGCAGGGCGAACCCGTTGGTTTTCAGCATCGGCCGGAGCTCGCTGTGTTCGGCGAGGTCGACGGCGCGCGAACGCTCAAGGTCCAGATCGGCGATCGGCACGCGCAGGTGGTAGAAGGCGGCCACTACGCGAAGCTGACCCGCTTCGAGCCGGATGCTTCGACGGCGCATCAGACCGAGCAGGGTCAGGGTGATCGCGGTCGACACCGCGGCTGCCGCGGAGAAGGCCGCGGCGCCGCCGGTTACGCCCAGGGCCACGGTCAGCAGGATCGCGCCCAGCGGCAAGAGCATGCCGAGGACCAGCAGGGTGACCCAGGCGCGTTTGGGCGGCGCAGGCACCGGGTGTTCGCGCGTGCGCTCAAGGCGCTGGATGCTCATTCGCTGTCCTCCACCGGGTCCACCTCCCGGGGTTTCAGTCTGCCTGATCTGCGCAGCGCCTCGCGCAGCACGTACTCGATCTGGGCGTTCAGCGAGCGCAGGTCGTCCTCGGCCCAGCGCTGCATGGCCTGCAGCACCTGCTCGTTGATGCGGAGGGGGAATGCCTTCTTCTCGCTCATCGCGATGCCGCGGCCGCCGGGGTCAGGCGGCGGCCCGGGCTCCTCAGTACAGGGTGCCGGTGTTGACCACCGGCTGCGTCGCGCGATCGGAACAGAGCACCACCAGCAGGTTGCTGACCATCTGCGCGCGGCGTTCCTGGTCCAGCTCGATCACCCCCTTCTCCTTGAGGTTCTCGAGGGCCATCTCGACCATGCTCACCGCGCCCTCGACGATGCGCGTGCGGGCGGCGATGACCGCATTCGCCTGCTGGCGCTGCAGCATGGCGTGGGCAATTTCCGGTGCGTAGGCGAGGTGGCTGATCCGCGCCTCGAGGACCTCGATGCCGGCGGTGGCCAGGCGCTCCTCAAGCTGGCGCTGCAGGTCATGACTGATCTCGGCAGCGTGGCTGCGCAGCGCCACCTGGTCGGGCTCGTGCTGGTCGTAGGGATAGCTGGTCGCCATGGCGCGGATGGCGGCCTCGGACTGCACGTGCACATAGCTTTCGTAGTCGTCGACGTTGAACACCGCCTCGGCGGAATCGACCACCTTCCAGACCACGACCGCGGCGATCTCGATGGGGCTGCCGTCGGCCTCGTTGACCTTCAGCTTGCTGCTCTCGAAGTTGCGCACCCGGAGCGACACCTTGCGTGCGCCGTAGAACGGGTTGTTCCAGCGCAGGCCGGCCTCCTTGACCGTGCCCACGTAGCGGCCGAACAGGGTGAGGACGGCGGCCTGGTTGGGCTCGACCATGTAGAAGCCGAGCATGCAGATGCCGGTCGCGATCAGCGCGATGACCGCCGGAATCGCCAGCAGCGGACCGGCGATCCGGGCACCGCCGATCAGCAACCAGAACTCGAGCACGATCAGGCCGATGAAGACGAGAAGCAGCGGAATGCCCGCCGCGGAACGGATTGCCTGTTCTTTCATGACCGCCTCTCCTGAATCACCGTGGGTGCTCCGCGGCGTTCCCGCGAAGCTAATATCAAAGTGATATCAATGTGAGGCTTGTGACTCGGTTGATTCAGCTTCTGTTTGGTTTTGGACGCCCATCCCGGGGACCGGCAGGGCAATCAACGGGACCGGCAATTTCTCCGATCCAATCAGCAAGCTGAGGCCATCTGCCGAGAACGTGACGGCTTCCGCCTGCGGTAGCCATGGGAAGGCGAGCACGATGGGCTCTCTGGCGGCCGCGCTGGTCCAGCTCTGCCCGGGGCTGCGCGGATACAGGGTCACCCGCCGGTAGTTGAGCACTGCCAGCCAGCGGTTGTCCGGCGAGACCGCGGCCGAGGTGATCTGCGAACGGTAGCGTCCGTAGACCGGATTGCGCTCCAGGTCGGCGGCGGTCGGCTGCTCGATGCCACGCAGCGTGCCCAAAGCCTCGGCTACCTCGACCTGGTCGCCGCGCGGCGCGGCCGGCAGGCGGAACAGCTCGGGTGGCACGCGCTTCTTGGAGACCAGCAGCAGCTCGCCGGTTGACTGGTCGACCGCCAGCGCCTCGCAGTCGCGGGCTCCGTCCGGCCAGCGGAAGCGCATCTTCCAGTGCACCTGCGGGCGCCCGTCCTGCAGGGTGGCCGGCTCGCGAACCGCGTAGATGGTCAGCTCCTGGCGCAGCCCGCCGTTGTCGCCGGTGTCGGCGATCAGCAGCAGGTCTCCGTCGGGGTGTCGCTGCAGGGCCATGTCCTCCCAGTCGAGGTTCCGGGCGCCGCGCAGGTGCAGGGTGGCGCGCACCTCGCCCCGGGGGTCGAGAGCAAAAAGCTTGGCCCGGTCGCCGCTGTCGTTGTGGGTCCAGATGATGCCGGGGTGCCGATGGGAAGCGGCAAAGCCGCTGATCTCGCCCACCCGTGGGTCGCGAATAAGGGCCCGGTACTGGGCCTCGTCGACCTCGACCGCCTCGGGCGCTTGGCTCAACGTGGCCAGCGCAAGGGCAGCCAGCACCCTGCGCCAGATCACGGCCCCCCTCCTGCCTTGCGGGTCGAGACCTCGACCAGCTCCAGACGACCGAGCAGCTCCAGCCCGCTGTAGAAGTCGAACGGTTCGCCATCACCCATCGCCAGGCCGATGTGCGCGGCGCCGAACGCGGGCAGGGCAGCGTCGTACCCCTTCCAGCGGTCGTCGATCCAGGCCATCACCCAGGCGTGCGGGACGAATACGTCCTGGCGTCCAGCGTAGCCGGGGGCGTAGGCCAGGCCGGTGACCACGCGGGCTGGGATCCCCTGGGCGCGAGCCAGCGCTGCCAGCAGTACGGCGTGTTCGGTGCAGTCGCCCTCGCGCAGCTCGATGACCTCGGCCGCCGAGGCGTACCCCACGCGAAGCGACTTGTGCTCGATGTGGCGGCGCACCGCTTCCTGCAGCCGGTACATCCGGCGCGCCGCCGAGCGGCTGCGGCCGACCGCCGATTCGGCCATCGCCCGGACCTCGGGGTCGTCACTCTGCAGCCAGCGCGCCGGTGCCAGGTCGGCGTCGGTCGGCGGCTGGTCGGCAGCCCCTTCCGGATCGATGCGCAGGCGGGCGACCCCGGCGGCATCGGCCTGGCCCAGTCGCTGGCCGGGAATGCCGCCGAGCGGAGTGAGGGCAAGATCACCAGCGCGCAGCGAGAAGTACAAGGGCCGCTGACGCTCGCGCTGGCTGATCGCGCGCGGTGCACGTAGAAGGGTGCTGGCCAGCACGTCTGCGGCGACCGGCGGCGCCGTGGCGCATTCGCGGCTGCAGGCGCGCAGCAAGAGTTCAAGACCGAGCGCCGGCAGGCGCATCTGCCGGGCATCGCCGGTCTCGGGGTCGACCCACAGCTCGCTGCGCACGCCGGCGCCGGCGGGGCCATGAACCTGGCGGATCCGCAGGAGCTGCGCCGGCCCTCCCTCCAGCTCGACGGTCTCCATCGCCAGGCGGGCGCTGGACAGGGGCAGGGCGTTGAGGGAGGCCGGGTCGAAGGCGAGCACGTCGCTGCGCACGGTTTCGCCGTCGAGAAGCGGTTTCATCGCACGTCGCTGGCCCTCGTTCAGCACCGCGCCCTCGGGCCAGGGGAATCGCTTCTCGCTGCGCTGGCCACCCTGTTCGATGCGGGCGGTCACCGTGCCGGCCTCGACCCGCGCTTCGACCGCGGCGAGCGTGCCGGTGGTGGCGAAGCGGCTGGAGAAGGCCAGCGGCTCGCCGTCGGCCGACTCGCGGGTCCACTCCGCGGACTCGACGGGCAGGCGCTCTCCGTTGCGCTGCAGGATCAGCACCAGCTCGCTGCGCGTCTCGATGGCGCCGTCCACCTCGCTTCGGCTGCGCTGCATGTGGCCGATATGGTCCTTGCCGAGATGGATGGCGTACCAGCGCGTTTCGGCGCGCAGCGGCGGGCTGGCAATGCCGCTGGCCAAGCAGAACAGGAGCAGGAAAAGACGCGCATTCATCGCCGCGAATGATGCCATGGGGGCGCGGTCCGGCGCGCCCAGCCGGTACACTTCGCGCCGTCGCGATGGGCGGCGCTCTGGAGCATGCGGGCATGGTCAAGCTGGGTACGCCTCTGGCACCGTCGGGATTCCGGGTCCTGCTGCTCGGCTCCGGCGAGCTGGGCAAGGAGGTCGCCATCGAGCTGCAGCGTTTCGGCGTCGAGGTGATCGCGGCTGACCGCTACGCCGACGCACCGGCCATGCAGGTCGCCCATCGCAGTCATGTCCTGAACATGCTCGACGCGCAGGCGCTGGAGCGTCTGATCGCCGAGGAGAAGCCTGATCTTGTCGTGCCCGAGATCGAGGCTATCCACACCCCGACCCTGGTCGAGCTTGAGCGCCGCGACGGCCTGCGGGTGATCCCGACCGCACAGGCGGCCCGGCTGACCATGGATCGCGAGGGCATCCGGCGTCTGGCTGCCGAGAACCTCGGGCTGCCGACCTCGCCCTACCGCTTCGTCGACGACGAGCAGGCCTTCAGCGCAGCCGTGCGGGAGATCGGCATCCCCTGCGTGGTCAAGCCGGTGATGAGCTCATCCGGCAAGGGCCAGAGCGTGATCCGCTGCGAGTCGGATATTGCCGCTTCCTGGCGCTATGCCCAGGAAGGTGGGCGAGCTGGCGGCGGCCGGGTCATTGTCGAGGGCTTCATCGACTTCGAGTACGAGATCACCCTGCTGACCGTGCGCCACGCCAAGGGCACCTCTTTCTGCCCGCCGGTGGGGCATGTGCAGGTGGATGGCGACTATCGCGAGAGCTGGCAGCCGCAGCCGATGTCGGCGAAGGCCTGGGACCGCGCCTGCGATGTCGCCCGCGCCGTGACCGAGGCGCTCGGCGGCTACGGCCTGTTCGGCGTCGAGCTGTTCGTCCGCGGCGACGAGGTCTGGTTCAGCGAGGTCAGCCCGCGGCCGCACGACACCGGCCTGGTCACCCTGATCTCCCAGGAGCTGTCCGAGTTCGCCTTGCACGCGCGGGCCATCCTCGGTCTGCCGATCCCCGAGATCCGCGACCATGGACCCTCGGCCTCGGTGGCCCTGTTGGCGGAGGGTCGTGGGGTGCCGCGCTTCGGCAGTCTGGACGTCGCGCTGGCCGAGCCCGGCACGGCATTGCGCCTGTTCGGCAAGCCCCGCGTCGAGGGCAAACGGCGCGTGGGCGTGGCCCTTGCCCGGGGCGAGACGCTCGAACAGGCCCGAGCCAAGGCGCAGCGCGTCGCGGCCGCCCTGTCGATTGGCCTCGATCCGCTGGACTGAGGGCTCAGCGCGGCTTGGCCGGGCGCAGGTCGACCCAGACCAGGCGGTGGTCGCTGCAGTCCAGCCAGGCGGCTTCGGGCTGGTCGCCCGTGGGCCAGAACACGCCCGAGGCCACGACCTCGAAGTCCACCGAAGGCAGCACGTAGTCGACCCGCATGTTTCCGGTGCGTGCGCCGAACTGCGCGGTATGGGTGGCCGGGTCGGTGCGCTTGGGCGGGCCGCGGTCGGTGGCCTGTCTGCCGCCGTCGCTGCGCGGCGCGGGGTAGTCGAGGACGCGCGGGTGCGAGGTGAGCTGCTGCACCGCGCCGGGCTGGGTGTCGCCATCCTGCGGGTCGGCGTTGAGGTCGCCAATGATGACAAAGGCGCGCCCGGCCGGCAGGCCGCCGCAGCGGCCCTGGTCATCGCACAGCCAGCTCTGCTCGCCGCCGTCGAGGTAGTGCTTCCACAGCTTCAGTTCGTCATGGTTGCGAAGGCCGTTGAGGTTCTCCGGCCCATCGAACACCGGCGGAGTGGGATGGGCGGCGAGCAGGTGGAGGGTGCCGAACGGAGTCGCCACCGGCACGTCCCAATGGGACTTGGAGGACAGACGCAGCTGCGCCCAGACCGCGTCGCTGTGCAGCGGGCGGCCGTCGGGGTGATGTGGCCGGGATGCGTCGGGCAGGCGGCTCCAGGCGAACCGGCGGAAGCTGCGCAGCGCGGCGGCGTCGATCGGGTGCCTTGATAGCAGCAGCATGCCGAACTGGCCGGGATGACGACCGAAGCCCCAGGCATCATTCGGCCCCTCGACCTTGCCATCGCCATTGATGTCGAGCCCGGACGGCACCCCGGTGTTGACCGGGCCGGCATAGGCATGCGGATAGTCGAGTGGCGCATCGCCCGCCTGCGAGCGACCCAGGTAGCGCTGCCTGAAAATGTGCGCCGCCAGGCCTTCAGGGTCGTGGTCGAACTCGTTGATCAGCACGATGTCCGGGCGCACCCGCTGCAGGATGGCCGCCGCGTGCCGGGCCGGCTCGTGGCCCTCACGCAGGCGCTGCGGGAGCCGGCCGGCGTCGTCGTTCAGGGATGCATTGAACGTGGCGATGCGCAGCGCGGCCGGGGGGGCGGACACAGCCTCACCGGCGCCGAGCAGTAGCAGGGCGATCAGGACGCAAACTTTCATCAGCCGAGTATCGCACGCGCCGGTCAACCGTCGATGACGGCCTCGCGCCACTCGCCGTCGACCAGCACCTGCGAGGGGCCGAAGCGGCGCTTGTAGTCCATCTTCGGGTGTCCGGCGATGAAGAAGCCCAGGTAGAGCCAGCGCCTTCCGCTGCGCCGGGCCCACTCGATCTGGCGCAGGATGGCCAGCGTGCCGAGGCTGCGCTCGGCGAGGTCCGGGTCGAAGAAGGTGTAGACCGCGGACAGCCCGTCCTCGAGCAGGTCGGTGACCGCCACCGCGACCAGCTGGCCGCGCCGGCGCAGCTCGGCAAACACCGTCGGGCTCCATCGCGCGCTGACGAAGGCGTCGAAGTCATGCCGGCCGCCCTGGTCCATGCCGCCACCGGGATGGCGTGAACGCACGTAGCGCTGGTAGAGCGCGAAGTGCTCCTCGCCGGCCCGCTCCAGAGGCTGGATGTCGCCAATGTCGGCGTTGCGGCGCAGGCAGCGGCGCTGGCCGCGGCTCGGGGCGAACGCGCGCACATCGACGCGCAGGGGCTGGCAGGCGCGGCAGCCCGGGCAGCGGGGTCGGTAGACATGGGTGCCGGAGCGGCGGAAGCCGTGCTCCAGCGCCTGGCCGTAGAGCAGGGGCACGCGCTTGTCGTGCGGGTCGAGCAGGAGGTCCTGGGCGCGGCGCTCGCGGAAGTAGCCGCAGGGATGCTCGGCGGTCAGGAACACGCGGATGCCGTGATGGCTCATGGTCCAAGCATAGCGCGGCATGCTGCGGGCGGCGGGACAGTCCGGCCACGCGGGCTTACCCTGTCCACCGACGATCCGGAGGGCCGTTCATGCACCCGAGATTCCAGGCGCTGCTGCTCCGCTACTCCCGGCTGGCCGATCCGGAGGAGCGCGGGCAGCTCGAACGCGAGATCTGGGCCGAGTACGGCTGCGAGCGCGCGGTCCTGGTGGTCGACATGTCGGGCTTCTCCAGCCTCACCCAGCGCCACGGCATCGTCCATTACCTGTCCATGGTGCGCCGCATGCAGATCACCGCCGAGCCGATCGTGCATGGCCACGAGGGCGTGATCCTGAAGTTCGAGGCCGACAATGCCTTTGCCATGTTTCCCGAGGTGGACGCTGCCCTGGCCGCCGCCTTCGAGCTGAACCGGGCCTTCGAGGCAGCCAACGTCGAGACCCCCGACGAGCTCGACATCCGCATCTCCTGCGGCATCGACGCCGGGCCGATCCTGGTCGTCGAGCAGAAGGACTTCTTCGGCGATGCGGTCAACCGCGCGAGCAAGCTCGGTGAGGACCTCGCCGCCCCGGGCGAGGTGCTGCTGAGCGCCACGGCGGCCGGACGGCTGCGCGATCCCTCGCGCTGGCAGCTTGCCGAGATCAGCTTCAGCGTCAGTGGCCTGTCGCTCCCCGCTTGTCGCGCCAAGCCCGCGGAGTGAGGCGCCAGGCGGCTCTCCGCCCGGGAGCGAAAAATCATCGTCATCCGGGTGAAAAATTCTGTTGACTTCGTCTCCGGGATCCGCATAATGCGCGGCTCAACGCGGGAATAGCTCAGTTGGTAGAGCACGACCTTGCCAAGGTCGGGGTCGCGAGTTCGAGTCTCGTTTCCCGCTCCAGATTTCAGCAAAGCCCCGGTCTCCGGGGTTTTGTTTTTTCCGGGGTCGTTCCGCGGACGCCAGAGTCGAAAAGGACTCGCGCCTGCGCGCCGATCGCGGCACAATTCGAAGTCACCTGGCCTGGTGGCAGAGTGGTCATGCAGCGGACTGCAAATCCGCGTACGCCGGTTCGATTCCGACCCAGGCCTCCAAATCGGGATTCGCGAGAGTCCGAGTAAGTCCGGAAACCCTGCAGAAATGCGGGGTTTTTTGTTGGTCGAGGCGCCGGCCATCCGAGGGGGCCGATCGCCACGCCTTGACGGACTCGAGATGCTCGGCGACGAGCGCCCTCTACGGAGAGGGTCGGTCCTCGGGTGCGGGGGAGGCGTCGCCGCGGACAGTGGCCTGCGGTCGCCCGGAACGCCGCTTGAGCGTGATCACCATCGCAATGAACGCGACCACGGCGACGATCACTACGACCAGCGCGACGGTTAATAGCCCGAATAGCACCGGCACCAGCATCCCGATCCCGCCCAGCGTGTAGTCCCTGGACACTGGAGGGGCGGTGGTCGCTGACAGGTCCAGAAGCACGCTGGCCAGCGCCATGCCAATCAGTACGACGACGAAGCCTCCCAGCCAGCGCGGTGCATCCTTCAGCAGCATGCTCCAGCCGAAGCGGAGGCCGGGGGCCAGGAGCAGGGCGGCGATCGCTGCCACCCAGCCGAGCAGGACATCGGAAAACTGGGTGAACAGCCAGACCGGCGCGAGCAGGGCGCCGAACCAAGGTCGACTGTAGGGCGCCAAACGTTCGACCCAGAAATCGCACATGCCACCCAGCGGGTGGGTCTCCAGCCGTGCCGGATCGCTGCAGGACAGGCTCGATAGCAGGCCCTCCGCGCTAAGGCCGCCTATGAGTGGCGTGCCGAAGGCGAGGCAGAACAGCACCAGGCCTGACACCGTGACAATCAGGGTGATGCACAGGGCCGCCCACAACGAACCCTCCGCGAGCATCCGCCGCCGGAACGAGAGTTGGTCGAGATGCCTTGCTTCTGCCTGCTCCGCTTCGCGCTCGCGGACCCAGACGGCCTGGCGCGCCGCGAAGCCGGGGTCATCTGCGGCGACTGCCGGGGGCACCGGCTCGACAGGGGTGGCGATGACGGCGTGGCGCGGCGTTCGGCGGTCGATCTGTCTGCTGAGGAAAACCAGGCCCAGCCATCCGCCCAGCCACAGGCCGCTCTGGTCCCACAGCTGGAAGGCCGTTTCCACCGGCGGCACCCGCGACAGCCAGGGCAGGAGGCCGTTGCCCGGCAGCATCGCAAGGCCACTGCAGCTTGCGGAGCAGCCCAGGGCCCAGAGGCCCCATTCCGCGATGAGCGGTCCGAACAGCACCATCGCCACGCAGTAGGCCAGCAGGCCATAGGCGATCAGACGGGTGCGCAGGCTGGTCCGGGCCGGCAGGACCAGCTCAGTGGTCATGCGTGCAGTCCGCGAGGCAGTCGGGTCGGAAAGCCCTGTGCGGCGCGCCTGGGCTGCCGCGAAAGACGGCGCTCAGCGGAGCCCCGGAATCAGCGCGGTCAGCGCGCCGCGGAACGGCTTCAGGGCGAGGCCGAGGGCCTCGGCGCTCCATTTGAACAGCCGCGACTGGTCGATGCCCGACAGGCCGCGGAGGAGGTCGGAGAGATCCCTGGCGCCGGTGCCGGGCAGCTTGCACAGCGCCTTCGCACGCTTGCCGACGGCGTAGGTGCTGGCCACGGCCGCGGCGATGTCGGTGGTGATCGCCGCCAGCGGCAGTACCCGGGCCAGGATGGGGCGGTAGAGCACGCCGCTGAGCTGCTTCACCAGCTGATTCACCGTCGCCTTGGAGAGCTCCTTGGCGCCGACGTTGGCGGCGGTCGCCAGCAGGATCACGCCGCGCTCTTCGAGGTCGCTCAGTTCGACGTCGTAGAGCTGGATGATGTCGCGCACCAGCTGCTGCTGGATCCTGGACAGGGCGACGCCTTCGCCGACCGAACCAAGGATCACCGGGGCGAGGCGGCCGAGAAAGGGCACCCGGCGGGTGATGGTGGCGATGGCGGCAGCGGTGCCGGCCTTGAGGCAGGTGGCCTGGAGCAGGATGTTGAAGCGTCGTTCGCGCTCGGTCTCGGTCAGGACGCGGCGCGGTGGAATCCTGGCCGGGATCTGTTCGGGCGCATCCGGAGCATCGTCCGCCCGCAGCCGCCGCGCCTTGGCAGGCGCCTTGCCCGCGCTCGCGGTCTTCGCCGTAGCGCGCTTGCGCGGCGTCCGCTTGGCAGCCGGCTTGGTGGCCGCCTTCTTGCTGGCTGCCTTCTTGACCGCTTTCTTTGCCGGGGTCTTGCGCGTTGCCATGCCCGCAGCATAGCGGCGTCGGCCTCGCTTGCAACAGGGGCCGATGTTCATCGCCCAACGCTAGACTAGGCGGCTGATGACCATGGCCCCCGGCCGGGCCCGCAAAGGAACGCCCATGGACTATTCACGATATGACCGCGTGCGCGCGGTGGCCTGGACCGGCGAGGCGCTCCGCCTGCTCGACCAGCGCAAGCTGCCCTTCACCCAGGGGTTCATCGAGCTCGACGATAGCGATGCGGTGGCCAAGGCGATCCATGACCTCGTGGTGCGCGGGGCGCCGGCCATCGGCATCGCCGCGGCCTGGGGCGTGGTGTTGGCTGCGCGCAATCTCGAGGCAGCGGACGGGCCGGCCGCCCTGGTCGCGCTTGAGCCGGCGATGCAGCGCCTGAATGCATCGCGGCCGACGGCCGTGAACCTGGCCTGGGCTCTGGCGCGCCTGCGCGCGGTGCTGAGCCGCGCAGGCAGCGACTGGTACGCCGTCCTCACCGCGGAGGCCGAGGCCATCGAGGCCGAAGACCTCGCGGCCAACCGCCGGATGGGCGGGCTGGGCGCGGCCCTGATCGAGCCCGGGAGCGGGCTGCTGACCCACTGCAATACCGGCTCGCTGGCGACCTCGGGTTTCGGCACCGCGCTGGGCGTGGTCCGCGCCGGCGTTGCCGAGGGCCGGGTGGCGCGGGTCTTCGCCGGAGAGACCCGGCCCTGGAACCAGGGCGCGCGGCTGACGGTGTGGGAGCTGCTCGAGGACGGCATCGACGCCACGCTGATCGCCGACAGTGCGGCCGCCCACCTGATGGCCAGCGGAGCGGTGCAGTGGGTGGTGGTGGGTGCCGACCGGGTCACGGCCAACGGCGACGTGGCCAACAAGATCGGTACGCTGGCGCTTGCGCTGGCAGCGCGCCATTTCGGCGTCGGCTTCATGGTTGTCGCGCCCTCGTCGACCGTCGACCTCGACACCGCCAGCGGCGCCGACATCGAGATCGAGGAGCGTGATCCCGCCGAGTTGCTGACCCACCTCGGTCAGCGCACCGTGGCCGACGGCGTGAAGGCCTGGAACCCGGTCTTCGATGTGACCCCGGCCGAGCTGGTCAGCGCCCTCGTCACCGAGCGCGGCGTCGTGCTGCGCCCCGATGCCGATTCGATGCGCAGGACTTTCGGCGCCTGAGTCGCGGTCTCAGCCGGCCCCGGCGCGGCGCGCGGCCAAGGCGGTTTCCAGCCGGAACCAGCCGGCCTGCAGGGAGCGCCACGCGGCATCCGCGGCGGCGCGGTCGACCAGCAGGAAACGCACGCTATCGCCGGGCCGAAGCTGGCCCAGGCGGTCCCGGTCCGCACGGATGACCCGTCCGAGCAGCGGGTAACCGCCGACGGTCTGAGCCTCGACGCCAAGCAGCAGCGGCTCGCCATCCGGCAGGATCTGCACATCTCCCGGTGCCACCGGCGCCGAGACCCGCTCGGCCGCGGACTCGATAGCCAATGCCGGCCCCTGAAGACGCAGCGCCTTGCGGCTGCTACGGCCATCGACCTGCCACTCCAGTGCGGTGAGGTCGGCGGGCAGCGCGGCATCGGCGTCGGGCAGGATGCGCAACACCTCGGCGGGCAGCCCCATGCGCTGCCGATCCTCGGGGGGCTCGGCCCACCAGCGCACGCGGCCAAGCCTGGGCGGGCGGGGCGTGCGCAGGCGCAAGCGGTCGCCGCGCTGCAGGGCATGGCCGAAACCGGCGCCGAGATCGGTCGAGGCGCTGCCCAGAACCTCGGTAACTTCAAGACCGCCGGCGAAGGCGAGATAGCAGCGCGCGCCGTGTCGGCAGCGCGGAAGCTGCAGGGTGCTGCCCGCCTTGATGTCGAACGGCTGGCCGGGTTTGACCCGGCGACCGTTGAGCAGGGCCCCGGGATCGGCCCCGGCCAGGGCGGCGAGGGCGCCGCGGGTGAAGCGAAGCGTCGGGCCCAGCAGGGTGATCTCCAGCGCAGCGCAGCCTGGCGGGTTGCCGACCAGCAGGTTGGCAAGGCGCAGGGCGCCGGCGTCGGCCGCCCCGGCCTGGCCAACGCCCAGCGCGCGATGGCCGAAGCGTCCGGCGTCCTGCACCGTGGTCTGCAGACCGGGGCGGGCGACTTCGATCATGTCGGGTGCTCGGACAGCTCGGCGAAGCGCCCCGGGCTGATCGGCACGAAGCGCACCCGCGCACCCGGGGCGAGACGGGCGGGAGGGGCGGGAGGGGCTCGCTGCGGGTCGAACAGCCGCCAGGGCGTGCGACCGACCAGCTGCCAGCCGCCGGGGCTCGGCTGCGGATAGATGCCGGTCTGGCCGCCGGCAATTCCGACGCTGCCGGCGGCGACGCGAGGCCGCGGCTGGCTGTGGCGCGGCAGTGCGAGGCCCGGGTCCATGCCCAGAAGGTACGGAAAGCCGGGCGCGAAGCCGAGCAGGGCGACCTGGTAGACGGGATCGGTGTGGCGTTCGATCAGTGCTTCCACGGTCAGGCCCAGCCGCTCGGCCGCAGCGTCGAGATCGGGGGCCTGCGTCGCGTGGTAGCAGACCGGCAGTTCGACGGGCGTCGCGCTTCCGGAGGGGCGCAGGTCGTTGCTGATCCCTGCGGCAAGCGCCGTGACGTGGGCTTCGATGGCCGGGCGGTCAAGCTGTGCCTGCGGGTCGAAATGCAGGGCAAGGCTGCTGTAGCAGGGCACCGCGTCGACCATGCCGGGCAGTGAAAGTCCGCGAATCGCCTCGTTCCAGAGGTGGACCTGGGTGTTCAGGGCGGTGTCGATGGCGGGTGGCCAGCGCAGGCAGAGGCAGTCCTCTCCCTGCCAGACCAGCCGCGGCGCCGCGGTATCAGGCATCCACGGCGGCGCGCAGCTCGCGGACACGCTGGACCAGGGCCTCGGGCTCATACGGCCGGGCGTGGATCCGCCCCCACACCGGGGCCGGCCAGGCGGGATCGTCGCGGTAGCGGGCGATCAGATGCACGTGAAGCTGGGGCACGAGGTTTCCCAGCGCCGCTATGTTCAGCTTGTGCGGGCGGAACAGCTGCTTGAGCACGCGTGAGACGCGGTTGACCTCCTCCATCAGCTGCGCCTGCTGGGCCGGGTCGAGGTCGATCAGCTCGCGCGCCTCGGCAACCCGCGGCACCAGGATCAGCCAGGGATAGTTGCTGTCGTCCATCAGCCGCAGCGAGCTCAGCGGCATCTCGGCGATGGGGTGGGAATCGTGCGCCAACTGGTCGTCGAGGACGTAGGGTGGGGGGAGGATGCGGGCGGCGTGCGACATGATCGCCTCCATCAGGGCTTGAGGTGGCGGGTGAAGAAACTGATCGTCCGGTCCATCGCCTCGCGGGCGCTGGCGGCGTCGTAGTCGGCGCGGGCGTCGCAGTTGAAGCCGTGCCCGGCCGGGTAGCTGTAGACGGTGGCTTCCGGATGCGCTTCGCGGTGGGCGGCGACGTCCTCGGGCGGGACGATCGGGTCGTGCTCGCCGAAGTGGAACAGCATCGGGGCCTTCAGTCGCTCGCGCAGGAAGGGCACGGTGCGGCCGCCGTAGTAGCTCACCGCCGGCAGGCCCAGCCGGGTGTTGCCGAGATAGGCGACGGTGCCACCCCAGCAGAATCCGGCGATGCCGACCTTGGCCTCGCCCTGCAGTTCGGCGACCACCGACTCGATGTCCATCAGGGTCTTGTCGAACCCGATCCGGGCGACCAGCTCGCGACCGCGGTCGACGCCGGCAGCGTCATACTCAAGCTCGATCTGGTAGTCGACATGGTCGAAGAACGCCGGTGCGAGGGCGGTGAATCCGTGCGCGGCGAAGCGGTCGACCTGCTGGCGGATATGGTGGTTGACGCCGAAGATCTCCTGAACCACCACCACCGCCCCATGCGCCGGAAAGGGCGGGTCGGCACGCCAGCCGGAGATGCGGCCGTTCGGGGTCGACAGCGAGACGGGGTGTCCCATGGGCGTCGGGTCCGTTGGAGTCCCGCCTAGGGTACGCCGATGCGCCGGCCGCGGGCACCCGGGGATCCCGGGCGGCGGGCCCGCGCCTGGTCGGGCGATGACCCTGGCGCTGGGCCGGGCGCGATCAGGCCGTCCGCTGGCGCGCGGCGAGCCGCGCGCAGAGCGCCTCGGCGGCCACCAGACTGTCCGGCAGGGCGATGCCGCGGCCGGCGAGATCGAGGGCGGTGCCGTGGTCGACCGCGACGCGCGGATAGGGCAGGCCGAGGGTTATGTTCACCGCGCGCTCGAAGCCCGAATACTTCAGCACCGGCAGGCCCTGGTCGTGGTACATGGCGAGCACGGCGTCGGCGCGCTGCAGCCGATGCGGCAGGAAGGCGGTGTCGGCCGGCAGCGGGCCCTCCAGCTGGAAGCCCTCGGCGCGCAGGGACTCCAGCACCGGCGCCAGGGTCTCGATTTCCTCCCGCCCGAGCAGTCCATCCTCGCCGGCATGCGGATTGAGCCCGAGGACGATGATCCGCGGCGCGGCGATGCCGAAGCGCTCGCCCAGGTCGCGATGCAGGATGCGCAGGGTCGTTTCGAGGGAACGGCGGGTGATGGCGGCCGGGACCTCGGCCAGCGGCAGGTGGGTGGTGGCCAGGGCCACGCGCAGCTCCGGCGTGGCCAGCATCATCACCACCTCGCAGCCGGCCCAGCCGGCGAGCAGTTCGGTGGTACCGCTGTACTCGATGCCGCCGGCGTTGATCGCCGCCTTGTGTATGGGACCGGTGACCATGCCGCCGAGATGACCGCCAAGACAGGCCTCGGCGGCCGCTCTCAGGCAGGCGATGGTGCTGGCGGCATTGGCGGGGTCGGTCTGGCCGAACCGGCTGGGGACGGCCTGGCGCACGGCATGCAGCGGCAGCACGCCCGGCGCCGAGTCCTGCTCCGGGTCGACCAGGCGCAGCGGCAAAGAGAGGGCGGCGGCGGCCGACTGCAGGGTATCCGGATCGGCAAAGGCGACCAGGTTGCCAGCGGTGGGCTGCTGGGCGAGGCGCACCGCCAGTTCCGGCCCGATTCCCGCCGGTTCACCGGGGACCAGGGCCAATCGGGGGCGGGAGTCGGCGCGCATGCCGCAGGCCTCGCGCCGCGCGTGCGGCGCGGCGGGCGATCAGCCCAGGCGCATGTCGACGTAGGACTCTTCACGCAGCTGGCGCAGGAAGCGGGTGTATTCCTCTTCCGCCTTGCGCTGGCCGATGGTCTCGCGGGCGCGATTGCGCTCGGTTTCCTCGGTCACGTCCTGCTGCCGCGAGCCCAGTCGCTGTACCAGGTGCCAGCCGACGTCACTCTCGAAGGGCTGCGACAGCTCGCCGTCCTCCAGGCGCAGCACGGTCTCGCCGACCGCATTGCCCCAGGCGTAGGCCTGGAACCAGCCCATGTCGCCACCGTTGCCGGCGGTCATGTCGTCCTGGGAATGCTTGCGGGCCAGCTCGGCGAAGTCGGCGCCGGCCTCGATCTTGGCGCGCAGCTCGTCGATGCGGCGCTTGGCCTCGGCGCTGTCGACCAGCTCGTTCTTGCGGATCAGGATGTCGCGGGCGTTGTACTCGGTCACCGTCTCCTGGGCGTCCTCGCGGCGGTCGATGGCCTTGAGCAGCAAGAAGCCATTCGGATCGCGGATCGGCTGGCTGACCTCGCCCACCTTCAGGCCCTGCAGCACGTTGCCGATCAGCGGCGGCAGGCCGTCCAGGCTGCGCCAGCCCATCTCGCCGCCTTCGAGGGCATTGGGCGCGTCCGAGTAGCGGATGGCGGCGGCCGAGAAGTCCATCTCGCCGCGGACCAGCAGGTCGCGCACGCCGTCGACCTTCTTGCGGGCGGTCTCGAGCTGCTCCTGGCTGGGGTTGTCCGGAACCGCCACCAGGATCATGCCCACGTTCACCTGGCCGCGCTGCAGGCTGTTGCCGGTCAGCAGGATGTCGATCTCGGTGTCGCTGACGTTGACCCGGCTCTGGATGATGTTCTGGCGCAGGCGCTGGGCAATCATCTCGTCGCGCAGGGTGCGGCGGAACTCGTCGAAGGCCATGCCGTCGCGGGCCAGCTGCTGGCGCATCTGCTCGACGCTGATGCGGTTCTGCTCGGCGATGCGGACGATCGCCTGCTCGACCTCGGAATCGCCGATGCGGATGCCGGCCGATTCGGCGCGCTGCAGCTGCAGGCGAAGCAGCACGAGGCGCTCGAGCACCTGGCGCTCGAGCACGTCGCGCGGCGGAAGCTGGTTCAGGCGCTCGGCGTACTGCGAGTAGATGCTGTTCAGCGCCATGTCCAGCTCGCTGCGCAGGATCACGTCCTCCTCGACCACGGCGACGATGCTGTCGAGGTCGGTGGTGGACTGGGCGGCCAGCGGGTTGGCGGCGCCAAGGCCGGTGAGGACGAAGGCGAGGAGCAGGATCAGTCTGGTCATGGGCAGGCGAGAGAGGTGGAGGGAGGGCAGGGGCCGGTGCATGCAAGCATGGCGTGGCTGGCTGCCGGCTGAGCGGAGCCGCTCAGCGCGAGTAGCCGAGGATAGCACGCTCCAGGAACTGGCCCGTGTTGCGACCAAAGCTGGCAAGCCCCTTCAGCTCCAGCTCCACGTAGAGGGCGTTGTTCTTGTCCGACTCGCGATTGCGCACGTAGTGGCGTCCAAGCACGCGGACGGCGACGCAGCAGCTTTGCCATTCGATGCCGGCAAAGGCTTCCAGCGTGCCCTCGTCGCGCAGCGAGTAGTTCCAGCGGCCGATCCAGCGCCAGGCCTCACCCAGGGGCAGGGCAAAGGAGGCGTCGACCTGTTCCAGCTCGGCGCGCCGGTAGCGATAGCCGAGGTTGCCCAGTGCGCCCCGCTCGCCGCGCCACTGAAGGCGCGCGCCGCTCACCGTGGTGCGGTCGATCTCGGGGTCCCACTGCTGGCCGATACCGAGGCTCAGCGAACGGGTGATGGCGACATCGGCCATGGCGACGTAGGCCGACTCGCTGCGCCGGGGCGGCAGGGTCCTTTCAAGCCCGACCCGCGGCGGGTCAAGGTACCGGATCTGGCCGATGGCAAGGCCCAGGCGCTCGCGTCCGCTGTCCTGCTCGAACCAGCGGCTGGACAGCGCCAGGGTCACCTGGTTGGCGTCCGTCTGCCGGTCGGCGCCGGAGAAGGCATTGCTTCGGAACAGCTGGTCCCAGCCGAAGGTCAGGGGCTGGGTATCGAACAGCGGTAGGTCGTCCTGGTTCTCGAACGGCACGTGCAGGTAGTACAGCCGCGGCTGCAGGGTCTGCAGCATGGATTCGCCGAACAGCCGGGTGCTCCGCTCGAAGTTCAGCGCCGCATCGAAGCTGCTGATCGGCAGGGCGCGCGAGGGCGAGCGATTCGGCCAGAGTCTGGGCGGACCGAAGGCGCAATCGATAATCGGGCATTCCTCGATGCCGCGAAGGAAGTCGTCGCTGAGCTGGTAACCCGTGTAGCGGTAGGCCAGGCGCGGGCGGACGTAGCCGGCAGCGCGCTCGAAGTCCAGTTCGATCCACGGCTGCAGGTCGTATCGCTGAGCGGCGCCGCGCTGGTAGAAACTGGGCGCGCCAGCCTCGTCGTGGTCGAAGTGCACCGCCTCGGCGTCGAATCCGTAACGCCATAGGCTGCCCAGTGAGCGGTCGAGGGCAAAGCGGGCCCGAGGCAGCTGGCGGTAGGGCTCGGCGCTGTCAGGCACCAGTGGATCAGTGATCTGGAAGTCGCGGGTGAGCACGCTGGCCTGCCAGCCCGGACCGCGCCCGTAGAGCCCGGCCCGGCTCTCCAGCAGGCTGGTGGCCCGTGCCGTGAGCGAGTCGCCGAAGTCCTCGAAGTAGCGATCGTCAGAGACGTGATTGAGGTCGGCGTCGACCCGCCAGAAACTGCTCAGTACGCCGGTGTGGCGCAGCCTCAGCGAGCCGCGGTCGCGACCGCTGAGGTCATCGTCGGGCAGCCAGTTGCCTTCGATGATCCCGCCGTGACGCTCGGTGAGGTAGCGGTACTCGGCGCCCAGCATGACGCCGCGACGACCGAGGATGCGCGGTGTGAGCGTCGCATCCATGTTCGGAGCGAGATTGAGATACCAAGGCACGCGCACGTCGATGCCGGTCTCGTCGGCGTAGCCGAGGCTCGGGAAAAGCAGGCCGGTTCGCCGTCGCTCGTCGATCGGGAAGCTGATCCAGGGCACCCAGAGCACCGGCACCTGGCCCACGCGCAGGGTCGCGTCCCGCGCCACGCCGAAACCCTGAGCCCGGTCCAGCTCCAGCTGCCGGGCGTGAAGCGCCCAGGCCCGGTCGTCCGGATTGCAGGTCGAGTATTCCAGCCCGAACAGGACCGCCAGTTCGCCTTCCAGCCTGATGCGCTCGGCGCTGCCGTTGCCGCGGGCGGCGATCAGCCGGTAGTCGACGGCATCCAGCTCGCTTTGCCGGCGCCCGAGATTGCCGGCGGCGGACTGCGCCTGCAGCGCCAGCTGGGCATCCTGGTAGCGCACATCGCCCGTCGCCCGGTAGTCGCCGGAGCCGTGGGTGTAGTCGAGCTGCTCGGCGGCGATCCGGCGTCCCGGCTGCGATGCGGTGACGCCCCCCTCCCAGCGCGAGACCCCCTTGATGCTGCCGCTGACGGCGCCGGCCTCCAGCTGAATCGCCTGGTCTGCGTCATCCAGCGGCCGCAGCGGCGCCATCCAGCCAAAGCCCGGATTCCCCCCGCACAGCCGCCACGTCGGGTCGTCGGCGCTCAGCGGCTGGGCGCCCAGCGGTGCGGTGCACAGGGCAAGAACGATGCAGGCGGCAAGACGGGAGCGGTTCGACACGAGCACGGCAGCACTTTGCGAGGGCAGCGGCGAAGCTTGCCGGATGCGGGGGGATTGGACAATCACGGGGGGAAGGGGCCAGGGCTCAGGGGCCAGGGCTCAGGGGCTAGGGGCCAGGGAGCCACGCTTTGCTCCTCCCCTTGCGGCGCTTGGCGCCGTAGGGGGAGGTTGGGAGGGGGTTGAGGGCGCCGCGGTCTTCCCTGAGGAGGGCTGAACCGATCAGCCGCTCCTGGCGCGCCGGCGCCGGGCCGGGGCGTTCACTTCAGTGGCGTCCTGTATCCGCGCCTTGGGCTTGGGCCTGCGTGCGGTCTTCCTGGCGGCGGGCTTGGTCTTGCTGTTGGCCTTGGCCTCGCTCTTCGGCTTCGGCTTCGGCTTCGGCTTCGGCTTGGCCTTGGCTTTGCTCTTTCCCTTCGCAGCGGCGGGCTTGGCGGCCTGCTTCGCAGGCTTGTCCGCGCTGCGTCCCGCCGGCCTGGCCCTGGCGCCGGGGGCCAGCAGCAGGGCCTCGAGTTCGGCCAGTGCCTCACCGGTATAGGTCGCCACCCGTTGCATGTGCGGCAGGCTGTCGCGGCAGCCGGTGAAGCCGAAATTGAGGTGGCCGTCGTAGCTCTGGCAGGTGATGTTGAGCGCCTGGCCGTGGGTGACCAGCGAGACCGGATAGCTCGCCTCGAGCCGGGCGCCACGGAAGTACAGTGGCTTCTCGGGGCCGGGCACGTTGGAAATGGTGATGTTGAACATCGGCCGCGTCCGGCCGCCAATGCCGGTCAGCAGCGTGCCCATGTAGGGCGCCATCAGCAGCAGGGTGTACTGCAGCATCGCCTCGCGCGGCATGCTCTGCACGTGCTCCTTGGCGCGCCGGGTGCTGGCCCGGATGGTCTCCAGCCGCTCCAGCGGGTCGGCGATGTCGGTGCCGAGGGTGCTGATGATGAAGGTGATCGCATTGCCCGATTCGGCGTCGTCCCTGGGCCGCACCGAGACCGGAATGCCGGCCGTCAGCGACTTTTCGGGCAGTTCGCCCAGTTCGTCGAGGAAGCGGCGCAGCGCGCCACCGCAGAGCGCCAGGACGATGTCGTTGAGGGTGGCGTCGGTGGCCTTGGCCAGCGCCTTCAGTCGATCCAGCCGGAAGCGCTGGGTGGCAAACCGGCGTGGGCCGTGGATGCGGCCATTGAGCACCGAAGTCGGCGTGTCGAAGGGAATCTTGAGCACGTCCTCCTTGTTGCGCACGGCGCCGATCATGGCACCGAAGGCACGCGCAACGTCGGGCACCGTGCCGGCCTGGAAACGTGCCTTATCCATCAGGTCCGCGGCGATCTGCGCTGCGGTGGCGGCGGGAGCTTCCGCGCGGCTGCGCTTGCGTCGCTCCGGCTTCTTCTCAGGCTTGATTGTCCAGAACGGCTGGATCTTCTGGCTCTGCTTCGAGTCGGTGCTCATGGCCCGAACCAGCAGTTTCACCCCGCCGATGCCGTCCATCAGCGCATGGTGGACCTTGGTGTAGAGAGCGAAGCGGCCCCCCTCGAGACCTTCGATCAGCTCGACCTCCCAGGGCGGTCGGGACAGGTCAAGCGGCTGGCTGTGCAGGCGCGCGATATGCTGGCCGAGTTCGCGCTCCCCTCCGGGATGCGGCAGCGCCGAATGGTGCACGTGGTGCTCGAGGTCGATCTCCTCGACCTCCTCCCAGACCGGCACCAGTCCCTTGAGCTTGGGGGACTTCAGCCGGCGATTCCAGGGGGGCTGGACGTGGTCGCTGGAGCGGAACACGGCCATGATCCGGCGTACGAAGTCCGGACCGGCATCGGCTGGCAGCGAGAACGGCATCAGTGCCCCGACATGCATCGGGGTCTCCCGCGATTCGACCAGCAGCCAGGAAGCATCCAGCAGGTTCAGAGCGCGATTGCCCATCGGGGTTCCCCTTGTCCTGAGGGGCAAACACTAGACAATGCGCAGGGCCGGCGCCAGCGGGGCGCCAAACGGAACTTGCCTGATGACGCGATCAGAACGTGCAGCCCTGCCGGATCCCGGCACCCTTCTGAGGGCGCCGCGGCCGGCCGTCGCTGCGTTCGCCCTGCTGCTGGTCGGGCTACTCGCCTGCAGCGGCCCCGCCCCCAGCGGCCACGGCAGCATCGACAGCCTCCGCATCGAGGACACGCAGCCTGGCGAGGGCGCCCTGGCCGAGACCGGCATGCGGGTGACCGTGCACTACACCGGCTGGCTGTACGACGATCGCGAGCCGGACCGCCGGGGCGAGCAGTTCGACAGCTCCCGCGAGCGCGGCCGGCCGTTCACCTTCCTGCTCGGCGCCAAGCAGGTCATCCGCGGCTGGGACGAGGGCGTGCAGGGCATGCGCGTCGGCGGAAAGCGGATGCTCTGGCTGCCCTCGCTCTACGGCTACGGACCCCGCGGAGCTGGGAGCGCCATTGGCCCAGATGCCTCCCTCGTCTTCGAGGTGGAACTGCTGGCTGTGGAGGCGGACTGAAACGGATGCCCTTGGAGAACGCCGTTTCGTAGCGTGTAGGAGCCAGCTTGCTGGTGATCGGCGCATCGGAAGTCCTGATCGCCAGCAAGCTGGCTCCTACGCCGTCAGTTACCCTGCCTGCACGGCGTCGACGCGCTGGAAGCCCCGGGGCAGCTGGTTGCCGCGGGTGGCGCGGTTGCCACCATAGGCCTGCAGGTCGCGCCAGCTGAGGGTCAGCTTGCGCTGGCCACAGAACAGGGTCAGCTCGCCACCCTGCTTCACCGCAGCGATATGGCTGACCAGCTCATCGCCGCTCTTCAGCTTGGCCGGCGGGATCTGGATCAGCTTGTTACCCTTGCCCTTGTCGAGCTCGGGCAGCTCGGTGAGCGGGAAGACCAGCAGGTGGCCGCCGCTGGTGATGCTGACCAGTACGTCGGTGTCGGGATCGGTCACTGCGCTCGGCGCCAGCACCTCCGCGCCAGCGGGCACGGTGAGCAGCTGCTTGCCGGCCTTGTTGCGTCCGGTGAGGTTCTCGAAGCGGGTGACGAATCCGTAACCATGGCTGGTCGCCAGGACGAAGCGGGCATCGTTCTCGCCGGCCACCGCGGCGACGAAAGCGGCCCCCGAGGGCGGTGCGAAGCGCCCGGTCAGCGGCTCGCCGGCGCCGCGTGCGGAGGGCAGGGTATGCGCGGCGGTGGAATAGGCACGGCCGGTGGAGTCGAGGAAGGCCGCCTGCTGGTTGCTGCGCGCCCGGGCGAAGCTGAGCAGCTTGTCGCCCTCGCGGTAGCTCAGCGAGGCCGGGTCGATCTCGTGGCCCTTGGCGGCGCGCGCCCAGCCCTTCTCGGAGAGCACCACCGTCACTGGCTCGCTGGGCACCAGCTCGGTCTCGGAGATCGCCTGTGCAGCCTCGCGCTGCACCAGGGGCGAGCGGCGGTCATCACCGAACTTCTTGGCGTCGGCCAATAGCTCGTCCTTGACCTTCTTCTTGAGCTTGGCCGGCGAGGCCAGGGTCGCGATCAGCTGCTCGCGCTCCTTGCTGAGCTCGTCTTGCTCGCCGCGGATCTTCATTTCCTCGAGGCGGGCCAGCTGGCGCAGCTTGGTGTCGAGGATGTAGTCCGCCTGTTCGATGGTCAGCGCAAAGCGCTCCATCAGGACGGCCTTGGGCTCATCCTCGGTGCGGATGATGCGGATCACCTCGTCCAGGTTGAGGAAGGCGATCAGCAGGCCATCGAGCAGGTGCAGGCGGCGCTCGACCTTGTCCAGTCGATGCTTGAGCCTGCGGGTGACGGTATCGGTGCGGAAGCGCAGCCACTCGCCGAGCAGGGCCTTGAGCGGCTTGACCTGCGGCCGGCCATCCAGGCCGATGATGTTGAAGTTGACCCGGAAGCTCTTCTCGAGGTCGGTGGTGGCGAACAGGTGGCCCAGCAGGGCCTCGATATCGACCCGGTTGGAGCGCGGCACCAGCACGATGCGGGTCGGGTTGGCGTGGTCGGACTCGTCGCGCAGGTCTTCCAGCCAGGGCAGTTTCTTGCCGCGCATCTGCTGGGCGATCTGTTCCATCACCTTGCTCGGGCTCACCTGGTAGGGCAGGTCGGTGATGACCACGTTCTGTCCCTCGCGCTTCCAGGCCGAGCGCGCACGCACGCTGCCACCGCCGGTCTCGTAGAGCTTCAGCAGGTCGGCGGCGGGGGTGATGATCTCGGCCGCGGTGGGGTAGTCCGGGCCGCGAAGGTGCTCGCACAGGTCACGGGTTGTCGCGTCCGGGTCGTCGAGCAGGCGGATGCAGGCGCTGACGACCTCGTTCAGGTTGTGCGGCGGAATGTCCGTCGCCATGCCCACGGCAATGCCGGTGGTGCCGTTCAGCAGCAGGTGAGGCAGCCGCGCCGGCAGCCAGGAGGGCTCCTCCAGCGTACCGTCGAAGTTCGGTGACCAGTCGACGGTGCCCTGGCCCAGCTCGCCCAGCAATACCTCGGCGATCGGCGTCAGCTTGGACTCGGTGTAGCGCATCGCCGCGAACGACTTCGGGTCGTCGGAGGAGCCGAAGTTGCCCTGGCCGTCGATCAGCGGATAGCGGTAGGAGAAGGGCTGGGCCATCAGCACCAGCGCCTCGTAGCAGGCGGAGTCCCCGTGAGGGTGGAACTTGCCGATCACGTCGCCGACAGTGCGCGCGCTCTTCTTCGGCTTGGCGGTGGCGCCAAGGCCCAGCTCGCTCATCGCGTAGATGATCCGCCGCTGTACCGGCTTCAGGCCGTCGCCCAGAAAGGGCAGTGCACGATCCAGCACGACGTACATCGAATAGTCGAGGTAGGCGCGCTCGGCGTATTCGTGCAGTGGGATCTGCTCGAATCCGTGGAAGCTCGGTCGGGTGAGGTCGGTCATCTGCAGCCGGGTCCGGATGGGGCAGCCGCGCAGTATAGCGACGCGGCCAGATCCGCGGCTGGATACTTTGGCCCCAAGGGTCTAGAGTCGGACGACGCTCCCGCACTGGACCCTTGGATGGCCCCTCCCCAGCGCGCGCTGGAGGCGCTCTGCGCATCGCCCGTTCAGGCGCTGCACCTGATCGACCTGGCTTGCCGGATGGGGCAGCTGCAGCCGTGGAGCCTGATGCTGCACCCCGAACGCATCGCGCTCCGACCCGAGGCGGCTCAATTGCACGGGCTCCCGGGAAGCGGCCCTTGGCCGCTGCGGGAACTGCTCGGCTGCTATGACGAGGCTTCAGCTGAGCGGCTCGCGCACGCGATCCGGGCCTGCCTGCGCCACGGAGAGACCTTTGACCTGAGCTTGCCGCTCGAGGCCCTCGACGGCGAGCGGCTTTCGGTACGCTGGGCAGGACGCGCCGGCGACGAGGGCGTGGTCGGGGTGCTTCGGGACGACACGGCAGCAGCCGGCGAGTCCTGGCGGGAACGGACGCGGCAACGCTATCTCGCCGCCATGGCGGGCGGCGCGACCATGCGGCCGCTGCTGGCGTCGATGATCGAAAGCTTCGAGGCGCGCCATCCCGGTGCCATCGGCTCCATCCTGCTGGTCGATCAGGCGGCCGGAACGCTTCATCCCTGTGCCGCAGCCGGCCTGCCGGCTGACCTGCTGAGCAGGCTGGATGGCGTGCGGGTCGGCGGGGAGGCGGAAAGTGAAGGGCCTTGCGGCCTGGCGGCATACGGTGGCCAGCGGATCGTGGTGCCGGATCTGGCCGCGGATGCCCGCTGGCCCGGGTTCGCCGCACTGGCCGCACAGCACGGGCTGCATGCCTGCTGGTCGACGCCGGTACCCGACGTGAACGGTCGCGCGCTGGCGACCTTCGGCGTCTACTACCGCAGCCCACGCGGCCCCGGTCCTGGCGAACTGCGCGACATTGACGCGCTGGTCTCGCTGGTCGGTTTCGCGGTCAGCCAGTCAGCTCTGCTAGAGGACGTCCGCCACCTGCTCGACTCGGCGGCGGAGGTGATCTGCGTGTTCGATGACCATGGCCGCTTCGTGCGCGTCAACCGCGCCGCGGAGTCGCTGTGGGGACGCTCGCCGGAGTCGCTGGTCGGCGAGAGCGTCGACCTCCTGGTTCACCCTGACGACCGCGCCCGCACCCGGGAGGAGATGGCCAGGGTGATGGGCGGCATCCCTGCCCGCGAGTTTCCCAACCGCAATGTCACTGCCGACGGCCGCGTCCTGCACATGCTCTGGTCGGGCACCTGGTCGCCCGAGAACCGGCGCATGTACTGCTTTGGTCGCGATGTCAGCGCCCAGCGCCGGGCCCAGGCGCAGATGCGCCTGCTCGAACGCGCCGTCGAATCCAGCCGCAGCGGCGTGCTGATCGCTGACGCGCGCGCCGGGGACTTCCCCCTGCTCTATGCCAACGCCGCGATGGAGCGCATGACCGGCTACCCGCGCGAGGCGTTCGCGGGTCGAAACTGCCGGTTCCTGCAGGGCGCGGACCGCGATCAGCCGCAGCGCAAGCTGCTTCGTGAGGCGCTGAAGAAGGGCCGCGAGTGCAACGTGGTGCTGCGCAACTACCGGGCCGACGGCAGCCTGTTCTGGAACGAGCTGTCATTGACCCCGGTGCGCGACGAGGCCGGAGCAATCACCCACGTACTGGCCGTCAGCAACGACATCACCGAACGCCGGCGCTTCGAGGAGGATCTGGCCCGGGCGATCAGCCACGATGCGGTTACCGAGCTGCCGCGCTACGCGGCGCTGGAGCAGTCGGCGCTGCCGGGCAAGGCCGATGGCCAGGCTGACGGCGGCCGTTGGTGGCTGCTTTTCATCGATGTCGACCGCTTCCATGGGGTCAACGAAAGCATGGGCGACCAGATCGGCGATCTGGCGCTGCGCCAGATCGCCCAGCGGCTCCGCGACACCCTGGGCGGGAGCGGGCGGCTCAGCCGCTTCGCCGGCGACGAGTTCGTCGCCGTGGTGCCGCAGCTGGACCGGCAGGCGGTGGTTGAACTGGCCGAGTGCCTGCGCAGCGCCGTGGCAAGGCCGATCAGCGGGGCGCCGTTCGAGCTGCGACTGACCGCCAGCATCGGCATCAGCGGTCATCCCGAGCACGGCCGCACACCCGGTGAGCTGCTGCGCCGGGCCGAGGCGGCGATGGCCCAGGCCAAGCGCGAGGGCCGCGACGTGGTCTGCGTGTATTCCGAAGCCACCATGCAGGACTTCGAGGACCGCCTCTCGCTGGGCGTGCACCTGCGCGGCGCGGTCGAGCGCGACGAGCTGGAGCTTCACTACCAGCCGCAGTTCTCCGCAGAGGACGGCTCGCTTTCCAGCTTCGAGGCGCTGGTGCGCTGGACGCGCTCGCCGTTGGGTCCGGTGCCGCCCGGCCGTTTCGTTCCGATCGCCGAATCGCTGGGGCTGATGCCCCAGGTGGGCGGGCGGGTGCTGGAGCTGGCCTGCCGGCAGTGGCGCGCCTGGCAGGCGGCGGATCTGCCTCCGGTGCCGCTGGCGATCAATGTCTCGGCCCAGCAGATCCTCCGCGCCGATTTCGCCGCCCGCGTCGCCGAGACGCTCGCCGAGCACGAGATTCCCCGCGGCGCGCTGCAGTTCGAACTGACCGAAAGTTCGCTGATGGAAAGCCTCGACCGCGTCCGCGACACCCTCGACCGGCTGCGTGACCTCGGCATCAGCCTGGCGCTCGATGACTTCGGCACCGGCTATTCCTCGCTCGCCTACCTCAAGCGCTTCGCCTTCGACAAGCTGAAGATCGACCGCAGCTTCGTCTCCGACCTGCGCAGCGAGGGCAGCGACGCGGCCATCGCCCGCACCATCATCGCCATTGGCCACGAGCTGGGCATGCGGGTTTCCGCCGAGGGTGTCGAGACCGCAGAGCAGATGCGCCTGCTGCGCGGGCTGGGCTGCGACGAGCTGCAGGGCTTCCTGCTCGGGCGCCCGGAGTCCGCGGAATCGCAGCTGGAGCTGGTGCGGACAGGGCGCATCGCGCTCGACTCACTCTGAACGGACCTTACCGGCCGCCGCGCCCCGAGGATTTCCCGGCCTGCGCGGGCGCGTCGAATCCGGGATAATCCGCGGGTTCAGGGCCGTGTGGCCCCATCCGGATGTCCCATGCCCCAGCCCAATCCCAAAGTCGGCTTCGTCAGCCTTGGCTGCCCCAAGGCCCTGGTCGATTCCGAGCGCATCCTCACCCAGCTCAAGGTCGAGGGTTACGACATCGTGCCGACCTATGACGATGCAGACGTGGTGGTCGTCAACACCTGTGGTTTCATCGACTCGGCGGTGGAGGAATCCCTCGACGCCATCGGCGAGGCCCTGGCCGAGAACGGCAAGGTCATCGTCACCGGCTGCCTCGGCAAGCGTCCGGAGCAGATTCGCGAGGCGCACCCGGACGTGCTGTCGATCAGTGGTCCGCAGGACTACACCAGCGTCATGGACGCCGTGCACAAGGCCTTGCCGCCCAGGCACGACCCGTTTGTCGACCTGGTCCCCGACTATGGCCTCAAGCTGACGCCGAAGCATTTTGCGTACCTGAAGATTTCCGAGGGCTGCAACCATCGCTGCAGCTTCTGCATCATCCCCTCGATGCGCGGCGACCTGGTCTCGCGTCCGGTCGACCAGGTGCTGCGCGAGGCCGAGAAGCTGGTCCGCGGCGGCGTGCGCGAGCTGCTGGTCATCTCCCAGGACACCAGCGCCTACGGCGTCGACCTGAAGTATGCGTCGGGCACCTGGCGCGACAAGGCGCGCCGCACGCACATGCAGGACCTCTGCGAGGGCCTGGCCGAGCTGGACGTGTGGACCCGTCTGCACTACGTCTACCCGTATCCGCACGTCGACGAGATCATCCCGCTGATGGCGGAGGGCAAGCTGCTGCCCTACCTGGACATCCCGTTCCAGCACGCCAGCCCGCGCATCCTCAAGCTGATGAAGCGCCCCGGCGCCATCGACAAGGTGCGCGAGCGCATCCACCGCTGGCGCGAGATCTGTCCCGAGATCACCCTGCGCAGCACCTTCATCGTGGGCTTTCCGGGCGAGACCGAGGACGACTTCGAGCAGCTGCTGGACTTCATCGACGAGGTCGAGCTGGACCGGGTCGGTGCCTTCGCCTACTCGCCGGTCGAAGGCGCGGCTGCGAACGCGCTGCCCGATCCGGTACCCGAGGAGGTCAAGGCCGAACGCCTGGCCCGCTTCATGGCCCTGCAGGCCGAGATCAGCGAGGACAAGCTGGCGGCCAAGGTCGGCACTGTGCAGCAGGTGCTGGTCGACCTGGTCGATGGCGAACTGGCGATCGGACGCTCGAAGGCCGACGCGCCGGAGATCGACGGCACGGTGCAGATCCAGGATGGCGCCGAGCACGGCCTGCGCCCCGGCGACTTCGTCAACGTTCGGATCATGGGCAGCGACGAGCACGACCTCTACGGCCTGGTCGCCGAGGGCTGATGCGCTTTCGCGCGCCTCCGCGCGACGCGGTGCCGCCGGCCTGCTTCGATCACCCGGTCTTCGCCGACTTCGAGCGCTGGCGCGGCTTGCTCGAGGGCGAAGCCTGGCCGGACTGCGCGGCGCTGGAGTCGGCGGCGGCGGAGCAGGGCATGGACCTGCGCTTCGTTGCCCAATCGCCGGCGTTGCTCGAAGACGGCCTGCACTACGAGCAGCGCATCGCCGCCGGCCGTGGTATCGCCACCCGGGAAGCCAACTGGCACGACCTGCTGAATGCGCTGATCTGGCTGCGCTGGCCATCGGTCAAGCGGGCGATGAACGCCCGCCAGGCGGCCGACGTCGCCCGGCTGGGCAACAAGCAGCGTTCCCGCGGCCAACAGGCCCTGACCCATTTCGACGAAGCCGGTGTGCTGGTGCTGCTGCGCGATCGTGCGGCGCTCGATGACTGGGACCGCCACGCCTGGGACCGGCTGTTCCCGGCCCTGGCGGCGGAGGACGTTTCGGTCGTGGTGATCGGCCACGCCCTGCTTGAACACGCCCTCGAACCCGGACGTCTGCTGGTCGGTAAGGCGCTGGTAGTCATCGACCCCCGACTCGACCGCGAGGCGGCTGTGGGCCGGGTCTCCGCCGCCATCGCCTGCGGCGACCTGTTGCAGGATCCTCAAGAGATGCGCCCGCTGCCCCTGATGGGGCTGCGGGGCTGGCATCCCCGTGGCGGTGATCCCGGTTTCTGCCGCGAGGCAGAATGCTTCCAGCCGGTCCGCCCCGGACGCCGCTACCCCGACCCACTGGCGGCGCCCCTTCCGTAGAGCGCGGCTGACTGCGCTTTCGCAGGGCTCCAAGGCAGGCGAGCAGGCTCGCCTGTACCTATTGCCCCGAGCTACTTCGCCTCGGCCGCCGGCCGATGGGTGAACCACGCCGCCAGCACCACGCCGTCGGCCAGCACGTCGATAAACAGCCCCTCGCCGCTGCGCGCCGGTCCGCCGAACCAGGTGCCGGCCATCCACTCGTGGCCGCTGACGCTGGCGAAGCCTTCGGCCTGGCAGCGTTCGCTGGCTGGATTGGGCGCGATGCGTTCCAGCGGGTAGCCACCGTCACCAAAGCCGGCGCTGTCCGCCGCGCTTGAGGCCCAGCTGAACTCTCCGCTGTCGCAGCCGGTGAAGTCGATGCGCAGCCGGCCCCAGCGCTTTTCGGCCAGCTCGGCGGCATTGAAGCGATCACCGAAGCCGGTGCCGGTGCTGCTGAAAAGCTCCAGCTCCAGCCGTTTGCCCTCGGGCAGGCCGGCCCCCGTGACCCAGTACTGGCTGCCGATCTGGGCAGTGTCGAGCACCGGCTCGGGGGCCGCGGTGGGCGGGAGGATGGTCAGGAAGGTGGCGCCGCTCAGGCCGCCGCTGCCCGCCGGGACCAGGGTGCCGAGGCGCTGGCCAGTACGTGGGTCGACCCGCTCGACCCGATCGCCACCGAAACCGGTGACCAGGAGGTTGCCGTCGGCCGCGTAGGCCATGCCGTTGGGACCGAACTCGAACTGCGCCAGGCGGCGGTCGAATCGTCCGTCGCGGTGGTAGCGCAGGATCTCGCCAGAGCCCTCGCTGCTGACCAGCACGCCGCTTCCGTCCGGCTCGAAGAGGATGCCGCGGGTGCGGAGCAGCCCGCCCGAGCCGCTGGCGATGAAGGTCTCGCTGCGACCGGTGGCCGGATTCCAGCGGATGACGTTGTGGCTGTCGAATCCGGGCACGTAGAGCAGGCCGTCCGGGCCGAACACAAGTCCGTTGTCGACGCCATTGGCGCCATCCGCCCGGCGAACGACCTCGCCCTTGGCGGCGCCGGTCTGGCCATCGAAGCGGAATACCGAATCGCTGTTGTAGCCGCCGAGGTACATGTCGCCGTCGGGGCCGAAGGTGACCCCTGTGATCCCGGGGTTGCCGGTCACGCTGACGAAGAAGTCCACGAACTCGAAGCTGTCGGCGCGGTAGCGCACGATGGTGTTGCTGCCTTCGGCCACCACGTAGAGCAGGCCGTCGCGCTCGCGCACCGCCTGGGCGCCATTGAGGCGGGTGCGCGCATCCAGCTCGCGCAGGAAGCCGCCGGTACAGCCGTCATAGACATGCACCGTGGAGTGGTAGCCGGAGACCAGCAGCCTTTCGCAATCGGCGCGGGCGGGCGAGGGGACGCCTAGAATGGTGAGGCAGGCGGCTAGGCCGGCAAGGCCGCGCAGCACGGTGGGAAGCGTTCGCATGGGCTGGTCTCCAGCTGGTCGATGACCGCGGCAGCATCCGCTCAGGCTGCTCCAGGTGCCTGATCTTGATCGGAATTCGATCTCCTTTTTTTCTCCATTCGAGGCGGGGACGGCCAAGTAGTGCAGGACGCGGACGACAGCAGACAGCCAGCGGCTGGCCCGGCATCGGAGACCCTTCGGATCGGCGACTGGCTGCTGGTGCCCTCGACCCACACGCTCAGTCGGGGAGGCGAGAGCCATCGGCTGCCGCGTCGCCTGGTCGATCTGCTGGCCTGTCTTGCCAGTCGGCCGGGCGAAACCTTTTCCCGCGAGGCCCTGCTGGAAGCGGTCTGGGCGCGGAAGGTGGTCGGCGACGAGGTGCTCTCCCGGGCCATCGCCGAGCTGCGAGGTCTTCTGGGCGACGACGCACGTTCGCCGCGATACATCGAAACCCTGCCCAAGACCGGCTACCGGTTGCTGGTGCCGGTGATGCGCATGGCGGGCGAGGCCGATGCGATAGCGACTCGCGACCCGGCCGCGCCGGTTGAGGTCAGCGAGCTTACAGCGGACACCAGTACACCGCCCCCCGCCGCGTCGGGGCGTCTGGCAGGTGTGATCGTCGGCCTGCTGCTGGTCTCGGTCCTGATTGCCCTGGCGGGCTGGTGGGCCTGGTCCGGAAAGGAGGGTCAGACCTCGGCCACGCCTGAGTCGACCGGCTGGACCGCGGCCGATCTGGTTCGCGAGCACCCGTTTCGCAGCGGCCCGCATTGGGGTTGGCAGCCGCGATACTCGCGCGATGGGCGCTGGCTCGCCTATGCGATCAACGATCTCGAGACCGGCGAGAGCTGGCTCGAGTGGGCGACCGCTGATGGCAGTGCTCCGCGGCGCATCGAAGGCGGGGTGGGCCGGCTGGCCGCGCCGGTCTTCTCGCCCGACGGCACGCGACTTGCGTTCACTGCATGGGACGGGTCCGATTGCACCCTGCGCGTGGTCGACCTCCCCGCAGGGCTGCCCAGAGACCTCGGACCCTGCGGCGGCAGCCAAAGCTATCCGCTTGACTGGCCGCGCGAGGATCGTCTGCTCTACACCGGCCCGTCGGGGGACGAAGCGGGGCCTGCTGCGCTGTGGCGCACCGACCCGTCGACCGGACAGAGTGCGCGACTGACCACGCCACCGCCCACCGCACTGTATGACAGCCACCCGCGGCAGAACGCCGCGGGCGATATCGCCTTCCTGCGCGGCCCCCATGGACAGCGCGAGCTGTGGCTGCGCCAAGGGGACTCCGAGCGCCGCCTGCTGCCGGGAGCGCACCGGATTCCCGATCTTGCCTGGACCGCAGACGGCCGCGCACTGATCGTGGCCAGCGATCGCGATGGGTTCCCGGCCCTGCATTGGCTGAATCCTGTCACGGGCGAGCTGCGCCTTCTTGGCGGACGCGGCGCGGCGACCCTGGACATCGGGCCGGATGGCAGCCTGCTGTACGAACGCCGCCGCTATGACGCCAACCTGTGGCGCTACAGCGAGGGGGGCGAGCCGGAGCGTGTGACCGATTCGACCCGCTACGAGGCCTTCGCCGCCCCCTCGCCTGACGGCGACGCCCTGGTCTACGTCAGCAACCGCGATGGAAATGGTTCAGTCTGGTGGCAGCGCGGAGCGACTGAACACAGGCTTTCACTTCCCGATGCCGAAGCCTGGGTGCGCCCGCAGTGGCTCGACGCCCGGCACCTCTTGTTGACCCGCTATGTTGCCGGCGGCCAGACGCGCATCGAGGTCTTCGACCTGGCCGGCCAGCGCCTGCTCGACGCGCACCCGCTGGCCGGGCCGGGCTTCGCTGCTCAGCCGCTCGGCGGCGAGCGGATCCTGTATGCACGCGGCCACGGCGACAGCGCCGGGATGCGCCTTTGGCTGCGCGATGCCACGGGCGAGCGTGAGCTTGGCGCCGCGCGGGCGGTGGCCGACTTCCACGCCGGCGATGGCTGGATCGCCTGGGAGTCACGCGGAGACACCCACTGGCAGCTGCTGCAGGTCGATGCGCTCGACGAGCCGCCTCAGCGCCTGCCCCTGCCCGCAACGCTTGGCGCCTGGGGACTGCACGCGGGCCGGCTGGTCTACGCAGCCCGCGAAGGGGAGAGCTGGGCGTTGTTCCTGCAGCCCCTCGATGGATCGCCCGCGAGCCGCTGGCTGGAGCTGCGAGGGGCGCCGGCCGACGGCCGGGTGGTGGTCGACAGCGAGGGCACCCATGCCATCCTCAGCCACGTCGATGCCTTCTCCACCGACCTGATGCGGGTACCGCCGGCGCCGCGGGGCGTCAGCCCGGACTAGCCGCCAGCAGGGCATAGCCGACGCCGGCGATGACGAAGTGTCGTCGGCCGCCGGGCAGTTCGACGCCGATCTCGTCGTCCACCGCCCGCCCCAGCAGCGCGCGCGCCAGTGGCGAGTCGATGCTGATCCAGCCTTGCCGCGCCTCGGTTTCGTCGGGTCCGACGATGCGATAGGCGAACGTCTCACCGCTGTCGGCATCCTCGAGTTCCAGTTCCGCGCCGAACCAGACCCGCTCCGGATGCGAGGGCGGCTGTTCCACCACCTTGAGCTGGGGCAGGCGGCGGGTCAGGTAGCGCACTCGGCGGTCGATCTCGCCGAGCTGCTTCTTGCGGTAGGTGTACTCGGCGTTCTCCGAGCGGTCGCCCTCGGCCGCGGCGGCGGCCAGGGCCTTGACCACCTCAGGTCGTTCCACCCGCCACAGTCTGTCGAGCTCGGCCTTGAGCCGCTCGAAGCCGGGGCGGGTGATGATCGCGGTCGAGGCCTCCGCGGGCGGACGCCAGCGCCCCATCAGGTGCCGGGTGCGACCGGAATGTACTGCAGCGGTGCCCCCGGCCCGATCGGCAGGTCGAAGGCCAGCCAGAGCACGAACAGCGCGGTCCAGCCGATCATGAATACCACCGAATAGGGCAGCATCACCGAGATCACCGTGCCGATGCCGGCGCGTGGCTCGTAGCGCTGCAGGAAGGCGATGATCAGTGCGAAGTAGCTCATCATCGGGCTGATGATGTTGGTCACCGAGTCGCCGATGCGGTAGGCGATCTGGGTCAGCTCCGGCGAGTAGCCGAGGATCATGAACATCGGCACGAAGATCGGTGCCATCAGCGCCCACTTGGCCGAGGCCGAGCCCATGAACAGGTTGGCCACCGCGGTGAGCAGGATGAAGCCGCCCATGATGATGATCTTGGCCAGCACCCAGCGCCATCCGCTGGTGTCGCCGCTATCGCCGAGTACGAAGGTGCGCAGCGAATCCAGCAACTGAGCGCCCTCAACCGCGAACACGAGGCCGAGCTGGGTCCAGTTGAAGTAGGCGACGAACTGCGCGGCGAAGAAGGTCAGGACAAGGTAGACGCCAAGCGTCGACATGCTCTGGCCCATGCCCTTGATGACGTCGGTGTCGTTCTTTACCGTGCCGGCGACCGCGCCGTAGGTGACGCCGGTGACCACGCCGTAGAGGAAGATCATCGCCACCACGCTGCTCAGCAGCGGCGAGCTCAGCAGGTCTCCGGTGGTCGGGTCGCGCATGAAGCCCGCGCCCCAGAACAGGCCCTGGGGCAGGGCCGCCCAGACCAGTACAAGGGTGATCAGCAGGGCCGCTGCGGTGGCCCACTTCAGGCCTCGCCATTCCTCAGGCTTCAGCCGCTGCGCCTCGGGGTCCTGCTCGGGCTTGGCGGCGCCGTCTTCCTCGGGGTTGCGTGTCGGGCCGTCGGGGAAGCGCGGGGCAACGATGCGTTCAGTGACCAGCCAGCCGAGCAGGGTCACCACCGGTGTCGAGGCGATCATGAAATACCAGTTGGCTACCGGGGTCACGGTGTAGCCGGGATCGATGATCCGCGAGGCCTCCTGTGACAGGCCGGCCAGCAGCGGATCGATGGTGCCGATCAGGAGGTTGGCCGAGTAGCCGCCCGAGACGCCGGCGAAGGCCGCCGCCATGCCGAGGATCGGATGGCGGCCGGCTGCGAGGAAGATCAGGCCGGCCAGCGGCACCAGCAGCACGTAGCCGATCTCGCTGGCCATGTTCGACATCACGCCGGCGAAGACCATCACCGGGGTCAGCAGGTAGCGCGGTGAGCTCAGCACCAGCAGACGCAGGGCCGCGCCGATCAGGCCGGAGTGCTCGGCCACGCCAATGCCGAGCAGCGCCACCAGCACAGTGCCCAGCGGGGCGAAGCTGGTGAAGTTGGTCACCATGCTGGTCGACATGCGGTGCAGGCCTTCCAGCGAGAGAAGGTTCACCACCCTGATGGACTCGCCCGTCGCCGGATGCGGGGCGCTGACGTCAAAGTAGGCCGCAATGCCGGACAGCAGCACCACGATCGCGGCCAGCAGGGCGAACAGCGTGGCCGGGTGGGGCAGGGCATTGCCGCCGCGCTCAACGATATTCAGGAAGCGGTCGATGGCGGACTTGCGCGGGGCAACGGCGTCGGTCATGCAGCACTCCGGAGGGATACCAGGCGGCGCGCAGTCTAGCAGCCCGCGCCGGGAGCGCCGGGTGCGGCGCAGCATCGCCGGCTTGCGGTAACCTCCCCGCGCACCTGGGAGGGGATGGCATGGTCGAGAAGGCGGATACGCAAGTGGCGGGCGTCGATGAGACAAGAGCCGGGAGGGTGAGCTTCGAGCGCCTGCGCGAGCGCACCGACGAGCTTGAGCTGATCATCTCGGGCCTGTCCCTGTTTGCCCTGGTTTCGATGCCGGGCTGGCTATGGAGCGCCTACGAGACCTATGTGCCGCGGATGAGCCTCGGTATCGCCGCGGCCAGCGCCGTGCTGGTGCCGATCGCCAGCGCGATGTGCCTCACGATGGCCCTGCTGTTCGTCCTCCACCTGGCGGTGCGGGCCCACTGGGTGGGCCTGATCGGCCTCAAGGCGGTGTTCCCTCACGGTGTGCGCTGGGAACGCATCGGTGGCATTGGCCGGCTGACCACCGCACGCTTGCGCCGCCGTCTGCCCAGCCTTGACCAGGGCATCGCCCGAGCCGATCTGGTCGCATCGACGCTGTTCTCGCTCATTACCTTCTCGGCCATGGCGCTGGCCGTGCTCGGCTTCTGGCTGTTGCTGCTGTTCCTCATCGCCGGAATGTTCGGACCGGCGCTGGGTGGAACCAATACCTTCGTCAACACTGCGATGGGTTGGTTCATCCTCTTCTTCTTCGGGGCACCATTGCTACGCTGGCTGCTTGATGGTGTGCTGCTGCGCTGGCTTCCCGAGCGCATGCAGGTCGCTCCGCTTCGGGCGCTCGTTCACCTCGCGGCCTGGGTCGAGGGACTGTTCTTCCCGGCACGGCTGCTCGGCAGCATCCGGCTCACACTGCAGAGCAATCTGTCCCCGCGGCTGTTCTTCATCCTGTTCATGGCCGGGGTGATGGGTGTCACGGTGCTGGCGAACATATCGTTCCAGCGGGCGCGGCAATTCGATGCGCTCGATTCGCAGCGTTACGTTACGGGCGGAGACATCGCCGGAGGGATGCGGAGCGCCTATTACGAGTCGCAGCGCATCGGTCGCGATGCGCTGCTGCCGCGCCCGTTGATTCCGGATCCGGTCATCGAAACTGCCTGGCTCCCACTGTTCCTGCCCTACGTGTCCCTGCTCGACGACCCGCTGCTGGATCGACGCTGTGCCCCGCGCGAAGAGGGAGCCGGTCCCGCCTTTGGCTTCGACCCTTCCGACAGCGACGCCGAAGCCATCGAACGCGAGGCGCGGCGCGACGCCGCTGCGAGGTCTGCGGCCGATTGCCTGAGCAGCATCTGGGAGGTCAGTCTCGACGGCCGACCGCAGTCGCTGGAGGGTTTCATGGTCACGGAGCGCGCCGATCTCGGTCTGCGCGGGCTGTCGGGCTGGCTGCCGCTCAATGGCCTGACGCCGGGCCCCCACCGTCTGGTGATCGTCTGGCGGCCGCGCCCCGAGCAGGACGAGCTGGTCGAGGACTACGTACCGCAGCGCATGCGCCACGTGATCCCGTTCCTGTGGTCGCCCGAGGCCGCGGCGCTGCCGGCAGAGCCGCCGCTGCCCTAGCCCTGCTGCGGGCCTTCCACGACCTCCCGACAGTTGTCGCCGCAGGGAACGCGTTATCCCGGCGCCTATCTTGCCGTTCGCCCATGTGCATCGAATTGGCCGGGTCTCGTTGAAGGGCGAGAACGCAGTCGAATGCGACGGGATCCATGCGCGCAAGAAGGGCGCGAAGCAGACCTTCCGCAAAACCCGAATGTAGGAGCCAGCTTGCTGGCGATCCTCCCGTCCGGGGGCGCCTATCGCCAGCAAGCTGGCTCCTACATTCAACGGCGATGCAAGGTCCGGTCTGCGCCGCCAAGTAGACCTTGCCGCAGTCAAATTGTGGGAGCGCCCTCGGGCGCGACCGCTGCGCTACGGATTCACCACAGACCGAGGCCACAGCGAATTTCCGCTGTCGCGCCCAAGGGCGCTCCCACAGTCGGGCTTCGTTGGGCGTCAGCGAAGTTCCTTGGCGCAAGGATACGGGCGTTCGGACGGTATGCCCGGTGCGGCAAGCCGCACCCTATGAATGTCTTCTTTGCGCCCTGTGTTCGCCATGGGAGACTGGCAACGCCGGTGGGACCGGGGCCGGGTGCCGCGCGGGACGCTTTCCGCGCATGTTTCAAGCTCTTCGTGCCGGATCCCCGGGGCGGCCTCGAATCGGGCCTCGGGTTTCCCAACGGAGTCCGCCAGCGTCAGGGCCTGGAGCGTGGCTCCGGATGGCGGAAGCCTCCCGCGGCGGCAGGGCGCCGCCGCGGGTCGGGCAAGGGCTAGAAGTCGTAGCCGACGCGCAGGTAGTAGAAGCCGCCGTTGAAGCCCCACGGGGTGTGCGCCGGGTACTCGGCACCGACCACCGCTTCGCCGTACGGGTTCTTTTCCGGGTACTTGTCGAACAGGTTCTGCGCGCCGACACGCACGTAGGCCCCGTTGTCGAAGTTGTAGCCGACTTCGGCGTCGACGATCACCGCGCTGTCGCCGTAGATCGGCAGGCAGTCCGGGCCGACCACGCAGCCGGAGTCGACATGATCCTCGTAGAACGATCCGTAGTAGCCGAAGCGCAGGTTGCCGGTCCAGTTGTCGCGGACGTGGTTGATCGAGAACGTGCCCTTGGTGCTGGGCAGGGAGTCCTCGAGGATCTGCACGCGAGCCTCGCCGATGATCTCCGGGGTGAACTTGTCGACCTCGGTCTCGTTCCAGTTCGCCGCCAGCGAGTATGTGGTCTCGCCGCCGAAGTGGTCGGTGGCGTAGCTGACCACCAGGTCGACGCCCTGGGTCGTGGTGTCGAAGTCGTTGATGAAGAAGCGCACGGTGCTGAACGACAGCGCATCACGGACGCCCGCGGCGAGCAGCTCGGCACGGTCCTGATCGGTGAGGTTGAAGTTCGTGCTCTGGGCGATGCGGTCGTCGACCTCGATCTGGTAGGCGTCGAGGGTGGCCAGCCACGGGCCTTCCGCCCAGACCAGGCCCAGCGAGATGTTGGTCGACTCTTCCGGCTGCAGCTGTCGGCCGCCGAAACGCTGCGCCACCGGGCTGGTCGGAGACAGGGTCGCGGTGTCACGCAGCTCGCCGTCGATGAACTGGGTCGTGACCTGGGTGACGTTCGACTGACCCGGCGTCGGCGCGCGGAAGCCCGTGCTGACGGCCCCGCGCAGGGCGAAGGCGTCGGTGACCTGCAGGCGCGAGGTCAGCTTCCAGTTGGTGGTGGTGCCGAAGTCCTCGAAGTCCTCGAAGCGTACGGCGCCTGCCATCAGGAAGTTCTCGGTGAAGCTGAACTCCGAGTCGACGTAGACGGCGTAGTTGTCGCGCGAGAAGGTGCCGGCCTGCCGCGGGTTGAAGCCCGGGAAGCCGTTGGAGCCGATCAGGAAGCCCTGCGAGGCCAGCGGGCCGACCTCGAACGAGGCCTGGTCGCCGGCGATGACCTCGAACTCCTCCTCGCGGTATTCGAGACCGGCGGCGAGGTTCACCGGGTAGGCGGTGAAATCGGTGTCGATGCTCTTGGCGAAGTCGGCGTTGAAGCTCTGTTCGTTCTGGATGTTCGAGCCCGGACGGAAGGTCAGGCCCGCCGGCTGATTCGGGCCGAGCGAGGCATTGATGGTGTTCAGCAGGTAGAAGTCCACCTCGCTGCGACCGTAGGAGGCACTGAAGTCGTAGCGGATGCCGTTGGACCATTCGCCACGGGCGCCGGCGACGAGGGAGCGGTCGCGGACGATGCCGCCAAAGCGCGGGGTGAAGCCGCCGGGCAGGGTGGAGAAGAAGGTGAAGCAGTTGCTCGGCAGACCCTGGACCGCGCTGTTGATGGCGTTGAACGGGCGCAGGTTGCCGCTGGCATCGCGCAGGGCGATGGTCGGGCAGCCGGCGCCGGAGAGGTCGCCGATCAGCAGGGTCTCGCCGCCATCGGCGGTATAGACGCCCGAGCGCGAGGTCGGATTGCGGTAGTAGAAGCCGCCGTCAACGTCGCGCGAGGCGGCATTGCCGAACAGGTAGTACTCGACGTTCTCGCCGAGCAGGCCGAGGTTGGCGACGAACTTGAAGTCGCGGTTGACCTCGGGCGAACCCCAGATCTGCGCCGGGTTGTTGACGAAGGGGTTGCCGCTGGCGGCCACCGCGGCGGCGTCGCCGCGCTGCACGCTGCGCGAGGTCGGGTCGGCTTCCTTCCACTCGGCGGTGAAGGTCGCGTAGCCGTTCTCGGTGAGGTGCGAGCCGATCTGGGCGGCGTACTGCAGGGTGTCGCCATCGCCCTCATAGTGCTCACCCCAGAAGGCCTCGAAGGTGCCGCCTTCGGTGCGCTTCTTCAGGGTGAAATTGATCACGCCGGCAATCGCATCGGAGCCGTACTGGGCCGCGGCGCCATCACGCAGCACTTCGACCTGCTCCAGCGCCAGGGACGGGATGACCGATACATCGGGGCCCTGCGAGCCGTCGGACAGACCGTGGCCGAGGAAGGTGATGACCGCCGAGCGATGGCGGCGCTTGCCATTGACAAGCACCAGGGTGCTGTCCGGCGGCAGGCCGCGCAGGTTGGCCGGGCGGACCAGGGTGGCCGCATCGTCGATCGGGACAATGCTGACCTGGTAGGAGGGCACCAGCACGCGCAGCTGGTCAAGCACATCGGTGGCGCCCTGGTTGCGGAACTCACCGACCGAGATGATGTCGATCGGGACCGCGGAATACTGTTCTGAACGTGGTTGGCCGCGTGAGCCCAGCGCCGACACCACCTCGAGCGTGGTCGCCTCGTCGCGATCCGGCTCCTCGCTGTTCTCGTCCTGGGCCAGCAGTGGCGTGGCAAGCGCCATCGAGGCCATGCCGTAAAGCGCCCAGCGGACGCAGCGGGTCAGCGCCTTCGGCACGCCGGGCGTGCCAGGGTGGATCTTCATTCGTTGTGCTCCCCATTGCATGAGCGCGACAACCGCGGCGTCCCACTGCCGCTCCTTCGTCCCACCTGCCCGTCGCGCGAGGACAGGCGGTCCCGATATTCACAAACGTTTAACTGAAACGCAATCGGTCCGGTGCCTCACCGGCATGCCGCGGAGCCACCGGCCGCGCCCGGGGTCTCGACCCATTGAAGGGCCCGCGCGCCGGAGCGCCTAACGCCGCCGCCCACCGCCACTCAGTCCGCCGAGGATTCCGCGCAGCAGCTGCTTGCCGAGCTGGTTGCCCATGGTCCTCATGGTCGATTTCGCCATCGCCTCCACCGCGCCCTGGCGCCGCGAGGTCCCGAACAGCCACTCATTGACCTTCTTGCCGAATCCGGAGGACTCGCCCGCCGGCTGTGCCGGAGGCGCCTGGCCGGGCGCTGGGTTCGGGGCGGGCGCAGCGGGCACGGCGGCAGCCTCGGCCCGGCGGGCCAGGATCTCGTGCGCCGACTCCCGATTGACCGCCTGGTCGTAGCGCGCGCCCACCGGACTGCGCGAGCGCACGGTGGAACGCTCGGCTTCGGTGATCCCGCCCATCCGGCAGCGCGGTGGGGCCATCAGCACCCGCTGAACCGGCATGGGGATGCCCTTGTCCTGCAGCGTGGAGACCAGCGCCTCACCGACTCCGAGCTGGGTAATCGCCGCGGCGACGTCGAGGGGTGGGTTGGGAACAAAGGTCTCGGCCGCCGTGCGCACGGCTTTCTGGTCGCGAGGCGTGAAGGCGCGCAGCGCATGCTGGATGCGGTTGCCAAGCTGGCCCAGTACCTCGTTCGGCACGTCATCGGGGTTCTGCGAGCAGAAGTACACGCCGACGCCCTTGGAGCGGATCAGCCTCACCACCTGTTCCACACGCTGCTGCAGGGCCGGCGGGCAGTCGTCGAACAGCAGGTGCGCCTCGTCGAAGAAGAACACCAGTTTCGGCTGTTCCAGATCGCCGACCTCGGGCAGGTTCTCGAACAGTTCGGAGAGGAGCCAGAGCAGGAAGCTCGAGTACAGGCGCGGGCTGAGGATCAGCTTGTCCGCGGCGAGCACGTTGATGACGCCCCGTCCGGACATGTCCTGGCGCATCAGGTCGGCCAGCTCGAGCGCCGGTTCGCCGAAGAACTGCTTGCCGCCATCGCCATCAAGGCGCAGCAGGGCGCGCTGGATGGCGCCGATCGAAGGAGTGCTGACCAGTCCGTAGCGCTCCGAGACCATTTTGCGCTCCTCGGCGATGAAACCGAGCAGGGAGCGCAGGTCGTCCAGATCGAGCAGCAGCCAGCCGTTGTCGTCGGCCAGCCGGAAGGCGATCTCAAGTACGCCGCTCTGGGTATCGTTGAGCTCCAGCACCCGGGCCAGCAGGGTCGGACCCATCTCGGTCACGGTGGTGCGCAGCGGGTGGCCCAGCCGGCCGTAGAGATCCCAGAACACCACCGGGCTGGGCTCCGGGCGCCAGTCGGGGATGCCGATCGTATCGAGCCGGGCCTGCAGCTTCTCCGAGTGTTGCCCGGCTGCGGCGAGCCCGGACAGGTCGCCCTTCACATCGGCCAGGAACACCGGCACGCCCAATCGCGAGAACTGCTCGGCCATCACCATCAGGGAGACCGATTTGCCGGTGCCGGTGGCACCTGCAATCAGGCCATGCCGGTTGCCGAAGCGGGTCAGCAGGTGGACCGGAGTGTCGCCTTTGCCGAGCAGCAGGGAATTCATGGTCAGTCCCGTCGGAGCCAGCGCGCAGTCTAGCCCGGCCGAGGCCTCAGGCGGCTCCGCTCAGCCACCACTGCAGCAGGGCGACCCCTGCTGCCGCGCCCAGGCAGAACACCACGCCCCGGTGCAGGGCGAACAGCAGCAGCGCGCCGGTCAGGGTCGGCAACACGGTGGACAGGCGGAAGCTAGCCGGGTCAGGTACAGCCAGCTGCAGCGACGCCCAGTCGATCGTGTCCACCTCGCCGAAGAACAGGTGCAGGGCGAACCACAGCGCCACCTGGGCGATCACGCCGAGCACCGCGGCGGTGATGCCCTGCAGCGCCGCCCGCGCACGGGGCTGGGCGGCCAGCCATTCGACCCGCGGCGCCCCGGCGAGGATCCAGACGAAGCTCGGCAGGAACAGCACCCAAAGGGCGATGCCGCTGGCGGCCAATGCCATCCACAGCGAGGGCGACTCGCCGGCCTGGGCCCCGGCCATGAAGGCCACGAACTGCAGGACGAGGATCAGCGGGCCGGGCGTGGTTTCGGCCAGCCCAAGCCCGTCCATCATCTGCGCCGTGCTCAGCCAGCCGTTGACCTGCACCGCCTGCTCGGTGACGTAGGCGAGTACGGCATAGGCGCCACCGAAGGTGACCACCGCCAGTTCGGAGAAGAGCAGGGCAATGCGGGTCAGCAGATGATCGTCGCCCAGCGTCAGCCACAGCGTCGCCAGGGGAAGCAGCCACAGCAGCAGGGCGATCAGGGCGGGGCGCAGCGAGGCGCGCCCGATGCGGTCGGGATCCGCCTGCGCCTTGCCGGGGCCGCTGGTGTCCACGCCGCGGTGCAGGGCAAGACCGGCCAGCGCCGCAGCGAGCAGCACCAGCGGGAAGGGCAGGGCCCGGGTAGCCACGGCCAGGAAGGCCAGGATCGCTATCAGCGCGCTGCCCGATCCGTTGAGCGCGCGCCGGGCCACCCGCATCAGCGCCTCGATGACGATGGAGATGACCGCGCACTGCACGCCGAACAGGGCGGCCTGGGCCGGGGCCAGGTCCTGCGCCGCGACGTAGGCGAGGCAGATCGCGGCGATCAGCATGGCGCCGGGCAGGAAGAACAGGCTGCCGGCGATGACCGCCTGCCATGGACCGCCGCGCCGCCACCCGATATAGGTCGCCAGCTGCTGCGCCTCGGGGCCGGGCAGCAGCATGCAGAAACTCAGGCCCGAGGCGAAGCCGCGCTCGTCGATCCAGCCCCGCTGTTCGACCAGTTCGCGATGCATCAGCGCGATCTGGCCGGCCGGGCCGCCGAAGGAGAGCAGGCCGATGCGCAGCCAGGTCTTCCAGTCGTCTCGGGTATCGGCGGCCATGCAAGGCTCTCGTCTCGGGCAGCGAATCCTACTCCTCGCCGCGGCGCCTGTTGCATCGCAGCAGGCCAGCGTGCACACTCGCGCCCCATGAACGCCCCCGCGCCCGCCGTCATCAGCTCCGCCCGCCTTGCGGCCGGGATGACCTCGCGTGCCCGCCGACGCTGCCTGCCCGATCTCGCTGGGTAACGGCCGCGCTGCTTCGCGTCCTGACAAAGCCCAGCCGATGCTGGGCTTTTTTCGTTTCAAGCCCGGCAAAGAACCGAGAACGCCCATGAAAACCGCGACCAAGCACTTCCTCAATACCCAGGACTGGAGCCGCAGCGAGCTCGACGCGATGTTGCGTGACGCAGCGGCCTTCAAGCGCCTGCGCACGGGCCAGCAGCTCGCCGGTCGTTCAATCGCCCTGCTCTTCTTCAATCCGTCCATGCGCACCCGCACCAGCTTCGAACTGGGCGCGCACCAGCTGGGTGGCAAGGCCATCGTCCTGCAGCCGGGCAAGGATGCCTGGCCGATCGAGTTCGATTTCGGCACGGTGATGGACGGCGAGGCGGAGGAGCACATCGCCGAGGTCGCCCGAGTGCTCAGCCGCTACGTCGACATGATCGGAGTGCGCGCCTTCCCGAAGTTCGTCGACTGGTCGCTTGACCGCCAGGACCGCGTGCTCGAGGGCTTCGCGAAGTACAGCGAGGTGCCGGTGATCAACATGGAGACGATCACCCATCCCTGCCAGGAGATGGCCCATGTCCTGGCCATGCAGGAGCGCCTCGGCACCCAGGACCTGACCGGCAGGAAGTACGTCCTGACCTGGACCTACCACCCCAAGGCGCTGAATACCGCGGTGGCCAACTCGGCCCTGACCATCGCCACCCGCATGGGTATGGACGTGACCCTGCTCTGTCCCACCGAGGACTACCTGCTCGACGAGCGCTACCTGGATTGGGCCAAGCAGAACGTCAAGGAGAACGGCGGCTCGTTCAGCGTCAGCCACGACATCAAGGCGGCCTACAAGGATGCCGACGTCGTCTACGCCAAGAGCTGGGGCGCGCTGCCTTACTTCGGCAACTGGGAGCAAGAGAAACCGATCCGCGAGCAGTACAAGCACTTCATCGTCGACGAGGAGAAGATGGCGCTGACCCGCAGCGGCCTCTTCAGTCATTGCCTGCCCCTTCGCCGAAACGTCAAGGCCACCGACGCGGTGATGGACTCCGATGGCTGCTTTGCCATCGACGAGGCCGAGAACCGCCTCCATGTCCAGAAGGCGATCATGGCCCGACTCGCCCGCGAACTCGACTCCGCCGGCCGCGATGCGGTGACGGGGAACAGGTTCTAGGGGTCGTGATTGGTGATTCGTGATTGGTGATTCGCAAGAGTCAAGATCGCGAATCCGCACGACGAATCGTCCCGGCCTTGATCCAACCAACAGTTTCAACTCGCTAGATACGGAATCCTCATGTCGCCGCAGTCTGCTTCCACGAATCACGAATCACGAATCACCAATCACCAGGACGTAGTCCTGGCCTTCTCCGGCGGCCTCGACACCAGCTTCTGCGTGCCCTACCTGCAGGAGCAGGGCTATCGTGTGCACACCGTGTTCGCCGACACCGGCGGCGTGGATGCCGAGGAGCGCGCCTACATCGAGCAGCGCGCGGCGGAGCTGGGCGTGGCGAGCCACGTCACCGTGGACGGCGGTCCGGCGATCTGGGATGGCTTCGTCAAGCCCTTCATTTGGGCCGGCGAGGGCTACCAGGGGCAGTACCCGCTGCTGGTCTCGGACCGCTACCTGATCGTCGATGCGGCGCTGTCCCGGGCGGCCGACCTCGGCACCCGGGTGATCGCGCACGGCTGCACCGGCATGGGCAATGACCAGGTGCGCTTCGACCTTGCGATCAAGGCGCGCGGCGACTACACCATCCTGGCGCCGATCCGCGAGATCCAGAAGGAGCACACCCAGACCCGCGCCTACGAACAGGCCTATCTGGAGCAGCGCGGCTTTGGCGTGCGCAGCAAGCAGAAGGCTTACACCATCAATGAGAATCTGCTCGGCGTCACCCTGTCCGGTGGCGAAATCGATCGATGGGAGGCGCCGGGCGAGGGCGCCCGCGGCTGGTGCGCGCCGCGTGCCGAGTGGCCGGCCGAACCGCTGAAGCTGAACATCACGTTCCGCGAGGGCGAGGCGGTGGCAGTGAACGGTGAAGAGATGGCCGGCGCCCAGCTGCTGGCCCGCCTCAACCGGGAACTGGCCCGCTACGGCATCGGCCGCGGCATGTATACCGGCGACACCACGATCGGCCTCAAGGGCCGCATCGTCTACGAGGCGCCCGGCCTGATCACCCTGCTCACCGCGCACCGCGCGCTGGAGGAGGCCGTGCTCAGCAAGCAGCAGAACCGCTTCAAGCCGGATGTCGCCCGCAAGTGGGTCGAGCTGGTCTACGAGGGCTTCTTCAATGATCCGCTGAAGGCCGACCTCGAGGCCTTCCTGGCGAGCTCGCAGCGCTGCGTCAACGGCGAGGTCGACCTGCTCACCGCTGGTGGCCACATCGATGCCGTCGCGGTGCGCTCGCCGCACCTGTTGCACGCCAAGGGCGCGACCTATGCGCAGTCCGCCGACTGGGGCGTCGCCGAGGCCGAGGGCTTCATCCGACTGTTCGGCATGAGCTCGACGCTGTGGGCCGAGATCAACCGCAAGGACGCCTGAGCGCAGGCGCGCGAACGCGTCCAAACGGCAACGGATCGACCTCGCGCATCAAGGGCCGGTTCGCCCCGGCCCGTTGGCCGTAGCTCGAAGCCCCAGCACGAACATATCGTTTCCGCCGCATGAGTCCGCCATGATCGAAAGCACCCTCAAGCACCTCGAAGCCCTGGTCGGATTCGACACCCGCAATCCGCCGCGCAGGATCGGCACCGACGGCATGTTCGACTACCTGCGTGCCCAGCTGCCGGGCTTTCGCTGCGAGGTCACCGACTACGGCGCCGGCGCGGTGACCCTGCTGGCGGTGCGTGGCAACCCGAAGCGGCTGTTCAACGTGCATATGGACACCGTGCCGGACTCGCCGCATTGGAGTGCCGACCCGCACGTGCTGCGCGTCGAGGGCGACCGGGCGATCGGCCTTGGCGCCTGCGACATCAAGGGCGCCGCGGCCTGCCTGCTGGCTGCGGCGGCTGAAACCCGGGGCGACGCCGCCTTCCTGTTCAGTACGGATGAGGAGGCCAATGATGCGCGCTGCATCCAGGGCTTCCTCGCCACCGATCACGGCTTCGAGGCGGCCCTGGTCGCCGAGCCGACCCGCTGCGAGGCGGTGCTGGCCCATCGCGGCATCAGCTCGGTGCTGATGCGCCTGGTCGGGCGGGCAGGGCATGCCTCGGGCGAGGACGCGCTGACCGCCAGCGCGCTGCATGCCGCCGTGCGCTGGGGCGATGCCGCGCTCGACCGGGTGGCCTCCCTGCATAACCAGCGGTTCGGTGGGCTGCGCGGCCTGCGATTCAACATCGGCCGCATCGAGGGCGGCATCAAGGCCAACGTCATCGCGCCCAGCGCCGAACTGCGCTTCGGCTTCCGCCCGCTGCCCTCGATGGACATCGACCAGCTGCACGCCGACTTCCGCGGCCTCGCCGAGCCCGCGCGGCTTGCCAGCTACGAGGAAACCTTCCGCGGTCCCTCGCTGCCCGCCGGCGACGTCAACGCTGCGGAGCAGCGCCGTCTGCAGGCCCGCGACCTCGCCGACGAGCTGGGCCTGCCGATCGGCAACGCCGTGGACTTCTGGACCGAGGCCTCGCTGTTCTCCGCCGCCGGCCTCACCGCCCTGGTCTTCGGACCCGGCGACATCGCCCAGGCGCACACTGCCGACGAGTGGGTGGCGATCGCCGATCTCGCGCGGTATGGCGAAGCGGTGAAGAAGGCAATCGGCGGATGAGCGGCGCGCCGCCAGCCGGCCGCCGGGCAAGGCGCTCAAACGTCCCGCCCCGATCGCGGCAGGGCAGCCCGCGCGCTGCCGCCGTCCTCTTGGACACACCCCGCCAATAGCGCCGGCAGACAACGCCGCGCAGCCGTTCCCCGCATCCAGCTCCCAGCTCCCAGCTCCCAATGAACGAACTCCGCTCCACCATCGTCCGTCTGCTCTCCAACATGGCCAGCGCCAAGGAGATCCAGCAGTACCTGAAGCGCTTCTCCCAGGTCGATGCCGCGCGCTTCGCCGTGGTCAAGGTCGGCGGGGCGATCCTGCGTGACGACATCGAGGCTCTGGTCAGCTCGCTGGCCTTTCTCCAGCAGGTCGGCCTGACTCCGATCGTGGTGCACGGCGCCGGGCCGCAGCTCGATGAGGAGATGGCCGCCGCGGGGATCACCAAGCAAACCCGCGATGGCCTGCGGATCACCACGCCCGAGGTGCTGGCGGTGGTCCGCCGCGTCTCCCAGCAGGAGAACCTCAAGCTGGTCGAGGCCCTGCATTCGGCAGGCGTGCGGGCCGTGTCGATGACCTCGAACGTGTTCGAGGCCGACTTCCTCGGGCGGAAGAAGTACGGGCTTGTGGGGAAGGTGACCCGGGTCGAGACCTCGGGCATCGAGGCGGCAATACGCGGTCAGTCGATTCCGGTCATCGCCTCGCTCGGCGAGACCATCGGCGGGCAGATTCTCAACGTCAACGCCGACTGGGCCGCCAACGAGCTGGTCAAGACCCTGCAGCCGTACAAGATCATCTTCCTCACCGGCACCGGCGGACTGCTCGATGGCGAGGGCCGGATCATCGACTCGATCAACCTCAGCACCGAGTACCAGCAGCTGCTCGAGCAGCCCTGGCTGCATTCGGGCATGCGGGTGAAGATCGAGCAGATCCATGACCTGCTGATGCAGCTGCCGCCGTCCTCCTCGGTGTCGATCACCCGGCCCGATGATCTCGCCAAGGAACTGTTCACCCATCGCGGTTCCGGCACCCTGGTGCGCCGCGGCGAGCGCATCCGCTGCGTCAAGGGCTGGGGCAGGCTGGATCGCGAGCGGCTTACCCACCTTATCGAGTCGGGCTTCGGCCGCAAGCTGACCCCGGACTACTTCGAGAAGACACGGCCCTGGCGGGTCTATGTTTCCGAGCACTACCGCGCCGCGCTGATCCTCACCCGCGAGAACGGCATCGCCCACCTCGACAAGTTCGCGGTGATGGACGATGCCCAGGGCGAGGGCCTCGGACGCGCTGCGTGGCAGGTCATGCGCAGCGAGAATCCGCAGCTGTTCTGGCGCTCGCGCCGCGGCAACGGCATCAACGATTTCTATTTCGCCGAGAGCGACGGCTGCATCAAGGGCGAGCGCTGGCACGTGTTCTGGTATGGGCTCGAGAAGTTCGAGGACGTGCGCTACGCGGTCGAGCACTGCCGGGCGCGGCCGGCCACGCTGAAGGGATGAGGCGCACGATGCCTTCGCGCCCCCCCTCCTGTAGGAGCCAGCTGGCTGGCGATTCGTCGTTCGACGAAGCGTGGATCGCCAGCAAGCTGGCTCCTACAGCATCGCCTTGCTCATCACTCATCGTTTCGTTGATGCCATCGCCATGAACGCTCCCCTTCGAATCGGCCTGCTCGGCGCCCGCGGCTTCGTCGGTGCCGAACTGCTCAAGCTCGTTGCCCGGCATCCGTGCCTTGAACTCGGCTTCGTGTCGTCGCGTGAATGGGCCGGCCAACCGCTGTCGGCCCAGCTGCCCGAGGTCGACCTGCGCGGGCGCTTCGAGAATCTCGACCCCAAGGCCGCGGCCGGAGCGGGCGTCGATATCGTGGTCCTCGCCATGCCCAATGGCGCCGCGGCGCCCTTCGTAGCCGAGATCGATGCGAAGGCGCCCGGCACGCTCGTGGTCGACCTGTCGGCCGACTACCGCTTCGACGACGGCTGGTACTACGGCCTGCCCGAGCTGACCCGCGGCCGCTACGCCGGGCAGCGACGGATCAGCAACCCCGGCTGCTATGCGACCGCGATGCAGCTGCTGGTCGGGCCCTGGGTGGGCGAGCTGGACGGGCCGGTGCAGTGTTTCGGGGTCAGCGGCTATTCCGGGGCCGGCACCACGCCGTCCGACAAGAACAATCCGGACACCCTGCGCGACAACCTGATTCCCTACACCCTGGTGAACCACATCCACGAGCGGGAAGTCAGCCGCCAGCTGGGTCATCCGGTCGAGTTCATGCCGCACGTGGCGCCGCACTTCCGCGGGCTGACCATCACCGCCAACCTGCGTCTGCGGGAGGTGGTGGATCTCGATACAGTGCGGGCCCGCTACGCATCGCGCTACGTGGACGAGCCGCTGATCGCCCTCCAGGACGGCGCGCCCTGGGTCAGCCGCATCGCCGGGCGCCACGGGGTGCAGATCGGAGGCTGGACGTTGTCTGCCGATGGCCGCCGGCTCGTCGTCGTGGCCACCCTGGACAACCTGCTCAAGGGCGCGGCGACCCAGGCCGTGCAGAACATCAATCTCGCCGCTGGCTGGGCGGAAACGGAGGGCATCCTCAATGGCTGAGTCGAAACCTGCCGGCGGCCTGCTGTGGCAGAAGGAAGGCGTTGCGGTCGATGCGCGCATCCAGGCTTTCCTGGCCGGCGAGGACGTGGTCCTCGACCGCCAGCTGCTGGCCTACGACATCCGCGCCAGCCGGGCGCACGCCGAGGGGCTCTGCCGTGTCGGGATTCTCACGGCAGACGAGCTCCAGGCGCTGTGCGCCGAGCTCGACCGTCTGTCCGAGGAGGTGGCTGACGGCCGCTTCGTACTGGACGAGCGCTTCGAGGACGGCCATTCGGCGATTGAAGCCCGGCTGATCGAGGTGCTGGGCGACACCGGCCGCAAGATCCACACCGGGCGCTCGCGCAACGATCAGGTGCTGGTGGCCTCGCGGCTCTGGCTGCGCGACCAGCTGGCCACGCTGGGTGCCCAATGCGCCGCGGTGGCCAGCGTGGCCCTGCGCCGGGCCGGGGAAGAGATGCAGCTGCCCCTGCCGGGCTACACCCACCTGCAGCGGGCGATGGTCAGTTCGGCCGGGATGTGGTGGGCGGGCTGGGCCGAGTCGTTCATCGACGATGCCGAGCTGGCTGCGGCCAGCGCCCGCTGGCTGGATGCCAACCCGTTGGGCTCGGCCTCGGGTTTCGGCGTCAATCTGCCGCTGGATCGCGACTTCACCACCGAGCGGCTGGGCTTCTCGCGGCTGCAGGTGAGCGCGACCTATGCCCAGCTGTCGCGCGGCAAGTTCGAGCTACAGGCGCTCTCGGCGCTGTCCCAGGCCCTGCTCGACCTGCGCCGCCTGGCCTGGGACCTCAGCCTGTTCCTCAGTGCCGAGTACGGCTTCTGCCGCCTGCCCAACCAGTACACGACGGGCAGCTCGCTGATGCCGAACAAGCGCAATCCGGATCTGGTCGAGCTGCTCCGGGCCAGCTATGGCGTGGTCGCCGGCGCGCGCGGCGAGATCGAGTCGCTGCTCTCTCTGCCTTCCGGCTATCACCGCGACCTGCAGTTCAGCAAGGCGCCGCTGCTGCGCGCCTTTGGCCATGGGCTGTCCGCGCTGGACCTCCTGCCGGCCCTGCTGGATGCGCTGCAGTGGCAGCCCGAGGCGATGCGCGCGGCGATCGACGAGGGCATGTACGCCACCGACCGCGCCATGCAGCTGGCCCGCGATGGCGTGCCCTTCCGCGAGGCCTACCAGCGCGCCGCAAAACCCGTCGAGGGCGAGTCGCGCAGCCCCGAGGGCAGTCTCGCCGAGCGCAGCTCGCCGGGCGGCGCTGCGTGTCCACTGCTCGACCGCCTGCAGGCCAGGCTGGCAGCGCTCGGCTAAGCGTCGCGGCGAGTCGGGCGGCGGAAACGAAAACGCCCCGCCGGTATCCGGCGGGGCGTCACGCATTTCGATGGTCGGGGAGACAGGATTTGAACCTGCGACTTCTACGTCCCGAACGTAGCGCTCTACCAGGCTGAGCTACACCCCGACGGGAGCCGCGCATGGTAATCCGCTGCCAGGCCCGGTGCAAGAGGGTTGAGGCTATCGGTTCGCCTCGAGCGTTGCCTCGAGGGGCGCGCGCAGCAGCGACTCGCGCCAGTCGCTGACGCCCTCCGGCCAGGCGTTGTTGTCGATCAGCGCCTCGATCAGCCGGCGCGGGAAGAGCAGCGGCGGCGGGAGATCCACTTCTGCGGCGACGTCGGCCACCCGCTTCTGCAGCGCGCCGAACAGGGCGCGGTAGCGACCGTCGGCCTGTGGCGGACGGACGGGCAGGGCAGGCAGATCCGGCTCCGGCGGAGACTGCAGCAGCTCCCACAGTTCGGTGCCCGCGAAGCCCGCCGCCCGACGCGCTTCGGCGAACAGCGCATCGTGCGCGGCGCGATCACCTTCGGCCAGCATGGCCAGTCGTTGGCAGGTCTCGTTGTCCAGCAGCCAGCTCTTTGGCCGATCGCGGCGCCGGGCGGCCTGATCGCGCCACAGCAGGATGCGCTGCAGGCGGCGCGCCGCGCGGTCGGACAGCCGGGCAATCTGTCGACCGTCGAGGCTGCCGTCCGGCTGGGCGTGCTGGGCACGGGCCTTCTCGAGCGCCTGCTCGCAGTCGGCGCGGAACCACTCGGTCTTGCCCTGCGCCTCAAGCTCCGCGGCAAGGGTGTCGGCGAGCTGCTGCAGATGCTCGACGTCGGCCGCGGCATAGTGCAGCTGCGATTCGCTGAGAGGCCGACGCAGCCAGTCGGAGCGGGTCTCACCCTTGTCCACCTCGACGCCGACGACCTGCTGCACCAGGGCGCGGTAGCCAAGCCCCACGCCGCGGCCGACGAAGGCCGCCGCCAGCTGGGTGTCGAACAGCGGTTGCGGCAGCCAGCCGTAGCGGTGCAGGAAGCATTCGAAGTCCTCCCCCGGTGCGTGCATGAGGACCCGCCCGGCGCGCTCGAACAGGGCCTTGAGTGCAGCAGGGTCGTCGAGCGCCAGCGGATCGAGCAGGGCAATCCGGCCGCCAGCCGCCAGCTGGACCAGGCCCAGCTGGGGCCAAAAGGTGCGCTCGCGCACGAATTCACAGTCGACACCCAGGTCTCCGGAAGCTGGCAGGTGGGCGGAGAACTCCGCCAAGTCGTTGGAACTGCTCAGCAATCGGTGCATTCGGTTGGGCCGGGATTCAGGTTGCGCGGGGGTCAACGATAGCCTAACGTGAAGGTCGGAGGAGCCCGATGTCCGCTGCCAGCGGGTCGGGTTCCAGTTCCACGGGTTCCCAGTCACACCGGCGCGAATGCGCAGGAGGAAGTGTGCGCAGCAAGATTTCCAACAGTGTTCTTTCCGCGGCCATCCTGGTCGCGCTGCTCAGCGGATGCGGCGGCGATGCGCCGCCCGAGGAGCAGGCGGCCCAGCCGGCCGGCGAAGCGCCGGCGGAACAGGCAGCGCCGCCCGCTGCGGCAGAGGAGGGCGAGAACCGATCCCGTGAGCTTCGCCGCAGGCTGATGGATTCCACCGCCCAGCAGGAAGAGTGGGTGCCCGAACTGGTGGCAAACCCCGGTGAGAGTGTGGCCGACCTGCTGCGCCGCGCCGGCGAGGCCCGCGCCGCGGGTCGCCTTGAGCAGGGCGAGAACAATGCCCTGTCGCTCTACATGACCGTGCTTGAGCAGGAGCCCAACAATGCCGAGGCCACGGCGGCCATTGACGGCATCGTGGCCGACCTGGTGGCGCGCGGCGAACAGACCTTCACCCAGGGGCGTTTCAACGAGGCCTCGCGGATCGCCCAGGCGGTCTCCAGGGTGCGTCCGGACAACGACGCGGTGAAGGCCTTCAAGGCCAAGGTCGATGCCGGCCGGGAGATCGCCCTGCTGCTGGCCGAGGCGCAGCGCCTGGCTGCCGCGGGTCGCACCGTGGCCCCGCAGGGTGACAACGCCCTGGCCATCTATCGCGACATCCTGCAGAACGATCCCAACAACACCGCCGCCCAGCAGGGCATCGCCAAGCTCGAGAGCGACCTCATTGCCCAGGCCATGACGGCGGCCGAACGCGGCGACTACGAGGCCTCCGACCGTCTGCTCGCCGAGGCTGGCCAGATCCGTCCTGGTTCCCAGGCGGTGCAGAACGCCTCGGCGCGCATCGTCGAAATGCGCGGCAACCGCACCGCGCCCCTGATCGCCCAGGCCAATGAGGCGATCGACGCCAAGGAGTTCGACCGCGCCGCCGAGGTGATCGCCCAGATCGAACAGGTGTCCGCGCAGGCCCAGGGCATCGACGAGCTGCGGCAGAAGCTTGAGAACGCGCGGAGCTACTCGGCGATGCGTCCGGGACAGGTGGTGGTCGACAGTCTCAGCGGTGGCGGTCGGGGGCCTGAGATGGTGGTCCTGCCGATCGGCAGTTTCACCATGGGCTCGCCCAGCGGCGAGGCCGATCGCAAGAGCAACGAAGGCCCGACCCGTACGGTCAACATCGCCAAGGCGATCGCCATGGCGCGGACCGAGATCACGGTCAACCAGTTCCGTGCATTCGTGCGTTCGGCCGGGTACACGCCGACCTCCACCCGCAACAACCGCTCGACGATCTACGACGAGCGCGCCGGTCAGATGGGCGAGCGGGGAGGGGTCACCTGGGAGTCCGATCACGCCGGCAATCCGGCCGACGGCAACATGCCGGTGGTCCACGTTTCCTGGACCGACGCCAAGTCTTACGCCAACTGGCTGGCCTCCCAGAGCGGCCAGACCTATCGACTGCCCTCGGAGGCTGAGTTCGAGTACGCCATGCGTGCAGGTGGCCAGACCCGTTACTGGTGGGGCGAGGAGGAGCCCGACCGCGTGGTCGCCAACCTGACCGGCGAGCGCGATCGCTCGGCCAGCGGCCGCAACTGGGTGAACTCGTTCGACAACTACGGCGACGGCTACTGGGGTGCTGCCCCGGTCGGCAGTTTCGAGACCAACCGCTTCGGCCTGCACGACATGGGAGGAAATGTCTCGGAGTGGGTGGAGGACTGCTGGCATGAGAACTACCAGCGCGCTCCCAGCGACGGCAGCGCCTGGGTCAACGAGGGCTGCAACCGCCGGGTCATCCGCGGCGCCTCCTGGGCCAGCGCTCCGGACCAGGCGCGATCGGCCTTCCGCCTGACGGCGGGCGAGGGCACCACCAACGCGCGCCTTGGCTTCCGGGTCGTCCGCGAGCTCTGATCAGCCACCAAGCTGCAGGTTAAGGGCCCGGCGGGCAACCGCCGGGCCCTTGTCTTTCCGGCGGCGCCGCGCCGCTCCGGCTGAATGCCGACCGGCAGGCGGTGCAGATTCCGTGGACAGGGGGCGGGGGGGCCGCGTATCATTCCGGCTCGCCTGACCCCCTGATCGTCGCGCTCGGTGTCCCCCCGGGAATTTGCCGAGGCGTAGCTGCGAGCGCGCCACGCCGGGGTCGTCCACCTACTGCAGGCGACACTCGTGAATCAACCCGCATTCCTTGCCCTGGCCGACGGCACCGTGTTCGAAGGCCTCTCCTTTGGCGCGCCCGTCCTGCGTGCCGGCGAAGTGGTCTTCAACACCGCGATGACCGGCTACCAGGAGATCCTCAGCGATCCGTCCTATGCCCGTCAGATCGTCACCCTGACCTATCCGCATATCGGCAATACCGGGTGCACGGATGAGGACGACGAACGCGGCCAGGTTTTCGCTGCCGGGCTCGTGGTCCGCGAGCTGCCGACGCCGCCGTCCAACTGGCGCACCCAGGTCGACCTGCCGCGCTGGCTCAGCGAGCGCGGCCTGCCGGCGATCGCGGAGATCGACACCCGCAAGCTGACCCGCATCCTGCGCGACCGCGGCGCCCAGAACGGCGCCCTGATGGCGGGCCCGGACGCGACGGCCGAGAAGGCCATCGAGGCCGCGCGTGGCTTCTCCGGCCTGCTCGGCATGGATCTCGCCCGGGAGGTCACCTGCGGCAAGCCCTTCGAGTGGCGACGCGGCAGCCTCGACCTCGATACCGGCAAGGAGGCCGAATCCAGCGGCGAGTTCCACGTCGTCGCCTACGACTTCGGCTGCAAGCACAACATCCTGCGCATGCTCGCCGACCGCGGCTGCCGGATCACCGTCGTGCCGGCGCAGACCCCCGCCGCCGACGTGTTCGCCATGAACCCGGACGGCGTGTTCATGTCCAATGGACCCGGCGACCCCGAGCCCTGCGGCTACGCGATCGAGGCCATCCGCAGCTTCCTCGCGCAGAAGACCCCGCTGTTCGGCATCTGCCTTGGCCACCAGCTGCTCGGCCTCGCCGCAGGAGCCCGCACCGTCAAGATGAAGTTCGGCCACCACGGGGCCAACCATCCGGTGCAGAACCTGGACAGCGGTCAGGTGATGATCTCCTCGCAGAACCACGGCTTCGCCGTCGACGAGGCCACCCTGCCGGCCAACGTGCGGCCGACCTATCGCTCGCTGTTCGACGGCTCGCTGCAGGGCATCGGCCTGACCGACGCCCCCGCCTACAGCTTCCAGGGCCACCCCGAGGCCTCGCCCGGCCCGCACGACGTGGCCCCGGTTTTCGATCCCTTCATCAATGCGATGCGCGAAGCGCGCAGCGCGACTGCCAAGGCGTCCTGAGCATGCCGCGTCGTAGCGATATCCAATCCATCCTCATCATTGGCGCCGGCCCGATCGTGATCGGCCAGGCCTGCGAGTTCGACTACTCCGGGGCGCAGGCCTGCAAGGCGCTGAAGCAGGAGGGTTACCGGGTCATCCTGGTGAACTCCAACCCGGCGACGATCATGACCGACCCGGACACGGCCGACGCGGTCTACATCGAGCCGATCAACCCGGAGATGGTCGAGAAGATCATCGCCAAGGAGAAGCCCGACGCGCTGCTGCCGACCATGGGCGGGCAGACCGCGCTGAACTGCGCGCTGGATCTCGCCGACCAGGGCATCCTCGAGAAGTACGGTGTCGAGCTGATCGGCGCCTCGCGCGAGGCCATCCGCATGGCCGAGGATCGCGAGCTGTTCCGCGTGGCCATGGCCGAGATCGGCCTCGAGTGCCCCAAAGCAGCGGTGGCGAAAAGCTTCGAGCAGGCCGTCGAGATCCAGGCCCAGGTCGGCTTCCCGACCATCATCCGGCCAAGCTTCACCCTCGGTGGCTCGGGGGGCGGCATCGCCTACAACCGCGAGGAGTTCGAGGAGATCGTCAAGCGCGGCCTTGATTTGTCCCCGGTGCACGAGGTGCTGGTCGAGGAATCCGTGCTCGGCTGGAAGGAGTTCGAGATGGAAGTGGTCCGCGATCGCGCGGACAACTGCATCATCGTCTGCTCGATCGAGAATCTCGATCCGATGGGCGTGCACACTGGCGACAGCATCACGGTGGCCCCGGCGCAGACCCTGACCGACAAGGAATACCAGCGCCTGCGCGATGCCTCGATCGCCGTGCTGCGCAAGATCGGCGTCGATACCGGCGGCTCGAACGTGCAGTTCGGCGTCAATGCCGAGACCGGCCGCGTGGTGGTGATCGAGATGAATCCGCGCGTCTCGCGCAGCTCGGCGCTGGCCTCCAAGGCCACCGGCTTCCCGATCGCCAAGGTGGCCGCCAAACTGGCCGTGGGCTACACGCTGGATGAGCTGCGCAACGAGATCACCGGCGGCGCCACGCCTGCGAGCTTCGAGCCGACCATCGACTACGTGGTCACCAAGATTCCCCGCTTCGCCTTCGAGAAGTTCCCGGCTGCGGACTCGCGCCTGACCACGCAGATGAAGTCGGTGGGCGAGGTGATGGCCATGGGCCGCTCGTTCTCCGAGTCGGTACAGAAGGCGCTGCGCGGCCTCGAGACCGGCAAGGTCGGCTTCGATCCCACCGGGATCGACCTGTCCAGCGAGGAAGGCCTGACCGAGCTGCGCCGCCAGCTGCGCGAGCCGGGACCGGAGCGACTGTTCTATGTCGCCGACGCCTTCCGCGCCGGCCTCTCGGTCGAGGACGTGTTCGGGCTGTCCTTCATCGATCCGTGGTTCCTGCGCCAGATCGCCGACCTGATCGCGATGGAGCGTGATGTTCAGGAGGCCGGCCTCGCCGGGCTGGACGCGGCGCGTTTGCGCCGCCTCAAGCGCCGCGGGTTCTCCGATGCCCGCCTGGCCCAGCTGGTCGGCACCGACGAGGCCGCGGTACGCGCCCTGCGTCGCGCCTTCAACGTGCGCCCGGTGTACAAGCGCGTCGACTCCTGCGCCGCCGAGTTCGCGACCAGCACGGCCTACATGTACTCGACCTACGAGGACGAGTGCGAGTCGCAGCCGACCGACCGGCGCAAGATCATGGTGCTCGGCGGCGGTCCGAACCGCATCGGCCAGGGCATCGAGTTCGACTACTGCTGCGTCCACGCGGCGCTCGCCCTGCGCGAGGACGGCTACGAGACCATCATGGTCAACTGCAACCCGGAGACCGTCTCCACCGACTACGACACGTCGGACCGGCTCTACTTCGAGCCGCTGACGCTGGAGGACGTGCTGGAGATCGTCGACCTGGAGAAGCCCGAGGGCGTGATCGTGCAGTACGGCGGGCAGACTCCGCTGAAGCTGGCTCGCGCGCTCGAGGCGGCCGGTGCGCCGATCATCGGTACCTCGCCCGACTCGATCGACCTCGCCGAGGACCGCGAGCGCTTCCAGAAGATGATCGACAAGCTCGGCTTGCGCCAGCCGCCGAACCGCACGGCGCGCAGCGCTGACGAGGCTCTGGCCCTGGCCCGCGAGATCGGCTATCCGCTGGTGGTGCGACCGAGCTACGTGCTCGGCGGGCGGGCCATGGAGGTGGTCTATTCCGACGCCGACCTGTCGCGCTACATCCGCGACGCGGTGAAGGTCTCCAACGACTCTCCGGTGCTGCTCGACCGCTTCCTCGATCATGCGGTGGAAGTCGATGTGGACATCGTCGCCGACGCCGAGGGCAACGTGCTGATCGGCGGCATCATGCAGCACATCGAGGAGGCCGGCGTGCACTCGGGTGACTCGTCCTGTGCGCTGCCGCCTTATTCGCTCGGTGCCGCGACCCAGGACCGCCTGCGTGAGCAGGTGCGGCAGATGGCCCGCGAACTCAAGGTCATCGGTCTCATGAACACCCAGTTCGCGCTGCAGGGCGAGGAGATCTTCGTTCTCGAGGTCAATCCGCGCGCGTCGCGCACCGTGCCCTTCGTATCCAAGGCGACCGGCGTCGCGCTGGCCAAGGTCGCCGCCCGCTGCATGGTCGGCCAGACGCTGCCCGTGCAGGGCGTGACCCGCGAGGTGATCCCCGACTACCACTCGGTGAAGGAGGCGATCTTTCCCTTCGCCAAGTTCCAGGGTGTCGATCCGATCCTCGGCCCGGAGATGCGCTCCACGGGCGAGGTGATGGGCGTCGGCCGCAGCTTCGGCGCGGCGTTCGCTCGCGCCCAGGAGGCGGCCAGCATTCGGATTCCGCCCAAGGGCAAGGCTTTCGTCTCGGTCCGCGACCCTGACAAGCAGCGCCTGCTGGACGTCGCCCGTGACCTTGTCGATGCCGGCTATACCCTGGTCGCGACTTCGGGTACCGCGGCCTTCCTGCGCGAGCACGGCTTCGACTGCGAGCAGGTCAACAAGGTGATCGAGGGCCGGCCGCACGTGGTCGACCTGATCAAGAACGGCGAGATCAGCTATATCGTCAACACGACCGAGGGCAAGCAGGCCATCGCCGACTCCTACTCGATCCGTCGCGAGGCCCTGCAGCACCGGGTCACCTACTCGACGACGATCTCGGGTGCCCGCGCCCTGCTGCATTCGCTGACCTGGCGCGGCGCTGGCGAGGTCTATTCGCTGCAGGAACTGCACAGTCAGCTGGCGACAGGCGGCAAGGCGGGCTGAGCGCCCGGTCTGACGTGTCCAACCGGCGGGTGCTGCGACCTGCCGGCGCATTCGGGCTAGGATATGGCCCGTCCCGGTGGTCCTGGCCTGACGCTTGCTGCGTCGGGCGGGCCGCCTTGTTTCATTCGTGAGGTAATTGCATGCGAGCACCCATGACCCTGAAGGGTTCCCAGCGCCTTCGCGAGGAGCTGGAACATCTCAAGTCGGTGAAGCGTCCGGAGGTGATCCAGGCGATCGCCGAGGCGCGTGCGCACGGCGACCTGAAGGAGAACGCCGAGTACCACGCGGCGCGCGAACAGCAGGGCTTCATCGAAGGCCGCATCAAGGAGCTGGAGGGCACCCTGTCCCACGCCCAGATCATCGACGTGTCCAAGCTCAATGCGGGCTCGCGGATCGTGTTCGGCGCCGTGGTCGAGCTGGCCGAGGTCGACTCCGGAGACGAGGTGACCTACCAGATCGTGGGTGACCTCGAGGCCGACATCAAGCAGGGCCTGATCTCGGTGTCGGCGCCGATCGCACGCGCCCTGATCGGCAAGCATGAAGGCGACTCGGTGACCATCGAGGCGCCCAGCGGGCCGCGCAGCTACGAGATCGTCGCCGTCCGCTACGACGGCTGAGCCGGTGGCCCAGGGGGAACGCTCGGTCACCGTCCTGCTGCCGGCGCTCGACGCGCTGCGCGGTGGGCTGTCCGGTGCGCCGCGGCTGGCCCGCACGCTGGGCCGCGCCGACGCACTGGATGGCGCGGCCAGCGGGCGCGATGCCCAGCTGCTGCGGCACCTAAGGGTGCTGCCGACCCGCCTGCCGACCGCGCCCCTGACCCGGATGCTCGACGGCCAGGATGCCGGCCTCGGCAGCTGGGTGCGCGCCGATCCCGCCCATGTCCGCGCCGACATGAGCACGGCGCGGATGCTGGCACATGGCCCGGCTCTGGAACTCACCGCCGCCGAAGCCGAGGCCCTGGTCCTCCCGCTGCGCCCGCTGTTCGGCGACTTCGGCATGCCGATCTCGACGCCGCGCCCGGAGCGCTGGTATGTCCATCTGTCCGGCACGGTGTCCCTGCCGGCCATGGTGCCGCCGGAGATCGCCGTCGGTCGCGACCTGCTCGAATGCCTGCCCCCCGGGCCGCAGGGCGCGCGCTGGCGGCAGCTCTGGAACGAGGCCCAGGTTGTCCTGCATAACCATGAAATCAACCGGAAGCGGGCCGAGTCGGGCAAGCCGCCGGTGAACAGCCTGTGGTTCTGGGGCGGCGGCAGCCTGCCGGATTCGGTGCAGGCCGATGCCAGCGGCATCGTCACCCTGGATCCGGTGCTGAAGGGACTGGCGCGGCTTGGGGAGATCCCCGAGGTGGCCGCTTCCGAAGCCTGGGTGCCGGGCACCCTGGTCGACCTCTCGCACCTGCGCGATGCTGGAGACCTGGAGGGCGGCATCCTCGACGAGGTGCAGTCGGCCCTGCGCGGCGGCGGGCTGGACGAGGTGCTGCTCGACTTTGCCAACGGTCGCCGCTGGCTGCTGCGCAGCGGACAGCGCTGGCGCTTCTGGCGCGCGCCGCTCAAGGCCTGAACCGGTGACGGGGGCAGGAGCGAGGCTCAAGCGCCGGCCGTCGGTGTCGACGGAAGCCTGGGGCAGCGACCAGCATCCGGTCATTGCCCGGGTGCTGGCCGCGCGCGGGGTGGTCGACCCGGAATCGGCCCGACTGAGTCTGCGTTCGCTGCTGGCGCCGGCCTCGCTCGGCGGGCTGGGTCAGGCCGTGGAACTGCTGGTGCGGGCGTTGGACGAGAACTGGCGGATCCGCATCGTAGGCGACTTCGACTGCGATGGCGCCACCGGCACCGCCGTCGCCGTGCGCGGCCTGCGACTGTTGGGCGCGCGGCAGGTCGAGTTCGATGTGCCGCATCGCATGCGTCACGGCTACGGTCTCTCGGCGGAACTGGTGGCCGAGTGGCCCGCGCCGCATCCCGAGCTCATCGTGACCGTCGACAACGGCATCTCGAGCCACGCCGGCGTCGACGCGGCCCGCGCGCGCGGCATGCGCGTGCTGGTGACCGACCATCATCTGCCCGGCGAAACGCTGCCGGCGGCCGATGCCATCGTCAATCCCAATCTGCCCGGCGACGGCTTCCCGAGCAAGAGTCTGGCCGGCGTGGGGGTCATGTTCTACCTGCTGCTCGCTCTGCGCGCGCGGCTTCGCGACCTGGGCCGCTATGCCTCGGGTGAGGAGCCCGACCTCAGCTGCCTGCTCGACCTGGTCGCACTGGGCACCGTGGCCGACCTCGTCTCGCTCGACCGCAACAACCGCATCCTGGTTGCGGCTGGCCTTGCCCGCATGCGCCGAGGCCAGCTTTGTCCGGGGCTGGCCGCGCTGGTCGAGGTCTCCGGCCGCCAGTGCGCCAGGCTCACTGCGTCCGACCTCGGCTTCGCCCTCGGCCCGCGGATCAACGCGGCCGGTCGGCTGGAGGACATGCGCCTTGGCATCCGCTGCCTGCTCAGCGATGAGCCCGATGAGGCGCGCGAGGCGGCGTTGCAGCTGAACGCCATCAACGCCGAGCGCCGCGAACGACAGCAGGCGATGCTGGACGAGGCCGAGGCCGCGCTGGAGGGCTGCGACGAGCGCCTGCTGCGCGGCGAAGTCGGGGTGACCCTGTTCTCGCAGGGCTGGCACGCCGGGGTCATCGGCCTCGTCGCCTCGAAGATGAAGGACCGCCTGCATCGACCGGTGATTGCCTTCGCACCGGCCGACGAGGACGGCGAGGGCAGCCTGCTGCGCGGCTCGGCGCGGTCGATCGAAGGCTTCCACATCCGTGATGCGCTGGCCGCGGTGCAGGCCCGGCATCCCGGGCTCATCGGGCGTTTTGGCGGTCACGCCATGGCAGCCGGCCTTTCGCTGGAGCGCGATGCGCTGCAGGCCTTCTCTGCTGCCTTCGACGAGATCGCCTGCGCTGCGCTGAGCGAGGAGGCGCTGCGCGCGGAAATCCTCAGTGATGGCGAGCTGGCCGCCAGCGAGATCAGTCGCGACCTGGCCGAGGCCCTGATCGCCGCCGGCCCGTTCGGCCAGGGCTTCCCCGAGCCCTGCTTCGATGGCGAGTTCGAGGTCAGCGAGTGGCGCGTCGTCGCCGAGCGCCATCTCAAACTCAGCCTCCGCCACCCCGGCGGATCCATGCCGGTTTCCGCCATCCACTTCGGCGGTTGGCAGGGCAATCCGCCTCCCGGCCGCGTGCACCTGGTCTACCAGCTTGCCCTCGACGACTACCGCGACCGCCACGGCGTGCAGCTGATGGTGCGCGAGTGCTGGCCGGCCTGAGGGGCGGGGAAGGGCGGAAACGGGTGCGAAGAAGACATTCATAGGGTGCGGCTGGCCGCACCGGGCGTACCGTCCGAACGCCCTTATCGGTGCGCCCAAGGCGCACCCAATGGGGCTTCGCCGACGCCCAACAAAGCCCGACTGTAGGAGCGCACATGGGCGCGACCGCGGCGTGACGTGTTCTCCACAGACCGCGCTCAGAGCGAACCTCCGCGGTCGCGGCCATGTCCGCTCCTACGAAGAGCCCGCCCGATCGGGGTCGGTGGCGAATGTCCGATTTGCGCCCTTAGCGGCCGACCACCACCAGCGCCTGGACGGCAGATTCGTCGGTGTTGGGGTCGCCGAGCTTGTTGCGGAAGTACTGGTACTCGATGCCGACCTGCAGGCGACCGGGCGGCCAGCCCAGGGCGTGGCCGAGATCCCAGCGCAGCTGCGGCTGGGCGAGAATCCAGTGCGAGACCTTGGCGCCGAACTGGTTTCGCCGGCTGCCGATGTACTCGATGTGGCCCTGCACCGCGAAGCGCTGGTCGCCGAGGGTGATCGGCCGCGCCCAACTCACGTCGACCATGTAGCTGTCGGTCTGGGCCGGTGCACCACCGGCGGCGACGCCGCGGCTGTCGTCGATGTAGGCGGTCAGGTCGGTATTGAGGAAGGCAAAGCCCGGCACGTTCCAGTACAGGCGCAGGCCCGGCAGGTACTTCCACACCTTGGCGTCGTGGCCGTGGTTCAAGCCGGCCACCCAGCCGATGTCCTTCAGCGGCCCGAAGGCGAACGATCGCCCGGTCAGCCTGCCGAATCCGCCACCGAGGTAGAGCTCGGTGTAGAAGTCGCCGTCGTTGAAGCCGTCGCGGCGGTCATCATTGACCAGGTCAAGGAACCCGAAGGACTCGAACTTCTCCCAGCGCGTCGCGTTCTGCAGGGTAAGGATGCGGGTCTGCGCCGTGCCGCCCCCGGCAAAGCTCGGCGCATCGAGGCGGCCGAGCTGCAGGTGGGCTTCGCTGCGCGTTGCGACCGGCTGGGCCGCGACGCCGGTCGCCAACCCCAGGCACAGCAGCGCCGCGGCGCGGCCCACAGGTGCAGCCCGTCCCGGCTCAGTCCTCGATCTGGGCCTTGGCGAACTCCGCATCGAGCTTCTCCATCGCGTCGCGCGGCTTGAGCTTGCCGGCTTTCTCATAGGCTGCTGCGGCATCGTCCTCACGCTTGTCGCCATACAGCAGGATCAGCCCGTTGGCGTATTCGACATGGGCGATGGGAGCCGAAGGCGTCAGCTTGATCGCCTTCTGCAGCAGCTCCTCGCCGGTGCTTGCCTTGGCACCATAGGTGAGGCCGCCAATCATGCTGCCGACCTTGCCGACGATCTCCGCGTGGTAAAGGCCGAGGGCCGAGTGGGCTTCGGCGTGCTTGGGCGCAAGCTTGAGGGTCTTGTCCAATGCGGCCTTCACCTTTCCGGCGAGGCCCTGCGACAGCGCCTTGGTCACCGAGATGCCCTGCGAGTAGCGGCCCAGAGCGAAGGCATAGCGATAGTGGGTGTTGGGATCGTCCGGCAGCACCGCGCTGGCCTCCTCCGCCATCGCAGCGAGTTCCTCGAAGCGCTTGAGCTGGGCCTTCTCGTCGTCGAGCAGGTAGACGGCGTGGATCCCTGCCGCCTTGACCGCCACCGATGCGCCCAGCGCACCGAGTTCCTTGCCTGCCTCGTAGGCCTGCTGGAAGTCGCCGCGGTGGTAGGCGCGCCAGGCCTCCTGCAGGGACGCCGCGATGGCGGCGGCATCGGCGGCCTTGCCGGCCTTGGGATGCTTCTTCAGCACCGCTGTCAGTCGCTGCTCGTCGGGGAAGGGCTCGCAGTCGCCCGCGTGCAGGGCGTCCCAGTGCTTGGCCAGCTTGTCGCCGGAATAGTCGAACGACTTGTTGTCGTGGGGAAACTTCGCCCAGCCCTTCTTCGCCATCGTCGCCTCGCCTCGGTGTGTGCCCGGAACGACATACGCAGGTTCGCGCGCGTCGCCCGGCTAGTGTGTTTGTTCTAGACGCGAAGCCTAGGATACGTCACGACGCCACATGGCGTACCCCGGTTTCCGGGGAGTCATCCAACACCCCTTAGATCGAGGATTACCATGGTCAAGCAAGTCAAGACGCGCAAGGCCGCGGCCAAGCGCAACCCGGATTTCAACGCCCGCCAGCTCTGGCTCGCCAGCCTCGGCGCCGCTTCGCTGACCCGCAAGCAGGGCATCAAGCTGTATGACGCCATGGTTGAGGAAGGCACCTCGCTGCAGGGCAAGGTCAACAAGGCCGTCGACGACGCCAAGGCCCAGGTGGGCGGCGCCATCGAGAACGTTCGCGGCCGCATCGACGGCGTCGTTGCTCCGGTGCGCGAGCGTGCCGAGGCCACCTTCGTCGTGATCAAGGACGAGGTCGAGACCCGTCTGCAGCCGGTGCTGGCCCGTTTCGGCAAGGCCAAGCCGACCACCAAGCGCGCCCCGGCCAAGCGCCGCGCCGCGCCGAAGGCTCGCAAGGCTCCGGCCAAGCGCACCCGCAAGGCTGCCTGATCAGGCGGGCCCCAGGGCCCGTGACTGAAGCCTTCGACGCCGCCGCCGGGCAACCGGTGGCGGCGTTTTCGTTTGCCTTGCCCATGACACGTGTCGTCGATCGCTGCGTCGTGCTCTCCCGGCTCCATCTGCCGTGTTCGCCGAGCGATACCCACGATCCTGCCGATCATTCGGCTAGGCTTTGAACTGCCCCCGGCGAACCTCGGGCCGGTCACCAGGAGATTTCCGCATGCGCCTTCATGCGTTGCGCCCGCACCATCGCCGCCGCCACCGCAAGAAGCTGCGTCTGGCCGAGTTCGCGGAGCTTGGGTTCTCCATCCGTGGGACTGAGCCCGCAGCCTGGCGCGAGGCCCAGCCGGATCCGCTCGGCGAACTGATCGATACTCAGGGCTGGCTGTTCGACGGTGAGCGATCGCCGCTGGACGGATTCATCGCCCGATTCGGCGGTGGCTCGCTGACCGAGGTCGATCGCGAGCTGGTGCGGCAGTGGCTGCTGGAGCAGGGCGCGGACGACATCGCGCTGGGCGCCCTGCAGGATCGGTGGGAGTGGGTTACCCAGAGCCGTTGATCGGCGTGGGGGGCGCTGAGCCGTCTCGCAGCGCGCCTCACGCAGTGACCTCGTTCGCCGGGCTCGCTGCCGGCATTCAGTCCTGCTTCGGAACCGACTCACCCGGTCGCCACAGGTCGATGGCGAAGTCGGCCTCATACGGCGGGACGTTGCATTCGATGACGTCGCCCGGCGCGATCTTCAGCGTCGCCCCGACGATATCCGCATGCACGGGCAGGCGCAGGCGCTGGCGGTCGACCAGGACTGCCGCATGCACCGACGCCACCGACTGCGTCTGCAGCCACTCGAAGACCCGGAACAGCGAAAACCCCTGGTAGAGCACGTCATCGACCACGATCACCCGGCAGTTCGCAAGCGCGGCACCCTCGGGTGCTTCCAGCGCCGTCTCCGGATGCAGAAGCTCCAGCGTGTCGGCGTAGCGTTTGACCTTGACGTCGACCCGTCGCAGGGACAGCCCCGGGCGTCGGGCGAGCATCGCCTGCTGCAGGCGATCGGCCAGCGGCGCGCCGCGGCGGAGCACTCCCAGCAGCACGGTCGGCGTGTCGTCGAGCAGGGCGAGCGCCTGCCGCGCCATGCCGTCCACCAGCCCCAGCAGGTCCTCGTTTTCGTATAAGCGGAAGCGCATGCCTGACATCGCTCCAGTCCGTGCCGGATCACCCTTGCCAGCGTGCCATACTCGGGCGCCCCTGCCGAGAGAGGAGCCGCGCATGCCGGCGATGTCGGAACAGAGTGTGGTGCGGGCAGAGTTCAACCCGCTGATCCGGTCCTACCTGCTGCTCAGCGCGGCGCTGGTCATGGTGATGACGATCGTCGGCATCCCGCTGGCGCTGGTCTGGCTGCTGGGCATTGGCCAGTGGTGGGCGGGGCGCTATTACCGCGAATTGGAGTGTGAACTCGACAACGAGTCGCTACGCTTTCGCAAGGGCATCCTGTTCCAGGTGGAAAAGACCATTCCACTGGAGAACATCCAGGACGTCACCTTCATCGAGGGGCCGCTGTTGCGTCGCTTCGAGCTGAGCACCTTGAAGTTCGAGACCGCCGGCAGCAGTGGCGCCCAGGCCGGCGCCAGCGACATGCAGCTGACCGGGATCGTCGGTGCCGCCGAGCTGCGTCGCGAGATTCTCCGGCGGCGCAACCTGCTGCGCCGTGGAGGACATGAGCCGGCCTCGGACGCCACGGAGCCGACCCTTGAGATGTTGACCCGGATCAGCGGCCAGCTGGACCAGGTGATCGCCCTGCTGCGCGAGCGGCCCTGACCTGAAAAGGGAGGGGCAGCGGCGCGCGCCACGGAAAGGCCGGAGGCGCCGATCCGCGGGCTTCAATAGCTGAAGGCTATATGAAGCATACCGACAATCGATTGGACAAATTGGACTGTCCGCATTACGCTTTTTTAACATTCTCGGCCGTATGGCCGTGCGCTGCCTCCTGCCGAGCACCCGATGACCGTTTCCGCCTTGCCCCTAGATCCGCCGCTGCAGTGCACGGTGGCCACCCCGGTATCGATCCGCGGCATCGGCGTGCATGCGGGCGAGTCGGTGTTCCTGGAGCTGCTGCCGGCCGAGGTCGACAGCGGGGTGGTGTTCGAGCGCAGCGACCTGCCTGCCGGGCGCGGCCGGATCGCCGCCTCCTGGCGCAACGTCACCGATACCCGTCTGTGCACGGTGATCGCGAACGATTCCGGTGCCACGGTATCGACCCTTGAGCATCTGATGGCGGCGCTGGCTGCCTGTGGCATCGACAACGTGCTGGTGCGCCTGGACGGTCCGGAAGTGCCGATCCTCGACGGCAGCGCCGCGCAGTGGATGGAGCTGATCCGCGGGGCCGGGGTCGTCCCGCAGCCGGTCCGTCGTCGCCAGCTTCGCATCCTGCGTCCGGTGCGCATCGAGGACGGTGAGAAGTGGGCCATGCTGCTGCCCGACCGGGCCAGCCGCTACAGCATCGGCATCGAGTTCAGCGATCCGCTGATCGGCCGCCAGGGCTTTGACTTCACCCTCAGCACCGAAGGGTTCCGTCGCGAGATCGCGCCGGCCCGGACCTTTGGCTTCGCCCGGGAGGTCTCTGCCATGCAGGCTGCCGGCCGCGCCCTGGGTGGATCCCTCGACAACGCCGTGGTGGTCGAGGATGGAAAAGTTCTGAACCCCGGCGGCCTGCGCTTCCGCGACGAGTTCGTCCGCCACAAGCTGCTCGACTGCATCGGCGACCTCTACCTCGCCGGCGGCCCGATCCAGGGTCACCTGGTGGCCAGTCGCCCGGGCCACGCCCTGAACGTCGACCTGCTGCGTGCCCTGTTCGCCACCGAAGGCGCCTGGTGCTGGGGCGGTCGCACCGAGGCCGGCTGTCCCGAGCTCGCCGCCGCGGCCTGATCGACGCGCGGCGCCGCCTCCACGAGAGGCCGCCTCGGTCAAACGTTCCCTGCGAACCGCTCGCTGATCCTGAATCGCGGCTCCGGACCCGGGTCACGCCCGTCGTGCATGGCCGTCCGGTGATTGCATAGTGTCCAAGAGCCGACCTTCGTCGGCGACACGCAGCCAGGAGCGCCCGATGAGCCACCGACCCCTTGCCCGATCACGCAACGCCTGGATCGCCGGCGTCTGCGGCGGCATCGCCGAATGGCTGGGCTGGTCGCCCAACGCCGTCCGCCTGCTCTACGTGCTGGTGTCGATCCTCTCCGCCGCCTTCCCCGGCATCATCGTCTACATCGTCCTCTGGCTGGTGATGCCCAGGGCCCGCTGAGCCGCTTCCAACCCGGCCCCATAGGGTGCGGCTCGCCGCACCGGACGCACCGCGCGAACGCCAATACCGCCTCCGTCAGTCGTCGGCACGGGGGCTTCGGTACGCCGGTTCGTTGCCTTGTGTGCTTCGCGAACGAAATCACCCTTGGCGCTACCGCGCTTGAAAGGACGATCCCGCCGGTATTCAGCGGAGGACACTAGCTACGCAGCCGCCATCCGCTGCGGAAGATCCAGGTCACGGCGCCGAGGCAGGCGAGCAGGAACAGGCTGATCATCGCCGCGGAGATCATCGGCTCGACATCGGCCTGGCCGTAGAACGACCAGCGCATGCCCGAGATCAGGTAGACGATCGGATTGAACAGCGACACGGTCTGCCAGAACGGCGGCAGCATGTTGATCGAGTAGAAGGCGCCGCCAAGGAAGGTCAGCGGGGTCATCACCATCAGCGGGATCACCTGCAGCTTCTGCCAGTCGTTCGCCCACAGCCCGATCAGGAAGCCGAACAGCGAGAAGCTGGCCGCGGTCATCACCAGGAAGAACACCATCCACAGCGGGTGCTCGATGGAGTAGGGCACGAAGAAGCGCGCGGTGGCGAGGATCAGCAGGCCGATGATCAGCGACTTGGTGGTCGCCGCGCCGACATAGCCGAGCAGCACCTCGGTCACCGACACCGGCGCCGAGAGCAGTTCGTAGATCGTTCCCGACCACTTCGGCATGTAGATGCCGAAGCTGGCGTTGGAGATGCTCTCGTTGAGCAGGGACAGCATGATCAGGCCGGGGATGATGAAGGCCGCATAGCCGACGCCGTCGACCTCGCCCATCCGTGAGCCGATCGCTGCGCCGAAGACGATGAAGTAGAGCGAGGTGGTCAGCACCGGCGACAGCAGGCTCTCGCCGATGGTGCGGAAGGTCCGCGACATCTCGAAGCGGTAGATCGCACAGACGGCGTAGAGGTTCATCGCGGCGCCTTGAGCAGGTTGACGAAGATCTCCTCCAGCGAGGACTCCTCGGTGTGCAGGTCGCGGAAGCCGATCCCGGCCTCCTGCAGGCGGCGCAGCAGGGATGCAATGCCGGTGCGCTCGCCCTGCGAGTCGAAGGTGTAGACCAGGGCCTCGCCGTCGCGGGCGAGCTCCAGCGGCAGGTCGGCGAGGGCCTCCGGGATCGCGTCCATGCGCTCGGCGAGGCTCAGGGTCAGCTGCTTGCGGCCCAGCTTGCGCATCAGGGTGTCCTTGTCCTCGACCAGCAGCAGCTTGCCGTGGTTGATCACCCCGATCCGGTCGGCCATCTGCTCGGCCTCTTCGATGTAGTGGGTGGTGAGGATGATGGTCACCCCGCGTTCGCGCAGTCCGGCCACCAGCCGCCACATGTCGCGGCGCAGTTCGACGTCGACTCCGGCGGTGGGTTCATCGAGGAACAGGATCCGCGGCTCGTGGGCCAGGGCCTTGGCAATCAGAACGCGCCGTTTCATGCCGCCGGACAGGGTCATGATCTTGGCGTCACGCTTGTCCCATAGCGACAGGTCGCGCAGAAGCTTCTCGAGGAAGGCCGGGTCGTGCGGCTTGCCGAACAGGCCCCGTGAAAAGCGCAGCGCCGCCCAGACCGTCTCGAAGGTTTCGGTGGCCAGCTCCTGCGGGACGAGCCCGATCGTCGCCCGCGCCCGGCGGTAGTCGCGCCGGATATCGAAGCCATCTGCGATCACCCGGCCCTCGCTGGGGCGGACGATGCCGCAGACGATGCCGATCAGCGTCGTCTTGCCCGCGCCATTGGGCCCGAGCAGGGCAAAGATCTCGCCACGGCGAATCGACAGCGACACGTTGCTGAGCGCGACATGCCCGGTGTCGTAGGTCTTGCCCAGACCGGTAATCTCGATGGCGGCATCCGTGGACATGACAACAGCGATCCCTGCCGGAAGTGGGGCGGGAAGCTTAGCCGAGTCGCATTGGGGGCGGGGCGGGCGTCCCAAGGTCGAACGCCGCCCGGCACGGCTTGTCGGATGTCCTGCTCGTTTCGACGGATCGACGCGCGAGGAGGCCGTCCGGCAGGGGGACGGCCGCGGGTGGGGGGCTAGGATGGCCAGCGCCAGCCCCCGGGAGGACGCCCAATGACGCGCTTTCACTTGAACGGCCAGCCACGCGAGTTCGATGGCGATCCTCAGATGCCGCTGCTGTGGTTCCTGCGTGACCATGCCGGGCTCACCGGCAGCAAGTACGGCTGCGGCATCGGAGCCTGCGGCGCCTGCACCGTGCACCTGGACGGTCGTGCGGCTCGCGCCTGCGTGGTTCCGATGTCGACGGTCGAAGGTCGGCGGATCACGACCATCGAGGCGCTCGGGCAGGATAGCCTGCATGCCCTGCAGCGCGCCTGGGTGGAACTCGATGTGGCGCAGTGCGGCTACTGCCAGGCCGGCCAGATCATGGCCGCGGCCGACCTGCTCGCGCGCGATCCGGACCCCGACGATGCGGCGATCCGCGCGCTGCCGAACCTGTGCCGTTGCGGCACCTATCCGCGGATCCGGGCCGCGGTGAAACGGGCTGCCGGGCTGCTGAAGGCGGCCCCCAAGGACGCAGCGGAGCAGGACCCGACCCCGACGCGCGCCGCAGCGCCTGCCGCCATCGCCCGGGATGCCGGACAGGAGGGGGACGCATGAGCACGCCCGATCGCGACGATTTCGGCCCGAGCCTGATCAGGGCCGGGACTGCCATTGCCGAGGATGCGCGGAGCGCGACCTCGGCCACTGCGGACAGCCTGGCGGCGATCGACCGCCGCGGCTTCCTGCGCGTCTCGCTGCTCGCGGGCGGTGCCCTGCTGTGCGCCTGGCAGATGCCTGGGCGGCTGGGCGCGCGCGAGGCGGAGGCCGGGACCGACGGCGTGGGGCTCTTCGTGCGGATCGAGGCCGACGGCACGACCTGGATCGGGGCACGCTGTCCCGAGATCGGCCAGGGCGTGAGTACCTCGCTGCCGATGCTGATTGCCGAAGAGCTGGACGCCGACTGGTCACGGGTCCGGGTGGAACAGCTGCCGCTCGGACTTGTGCCGCTGCCTGACGGCTCGGGCGTGACCTGGAAGTACGGGCCGCAGGGAGCGGGTGGCAGTACCAGCATCCCGGGCGCCTGGGCCGACCTGCGTCAGGTGGGCGCCAAGGCCCGCTGGATGCTGGTAGAGGCCGCGGCACGGCGCTGGAAGGTGCCAGCCGCGACGCTGCGCACCGAGAAGGGCCGGGTGCTGCGCGGCGACGGCGTCAGCCTGGGTTACGGGGAGCTGGCTGCCGAAGCTGCCAGCGTGGTCCCGCCCGAGACGGAGCTCGCCCTCAAAGCGCCGACGGATTGGCGCATCGTCGGTACCCCGCAGCGGATGGTGGATGCCGACGCCATCGTCACCGGCCGGGCGACCTATGGCATCGATGCGAACCTGCCCGGCGCACTGGTCGCCGTGATCGAGCGCTGCCCCTGGCTGCAGGGCGAGCTGGAAGGCTTCGATGCCGAGGCGGCGCTCAAAGTGCCCGGCGTGCGGCAGGTCCTGGCCGTGCCCGGTCCTGCGCCCGGCGCCCCGGTGACCGCCAATCTGGCCCCGGGCGTGGCGGTGCTGGCCGATGACACCTGGTCGGCGCTCAAGGGGCGGCGTGCCCTGGTCGTGCGCTGGAAGCCGGGTCCCTACGCGGAGGAATCCTCGGCGAAGCTCGATGCCCAGGCCGAGGCGCTGCTGCGCGGCGAGGGCATCCGCTGCCGCGACGATGGCGACTTCGATGCCGCGCGCAAGGCGGCGGCCCGGGTGGTCGAAGCCACCTACCGCGTGCCCTATGTCGCCCACGCGCCGCTTGAGCCGCAGAACGCCTGCGTCCATGTCGAGCGCGACCGGGTGACCGTGCTCGCCCCGATGCAGCAGCCGGCCGGCGCCAGCCGGCTTGTGCATGAGCTGACCGGCATCGACCGGATGAACATCGAGGTGCGCATGACGCGGGTCGGCGGTGGCTTCGGTCGGCGCCTGAGCAACGATTTCATCGCCGAGGCGGTCCTGCTCTCCAAGGCCTCGGGCAAGCCCATCAAGCTGTTGTGGACGCGTGAGGACGAGCAGCGCCACGATTTCTTCCGGCCATTCGGGCACCACCAGCTGATCGCGACCCTCGACGCGGAGGGCGCGGTGACGGGCTACGCACACCGGCTGGCCAGTGCCTCAAAGTACTCACGGCGCCCAGGCGTGCCCGCTGAAGATATGTGGAAGCCGGAAATCTATCCCGACGACTTCCCCGCGCGCCTGCTTCCCCACGTGCGCATGGAGTGGTTCGCCGTGGAGTCCGGGGTGACCCGGGGATCGTGGCGCGCGCCCGGTCACACTGCCAATGCCTTCGCGGTGCAGAGTTTCCTCGACGAGGTCGCGCATGCTGCGGGGCGGGACCCGCTCGCCCTGCGCCTTGCCCTCCTGGGCGAGGCCCGCGCACTGCCCTACGCCCAGCATGGGGGGCCCAATTTCGAGACCGGGCGCCTTGCCGGCGTGCTCCGTCGGGTGGCCGAAAGGATCGGCTGGGGGCGGGATCCCGGCAGGCGTCGCGGGTTGGGTCTGGCCGCTCATTTCACCTTCGGCGGCTATGCCGCGCACGCGATGGAAGTCGAGGTGGATGCGTCCGGTAGCTGGCGCATCCATCGCTGCGTCTGTGCGGTCGACGTGGGTCGGGCGATCAACCCGCTCGGTCTCGAAGCGCAGATGATGGGTGGGACCCTCGACGGCATCAGCACGGCGCGCGCGCTGGAATCCTCGGTGGCCGAGGGACGCATCGTGGAAACCAATTTCGACCGCTACCCGCTGCTGGCTTCGCGTGATGCGCCGGATGTGGAGGTCGAGATCATCCGCAGCAATGCGGATCCGGCCGGTGCCGGCGAGATGGGCATCCCCACCGCGGCCCCGGCCCTGGCCAACGCGATCTTCGCGGCCAGTGGCGTGCGCGTGCGGCGCCTGCCGATCCGCGACCAGGTGGCCGAAGGCCTGCGCGCCTGATGATGGGCAACAGCGACAACACGGCTACCGACCTGCTGCATGAGCGGTTGGGCCGCGCGGGGATCGCCGAGGTGGTTCAGGCGACCGCCGCGGAGGCCGCCGAACTGCTGCTGCCGTTCCTCAAAATCAGCGAGCAGTTCCACGTTTTCCTGTCTTTCGACCTGTCTACTGCGCTGTCTTACGTGGACGGAAGCGAAGCCTTCCAGGAGCAGTTCTGGCCAACCAGATCGAGCCGCTCGGTCCGCAGAGTGGCGGCGCCTTTTTCCATACCCAGCTGCTCACGCGCACCTGGCAGGCGACGCCGAATGACATCTGCCGGCTGTTCGCCTACATGCGCCAGCTTCCTCGCGGCAGCGAGGCGCTGGAACGCGTCGACGCCGCCTTCGGAGCCGGTGTCGCCCAGCCCTACGTGCGCGGCCGCTGGGACCGGGTCTGGTACAAGGGCGGCAGCCTGGCCTCGGGCAGTGCCACGAACTTCCACGTGCTCACCCACGTGTGGATGCTCGAGCGCGCCGGCGAGGAGCCCTGGGTGCTGATCGCCCTGTCCAACCAGGACTCGGGCGGCATCGACCAGTTCCAGGTGCAGTCGGTCACGGCGCGAATCCTCGAGCTGCTCGCGGCTGCGCCCTGAGCCCCGACGCTCAGGCGGTCGATTCGATCAATCACCAGGGCTCAACCCCGTTCCGTCCACCGCCGCGTTCCACCAGCTGAATCCACAGGTGGAGCGGGACATGAAAGCGATGGCATGGGGCGCGGTGCTGCTGGCGGTTGGGGCGATGACCGGCTGCGGATCGGAAGTGCGTGAGGAGCCGGCGCGGGAGGAAGCGGGCAGGGCGGACCTTGGACGGCAGCAGGCGGCGAAATCGATGCCCGCGCCGCCGCCGCCCGCCGCACCCGCGCTGCAGGAGATGGCGGCGCCGCCGATGCCGGCATCGATCACGGTGACCGGGTCGCGGGTCATGGCGGATGAGGCCGGGAGTTCGGTACACCACGCCGAGTTCAGATCGAACGCCTGGCAGGCGTCGCGGGAGCAGCCGGTCTCGACCTTCTCCATCGACGTCGACACCGGCAGCTACACGCTGGCGCGGCGCATGCTGCGCGAAGGTCGCATCCCGCCGCGTGAAGCGGTGCGCACCGAAGAGTTCCTCAACTACTTCGAGCACGGCTACACGCCGCCGTCGCGACTGGATCCGCCGTTCTCGATCACCACCGAGCTGGCGCCGGCGCCCTGGAATGCGGGGCGAACCTTGCTGCAGGTCGGCCTCAAGGGCTACGAAGTGGACCAGCGCGACCTGCCGCCGGCCAATCTGGTGTTCCTGATCGACACCTCGGGCTCGATGCAGGCCCCCGACAAGCTGCCCCTGCTCAAGCAGGGCTTCCGCACCCTGGTCCAGCAGCTGCGTCCGCAGGATCGGGTGGCCATCGTGACCTATGCCGGCAGCGCTGGCCTGGTGCTGCCCAGCACCCCGGGGGACGACCGCCACACCATCCTGGCCGCCCTCGACCAGCTGGAGGCCGGCGGCTCGACCCATGGCAGCGCCGGCATCGAGCTCGCCTACCGGGTGGCAGCACAGTCGCTGGCCCAGGGCGGCATCAACCGCGTCATCCTCGCCACCGACGGTGACTTCAACGTCGGCACGACCTCGGTCGAGGCGCTGAAGGCGATGGTCGCCGAGCGCCGCGAGGGCGGCATCGCCCTCACCACGCTCGGTTTTGGCGGCCATGGCTACAACGACGAGATCGCCGAGCAGCTGGCCGACGTCGGCGACGGCCACCACGCCTACATCGATGACGCGCTGGAAGCGCGGCGGGTGCTGGTGTCCGAGATGGGTGGCACCCTGCTGACCATCGCCAAGGACGTCAAGGTGCAGGTCGAGTTCAACGGCCAGGCAGTCGAGCGCTATCGGCTGGTCGGCTACGAGAACCGCCTGCTCGCGCGCGAGGAGTTCCACGATGACCGCGTCGACGCCGGCGAGATCGGTGCCGGCCACGACGTCACCGCGCTGTACGAGCTGGAGCTGCGCGAAGGGGTGGCGCCGGGCGCGACGCTGGCCAGCCTGCGCCTGCGCTACAAGAAGCCCGACGAGAAGCACAGCCGGCTGATCGAGCGCGGCATCGAACGCCGCGAGCTCAAGGCAGCGCCTGGGCCGCGCCTGGCCTTTGCCGCGGCAGTGGCCGGCTTTGCCGAGAAGCTGCGCGGCAATGCCGATCTCGCGGACTACGGGCATGCAGACCTGCTTCGACTGCTCGACCAGTCGGATCTGGCCAAACACGGCGAGGACGGCCGCGAGCTGCGTGACCTGATCGAGCTTTCCGGCGGCGCCAGCGTCTCGATCGACTGAGCCGGTCCGACGGCGGCCCCGGCCCGGCGGCCGGGGCCTTGGTCTGCGGACAAAGTCTGACTATAGTCAGAGAATGGACCGCGAGATGATCGAACAGGTACGCGCCTTCAACCGACTGTTCACCCGGCGGATCGGCGTGCTAAGCGACAACTACCTCGGCCGGGGCCGGCCGCTGGCCGAGTCCCGGCTGCTGTTCGAGATCGGTGAGTCGGGCATCGAGCTGCGCCAGCTGCGCGAGCGGCTGTCATTGGACTCGGGATACCTCAGCCGCCTGCTTCAGAAGCTGGCTGGCGAGGGCTTGCTCCAGGTCGGCGCCTGCGCGCGCGATGCCCGCGTTCGCGAGGTCCGGCTCACTGCCCGCGGCCTGCGCGAGCGGCGGCAACTGGACGAGCGCTCGCAGTCGTTTGCCGCCTCCCTGCTGGCGCCGCTGGGCCCGGCGCAGCGCGAAAGACTGGTCGCGGCCATGGCCGAGGTCGAGCGGCTGCTTCGGGCGGCGGCGGTCGAGATCGACGCGGTCGATCCGCAGTCGGCCGACGCCCGCACCTGCATCGCAGCCTATCTGGCCGAGCTGGATGCGCGCTTTCCGGACGGCTTCGACGCCTCGCGGAGCCCTTCGGCCGACCCCGGCGAACTGCTGCCGCCAAATGGCTACCTTCTGTTGGCCAGGCTCGACGGTCAGGCGCTGGGCTGCGGCGCGGTCAAACGGCTGGACCGTGACGTCGCCGAGATCAAGCGCATGTGGGTTGCGCCCAGCTCCCGCAGCCTGGGCATTGCCCAGCGCCTGCTCGAGGCCTTGGAGGCCCGCGCGCTGGAGCTCGGCTGCCGCCGGGTGCGTTTGGATACGAACGGGAGCCTCACCGAAGCCCGCGCCCTCTACGCCCGCAACGGCTACGTCGAAATTGCCGACTACAACGACAACCCCTACGCCGACCACTGGTTCGAGAAACGCATCGGCCCGACCACCCGCGGCCCGGCAGCGGGCACATCGTTGCGCCGCTCCACGGGCCGCGGGGGGCGGCGGTGAGATTGGACGTTCGGTAGCTCGAATCGGCTTGCCGCGACCTTCAACCCGATCAGGCAGAGGTATCGAAGCCCCTACGCACGAGACCCGTTCAACGTCCGCGCGGTGCGCCAAGGCAGCACCCTATGCCTTGCTCCTCCCCTTGCGCCGCGCAGCGGCGGAGGGGGAGGTTGGGAGGGGGTAGCCGCCCCCGTTCGAGACCTTGCAGGAAGGGCCTGTGCCCGTTCGGGCTGAGGTATCGAAGCTCGAATGGACGGGGCACGCTCAGGCCCGTGCAGTGCACCATCCCCGCCTCCCGTGGGCGCTGGATCCGGTACCGACCCCCGCCGACTTCAAGCCCCACCCCTCGCCATATCCACATGCCGCGGGCCTACCGTGGCCGATACGCGAGCTTCAGACGCCGGCGCGCATACTCCCGTGGAGAGTGGTTATGCGTTAAACGGGGTGTTGTGATGGAATTCAGACAGCTGGGCCGTTCGGGCCTGACAGTGCCGGTCCTCAGCCTCGGCACGGGGACCTTTGGTGGCAAGGGCGAGTTCTTCTCCAAGTGGGGCGATACCGACATCGCCGGCGCCAAGCGCATGGTCGACCGCAGCATCGAGGCGGGGATCAACTTCTTCGACACCGCCGACATCTACTCCTCGGGCGCCAGCGAGGAGATTCTCGGTGCGGCGATCAAGGGACGGCGGCAGGACCTTTTGATCAGCACCAAGGGCACCTTCCCGATGGGGGAGGGGGCTAATGACAAGGGCTCATCGCGACACCACCTGATCCGCGCGGTGGAGGGCAGCCTGCGCCGGCTCGGCACCGACTACATCGATGTCTATTTCATGCACGGCTTCGATGCCCTGACCCCGGTCGAGGAGACCCTGCGCGCGCTGGATGACATGGTTCGCGACGGCAAGCTGCGCTATCTCGGCTGCTCGAACTTCTCCGGCTGGCAGGTCATGAAGTCGCTGGCCGCTTCGGACCGGCACGGCTGGTCGCGCTACGTCAGCTACCAGGGCTACTACTCGCTGGTCGGCCGCGACTACGAGTGGGAACTGATGCCGCTGAGCCTGGACCAGGGCCTGGGCACCATGGTCTGGTCGCCGCTGGGCTGGGGGCGGCTGACCGGCAAGATCCGCCGCGGGCAGGATCCGAAACAGGGCCGGTTGGCGCAGGGCGGCGACAAGGGTGGCCCGGAGATCGCCGACGAGTACCTCTATCGCGTCGTCGACGCCATCGACGAGATCGCCGCCGAGACCGGCAAGACGGTGCCGCAGATCGCACTGAACTGGCTGCTGCAGCGGCCCGGCGTTGCCAACGTGGTGGTCGGCGCACGCAACGAGGAGCAGCTCGAGCAGAATCTGGGTGCGATCGGCTGGAATCTCAGCGAGGACCAGGTGCGCCGCCTCGATGAGGCCAGCCAGCGCACGCCCAGCTACCCCTACTGGCATCAGCGCGGCTTCGACGAGCGCAATCCCAAGCCGACGGCCTGGTAGACGCCCGCCCCGGGGGCCATCGCTCACCCGAGCAGGGCGATGGCCTTGACCTGGGCCCAGGCCTCGACGCCCGGCGCGAGGCCCAGCGCGTCGATGGAACGCGAAGTGATGCGGGCCCAGAGCTGCTGGTCTGCCCAGCCCAGCCGTACCAGCTGCTGGCCCGGTTGGGCGGCCGGCTCGACGGCCAGCACCCGGCAGTGGATCAGGTTCTGCATGCTGCTCCGCTGGGGACGCTCAAGGCTGATGCTGACATCGCGCGCCTCGACCCGCAGCCGCACCGGCGTGCCCGTGACAAAGCGACCGGCGCAGATCCACAGTGGCACGCCGGCGCAGTCGACCTCGACCAGTCCCCAGGCGGCGTCGACGCCGGCAACCACGCCGCGCAGCAGGGCGCAGGGCTCTGCCGCGTCGGGGCCGGTGCCGTGCAGACGATCAAGCAGGCGGTCTAGCGGGCCGCTTGCTTCGACCTGGCCCTCTTCGAGCACGGTCAGGTGATCGGCGAGCTGCAACACCTCGCTTGACTGGTGGGTGACATAGAGCATCGGCATGCGCGCCTCGCGCTTGAGTCGCGCCAGCCAGGGCAGCACCTCCTGACGCCGCGGCGCGTCCAGCGCCGACAGCGGTTCGTCGAGCAGCAGCAGGCGCGGTTCGGAGGCCAGGGCGCGGGCGATGGCCACGCGTTGCTGCTGCCCGCCGGACAGCGACCCGGGCGTACGCTGCAGCAGGCCCTCGAGACCGAGCAGCTCGATGACCTCGCGGATCGGCGCGCTGCCGGCGCGGCTGCCACCCGGCGCGCCGAACAGGATGTTATGCAGTACGTCCAGATGGGGCAGCAGGCTGGGTTCCTGGAAGACGAAACCCAGCGGCCGGCGCCAGGTCGGCAGATCGAAGCCTTCCGCGCTGTCCAGCCAGGTCTCGCCGGCTACCTCGATGCGGCCACGCGCCGAGGGCTCAAGCCCGGCCACCGCGCGGAGCAGGGTGGTCTTGCCGCTGCCCGAGCGCCCATAGACCGCGCTGACGCCATCGCCCGGAAGTTCGAGGTCGCAGGCCAGGTGAAAGGTCTCGCGCCGCACGTCGAGCGCGACGCGGGTGGGCGGTGGCCGGCTCATCGCAGCCAGCCTCCGCCGCGCCGCTGCAGCAGCCCCAGGGCCAGCAGGGTGAGGAAGGAGAACACCAGCATGCCGCCGGCCAGCCAGTGCGCCCGGGCGTAGTCGAGCGCCTCGACGTGGCCGAAGATCTGCGTCGAGATCACCTGGGTGCGACCGGGGATGTTGCCGCCGATCATCAGCACCACGCCGAACTCGCCGACGGTGTGCGCAAAGCTCAGCACGGCGGCGCTGACCAGTCCGGGCCGGGCGAGCGGCAGGGCGACCCGCAGAAAGGCGCGCCAGGGCGGCTGGCGAAGCGTGGCCGCGACCTCCATCGGCCGCGGCCCGATCGCCTCGAAGGCGCGCTGCAGCGGCATCACCGCAAAGGGCAGGGAGTAGACCACCGAACCCAGCAGCAGGCCGCCGAAGCTGAAGGAGAGCAGGCCCCAGCCCATCGCGCTGGTGAACTGGCCGAGCCAGCCCTGCGGACCCATCGCGACCAGCAGGTAGAAGCCGAGCACGGTCGGCGGCAGCACCAGGGGCAGGGTGACCAGGGTGCCGATCAAGCGGCGCTTCGCGTCGTCGCGCCGCGACAGCCACCAGGCCAGCGGTGTCGCGATCAGCAGCAACACCAGGGTAGTCGACAGCGCCAGGCGCAGGGTCAGCCAGATCGCCTGAAGGTCATCGGGGCCCGGCATCAGGGCGCGCGTCCGTAGCCGTAGCGGGCGATGATGGCCTGCGCCTCGTCGCCGGCGAGAAAGGCGAGGAGATCTCGCGCCGCCGGCTGCCCGGCGCCGGCGTTCAGTAGCACCACCTGCTGTTCGATCGGCGCATGCAGGGTCTCGGGTACGATCCATGCCGAGCCCGAGCGCAGGCTGCCATCCAGCCAGACCTGCGACAGCGCGACAAAGCCGAGCTCGGCATTGCCGCTGGCCACGAACTGGTAGGCCTGGGCGATGCTCTCGCCCTGAACCAGGGTCTGTTCCCGGCCCAGTTCGATGTCCAGCGCGTCCAGTACCTCGCGGGCTGCCATGCCATAGGGAGCATGACGCGGATTGGCGATGGCCAGTCGCAGGAAATCGCCGCTGCGCAGGGCCTCGCCGTCGGCGATGAGGCGGCGCGGATCAGCGCTCCACAGCGCCAGCCGACCGCGGGCATAGGTGAAGCGCGTGCCGGGCACCGCCAGGCCCTCGACCTCAAGCCGTTCCGGTATCTCGGCATCCGCCGAAAGCAGCACCGCGAACGGTGCTCCATGTCGAACCTGCGCGTACAGCGCCCCGCTGGATCCCAGCGCGACCGACACCCGGTGCCCGCTGCGCGCCTCGAACGCACGAGCCAGCGCCTGCATCGGCGCTGCAAAGTTCGACGCCACGCCGGCCAGCACCTCCCCGGCCGTGACCGAACCAGGCAGGCAGCAGGCAAGCAGAATGAGAGCAAGGACGCGCACAGAACCCCACCGGAATAGCACTGCGCCGTTTTAGCAGGCGACGTCGTCCGGTGCGAGCCCGGTCGGAAAGGGACGGATCGATACCGCGCCCTGCATTCGCCGCGCCGGCACGGAAGACCGATACCGGCACGGCTATTGATCGTCCTGCCGACCGGACGTTCGAGCCGGCGCGAATCGAAAGCAGGCAACGCCGGCTGGACGGTTGCTACTATCCGGGCATGGGCTCAAGCATGGGAGCGAGGCCGGATGAGGCGGGGCGGATGAAGGCGCTGTTCCTGCGCAGGTACGGCGACCCCGACTTCCTGGAGATCCGTGAAATCGAGAGGCCGACGCCCAGTGCCGACCGGGTGCTGGTCAAGGTTCGGGCCGTGTCGATCAACGACTGGGACTGGGGGCTGATCCAGGCCACGCCGATGATTCCGAACCGCTTCATGGCCGGACTGCTGCGACCGCGCATCGTGGTCGGCTCGGATATCGCCGGGGTGGTCGAGGCGGTGGGCGACACGGTGACGGAGTTCCGACCCGGCGACGCGGTGTACGGGGACCTCAGCGGTTGTGGGTTCGGCGGCTTCGCCGAATACGTCAGCCCACCCCAGGGCGCTCTCAGGCCGATGGGGTCCGGGATGAGCTTCGCGCAGGCGGCCGCGATCCCGCAGGCCGGCATGCTGGCGCTGCAGGCAGTCATCGCCAATGGTCAGCTCCGCCCCGGTCAGTCCGTGCTGGTCAATGGCGGAGGAGGAGGTGTGGGCAGCATCGCCATCCAGCTGCTCAAGATGCAGGACGTCACGGTGACCGGCGTCGACAGCGCAGCCAAGCTCGACGCCATGCGTGCCTGGGGCTTCGATCACGTCATCGACTACCACGCTGAGGACTTCACCCGGCGCGGCGAGCGCTATGACCTGATCATCGATGTCAGAACCGACCGCGCCCCCGCGGACTACGAGCGCGCGCTCAAGCCCGACGGCTGCTACGCCACCGTCGGCGGACAGCTGGTCAATCTGCTCAGGATCGCTCTGTCCCGGTTCCGCCCGGGTCGTGATTGCCACCGGCAGCTACGGGTGATCGCCCTGCAACCCAATCGCGACCTTGATCGCTTCAACGGGTGGTACGAGGCCGGCAGCTTCCAGCCGGTGATCGACTCGGAGTTCGATTTCAACGAGCAGGACGTGCGACGCGCCTTCCGGCATTTCGGTGCCTCAGCCCACAAGGGCAAGATCGTCGTCGCAATGTAGCCGGTGTTGTTCGCTCCGAGCCTGGGGCGCCGCGCGTTGGGTACTGCAATCATGGCGAAGGGATCGCATCGCCGCGGTCCAGCAATCGGGCGCTCCAAAGGGATCGAGGCAGACGCGAACTCTGCACCCGATCGTCGCATCGGGCGTTCAGACAGCCCCGCCACAACCTGACGGGGCTGCGTCGATCCGCCCTCGGCCGGTTCGCGCGGGGGCGGCCATGATCGCCCCGCGCGCTTGACCGAGGCCAGGCTGCTGCCCTAGGGGCCATCGGCTCCGGTGGGCAGGAACGCGGTGTCGGCCACCTGTTGTCCGACCGCGGCGTGACGAATCACCCGCCGAACCCGGCCAATCTGGCGATGGACGAAATTGAGCGTGGTGCGAAACGCGATCTGCATGCCACCGACGTCCTGGAAGTCCTCGAACAGTGACTGCACGCCGACCATGCCGACGCCGGGAACCAGGGCCAGCTCGTCCTTGCGAATCACCCGACCACTCGTCTCTTCCACGAAGAAGGTGCTGCTGCTTCCCAGTCGGGAGATGGCCAGCACCAGCAGGTGCGGCTGTCCCCGCAGGGTCAGGCGTTTGAGCACTTCGACATGGGCGTAGTGCTGGGTCCAGTCACCCCACAGCACGTTGGGCTGGCCCAGTCGCTCCTGTTCGGCCATGCGGGCATCCAGCGGCTGCTCTCCGGTCTCGCTGGAGCGCATCCAGCCGCTCGATCCGCTGACCGCAATGCTCTGCCTCGCCCGACCGATGCGCACATCGGTGCGGCTGCGTTCGCCATCAAACCGGGTGTTGAACTTGCCGCGCATCGATCGGTCCAGATAGTCCAGAGATCCGCTGAGCTCCACGACACCCCGTTGCGCCAGCAGGTCCATTCGATGCGCGCGCTGCACGCGGGAAATCACTTCGCTCAGCAACGGCAGGCCCACGGGGCGCTGGTGGCGCGGATCAAGCTCGACGCGTTCTCCGAAGAAGGTGCGCATGGCGCTTATCCGGCCCGCGGCGTCGCGAATGAACTCAATCCAGACCTTCGGATTGGCTTCAGCGACGAACCGGCCGGCTTGCTCGCCACGTCGGAACAGCAAGTGCATGCCGCCGGGGCGGTCCAGCGATAGGCGCTCGCCGCGCGGGGCGATCACGTAGTAGGCGTGTTCAACGTCCTGATCCCAGTAGAGACCGGCGAGTTCGGAAAGTGCGTCGGCGGGCGTTGCGACAAGCCGCCCGGCGGGCGGTGGTTCTGCGTCGACCAGCAGTCGTTTGACCGCAGTTTCCATCGTCAGCCCGGCTAGCGTTCCGCGCGACTGGGTGAAGAACAACACCATCAGGTCCTGCTCAGGGTAGGCCCAGGCAAAGGTGCCGTCGGAGCCGTCGTGGCCGAACATCTGCACTCGTTGTGAGCCGGCTCTCGTGCCGGACGCAGCGTCTTCCTGGCGGACCTGTACCACCCACTGCTGCGCGTAGGACTTGAGCGAACCCTCTTCGCGGCGACGGTTGGAAGGCAGCGGGAAGCCCGGGGTCAGCCCGCGTTCGATCGCCGCCTGCGACAGAATTCTCTGCCCGCCGACTTGGCCTTGATCCATCCACATCGCCAGGAAGCGTGCGTAGTCCAAAGGCGTGGAGTACAGGCCCTGCGAGCCGAGGAACAGCGGGAACAGCGGCTGCACCGGCTTCCAGTGTTTGCTCCAGCTGCCGCTGCCGCCAGAGTACGCGCTGGGAATGCTGGCCATCAGGTCGGGGCGATCGGCGAGCAGCGTAATGCTGTCGTGCATGGCCAGCGGATCGAGCAAGCGCTGCTGGATAAAGCGTTCGGCCGGCATTCCGCTCACCGCCTCAATGACCGCGGCCAGAGTGTCGCTTCCCGCGTCGCTGTAGTGAAATCGACTGCCGGGCTCGAACAGCAGCTTCACCTGCGCGGCCTCATTGGCCACCGCCCGCAGATTGGTATATCGCGACAGCGGTGGCTTCAGGATGTTCATCGGCAGCCCGCTGCTGTGATTGAGCAGGTGCTCGATGGTGATGTCGGCCTTCTGCCCACTTCCAAAGGCAGCGATAACCGTGTGCACCCGCGTGTTGAGCGAGAGTTTTCCCTCATCGATCAGAAGCTGTATTGCGCTTCCGGTCAGCGGCTTGGTCATGGAGCGAACGCAGTAGAGCGCGTTGATCGGCATCGTCGCGCCGTCCTCGCGGTCCTTGAAGCCAAAGCTCTGTTGCAGCACGGTTCGGCGATTCTTGATCACCAGCAGTTCGCCGCCGACGATGTCCTGTTGATCGACCAGGTCCTGTGCCTGATCGACAAGCTGTTCGATTGCCATCGGGTCCAGGCCAACCTCGGCGGGGGAGGCGGGTGCAAACGATTGTCCAGCCGGCGTCTTCATCGGCGCCGGATTGCCCCGCGCTGTGCCGGCCCATGCGCCGAGCGAGCAGAGCGCGAGGATCGCGCCCAGCAGAAAGTGAGATGTGGAGTTTCGTGCGGACATGCGGGCTCCTCCCGTGGCTGTCGGGTTGATGACAGGGACATTGAGTGGGATGGACGGCGGCAGCGGCCGCCGTCATCGGATCAGGCTGGCCAGCGCCGAGTCAGGCGCTGGGGTCGCTCAGCGCGGGAGCGCGTCGCCCTGGCTGCCGACGGCGTCGCTCCGGTACACCTCGAGGTCGAGGTTTTCGGGCTTGAGTCGATTCAGCGAGTAGCCCAGAGAAAGCAGCGCAATGGCGAGGAAGTACAGGCTCATCAGGGGTGCATCCAGGTAGGCGATATCGGTCACGTCGCCAGCGGCCCGGGTGAAGAAGAAGACGCTCATGGCCATGCTGACGAAGGCCATCGATTTCAACTGGACCTTGGACTGGCGCCAGCGATCGGCGGCGGACTGATGCGGGTCAAGCTTTCTGCCGTAGAACAGCCAGGCGCTCAGCGCCAGCATGAAGCCATTGGTCAGCACCAGCATGATGGCGCGCTGGGTGCTGTCGCGGTCGAGGCTGAAGTCGAGGTCGTGGACATAGAAGTCGAAGGCGATGGCGCCGAGCCCCATGAGCGCGGTTGCGAGCAGCAGCCAGGGCGAAATGGCGTCGAGCAGCCGGCGCGGGCGCAGTTCGGCTCTGCGCGGGCTGGAGGCGTTGGCTTCCCGCATCAGCTTGAACTGGCGGTAGCCGGTGATCTCGAGCAGCATCCAGGGCAGGAATTGAATCATTCCGAATGCAGCGGGCCAGGCCTCTGAAATATGGCCATCGCTGGCGAAGCTGGCGTGATCGACCCAGAACAACACCGCAGCCAGAGTCAGCAGACCGAGCATGAGCACGACGCGGTGGGCCCAGGCAAACACGCTCAGACCGATCCCATAGCGTTCGATCGACTGTGGATACAGCTTGGGGTAGCTGGCCGGCGGGTAGTTTTCCATTACCCGGCGTACGCGGCTCAGCATGAGCTTGGGCAGGTAGTAGGACACCACCAGGATCTGGCAGGCAAAAACCAGGCTGAACAAGATCATTTCTCTTAGCATGATGTATCTCCTTGCCGAGGCGTCGGGATGGTGGCCGGGATCCGGCGCCTACCCGCGGGCGCCTTCAGTTGGTGCGCTCGTTGAGGATCTGAGCGATGGCGATGCGGATTTCCGAATCGGTGACGCCGGCTTCGCGGCACCGGGCAATTGCCTCGCCCAGCACTTGCAGTGCCCAGGCCTTGAGATCGACTGAGCTGTTGGCTTTGGCGTCAGGGTGAACGAAGGTGCCGCGGTAGCCGCGGGTCTGGATGATCGAATCACGCTCCAGCAGCCGATAGGCCTTCGCCACCGTCTTGCTGTTCATTTCCAGGTCGGTGGCCAACTGGCGGATGGATGGCAGTGGGTCGCCGGCGCGCAGATCGCCGCGCTGCACCGCCTGCTTGATCTGAGTGATCAGTTGGGCGAACAGTGGGTCGGGATGGTTGAGGTCAACAGAGATTTCCATGTCATGCATGATCCATATGTACCCTGTGCAGGCATGGTACATGGGGTGCAAGGTGTTAGCAAACGCGCCTGCGGGATCGATCCGATACGCATCGCTTGCTCGCCTGGGTCGAAGCGGGCCCTGGTGCATGGCAGCGACTGGGCTGGGGTCTGTGGGACCTGGATCGCCGCGGGTTTCATTCACGGCCGGAAGCGGCAACGCTCGGTGACGCGCGGTCCGGGCCGGTTTCGAACGCTCAAGCCTGGCCAGAGCAGGGACTTCCCGGCATGTCGCCGCAGGGCAGCCGTTCCTGTTGCTGGCAGGACGCCCCGTCCGGGTCTTGTTGTGCGGATCGAAGCAGGGGCGGGGCGGACCCGCGACGGGCTCCGGCATCCACCTCACGGCGCGACGCGGTGGCCAAAGAAAAAGGCCCGGATCGCTCCGGGCCTTTCCTGGATGGTGGAGGTGGGGGGAGTTGAACCCCCGTCCGAGGACGCGCCATCTCCGGCACTACATGCTTAGCACGATGTTTGTTCTCGTCTGGGCGGCAACACAACGTGCGAAGCACACCGCCAGACATACCCGCTTTGATTCGCTACCGGCTGGCGGGTCGCCACCGGCTACTATCCCGTGATAATGACCCTACACCGACGAGCACAGGCACAAGTCGGTTCGGGGCTTACGCCTTAAGCGGCGAGAGCGTAGACGTCGTCGTTGGCGTCTGAGTTTTTGCAGCTGGATTAACGAGGAAAGCTACCCCCTCGGCATGCGCCAGTCGACTTTGCAGCCCCCGTCGAAGCCAGGACACCCCCGGGGAAGTCGGTGACATGGGTGAGTATGGGGACAGCGGGGCAGCGCTTCAAGGGCGGAACGCGATGGCGCTTGAATGCGCTCGCTCCGCCACCGCAGATGGAGTAGAAAGAGCTGGAGGGCTACGGGGGGCAGGGTTCTGGTCGCAGCGCCGCCAATCGAGCGCAGAAGCGGGGATGACCGGGCAGCGGGCCGGCGCCTGGGCGCGGGGCAGGGACTGGGCTTGGCGACGGTGTGCGCCGCGCTCGCGCTGCTCGCGGTGCCGGGGTCGATCGGTCCGGCTCGGGCGGCAGATGCCGCGGGAATGGAGACCGTGCGCTTTCGCCACTTCGGGGTGGATCGAGGGCTCTCCCAGGCCACCGTTCGGGCGATCACCCAGGACCGCCAGGGCTTCATCTGGCTGGGCACGCAGGAAGGCCTGAACCGCTTCGACGGGTACGAATTCCGCGTCTACCTGCGGCACCAGAAAGAGCGCGGCGGATTGCCGGACAACCACATCAGCGCCTTGGCCATGGGCCCGGGCGACACCATCTGGGTGGGCACGCAGAACGGCGGGCTGGCGCTTTTCGATCCCTATTCCAGCCGCACCCAGCACTGGCCGCCGGGCGACCCCTCACGTGGCGAGCTGGCCTCCAATCCGGTGCAGGCCCTGCTGGCCCACCGCTGGGGCGGGTTGTGGGTCGCATCGGGGGGCGGACACCTGCAATACCTTCAGGAGCCCGACGCGCCGCTGCAGACTGTGATCGACCCCGGGCGCCTGGCGCTCGGGCAGATTCGCTCGCTGCGGGAGACGGGTGATGGGTCGGTGCTGGTCGCTTCTGCGCAGGGCGTGTTCCGTATCGCCGATCCGCTGGCCACGCCGCAGCCGCTGGTGGACGGGCTCGCATTGGACGCGCATGACGCGGTCGAGGCGTTTGACGGGAGCGTCTGGGTGGGTACCGACAGCGACGGAGTCTGGCGGGTCGATCCGGAGGGCAGGGCCGTCCGGGTGCTGCATCCGGCTGACGGCTTGCCGGACGCCGCGATCCGCTCGCTGCTGTTCGACCGCAGCGGGCGACTGTGGATAGGCAGCCAGTCGGGTCTGAGCCGTTGGCAGCCGGAAGGGGAGTTGCTGCAGTCCTGGCTCGGGGATACCAGCAGCAGTGGTGATGCCCTGTCCTCGCCGCGCGTCGAGGCATTGTTCGAGGATCGCGACGGTCTGCTCTGGGCAGGCACCTGGTTCAACGGGGTGAACCTGCACGATCCGCGTACCGAGGCCTTTGCAGCCGCAAGGCCGGTCGCTGACAACCCGCGCTCCCTCCCTGCGCGCGCCGCCATCGACGTGCTGCCGGGACCGCCTGGCAGTGCCTGGGTGTCGCTCAGCGAGCTGAATCAGGTGGTGCGTCTGGATTTCACCGCCGGCGTGGCCGACCGTCTGGTGCTGCCGGGCGCGGACGGTGCCGAGGGCACCGCCGGTTCGGTCCGGGCGCTGGCCGAAACCGACGATGGCACCCTGTGGATCACCTTCGGGCGTCGCGGACTGGCTCGCTGGCGCGGGCGCGGCGAGGTGGAGGTATTGCCTCCGGGCGGAGCATTCAACGTTCCCGAAGGCGAGACCTATGATCTGGCGGTCGATGCCGAGGGCACGCTCTGGGTCGGCAGTACCGATGGCGGCCTGTCCTGGCTCTGCGCGGGCTGCCAGCGCTTCGAGAACCGCATCGAGGTGCCCGGAGACGAGCGATCATTGCCGGGCCGCGACGTGACCGCTGTGGTGCCGGTGGCGGACGGCAGCGTCTGGGTCGGCACCCGCCATCGCGGGGCCGCCCGGCTGTTGCCCGACCGGTCCGGCTTCGAGCGCTATCCGGCCCAGCCCGATGCGGCGGGCGCCCTGGGGCACCCCTTCGTCACCTCTTTATACGAAGACGCCACCGGCGCTCTGTGGATGGGCACCCAGGGCGGCGGCGTCCACCGGGTGACGCGGGACGCGAGTGGGCGGGCGACAGCGTTCGAGCGCTTCGACCGCTCCCGCGGATTGGCCGCCGAGGCGATCGGCGGTATGCGCGAAGATCATCTGGGGAGGATCTGGGTCAGCACCACGGTGGGCCTCTCGCGCATCGATCCCGGGCCCGGCACGATCGAGAATTTCGGGGTGTCCGACGGCGCGCTGAGCGGCGGCTACTTCATCGGCAGCGTCGCGCGGCTTGACGACGGGCGGCTGCTGTTCGGCGGGCCTCGCGGGCTGAGTGTGTTCGACCCCCGCGACGTGCAGCCGGCGCCTGCGCCGACCGGCATCGCGATCAGCGCGGTGCACGAGCTGGGAGGGGCGGCCTCGCTCCTGGAGGGCGGGCGCGTCGGGCAGTGGATTCGCGACCCTGGCAGCGGCGACCGCCTGCTGCTGGAGCCGGGCGTGGATGACTTCAGCCTGGAGCTGACCGCGCTGACCTTCTCCTCGCCGGAGCAGATTCACTTCGAATACCGGCTCGAGCCCTTCGAGCCATGGCGGAACACCGACGCGCGGCGCCGCTTCGCCAGCTACAACAATCTGCCGGCCGGTGAGTACCTGTTCCTGGCCCGTGCCCGGCGGCCCCAGGGCGAGGCGGGGGAACTGCTTGGCGTGCGTGTCGTGGTGCCCAAGGTGGAGAAGCCGTCCGAGCGTATCGCCTACCTGGCGGTGCCGGCGACCATTCTGCTTGGCGGCCTGCTGCTCTGGCTTGCCACCCAGCGGCAGCGCGAACAGCGCGAGGCGCGGCGCCGGGTGGCGGAGAGCGAGGCGCGGCTTAAGCTGGCCCTGTGGGGCACGGGCGACGAGATGTGGGAATTCGAGCTGCAGACCAATCGACTGCATCGCGAGAACCCGCTGCTCCACGTGCGCGCATCATCCGACGAAGTCGTCGAGGACGCCCGCGCCCTGAGCCGCTTCCTGCACCCGGACGACGTGGCAAGCTTCCGCGGAGCCCTGGCCCGGGTGGTGGAAGGCGACAATGACGTTCTCGACGTCTCGGTACGCGTCGAACGGGTCGGCGGAGGCTATGTCTGGCTGCGCAGCCGCGGTCGCGTGGCCGAGCGCGATAAGGCCGGGCGTGCCCTGCGCCTGACCGGCACCACCAGCGACATCACCGAGCTGAAGGAGTCGGCGGCGGCGCTGGAGGAGGCCAACCGCGAGCTCGAACGCCGCGTCGAGGAGCGCACCTCGGCGCTGACCGCTGCCAACCGCGAGCTGGCCGACGCCCTGGCCGACCTGCGACGCGCCCAGCGCCAGCTGGTCGAGCAGGAAAAGATGGCGGCACTGGGCGGGCTGGTGGCCGGTGTCGCCCACGAGATCAATACCCCGATCGGTATCGGGGTGACCGCGGCCTCGCATCTCGAGTCCTGCACCCGGGACTTCGTGCACCGCTTCCGCGAAGGGCGGCTGACCCGCGGCGAGCTGCAGGCCTTCGCCGACGTGGCCGGAGAGAGCGCCGATCTCATCCTGCGCAACCTCTACCGTGCGGACCGCCTGATCAAGAGCTTCAAGCAGGTGGCGGTGGACCAGAGCAGCGAGGACCGGCGGCGTATCGACGTGGCCGACTACATCGATGAGATCCTGATCGCCTGGCATCCGCGGCTGCGTCGTTCGAAACATTCCGTGGTCTGCGATATCCCGTCGGGCATCGAGATCGAGACCTTGCCCGGTGCGGTCTACCAGGTGATGTCGAACCTGATCCAGAACGCGCTTCTGCACGCCTTCGCCGACCGAGACGGCGGAGGAACGATCCGCATCTCCGGGGCGCGCACCCGGGACGGGCTGCGCATCGAGTTCAGCGATGACGGCGTCGGCATGGATGAAGCAGTGCGCAGCCGCGTCTTCGAGCCGTTCTTCACCACGCGCCGCGGCAGCGGCGGCAGTGGGCTCGGCCTGCACATCGTCTACAACCTGGTCAGCCAGGCACTGGGCGGCAGGATCGACTGTGAGTCGGTGCCTGGCGAGGGTGTGCGCTTCATCATCGAATTGCCGCTGACGGCGCCCGTTCAGGGCGCGTCGGGGTAGTCCTGACGCAGCGCCTGCAGGCGCTCCCAGTTGTCGAAGAGGGCGTCGACCACGGCCGGGTCGAACTTGCTGCCGCGATGCGCCTCGAAGTAGCGGCGGATCTCGGCTGTCTCCCAGGGTGATTTGTAGCAGCGTCGGCTGCCGAGGGCGTCCCAGACATCGGCCACGGCCACGATGCGGCCGCTGAGCGGGATGGCCTCGCCGGCCAGCTGGTTCGGATACCCCGTGCCGTCCCAGTTCTCGTGGTGGCTGGCGGCGATCTCGGCGGCCAGCTGCAGTACCGGACGCCTTGAACTGCGCAGCATGGCCGCGCCGAGTTCGGCGTGGCCGCGCATGACCCGCTGTTCGTCCGCGTCATGCGGTCCGGGCTTGTTGAGGACGGCGTCGGGGATGCCGATCTTGCCGATGTCATGCAGGGGCGCCGCGTGGCGCAGCATCTCGGCGTCATGCGCGGACTCGCCGAGCGCCAGGGCCAGTATTTCCGCGGCGAGTCCGACGCGCTGCACGTGGGCCGCGGTCTCCTTCGAGCGTGTCTCGGCGGCGCCGGCCAGCAGACAGATCATCTCAAGCTGCGACTCGAACAGCTCCTGGTTGAGATGCAGGTTCTCGAAGGCGATCGAGACATTGGTGCAGAACAGCTCGACCAGCTTGAAGTCCATCTCGGACAGGTTCCATGCATCCCCTACGTAGAGCAGGCTCTCGCCGTGCTGGCTGTCGGTGAAGTGCAGGACGTAGTGATCCTCGCGGAACTGGTGCTGTTTGCTCTCGAAGGCCGCGTGCAGCGAGTTGCGCAGGGTCTCGGGCAGGGCCTCCTCGTCGCGCCGAAGCGAAAGGTAGCGTTCGAACTCGCCGGTGGCCGCGGTGATCTCGAATCGTTCAGTGTCGGTGGGGCGTCGGTTGCCGGGCGGAGGCACGCGCACGTAAAGGGCGCCGCGCTCCATGCCGGCCAGGGCGACCAGTTGCGAGAGCACCGCCGAGGCAAACTCCGAGGAGCGCTGGTGGGAGAAGATCTGGGTCGAGGCACCGATCACCCGCTCAAGGCCTTGGCGCGCCCGCTCGACGGCCATGATGTCGCGGTAGCCGCGCAGGGCGACGCGCACGGTAGCGTTGAGCTTCTGCGTGGTGAGCTCGGTCTTCTCCTTGTAGTCGTTGATGTCGTACTCGTTGGTGACCTTGTGCTCGGGCGCCTGCCCCGGCTGGCCGGTGCGCAGAACGATCCGGACGAAATGATTGTTCAGTTCGTCGCGGGTCCAGCGCGCGACGTCGAGCCCCGAATGTTCGGTCTCCATCACCACGTCGAGCAACATCAGGGCGACGTCCGGATGCTCCTTCAGAAGGGCCTTGCCTTCGGCGCCGGAGTAGGCGGACAGGAACTGCAGGCGGCGGGACTCGAACTGGAAGTCGCCGAGCACGAGACGCGTCACCGCATGGATCTCCGGTTCGTCATCGACGACGAGGATCTTCCACGGTGGTGGCGAAGGGGCGGTGGCGGGCAGGTCCAGCCCGTCCTCCAGCATGACCAGATCGTCCATGGGTCCCTGGTGGTGCGAGACGAACCTGCAAACTGCGTGAAGACACCGCGAAGGTCAAGCCGGAATTCCCGGATCGGGAAGTTTCGGATCGGGTCGGGCCGGGGCAACGCCGGCCCGTCGGTGCTCAGGACTTGCCGGCGAACAGCTCGCGGCCGATCAGCATGCGGCGGATCTCGTTGGTGCCGGCGCCGATGGCATAGAGCTTCGCGTCCCGCAGGATGCGCCCGGTCGGGTACTCGTTGATGTAGCCGTTGCCGCCCAGGGTCTGGATGGCTTCCAGCGCGACCTGCACCGCCGCTTCACTGGCCTGCAGCAGACAGCTGGCCGGATCGATCCGCGAGCGGTCGCCCCGGTCGTAGTCCATGGCCACCATGTAGGCATAGGCACGCGAGGACTGCAGGGCGGTGTACATGTCGGCGATCTTCGCCTGCATGATCCCGAAGGTGCCGATTGCCTCACCGAACTGCTTGCGCTCGCGGGCGTAGGGCAGGGCGATGTCGAGGGCGGCCTGCATCAGGCCGATCGGGCCGCCGGTGAGTACCAGACGCTCGGTGTTGAGGCCGGACATCAGCACCTTGACCCCCTGGTCGACCTCGCCGAGCACGTTCTCGGCGGGGATCTCGCAGTCCTCGAACACCAGCTCGCAGGTGTTTGAACCACGCATGCCGAGCTTGTCGAGCTTCTGCGCGGTGGAGAATCCCTTCATGCCGCGCTCGACGATGAAGGCGGTCATGCAGCGGCTGCCGGCTTCCTTGGGCGCGGTGCGCATGTAGACGATCAGCACGTCGGCCTCGGGGCCGTTGGTGATCCACATCTTGTTGCCGTTGGCCACCCAGACCCCGTCCTTGAGCTCGGCGCGGCAGCTCATCGAGCCGACCACGTCCGAACCCGCGCCGGGCTCGCTCATCGCAAGCGCGCCCTTCCACTCGCCCGAGCACAGCCTGGGCAGGTACTTCTGCCGCTGCGCTTCGCTGGCGTTGTAGAACAGGTTCTGCACGCACAGGTTGCTGTGCGCGCCATAGCTCAGCCCCACCGAGCCGGAGGCCCGGGAGATCTCCTCCATGGCCACGAGATGGGCGAGGTAGCCCATCTCCGAACCGCCGTACTCGCCGGGCAGGGTGATGCCGAGCAGCCCCATCTCGCCAAGCTTGGGCCACAGGTCCTGCGGAAACAGGTTGTCGTGGTCGATCTGCGCTGCGCGCGGCGCGATCTCCGCCTCGGCAAAACGGCGAACCGCCTCGCGCAGGGCATCGATGTCTTCACCGAGGGGAAATGCCTTCATGACAGTCCGTGATTCGTGATGGGTGATGGGTGATTCGCAAAAGCAGGGGCACGATGTCGTGAAGGCCCGGCGCATGGAGCGCCGGGCAGTTCACGAATCACGAATCCCGAAGCACGAATCACGGGCTTCTCACTGTCCGCGGCTGCGGCCGAGGAAACGCGGGCCCGAGTTGCCCATGTGCGGCAGCTTGATCTTGCCGATCGCGGCGATGCGCTCTTCGGCCATGCGGTCGGCGGCCTTGAAGGTCGGGATGCCATCGCGCTTGGCGATCTGGAAGATCTGCCCGAGGTTGTAGTAGATGCCGCGCATCATGCGCATGGCGCGCTCGCGGTTGTAGCCGTCGAACTCGATCGAGACGTTCATCAGGCCGCCGGCGTTCACCGCGTAGTCCGGGGCGTAAATGATGCCGCGCTTCTCCACCTCGACGCCGATCTCGTCCGTCGCCAGCTGGTTGTTGGCGGCGCCGCAGATCACCTTGGCCTTGAGCCGCGGCAGGGTCTTCTCGTTGACCGTGCCACCCAGGGCGCAGGGGCTGTAGACATCGACGTCGCAGTCGTAGATCTCGTCCAGCGCCACCGCCTCGCAGCCGAGTTCATCAACGCAGCGCTGCACCGCGTCCTTGTTGATGTCGGTGACGAACACCTTGGCGCCGCGCTCGCGCAGCAGCTTGACGTACTCCATGCCGACGTGGCCGACGCCCTGCACGGCGTAGCTGTACTTGCCCACGTCCTCGTTGCCGTAGGCGACATTCAGCGTCGCCAGCAGGCCCTGCACGGTGCCGTAGGCGGTGAACGGCGAGGGGTCGCCCGAGCCACCATGGACCTGGTGCACGCCGGTCACGTACTCGGTCTCCTTGAGCACGTACTCCATGTCATTGACGTCGATGCCGACGTCCTCGGCGGTGATGTAGCGGCCGTTGAGCGAATTGACGAAGCGGCCGAAGGCGCGGAACAGGGCCTCGCTCTTGTCGGTGTTCGGGTCGCCGATGATCACCGCCTTGCCGCCGCCGAGGTTGAGCCCGGACACCGCCGCCTTGAAGGTCATGCCGCGCGACAGACGGAGCACATCGTTCAGGGCTTCCTGCTCGGTCGCATAGGACCACATGCGCGTGCCGCCCAGAGCGGGCCCGAGCACGGTGTTGTGGATGGCGATGATGGCCTTGAGGCCGGCATCGCGGTTGTGGCAGAAAACAACCTGCTCGTGGCCGGTGTGGCCGATGGTTTCGAAAAGCATGTGCGGCTCCGTGGGGCGTCGGGGCAGAAGGGCCGGAGGCGGCGTGGCGCTGCGGACGCGTCCTGGTGGGGGAGAAAGCGTATTGGACGTCCGGGCCGGGCCCGGGCGGCGCGCATTTTAGACCAATTGCTCTATGAAGGTGACCCTACGCACCCGCATGGGGCGCTGCGCCGAGGCGAAGCCGGGCTGGATCCAGCCCCTGGACGGTGTGCGTATATGATCGGGTCACCCACACCTGCGAGGCAGCCATGCACAAGCACGCACGACGACTGGGACTGGGCATCGCCCTGCTGGGCGCCAGCGCCCTGGTTGCGGCCAGTGACCGCGACGAACTGGTCGACGCTTTCGAGAAGGCCATGGACAAGGGGCGCTACAGCGCGCGCATCGACACCCAGGTGAATGGCCGGCCCTACGGTACCGAGATGCAGGTCATCTTCCCCGATCGCTACCACCTGCGCACGCCGGATACCGAGATGGTCATCCTCCCGCAGGGCACCTGGATGAATGCCGGCGGCCAGTGGATGAAGATGCCGATCAACATGAGCCAGCAGATCGCCAGCTACAGCCGCGAGGCGATGAAGCGCGGCATGGCTTCGGTCAGCGACGTCGTCCAGCAGGGCAGCGAGACCATCAACGGCTGCGAGTCGGACCTGTACCGCTACCGTGCCAGCGGCGAGTTCATGGGAGTGAAGGACTCGACCCAGGCCGTCGCCGCCATCTGCCGCGACAGTGGTCTGCCGGTTCGCGTGGTCTCGACCGGATCGCAGAGCGTCACCATCCACTACGACTTCGAGAGCGAGGTCAGCATCGAAGCACCGAACTGAGCGCGGCACGCCGCCCGGCGTCGGTTTGCGGGGAGAATGGCAGGTCGGGGCGCGAAGCAGACGTACCGCATAGTCCGAATGTAGGAGCCAGCTTGCTGGCGATAGGCACCCCGGACCGGACGATCGCCAGCAAGCTGGCTCCTACACACGCAACGGCGTTGCCAGATCCGGTTGGCGCCGCAAAGCAGGCCCTGCCGTAGTCAAACTGTGGGAGTGCCCTTGGGCGCGACCGCGGAGGCGCGCTCTGGCCGCGGTCTGAGGTGAATCCGTGGCGCCGCGGTCGCGCCCAAGGGCGCTCCCACAGTTGGGCTCCGTTGGGCGTCGTCGGCGAAGCCCCATAGGGTGTGCCTTGGCGCACCGATACGGGCGTTCGGACGGTACGCCCGGTGCGGCAAGCCGCACCCTATGAACGTCTTCTTTGCGCCCAAACCAGCCTATCCCGAGCCCTTGGCCGCCTGATCGGACGGGGCCGGGCAGGCGGCACCGCGCGACTCGAGGTCGCGCAGCTCCGGCGGCGCGAGGCCGGCGGCGCGGACGCGGGCGAGGGCATGGCAGGCGCGGGGCTGGCGGCCTTCAGCCAGCGCAACCTCGGCAGCCAGCAGCCAGCTGCCGGCGTCCTGCCTGAGGGCCAGATTCTCCTCCGCCAGGCGCCGCGCGGTGGCGATGTCGCCTTCGCCGAGGAAAAACTCGGCGGCGTGCTGGGCAAAGGCCTGTCCATGCCGGTCCAGCAGGGCGTTGAAACCTTCCCGCGCGCGGCGCTTCCAGTTGGCCGCGGCCTCGGCGTTGCCGCGGGCCGCTTCGACCTCGGCCAGCGCGGCCATGAATTCAGGCAGGCCGGTGCTCTCGATCACGCGCAAGTAACGTTCCCGGGCCTGGTCGAGCCGGCCGAGCAGGAACTCGCACTCGGCCAGGTGTTCTTCGGCAAGGTAGTAGCCGGGCAGGCGTTCGACGGCGGCAGCGAAGAAGGTGGCGGCACGCTCGACCTCGCCAAAGCGCAGCAGGGCGATGCCCATCTGGGTATGCAGCCAGGCGATCGGCACCGGATTGATGTCCCGGTAAAGACCCTGGGCCGCCCAGTACTGACGCTCGGCCCCGCCGAGGTCGCCCAGCATCACGCGCAGGTCGGCACGGTGGGCGAGCTGGTCGAAGTTGGCGATCGGCTCGGCCGACCGGCGCAGATCCTCCGCGAGTGCCTCGTAGCGCCCCAACGCGACCAGCAGATCAGCACGCTGGCGGGCGATGAGGTCGGTGTCGACGCCGACCTTCTCGGCCTCCGCGAGAGCCGCTTCCGCCTCCGTGAAGCGATGGAATCCTGCCAGTACCACGGCGCGCAGGTAATGGCCGGTGGCCGAGGACGCTGCGCTGTCTGTCACCCATGCCAGTGCTCGCTCGGCGTCCTCTACCCGGCCAAGGACCCGATAGCGATGCCAGAGGGCGGCAGTGAGCTTCTCGTGGTCGCCCGGCGCGGCCTCCCCGCGCAGCCGTGTCTGCAATGTCTTGATGCGCGCATCGAGGTTGTGCAGGTAGATGGCCCCGGACGTGGTGCGCAGCTGGGCCTGACCGGCTGGCCACAGCCCCGCGGTGAGGGCTGTGAGCGGGGGAGGCCGTTCGGCGCTGACCGGCGTGGTCTCGCGGGAGCTGGCGCAGGCGGCGAGCAGGGTCGCCGCCAGCGCCACGACCACTGGCCTCACCGCGGCGGTCCGATGAACGGGAAGTTCGGCAGGAAGGTGTCGTCCAGGCCAACGTTGTCGCTGACCCCCGGGCCAACGATGGCGCCCAGCGAGTCGTCGATGACGTCACGCTCAAGGGTGCGTCCGCCGCACTGGCCGGCAATCGACAACTCCACCGCCAGATACTGGTTGCACTGCGCCTGCCGGGTGTCGATCTGCAGGCGGTCGTCCACCAGCACGCTGGCCAGCGTCGCTGCCGGCAGCAGGGCGTTGCCGCTGACGCCGTCGAGCGTGTCGAGGGCGCTGAGGTTGGCCTGCATCTCGGCCTGGAACAGGCCGGGCCAGCTGTCGATGTCCTCGGCCTGGTTGTAGGTGTTCTTCAGGCCGTTGTCAGGGCCGATCACGTTGATCAGCGCGGTGTTCACCGCGGGTCGGCCGTTGCGGTCGATCTGGCCTTCGCGGAAGAAGGTGCAGGGCAGGTCCTCGACGGGCGTCAGGCGGGTGAGCGGGATCTCGACCGGGGCGAAGCCGGTGCGGGTCGGGTTGGCGCGCATTGTGCCGCTGTTGCAGCCGGTGAAGTCGAAGTCCAGCGTGCCGAAGGGCACGTTCTGGATGCTCGCGCTGCTGCCTGGCGGGAAGCGGCCGTTGATGTCGCTGGACACCGGGATACTTACCGAGTCGCCATCGATATTGCCGACGCCATAGACATTCAGCTGGTTGCCCGCGTTGTCGTAGACCGCCCAGTAGGCCACCATCTGCCGTGGCGCATCCGGCGCGGAGACGCCCGTTCCCAGCGCCTGCAGCACCAGGCCGTGACCGGGGTTGGAGGCATCGAACCACATGCCCGAGTGGCCTGCCGAGATGCCGGTGTCGCCGATGCGATTGCTCGAGCCGTAGACCTTGAGAATCGGATTGGCTCCGCCATTGGTCAGCCGGGCGTGCTTGATTCCCATCGCAATGATCAGGGTGTTGAAGTTCCGGAAGCTGTTCACGCCCGGATTGGTGAAGCGCGGTGCCAGATCGGCGCGGGTGCGATTGAAGGCCGGCCCGTCGAAGAAGAACGGATCGTCACGCAGCCCGGTGAATACGCGCAGGTCGCCGTTGCTGAGCGTACGGTCGATGCCCCCCTGCACCGACAGCGCGCCGCCGAGGCCCGAGCAATTCACATCGACTCCGCGAGGAAAGGTGCAGGTGATGGTATTGCGGCCGCCGGTCGCGCCGTTGTCGAAGTGCATGCGGTATTCCACCGCATCGGAGAAACGGGCGTCGCGGGGCGCATCGGGATGGAAGGTGACGATCGCCACCAGTTCGCTGGCGTCGTTCGGATTGATGAACAGGTAGACGTCGTTGAGGTCGGCTGACGGATCGGATGCGGCCAGCGTGCCATCCCGGTGGTCGGCAGCTGAACAAAGCGATGCGCTGAGTGCGAGACCCAGTGAAGCAAGAAGTGCGGTGCGATACATGGAACCCCCAAGGCGCGGACTGGATCGGTGGCGGGCGGGCAATCCTGCGGGCGGCCACCGGGCGGTGAGACCGGATCTCCGCCGGTTCACAGCAATACGTTCCAACGCTGCCGCCGGATGCGGCGGGCGGCCAATAGGCTACTCCCACCCGTGCACGCTTGCACGCCGGCCCAACGCCTGACGTTCAAGCGCGCTTGCGGGCGTCACCTGGCGGACTCAGAATGCCCGGATGTCTGCGGCTGGCCGACTCCCTCCCGATGATGCCGACCTTGCGCCACAGCGCTGGGTGGAGGAGGTCTGTGCCGGCCAGCAGCAAGGCCTGGCGGCGCTGTTCGACCGTTACTCACCACGCGCCTTTGCCATTGCCATGCGCATCCTGCGCTCGGAGGCCGATGCTGAGGAGGCCGTCGCAGACGTGTTCCAGCAGGTATGGAAAGATGCAGGCCGCTACGACGCCCAGCGCGGCAGCGTCGAAGCGTGGATCGTCAGGCTCTCGCACAGCCGGGCCATCGACCGTCTGAGGCGGCGTCGGGCTCGGCCGGACGAGGACTGCGCCCTGCATCCGGAAGACGTGGATTTCACGTATTCCCAGCACCAGGACGCAGGGCCGGCGCTGCTGGAGGCGTTGCAGAGCGAGTCCGCGGTGCGCAAGGCCTTCGAGGTGCTGGGACGCGAGCAGCAGCGCTGCGTGTCCCTGGCTTTCCTCGAGGGGCTGAGCCACCCCGAGATCTCGGAGCGCCTGGGCATGCCGCTTGGAACCGTGAAGTCGCACGTGCGTCGTGGCCTTCTGGCGATGCGCGGGTACCTGCAGGAACGTGGTTATGGCGGATTCGAGACTTGAGCAAGGCGTGTTGCGGCCCCCTCCGGGCCAGGACTAGGCGATGAGCGACGCGCGCCCAGGCCTGCCCACCGACGCTGACTACCCGGAGATCGAGCCGGCGCTGCAGGACGCCCTGCTCGCCGCGATCAGCGGGCCGGCGCCGTCTGCGCGCCGCCTGGCCAAGCTGCGTGCCCGGGTGCTCGATGCCGCCGGCCAGCCGCCGGTGGCGATCTTCAAGCTGGAGGAAGATGCCTTCAAGCCGCTGTTCCCGGGGGTGCGGATCCGTCCGCTACGAATGGACCCGGTGGCCAATTCCCAGACCAGCCTGTGGCGGCTGGAGCCCGGTGCAGTGATTCCCTCGCACGATCACCTGGGCGAGGAGGAGTGCCTGATCATGGAGGGCTCCATTGTCTGGAACGACCGCGAGTACACCCCGGGCGATTTCCTGCTCGCCCGACCCGGCGCCCACCACGAGCCTTTCGTGTCACCGAACGGCTGCCTGCTGATGATCCGCAGCGAGTTGACCCCGTTCATCGAGAAGCTGTTCCTCGAGGAATAGGGCGCAGCGGGAACCCGGGTCCGGTTTCGGCTTTCGGGTCCCGGACGGCAGCCGAGGTTCCGCCGTCCGCGCGCGGTACCTCACCGGGAACGGGGTCGGGGTCGCCTCACCCGGCGCGGGAACGCGGCCGGCGCCCCGTCGCCGACCGGTCCCCGGATGTCCAGGGGACATCCTGCGCTCAGCGGAAGTGCCACTCGGCGCCGAACAGGACGCTGCCGTCGGAGTCGGGGTCGAAGTCGAACCAGCTGTAGCCAAGGCGCAGGGCAAAGGACCGGGTCACGAACCAGCGGCCGCCCACCTCGGCGGCGAGGCCATCGTCGTCATAGCTCACCGGCACCGGACCTGCGATGCCGATGAAGGTGCCGTCCTCGTCGCGATCGAACCAGCCGAGCTTTGCGTAGGGCTGCAGGGGGCCGGTGTCAGGCGCATAGGTAACGCCCAGCGACCAGAGTTTGCCGTCGACCCGGTAGCCGGCATCGGCCACCGCGGTGCTGCGCGCCTGCCCAAGGTCGAGCCAGCTGGCCTCGATGCCGAAACCGCTGTCGAACCGGACGCCGCCGAACAGACTGCGGCCGTTCTTGGTGTCGACGCGGGCGCCGAAGTCGGGGGTGCGCTGGTCATAGTCATCGGTGGCAGCGGCGCCGACATGCCAGTCGACCGCTTCGGCCGACATCGGGATCAGGGCAAGCAGACTCAGGCAGAGCAGGGATCGCATCGACGGTTCTCCATGGGTTCGGGCGGACCATCCCGCCCGCAGCGGCGACGATCTTCGGTGCCCGATCGTCGCAGGCGGATGTGCCGGAAGCCATCGGATGGATCGATCCGTTAAGGCCGCGTTGGGTTTCCGCCGCCGCGCAAGGCGAGGGCGGTCCGGGCGCAAAGCAGACATTCATAGGGTGCGGCTGGCCGCACCGGGCGTACCGTCCGAACGCCCGTATCGGTGCGCCAAGGCACACCCTATAGGGCTCGCTGACGCCCAACGAAGCCCGACCGTAGGAGCGCACATGGGCGCGACGGCGGCGCTCCAGATTCACCACAGACTGCGGCCAGAACGGGTCTCCGCGGTCGCGCCCGAGGGCACTCCCACAATTTGACTGCGGCAAGGCCTACTTGGCGGCGCAGACCGGGCCTGGCAACGCCGTTGCACGTAGGAGCCAGCTCGCTGGCGATAGGCGCCCCGGAAGGGACGATCGCCAGCAAGCTGGCTACTACATTCGGGTGTTGTGGAAGGTCTTCTTTGCGCCCTGAGTTGCTGTTCCGGGCGCGGGGCCGACCCCCGACCCCCGACCTTGCGGCCTCAGGACGGCAGCACCCGGCAGAGGAAGCCCTTGAGGTAGTCGGTTTCCTGGATCGCCGCATGGATCGGGTGATCGACGCCCTGCTGGAGGGGAGCGAGGACCTGGACCTGGCGATCAAGATGGCGGGCGCCGGCCTGGACCGCTTCGAGCAGGGCCGAGCGCGGCATGTGATAGCTGCAGGAAGCGGTGACCAGCAGACCGTCGCGGGACAGCACCTGCATCGCCGCTTCATTGATCCGCCGGTAGGCGAGGGCGCCTTCCTTGAAGTCCTTCTTGCGCTTGACGAAGGCGGGAGGGTCGACCACCACCACGTCCCAGTGCTGGCGTTCTGCGCGCGCGTTGCGCAGGAAGTCGAAGGCGTCGACGCGGGCGGCGCGGACGCGATCGGTGACGCCATTGATGACCGCGTTGCGCTCGACCAGGGCGCAGGCATCGGCCGAAGCATCCACGCAGGTGACGTCACTGGCGCCGGCGAGCGCAGCGCGCACGCCCCAGCCGCCAACGTAGCTGAACAGATCGAGCACGCGCTGGCCGGCAAGCCAGGGCATCAGCCGGTCGCGGTTGTCGCGCTGGTCATAGAACCAGCCGGTCTTCTGGCCGCCCTCGGTGGCCACCTCGAAGCGTGCATCGGCTTCGATCACCTCAAGCGTCCCCGGCAGCGGGCCGTGGCTGGCCAGCACTTCTGAGTCGAGGCCCTCGAGCTTGCGTGCGCTGCTGTCGTTCTTCCACACGATCGAGGTGGGCGATAGCACCTTCAGCAAGGCGGCGTCGACCTCTGCGCGCAGCGCATCCATGCCGGCCGTGGTCGCCTGGCAGACCAACACCTCTCCAAAACGGTCCACGGTCAGACCAGGCAGGCCGTCGCTCTCGCCGAACACCAGGCGGTAGTGGGGTGTGGGGTGGCTGCGCTGGCGCAGTGACAGCGCGACATTGAGCCGATGGGTGATCAGCGAGCGGTCGAGCGCAGCGGCGTGGCGATCCACCAGCCGCGCGCAGATCAGCGAGTGCGGATTGACATAGCCGCTGCCGAGCACGCGACCGCCGTGGTCGGCGATCAGCACGGGCTCGCCTGGGCCGAAGCGGTCGAGCGGGGTACGCGCGACGTCGACCTCGTTGCTGAACACCCAGAGGTGGCCGGCGCGCAGCCGACGATCCTCGCCGCGACGCAGCATCAGCATGGGGTATTCGTTGGCGTGCATGGTCCGGTTCCTTCCGTGGTGCAGGGCGCAGTGTAGCGGGGGGCGAATGCCCCTACACTGGGCCCGGGAGGCGCCCATGCCCAACCGACTTGTCGCAGCCACCAGTCTTTACCTGCGCCAGCACGCCGGGCAGCCGCTCGATTGGTGGCCATGGTGCGAGGAGGCGCTCGCGCTTGCCCGGGAGCAGGACCGCCCGATCCTGCTCTCGGTGGGCTATGCGGCCTGCCACTGGTGCCACGTCATGGCCCGCGAATCCTTTGCCGATCCGGCCATCGGCGCCCTGATCGACGCCCACTACGTGGCGATCAAGGTCGACCGCGACCAGCGGCCGGACATTGACCGCACCTACCAGCTGGCGCACCAGGCCTTGCAGCGGCGCGGCGGCGGCTGGCCACTGACCGCCTTCCTCGACCCGGTCGACCTGCTGCCGTTCTTTATCGGCACCTACTTCCCGCCCGAGCGCAGCCACGGCCTGCCGGCCTTCCGCGAGGTGCTGGCGGGGCTGGCCCGCTGGTACCGCGAGCGGCCCGACGAGCGCGCCGAGCAGGCGCGGACACTGGGACCCTTCCTGCAGCATCACGGCCTCGCCGAGCCGGAGCGCGGCGCGCTGGGCGAGGGGCCGCTGGCCGAGGCCGGTCAGCGCTGGTTGCGGGCCGCCGACCCCGAGCACGGCGGGGCCCGCGGCGCGCCGAAGTTCCCGCGCTGCGGTGAGCTGGCCCTGTGTATCGACTCGGCGGATCCGGCGGCCCGGGCGCACGCCCGGCTCAGCCTGTCGGCGATGGCCGCGGGCGGCCTGCAGGATCAGGTAGGCGGCGGCTTTTTCCGCTACTGCGTCGACGAGGCCTGGCAGCTGCCGCATTTCGAGAAGATGCTGGTCGACAACGCCCAGTTGCTGCCGCTGTACGCGGCGCGGGCGGCCGAAGGCGACGACGAGGCACGCCGCGCGGCGACCGGCATCGCCAGTTGGCTGCTGGCCGAGATGCCGCGCGCTGAGGGCGGCTATGCCTCGGCACTGGACGCCGACAGCGGGGGTCGCGAGGGCGGGTACTACCTCTGGCAACAGGATGCCTTCCGCGCGGCGCTCCCGCCCGGCGAGCACGACTGGTTGTCGCGCCATCTCGGCATGGACGGCCCGCCGGGAGCGGGGCCGGCGGACTGGCATCTACGTGTGGCAGTGCCACTCGACGAAATCGCCGCAGAGACGGGACAGCCGGTTGGCGCCCTGCGTGAACGGCGCAAGGCCTTGCTGCAGGGGCTGAAGCTGGCCCGGGCCCGGCGTGCGCCGCCCGAGCGGGATGACGCTTGTCTTGCGCTTGGCAACGGGCTGCTGCTGTCCGGGCTGTCCCGGGCCGCACGGCGGCTGGCACGGGCCGACTGGGCCGACGCGGCCGTCCGCCTCGCTTCCGACCTGCAGCGCCTGCTCTGGCGTGACGAAGGCCTGCTCAGCGCCGCGCCCGGCGCGGGCCCCGGCCAGCCCGGCTTCCTCGACGACCACGCGGCCCTGCTGGTCGGCCTGCTCGACCTGCTGGAATGCCGTTTCGATTGCGAGTGGGTGGACTGGGCCGAGAAGATTGCCCAACAAATGATGGAGCGCTTCGAGGACCCCGATTTCGGCGGATTCTGGTTCACCGCCCATGATGCCGAGGCCTTGCCGCGGCGGGAGAAGCCCTTCCTCTGCGAAGCCACGCCGTCGGGCAACGGGCTCGCGGCGCAGGGCCTGCTCAGGCTGGGCGCGCTGCTTGCAGAGCCGCGCTACCTGCGCAGCGCCGAGCGGGCGCTGCGGGCCGGATGGCCGTTGCTGCGCCAGCAGGCCGAGGGCGCGCCGGCGATGCTGATCGCCCTGCGCGAGTTGTGTCGGCCGACGCCGCTGCTGATCGCCCGGCTTGGCGAGATCAGCGAGCATGAGCGCTGGAACGAGGTGCTGGGTGTCGCCGAGGGCTGTGGCCTGCACGTGCTGCGCGTGGCGTCCGAGGCATCCCTGCTCCCCGAAGCCCTTGAGGACAAGCGCTGGCTGCGCGGCGGGCGTGTCTACTGGTGCGAGGGCACCCGCTGCCTTCCGCGATTCGACAGCCCCGTGGCGCTGCAGGCAAGGCTCGCTTCGCTGGGCTGAGCGGTTGCCTGGCCCGGCCGGGCGCCTCAGTGACTGCGCTGGGCGGCCATCTCGCCAAGCGTGGCGAGCAGGGAGGTGTCGCAGTCCAGCCGCGACAATGCCCGGTGAAGCGACTGCAGTTCGGCGTCCAGGGCCCGGCGCGCGCCGTCGAGGCCTAGCGCAGCGACATAGGTCGGTTTGTTGGCCGCGGCGTCCTTGCCCGCGGTCTTGCCGAGGGTGGCGCTGTCGGACTCGACGTCGAGCAGGTCGTCCTTGATCTGGAAGGCAAGGCCCAGCGCCGAGGCATAGTGATCGAGATGGCCGAGGCGCTGCGGCCCGGCACCGGCCGCGAGGGCGCCAAGCCGCACCGCGGCCCGGATCAGGGCGCCGGTCTTGCGCGCGTGCATGGCCTTGAGGGCGGCAAGGTCCAGCTCGCGGCCCACGGCCTCGACGTCGATGGCCTGGCCGCCGCACATGCCCGGCGCACCGGCGGACTCGGCCAGACAGGCCAGCATGGACACCCGCACCTCGGCAGGCAGCGGCGCGCCGGCCAGCACCGAATAGGCCAGCGACTGCAGGGCGTCGCCGGCGAGGATGGCGGTGGCCTCGTCGAAGGCCACGTGGACGGTGGGTCGACCACGGCGCAGGTCGTCGTCATCCATGGCCGGCAGGTCGTCGTGGACCAGGGAGTAAGCGTGGATCAGCTCCACCGCGCAGGCGCCGGCATCGAGCCGGTCGAGCTCTGCGCCCAGCGCGCTGCCGGCGGCGTAGACCAGCAATGGCCGAAGCCGTTTGCCGCCGCCGAGCACGGCATGGCGCATCGCCTGGTGGAGGCGTTCAGGCGTATCGTCAGCGGCAGGAAGAACGGCATCGAGGCGCGCCTCGGCACGTTCACTCAGCGCGCGCAGGCGCGCGCCGGACTCAGCGCTCATCGAACGGGACGGCGCTGTCCGGATTCTCGGGATCGCTGAGCATGCGGACGCGCAGTTCGGCCTGCTCCAGCGCGCCATGGCAGCCGCGGTACAGGGCGATGCCGCGCTCGTAGGCCTTCAGTGACTCATCCAGGGACAGGTCTCCGCTCTCGAGCTTCTGAACCAGCTGTTCCAGCTCGTCGAGGGAGCGCTCGAAGTCCGCGACCGGATGGTCGTCCTTGGGCGGGGGAGGGGTCTTCGCCATGCGCCGGCAGTGTGCCGAGCGCCGCGCGGCCGGTCAACGCCGACGTCCGGGCGTGCCGGGTCCTCGCTTCGGCGCGGCCCATGACTGATTGCGCATGGGCCGGCGCAGCGGCGCGCCGAGGCTCTGCCCGTTCCCTCGACCCGCGCAGACATGGCCCACCCCGAGACAACCCGATCCGGTCCTCTGCACGCCCTGGCCAACCTGCGTCCCGGCGAGGGGCGGGTAGCCGCGCTGGCCATGGCCTTCTTCTTCTGCGTGCTGGCCGCCTACTACGTGCTGCGACCGATCCGCGATGCCATGGGGGTCGCTGGCGGCATCGAGCAGCTTCCCTGGATGTTCCTCGGCACCCTCGTCCTGACCCTGCTGCTGAACCCGCTGTTCGCCGCGGCCGTGGCGCGGGTCGACCGCACACGCCTGCTGGCGATCTGCTATCGCGCGCTGATGCTGTGCCTGCTGGTGTTCTTTGGCCTGCTCGCATCGATGGCCGAGGATCGGCAGGTCTGGATCGGACGCGCCTTCTACTGGTGGGTCAGCCTGTTCAACCTGTTTGCGGTCTCCCTGTTCTGGACCCTGCTGATCGACTGCCTGCGCCGCGAGCAGGCGCGGCGGCTGTTCGGGCTGGTCGCCGCCGGCGGCACGCTGGGCGCCCTGGTCGGTGCGGCGGCGACCACCCTGCTGGTCGAGGCGCTGGGTGCCGGCGGCATGCTGTTGGTGTCCGCGCTGCTGCTGGAGTTTGCCCTGCGTGCGGCGCGGGGCCTGCTCGCCTGCCGCCAGGAGGATGATGCCGAACAGCGCGTTCGCAGCGCCGAGGTGATCGGCGGTTCGACCCTGGCCGGCTTTCGCGAAGCCCTCCATTCGCCCTACCTGCTGGCCCTGTGCGGCTTCATGGCGCTCTACACCATCGGTTCCACCTTTCTGTACTTCCTGCAGGCGCAGATCATCTCCGAGCTGTTGCCCGGCCGGGACGAGCGTGCCGGCCTGTTCGCGCAGGTCGACCTGTGGTCGAACGCGCTGACCCTGCTGGCCCAGGTGTTCCTCAGCTCACGCGTGCTCGCGCGGCTGGGCGTGGCATTGACCCTGTGCCTGTTGCCCTTGCTTTCGACGGTCGGCTACGTCGCACTGGGGCTGGCGCCGGGCATCGGCGTACTGATTGCCTTCCAGGCGCTCCGCCGGGCCACCCATTTCGCGCTGTCGGTGCCGGCGCGCGAGATTCTCTACTTCCCGCTGTCGCGCGAGACCCGGTTCAAGGCCAAGAATCTGGTCGACACCTTCGTGTTCCGCGCCGGAGACCAGCTCGGCGCCTGGACCCATACGGGCCTGCTGGCCTTGGGCGCCGGCGTGGCCGGCGTGGCGCTGGGCGCCGCGGCCCCGCTGTCCCTGCTGTGGCTGGCGCTGGCCTGGTGGCTCGGCCGCGCCTACCAGCGCAGAACCCGCGAATCCACCCCCGACACCCCCCTGCCGCACACGGAGATCTCGAATGCCCAGCACACGTCGTGAACTGCTTGCCGCCGCTGCCATTGCCGCCGGCGCCGGCCTTCTGCCGCTGCCCCTGCGCCGGGCGATGGCTGAGGCACCGCCGCGCAAGCTGCGCATCCTGATCCTCGGCGGCACCGGTTTCACCGGGCCCGCCCAGGTCCGCTATGCGCTGGCCCGAGGCCATCACGTCACCCTGTTCAATCGCGGCAAGCGCCCCTCGCCGGAGTGGCCGGGCGAGGTGGTGCAACTGCACGGCGACCGTGAGACCGGCGATCTCAAGGCGCTGGAGGACGGTGAGTGGGATGTCTGCATCGACAACCCGACCAGCGTCCCGCACTGGGTCCGCGATGCCGGACAGGTGCTCAAGGGCAAGGTGGGCCAGTACGTCTACATCTCGTCGATCTCGGTCTACCGGGACACCTCGACGGCCGGCATGCGCGAGGACGCGCCGCTCGCCGTCTACACCGGCGAGGACCCGTTGAAGGAGACCCGGGACAGCCTCATCGCCAACATGGGTGAGCTGTTCGGCCCGCTCAAGGCAGCCTGCGAAGCCGAGGCAGAGCGCTGGTTCCCGGGACGGGTCACGGTGATCCGCCCCGGCTACATCGTGGGCGCCCGCGACGAAACCGATCGTTTCACCTACTGGCCGCGGCGCGTGGCCGAGGGCGGAGAAGTGCTGATGCCGGGCGACGGCTCGGATCCGCTGCAGTTCATCGATGCCCGAGACCTTGCCGAGTGGACCATCCGCATGGTCGAGCGCGGGCGCACCGGCATCTTCCATGCAACCGGTCCCGCTCGTCCGCTGTCGACCCGGGCTTTCCTCGACCAGCTCAATGTCGCGCTGGGCGGCAAGGCCAGCTTCGTCAGCGTGCCGACCGGCTTCCTGCGCGAGCAGAAGGTGCAGTTCGGCGGCGACCTGCCGATCTGGTTTCCCGCCGAGGGCGAGAGCCTGGGCTTTGCGCAGATCGATATCCGGCGCGCGGTCGGCGAAGGGCTCAGCTTCCGTCCGCTCGCCGACACCGTGTCCGATTTGATGGACTGGTATGGCAGCCTGCCGCCGGAACGCCAGGCCAACCCGCGCGCCGGCATGAGTCGCGAACGCGAGGCCGGGCTGATTGCCGCCTGGCGTGCCGCGAACGTGTAGCAGACCGGCAGGCGCCGCCCCGGCCGGCCCCCGCATTCGCGGCGCCCTGGGCGGCGTAGGCCGGAAGACCCGACTCGTAGCGAGGGCTGGGCCGATGCGCGGCGACCTCGCCGTGGCGACGGGCTAGACTGGCAGGGACTCCACCGAACCGCCGGAGATCCCGATGGCGTCCGCCGTGCCCGCGCCCAACGCCGATCCGTTGTCTGTCTGGCGCAAGCGCCTGCTCGGCGTGAGCTTGCCAGCCGTCGCGGATGCGGCGGCCTGGAAGGCGCTGCGCGATGACGCTGCGGACCTCGATGCCGTCCAGCCGGGCATCGAGCTCGACCTGCCGGTGGCGCTCTCGCTGATGGTTGAGGCCTGCCGATCGCCGCGGATCGCCGCCAATCTGAGCGGTTTGCAGCATGTGCTGCGGATGCTTGGCAGCGACGCGCTGAAGCTGCGTATGCAGCGCTGGCAGGCAGGCCACCTGGACCCGGGCAAACCGGACCACCTGCGCGCGCTTCAGGCCATGGCGACGAGTCGGCTGGCCTGCCTGTTCCATGCCCGCTGGATGCGCCACGGGCGGGTGGCCGATGCCGAGCAGCGCATGTGGATCACCGCCCTGCTGGGCGTCGCCCGGTGGAAGCTGCCCCTGGTCGACACAGACCTCGCCCGCGAGATCGAGCGCCGGGTGGTCGCGGGGGAAAGGCGCCAGGCGGTCGAGCGCAGCGTGCTCGGCTTCGATCTCGATGCGCTCAACGTGCTTCATCTCGAAGACCTGGGCTTCGTCGACGCCAGGTCGATGGCGGGGCGTGCCCGGCTGAGTCCAGCTCAGATGGCCGCTGCTGCGCGCCGTGCCCGGGCCGACGACATCCCCGAGCCCTTGCCTCCTCAGCTGGCGAGGGTGCTGCGGGAGCCATTGGTCAGCTGCTCCCTGGCCTATGCCCTGGCGCTCGAAACCCAGGTGGGCTGGCATTCGACACGTTGCCGACGCCTGGTCGGCGCGGCTGCGACCTGCCTCAATCGGGCCGCCGACGGCGTGCTCAACGACCTGCATCGGGCCGCCATCGAGGCCAGTGGCGAGACTCTCTACACCCGCGGCCTGCTGGCGCCTGCGGCGCGCTTGATCCGCATCCCGGCCGGGCGCACCGTGTCGCAGCCGCCCGCATCGCGGGCTGCGTCGCCAGCTGCTACTGCTTCATCTGCTCCAGCGCCGCCTGCCGCAAGGCGGCGCACACAGCAGGTCCGGCCGGCTTCGGGGCAGGCTGTGGAGCGGTCCGGGCCGGCCGCGGCAGCCTTTCCCGAGCGCTGCCGTGCGCAGGGGTTCTCGGCCCTGCCGGAGTTTCTGCGCGCCGCCGCCGCATTTCTGGTTGACGCGGGTCTGCCGCGCTTCGCCCTGTTTCTGCGCATGCGCCAGCCCGATCGCACTGCCGTCTACTTCACCCAGGGGTTCAGCGATGCCTCCGCGGTCAGGTCGACCAGCCTGTCCTCCCTTGACGGGACGCTGCTGGAGCGGCTGATCGCCGACCCGCGCGCGGCTTACCTGATCACGCCGAGCCAGGTGGACAGCGTGCGTGGCAAGCTGCCTGAAGCGCTGTCCGGCTGGCCGCCTGCTGGGGGCTTCATCATCGCCACCATCCAGGCCAGCGAGCGGCCGATGGGATTCTGGTGGGCCGATGCAGGAGAAGGGGCGGCGCAGACCGACGCCCGACAGTTCCTCGCCGTGCGCCAGATGGCCAGCGTGTTCGGCGCCGAGTTCACCCGACTGGTCAGGCTCCAGCGCAGCGCCGCACCCCGTCGTCCCTGATCGGCAGCGCTGCGAAGACCAGTGTCCTGTCCCGGAAGTACGTTGTCGAATCCGCGTCGCGACTTCAACAACGTACTTCCGGGACAGGACACTAGGGAGCCTCTGAATAAGTCCTGTGCCCCGCGTTGCCGCGGTGTGCGTTCGCACCAAGGCGGACGCCGAAGGACGTGGTGGTGCCAGGTTCAAGGTGGCCAACGCAGGTGCGGGCGCACACCGTGGCAACCCTCCGGGCCAGGATTGTGCAGCCATCCAGCTGTGTTGCGCGTCTTGGCCGTGGCACCACCACGCCCTGCGCCGCGCGCCTTGCTGGCCGGCTGCACAACCTCCGGCGCGGGGCGCTGGACTTGTTCAGAGTCTCCCTAGAGATCGATCGTCAGAGCGAAGAAGGTTTCGCCGCGATTGCGTCCGTGCAGGCTTCCATTGGACATGTGCCCGACGCGCAAGGCGTAGCCTTCGGCCAGCGGATAGCTGACCTGGGTCAGGAACTGGCCGACGCTGCTCAGGGCGGTTGTCTGAGGATAGCTGGCCGCGACCGAGAACGAGGCTTCCCAGCGGCCGAAGTTGCGCGCAAGGCCCAGGGCGACCCAGCCGATGTGCTCGCGGTCGACAGATTCCGCCTTGGGGTGCTTGCCGATGACACCGACCGCAGCCTCGATCCGATAGTCGCGCCAGCGCGCGAACGGCTTGTGCAAGCCAAGGAAGGGCGCCAGATTGCCGACGGTGCTGTACGAGCTGCCGATGCTGGCACGCCACGGCATGTGCGCCTCTTCATCAGCGGCGGAGGCGGGCAGGGCGGTCAGGGTGGCCAGGCCAAGCAGGCTGCAGCGGAAGAGCGAAGCAACAGGAAACGTCATGCGGGCTCGTCGTTGTAGTTCCTGGGGCGCACAGGGTCGGCGCGCGGCCCGGTCGAGGGCCGCTGGGGTCCGTGCGGCAGCGGGGCTGCATTATGCGCAGGTCGCGAGGTCGGCTGCCATCGCGGCGGGCGCGCATGATGCGCTGCGGAGGGTGAAATCCTCGCTGAACGCGCGCCTTGCGCGAGGCCCGTGGGTGCAACGATGCGATGCGCTGGTTCGTCACACGGTGCGATACGGCCCCTTTGGAGCATTGCCATGAACGTACGCGTCCTGTTGTTGGTCCTCTCGTGCACACTGCTCTGGGCCTGCAGCAGCACTCCGCCGCTGCAGCGCATGGAGGCTCGGCTGGCCGAGATCGAGTCGGTGGCGGGTGAGCCGGTCGAATCCTTCCACTTCTGGCGGCTTGACCGCTGGGAGCCGCTGGGGCGCAAGCACGTGGCTGTGTGGACCCAGATCGACAAGGCCTGGTTGATCGAGGTCCGCGAGCCCTGCTTCGGCCTGGACTACGCCACCAGCATCGGCCTGTCATCCACCGGGCAGCGGGTCTTCCAGAACTTCGACGTGGTCCACGTCGATACCCAGCGCTGCCGGATCGCCGAGATCCGGCCGGTCGACGTCAGGGCGCTCAGGGCCCTGCGCAAGGAACCGGACGCTTCGCCTGCAGCCTGACCAGCAGCAGTTCCCCGCCGCCGTCGAGCAGAAAGCGCCCGTCGGGCTGCCCGCCCGCATCCAGCAGCAGGCTATCGCCGACCTCGGCCTCGGCACCGGTTTCGCCGTGGCGTCCGGCCGCGCGCCCGCTGAGCACGTAGATCAGCCAGCGGACGTCGCGCTCGGCGAAGAAGACCATCGGCCCGACCAGTGGACGGTGCAGCAGCTGGGCCTCATAGCGGTTGGGGTCGTAGATGATGTTGAGGGCGTGGCACGGGCCGGCCCGAAGCCGCGCACTGACCTCGGCGTCGCCCGGGTAGCTGGCGCGGCCGTGGGGCGGCAGCAGATCGATGGGCGGTGCATCGGTGAAGTCAAGCCGAAGGCCCTCGCCCTGGAGCAGGGCCATCAGCCTGCAGCGACCGGGAAACCGGGAGAACTCTCCATCCTGATCGATCTCGGCCACCGAGCAGCGCAGGCTCCAATTCTCGCCTTCTTCACAGAGGATTTCACGGGTCCAGCCGCGGCCGTTGCGCCAGCGGTCCCGGCGGTACTCGAAGGAGGGGATTCGCAGGCAGCGCATCAGCCTGCGCTGAGCCGCGCCAGTTCGTGGCTGGACCGGCGCAGGCTCTCGGCCCAGGACCAGCCGATGATCGGCTCGCCGCTACGCGCATCGAGGAACTCTTCGCGTTGGCCCTCGCCCAGCAGGTGGCGGTAGTCGACGGTGACCTCCTCGCCCTCGGCAAGATCACGGGCGGCGAAGACGAAGCCGAGGTGCCAAAGCCCGGTGGGTTCGAAGTCATGGTTGATGTAGCACTCGTCCGGCCAGTCCAGGCTGACGGTGAACCGATCCTCGAACCAGCGCACGCTGGCCGGCAGTGCGGCGTCACGGTCGGGCCGGTGCTCGATCTCCTGCAGGGAGAACACCGAAGGAATGTTGTCCGGGGCGACGAGGACCCGGCCGGCAGCGATCGGCTCGGCAAGGAAAACACCCTGGCCGGCGCCGGGAATGGTGGAAGCATCGATACGGTAGCGGGGAAGGATCATGGCAGCCTCGTTGGAGGCCGCTAGTGTAGCGGTCGTGGACGGCGCGCTCCGCGATGCGCGATGACGCCCCGGAGCAGCGTCGGGGCGGCCCGCGTCCTGCGGACCGCCCCGATGCTCCCGCAATGATGCTCAGCTGGCCTGCTTGGCGGCGGGCTTGGACGGGCGCACCTCGATCACCTCGCGGTTCTTCTCGACGGTCTTGAGGCCGACGCCCTTGACCTCGGCGAGCTGGTCGATGCTCTTGAACGGGCCGTTCTCGCTGCGGTAGGCGACGATCGCCTCGGCCTTGGCCAGACCGATGCCGTTCATGGCGGCGGCGATCTCCGCGGCGCTGGCGCGGTTGATGTCGACCTTGCCGGCCGCAAACGCGGCGGTGGCGGACAGGGCGAGGAGGGCGGCGAGAATCAGCTGCTTGATGGTGCTCATGGTGTTTCCCCTTGTGTCGAACGGATGGTTAAGCCCCCGAGGGCGCTGGCCAGCTCGGCCAGTGGGGTCAGTGTCCGCGTCAGCGTTCGCCGTCTGTATCCGTCGCCGGCGCCAGCGTGTGTAGGCCCGGCGCGCGCCATGGGGTCGGAAATTTCCTATGTCGTCCGCGGGCAGGCGGTAAACTGGGACATTCCCTCAAGGAGCCCGCGCCATGGACAGCAGCAAGGTTGATCGTTTCGTCGGCGAGCAGTGGGACAGCGAGATCGTTCCCCAGCTGGTCGACTACATCCGCATCCCCAACAAGTCGCCGATGTTCGACGCCGACTGGGTCAAGCACGGCTATATGGAGGACGCCGTTTCGCTCATGGAGCGCTGGGCGAGGACGCAGCCGATCAAGGGCATGCAGATCGAAGTGGTGCGCCTCGAGGGCCGCACCCCGCTGATCTACATCGAGATCCCGGGCGACAACGAGGATTGCGTGCTGCTCTACGGTCATCTCGACAAGCAGCCGGAGATGACCGGCTGGGCCGATGACCTGGGTCCGTGGAAGCCGGTGATCAAGGGCGACAAGCTCTACGGTCGCGGCGGCGCCGACGACGGCTATGCCCTGTTCGGCTCGCTGGCCGCGATCCGCGCACTGCAGGAGCAGGGCGTCCCGCACGCGCGTTGCGTGGTGCTGATCGAGGCCTGCGAGGAGTCGGGCAGCTACGATCTGCCGTACTACGTCGATCACCTCGCCGAGCGCATCGGCCGGCCATCACTGGTGGTCTGCCTCGATTCCGGCTGCGGCAACTACGATCAGCTCTGGTGCACCACCTCGCTGCGCGGCATGGCTGGCGGCAACCTGAAGATCAGCGTGCTGGAGGAAGGCGTGCACTCCGGCGATGCCTCGGGCATCGTGCCGTCGAGCTTCCGCATCCTGCGCCAGCTGCTCTCGCGCTTCGAGGATGAGGGCAGCGGACGGATCATCGTCGACGATCTGCATGTCGAGATTCCGGTCGAGCGCATCGTCCAGGCCGACCGCGCCGCCAAGGTGCTGGACAAGGACGTCTACGAGAAATTCCCCTTCCTGCCCGGCATGCGGCCGATGAACAGCCAGTTGCGCGAGCTGATCCTCAACCGTACCTGGCGGCCGGCCCTGTCGGTCACCGGCGTCGACGGCATGCCGCCCCTGTCCAGCGCCGGCAACGTGCTGCGCCCGCATACCGCGGTCAAGCTCTCGCTGCGCCTGCCGCCGACCCTGGACGGCGAGCGGGCCGGCCGCATCCTCACCGACATCCTGCTGCGCGACCCGCCCTATGGGGCCAAGGTCGAGTTCAGCCTCGAGAAGTCCTCGACTGGCTGGAACGCGCCGGCGATGTCGCCGTGGTTGGAGCAGGCCATCGACCAGGCCAGCCGCAACCATTTCGGCGCGCCGGCGGTCTACATGGGCGAGGGCGGCACCATTCCGTTCATGGGCATGCTCGGCGAGAAGTTCCCCGGTGCGCAGTTCATGATCACCGGCGTGCTCGGCCCGCACAGCAACGCGCACGGGCCGAACGAGTTCCTGCATATCCCGACCGGCAAGCGGGTGACGGCCAGCGTGGCGCATGTGCTGAAGGAGCACTACGAAGCTTCCGAGAAGGGTTTGACCCGGGGCGTGGGCGTGGCCGAGGGCGAGGTCAGCTTCGGTGACCACGGCTGCTGCTGAGCGCAACCCCGCTTCTCCCGGTGGCGCGTTAACATCGGCGACGATTGCCACCGGGAGCCAACCATGCGATTCGCCGCCGCCATGCTGGGTGCACTGATGACCATTTCCACGCTCGGCGCCTGCGCTGCGCCTGCCGGACGCAGCGAGGGCCTGTCGGAGCTGCCGGCCGGCACCCGCTGGGCACTTGAAGACAGCAGTCTGGGCGCACTGAAGGCGGCCCGTGAGGGCGCCATCCACATTGCTTTCGATAATGATCGACTAAGCGGCGACTCCGGCTGCAATCAGTTCTCGGCCGAGGCCAGGGTCGAAGGGGGCAAGCTCGAGCTGGGTCCGATCGTGGCCAGCAAGCGCGCCTGCATCGGGCCGGGGATGGACGCCGAGCGCGCCTTGTTCGACGCCTTGGCCAAGATCGAGAGCGCCGCGATCGACGGCGACCGGCTGACGCTCGGCACGCGCGACGGCCAGTCGCTCATCTTCGCCCGCGCCGGCAAGGGCGGCGAATGAAGGCGAAGAAGAAGCTCATCGCGCGAAGTTCGCCGATACACGGCAATGGCGTGTTTGCTGCCTGCGACCTGCCTGCCGGCGTCAAACTGGTCGAGTACAAGGGCAAGCGGATCAGCCACGACAAGGCCGACCGGCTCTATGCCGGCGGCTCCGATACCGGCCACACCTTCCTGTTCACGCTCAACGAGGACTGGATCATCGACGCCAATGTCGATGGCAACAAGGCGCGCTGGATCAACCACAGCTGCGATCCCAACTGCCAGGCCGTGCTCTACGAGGACGAGAAGGGCCGGCGCAAGAAGGACCGCGTGATCATCGAGTCGCTGCGCGAGATCAAGGCCGGCGAGGAGTTGTCCTACGACTACGGGATCACCCTGGAAGAGCGCCATACGCCACGCCTGAAGAAGATCTGGGCCTGCCGATGCGGCTCGCCCCGATGCACCGGGACCATGCTCAAGCCGAAGCGGAAAACGCCGGCCTGAGCGCCGGCCCCGCCGGTCGGTCCCGCTCGCTGGGGCAGCCGAAGGATGGGTAGGGAGCCGGGGGTGTCCGCCGGCAGCGCAGCGCCGTTCGCTCCGCGTTCGGCCCGGCCCGCCTAGAATGCCGCCCATGGAGCCCCGATCGGCCGCGCTAGCCCCCTTCCGCCTGCCGGTCTTCCGCAACATCTGGCTGGCCAGCCTGCTGTCCAGTTTCGGCGGCGTGATCCAATCTGTGGGGGCCGCCTGGCTGATGCTGGAGCTGACCCGCCAGGCCGACATGGTGGCCCTGGTGCAGACCTCGGTCGCCCTGCCGATCGTCCTGCTCGCCCTGCTCGGCGGCGCCGTCGCCGACAGCTGGGATCGCCGCCGCGTAATGCTGGCGGCACAGGCCTTCATGCTGCTCGTGTCGGTAGCGCTGGCGGTCTGCGCCGGGCTGGGCTGGATCAGCCCCTGGTTGCTGCTGCTGTTCACCTTCCTGATCGGTTGCGGCAACTCGTTCAACGCCCCGGCATGGCAGGCCCTGGTCCAGGACATGGTGCCGCGCCAGCAGCTGCCCTCGGCCGTATCGCTCAACAGCATGGGCTTCAATCTCGCCCGCAGCCTCGGTCCGGCGCTGGGTGGCGCGATCGTGGCGCTGGTCGGCGCGGCGGCGGCCTTCGCGGTCAATGCACTCAGCTATCTCGGACTGATCGGCGTGCTGGCCCGCTGGCGGCCGGTGGACGAGCCGCGCCTGCTTCCGCGCGAACCGCTGTTGTCGGCGATGGGCGCGGGCGTGCGCTATGTGCGCCTGTCGCCGGCGATCCGGACCGTGCTGTTGCGCAGCCTCACCTTCGGCCTTGGTGCGAGTGCTGCGCTGGCCCTGTTGCCGACGATCGCCTCGCGGCTGGTGGGGGGCGGCGCGCTGGACTACGGGCTGCTGCTTGGCGCCTTCGGCATCGGCGCGGTGCTGGCGGCGCTCGGCAGCGCCAACCTGCGCGACCGGATGTCCACCGAGTCGCTTGTGCGCGTGGCCACCTTGGGGTTTGCCCTGGCCCTGGTCATGGCTGCCGGCAGTGCTGCCCTCTGGCTGTGTGCGCTGGCCATGCTGGTCGCCGGAGCCGGCTGGGTGCTGGCCCTGTCGACCTTCAACGTGGCCGTGCAGCTGGCGGCGCCACGCTGGGTGGTGGCGCGGGCGCTCTCGCTGTATCAGATGGCGGCTTTTGGCGGCCTGGCCGGCGGCAGCTGGTTGTGGGGTGGGGTGGCCGAAGGGCAGGGTCTGCCGGTGGCGCTGGCCGGCGCCGCCGTGACCCTCGTGCTCAGCGCCCTGCTCGGCCTGCTTCTGCCGCTCGAACAGACGGGGCAGCGCAACCTCGACCCGCTGCGTCAGTTTCGCGAGCCTGCGACCGAGGTGCCGGTTCAGCCGCGTACCGGCCCGGTCGTAGTCACCGTTGAGTGGATCATCGAGGAAGCCGATATCGTGCCCTTCCTCCATGCCATGTCCGAGCGCCGGCGCATCCGCCGCCGTGACGGCGCCCACCAGTGGGCCCTGCTGCGCGACCTCAATGATCCCCGGCTGTGGATCGAGCGCTTCAAGACTGCGACCTGGATGGACTACCTGCGCCACAGCAGCCGCATCACCCGCGATGATGCCGACGTCCCCGAGCGACTGCGCGCCCTGCACCGCGGCGAGGGGCCGCCCAGGGTCCGCCGGATGATCGAGCGCCCGACCAGCCGGCTGCCGGAAAGCCACCATGCGGGGCATGAGTCCGATCACCACAGCAGCGATCCGACGCGACACGTCTGAGCCGATCCCCGAGAATGCCGCTTTCGTCTGCGCGAGATGCCCATGTCCATCGTCCTCACCGACTTCGCCATCGGCCGGCTGTTCCCCCGCACGCCGCGGCGAAACACCATCCAGGACTGCACCCCGCAGGCCTTCGAACGGCATCTCAATGAGCACGCCCCGCTCAAGGTGCTCGACGGCTACGCGCCGTTCTGCAAGCTGCACGTGCACCGCAACTGGACCTCGACCCGCTGCCTTGCGGTGTCGATCACCGAGGACAACCGCCACCTTCTGCGCTCGGACTACGAGGCGCGCACCCCCGACGAGCTGCCCGTCCTGGTGCGTTGGTTCGAGGGCATCGAGCCGCCGGTTGCCGACTACCTGATCGTGATCCTCTACGACCGCGAGCAGCTGGCCAAGGAGGGCACCCTGATCAAGGCCGACTGGGGCGTGGTCGGCTGCATGTACACCGCCGAGCCCGAGGAGACTCCGATGGCCCCCATCACCATGCTGCGCAACGCGCTGGGCGTCGAGGAGGGCGGCTCCGGCGTGCCCTTGGACCGGGAGGCCTACCGGCGCAGCGTCGAATTCTGGAAGCAGCACGCCAACTGGCGGGGGTAGGGCACGGTTCGGGCGCAGAGAAGTCATTCACAGGGTGCGGCTTGCCGCACCGGGCGTACCGTCCGAACGCCCGTATCGGCGCGCCAAGGCACACCCTATGGAGCTTCGCTGACGCCCGACGAAGCCCAACTGTGGGAGCGCCCTTGGGCGCGGCCGAGGCGTATCGGATCCAGCACAGACCGTCGCCAGAGCGGACCTCCGCGGTCGCGCCCAAGGGCACTCCCACAGACGAACGGCCCATCTGATGGATCCGGGCGACTGCCAAGTTCGCGCCCCAAAGGTAGGGTTCGGGGAAAACAAGACATGCATAGGGTGCGGCTGGCCGCACCGGACGTACCGTCCGAACGCCGTGATCGGTGCGCCAAGGCACACCCTGTGGAGCTTCGCGGCGCGCGACACCTCCCGATGCGCCGAAGTGCCGCGCGCCTGCGGCGTGGCGAAAGTGCGCACGAATCGGGGTGCCGGCCGAGGCGCTTTGTCGATAGGATGCGTCGCGATCCAACAGCACAGGTTGAACGTCATGATGAGCGGCACGTATCCCATAGGAACGCCCGGCAAGCCGTGGGGCGATGCCGAGCGCGCGCAGTGGCTTTCGCGGCAGTCGATGCAGCGCAGCTATGCCGAGGAGGTGCTGTCCCGCATCGACGCCCTGAAGGCGAAGTTCGAGGTGGAGTGCTACGGCGTGCTGGGATACGGCGCGGACCGCTATCCGCTGATGGCGGTGCGCAGCCGGGTCTGGGACGATGCGCTGCCTTCGGCGCTGGTTACCGGCGGCGTCCATGGCTACGAGACCAGCGGCGTGCACGGCGCGCTGGAGTTCCTCGAGCGGGACGCCGAAGGCTATGCCGGAAAGGTGAACCTGCTGGTCGTGCCCTGCGTCAGTCCCTGGGGTTACGAGCGCATCCATCGCTGGAATGCCGATGCGGTCGATCCGAATCGCTCGTTCCGTGAGGACGGGGCGGCCGAGGAGGCGTCCGCGCTCATCCGCCTCGTGGCACCGATGCGCGGGGACTTCCTGGTCCATGTTGATCTGCACGAGACCACCGACAGCGATGAAAGCGAGTTCCGCCCTGCGCTTGCGGCGCGGGACGGCAAGCCGTACGAGCCGGGCGAGATCCCCGACGGTTTCTACGTCGTCGGCGACAGCGAGAATCCGCAGCTGGCATTCCAGTCGGCCATCGTCGATGCGGTGTCGCGGGTGACCCATATCGCCCCGGCGGATGCCCGCGGGCAGATCATCGGATCGGACGTGGTCGCCCCCGGCGTGATCCTGTATCCGTTCGAGCGTCTCGGCCTGTGCGCCGGCGTCACCGGCGCCCGCTTCGCCAGCACCACCGAGGTCTATCCGGACAGCCCGCGGGCCACCCCGGAGCAGTGCAACAAGGCCCAGGCCGTTGCGGTGACCGCGGCGCTCGACTTCGCACTCGCCGCGGACTGAGGCGCCGCGCCGTCAGCGCGTCGCGCCGGCCGCGCCCGGCTGCATCACGATCCAGGTGGCCCGGGCGAGGGCCAGCACGCGGCCATCCGAGCCATAGACCGCCGATCCGGCGAAGCGCTTGCGGCCTTCGCTGCCGAGCTGCCAGCCGGCGGCGATGCAGGGCTCGCCGACCTTCGGCGGATCGTCGATCCGCGCGGTGAGTTCCCCCAAGAGGGCCGGGGCGCCGTCGGGAAGCGGGGCGAAGGCGAAGAAACCGGTGCAGTCGAGGGCCGACCAGAGGAACTCAGGACGCACTCGGCCCTGCGCATCGCCGAGGTTCTGGGCGGGCGTCCAGGGGGCCGCGACCAGGTCGCGGCCGTCGATCCGGCCCGGAAAGATCCGCAGGCCGTCGCCCTCGTCGCGTTGCGGGCCGCAGACGAAGCAGGTCGGAAACGGGTGCTCACGGAACCCCACGTAGTGCTTCGCGGCCTCCCGGCACGATGCCGCGTCCGGCGCCTCGGGCGCTTCGATTTCCAGCAGGGCGCCGCCGCCCTGGGCGATCACCGTGTCGCCGTCGACCAGGCGCAGTTGCAGCCCCTCGCGCCGCAGCTGCAGGGGCCGATCGAGCGGTGGCGGCTTGAGCAGACGCACGGTGGCCGCACCGTCGATCTCCCGGCCGAGCAGGCCGCAGGAGTAACCGCCGTTGCCCGAACGGGGCGGGCCGCAGAACCGCGAGTCGATGTGCAGGACGTCCATGGGGGGCTCCGCAAAAGCGGGCATTTTCGCCGGGAGGGCCCGGCGGCGTCGAGCGCGCAAGCGCCACGCCTGCCGCCGGTCGCCTGCCCTCCGCCGGTGGACGCCCACAGCGCCAGCGAAGCTTGGCGTTCAGCGGCGGTTGGGCTAGCTTTGGCGGGTTGACGGTCCCGAGGAGCCCAACCACATGGCCCAGCACCCCCTGTTCCTGCGCTTCGGCGAGCTGTATCGCGCCGAGCGCTTCGAGGAGGCCCTCGCCATCCTCGACCGTCTCGAGCAGGCCCTCCCCGGCGCCCCCCAGGTGTCCTGGCATCGCGCCAACTGCCTGGAGAAGCTTGAGCGCTACGACGAGGTCGCCGCAGCGCTGGATCGCGTGCTCGAGGGCGCCCCCGATTATGTTCCGGCGATCATCAAGCGGGTCCGCTACACACCGGACGGCTTTGCCGATGAGGACGATGACGATGAGCTGCCTGAAGGTCAGCTGATGCAGCGTGCCGCCGAGCGCGCGGAGCGGGCCCGGGAATCCTCGCGGTTCGCCGAATCCGAACTGCGCAGGGCGCTGTCCCTGCAGCCTGACAATGTCGACGGGCTGGAGCTGCTGTCCAACGTTCTGCGCTATCGCGAGGATGAAGAGCTCGATGCCAGCCGCGTCGAGGCCGAAGCCCTGCTCGATCGCGCTATCGAGCTCGCTCCCGACCGTGTCGATCTGATCGAGACCCGGGCCAATACCCTGCGCAGCGATGCGCTGTGCGGCTACGCGGAGGGCGACGAGAACCTGCCTGCCAGCGACCCCGATCTGGTCCAGACCTATGCAGGCCTGCGCTACCACCGTCCCACCCTTGAGCGGGCGCTGGCCGATTACGATCGCTGCCTCGCCTTGACCGGTCACCATCGCTATGCGGTGCGCCTGGGCATGGTGCTGCACGATCTCGGCCGCTTCGACGAGGCACTGGCCCGCTACGACCAGGCGCTGGCCCAGATGGAACCCGCGGATCCGACACGCGAACACGTGTGCGAACTGCGCGAGCGGTCGGAGGACCAGGGCGCCGGCGAGCGGGAGCAGGTCGCGCGCCTTCTGGAGCGCGGGTTGACGGGGGAGGGCGACCGCAGTCTGCAGGACGATCTGGCTGCGCAGGCGGTGATCGGCGCCGCCCAGGCGGTACGCCACGGTCGATCCCTGCAGGAAGCGCTGGACAGCCGGCTCAGCGAGGATCCCGAGACCCTGGTTGCGATGAACATCGCCCAGCAGATCCTCAACACGGCGCACGAGCCTCCGCCGCAGCTGGAGGAGGTCGATCCCGCCCGCTTCCCGCTCTACCAGCGCCGCTACGTCGAGCGGATCGGTCGCGACATCGCTCCCCTTGGCCTCGACTACATCGGTGATGCCGAAGCGACCGGCCTGTTCCCGATGCTCGGCCAGCACGTGCTGATCCGCTTCTTTGCCGATGGCGAAGGCGAGATCGGCATCGCCGCCTTCGCCATCCGGCCGAAATGGCCTGGCCTGAGCGGTTTTCTGCGCATGCTGCTGGCGCGACAGTGGAAGAGCCACGGCATGCTCGAATGCGTCAGCCAGTTCGAGGACGGCACCCACCTGTCCACCCAGTTCGAGAATCCCAGTCCGTTCCGCTATGAAGGCGCGGTGCAGATCGAGCGATTGCCTGTCGCCACGCCGGTTCGCGATCTGGTGGCCCGCCACCTCGAGCGCCATGCTGCCTACAAGGCCGGGCATCCCGGCGTCCGGCCACTGATCGCCAATGACGTCGAAGGGATGGATCTGCGCTGGCGCGAAGGCCAGATGAGCAAGCGCGAGTATCGGCGCTCGATCGGGTATATCAGCGATGCCGAGCTGCGTCAGCTGCTGGGCGACAACTACGACCAGTACGCCGTGCGCGTGCGCGAACAGCTGGCGCTGCTTGCCGAGGACTATGCCTGAGCCGGAGGGCCGGGCCGTGCGCTGAAAGGCCGTCCCGTTCCTCGCAGTGGGCCGGCTGACTCAGGCCGAGAGCACCATCCGGGCGATCGCGGCAGGGCACCGCGCCGCGGCGGGTCGCGGCGGGCGTACCCCGCCCAGGTCCAGTGCGCTGCGCCCAGGCGAACAAGCGGCGCGAAGCAGACATTCATAGGGTGCGGCTGGCCGCACCGGGCGTACCGCCCGAACGCCCGTATCGGTGCGCCAAGGCACACCCCATGGGGCTTCGCTGACGCCGTAGAGGGGAGCTTGCTCGCCTGACATCCCCAATCGGATCGCCATACCGCAGCGCTACGGATTCACCACGGACCTAGGTCAGAGCGGACCTCCGCGGTCGCGCCCAAGGGCGCTCCCACAAACCGCCGGTCCGTTTGCTGGGCCGCGGCGAATGCGCACTTCGCGCCCCAAGCACGCACTGAAGGCCGGCCGTCAGCAGTAGGCTGTCCGCTTGGTCGTGCCGGTGGCATGCCATGTCAGGCGCGGCGGGCGCTGCCCCGGGCGCCTTCCAGATGTTTCGGGGCCGTCCCGCGTTCGTTGAGGAAGGCGGCGATGCGGCGGGCGGGCTCGGCCGGGTGGCGTAGCCAGCGGAAGTGGCCGGGGCGGTGGCCGTCGACCCGGTCGACGCGCTCCAAGCGGAACGGTGCCGCGGTCATGGCGGCGAGGCGCTCGGTGCTGGCCTGCGGCGCGTAGGTGTCGCCGGCCATGGACAGGCCGAGTATCGGCAGCTCGAGACGGGCGAGTTCCGGACACGCGTCCCAGCCTTCTTTGCCGAGTCCGTTCAGCCGACCGGTACGACAGAAGCGCGCCCATTCCAGCATCAGCCGTGCGCCCTGCGGGCCGCCGAACCGGAACCAGTCGCCGCGGAAGACGCCGAGCCTGCGGGTGCTGGCGGCGACCAGCCAGGCAAACAGGCCCACCAGCCAGCGCATCGGCGGCGCGAAGGTCCGGACCCAGGGTGCGCCGCTGGCCGCCAGCACCACACTGCCGGCGCGATGCTCCGGGTGCCGGGCCTGATGCAGCAGGCATAGCTGCCCGCCCAGCGAGTGCCCCAACCAGTGTCGTGCCTGTCCCGGCCAGCGCTCGCCGGCCAGGCGAAACAGTATGTTCAGCTCGGCATCGACCAGGTCAAGGTAGCCCCAGTCCACGCCGCGGCGGGCACGCAGCGAGCTGCTGCCGACACCGCGCAGATCGAGGACCATGGCGTTGACGCCCTCTCCGGCCAGAGCAGCGCCGAGCCGGTGATAGTGGCGCGCCGGCACGCCCAGGGCAGGCACCAGCATCAGGCAGGGGGCCTGGCCATCGGCATCGAAGGCCTGCACCGCGGTGCGGCCGGGGCCAAGATCGATTTCGAAGCTCGCGGACGGGAGGTCGACGGGACGCTGGCTCATGGGGCGCAGGGCAGGGCGGGGCTCCCTACCTTGCCCGAGCGCTTTTCCCGCGGCCAGAGCCGGATCCGCCAGCGGCAGAGCGTCGCGGTGTGCAACGGGTCCATCAGCGACTGTTGAGGGCGCGAAGCAGACATCATAGGGTGCGGCTGGCCGCACCGGGCGTACCGTCCGAACGCCCGTGTCGGTGCGTCCAAGACGCACCCTATGGGGCTTCGCTCACGCCCAACGAAGCCCGACTGTAGGAGCGCCCTTGGGCGCGACAGCGGAATTCCACTCTGGCCGCGGTCTGCGGTGAATGCGTAGCGCTGCGGTCGCGCCCAAGGGCACTCCCACAGTTTGACTGCGGCAGGGCCTGCTTTGCGGCGCCAACCGGACCTGGCAACGCCGTTGCGTGTGTAGGAGCCAGCTTGCTGGCGATCGTCCGGTCCGGGGTGCCTATCGCCAGCAAGCTGGCTCCTACATTCGGGTATTGCGGAAGGTCTTCTTCGCGCCCAGACCTGCCTTTCGGCAGTCGGCCTTGCAAGGGCGGGTTTACAACCCCAGCGCGAACAGACCGAGGCAGAGCAGCAGGCCAAGGCCGGGGACGATCACGGTGAGCGCGCCCATCGGTGCATAGGCATCGCGATGCGTCTCGCCGCAGATCGCGCGGATCGTGGTGACCACGTAGCCGTTGTGCGGCAGCGAGTCGAGCACGCCCGAGGAGATCGCCACCGAGCGGTGCAGCTGGTCGGGCGGTACGCCCTGGGCCAGGAAGATCGGGGCGATGATCGGCAGGGCGATGGCCTGGCCACCGGAGGCCGAGCCGGTCATTGCGGCGATCACGCTGACCGCCAACGCCGCACTGGCCACGCCTGATCCTGGCATGTGAGTGATGGCTTCCACGGCGTAGGCGAAGGCCGGGGACAGCTTGGCCACGGCGCCGAAGCCGACCACGGCCGCAGTGTTGCCGATCGCGATCAGCGCCCCGGTGCTGCCCTCGGCGATCGCCTTGGAGGGCGTATGGAAGTGTCGGCCGCAACTCAGCGCCACGCCGAGGCAGCCGGCGAGCAGGGCGAGGATCAGGGCCGAGGTCTGCAGGCTATCGTGCCAGACGAAGCTGACCACCAGCACGGCGATCGGTCCTACCAGCGCGAGCAGCGGATGCGGCAGGCCAGAGCGCGCCGGCGGCTCGTGGTCGGTCTCCCTCGCCTCGAACTGCTCGCCCCTGGCCTTGGCCCGGCGCAGCATCCACACGAGCCAAGCATAGCCGCTGCCTGCCATGAATACGGCGACGATCAGGCTGGCCTCCCAGGCGGCCCAGGGCGATGTGTCGAGGTACTGGATGGGGATCCAGTTCTGGATCTCTGGCGAGCCGGCGGAGGTCATGGTGAAGGTCACCGAGCCGAAGGCGAGGGTGGCCGGAATGAAGCGCCGCGGCAGGTTGGCCTCACGGAACAGGGCCAGCGCGGTCGGGTAGACCGAGAAGGCGACGACGAACAGGCTGACGCCGCCATAGGTCAGGATGGCGCAGGCCACGACCACCGCCAGCGCCGCGCGCTGCGCGCCGATCCGCCCCAGCACCCAGGCGGCGACCGAGTCGGCGGCGCCGCTGTCCTCCATCAGCTTCCCGAACAGCGAGCCGAGCAGGAACATGAAGAACCAGTTGGCGATGAACCCGGTGAATCCGCTCATGTAGGCGTTGACCAGGTTCGACTGGCCCTCTGCGGCCAGCTGCGGAAGCAGGGCGAGGTCCGAGGTCAGCGCGACCAGCAGGGCGCACAGCGGGGTGGCGATGAACAGGTTCATCCCACGAATGGTGAGGACGATCAGCAGGGCAAGGCCGCCGACCAGTCCCAGCAGGCTGAGCAGCATGCGCAGTCCGGGTGTGTGGGCTGGCCGCCATGGTCGGCCGCATGGCCTGCAGCAGGTAGCTGTACGAAGGTACAGGTTACTCGTGCTGAAGCGCGGCGCAGGATGCGCGGCATGCCCCGGAGGGAAATAACCATGACGACTGCCCGCAATTCCAGTACCCGCCGCCACCCGCTGTCCCTGGCCATCGCGCTCGCCGTCCTTGTACCGGCCGCGCCGGTGCTGGCGCAGCAGGACGGCGCCCCGCGCAATGCACCCACCGCACTGAATGAAGTGACGGTCACCGCCCGCAAGCGCGAGGAGACCCTGCAGGACGTGCCGGTGGCGGTCACCGCCTTCACCGCCGAAGCGCTGGACCGCCTGGATGTCGAGGATATCGGCGACCTGGGCGCCTTTACTCCGAACCTGACCATCTACGCCGCGCGCGGGTCGACCAGCACGGTCACCGCCTATATCCGAGGCGTTGGCCAGAGCGACCCGTTGTGGGGCGTCGATCCGGGCGTCGGCATCTATCTCGACGACGTCTATATCGCCCGGCCGCAGGGCGCCCTGCTCGACGTGTTCGATGTCGAGCGCATCGAGGTGCTGCGCGGGCCGCAGGGCTCGCTGTACGGCAAGAACACCATCGGTGGCGCGATCAAGTACATCTCCGCGCCGCTTGAGGAGGACTTCTACGGCCGCGTATCGCTGACTGCGGGCGAGCGCAGCCAGGCCGACGTCAAGGCGAGTCTCAATGCGCCGTTCGGCAACGGCTGGGTCGGCCGCTTCGCGGTGGCCTCGCTGTCGCGCGATGGCTATGGCCAGAACCGGATCACCGGCCAGGAGGTGTCCGACAAGGAGATCCTCGCCGCCCGCGCAACCCTCGGCTACGTCGGCAACGACGATTTCTACGCCCGTATCACCGCCGACTGGATGGATGACCAGAGCGGCGTGCGCGGCGCCCAGATGCTGGCGCCGAACCGCTTCACCCCTGGCTTTGCGCCGCTGGACGACCGCTATGACGTCCGCAACGGCATGCCCAACATCAACGACACCTCGATGAACGGCGCCTCGCTGACCCTGGGCTGGAACCTGGGCGATGCCTGGACGCTGAAGTCGATCACCGCCTTCCGCGAGTCGGACACCGAGACCAATATCGACTTCGACCTGACCCCGCTGCCCATCGCCGACGTCAAGGCCTTCTACAGCGATGAGCAGATCTCGCAGGAGCTGCAGCTCAACTACGACAACGCCGGTGACTTCCGCGGCGTGTTCGGCCTGTACTGGTTCGAGGGCGAGGCCGGCGGCCAGGTGCTGAACAACTTCTTCGGGCTGATCTTCGGCGACACCCAGGGCCAGGTCGACACCGACAGCATCGCCCTGTACGGCGAGGGCACCTACGACTTCAATGACCAGTGGTCGGTGACCTTCGGCGCCCGCTACACCGACGAGAAGAAGTCTGCCGACGTGCTCAACATCGGCTACACCGATGCCACCTTCACCCGGCCCAGTGGCACCGTGGCGGCGGATTTCGAGGACTCGGTGAGTTTCGAGAACTTCTCGCCCAAGCTGTCCGTCGACTACCAGATCGACGAGGACACCCTGGCCTATGCGCTGTACAGCCGCGGCTTCAAGTCCGGCGGTTTCAACATCCGCGCCCAGGCCACCGCGGTGCCGCGTTCGCGTCTGCCGTTCGACGACGAGAAGGTCACCAGCTACGAGGTTGGCCTCAAGAATGCCTTCCTCGACAACACGGTGTTCCTCAACCTGGCCTACTTCTACAACGACTACGAGGACATCCAGCTCAGCGTCTTCACCGTGGTCCCGGGCAGCAACCCGCCGACCTTCTTCGGCGACTTCACCAATGCCGGTGCCGGCACCATCCAGGGTGTCGAGGCCGAGTACGCGGTGCAGTTCAACGAGGCGTTCGCCATCCAGGGCTACCTCGCCTGGCTGGACAGCGAGTACGACGAGTTCATCTCCAGCGGCGTGGACGTCTCCGGCAGCCAGCGGTTCACCAATGCGCCGGAGTTCTCCGGCTCGCTGACCGGCACCTTCACCCACCAGCTGTCCGGGGGCGGCAGCCTGGTCACCCGGCTGACCTACAGCTACCAGGACGAGGTCTACCCGACCACCGACCTGTCCGAGGCCATTCGTCAGCCGGGTTACGGCCTGCTCTCCGCCGGCATCATCTGGCAGACGCCCGGGCCGTGGCGCTTCGCCCTCGAGGGCACCAACCTGGCCGACAAGGAGTACCGGACCACCGGCTACAACATCGGCGCGCTCGGCGTGCTGAGCGGGTTCTATGGTGCGCCGCGCCAGCTCAGCGTCACCGCCACCTACGACTTCTGAACCATGCAGGACAGGGACGTCCAGCCAGGATTCTCCCCGGCAGTGCACCGCGCTTCCCCCGCGGTGTGTCCCCAACCCCGGCGCCGCCAGTCCCCTCCAGACACGCTGGCGGTGCCGGGGCTGCTTCTGTCCCTGCTGCTGGCCGGCTGTGCCGGCGAGCCGCCGCCCGCCCTGCCGCGGCTGAACATCGATGCAAGCCGGGTCAGCGTCTCGGGCATGAGCTCGGGCGCCTATATGGCCCAGCAGTTCCACCTCGCGCATGCCGAGCAGGTGCAGGGCGCGGCCCTGCTGGCCGGTGGGCCCTACGGCTGCGCCCGCGGCGATCTGCAGATCGCGCTGGGCGGCTGCATGGCGCCGCCCGAGGAAGCCCTGCCCGATGTCGCCGCGCTGGCTGACACGGTGCGATCGCGGGCTGCCGCCGGCGCGCTGGCCCCGGTCGAGGCGCTGGCCGGCGACCGGGTTTTCGTCTGGCACGGGCGCGATGACGACACCGTCAGCGCGCCCGTGACCCGCGCGGCGGCGGCCCTGCACCGCAGCCTGCACGAGGGCACCGTGGTAATCGAGGACTTCGACGACCCGGTGGCCCACGTGCTTCCGACCGCTGGCCAGGGCGGGGATTGCAGCCTCGCCGAATCGCCGTTCATCGCCGCCTGCGGGATCGACCTGGCCGGCAAGGTGGTCCGCGCGCTCCACCCCGACGTGCCCGAGGCGCCGGACGAGGCCAGCGGGGAGCTGCGCCTGTTCGATGCGGCCGTTCTCGCCGCCGGCGATCCGCCCGGGGCCGACGTCGGCTATCTCTACGTGCCTGCCGAGTGCGCCGCCGGGGCCGCCTGCGGCCTGCATATCGCCTTTCACGGCTGCCAGCAGGATGCTGCAGGCATCGGCGACACCTTCGCCGCAGGCGCCGGCTTCAACCGCTGGGCAGATGCGGCGAAACTTGTGGTGTTGTATCCGCAGGCCCGGGCGAGCTACGTGCCGCTTAACCCGAAGGCCTGCTGGGACTGGTGGGGCTATAGCGGGGCCGACTACGACACCCGGCAGGGCGCGCAGATCCGCTGGGTGGCGAGGATGGTCACGGCGCTCGGGCTGCCGCTCGGCGAGGACCTGCGCTGAGGCGCGATCCGGCGGCATCCGCGGGGCAGCTGCAGCGATGATCGGCTAACATTCCGCCACCCGCCCGGGTGGTGAAACTGGTAGACACAGCGGACTTAAAATCCGCCGGCCGCGAGGCTGTACGGGTTCGAGTCCCGTCCTGGGCACCACCGGCTGCTCGTACGGAGGCAGGATGCCGCATCCACGCTACTGGACCTGGCTCGGAAGCGGGCTGCTGGCTCTGCTTGCCGCTTGGCTGGCCTGGAAATGGCAATCCGCCGGCTGGGCCGTAGCGGCGGCCTTGGCAAGCTTGATCGCCGCGATCGGTACCCGAGACCACCTGCAGCGCTTCAGCGCAGTGCGCCGCAATTATCCGGTGCTGGCCCATTTCCGCTTCCTGATCGAGTCCATCCGCCCCGAGATCCGCCAGTACCTTCTGGAGGACGAAGAAGAGGCGATGCCGTTCTCGCGCGTGCAGCGATCGCTGGTCTACCAGCGGGCCAAGAACGTGGTCGACAAGCGACCGTTCGGCACCCTGCAGGACCTCTACGCCGACCGCTACGAGTGGATCAACCACTCCATGCAGCCGAGCCACATCGACAGTCATGATTTTCGCATCGACATCGGTGGGCCGGCCTGCCGCAGGCCGTACTCCTGCAGCGTGTTCAATATCTCGGCGATGAGCTTCGGCTCGCTCTCGGCCAACGCCATCCTCGCCCTCAACCATGGCGCGCGCCTTGGCGGCTTCTACCACGATACCGGCGAGGGCTCGATCTCGCGCTACCACCGCGAGCCCGGCGGCGACCTGGTCTGGGAGATCGGCTCGGGCTATTTCGGCTGCCGCAATGCCGAGGGCGGTTTCGACCCCGAGCGGTTCCGCGAGAACGCAGCACTGGAACAGGTGCGGATGATCGAGATCAAGCTGTCGCAGGGGGCCAAGCCCGGCCACGGCGGCGTGCTGCCGGCGACCAAGATCACCGCGGAGATCGCCGCGGCCCGTGGTATCCCGATGGGCGAGGAATGCGTCTCGCCGGCGGCACACCGCGCCTTCTCGACACCGCGCGAGCTGCTCGCCTTCGTCAGCCGCCTGCGCGAGCTGTCCGGCGGCAAGCCGGTCGGCTTCAAGCTGGCTATCGGCCATCCCTGGGAATGGTTCGCCATCGCCAAGGCCATGCAGGAGACCGGCGAACTGCCGGACTTCATCGTCGTCGACGGTGGCGAGGGCGGCACCGGCGCCGCACCGCTGGAATTCACCGACCACATGGGCACGCCCCTGGTCGAGGCCCTGCGCCTGGTCCATAACACGCTGGTTGGACTTGGCCTTCGCGAGCATATCCGGATCGGCGCCGCCGGAAAGGTGGTCAGCGCCTTCGACATCGTCCGCTGCCTGGCGCTCGGCGCGGACTGGTGCAATGCCGCGCGCGGCTTCATGTTCGCCCTGGGCTGCATCCAGTCGCTGAGCTGCCATACGGACAAGTGCCCCACCGGCGTCGCCACCCAGGACCCTGGCCGCATGCGCGCACTGGATGTCGGCAACAAGGCCCAGCGCGTCTTCCACTTCCATCACAACACGATGAAGGCGCTCAAGGAGCTGCTGGCCGGTGCCGGTCTCTCGCACCCCTCCGAGATCGGTCCCGAGCACATCATGCGCCGGGTCTCGCCGACCGAAGTGCGTTCGCTGGCGGACTTCTATCCTTGGCACCGCGGTGGCGAACTGCTCGGCGACGGTGTCCGCCTGCCGCACTTCGAGCGCTTCTGGAACGCTGCCGACGCCGGCAGTTTCCATGCGCCCGCCGACCTGATCGCCCGACGCAGGGCGAAGTCTGTATAGGTCGGCGCCGGGTCTCGCGGCCCAATCCGGCACAGCCAGGCCGGCTGCGCTTCTGCTGCTGATGGCTCCGGATCGTGGAGCCTGCGGCGCAACAGACCGAACCGGGCCTGTGGGCGGGCCGCCCGCGCCCCGCTTCCGCGCCCGCCGCTACAATATCGGGCTTCCCAAACTTCTTTCCGCGAGGCAGCCGTGGCCACCATCAAGCAGGAAGACCTGATCCAGAGCGTCGCCGATGCGCTGCAGTACATCAGCTACTACCACCCGGTCGACTACATCAAGAACCTAGCAGCGGCCTACGAGCGCGAGGAGTCGCCCGCGGCCAAGGACGCGATGGCGCAGATCCTGATCAATTCGAGGATGTGCGCGGAAGGCCACCGGCCGATCTGCCAGGACACCGGCATCGTTACCGTCTTCCTCGAGGTCGGCATGGACGTCCGCTGGGAAGGCTTCAGCGGGTCGCTGGAGGACGCCGTCAACGAGGGCGTGCGCCGCGCCTATCTGCACCCGGACAACAAGCTGCGTGCCTCGGTGCTGAATGACCCCGCCGGCAAGCGCAGCAATACCAGGGACAACACGCCGGCGGTGATCAACGTCAGGATCGTGCCGGGCGACAAGCTGGACGTCATCGTCGCGGCCAAGGGCGGTGGCTCCGAGGCCAAGTCGAAGTTCGTCATGCTGAATCCCTCCGACTCGATCGTCGACTGGGTGCTCAAGACCGTGCCGACCATGGGCGCAGGCTGGTGTCCGCCCGGCATGCTTGGCATCGGCATCGGCGGCACCGCGGAGAAGGCCATGCTGCTGGCCAAGGAGTCGCTGATGGAGCACATCGACATCCAGGACCTGATCGCCCGCGGGCCCAGCAATCGCATCGAGGAACTGCGCCTTGAGCTCTACGAGAAGGTCAATGCGCTCGGCATCGGCGCCCAGGGCCTGGGCGGCCTGACCACCGTGCTCGACATCAAGATCAAGGACTACCCGACCCACGCCGCCAACCTGCCGGTGGCGATGATCCCCAACTGCGCGGCCACCCGCCATGCGCACTTCGTGCTCGATGGCAGCGGCCCGGTTTCCCTCGAGCCGCCCTCACTGGACGACTGGCCCAAGCTCACCTACGACCCGCAGGGCGCGCGCCGGGTGAACCTGGACACCATCACGCCGCAGGAGGTGACCACCTTCAAGCCGGGCGAGGTGCTGTTGCTCAACGGCAGGATGCTGACCGGCCGCGACGCGGCCCACAAGCGCATGGTCGAAATGCTCAACAAGGGCGAGCCGCTTCCCGTCGACCTCAAGGGCCGCTTCATCTACTACGTCGGCCCGGTCGACCCGGTGCGCGACGAGGTCGTCGGCCCGGCCGGCCCCACCACCGCCACGCGCATGGACAAGTTCACTGAACAGGTACTAGCCCAAACCGGCCTGCTCGGCATGATCGGCAAGGCCGAGCGCGGTCCCGCTGCGCTGGAGGCGATCAAGAAGCATCGCTCGGTTTACTTGATGGCGGTCGGCGGCTCGGCCTATCTGGTGTCCAAGGCGATCAAGGCGGCGAAAGTCGTCGGCTTTGCCGACCTGGGCATGGAGGCCATCTACGAGTTCGAGGTCAAGGACATGCCGGTCACCGTCGCCGTCGACAGCCAGGGCACTTCGGTGCACAGGACCGGTCCGCGCGAGTGGCAGTCGCGTATCGGCAAGATCCCCGTGGTGGTTGAATGAGCGAGTCGCGCGCTGCTGGCAACAGGCTACCGACTGCCGATGCAGAGGCCGCGGTCGGCTTCCTCGATCAGTTCTTCGGGAATGATCCCGACGCCGCTGGCTGCATCCGCTGCCGCGATGCCGCCCCTTTCCTGCGCCGACTCAAGATGGCCTTCCAGCCGATTGTCGATGTCGAGGCGCGAAGGGTGTTTGCCTACGAAGCCCTGGTGCGTGGACAGGACGGCGAGTCGGCCGGCCAGGTGATCGCCGACGTCGCGGCGGACCAGATGTACACCTTCGACCAGACCTGCCGGGTGCTGGCGATCTCGACCGCACAGCGGCTCGGCGTCGACTGCCATCTCTCGATCAACTTCCTGCCCAACGCGGTCTATGAGCCGGCCACCTGCATCCGGCTCACCCTGGCCGCGGCGGAAAAGGTCGGGTTTCCCACCGAGCGGCTGATCTTCGAGCTCACCGAGGCGGAGAAGATCCGCAATCCCGAGCATGCCCTGCGCATCGTCCGCGACTACCAGAAGCGCGGCTTCCAGACCGCCATCGACGACTTCGGCGCCGGCTACTCCGGGCTCAATCTGCTGGCCGACTTCCAGCCGCACTATGTGAAGCTGGACATGGCGCTGACCCGTCGCATCGACCGCGAGAGCGTGCGTCAGGCGATCGTGGGCGGGGTGATCGGAACCTGCACCGCGCTCGGTTGCCAGGTGATTGCCGAAGGCATCGAGACCCGCGAGGAACTCGAGACGCTGCGCATGATGGGCGTCAAGCTGTTCCAGGGCTACCTGCTGGCAAGGCCGCAGGTCGAGGCCCTGCCCGAGGTCGATTACCAGGCCATCGAGGCCTGAGCGGGTACGTCGGTGCCCACTGCGGGCGGCGTGGGCGGAGCCCGGTCCCTTTCGGCATCCTCGTCCGCGCTTTGGCGCGAACGCGCGTTCACCGGCCGGGGCTTCGATTCTCGCCGCATGCGTGTAGGATCGAATCGGCTGGCCGACGTGGCGACGGGGAGGGCAACCGATGCGAGTCCACTATCTGGAGATTGTGGCCGACGACCAGGCGTCGACGTGCAAGGCATTGTCCGCCTCGCTCGGGGCGCAGTTCGGGGACCCCGTGGCTGCACTGGGCGGAGCGCGCACGGCGCAACTCGCGGATGGCGGGATGATCGGCGTCCGCGCTCCCATGCATGCCTCGGAGTCGCCGGTGGTCCGCGCCTATTGGCTGGTGCCTGACATCGAGGCGGCCCTCGCTGCGGCCGTCGAGTCGGGCGCCGAGGTCGCGCATCCGCCCATGGAACTGGCGGGGCTCGGACGGTTTGCGATCTACCTCCAGGGCGGGACCCAGCAGGGGCTCTGGCAGGTCTGATCGGACCGCTCCATCGTCCTGTCGCGCGTGCTCGCTGCGGGCGTCGGGTGGCCGGCACGACGATGGCGCATTGGCGGGCAGCGGACCGACCCTGGGGGGCGGGCCTCCGACCCGCTGCGCCCAGACGCGCCTTCCGACATCGTTGACTAGTTGCTGCGGGCTCGCTGGCTGATCAGCGCGCCGCGCAGCCGCGATGTCGGAACTCCGGGTTCGGTCCACACCACAATGGCCTGGCCGTCGCGCGCAGCGATGCGCGGCATGCCGGTGCCACGGCCCGCGGGAAGCCTGGCGATGAGCTGCTTCCAGCGTGGCAATCCGTCGGCACCGATTTCGGCCAGCCTTAGCGTGGTCTGGCCTCCTTCCGTGGCGAGCCACACCGCGAGGGTCGTCGATTCGGTCCACGGGGCCAGGTCGACGCGCCCCATCATGTCCTGACCCCGGTCAAGGTCGGGCAAGGTCTGCCAGCTGCCCTGGTCGCGAAGTGCCAGCCGGAGCACGGGGAGCCCCTCTGCCTGCGTTGGCCAGGCCGCTATCAGGGCGGGGCCCTGGGCGGTGATCGCCGGCCCGTTGACCGGACACCCGGGCATCGTCCAGTCATCGACGGGCAGGGGCGTTGGAGGACTCCACTCCAGACCGACGCGGGAGACCTCGAAAATATCGCGAACCTCTTCGCGGGTGCGGTCGCGATAGACCACCACGGGGCCCTCCTGACCCCGCGCCATGGACGTGCGGCAGCAGTCACAGGTCAGGTCATCCAGCTCGCGCCGTTCAACGACGCCTTCACGGGTCAGGACGGCGGTGTGCAGGGCGGTGTGCACGCCGCCATGGTCATGACCGTCGTGCCCGCCCCCGACCCGGGTGCGACGGCCATCCAGCCAGACGGCGAGGATCCGATCGTCGCCGTCCGGCAGCAGGCTGACGAAGCCGTGCTCGGTGGGCGTGCCGTCGTCGTGCAGCACCTGCGGCGCTGACCAGCTCTCGCCACGGTCGGTGGAGCGGGTGGTGTAGATGTCGTAGGCGTAGGGTTTGGCAGGATCGGACTTGACCAGGGCGTAGCCGAGCCAGTCGCCGTTGTCGGCGACGATCAGGGCAGGGAAGTCCGCCCAGTTGACGAACCACTGCCGACCGGACATCACCTCGCCCCGTCGCCGGACGATGCCCTCGCGATCCATCTCGGCGAAGCGCAGGGTGGAGACTGCGCCGCTGCGTTCGATCCAGCTGAGCAGGAACCCCTCCGCCGTCGCCAGCACCGAGCCCTGTGCCTGGCCGGGCAGGTCGAGTGGCTCGACGGCAGGTGCTCCCGCCTGCACAGCGCCAGCAAGCGGCAGGACACAGGCAAGCAGGAAGGTCGTCAGGCGAGCGAGCATTCGGTGGGTTTCCATCAAGCCGGGGGAAGATGGTAGCCCGAAGGAAGCTTGCAGCGACGGAGGCGGGTTTCGCGCGCGAAGAAGATGTTCCGCAGAACCCGAATGTAGGAGCCAGCTTGTTGGCGATCGTCCCGTCCGGGGCGCCTATCGCCAGCAAGCTGGCTCTACACGTAACGGCGCTGCCAGGTCCGGTTTGCGCCGTTCTGGCGCGTGTAAAGCCCGACCACTTCCACCGCATTCCCGCATTTCAACGAGACTTGACTGTAAGAGCGCCCTTGGGCGCGACCGCGGCGTGGCGTATTCACCACAGACCGCCGCCAGAGCGGATCTCCGCGGTCGCGCCCAAGGGCGCTCCCACAGAAAACCGGGCCAATTGATGGACCGGGGCGAAGGCGCACTCTGCCCCCTCTTTGCTCTTTGGCGCGCTCGAACGGGCGGGGGCGCCCTCAACCGTGTTTGTGGTGGCCGGCCGGGCGGGTCTGGAAGCGCGCCGGTTCGCCCGGCGGCGCGCTGTGGCGCGCGGGCTGGCCGAAGTCCGGATTGCTGCTGACCCTGCTCGCTACGGTGCCGGGCGGGTGTGCGTACCAGCCGGGATCGCGGTAGTCGCCCGGGGCGAGGTCGTCGCGCACCTTGATCACCGTGAACATGCCGCCCATCTCGATATTTCCGAACGGGCCCTTGCCCATCATCATCGGCAGCGTGTTTTCGGGCCCCGGCATGTGGCCGGAATCGGTGTGGTCCTGATGCTCGGCCATGCCGCTCTCGCCCATCGCCATGTAGCCGGGCAGCAGCTTGCGGATTTCCGCTTCCACGCCGCTCTGGTCGACGCCGAGGGTGTTGGGGATCTCATGGCCCATCGCATTCATCGTGTGGTGCGACATGTGGCAGTGGAAGGCCCAGTCGCCGGGCAGGGCGACGAACTCCAGGTCGCGGGTCTGGCCTACGCCGACGATCTCGGTGACCTCGGAACGCCACAGGCCACGCGGCCAGCGCCCGCCGTCGCCCCCGGTGACGAAGAACTTCGGGCCGTGCATGTGGATCGGGTGGTTCCACATCGACAGGTTGCCGATGCGCAGGCGCACCCGCTCGCCACTGCGCGCGACGATGGGTTCGATGGCGGGGAAGACCTTGCTGTTGAAGGTCCACAGGTCGAAGTCCTGCATCACCGACGGGTCGGGCCGGTAGGTGCCCGGGTGCAAGGCCCAGTTATGCAGCAGGATGCAGTAGTCGCGATCGATCGGCTCGGGATTGCCATCCTTCGGGTGGATGATGAAGAAGCCCATCATGCCGACCGCCATCTGGGTCATCTCGTCGGCGTGCGGGTGGTACATGTGGGTGCCGTGCTGCTGCAGGGTGAACTCGTACACATACGTCTCGCCCGGCTGGATATGCGGCTGGGAAAGTCCGCCGACGCCGTCCATGCCGCTGGGTAGCAGGATCCCGTGCCAGTGCACGCTGGTGTGCTCGGGCAGGCGGTTGGTGACGTAGATGCGCACCCGGTCCCCTTCGACCGCCTCGATGGTCGGGCCGGGCGTACTGCCGTTGTAACCCCAGCACTTGGCGCGGCAGCCGGGGCCGAACTCGTGCTCGATCTCCTCGGCGACCAGATGGAACTCCTTGACTCCATCGACCATGCGATGGGGCAGGGTCCAGCCGTTGAGCGTGCGCACCGGAGTGATGCCGGCGCGCGGCGAGGCCGCTGCCGGCGGCACTTCATCGGCCAGAGCGGCCCGGGTACCGACTGCCAACGGGGCCAGCGCCCCGGCGCCGGTCAGGCGGAACCAGTCTCGACGGGACAGGGTCATGGCGAATCTCCGTGTTCAGAATGATCGGCGTGATCGGCGTGATCGGCGTGATCGGCGTGATCGGCGTGATCGGCGTGATCGGTGTGATCGGTGTGATCGGTGTGCGCGTCCGGTCCGCTTGCCCGCTGCGCAGCGCCGTGGTGGTGGGCGTGGGGATCTTTGGCGGTGGGCTGGGAGGTGTCGGCCTTGGTCGGCGCAGGGTGACCGTGCTCGTTGTGGCCCTCGTGCGTACCCTGCCCCTGGTGCCCTTCGTGCCCTTCGTGCCCTTCGTGCCCTTCGTGCCCTTCGTGCCCTTCGTGCCCTTCGTGCCCTTCGTGCCCTTCGTGCCCTTCGTGCCCTTCGTGTCCCTTGGCGTCTTGGCGCTGGTGCCGGCCGTGAGCCCCGTGCCCGCCGTGCCCCTGATGCGGGTCGGCCGCGTCTGCGGGCGGCAGGACCGCCTCGGGTCCGAGGCTGGGCGAGCCGGGTGTCGGGGCCCCGGGCCACTGGCCTCCGGCGATGCGCCGCAGTTCGCTGGCGGCAAGCCAGTAGTCGCGGACCGCCTCGAGGTATTCCTGGTAGGCGTCGAACTCCTCGCGACGTACCGAGATCAGCTCGAACACGCCGTCCAGCATGTAGTTCACCCGCAGCTGGGTCTCCTGCACGATGCGCTCGCGCAGCGGCAGCAGGGTCTCGCGGTAGCGCTCGGCGGTCTCGGCCGAGAGCCGCATGCGCAGCAGGCCGAGGCGTGCCTGCTGCTGGATGCCGACGAGCAGGGCGTCCCGCTCGGCGCGGGCTTTGCGCCAGGCCGCTTCGGCCTCGGCGATCCGCGCCTGGCCCCGGTTGAACAGGGGCAGTTCGATGCCGATTCCGCGGCCACGGGTCAGCTCGCCATCCGGAGCGCGTTCGCGTTCGAACTCCAGCTCGATCTCGCCGACGCCGCGCCAGCCGCGGGCCTGGGCCAGGGCGCGTTCGGCCAGCACCACCCGGCGTTCCGCCGCGGCCAGGTCCAGCCGTTGCGCGCGGGCGGTGTCCAGCAGGGCGCCGCTATCGGCAGGTAGGCCGGCGGGCGCCGGCAGCAGGTCGGGAAGCAGCTCGGCGCCATCCCGATCGATGCCGAGCAGGAGCAACAGCTCACCGCGCGCCTCGGCGGCCTCGGCCTGCGCGCGCAGCGCCTCGATCCGCGCCGCACTGGCGTGGGCCTGTTCCTGGGCCAGCTGCAGGCGCGAGATGTTGCCAGCGTCGAAGAAGCGCGCGGCCAGGGTCGCGGCGTGCTCGGCGGCCTGGGCGGACAGGTCGCGCATCCGCGAGACCTGGGCGGCGGCGACGGCGGAGAACCACTGTTGCTCGACCTCGACCAGCAGATCGAGGATCTCGCCGGCCACGGCCTGCTCGGTGGCGGCAAGGCCGGCCTCCGCCTGGCGCTTTCTCCAGGGCAGCAGCAGGGCATCGGTAATGCCGAGTGACAGTGAAACGACACGTTCGGTGCCGGCCTGGTCACGGTTCCACATCAGGCCGATATGCGGATTGCCGAGCCGTCGGGCCTCTTCCAGCTCGGCGCGGGCAAAGCCGATCTCGGACAGGGCAAGGGCCAGCCGCGGACTGCGCTGCAGGGCAACCAGCTGGGCGTCGGCCACGCCAAGCTGGCGGTCGGGGAGGGCGGGCGCCTCGGCCTCGCGGGGGATGAGGTCGATGTCGAGCCCGCTGCGTGGGCCGAGCAGTTCGGCGCTCTGCCGATAGCCGCGCTCTGCCGGCAGGCTGGCGCAGCCGGCGAGCAGGGCGACCGCAAGCAGGGCAAGGGGTGGGGATGTTCGAATCATGGGGGCCTGAACCTGATCGGTGCGTCGTGTGAGCGACGCGGACGTGGATTGTCGGTGCGAAGCGCCGGGGCCGATGGTGCCGCAGTCTTGGGAGGAATCCCGTTGCGCGCGCGGCAGCCATGCAAACAGCGAAGCAGTGTGCGCTCTGCCTTGGCCGTCGGGATGCTTCGTCAGCGCAGCAAGCAGCGCTGTACGGGGGGCGCGCAGTTCAGGCGATGGGAGGGCGGAACGGGGCGCTGGTGGCGGGCCGCGGCGTGTCGACGCTGCGCTCGTGCGCTGTCCGGGCTCCTGGGCGTGGCGCCGGAAGCATCTGCCGGTCGGCCACCAGCAGGGGCGGCAGTACGCAGCCGCACTCGCAGGCCATGCCTGCGCAGGAGCCGTCGTGAGTGTGCGCGGGCGGTACCTCGACAGGCGGCTCTTCGTGGTCGTGGCAGTCCTCGTTCTGGGCGAGGGCTGGTGCTGCGTCCGCGGTCTGGGCATGACTCCACCACGGCGTGCCGAGGCCGGCCAACAGGACGGCGACCAGTACCCAGCAGCGGAGGATGAGCGAGAGCATGCCACCGCCCGGACCGCGCATCCCGGAGAAAGTTCCCCGGAGGATCACTTGCCCAGCCAGCGCATGGCCTCGGTCAGGCCGTCGGGGGTCAGCGGGTACATCCGGTCCTCGACCAGCTGGCGGATGATCTGGGTCGAACTGGTGTAGCCCCAGCTTTTCACTGGGGCGGGATTGATCCAGACCAGCTTGCGGAAGCGGTCCTTGATTCGGCGGAACCAGGCTTCGCCGGCTTCCTCGTTCCAGCCCTCGATGCTGCCGCCGGGATGGGTGATCTCGTAGGGCGCCATGGCGGCATCGCCGACGAAGACGACCTTGTAGTCGGGGTTGTAGGTCCGCAGCACATCGAGCATGCGGGTGCGCTCGGAGAAGCGCCGGCGGTTGTCGCGCCAGACCGAGTCGTAGACGAAGTTGTGGAAGTAGAAGTGTTCCAGGCGCTTGAACTCGTTCTTGCAGGCATTGAACAGCGCCTCGGCCTCGAACACGTGGTCGTCCATCGAGCCGCCGACGTCGAGGAAGAGCAGCACCTTGACCGCGTTGTGGCGCTCTGGCCGCATGCGGATGTCGAGCAGGCCGCCCTCGCGTGCGGTGGCGTCGATGGTGCCGTCGATGTCGAGCTCTTCCGGTGCGCCGGTGCGGGCGAAGCGGCGCAGCCGGCGCAGGGCGATCTGCAGGTTGCGCGGCGACAGGTCGGCGTTGTCATCGTAGTTGCGGAAGGCGCGCTGCTCCCAGACCTTGACCGCGCGGCGACCTCCGCCCTTGGGCCCGACTCGGATCCCCTGCGGGTTGTAGCCGCCCGCTCCGAACGGCGAGGTACCGCCGGTGCCGATCCAGCGGTTGCCGCCCTGATGGCGCTTCTGCTGCTCCTCGAGCCGCTTGCGGAACTCTTCCATCAGTTCCTCGAGGCCCAGGGCCTTGGCGCGCGCCTTGTCTTCCTCGCTGAGCAGCCGCTCCAAGGATTGCCGTAGCCAGTCCTCGGGAATCAATTTGAGGTCGTCGAGTGCGATCTGCTGCACGCCGTCGAAATAGGCGCCGAACACGCGGTCGAACTTGTCGTAGTGGCGCTCGTCCTTGATCAGGACGGTGCGTGAGAGGGCGTAGAAATCCTCGACGTCGGCGAATGCGAGGTCGGCATCCAGCGCCGCGCACAGGTCCAGCCACTCGCGCAGGGTGATGGGCAGCCTGGCAGCGCGCAGGGATTCGAAGAGGCCTAGGAGCATGGCTTTGCGTGAGTCTGTGTCGGGGCCTTGATCGCCAGCAAGCTGGCTCCTACCTGGAACAGGCGGCTGTAGGAGCCAGCTTGCTGGCGATCCAAGAGATCATCGCGTGGCGCGGCGATGCATGAAGGCCAGACGCTCAAGCAGCTGGACGTCCTGCTCGTTCTTCACCAGGGCGCCGTACAGCGGCGGGATGGCCTTGGCCGGATCGCGCTCCAGCAGTGCGCTGGAGGGGATCTTGTCCGACAGCAGCAGCTTCAGCCAGTCGATCAGCTCCGACGTGCTGGGCTTCTTCTTCAGTCCGGGCACCTCGCGCAGGTCGAAGAACACTTCCAGCGCGCGGTCGACCAGATGCTTCTCGATGTCCGGGAAGTGCACGGCGACGATCTGTTCCAGCGTGTCGCGGTCGGGGAAGGCGATGTAGTGGAAGAAGCATCGACGCAGGAAGGCGTCAGGCAGCTCCTTCTCGTTGTTCGAGGTGATCAGGATGATCGGGCGGTGTACCGCGCGGATGGTCTCGTCGGTCTCGTAGACGTAGAACTCCATGCGGTCGAGTTCCTGCAGCAGGTCGTTCGGGAACTCGATGTCCGCCTTGTCGATCTCGTCGATCAGCAGCACCGCGCGGCGCTCGGAGACGAAAGCCTCCCACAGCTTGCCGCGGCGGATGTAGTGGCGGATGTCCTCCACCCGTGGGTCGCCCAGCTGTGAATCGCGCAGGCGGCTCACCGCGTCGTACTCGTACAGGCCCTGATGCGCCTTGGTGGTCGACTTGACATGCCAGGTGATCAGCGGCGCATCGAGCGCACCGGCCAGCTCCTCGGCCAGCATGGTCTTGCCGGTGCCGGGCTCGCCCTTGATCAGGAGCGGGCGCTGCAGCGTGATGGCCGCATTGACGGCGAGTTTCAGGGCGTCGGTGGCTACGTAGCGGTCGGTGCCTTGGAATTTCATGCGTTCGGGATTCGAGATTCGGGAGTCGGGATTCGCAAGAGCAGCGGGTCGCCGTGGTGACTGCTGCGCTTCGCAGTTTTGGTATGTTGCACGAAAGGCGTGTTCACTGCGCAGAGAAGGGGGCTGCGAGGTATCGCTGCCCATGACCCACGACTCCCCAATCATGGCGCCCGCCCATGTACATCTACCTGTTCACCAAATCCGTCCACATCGTCTTCGTCATCAGCTGGATGGCTGCGGTGTTCTACCTGCCGAGGATCCTCGTCAACCTGGCCGAAGCCGCCGGAGAGCCCCCGGCCGTTCGCGACCGCCTGCTGCTTATGGGCCATCGCCTGTACCGCTTCGGTCACGTCATTTTCGGCATTGCCACCCTGTTCGGACTTGTCCTGTGGTTGCTCTACGGGATCAGTGGCGGATGGCTGCATGCCAAGCTGACCCTCGTGGCCCTTCTGCTGGCGCACTTCATCGTGGCAGGCCGCTGGGTGAAGCGTGCGCAGGCCGGCGGGACGCTGCCGTCGCCGCGGGCGCTGCGCTGGTTCAACGAGATTCCCGTCCTGCTGCTGTTCGCGGTGGTCTGGCTGGTGCTGGCCAAACCCTTCTGACCGGCCGGCGTGGAACGCTGCCTACTCGCCCTTGACCCGGGCAATGCGCTCGCGGTCGAGACGCATCAGGTAGCGCTGGACGGTGGTCTGCGCATTCGGCAGAAGGTCCACGTACTCGCAGCCGGCGCAGGTCGTGCTCGGGCCGATGCGGCGGCTGATCCGGAAGTTGCGCCGCACGCGAAGACTGACCAGGGCCGGCGGCGATTCGGGCAGCAACAGCTTGCAGGCGGCAAAGCGCATGCCCTGGGCGAGCACGCTCTCCGAGCCGGGCGGAATCAGCAGCGACACGCCGCCACCGCTGATGTCATGGATGCGGGTGCGGAAATCACGGGGCGGATTGTCCGCATCGGCCGGCGTCACCACCTGGCAGTAGGCGGCGTGGGTCGTCGGCACCTCGAGGCGGAAGTATTCGCGGCGCTGGATGTATTTCAGCTCGTCGGGCACCGGCGCGCGGTAGGCGGCCATGCCCTCGAACTGGATCTTCTCGAACGGCCCCGTGGTGAAGCGAACGTTGACCTTGTCCACCCGGGTGGCGAATGTCAGGGTTTCGGCCTCCAGGACCCGGCGCTCGACGTGGGCATGCGGCGAGGCATCGAAGATCAGCTGGTCGCGCTTTTCCTCGAAGTGCAGCAGGACGCTGAGCAGGCCGGCCCCCCCCTCGCCGAGTGGCGCCTCGAGCATGCTGCGCTGCTCGATCATCCTGCGCAGCAGGACGGCGATGGCGTCGGGATCGTCCACCCCGAAGCGACCGTCGACCCTGATCTCGTCGCTGCTGGCCATGTTCGGGACTGGGCTCCTCATTGCCGGGACGAAAGTGCGCGGGCACTGCATGTCGCCGGCCCCTCGGGAGATCGATCAGATCGCCCACTCGATGCCGATGGTAGCGGATGGCCGGGTCCGTCGGCAGGTCGGGTGTGCCGTGATGGAGGGCGCAGGCCGTGAGCTGGCGTCGGCCGATCTGGATTGCGCTGGCTGGATTGTTCCTTGCTCTGGGTCTGATCGGCGTCCTCCTCCCGGGCCTGCCGACCACGCCTTTCGTCCTGCTCGCGGCCTGGGCCGCGGCGCGCGGATCACCTCGGTTGCACGGCTGGTTGCTGCGCCACCCACTGTTCGGCCCGATGATCAGCGACTGGCAGCGCGGGGGCGCCGTGCACAGGCGGGCCAAGTGGGCGGCCAGCGCCACCATGGCGCTGTGCGCGGGGCTGATGTTCTGGCTGGCGCCGCGGTGGTGGATGGCGGGGATCGGCACGGCGCTGATGGCCGCGGTGGCGGGCTGGCTGTGGCTGCGGCCAGAGCCGGCGCGGCGCCGCCTCATCGCGCCGGCGGCGGACACGTCTCAAACCTGAGTGCTGGCCGCATGGCGGGTGGTCAGAACCAGTTTTCCCTGGGTGCGGCCCGATTCGATGTCGCGCTGCGCACGGGCGGCCTCGGCCAGTGGATAGGTGGATAGAGGTGGCGGACGCAGTGCGCCTTCCTCGAAGCGCGACAGCAGCCAGTCGAGACCCGAGCGCAGGGTCGGCGCGTGTGACTGCAGGAAGCTCAGGTTCGCGGCCACCACGCTGCGGTTGCTCTGGGTCATGTCCAGCGGATTGAAGCGCGGCGTGCGCAGCCAGTCCCAGGCCAGCCGCAGCCAGTTCAGCCTGCCGTCGCGCGGCAGCATGCTGTGAAAGCCGTAGATCACCAGCGAGCCGGTGGGGGCAAGCAGCGCGTAGCTGTGGCGAAGGGTGGCGACGCCGCTCGCGTCGAACACGGCCTCGAAGCCCTCGGGCGCCAACTCGCGGGCCCGGTGCCACCACTTGCCTTGGTCGCGGACAAGTACGGCTTCGGCGCCCAACTCGCGGGCAAGGGCGACCTTGTCCGAATGTCCGACCACGCCGATGCAGCGGCAGCCGGCAAGTCGGCCAAGCTGGAGCAGGGCGCCGCCGACCCCGCCCGCGGCCGAGTGCACCAGCCAGCGATCGCCGGGTCGCGGATGCAGCTTGCGATGGGCCAGAAACCAGGCGGTCAGGAACACGGTGGGCAGGCTTGCCGCCTGGGCCATGTCGAGACCGGCCGGAACGCGGAACAGGTGGCCGGCGTCAAGCACGATGGCATCGCAGTAGCCACCGAACAGGGTCGGCGCCAGCACCCGCTCGCCGACCTTCCAGCCCTCGACTCCCGGGCCGAGAGCGTCGATGACCCCGGCGATCTCGAAGCCCGGGATGATCGGATAGCCATGCAGGGCCTTGGCCGAGGCGTACAGCCCCATGCGGATGATTCCGTCGGCATAGTTGACGCCGCAGGCGTGCACGACGACCCTGACCTGCCCGTGGCCGGGAGCCGGCTCGGGCAGTTCGACCTGGCGCAGGGCGTCAAAGCCGCCGGGGCGGTCTATGCGGATGGCGTGCATCGCGGCGCTCCGGAGATTCGCGGTATCGGCAGCATTCCAGGGACGGAGACTTGACGGAAGTCAGGGACGCAAGTCACCAAACTGTCATGTTTCGTCCATGGAATCGAGAGCAACCCATCGGCAATCTGGCGGGATGTCCGAACTCAGTACGCCAGGCCAGTGGCTGGCCAAGCTGGCTTCAGATGAGCTCGCCCAGCTTGTCCGTGAGCTGGTCAAGGCCCGCAAGGGCAAGGACAGCGGCGTGCACAAGGCGCGCAAGGCGCTGCAGCGCCTGCGCGGCCTGCTGCGGCTGGCGAGGACGACGGCGCCCGAGTGGCATGCGCGCGTGGACGGCCAGCTTCGCCACGTTCGCCGGCGGCTGGGTCGGCTGCGTGATGCGGCGGTGCGGGCCGAGCTGGTCGGCTCGATGCGGGACAACGGCTTGCCCGCCGAGCAGCAAGCCCCCGTGGACACCGCGGTGGCGGCGCTTGTCGAAGCGCATCGTGCCTGCTGGACGGGCCTGGATCCGGCATTCTGGGACCGCATCGATCGCTCGGTGGCGCGGCACCTGGCGGCCTTTGACCGCTGGCCGCTGCCCGAGGTCAGCGAGTCGGCCATCCACGAGGCGCTGGAGAAGGAGCGGCGCAAGGCGGGCCTGGCGGCGGCCAAGGCCCTGGGCCATGTTCAGCGCAACCGGCGACACGAGATGCGCCGCCTGCTGCGCCGCTATGCGGCAATGCGCAAGGCCGCGGCCTATGTCCTGCGGCAGCGCGATCCGGGCTGCAAGGCCCTGGTCGAAGCGGCCCGTGAGCTGGGCGTCGAGGGCGACCTGTGGCTGACCGCCACCGCCTTGCGCGTCAGCGCCGGGAAGGAGCAGACCCGCGCGCTGCGCTCGGCGCTCGAGAAACATCGCCGGGCGCTCTGCAAGAAGCACGACGGGGAGCTGGCCAGCCTGCGGCGAGGGCTGCTGTCGCGCAGGCAGGCCGGCCACGCGGCCCGCGCCAAGTCCGCGCGAAAGGCCGAGAAGGCGGCGCGTGCGGCGGCGGGCGGCGCCGACAAGTAGCCAAGCCGCCCCGGAGACCGTAGGATCCCCGCCCCCCACCCGCGGAGCCGGCCCATGAAGGCGGACATCAACCACGTCATTCGCTTCCACTACCGCGTCTTCGCGCTGCCGGCCGGCGGCGAGGCGCTGGAGTCTTCCTTCGAGCGCGAGCCCCTGACCGTCCTGCTCGGCCACAGCGGCATCATCGCCGGCCTCGAGCGTGAGCTGATCGGCAAGTCGAGTGGCGACCGCTTCGAGGTCGAGATCGCGGCCGCCGACGCCTACGGCGAGGTGCGCCCGGATTTCGTGCAGCGCGTGCCCAAGAAGTTCTTCCGCGAGCCGGCGAAACTCAAGCCCGGCATGCAGACCGCTGTTGGAACCCAGCAGGGCCCTCGGCTGGTGACCGTGAAGAAGGTTGGAATGAGCGTGGTCGACGTCGACCTCAACCACCCGATGGCCGGCAAGGACCTGAAGTTCGAGGTCGAGGTGGTCGAGGTGCGTGAAGCCACGCCCGAAGAGCTGGCCCACGGCCACGCCCACGGTCCCGGCGGTCACCAGCACTGATCCGCGGCGGGCGGCCCTTGGCCGCCTCAGGGACTTCCGTCGAGCCCCAGTCGGGCCTGGAGTGCTTTGGGCGCCAGCCGTTCGCCGGGTTCGAGCTCGGGAATGAGTTCGAGCATCCGCTCGTTCAAGGGAGCGCGGTCGCCGGTCGACGCGGCGAGGCGGACCACGGCGCCGCAGAGCTCATCGATCTCGGTCGGGCGGCCGGCATCGCGATCGTCCTGCATCGACGAGCGCGCCTCCGGCGAGATGGTCAGCATGCGCTGGGCCAGGGCCTGGAAGAGCGGCGTCGGCAGCCGCAGCAGGGCCGGCAACAGGGCGGGCGGCATCGGGGTGACCCGCGCAGGTCGGATGCCAGCGCGGCGCAGCAGGCCCAGGGCCTCGGCCTGCAGGGCCGCCACCACCTGGCGATAGCCGCGCTGCAGCAGCTGCTCGCGCAGCGGAATGCCGGCGGCGGCATTGACGGGATTGTTGAGGTTCAGCAGCAGCTTTCCCCACTGCACCGCGCGCATGTCCGCATGCAGGGCCAGCGGCAGCCCGGCGCGGGCGAAGGCCGAGGCCCACGTCTCGATGGCCGGATCGCTGGCGCAGGCGAGCTGGCCGTCGGTGCTCTGCCTCACCACACCTGGTTCCACCATCACCACGTTGAAGGGAACCATGCCGGCCAGCACGTGCAGGCCGGGTGCCGCGTCGCGGAGCCGGGCCGGGTTGTCGACCCCGTTCTGGAAGGAGACCACCAGCGTACCGGCGGGCAGGGCGCGCTGCAGTTCGGCCCCGGCGGCGGTCGTGGCCGGGCCCTTGACCGTCAGCAGGACCAGCGAGGGCGGCGGGGCCTGTTCAAGGCTTTCGCTGGCGCCCAGCACGCCGGGGGCAAGGTGCACGGTGCGTCCGTCGATGCGACCGAACTGCAGTCCGCGCTCGCGCAGCGCCTTCACGACGTGCGGGCGCGCCACGCAGTGCACGGCCACGCCCGCCGAGGCGAGGGCGCCGGCGAGGAACTGGCCGATGGCGCCGGCCCCGTAGACCAGCACCGCCCCGGGTTCGCCCATCAGTAGGACAGGCCGAGCTTTCTGAACAGCTTGGCGAGCAGGAAGATGGGGCCGACCAGAAGGTACTGCAGGTCCTCGAGAAAGGAGGGCTTCTTGCCTTCGATCCGGTGGCCGATGAACTGGAACACCCAGGTGATGACGAACAGGGCCAGCGCGGTCCAGCCGAGGTAGGGCACGACCGTGTAGCTGGCAAGGCACAGCACCGAGAACACAGCCATGACCGCGGTGAAGGCCCAGGACAGGCGGGCGTAGTAGACCAGCGACAGGACGACCCCGGCGGCAGCCACGTAGGGATGCAGCAGCCAGAGCAGGGCCAGCGTGCACCAGACGATGATCGGCACGCAGATCCAGTGGATCGTGATATTGGTGGGATGACGGTGCGACTCGGCGTAGTGGCCGATCAGCCGGTCGACCTGGCGGATGTCGCGGCCCAGGGCAGTGGAATGCATGGTGGTCCCTCCGGTGGTGCGTAGGCCTACTTTATCCCCGAGGCATCGCGCCGGCTTGAACCGGATGACTGCGCAGGCTTTCGCCGCGATCTCAGACTGCGCGCAGGAAGCCGAGGTCGGGTCCGGAGATCGCCAGCTTGCTGCCGGTCATATGCGCCAGGTTGGGAAAGACCGTGTTGCGCAGCGTGTCGTCGAGCCCGAACCAGCGGGCGAAGGTGGCGGCGTACTGGTCGACGGCGAGCGTCGGCAGCAGGCGACCCTGGCCGACGTTCAGCGGATTGCCGTCGAGGCCGAGCGGCGGCAGCTGGCCGAACACACGGCCTCCTTCCACCGAGCCGCCAACCACGAAATGGTGGCCGCCCCAGCCGTGGTCGGTGCCGTCGCCGTTGTTCGACAGGGTGCGGCCGAACTCGGAGCTGGTGAAGGTGGTGACATGCTGGTCGAGCCCGAAGGCAGGCGAGCGCATCACCTGGTCGAAGGCGAGCAGGGATTGCGACAGTTCGTGGAGCAGTTCGGGCAGCTCTGCGTTCTGGCTGTCGTGGGTATCGAAGTCGCCGAGCTGGGTGAAGAACAGCTGGCGGGACATCTGCAGCGTGGCCCGCTGGCGCATCACCCGGGCCACCATCAGTAGCTGGGCGGCAAGGCCCGGCAGCTCGGCGCGACCCGCGTCCAGGCGCTGCCATGCAAGACCGAAGGCCTGCCAGAACGGGGCGTAGGCATCGTCGGCATAGCCGGTCTCGACGCCTTCGCCGTCGACGGTGCGATCCTGGCGCAGGGCCGCGGCCAGTTCGTCGCCTGCTGCCCGCGCGGTGCGCACGCGGCTGGCGTAGGCGCGCTCGAAGGGATGCCCGTAGCTGGCCTCCATGATCGCGGTGAAGCTGTCGCGGCGTCGCTGGTTCCAATGTCGCCCGTTGCCGGTGTCGATATGGTCGATGGTCTCGGCGCCCTGCTCGTTGAGGAAGAAGGGCAGCACCGTCTGACCGGCCTGGAACACGTTCTCGCCGCTGATCGACATGTTCATCGACAGCAGCGGGTTGGCATTGCTCTCGTGGAACAGGTCGGCGAGGCGACCGCCCCAACCGATGCGCTGACCGGTGTCGGCGCGCGGCGTCTGCCAGAGCACGCTCTGGTCGGAGTGCGAGAACAGCTGGGCGGGCAGGGGCTGCAGCTCGTCGCGCACATCCTGCAGGTTCACCGGACGGACCAGCGGCCCGACGTTGGCGACGATGGCCGCGCGTCCGCTGTTGATCAGGTCGCGCAGTCCGGACATCTGCGGATGCAGGCCGAAGTCGCTGTCGTCCTGGCCGATGCCGGCGAGGCCGAGCAGCTGATTGCTGGCGATGCGAAGGTCGCTGGGATTGGTCTGCCCGTTGTGGCTGCCGGTGCCGCTGCCGCGCCGGGAGGCCTCGTAGGCGGTGCGGTGGCTGCCGTTGACCGGCACCAGGCTGGAGAAGCTGTCATTGCCGCCGACCAGGTTGACGCAGACCAGGGCCCGGTAGTCGCTGCCGGCGCCCTTGAGCCGGGCCATCGGCGCGGCAGCCAGGGCCAGCTTCGGCCACAGCGAGGCGAAGGCGCCCGAGCCGGCGGCGGCACACAGCGAGGCGCGCAGAAAGTCGCGACGGTGCAGGTGGCTCATCCTATTTCTCCACCACGTAGCTCGGCGAAACCGTCACCAGCCACAGCGCGTCCTGCACCCGCAGGCGGCGGGTCTGGGCATCGCTGCGCCAGTTGAAGAAAGCTTCGGCGGTGACGTGGTCGATGATGATCTGGCGGATCGGCGCCGGCAGCTGGCCGCCGGTGAACAGCAGGTCGTAACGGTCGACGAGGGCGGCCGGGTCGTGGGCGATCGCCATGTCTCGGTCGAGCGAAACCACCACGGGTCGCCAGTAGCCGCTGGTGGGCAGTCCGGGATTGCCGGCCCAGGTCCAGCCCACCTTGCCGGCGATCTCGTTGATCATGCGGATCACATAGGTGTCCGTGGTGATCTGGAACTCGGGCGATACCAGGCCGCGCCCCACGATCTCGGGGCCGGGCAGGGCGTAGTCGGGACTGAAGAAGTTGAACACCGTCGGCGAGCGCATTGCCGCCTGGGCGGTGTAGAAGTCGAGATAGCCCTCGCGCCAGAAGCCCTGCGGATGACTGGGCTGCGCCTGCAGCGCGCGGAACAGCTGGACCACGCGCATCAGCGGCTCGCGTAGCTTGCCGACGCAGCCGGTCCCGGCGCTGGAACAGGCGGTGGTGGCCGGCTGGCGGGCCTCGCGGTCGAGCAGGATCGCGCGGATGACGGCACCGAGATTGCCGCGCACGCCGCCGGGCGCATCACCATTGTCGTCGGCGAAGGCCGCGGCCACCCGTGCGACGTAGGCCGGCGTCGGGTTGCTGGTGACCAGGCGCTGGATCAGCCGGCGCGCCAGGAACGGGCCGACGTTCGGATGGTGGAAGATGTTGTCGAGTGCGGCGTCGAGGTTGTCCTCGGCGCTGCCGCCTTCGGCCAGCACGCCATTGGCATCGACCCGGCCGCGCGCCACGCCGGGGTAGCGCAGCAGCTGCTTGCTGCCGAGCGCCTGGTGGTAGCTGTTCCACGCGCGCATCGGGGTGCGGTAGCCCTCAGCCAGCTTCCAGTGGACGTCGCCGCCGGGGTGGTTGCGGCAATACTCCCACTCCCACCAGTTCTGGTACTCGACGATGCTGCCGGGCGTGTCGCTGTTGGTGTTCCAGTCGCCGCGGGTCGGCGCGCAGGTCGACAGGTTCCAGCCGGTGAACACGGCAGCGAAGCCGCGGATGGTTTCCTGATCGTAGGTCGGGATCGGCTGTCCGCCCTGGGTGCGCACGCTGCCGTCGGGATTGAGCTGGACCAGGCCAATCGAGAACAGCTGCATGATCTCGCGGGCGAAATTCTCGTCCGGGCGCAGGGTGCCGCTCTGGTTGCCCTTGCGGTTGCGGAACATCGACAGGTACTGGCCCATCGACGGATGCAGGGTGACCTCCTCGAGCAGGTCGCGGTAGTTGCCGAAGGCGTGGCGGACCAGCACGTCGTAGTAGCTGGCGACCGCGGTGGGGTTGCCCTCCAGCGCTCCGCTCCGCTCGGAGACCACCAGAATCTGCGAGAGCGCGAAGGCCACGCGCTGGCGCAGCTGGTCCTGCCCGGTGACGGCGATGCGTATCCATTCCTCGTGGCGCTCGCCACCCCAGACCTCGTCCACGCCCTCCAGCGCGATGCGCTGCTCGACCCGCGGCAGATGCAGGCTGGCCGGAAGTGCCATCTGCTCGTCGATCCAGCGCGGCAGGCTCATGCCCTGAAGGCGGGCGATCTCGTCGAGGGTCGGGCCGAAGCTGGCCTGGGTCAGGAAGCGCGCAGCCTCGCTGGCGCTCGGCGGCGCAGTGAACGGTCGCTCGAAGCCGTCGCCGAAGAACGCGGAGGCCGGCAGGGCGATGAGCCCGCCGATCAGCAGTCCAACGATGTGCCCTTTTCGCATGCCTTCCCGTCGCCGAGGCGATTGCCGATCGTCGCGGAGCGAGTCTAGCGTGGGTGAACCCTTCCGGCCGGAGAACGTCGTCACGCCTTGGCCGCGAACCGCCATGTGGCGGGCCATGGCCGATCAGCGGTGGCTTGAGCGGCCGGGGGCGCGGCCGCAGGATAGCGGGATGATGATCGTGCGCCTCTCTGTGCTGATGCTGCTGGCTGGCTTCGCGACCGGTTCGGCCGCGTTCTCCAGCGGTTCGACGGTCTGCGAGGTCGACGCGTTGCCCTTCGTGCCCATGTCCGGGGTGCTTCGTCAGCCGCCACCGTCGGGATGGCGCCTCGTCTCCGATGGCGATGCCTGGTACCCGGGGGCGATTCGCCGTTTGCGGCTGCTGAACGACGATCCCGCGAGGCGCGCGCGGGGCGTGCTGGTCTGGGTGAAGGGCAGCCGATTCGGCTCGCCGGTCGGCGCCGGTCGCTTTCTCGACCTTGGGGTCAGCGACCGCTTCCGCTTCTCCGGCAGCAGCAGCGGCCAGTGCGGCGAGTGGTCGCTCACCCACATCGACGCCGTTCCCAAGCCGCAGTCGGAGCTGGTGTTCGCCTGGCAAGCGCCCATCGCCGACCCGCCCTTCGGTCTGGTTCTGCGCGCCTTCGTCATCGAGGACTGCGATGCGCTGCCTGGTGTCTGCCGGGACGCCCAGGCCCTGACCGCATTCCTCCCCCTGCGCGAGGCCCTGTTCGCCGAAGGCTTCGAATAGCCGGCCCGGCGGCGGGAATGGAAACGCGGTCATAGGGTGCGGCCGGCTGCACCGGGCGTTTCGATCGACGGCCGCAAGGTTTTCGGCAATGCGAACAGTGGGCGCAAAGAAGACATCCATAGGGTGCGGCTGGCCGCACCGGGCGTACCGTCCGAACGCCCGTATCGGTGCGTCCAAGACGCACCCTATGGGGCTTCGCCGACGCCCAAGGAGGCCCGACTGTGGGAGCGCCCTTGGGCGCGACCGCGGAGATCCGCTCTGGCCGCGGTCTGTGGTGAATCCGTAGCGCTGCGGTCGCGCCCGAGGGCACCCCCACAATTTGACTGCGGCAAGGCCTGCTTTGCGGCGCAAACCGGACCTTGCAGCGCCGTTGCGTGTAGGAGCCAGCTTGCTGGCGATCGTCCCATCCGGGGCGCCTATCGCCAGCAAGCTGGCTCCTACAGCGGGACCGGGGCGAATGCGAACTTCGCGCCCAAAGCAGACCTTGCCGCAGTCAAA
>NZ_JALNMH010000007.1 GCF_023156535.1 Pseudomarimonas salicorniae | reverse complement strand
GACGAGGACGGCTGGCAGATCATGGTGATCGACCACTACGACGGCCAGGGCCGTCTGTGGCGGCTGTCCGAGGCGCCGTCGATCAACTACTACGAGGTGCCGACCTTCTGGTCGACGCTGGAGATCCACAATGACCTGCAGTCGGGTCGCTATCTGGTCTCCGGCATCGACAACCAGGAGACCGTCAACGACTTCGGCTACGACGCGGATCCGGCGAACTTCTCGCCGCAGTCGCTGCGGGTGACCGGCGTAAGATAATCATGGTGTCCATTGCGGCGTCCCCCGGGGCGCCGCAGTCTTCTGCAAGCTCATGAGGGAGAGATTGATGCAAGGTCTGACAGTGCGATCGCAGGTCCTCGGTCTGGCGGTGGCGATGCTGGTGGGAGCCCCGGCCCTGGCCGCGGTCAGTGCCGAGCAGGCCGCCCGCCTGGGCAAGGATCTCACCCCGGTCGGTGCCGAGAAGGCGGGCAACGCCGACAAGAGCATCCCCGAATGGACCGGTGGCATTACCCGCCCGCCGGCCGGCTACAAGCTGGGCGACCACCACCCTGATCCGTTCGCCTCGGACAAGGTCCAGTTCGCGATCACCCCGCAGAACTACAAGCAGTACGCCGACAAGCTGAGCGAAGGCCAGAAGGCGATGTTCGAGCGCTATCCGACCTTCCGGATGGACGTCTACCCGACCCGTCGCTCGGCGGCGTTCCCCCAGCGCACCTACGATTTCACCAAGAAGAATGCCACCACGGCGAAGCTGGAAAGCGGCGGCGACGGCGTGGTGGATGCCGCCGAGGGTCTGCCCTTCCCGATTCCGAAGGATGGCTACGAGGCGATCTGGAACCACAAGCTGAAGTACAAGGGCGTGTCCTTCGCCCGCTGGGCCAATCAGGCCGCGCCGACCGCCGGCGGCCAGTACAACCTGGTCCGCATCCGTGAGGAGGGCCTCGGCCTCTACTACAAGCCGGGCAGCACCATCGAGTCCACGAACAACATCCTGCTGTACTTCTACCAGGTCGTTGAAAGCCCGGCCCGCCTCGCCGGCCAGGTGCTGCTGGTCCATGAGTCGCTGAACCAGATCAAGCAGCCGCGGCAGGCGTGGATCTACAACCCGGGCCAGCGGCGTGTCCGCCGTGCGCCAAACGTCGCCTACGACAACCCCGGCACCGCCTCGGATGGCCTGCGTACCAATGACATGACCGACATGTTCAACGGCGCGATGGACCGCTTCGACTGGGAGCTGAAGGGCAAGCGCGAGATGTACGTCCCGTACAACTCCTACAAGGCCCACAGCGACAAGGTCAAGGTCGACGACCTGCTCAAGCCGGGTCACGTCAATCCCGATCTGCTGCGCTACGAGCTGCACCGGGTGTGGGTGGTCGACGCCAAGCTCAAGCAGGGCAAGCGCCACATCAACTCCCGGCGCACCTTCTACCTCGACGAGGACAGCTGGCAGATCCTGATGATCGATCACTACGACGGCCAGGGTCGCCTGTGGCGCTATTCCGATGCGCCGTCGGTGAACTACTACGAGGTGCCGGTCTTCTGGAGCACGATGGAGAACCACCACGACCTGCAGTCCGGACGCTACATCGCGGTCGGTCTGGACAATCAGGAGACGGCCTACGACTTCTCCTTCCAGACCACCCCGGAGAACTTCTCGCCGCAGGCGCTGCGGAGCCGCGGCGTACGCTGATCGGCATGCCGGGCGGCGTGGAACGCCGCCCATTGGCGACGCCGGTCCGGGGACTGGCGCCGCCGCCGCAGATTCGGCACGCTGGTAGAAAGACACCGACCACGCCCCGCCAGGTGGCGGGCCACGGACGGTACGCGCAAGGGGGAGCGTAATGAACGCATCGAAGATCCTGCTGGCCGGACTGGGCCTTGCCTGGGCAGCCGGCGCCGTGTCCATCGCCGCAGCCAGCGACGAGGCCGAGCGGATGCCGCTGGCCGCCCAGCGATCGCTGGTACTGGATGCCACCGAGTCGGCCTCGCGCGCGGTGGCCGTCGGCGAACGCGGGCATGTCCTGCTCAGTGAATCGCGCACTGAATGGCGCCAGGCCGAGTCGGTCCCCACCCGGGCCACCCTGACTTCGGTCGACGCCGTCGGCGAAAAGGTCTGGGCGGTGGGTCATGACGGCACCATCCTGCACAGCCCCGACGGCGGCCTGAGCTGGACCTTGCAGCGGGAGGAAACCTGGACCCAGGAGGGCTTCGACTCGCCTGACTGGACGCCCCGCTACGCCGCGCCCCTGCTCGACGTGCTGTTCCTCGACGCGAACGTCGGCTACGCCGTAGGTGCCTACAGCCTGATGCTGCGTACCGATGACGCCGGCGCCACCTGGAGGCGCGTGCCCTTGCTCCGGCAGACCGCCATTGAGGGGGAGGAGGGGGAGGAAGCTGCCGCCCCGGCTGAGAGCGACAGCGAAGACGCCTGGACCTTTGATGCCGACGAGCTGATGCTCGACGAGGAGGAAGACCCCCATCTCAACGCCATCGCGCGCACCCCGGCCGGACTTTTCATGATCGTTGCCGAGCGTGGCGCAGCCTTCCGCTCACGCGATGATGGCGAGACCTGGGAACGAATCTCCCTGCCCTACGAGGGCTCGATGTTCGGCGTGCTGGTGCTCGGCGACCAGCACCTGCTGGCCTACGGACTTCGCGGTCATGTGCAGGAGACACGCGACGGTGGGGATACCTGGGAGCTCGTGAGGACCGGTACCGAGCTCAGCCTGATGGGCGGAGCCGCATTGCCGAACGGCGGCGCGGTCATCGTCGGAGCCAACGGCGTGGTTCTTCATCGCGCCGATTCAGAATCCGCCTTCACGCTCTACACCTTCGAGAACGACTCCGGCGAGACACCGGTGCTCTCAGCGGTGGTGCCGATGGGTGCCCGCACCTTTCTCTTCACCAGTGACAAGGGCATCGCGCGCTACGAGGTGCCGGCCCGGGATCGGTAGTGCCCGGCCGCCACGCTTCCTACGCCCCCGCGATCCGCTGCCAAGGAATCCACAATGAGCGTCCCTGATAGCGCCTTCCACCGTCTTGCCGAGAAGCTGGTCTTCGGCCAGCGCCGGCTGATTCTGGTCCTGTTCGTGCTCGGCACGATCCTGATGGCCTACTTCGCCGCCCAGCTGCGCGTCGAGGCCGGATTCAAGAAACAGATTCCGCTGCACCACGAATACATGCAGACCTTCCTCGACTATGAGAGGGAGTTCGGCGGTGCCAATCGCGTCCTGGTGGCGGTGATCGCCAAGGACGGCAACATGTTCAGCGTCGACTTCATGCGCACCATGGAGGAGATGACCAAGGACGTCATCGCCCTTGATGCCACCGACGACTCGCGGGTCAGCTCGATCTTCACGCCGAACGTACGCTTCGTCGAGGTGGTCGAGGATGGTTTTGCGGGCGGCAACGTGATCCCGCAGGAGTTCACCCCGAGCCTGCCCGGCTTCGAGGCCTCGGAAGAGCACTTCGCCACCATCCGCAACAACATCGTCAAGGCCAACATCGTTGGCCGGCTGGTGGCCAAGGATTACTCGGGCGCCATGATCTGGGCCGAGCTGGTGCCCGAGGACGTCAACCGCAACCTCGACTACCAGCAGGTGGCCGCCAATCTCGAGGCCTTGCGCCAGAAGTACGAGGGCGACAAGTACGATATCCACATCATCGGCTTCGCCAAAATCGTCGGCGACATCGCCGACGGCGCCAAATCGGTGGTGATGTTCTTCGGCATCGCCATCGTCCTCACGTTCATCCTGCTTCTGCTCTATTCGGGCTCCTTCAGGCTCGCCAGCTGGACCGTGCTCGCGGCCATCACCGCCACGATCTGGATGCTCGGTGCGCTGAGGCTGATGGGCTTCGGCATCGACCCGATGAATATCCTGACGCCCTTCCTGGTCTTCGCGATCGGCGTGAGCCACGGCGTGCAGATGATCAACTCCTGGTTGGCAGAGCGCCTGTTCGGAGGGGTGGAAGGCGACGCCAAGACCCTTGAGGCCTCGACCGGCGTCTATTCGCTGGAGGCCGCCAAGCGGACCTTCCGCCGACTGCTGGTGCCGGGCTCGATCGCCCTGCTCTCCGACTGCATCGGCTTCATCACCATCCTCTTCATCAACATCCGCATCATCCAGGAGCTGGCCATTACCGCCTCCGTGGGCGTGGCGGTGATCATCCTCACCAACCTGATCCTGCTTCCGGTCCTGCTGTCGATGACCGGCTTCGGCAAACGCTACCGCGCCTACCGCGAGAAGCGCATCCGTCGCGAGGGCCGGCCGCATCCGTTCTGGAACGCGCTGTCGTCGTTCTCCAAGCCCGTCCCGGCAGTCATTGCCGTGCTGATCGGCATCGGCCTCGCGGTCTGGGGCAGCCACGAAGCCAAGAACATGAAGATCGGCGACTCCGAGGCAGGTGTGCCGGAACTGCGCCAGGACGCCCGCTTCAACCAGGATGCGCGCGCGATCTCCGAGCGCTTCGGGCTCGGCATCGACGCCATCAATGTGATCGTGGAGGCCCGGCCGGATGCGTGCACCCTGAGCAGCCAGGTGATGCAGCTGGTGGACCGGTTCAGCTGGCACATGGCCAACGTGGAAGGCGTCCAGCAGGTCATCTCCCTGCCGATGGCGGCGAAAATCGTCAACGCCGGCTGGAATGAAGGCAACATCCGCTGGCGCGTGCTGCCACGCAATCCGGATTCGCTGCGTGTGGCGACGCAGGGTTTCGAGACCGACTCGGGCCTTCTCAACAGCGACTGCAGCGCCATGCCGGTGATGCTCTTCCTCACCGACCACAAGGCCGAGACCATCGACCGGGTGATCAATGCGGTGAAGGAGTTCCGGGCTGCCAACGACGCCTGGCACCCGGGGGTGAACCTGCGTGTTCAGCTCTCGGAGGAGGCCGAGAAGGTGCTCGCCGATGGCGGCGAGTTCGACAGTGATGCGGTCAACCTGCGCCTGGCCACCGGCAATGCCGGCGTCATGGCGGCGACCAACGAAGAGGTGAAGGCCGAGCAGTTCCCGATGATGATGTGGGTCTACCTCGCGGTCATCGTGCTCTGCCTCCTGACCTACCGCTCGATCATGGCGACTGTCTGTATCGTGGCCCCGCTGGCCCTGGTCTCGGTGCTGGCCAATGCACTGATGGCCAACATGAACATCGGCCTTAAGGTGAACACCCTCCCGGTCGCGGCCCTTGGTGTCGGCATCGGCGTCGACTACGCGATCTACATCTACAGCCGGATGAAGGAATTCCTCGACCAGGGCGAATCTCTGCACGAGGCCTACTACAAGGCACTGCGCCTGACCGGCACGGCGGTGTTGTTCACCGCGGTCACCCTGGCCGTCGGCGTGGGCACCTGGATCTTCTCCGAGCTGAAGTTCCAGGCCGACATGGGCATCCTGCTCAGCTTCATGTTCGTCATGAACATGATCGGCGCACTGATCCTCCTCCCCGCCCTGCTCCGCCTGCTGACCAAGGCAGGCTGGAGCAAGCCCAAAGCGGCCTGATCAGGCCCATCCAGGGTCCGTCGGCCCGGGGCCGACGGACCGCCTCGTCAGTTAACCGGACGCCCACTGGCAAGCGACCGCCTCAGGCACATATGAGCCGCTCGCCGCGCGGACGCGAATCCGCATAGGGTGCGCCCTGGGTGCACCGTACGTACCGCTCGAACGTCCGTATCGATGCCTCCAAGGCGTACCCCTTGGATCTCCGCTCGGCGCCCTGCGTGACCCGCGCCACGATACGCCTCAGTCAGCCTTGCAGGGACTCGACCAGGGCGTCGACGAGGGCGTCTGCGGCGTCCTCGCTGCCTTCGAAGAACAGGGAGGGCTCGACCAGCTCCAGCTCCAGCAGCAGCGGGCCTGTCTTGCCGGGAAGCAGGTCGACGCGAGCGTAGAGGGCGGGATGCGGCAGGGCGGCAAGCACCCGTTCGGCGGCCGAGTGTTCGGCGTCGGTGGCAATGCGCGGCCGGATATCCTCCGCGGCGAAGAGCAGGTCGGAAGCCGTGCCGCCGCGCGGCAGCAGGGGGCCCTTGCGGATGGCGTGTGTGTAGCGCCCGCCGATATGGACCAGGGCGCTTTCTCCGTGCTCGTCGACCGCTTCCAGATAGGGTTGAAGCAGGACGCAGTAGCCTTCGGCCAGCAGGCGTCGGGCATGACGATCGGCCTCGGCCGCCTGGGTGGGATCAAAGCGTGCCGCATGGCGAGAGCCGGCGCCGACGCTGGGCTTGAGCACGAACTCCCCGGACTGTTCCGCAATGCGCGGCAGGTCGCGATCGGATTCGATGAATACCGTCGGGACGATGGCGACGCCGCGCGCGGCCAGGTCGGCCAGGTAGCGCTTGTCGGAGTTCCAGCGCACGGTCTCGAGAGGATTGACCAGACGGGTGGCCTTCTCCACCCGGCCACACCAGTCCAGAAAGGCATCCCGGCGCACCGCGTAATCCCAGGTGGAGCGCAACAGCACCGCATCAAAGCGCGACCAGCTGACGGTCGGGTCGTCCCAGGCCAGCGCCTCTGCACCGATGCCGGCCCGGGCGAAGGCCTCGAGCAGCGGCGGCAGATCGGCGTCCTGTTCCCACGCAGCGATGGCGGTGGCGAGGGCGATGCGCATCAGCGCGCCGCCAGCTCGCCGATGACGCAGTCCAGCCCGTCCTGCCACTCGGGCAGGGAAAGACCATGGACTTCGCGCAGGCGGCTGCAGTCAAGCACCGAGTAGGGAGGCCGGCGGGCCGGGGTCGGGTAGTCGACGGTGCCGATGGGGCGCACAAGCGGCGCGCGCGGGAGCAGTCCGGATTCCACCGCGCGGGCGAAGATCGCCTCGGCGAAGCCGTGCCAGCTGGTCTGCCCGGCATGGACGCAATGGAAGGTACCGAGTCGCTCGCCGTCGAGCGAATCGATGCGCGCGAGCAGGGCGGCGCTCACTTCGGCGAGGCCGCGAGCGGTCGTCGGGGCGCCGATCTGGTCCGACACCACGCCCAGCTCGTCGCGTTCGGCACCCAGCCGGAGCATCGTCTTGAGGAAGTTCGCGAAGCGCGACGAATAGACCCAGGCGGTGCGCAGGATCAGGTGGCGGCAGCCGGACGCGCGGATCGCCTCCTCGCCGGCCAGCTTGCTGGCGCCGTAAACCCCGAGCGGGCCGGTGGGGTCGTGCTCGCGCCAGGGGCGGTCGGATTCGCCATTGAACACATAGTCGGTGGAGTAGTGGATCAGCAATGCGCCGCGTCGGGCGCACCAGTCGGCCATCACGGCCGGCGCCCGTGCGTTTACCTGATGCGCCTGTTCGGGCTCGCTCTCCGATCTGTCGACGGCCGTATAGGCGGCGGGGTTCACCACCACCTGCGGTTCCAGCGAGTCAAGGGTGGCGCTGATGGCTTCGGCGCTCGACAGGTCGAGGCCGTGCGCCTGGCCTCCGCCGCTCAAGGCGCCTGAGCGACTGCTGGCGACGATCCTGCCGAGCGGCGCCAGCGCCCGGTGCAGCTCGAAGCCGACCTGCCCGTCGACACCGGTCAGCAGGATCTTCATGCGGCGAAGGCGGGAAGGTGTTGCGGGTCGACGTCCTTCAGCCGCGGCGCGACCTGGTCCTTGGCCGACAGCGACGGCGTCTTGACGGGCCAGTCGATGGCCAGGTCCGGATCATTCCAGGCGATGCCCTTGTCGGCCGGGCCGTCGTACAGGGTGCTGCAGAAGTAGTGGAACAGGGCGAAATCGGAGGTCACCACGAAACCGTGGGCGAAACCCGGCGGAATCCAGAACTGGCGGCGGTTCTCCGCGCTCAGTACCGCCGCCGTCCACTGGCCGAAGGTGGGGGAATCGCGCCGGATGTCGACCGCGACATCGTAGACCTCGCCCTCAAGTACGGACACCAGCTTGCCCTGCGGATTCGGCAGCTGGTAGTGCAGGCCGCGCAGCACACCGTGCGCCGAGCGCGACAGGTTGGCCTGTACCGCATCCATCACGATGCCGTGCTCCGCATAGCGCGCCGCGTTCCATTGCTCCATGAAGAAGCCGCGGGCGTCGCCGAACACCTTGGGTTCGATGATCAGGCAGCCCGGCAATCGGGTCTCGGTGACCTTCATGCGACGTGCCCGCGGGTCAGCAGACCCAGCAGGTACTGGCCATAGCCGTTCTTGGCTAGGGGCTTGGCCAGCGCTTCCAGCTGTGCGGCGTCGATCCAGCCATTGACGAAGGCGATTTCCTCCGGGCAGCAGACCCGCAGGCCCTGGCGCTGCTCGATGGTCTCGATGAAGTTGGCGGCCTGCAGCAGGGACTCGAAGGTGCCGGTGTCGAGCCAGGCATAGCCGCGGCCGAGCTTCTCCAGACGCAGCGCGCCCTCTTCCAGATAGCAGCGGTTGAGGTCGGTGATTTCAAGCTCGCCGCGCGGGGACGGTTTCAGCTTGGCCGCGAAGTCGGCGGCACGGCCGTCGTAGAAGTACATTCCAGTGATCGCGTAGTTCGAGCGCGGCTTGGCCGGCTTCTCCTCGAGCCCCACCACGCGCCCTTCGCGGTCGAATTCGGCGACGCCGTAGCGCTCCGGGTCATGCACCCAGTAGCCGAACACGGTCGCTCCGGTGACCTGGGTCGCAGCGCGGCGCAGCAGCTCGGAAAAGCCGTGGCCGTAGAAGATGTTGTCGCCGAGCACCAGGCAGCTGGGCTGGCCGTCGACGAACTCGGCGCCGATCCGATAGGCCTGGGCGAGGCCGTCCGGGCTCGGCTGCACGGCGTAGGTCAGCCGCATGCCCCACTGGGACCCATCACCCAGCAGGCTCTTGAACAGCTGCTGCTCGTGCGGGGTGTTGATGATCAGCACGTCGCGGATGCCCGCCAGCATCAGTGTGCTGAGCGGGTAGTAGATCATCGGCTTGTCGTACACCGGCAGAAGCTGCTTGCTGATGCCCTGGGTGATCGGATAGAGCCGGGTGCCGCTGCCTCCGGCGAGGATGATGCCTTTGGGGATCATGGTTGACAGCCGTGATTCGTGATTCGGGATTCGTGATTCGTCAGAAGCCGCTGTCCGGGCGCTGGACGCCCCGGGCGGGCACCTGCTCCTCGCATGACCTGCCCGGTCATGCCGCGCTCCCCAGCCGCTCCAGGCGGTAGGACCCGTCAAGGATCTTCTGTACCCAGTCCTGGTGGCCGAGGTACCAGTCGACGGTCTTCTCCATGCCGGCCGCAAAGTCCACGCTCTGTGTCCAGCCCAGCTCGCGCTTGAGCTTCGAGCAGTCGATGGCGTAGCGGCGGTCATGGCCGGGGCGGTCCTTGACGAAGCTGATCTGGCTCTCGCGCGGCTGGCCGTCGCTGCGCGGCCGGCGCTGATCGATCAGGGCGCAGAGGGTCTTCACGACCTCGATATTGGGCTTCTCGGCCTCGCCGCCGACGTTGTAAACCTCGCCGATGCGGCCACGCTCCAGCACCGTGCGGATCGCGCTGCAGTGATCCAGCACGAACAGCCAGTCGCGCACGTTCATGCCATCGCCATAGACCGGCAGCGGCTCGCCGGCGACCGCCCGGGCGATGATCAGAGGGATGAGCTTCTCGGGGAACTGGAACGGCCCGTAGTTGTTGGAACAGTTGGTGGTGAGGGTCGGCAGCCCGTAGGTGTGGTGGAAGGCGCGCACCAGGTGATCGGACGCCGCTTTCGAGGCCGAGTAGGGCGAGTTCGGTGCATACGGCGTGGTCTCGGTGAAGGCGCCGGTGTCGCCCAGCGAGCCGTAGACCTCGTCGGTGGACACGTGCAGGAAGCGGAATCCCTCCCTGGCCGGGCCCTCCAGTTCGCGCCAGTAGTCCCGCGCGCACTCGAGCAGGGCCAGCGTGCCGACCACGTTCGTTTCGACGAAGGCCGCCGGACCGTCGATCGACCGGTCGACATGGCTCTCTGCCGCGAAGTTGATGATTGCAGTCGGTCGGTGCTCGCGCAGGAGCTTGCCCACCAGGGCACGGTCACCGATCGAGCCGTGCGCGAACAGGTGGTTCGGATCCCCCGTCACCGAGGACAGCGTGTCGAGGTTGCCCGCGTAGGTCAGCGCATCGAGATTGACGATGCGGACCCCGCCCCGGACCAGGGCATCGAGGACGAAGTTGCCGCCGATGAAGCCGGCACCGCCGGTAACCAGCCAGGTCTGCATGAAGGCTCCTGAATTCGATGGAGCAAGCTTCGACCGCAGCGCGGCCGCGAAGTGCCCGGAAGCCGCCTAGGATAACCGCTTGCAGGCTCGATGACCCTTACCCGATGATCCAGCGAGGCCCCTCGAAGAAGAACACGATGCGCATCATGAGCAGAGCCAGTGCCTGTCTACTGCTGGGCCTGATGGCCTGGGAAACGTGCGCAGCCGCGGGCCTGTCCGCCCTTCGCGATATCACCGACCAGCGCGGCGGGCTCGACGACCGCCGGTTCGCCGCCTTGGTGGATCGGGTCTACGCCGATCTGAAGGCTTCGGGCGCCGATGGGGTGGGCCGGGAACCGTCCGCCAGCTTCGAGGCCGCTTACCTGGCGCTGTTCTACAGCCCGAAGTCGGCGCACCTCGAGGATCTGCAGCGCGCCTTTGCCGGGCTCGAATCGCAGGGAGCGCCGACCGATGCGCAGATCGAGAACCTGCATGTCAGCCTGGTGCGTATGCGCCGTTTCGATGCGGCCGATGCGCTCGCCGCGCGCCATCCCGAGGCCGGTCTGGAGCCATTGCCCGGCCGCTCACCAGTGACGGAACTGCCGCCGGGCCAACGGCTGGCGTGGCGGGTCGAGGCCGGAACCGACTCGCAGCGGCTTCAGGCGGTCGGGCTGCCCGCGCCGTCCGACGGCATTCTGGTCAGCAGCCATCCGCACTGCGGCCCCAGCCAGCGGGCGGCAGAGGCCATCGCGGCCGACCCGCAGCTGGCGGCGCTGTTTGCGCGCCATGCCACCCTGCTGGTTCACCAGGCCGGACGCTTCGCGGCAGCCGAGGAGGGGGCGTGGAGGCCGGGCGGCGTCACGCTGCCGCTGAACTGGGTCCACCGCGAGGCCGATTGGCCGGAAGTGGACAGCTGGGCCACGCCCGTCTTCTATTTCCTGCGCGACGGCCAGGTGGTCGCCACGGTCTCGGGCTGGTCGAAGGAGGGCCAGCGCGAGGCGCTGCTCGCCGCGGCCGATCAGGCCGGCCTCATCCCCGAATAGGGCGGCGGCCTGCAGGCGGTTACACTTGTCGGCTTTCGTCCAAGCCGCCGAGTCCCATGCGCCTGTCCCGCTTCCACCTCAGCACCGCCCGCGAAACCCCCGCCGACGCCGAGATCGTCAGCCACCAGCTGATGCTGCGCACGGGGATGATCCGCAAGCTGGCCGCCGGCATCTACACCTGGAGCCCGCTCGGCCTGCGCGTGTTGCGCCGGGTCGAGAACATCGTCCGCGAGGAGATGAACGCAGCCGGGGCGATCGAGGTGCTGATGCCCTCCATCCAGCCGCAGGAGCTGTGGGAGGAGACCGGCCGCTGGGCGAAGTTCGGCGGCCAGCTGCTGAAGATCCGTGACCGCAAGGAAGCCGGCTACTGCTACGGGCCGACCCACGAGGAGGTCATCACCGACTTCGCCCGCCACGAGCTCAAGTCCTACAAGCAGCTGCCGGTCAACTTCTACCAGATCCAGACCAAGTTCCGCGACGAGATCCGTCCGCGCTTCGGCGTGATGCGCGCCCGCGAGTTCCTGATGAAGGACGCCTACTCCTTCCATCTCACCGATGAGGACCTGGCGCGCGAGTACGAGAACATGAAGGCGGCCTACATTCGCATCTTCACTCGTCTTGGGTTGGAGTTCCGTGCGGTTCAGGCCGACTCCGGCGCGATCGGTGGCGATGCATCGCAGGAATTCCATGTGCTGGCCGAGTCGGGTGAGGATGGGCTGGCCTTCTCCACCGGCTCGGACTACGCCGCCAACGTCGAGACCGCCCAGGCTGCCGCGCCGGGTCCGCGTCCGGCCGCGAGCGAGGCAATGCGCAAGGTGGATACGCCGACGCAGAAGACCTGCGAGGACGTGGCCAAGCTGCTCGGCATCGCGCTGGAACGCACGGTGAAGTCGGTGGCGGTGATGACCGACGGCGGCTTCGTTCTGGCCCTGGTGCGCGGCGATCACAGCGTCAACGAGATCAAGCTCGGCAAGCTGCCGGGCATGGCCGACTACCGCGCCGCCAGCGAGGCGGAGATCCAGGCGCACCTTGGCAGCGAGCCCGGCTTTCTTGGTCCGGTGGGGCCGAAGCAGGCGATTCGCGTCATCGCTGACCGCGAGGTCGCGGCGCTGGCCGACTTCGTCGTCGGCGCCAACGAGCGTGGCTTCCATCTGGCAGGTGTCAACTGGGGACGCGACCTCCCCGAGCCCGAGACCGTGGCTGACATCCGCAGCGTCGTGGCGGGCGATCGTGCGGCCGACGGCGGCGAGATCCGCCTGGCGCGCGGCATCGAGGTCGGCCACGTGTTCCAGCTCGGTCGCAAGTACGCCGAGGCGATGGGCGCGACGGTGCTGGACGAGCAGGGCAAGTCCCAGGTCATGTCGATGGGCTGCTACGGCATCGGCGTCTCGCGCATCGTCGCCGCCGCCATCGAGCAGAACCACGATGAGCGCGGCATCTGCTGGCCGGAACCGATGGCGCCCTGGCAGGTGGCGATCTGCCTGATCAACCCGAAGAACGACGCCGGCGTGATCGAGGCCGCGGAGTCGCTGATGGCGGACCTGCACAAAGCCGGCGTCGACTGCGTGCTCGACGACCGCGGCCTGCGCCCGGGGCCGATGTTCGCCGACATCGAGCTGATCGGCATTCCGCACCGCGTGGTGGTCTCCGAACGCGGCCTTGCCGCCGGCACCTTCGAATACCGAGCCCGACGCGCCGACGCTGCCGAACAGCTGGATCGGGCGGCGCTGCTGGCGAAGCTGGGCGCCTAGGTCAGCAGCGGATCCGGGCGCGGAGTGCGCCTTCGCCTCGGTCCCGCTGTAGGAGCCAGCTTGCTGGCGATCGTTTAGTCCGGTGCGCCTATCGCCAGCAAGCTGGCTCCTACATTCGGGTTTTGCGGAAGGCCTGCATCGCGCCCGAAACGGATCTGCAGGGCCGGGGCGCTCAGCGCCCGAGCAGTCGGCGCAGGCCGCCCAGTAGTCCGGGGCGCAGGGACGCGTCCAGGCTGCCGAGGACCTTGGCCTCGTCCTCGACGAGCTGGACAGCGAGGCGGCTTTCCCATTCACGCTTGGCCTGCTCGCGCTGCAGCTTGCTCTGCAATTCGCGCCGCACGTTCTCGCCGAGGCTCTCCTGGGCGAATCCGCTGTCTTCGCGGGTGAGGAACCGGCCGAGCGCATCGAACAGTTCGGCGCTCATCTGCTCGGCGGGAAACTGCCTCGCGCTCTGGCCGAAGCCTTCCATGTTCTTGAACGAGAAGCGGGCGACTCCGCTTTCCTGGTCGGCGTGCACGGTGAGCTGCATGGGAATCTTGCCCCGGGCCTGGAACTTGGCCGCGGTGACCTCCCCGTTGGCGTTCTTGCTGGCATCGAACATGCCGGCGAGCCGATGCTGCTGGAGGATCGAAGACAGGGTCTTGGCCCGGGTCAGGGTGTCGGCGACCACCAGCGGGCACTCCTCGGTGGCGACCTGGCCAACCATCTCGACGATGACGTCGATGCTGCGCGAACCGGTTTCGGTGCGCACCACGAAGGCGGGGTCGATGTAGACGACCACCTCACCGTAGCCATTGACCGTGTACACGGCGCGGATCCGCTTCTTGAGCAGCTTGAGGCTCTCGGTCAGACGCTTGAGGTAGGCCTCCAGCTCGCGCATGGCTGGCTCCAGCCGCTCGGTCCAGGCCTGTTCGCGCTGGGCGTCAGAGCCGGCCTTGCGCGCCTCTTCCTCGCGCAGGCGTTCGGCTTCCTTTTCAAGGTCGTCAAGCAGTCCCATCGCTATCGAGGCCAGTCCGGACCGCCGCCGAGTCTAGCAGGCTAGCGTTGTTCGAAGCCGTCGCAGTGGGCCCGCTCGCCGTTGGTGGTCGGCGCGGGCAGCGTGAAGCTGGCGCTGTCCGACTGGCCAAGGCTGACCTCCACGGGGCCCTGGCCCGGCGGCAGGTCCGACTCGAACTCCAGCGTGGCCAGACGACCCCATCCCAGATCGCCTCCGGCCGGGGCCGACAGGATGAGCGCTCCGCTGCTGCTGGCCGTCCAGTCGTTGCCCGCCTGACGGTCATCGTCACGGAAGCGCAGGCCGCTCACTGACCGGGCGTCGACCGCAAAGGCCAGTCCGCGTATGCCGATGGAAGACAGCATCCGCAGATTGGGGTCGCTGCCGCTGAACTCGGAGTCGGCGTAGTCGAGGTTCATCAGGCTGTAGCGATAGCGGTAGCGGCAGCTGCCCAGCTCATCGACCTTGACCGCCATCTGAAGGCGGCCCTCGGGCAGGTCGAGGCGCTGTGAGGCCTCGGTCGTCGTGTTGCCGGCCGGCGGGACCCAGCGGTTGATCACAGGCCCGGCGACGAGCTCGCCCGAGGTCGGGAACAGCCAGCCGCTGCCCGACTTGGCGGGAACAATCTCGCGGTGGGCCATGCTGTTGTCGATGTTGCCGTCATCCCGGACCACGTACCAGGCTTCGATGAACCAGCGGGCCCCCGGATGCGCCGAGGTTATAAGCTCGCTCTCGGCGGCCAGCAGCCGGCGTTCGAAGGGCTGGGCGTAGCCACTGAAGTCCTGCATTCCATTGCAGTCCGGATCGAATACCGAGCCGCATCGGCCCCAGCGGCCCGAGCGCGGATCGATCTCGCGGCGTGGACCGAGCAACGAAGCAAGGTCGTTGGTCGCCGCGGAATACAGGTCCCCGCAGCCGGGAAAGAGCACGTAGTCCCCGCGGCAGCCACAGCCGGAGTTCTGGGCGAAGAAGGCGTGCTTGACGCCCGAGCTGCCGAGCGGGACGAGGGTCCCGTCGGCCTCTTCGCGATACAGCGCCCAGACAAGGTAGGGGTGCTGGTCAACCGGGTAGGGCAGGTCAGGGGGCGATGTCTGCTGGGCATTCAGAGGATAGAACTTGGTGTACCAGGCGACGTCGCGCTCGCCTACGTTGACCAGCAGTGCATCCGGTGCCAGCACCACCTCGCCGGCGGTGCTTCCCGCCGGACTCGGCTGCACGCAGCTGCCGCCGCTGCAGTCGCGGCTGGCGAACCCGGCGACCGTGCCGAGGGCAGTCAGGGCGATGTCGGCCGGCTGCCCGGGGGCCGGCCAGTTGCCACCTGCCGTGCAGTCGCCGGCACCCTTGGCGGAAAGGTTCGGGCCCCCGCGCAGCGCCAGGCTGCCGAGCACCACATGCTCGAGCGCCGGTTCGCCGAGGGCCCGGGCCAGCGCCGGCAGGGGGCGCAGGCTCAGATGTCGCCAGTCGAGCTCCAGGCCCGGCATCTGGTGTGCCAGGTCGGCGATCAGCCAGGGACGGCCGGCGGCATCGCTCACCGTGACGCCGGCGCGGGCCGGGTCGAGCTCCAGGTGAATCTGCTCCAGAACAATCTCATGGTCGCCTCGGCGAAGCCGCAGGCCCGGCAGCGTCCAGAGGCCATCGCGGCTGCCGGGTTGCGCCGCGCTTCGCCAGCTGCGGTAGTGGGGCAGGGCGGGATCGACGAACGCCTTCGCACTGGACGGATCCAGCGGGACCACCTCGATCGCCCACATGCCGAGTACGCCCTCGGCGAGGTGCCAACGTGTCTCAAGGGCGCTGGCGGCACCGCTGAGGGCGAGGGCGGCGAGAAAAACGACGTGGGTCAGCCGAACCATCGGTCGACGCATAGATTCGATTTCCGGCGGGGACGCCCGACTCTACCGCGTTCAAGGGCCCGCTGGTCCGCAACTTGCCACCGATTGCCTGAGCGCGGGTGCTTGGGTAGTCTCGCCGGCAATTATCCGTTTCCCCCGCAGAAAATCCGAGGAATATCCAGATGGCCGTGAATCTTGAAAATCTCAGCTCGCGTGAACTCGAAGAGCTGATTGTCGCCGCGGCGGAGCAGAAGAAAAAGCTGCAGAAGCAGCGTCTTTCCGAGGTCCGGGGCAAGCTGATCGAAATGGCCCGGGAGGAGGGCTATACAATCGAGGAGCTGTTCGGAACGGGTCGCGGCAAGGCCGGGCGCACGGTGGCGCCGAAGTACCGCAACCCCGATGACCCCGCCCAGACCTGGACCGGCCGTGGCAAACGTCCGCGCTGGGTCCAGGCCCAGTTGGACGCGGGCAAGTCGCTGGAGTCACTGGAAATCTGAGTCACGCGTTGGGGCCGTCGCGGCTTACAGGTTGCGCCGCGGCGGAACCAGAAGATTGCCGAACATCAGGCCGGCGACCAGGGAAATCAGCACCGTGATCACGGTGACCGCGGCCTCGAGGCCATTGAAGACATCGCGTTCGAATACGAACGACACGCTCCGAAAACCGGTTGATCCCGGAACCAGCAGGATTATTCCGGGCACCCGGATCACCGCGCCGGGGCGATTGGCCAGACGTGCATACAGATTGGCCGCAGCGCTGATCAGCAGGCCGGCGAAGAAAATCCCGGCCTCGCTGCCGAAGGCCGCCCCGGCCATTCGAGTGGCCAGAAACGAACCGATGGCGGCGGCGATGACCAGCGGATAATCGCGGAGTTCGGCGCGGAACAGCACGGCGAAGGCGCAGGCGGCCACAGCCAAGGCCACCCAAAGCGCCAGGTCGCCCATCGGCTGCGAGGCGCTGGTCAGCATGACCCAGCCCAGGGCGCGTCCAATCTGCATTGCCGCCACCGCGCCGAAGGTCAGCTTGAGCAGGATGGCCACGGCGCCCGCGAAGCGCGTCGTGCCGGCAACCAGCTGCTGGGTGGAGAGTTCGGACACCGCATTGGTCAGGGTCAGGCCCGGCAGCAGGACGATGATCGCGGCGATGACCACGGAGTCCAGCGCAAGCGGCGTGATGAACTCCGAGATGGCAAAGGCGATGAAGGTGGCGACGAAGGCCGCCAGGGCGTCCACCGACTCGTTCAGCCGCGGGCGGGACACCGCGGCCTCGCAGAGGACGCCGATCACCAGTCCGATCAGTCCGGCCGCGACCAGTTCCGCCCAGCCGGAGCCGAACAGCACGGCAACCGAGGCGGAAGTGAGCCCGAAGCACAGCACCGTCAGCAGGCGCGCCCAGGCGCTCGACACCTCGGTCTCCAGGGCGCGCAGCGCCGCGCTGCCTTCGGCGACGTTCAGCTCGCCGGCCAGGACCTGCTCGGCGATGGCATCGGCGCGGCACAGCCGGGCGAGGTTGACATCGCCTGGCGGCATGCGCAGCACGCGGGTGTTCTCCGGGCCGCCGTTCGGGCCGATGCCGCCGCCGAAGCTGATGATGATGCCGGTCGGGTTGGCCCAGATCTCGCACGTCAGCCCGAGGCGCTTGGCGACCTTTCCGACGGCGGCCTCGAGGCGCTGCGAGGTGGTCCCGTAGGCGTGAAGGCGGCGCGACAGCTCGACCACGAACTCGGTTCGGGCGCGGAAGGACTCGGCCTCGGTCATCTCGGCGGGCAGGGCAGGAGGAAAGCCCGCTACTCTCGCATGTCCCCGGTCGCTGGCTGCTGAACTGGTGGCGCCGCGGCATCGGACGCTGCGACGGCGCCCTGCGTCCGCGGTAAGCTGCGTGCCGCCCGGATCCTTGCCTCTTCCCTTGACCGACCCCCAAGCCCAGCTGGAAAGCCCTGCCGACGCTCTGCCCCGCCTGCGGCTGTCCGGCGAGTGGACGTTGCATCGTCTGGATCAGGCGCGCCGTGCGCTGGCAGGCCTGCCGCGCAGACTGGAGGTGGGCGAGGTGGAGGCCAGCGGCGTCGCCGCCCTCGACAGTGCCGGCGCCCTGCTCTGGCTTGAGCGCCTGCCACCGGCGGACGCGGCCGAACCGCTGGCGCACTTCGTCGGTCTTAGTCACGAATCCGAGACCCTGCTGCGCCTGGTCGCCGGCCAGGGTCAGCCGGCGGAGGTCCCCGTCCAGCCTGAGAACGGCCTGCGAGAGCTGCTCGGGCGCACCGGCGCCGCCCTGGAAGCGCAATGGCGTCAGAGCATCGCCCTGCTTGGTTTCGTCGGACTGTCGCTCGGCACGCTTGGGCAGATCCTGATCGGTCGTCGCCGCCTGCGGCTGACCGCGACCGCGTTCCACATGGAGCAGACCGGGTTGGATGCGGTGCCCATCGTGGCCCTGCTGTCTTTCCTGATCGGCTCGGTGGTCGCCTTCCTCGGCGCCACGGTGCTGCGCGACTTCGGCGCCCAGCTGTTCACCGTCGAGTTGGTCAGCGTCTCCTTCCTCCGCGAGTTCGGTCCGCTGCTGACCGCCATCCTGCTGGCCGGCCGCTCGGGCAGTGCGTTCACCGCCCAGATCGGGTCGATGAAGTCGCGCGAGGAGGTCGACGCGATCCGCTCTTTGGGCATGGATCCGGTGGAACTTCTGGTGGTGCCGCGGCTGCTTGCCCTGTTGGTGATGCTGCCCCTGCTCAGTTTCGTAGCCACCCTGGCTGGCATCCTCGGCGGCGCCCTGGTCGGCAGCCTGGCGCTGGACATCAGCCCGGTGATGTTCGTCACCCGGCTGCAGGAGATGACCGACATCCGCCATCTCTGGGTCGGGCTGGTCAAGGCGCCGGTGTTCGCCTTCCTCATCGCCGTGGTCGGCTGCCTCGAAGGCTTCAAGGTCGAAGGCAGCGCGGAGTCGGTCGGTCGGCACACCACGTCCTCGGTGGTGCAGTCGATCTTCCTGGTGATCCTGTTCGACGCGATGTTCGCGATCTTCTTCATGGAGCTGGATCTGTGAGCGCGGCCGACCACGTCATCGAGGTGCGCGGACTGCTCAACCGCTTCGGTTCGCAAACAGTGCACGACGGCCTCGACCTCGACGTGCGGCGCGGTGAGATCCTCGGCGTGATCGGCGGCTCGGGTACCGGCAAATCGGTGCTGCTGCGGACCATCGTCGGACTGCGCGAGCCGACCGCGGGCAGCGCGAAGGTGTTCGGCGTCGATCTCTCGCGCTGCAACGACGGTGAGCGCCGCGAGGTCGGCAGCCGGATCGGCCTGCTGTTCCAGGAAGGCGCCCTGTTCTCCTCGCTGACCGTCGGCGAGAACGTGGCCGTGCCGCTCAAGGAGCGCCACAACCTCCCGGCCTCGCTGCTCGACAAGCTGGTCCTGCTGAAGATCCGTCTGGCCGGCCTGCCCGATAGCGCGGCGCACAAGTACCCGTCGCAGCTGTCCGGCGGCATGCGCAAGCGCGCCGGCCTCGCCCGCGCCCTGGCCCTCGACCCCGAGATCCTGTTCCTCGACGAGCCGACCGCGGGCCTCGATCCGATCGGGGCGACGCGGTTTGACGAGCTGCTGCGCACCCTCAGCCGCTCTCTGGGCCTGACCGTGTTCCTGGTGACCCATGACCTCGATACCCTGCACGCGGTCTGCGACCGGGTCGCCGTGCTCGCCGGTGGCAAGGTCATCGTCAGCGACCGCCTCGACCGGGTCGCAAGCTTCAACCACCCCTGGGTGCAGGACTATTTCGGCGGCCCGCGCGGACGCGCCGCGCTGCGCGCCACCGACCCGCAAGGAGAACACTGATGGAAACCCGCGCCCACCACGTCATGATCGGCGCCTTTGCGCTGGCCGTGGTCGCCGTCGCCATGGGTTTTGCCCTGTGGCTGGGCAAGACCGCGCTCGACCGCCAGTGGAATGTCTACCGGGTGATCTTCGAGGAGTCCGTCACCGGGCTCACGGTCGGCGGTGCGGTGCAGTACAACGGCATCCAGGTCGGCGAGGTGCGCCGGCTGCAGCTCGACCCGGATGATCCGTCCAGGGTCTGGGCCACGGTGCGCATTGGCGCCGAGGTGCCGGTGCGCACCGATACCGTGGCCAAGCTCAGCTTCACCGGTGTGACCGGCGTCGCCATCATCCAGCTCAGCGGCGGCAAGCCGGAGTCGCCCCTGTTGCTCGGAAGCGAGGAAGACCCGGCGGTGATCCAGGCGCAGCCCTCGGCCATCGCCCAGCTCCTCAGCAGCAGCGAGGACATCGCCAGCACCACCAGCCAGGTGCTGGTGCGGATCAACCGGCTGCTGTCCAAGCAGAACGTCGACCGGGTGTCGGCCACGCTTGAACACCTCGAAACGCTGAGCCGCGCCACCGCGGAGAGCGAGTCGGACATCCGCACCGTGCTCGCCGAGGCGGCCAACGCCAGCCAGCGCCTCGCCGAGCTGCTGGACGGTGCTGAATCCGCCATGCGCCGGCTCGACACCAGTCTGGCCCGGGCCGACGGGGCGCTGAGCGAAGAGCTGCCGAAACTCAGCGCGAAGCTCAATTCCAGCCTTGATTCGATCGAGCGACTGACCCGGGACAGCGCCGAGCTGGTCCAGGACAACCGTGCCGCGCTCACCGGCTTCACCCAGGAGGGTCTGGCCCAGGTCGGCCCCACCCTCGCCGAGCTGCGCGCCCTGCTTGAGGATTGGCGGCGGATCAGCCAGAAGCTCGAACAGAACCCCCCGGGCTTCGTGCTCGGCCGTGACCAGCTCCCGGAGTACCAGCCCGAATGAACCGCCCGTACGCCCGACCTGCCGTTCGTCCGTTCCGCTCCAGCCTGAAGCTTGCGGGCATCGCCCTGGCCGCCGGCCTGCTTGCCGGCTGCGGGCTTACGCCCAGGGCGCCGTTGGCCGTGGTCGATGTGCCGGCTCAGGCGAGTCCGATGGCCTCCGCCGAGGCCCTGCCGCTGCAGCTGCTGGTGCCCGAGCCGCAGGCCTCGGCATTGCTCGACGGCACCCGCATCCTGGTCCGCGATGAGGCCGGCCAGCTGGCCCAGCTCGCGGGCGTGGCCCTGCCCGATCGCACCCCGCGATGGCTGCAGTCGCAGCTGCTGCGCGCCCTGTCCGGCAGCTTCGCGGCCGCCGCGGCGCCGGGCGGCGGCATCAAGCCCGACCTGCAGCTGGTCCTGCGCATCGAGCGTTTCGAGCTCGACTACAGTGCCGGCGCGCAGGCCCGCGTCGAACTGCACGCCCTGCTGCTCGACGCCGCCAGCGCGCGCGCCGTCGCCAGCGCCCGGTTCGTGCAGGACGCGCCGGTCGAGGGCGGCGGCAGCGCCGCGGGCGCGCAGACCCTGCAGCGCGCCGCCCACGCAGCCGTTTTCGAGCTCGCCCGCTGGACCACGACCCAGGCCGCGGCGGCGAGCGAGAGGATCACCGACACCGATACCGCCGCCGCCCCGCAGCAGGACGCGGCGAAGGGCCGGTAGGGGCGCAAAGAAGACCTTCCACAACACCCGAATGTAGGAGCCAGCTTGCTGGCGATCGTCCCATCCGGGGCGCCTATCGCCAGCAAGCTGGCTCCTACAGCGGGACCGGGGCGAATGCGAACTTCGCGCCCGAATTGGTCCTCGGTCTCTGCCATGTCCTGGTCGGCGACCGCGCTTTCCGGTAGCCGGCGCGCGGTGTATCTCGCTGGCCGCAGCGGGTTTCGTCGGCAGGCCGCCGCCTGCCTGGCTTGAAAGCCGTCGGGCTCCTACCGTACCCCGCGCGCTCCCGGCGGTGTGGCATTGACGATCCGGCGGAAGGTCAGATTGATCCGCTCGCCGCTGGGGCGGGCGGTCTTCGGCAGGCTGTGCTGGGTGTGCTGCTGGGTGGCACCCTCCATCAGCAGCAGGGAGCCATGCGTGAGAAGCAGCTCGGCGCGCTGGCGGCGGTCGCGGCTGCGCAGCAGGAAGCGCCTCGGCGCGCCGAGGCTGAGCGAGGCGATCAGCGGGTCGGGGCCGAGCTCGGGTTCGTCATCGGCGTGCCAGCCCATACCGTCGGCGCCGCCGCGGTAAAGATTGGCCAGGACGCTGTTGAATCCCGCGCCCAACAGGTCGTTCAATCGGTTGCGCAGCGCTGAGAGCGCTGGCGTCCAGGGGCGGGGTTCGAACAGCGTGCCGGAATACCGGTAGCGGGCTTGCGCATCGCCTACCCAGCAGGACAGTCGCGGAGCCGGATGGCTTCGTCCGAACAGGCGCACGTGGTGCTGCTCCCAGGGGATCTCATTGCGCAGCTGGCGAAGCAACCTGTCGGCCTGGTCGCGATCGAGGAACCCCGGCGCCCAGCGCAGGATGGCGCCGGGCAGATCGGTGATCAGCGCGGGAATGTGTTCTCCCATGACAGCCAGCCTGGCATGCGCCGTGTGCGGTCGGAGCACCCGCATGGCGTTGTCGGCCACCCTACTCCTGCTCGTTCCCCAGCAGGGCGGCAATCACCTCGCCGAGCTCGAGCAGGCGCAGGTCGCTTCCACGCGGACCGACCAGGGACAGGCCGAGCTGGCCCGGCAGGGGCAGGCTGAGCGCCGGGCAGCCGGCGAGGCTGGCAAAGCTGCAGAAGTCGGCGAGGTGGGAGGGCTCCTCGGCGCCGAGCGGTGGCGGCGGCTGCGGGACGGTCGGGAGCAGCAGCACGTCGACCTGCTCGAAGAGGCGGCGGGTGGCAATCACCGCGCTATCCAGGGCGCGGTCGGCATGGGCGTAGTGCACGGCCGTCCGGCAGCGGGCGAAGTCGAGCATAGACTGCAGGCGCGCCGAGGCGCCCTCCAGCTCTGCGGCGGGCAGGCTGGCCAGACCCGCCTCCATCATCAGGAAGGCGGCGCGGCGCAGGCGCGGCAGCTCGAATCCGGCCAGGGGAACCGAGCTGATCTTGCCCAGCAGGCGGCCGCATTCCTCGATGGCCTTATCGAAGGCCGCGACCACCTCAGGCTCGGCGCCGAGGTCGGCGGGGTCGGCGATCACCCCGCAGCGCAGGCTGCCCGGCTCCCAGTCGGGGAGGGCCAGTGGTACCCGCCGACGGCGTGAACGCGGGTCGTTGTTGTCGTAGCCGCTCATCACCTGAAGCAGCAGGGTGAGGTCATCCAGCGAGCGGGCCAGCGGGCCGACCACATCGAGTCGCGGCAGCGCCGGCAACACGCCGGCGCAGGAGATCTCTCCCTGGGTCGGGCGCAGCCCGTAGACGCCGCAGAAGGCCGCCGGGATCCGCACCGAGCCGAGCGTATCGGTGCCGATCGCGGCGCTGGCAAGGCCGGCCGCCACCGCCACCGCCGACCCGGCGGAGGAGCCGCCGGCGGCCAGGCCCGCATCCAGCGGATGGGGAACATGGCCGAAGGTGGGATGGGCGCCGGTGGTGCCAAGCATGGCCTCGTCGAGGCTGGTCTTGCCGAGAATCACCGCGCCGGCGCCGCGCAGCCGCGCGATGCAGTGGGCGTCCTGCTCGGCGACCATCTGCCGGCGTCCGACCAGTCCTCCACTGGTGGGCAGGCCCTTGACGTCGAAGTTGTCCTTGACCGCCAGCGGAATACCGTCGAGCCGGCCCAGTGGCTCGCCCCGGGCGCGACGCAGGTCGGCGGCATCGGCGGCCGCCAACGCGCCCTCCTGGTCGATGACCCAGAATGCGTTGCGTTCGGGATTCTCGCGCTCGATCGCGCCGAGATAGGACTCGGTCAGCGCGCGTGCGCTCAACTCGCCACGTGCCAGCAGGCTCAGCTGCCGGCACATCGAGGAGTTCCGCAAGGCGGAAGTTGCGTCGCTCATCGGCTCCGGGTTCCGTGGTGGGGCGCTGGGCGCATTATGCCTGCGCGGTGGGCGGCCTATAATCCGCGCTGCCGCATGGGCGCAGGCCTGGCAGGGCCGCGACGTCGCGGTGAGCAAGCACACATCCCCAGCGCGGCGGGCGTCGCGCGACAGCACAGGACGGCCAGCGATGAGCGAGCGCGAGTTCATGGAATACGACGTGGTGGTTGTGGGCGCAGGGCCGGCAGGGCTTGCGCTGGCCATCCGTCTGAAACAGCTCAAGGCCGACCTCTCGGTCTGCGTGATCGAGAAGTCCTCGACCATCGGCGCCCACATCCTGTCCGGCGCGGTGATCGAGCCGCAGCCGCTCGACGAGCTGCTGCCCGGCTGGCGCGACAACCCGCCGCCGATCTGCGTGCCGGCGGCCGAGGACGAGTTCTGGTACCTGACGAAGACCGGTGGCTTCAAGTTCCCCATCGTGCCGCCGCAGATGAACAACCACGGCAACTTCATCGTCAGCCTCGGCGCGATGTGCGCGTGGATGGCGCCGCAGGCCGAAGCACTGGGGGTCGAGATCTATCCCGGCTTCGCCGCCTCCGAGATCTACTACAACGAGGATGGGTCGGTCGGCGGTGTGTGCATTGGCGACATGGGTGTCGCCAAGGACGGCTCGCAGAAGGCCGGCTACACCCAGGGCATCGACATCCGCGCGAAGCTGACGGTGCTGGCCGAGGGCGCCCGCGGTCACCTGACCAAGCGCCTGGTCAAGCGCTTCGGCCTGGACGCCGACAGCGACCCGCAGAGCTATTCGATCGGCATCAAGGAGCTGTGGCAGGTGCCGGCGGGCCGGGTAAAGCCCGGCAAGATCGTCCACTCGCTCGGCTGGCCGGCCGACACCCGCACCTATGGCGGCAGCTTCCTCTATCACCTCGATGGCGACCGCATCGCGCTGGGCTACGTATCCGGGCTCGACTACCGCGACCCCAACTACCAGCCCTACGAAGCCTTCCAGCAGTGGAAGCACCATCCGACCATCAAGCCGTTGCTCGAGGGCGGCAATATCCTCTCGGCGGGTGCGCGCGCCATCGTCACCGGCGGCTGGCAGTCCCTGCCGAAGCTGGAGATGCCGGGCGCGATGCTGATCGGCGACACCGCCGGACTGCTCAACGTGCCGAAGATCAAGGGCACCCACCAGGCGCTGCGCTCGGGCATGCTCGCCGCTGAACATATCGCTGCCTCGGTCAGCAGCGAAGGCTGGGACGCGAAGCTGCGCGGCTCGGCGGTGATGGCCGAGCTGAAGAAGGTCCGCAACATCAAGCCGGGTTTCAAGAAAGGCCTCTGGTTCGGTCTGCTGAATTCGGCCTGGGAGACCCTGGTCGCCGGTGCCTCGCCGTGGACCCTGAAGGTGGCCTCCGATCACGCCACCCTGAACAAGCTGTCCGAGCAGGAGTCGCCCAAGCGTGACTACGTCGATCGCGAGCTTCCGCCGCGCGACCGCCTGGCCGGCGTCTACTTTGCCGCCACCGAGCACGACGAGGACCAGCCGGTCCACCTGAAGGTCGCCGACACCAGCATCTGCCTGACCCGCTGCACGACCGAGTACGGTAATCCCTGCACCCGGTTCTGCCCGGCCGGGGTCTACGAGATGGTTGGCGAGGGCAGTGAACGCCGACTGCAGATCAATGCCGCGAACTGCGTGCACTGCAAGACCTGCGACATCAAGGATCCCTACGAGATCATCAACTGGGTGACGCCCGAGGGCGGCGCCGGACCGAACTACCAGAACCTGTGAGAGTTTCCGGGAGTCATCTGCCGGGCACGGGAAGAACGGTCCGTGCGTGTGGGGCGATCCGCGCGCTGCTGGCGTTGGCGGCCCTGTGGCTGGCCGGCGTCGCCGCGGCGCTCGATTCCGACAAGCGTTTCCATGACTACGTCCGGGATGTCTGGAGCATCGAGCAGGGCCTGCCGCAGATCAGCGCCCGGGCCATCGCCCAGGACGGGGAAGGCTACCTGTGGATAGGCACCCAGGCGGGCCTGGCGCGCTTCGATGGTCACCGCTTCACCGTCTACACGCCCGAGGCCGAGCCGGCCCTGCCCGGAGGCTGGGTCAACGATCTGCTGAGCGGCCCTGACGGCGTCCTGTGGATCGCCACCTACAAGGGCCTGGCGCGGCGACAGGACGGCCGTTTCGAGCCCATTCCGCTGGCCGATGACGTCGAGGCGCAGCCGGACATCGCCGACCTCGCGGCCGAGGGCGAGACCGTGCTGGCCGCCTCGGGCAATGCCGTGTATGCGGTGGTCGACGCCCGTCTGCAGCTTCGCCTGCAGCTCTCGGGCCCGGCACGCAGCCTGCTGGTAGAGGACGATGCGCTGTGGATCGGCAGCCTGGGAGGCGTGTACCGGCATGCCGCCGGTCAGACCGAGTTCCTGAAGCTGCCCACCGAGGCCGCCACCGCCGTGGCCGCGCGTCTGGTGCGCGCCCAGGGCCGGCTGTGGGCCGGCACCACGGCGGGACTGTTCTGGCTGGATGGTGACCTGTGGCAGCCCTACGTCGAGGCCCCGCACCTGGTCGCTGCCACCATCGAGGCCCTGCACGAGGATCGGGATGGCAACCTCTGGGTGGCCGAGCTGGCCCATCTGACCCGGCTGCGCGACGGCCGGCCGGTGGAACGGGTGGTGGACGGCGAGGCCGGGCTGGCGGTACGACGGATCTTCGAGGACCGCGAGCACAACCTCTGGCTGGGCAGCCAATGGAACGGGCTCAGCCGGCTGAGGGACGGCTGGACCCGGCGCTATGGCCGTCGCGAGGGCCTGGAGTCGCCCTTGCTCTGGTCCCTGGCGGCGGATGGCCAGGGCGGGCTCTGGGTCGGCAGCGACAATGGCCTGCAGCGCCTGGTCGATGGTCGCTTCGAGTCGGTCGTGCCCGGCAGCGCGCTGCCGCACCCCAATGCCTACACCCTGCTGCCCGAGGACGGCCGGCTGTGGATCGGTACCCGGGCGGGCCTGGCGCTGTGGCAGGACGGACAGCTCGGCGAGCCCACCCGCTTCGTCGCCCTGCGCGGAGCGCAGGTCAACGGCCTGCTCCGCGACGCCGAGGGCCTGCTCTGGATCGCCACCAATCAAGGGCTGTTCCGCGACGACGGCCAGGTCCTGCAGCGCTTCGACGAGGACGATGGCCTGCTCGACGCGCGGGTTCGCCACCTGCTGCTGACCCGCGATGGCCGGCTCCTGGTTGGCAGCCAGTCGGGGCCGCATGAGTTTCGCGGCGAGCGCTTCGTGCCGATCGGCCTCGAGGCGGGGCTCCCGCCGGGTCTCGACATCACCGTGCAGCACGAGCTGCCCGACGGGCGCCTGGTGCTCGGTAGCCTCAACGAGGCCCTGCACTACTTCGATGGCCAGCGCTGGCACAGTTTCGGCGCCCCGCAGGGCGTGCCGCAGAGCGCGCCCTTCTTTGTCGCCGACCATGCCGGCATGCTCTGGGTGGCGGGCATACGCGGCATCTATCGGGTGCCGCTCGCCGATCTCGCCGGTTTCGCCGCCGGTCAGCGCAAGCGGGTCCGTGGGCAGATGCTGCTCAACGAACGCGGCGATCGCCGCGGCGGCCAGAAGGGCTTCTGCTGCAACGGCGCCGGCCTTGCCAAGGGGCTGTTCCGCGAGGGCGTGCTGTGGGCACCGACGCGCGACGGCGTGGTCGCGCTGGATACCGCCGACGTGCGCTTCGACCGTGAGCCGCCACCGGCGATCGTCGAGCGCTGGCGCGTCGGCGGCGAATGGCGGGCCGTGGACGCAATGGCGGGCCCGCTACCCGAGGGTCAGCGTGACCTGTCGATCGAGTTCACCGCCATCAGTTTCCTCGATCCCCGCAGCGTCGCCTTTCGCTACCGGCTGATCGGCTACCACGAGGACTGGCGCGAGCCCGAGGCCGCCGAACTGCGCATCGCCGCCTACACCAACCTCGCGGCCGGAGACTACCGCTTCGAGGTACAGGCCTCGACGGTAGAGGGTCGTTGGAGCAAGCCTGCCGCAATCGAGTTCAGCGTGCCGCCCCGATTCACCGAAACCGGGCTGTTCCGCGCGCTGCTGGGGCTGCTGCTGGCACTGGGCGGGCTGGGACTGCTGCTCCTCCAGCGTCGACGCTACAAACAGCGCGCCGCCGAACTGGAGCGCCTTGTCCAGGCGCGCACGGCGGATCTTGCCGAGGCCAACCGTCAGCTGCAGGAGGCCAGCCTGACCGACCCGCTGACCGGTCTGCGCAACCGCCGCTACCTCTCCCAGCAGATCCCCAAGGATCTCGCCTTCTACGGGCGCGAGCTGCAGCGCAATCCGGGCCTGGGCCAGGTCATTGTCTTCGCCCTGCTCGACATCGACTTCTTCAAGCGGGTCAACGACGAGCATGGCCACGCCGCCGGCGACCGGGTGCTGGAGCAGTTCGCGGGCCTGCTCCAGAACCAGGTACGCACCGGTGACTACGTGGCGCGCTGGGGCGGCGAGGAGTTCATGGTGGTGTTCCGCCCGACGCCGGCGGAGTTCGTTCCCCTGCTCGGCGAGCGGCTCTGCCGCGGTTGCGCGGAACGCGAGTTCGACTTCGGCAACGGGCGCAGCGGCCAGGTCACCTGCTCGGTCGGCCTGGTCGAGTACCCGCTCTTCACTGATGCCAAGACCAGTCTCGACTGGGAGCAGCTGGTTGAACTGGCCGACCGCGCGCTGTACCGGGTGAAGCGGTCCGGGCGGAATGGCTGGGGCGCCTACCGGCCGAACGACGAGGCGTCCATGTCCACCATCATCGAGGCACTGCGCTTCGACGAGTCGGCCTTCGAGAACAGTGATGCGCTCCGGTTCGTCGGCACCTATGGAGAAGACCCGCTGGCCTGAGCGGAGCGGTCTTTGGCGACGCAGCTTGGGTATGCTTCGCCAATGAGCGCGCACGGCCACGAGCACGGCCACCACGACCACTCGCACACGTCATCCGACGCCGAGGGCAGGGCGAAGGCGCTGGGGTGGGCCATCGCGATCACGCTTGGTTTCGCCGGGGTGGAAGCAGTCGGTGGCTGGTGGGCGGGGTCGCTGGCCCTGCTCGGCGATGCCGGCCACATGGTCACCGACACGGTGGCGCTGGCGCTGTCCTTCCTCGCCGCGCGGCTGGCCCAGCGGCCGCCCAGCCCGGAAATGAGCTACGGATGGCGCCGGGCCGAGGTGCTGGCGGCCCTGCTCAATGCCGTGTTCATGCTGATCCTGGTGGTGGCGCTGGGTCTGGCCGCCATCGGCCGGCTGCAGCAGCCGGTGCCGGTGCAGGGCGGCGTGGTCATGCTGATCGCAGCGATCGGCCTGGGGGTGAACCTGCTGGTGTTGTGGCAGCTGCACGGCACGCACAGCCACGCGCTGAACATGCGCGGCGCCGTGCTTCACGTCATCGGCGACCTGCTCGGTTCGGTCGCCGCCCTGATCGCCGGCCTCGTGGTCTGGCTGACCGGCTGGACTCCGATCGATCCGCTGCTCACCCTGCTGATCTGCGGCCTGATCCTGGTTTCGGCCGGGCGCCTGCTGCGCGACGTGATCCGGGTGCTGATGGAAGCCACGCCCCCCGGCACCGATCTGGACGCCGTGCGCCGCCGGCTGGGCGCGGTGGAGGGGGTGGTTGCAGTGCATGACCTGCACGTCTGGACCCTGGCCGGCGACCGTCTGCTGCTGTCCGCCCACCTCTCGGTCGACAGCGACCAGAACTGGCCCGCCACCCTGATGGCCGCCCAGCGCCGGCTGCGCGACGAGTTCGGCATCGGCCACGCCACCCTGCAGCCGGAGTCGCCGCAGTACCGTCAGCTGGCCCGCGCCGCTGACGACGTGCTCGACGACCACTGCCACTGAGACCCCGGCCGCCTGCCCTGGGCGGGGACTGCCGGGGCGCCGCCTGATCCGTCGCTCAGCCGGTGCCTTCTACCTGGGTGGGCAGCGCCACCTCGCGCATCAGGTCGCCGGCGGCGGCGCAGCCGCTCAGCCAGGCGGCCTCCAGCCGGCCGCCGAGGCAATGGTCACCGGCCACCCGCAGGCCGAGTTCGCGTTCGGCAAGGAAGTCGACGCCCAGCGGCTGTTCGACCAGGGCGTAGCGCCAGCGGTGGGCGGCGACCAGGCGCGCCGGCCGCTGAAGCGCTTCGGACAGGGCCGAGGCCAGCGCCTCGCCGACATCTTCTGCGGGTGACTCCAGCCGCTTCCGGCTCCACGCCGGCGTGGCGTGGATGAGCCACCGTCCACCGTCGGGTCGCCCCGGCCGGCTGGCGTCCGCCGTGGCCCAGGCGATCGGCCCGCGCTCGCGCAGCAGGTCGACCTCGGCTTCGCCTTCGATCTCGACCATCGACGCCCAGCAGGGCGCATAGCGTGCCTCGCGCAGGCGCCCCGCCAGGCTCGGCGCGGCCCCGCCCAGCAGCGCCTCGGCCTGCGGCGCCGGGGCGGTGACGATCAGCTGTTCGGCCTCGGCCAGCGTTGCGCCCTCGGCATCGAGCAGCCGCCAGATGCCACCCTCGCGCTGCAACCGGGTCACCGCCCGGCCAAGCTGCAGGTCGGCGCCATCGAGCAGCGGCTTGACCAGCTCGCTCATACCGGGAACCGCGACCAGTGCTCCCTTCAGCGCTTCGCCATTGACAGCGCGAGGCGTCCACGACTGCAGCAGCCCGGCCTGCAGCCAGCGGGCGACCTGGGCCTGAAAGCGCAGATCGTGGGCGCGCAGAAACTGCGCCCCGTGGTCGAAGGGGCCGACCTCGCTGCGCCGGGTGCTGAGCCGGCCGCCGCTGCCGCGCGACTTGTCGACCACCTGCACCGCGTACCCTTGGTCGACGAGCGCCTGGGCCGCGGCCGCGCCGGCAAGTCCGGCGCCGAGAACGGCGACCCGCGGCAGTGACCGGCTTGCGCGCCCGACGCGGGCTGCGTAGCGCGCGACATCCAGGCGCCGCTCGTGGCCCCGGATCGAGCGCCCACGCAGCGTGCCCAGCACCGGTTGGGCCGGCGTGAACGGCCGGTCGAACAGGCCCAGACACCACCACAGCCCGCCATACGAGGCCGGGTCGTTGCCGTCCAGCGCGAACCGGTGGTTAAGATCGCGAAGCCGGCGCATGGCCTCGCCGGCGTCGTGCGACCAGCCGACCAGCGCCTTGCCCCAGGTCATGCGCAGGTTGTTGTGCAGCTCGCCGTGACGCAGCAGGGAGCGCTGCGCAAGGTCCCACAGGCGTTCGCCGCTGCGGCCGCGATGCAGTGACTCGTCGGTGTAGTCCGGCCGCGGGTCGGCCGCATGCTCGGCCAGGGTTTCCCGCGCCCAGCCCGGCAGCGCGGATTCGGCCTCGACATCGGGCGTATGCCAGCACCACTGCCAGGCCAGCTCGCGCCATACCCAGAGCTCGTCGATGAACTTCTTCGCCCCGGGGCCACCCTGTTCGCGCGCCTCGCGGGCCAGCCGCCAGGGGCTGACCATGCCGTAGTGCAGGTAGGGCGACATCCGCGACACGCCGAGCGGCGGTTCGACCGCAGCGTCGTTGCGCAGCTGGTGGTAGCGGCGCAGCCCTTCGCCGCGGAATTCCGCCCAGCGGGCATAGCCGGAGGCGCTGCCTCCCGGCGTATCCGCCACCGGTGGCACGGTGTGGTCGATGGCGCAGTGGGCCAGCGCCGTCGCGAGATCGAAGCCGTCCCAGTCGAGGCCGCCGGTCGGGCCGTCCGTGCCCGGCTTCCAGGGCCTGGCCGCAGGCGGCGGTGCGGGGCCGGCATCCAGCTCGGCCTGGAAGCGCGCCTGCATCGCCTCGCGATAGGCGAAGGCGCGGTCGAAGCGCGTTCCCGTGGCGGCCATCGGCACGATGCAGGCGGCGTCGACCGCCAGGCACAGCACATCGCACCGTTCCGCCCAGCGACGCGTCCAGCGCGGGAAGGGCGGCGCGGGGAAGTCCTCGCAGACCAGGGCGGCGGCGCGCGGCAGCAGGTCGGCGAGCCCGGCGCCGGGCGTCAGGCCGGGTACGTTGGTGTGGTGACGGATGCCGCGCGCGGCCAGCGCTCGCTGGTAATCGTGCGCGCCCTGCAGGATGAAGGCGTGGTGGCGGTCGGCGTCGAAGCGGTGGCCGCCGCCAAGGCCCTGATAGACCAGCACCGGCCGATCGAGCGCGACGCCGAGGTGCAGGGCCGCATCCAGAGCCGGGTTGTCGTGGTCGCGCAGGGCATGGTGGGCCCAGAGCAGCACGTAGTCGCCTCCGGCGGCCAGGTCGCGGTCATTGAGCAGGCGGCAGCGCTGGCGCAGCGCCTCGGGCAGGCAGTCGGGAAGGGCATGGCTCATCCCCCAAGGCTAGGCCGGTGGCCGTGAATCCGCGGTCGCGCCGCGGCTACACTCGGCGCCTGCCTTCACCCGGTACCCGCCGATGAGCGACGACCTGCTGCAGATCGCCTGCCCCGCCTGCCACGTGCTCAACCGCGTGCCACAATCGCGCCTCGACGAGCGCCCGAACTGCGGCCGCTGCCGCGAGCCGCTGTTCGCCGCCGTGCCCTTCGCGCTCGATGCCGAGCATTTCGACAGCCACGCCCTGCGGGCCGACCTGCCGCTGCTGGTCGATTTCTGGGCCCCCTGGTGCGGGCCCTGCCTGCAGATGGCCCCGGCCTTCGCCGCCTCGGCCGCCCAGCTCGAGCCCTGGATGCACCTGGTCAAAGTGGATACCCAGGCCCAGCCCCAGCTCGGCGCGCAGTTCGGCATCCGCAGCATCCCGACCCTGGTGCTGCTGCAGCGCGGCGAGGAAATCGCCCGTCAGTCGGGCGCGATGCCGGCCCAGGCCATCATCCAGTTCGCGCGGAACGCCCTGATCAGGCACCTGGGCGAGGGATAGACACCCGAGGCGTTGTTGGGCGGCGTCGGATTGACGGCGTTCCGCTCAGCGGCGAGGCTGCTGGCTTCCGACACAGGAGCGCCCCGATGGCCGGATCCCGAGAGCCCCTGCGCCTTGCGGTGCTGATTGATGCCGACAACGCCCAGCCCTCGATCATCGAGGGCCTGCTGCAGGAGGTCGCGAGGCTGGGCGCGGCGACGGTGCGCCGCATCTATGGCGACTGGACGCGCACCGCGCACGGCGGCTGGAAGCGCCATCTGCTGGCCCATTCGATCCAGCCGGTGCAGCAGTTCGCCTACACCTCGGGCAAGAACGCCACCGACAGCGCCCTGATCATCGATGCCATGGACCTGCTCTACACGCGGCGTTTCGACGGCTTCTGTCTGGTCTCCAGCGACAGCGACTTCACCCGGCTCGCGGTGCGCATCCGCGAGGAGGGGCTGCAGGTTTACGGCTTCGGTGAGCGCAAGACGCCGCAGCCCTTCGTCGCCGCCTGCAACCGGTTCATCTACACCGAACTGCTTCGGCCCCCGGCGGATGACCGTCCGGGCGAGGAGGCGCGCAGCGAGGAGGATGCCGCGGTCGCCCGCGGCAAGCCGCCGCGCCCGGAGCCGAAGACCGCCGAGCCGGGCGATGTCGATCCGGCAGTCCTGCTGCGAACCGCGGTGGACGAGGTGGATGGCGACGGCGACTGGGTGGCACTGGCTGCGGTGGGCGCCTACCTCAACACGCTGCGTCCGGACTTCGATCCGCGCCTGTTCGGGCACCGCAAGCTCAGCGACCTGTTCGCGGCCTATCCCGGTGAGTTCGAACTGCGCGCCGAGCCGCTCGCCGGCGGCAGCAGCAAGCTGGTCTACGTGCGCTTGCGGAGCTGAACCGCCGCGGTGCGGAGCGCCGTCCAGAACGATCCGTGCGCGAGCTCGCAGTCTGCAAGGCGGTCGCCGGTGCTAGGATCTAACGCTCATTGGAAACCGCGCCATGAACCGCCCGGAATCCCAGTTCAGCGCGCACGGGCTCTACGACATCCGCGTGCGTGGCCAGCTGCTCCACATCGATGCCACGGGCCCCTGGAACGAGCAGGCGGCGCAGTTCTTCTGCGAGCACACCCGGCCCGCGGTGATGGCAGCGCAGTTCGACGGCGAGCCCTGGGCAATGCTGGTCGACCTGCACGGCGAGGCCCTGTACACGCCGGGCTCGCTGCCGGCGCTGATCGAGTTGCATCGTTGGCGGGTCGCGATGGGCCTGCGTCTCATCGCTATCGTCCATGCCCCCGATGCCGTCGCCCAGGGCGTCACCCGAAGCCAGTTCGACCAGGTCTACGCAGCCGGTCCGGACAGCTGCGTGGCACGCTACTTCAATGATCGCGACGCCGCGCTCGACTGGCTCGAGTCCGCCGGCTTCGATCCCTCGCAGCTGCGCTGAGGCCCACCCGGCGCAGCGGCTGCGGCGGGTGGGTCCGCGCGAACCCTAGCGCTGTCCGGCCTCGGCGATCAGTGCCTCGACCTCGGCTTCGAGCATGGATATGGGGACGACGCCGGTGAGCAGGACGCGATTGTGGAAGGCCTTCGGGTCGAAGCGCTCGCCCAGTGCCTCGCGGGCGCGATCGCGCAGGCGGAGGATCTCCAGCTGGCCGATCTTGTACGAGGTGGCCTGGCCGGGGATCACCACATAGCGGTCCACCTCGGAGGACGGGATGCCGTAGTCGATCGCCTGCTGGCGGGTCCAGCGCAATGCATGCAGGCCGGTGTCGACGACCAGACGGCGGGCGCGGAACAGCTCGGCGTCGAGCTGGCCAAGCAGGCCCTCGGGGTCGCCCTCGTACCAGCCCTCCTCGACCGCCAGGCGTTCGGCGTACAGCGCCCAGCCCTCGCTGAAGGCGGAGATGCCGCCGAAGGCGCGCACCTGCCTGAAGCGCGGCAACGACTCGTTCTCCACCGACAGCGCGACCTGGAAGTGATGACCGGGCACGGTCTCGTGGTAGACCAGGGTGCGCAGCCCGAATCGGGTCAGGCGTTCGGCGCGCAGCGGCATCTGGTAGATGCCGGGTCGCGAGCGGTCGAGCGGTGGTGCGGTGTAGCTGGCGGCGGCGCTGGCCCACTGGAACTCGGGGTAGGGCTGGGCGATCACCTCCGACTCGGGGCGGATGTCGAACAGGGCGTCGGCGCGCCGTTCGGCGTCGCGGATCATGGTCTCGATGTCGGCCATGATCGCCGCCCGGCCAGAGGCATCGTCGCTGTACCCCAGGTCACGGCGCAGCTGGGCGACGCGCTCGGCGACGCTGCCCCGTTCGCGGCCAAGCCCGCGCAGGATGGCGTCCATCTCGCCCTCGATCCGGGCCACCTCGCGCAGGCCGATGTCGTGGATCTCCTGCGCGCTCAAACGGGTGGTGGTGAACTGGTGCAGGGCATTGGCATAGGCCGCCTCGCCCTCGGGAAAGCGCCACAGCCCGGCATCGTCGGTGGCCGAGTCGCGCTGGCCGCGCAGCGTCTCGATCGCGAGCCGCCAGGCCGGGTAGACCTCATCCGTGACCAGCTGCTCGGCGCGGGCCACGAGCTCCAAGCGAGCTGTCTCGTCCAGTCCTTCGACGCGCCCGAGCCGCTGGCTGAAGGTCGCCACCAGGGGGTTCTCCGCTGCCGGCCCGTCGACGAACCGCTCCATCTGGGCAATGGTCGCGTCGAGGATGAAGCGCGGCGGCAGGATGCCTGCCGCCCCCTGCTCGAGCGAGCGCTCGACCGCTTCCCCCATGCGCTGATCGAACTGCTCGAGCCGAGCGAGGTAGCGCTCGGCATCGCCCGGTTCGGTAAGCGGATGGACCACGGTCAGCAGACTCGGCAGGCGCACGTTGGCCCCGGAGAACTGGTTCAGCGGAAAGCTGTAGTCGGCAAAGCGCTCGCGCGCGACCAGAGCCTCCAGCTGCCAGTCCATCAGTTCGGCCGACTGCCGCTCGGCCGCACTCATCGCGGCCCGGTCGAAGCCTGCCAGCTGCGCCAGTCCCTCGCGGGCGAGGGCGACGGTCTCCTCCCGGAAGCCACGGGTGTTCGGAGACAGCTGGCCATCGAGGGCGTCCTGCGCCTCGCCATCGAAGTAGGCGCTCTGCGTGGCCTGCTCCGGCTGCCGCTTCATCCAGGAATCGGTGAAGTCGGCGAAGAACCGGGCGACCGATGGCGCGGCGGCCACCGACGAGGCGGCGGTGCGGTGGTCGGGCGGCGGGGCACAGGCGGCGAGCAGGAGTGGACAGGCAATCAGCATCAGGCAGACGCGGGAGATGGCAGTGGGCATGCGGGGCTCGAACGGCGGGTGACAGGCAGTAAAGATACGTGCGCGGGCGGAGCAACGGTGTTCCCGAGAGGTGAAAGTGCGCCTTCCCCGCCGGCTGCTTGGACTTCGCGCGCCTGAGCACGCAGCTAAGCCCTCCTTTCGAACTGCGGCAGGCACGGCCGTTGACAAACTCCGGCGAAACGTTGATCGGCCGTTGTCGACCCGGAGTGAGCCGTCGCCGATGCGAGCTTCGGGCGCGAAGAAGACCTTCCACAACACCCGAATGTAGGAGCCAGCTTGCTGGCGATCGTCCCATCCGGGGCGCCTATCGCCAGCAAGCTGGCTCCTACAGCGGGGCCGGGGCGAATGCGAACTTCGCGCCCGGAGTTCACCTTCCGCTACGCTCACTCCTGGCCGGTTTCTGCCGGCAGCTGTGTCTCCGCCGCCGGGAGGCGCGGTGGGCAGAGCGCGATCACGTTTTCTGGCGATGCTGGGCAAACCCGCGGCGGGTGGCAGGGGGCAGGCGGCTGGGTTTCGGGTTGGGCCTGGGACGGGCACGCCGCGAGGCCGGCGAATCTGATCGGGTCCCGCCCGTGCGTCTCAGTCTCTTCTGTACAGCCAGTGCGCGAAGAGGCCCAGCAGCAGGCCGACGAGATTGAGGAGGAAGTCGTTCGGATCGGGCCAGCGACCGGGGATGAACCACTGCATCAGTTCCATCGCGCCGCCGGCCGCCGCCCCGAGCAACAGAACGCCGATCATCGCGCGCAGCCGCGGCACCCCGAGGCTGGCCAGGGCATCGAGCCAGAGCCAGGCGAGCACGGCGAGCAGGGGCACGTGAGCCAGGTTGATCAGGCTCTGCCATTCCGGCATCGGGGGCAGCGGCAGCAGCAGGGCAACGACGCCGAGCCCACTGAATAGAAGGGCGCGCGCCAGCGCAGAGCGCTGGTCGGGAGGGAATGGCATGTTCAGTGACCGCGAGAGGCGGTGAGTCGGCGCTCCCAGTCCAGCGAAGTGCGGCAGATCATCTCGAGATCGTCGAGCTCGGGCGTCCAGCCAAGCACCTGTTTGACCCGCTCGCACTCGGCGATCAGCACCGGCGGATCGCCCGCTCGACGTGGCTCTTCGACGGTCGGGATCGGTGCGCCGTGGACGCGGGTCATGGTGTCGATCACCTCGCGCACGCTGTAGCCGTGGCCGTAGCCCACGTTCAGCGTCTGCGAAGTGCCCCCCTCGCGCAGATGACGCAGGGCGTCGAGATGGGCGCGGGCGAGGTCCTCGACGTGGATGTAGTCGCGCACGCCGGTGCCGTCCGGCGTCGGGTAGTCGGTGCCGAAGATCGCCAGCCGGGGACGGCGCCCGAGCGCCGCCTCGGCGGCCACCTTGACCAGCAGGGTCGCCTTCTCGGTGCTCTGGCCGATGCGGCCCTTGCGGTCACAGCCGGCGACGTTGAAATAGCGAAGGGCGACGTAGCGCAGCTCGCTGGCGGCGGCGAGGTCGCGCAGCATCCACTCGCTCATCAGCTTGGACGTGCCATAGGGGTTGATCGGCGCGTTCGGCGAGTCCTCGCGGCAGCGGCCGCCCTCGGGGACGCCGTAGACCGCCGCCGTCGACGAGAACACGAAGTGCTGCACCCCGGCGCGGGCGCAGGCCGCCAGCAGGTTGCGCGTGGCGCAGGTGTTGTTGCCGTAGTAGCGCAGCGGGTCGGCCACCGATTCGGGGACGATGGTGCGCGCGGCGAAGTGCAGCACTGTGTCGATGCCGTGCGCCTCCAGCAGGCCGTGGACCAGGGCGAAGTCGCCTGCCTCGCCGACCACCAGCTCGGCATCGAGGACCGCCTCGCGGAAGCCGGTGCTGAGGTTGTCCAGCACGATGACCCGCTCTCCGGCCTCCCGCAGCTGCAGCGCCACGTGGCTGCCGATGTAGCCGGCGCCGCCGGTGACCAGGATGGGGGCTTTGCACTGTGTGCTCATTTCGAGTCCATGCGTTGGATGGGGTCGCGGGGCGCCATGCTCAGTGCAGTCGCAGACGCCGGCCGGAGCGCAGCGCCTGGCCGGCAAGGGCGAGGTAGCCGCGGATGAGCGGGGTCTTCCAGGTGCGTCCGCCGAGCCGGTCACGCATGTGGCACAGCTCGTCGGCGAAGTCGTTCCAATTGCTTTCGCATACGAAGTTGGAGCTGACCGAGATGCACGGCGAGAGGGTTCTCGTGGTGTGCCACCAGCCGCACGGAATGAAGACCGACTCGCCCTTGTGCAGGTCGATGCTCAATGGGGTCGCTTCGGCGAAGCGGGGGAACTCGCCCAGGTCCACCTCGAAGGGGTTGGGGAACCGGGAGACGAGGTAGTAGTCGTCCCTCGGGTAGAGCAGGTCAGCCTGCCCGGGCGGATACAGGACGAAGCGCTTGTCGCCGTGAACATTGCTGATGAAGGCGTGCATCATCCAGTCGTCGAAGTGCAGCGGGATGTAGGTGCCCGTGCCGCTGATGAAGAGCTGGTTGAGGTGCTTGGCCGCACGGGGCCAGCCGGCCGGAAGCACGCGGGAGCTGAGCCAGTCGTCCTGGGTGTAGGCGCAGCGCGGACTGATGGCGGGGGCGAGCTCCGGCCAATCGGTCTGGATGTTGAGGTTGCGCAGGTAGGGGGAGGGCGATTCCATCGTCGAGCCGGCCAGGCCGTCGATGTACTCGGCCAGGGTCGTCTCGCCCTTCGCGCCGCGGCAGCGGACCTTGCGCGTTCCCCAGGTCTCGCGGAACCACTCAGGTGACCAGGTGGACAAGGCCGGCCAGTCCTCGATGGCGCGGGTCAGGACCACGGGCTTGCGGGGCACGACGAACTCGGCGTGGAACTCGGCCACGCTGATGGGCCCCACACGATCGATGTTCATGGCGTTTCTCCGAATCTTTGCTGGATCCAGCATGACACTTCACCGAGCAGTCGCTCGCGGTGCTCGGGGCGGTAGAACAGGTGGTCGCAATCGGGCCAGAAGCGGAAGCGGACCCGCGGCGAGCGGGTAGCCTGGCCGTAGCCCGTGTGGAACTGTCGCGGATGGCTGAAGTAGGTCAGCGCCCCGCCGGTGTAGACGAAGAGCAGTTCGGTGCCGCGTTCGACCAGCTTCGCGAGCTGGGCGGACTCGCTGCCGGGCGCCGGCCAGTCACGCAGCTCGGCATCGGTGGGCGGCGCGGCGCGGGGCCCTGCGCCCGCCTCCTGCGCAGGGCGCGGCCGCAGTCGCCTGCGCAGCGTGTCGAGCCAGGCCCGCGGGCCGCGACGCCAGTGCAGCTGGAACTGGCCCAGCCGGTAGGCCGGCAGTTCGCGGCGGGCGAGTGCGTCGAGCAGCAGGACGCCGGCCACGCGCGGGTCGGCGAGAGCCAGCGACCAGCCGAAGTCGGCCGCGCTGCAGATGCCGCCGACGATGAAGCGCTCGCAGCCGGTTTCCTGCGCCAGGCGATCGAGCAGTTCCCCGGCCAGGCTGAGCTGGGGACGGCTGGCGGCGCGCAGCGAATCGCCGATTCCCGGCAGGTCGACGCGCACCGTGCAGACGCCCAGCGATGCAAGCTGCCGGGCCAGGGCGACGTGCAGCCGGAACGGTCCCATGCGGTGGATGAAGCCGGCATTGGACAGCACGAGGACCAGCCGGGCAGGGCCCTGCGCTTCGGTCAGGATGGCCAGTCGGCCGTCCTCGAACAGGAGGCTTCGCTCGCGGATCATGGCGCGAAGCGTTCGCCAAGGCGCCGGGCCGCGGCGCGGACCGCCGGCAGCGGCGGCTGGCCGGCGATGGAGATCTGCTGGACCCAGCCGAACAGGGCAGGGTCGAGCCCGTCGTCGGTTGATTCGTCGAGCAGCAGGTCGGGCGGCGTCTCCGCGCGCAGGGTGGACAGCTCGATGCCGAACTCCGGATGCACGCGCTGCCCCATCAGCACGCCGGGATCTTCGGCCACGTCTTCGAGCAGCCAGGGATAGCGGCCGCGGCTGCTGCGCTCGCGGCGCTCGCGCGCCCACAGCTCGTCGAGATGCACACGTCCGCTGGGAACGGGCTGCCAGGCCGCCCAGGGCAAGCCGGCGGCCCGGGCTACCGGTTCGGCAATCAGCGCGCCGCCGCGAATGCCCAGCAGGGCGCAGGGCAGGGCTTCGAAGCGTTCGCGCAGCCAGCCCAGGGCGCACTCGGCATCGGCCAGGGCCCGGCTGGGGAGGAAGTCGGCGTCGTCACCCCAGGAGTCGCCGCAGCCACGGTAGTCGAGGCGCAGGCTGGCCAGCCCGTGTTCGACGAGCGCCTCGCAGAGCTGGGCGAACAGCCGGTAGCTGCGCTGCCATTCGTGGAAGAACGGCGGCGCCACCAGCAGCACGGCGCGCGGCGTCGGCGGCCGACGCAGAAGCGCGTGGATCCACGCAGGACCCACCGGGATCCGGACCGGTTCGAGCACCGGGCTGCTCATTCGCGGCCGAGCAATCTGCGCATCCACCTGCGGCCGGCGGGGCGGGCGGTCGCTTCCACGGATGACGTGGCCAGGGCCGGCTCCGGCTCGCGGCGCGGCTCCCCGGCCTCCAGCTCGGCGGCCAGTGCGCCGAGGCTGCTGTCGCCCACGCGAAGCAGGGACAGCCGCTTGCCGCAGGCCACCTCGACCCGTCCGACCATGGTCAGGGCCAGCAGGGAATGGCCGCCCAGCTCGAAGAAGTTGTCGTCGTCCGATACCGAATCGACAGCGAGCAGCTCCTTCCAGATTGCCCGAAGCAGCTCGCGCGCTGCGCCCTGCGGGGCGGATTCCGTGACCCGCGTGGGCGCGGCCGCGGAAGGAGCAGGGACCGCGCCGGATGATCGATCCGGGCTGCTGTCCGACAGCGCAGCCAGCAGGCCGGACAGGGCTTCCTGGTCGATGGCCCCGAGCAGGCGCTGATAGGCCATGGCCCAGCCGCGGATGGTGTCGGGCGCGAACAGGTCGGCGGCAAAGGTGAATATGGTCTCCAGCCCGACCGCGGTTTCGACGCACCACAGGCTCAGCTCGTGGCTGGAGCCACCGACCGGAACGCCGACCCGTTCGTGGCGCAGGGGCCCCCAGCGGCGCGGCCGTTCGCGCACATCCTGGAAGGAGAACAGGGTCTGGAACAGGGCCGGGCGGCTGCTGTCACGCGGCAGCTTGAGTTCGCGGACCAGGGCCTCGACCGGCACGTCGGGGTGACCAAGCGCGTCGCTGACCACCGCCTTGACTGCCTCGACGGCGGGCTCGAGCTCGGAAAGGGGCGCGTCGAAGCGCAGCGGCAGCGCGTTGACGAAGAAGCCCATGACCGGCAGCAAGGCGGCGTGCTCGCGGCCGCGGACCGGCGTCCCGACAATCAGGTCGCGCTGCCCGGTCAGGCGCTGCAGCATGGCCACATAGGCGGTGAGCAGGATCACGAACACGGTGGTGCCGCGGGTCCGGGCGAGGCGGTGCAGGCGCTCGAGCTGTTCGGGCGGGAGCACCAGGCGGACCGAGGCGCCGCGACCGCTCATCTCCGGCGGGCGCGGATGGTCAAGCGGCAGGGCCAGCGGCGCCGGCGCGGGAAGAAGGCGCTGCCGCCAGTGCGCGATCTGTGGCTGCAGCGCGTCCGAGGCCAGCAGCTCGCGCTGCCAGGCGCTGTAATCGCCGTATTCCAGCTCCAGCGGCGCCGGGCCCTCGCCGCCGCCGAGTTCGGCCTGGTAGAGCTCGGCCATGTCGCGATACAGCAGGTCGAACGACCAGCCATCCCAGACCAGGTGGTGGACGACGAAGACGAACACGTGCTCCTCGTCGCCCATGCGCAGCAGGGCGGCGCGGAACGGCGGGCCGCGGCCGAGGTCGAGGGGCTCGGCCTGCAGGCCGGCGACGATGTCGCGCACCCGCGACTCGGCGACCTCGCGGGCTAGGCCGGACAGATCCGTCATCGGCAGCGACGGATCGAAGGCCTCGCGGACCTCCATCACCACGCCGTCGTTCGAGGGCAGGAACACGCTGCGCAGGACCGACTGGCGGCTGACCAGGGCGCGCAGGGCGCGGCGGAACGCATCGACGTCGAGGACCCCGATCAGCCGGTGGGCAGAGGGCAGCAGGTTGACGCTGCCGTGCGGGGCGGTCTGTTCGAGGAACCAGGCGCGAAGCTGCTGCACGGAAAGCGGCGCCTGTCGGCGATCCTCGCGGCGGCGCGGCTCGGCTGCGCCGGGCGGCGCAGGGTCCGTGGTGCTCCGGGTGGCGCCCAGCGCCGCAGCCAGCGCCAGCGGCGTCGGCGACTCGAACAGCGTGCGAAGGCTGGGTCGCACGCCCAGCTTCGACTTGATCGCCGCTGCCAGCTCGGCGGCCAACAGCGAGTGGCCGCCCTGCTCGAAGAAATTCGCGCTCGGCGAGAAGCCCTCCTGGCCGAGCAGGCGGCCCATCTCGGCAGCAATGACCAGGCTCGCGTCGTTCGCTGTCCGGTCTGCAGGCTGCGGGGTGGCCGCCACCGGAGCGCTCGCCGGAGCCCCTGCCGAGGCCGCGCTGCCGAGCTCGGCGCCCAGCGACTTGCGATCGATCTTGCCGTTCGGCAGCAGCGGCATCTCGGCCAGCTCGCGCAGCACCTGGGGCAGCATGTAGTCGGGGAGATGGCGGCCAAGCTCGCGGCGCAGCGCGGCCAGCGCGGGCAGGGCCTGCCCGGGGGCCGGGACCGCATAGGCGACCAGCCGGTCGTCCATCTCGCCGAAGCTCTCCACCCGCATCGCCGCGCGGGCGACGCCGGGGACCTGCTCCAGGCGCGCCTCGATCTCGCCCAGTTCGATCCGGTAACCGCGCAGCTTGACCTGGTGGTCGAGCCGGCCCATGTGCCGGATCGTGCCGTCCTCGTTCCAGGCGCCGAGGTCGCCGGTGCGGTAGAGCCGCGCGCCGGGGCTGGCGTCGAAGGGATCGGCGATGAAGCGCTCGGCGGTCAGCTCGGGGCGGGCGTGATAGCCCTGGGCCACGCCGGCGCCGCCGATGCAGATCTCGCCCGGCTCGCCGACGCCGCATTCTTGGCCCGAGTCGTCGAGCAGGCGCACGACGGTATCGTCGATGGGTCGGCCAACGCTGATGTGCTGGGCGTCGGTGACCTGCGACACGGTCGACCAGACCGTGGTCTCGGTCGGCCCGTACATGTTCCACAGCTGGTCCACGCCGCAGTCGAGCAGGCGCCTGGCGAGGGCGGGGCTCAGTGCCTCACCGCCACACAGGGCGCGGAAGCCCTGCGGTGCCCGGAAGCCGGCCTCCAGCAGCAGGTGCCAGGTGCTCGGCGTGGCCTGCATGATGCTGACCCGATGCCGTTCGATCAGCTGGCGCAGCGCCTGGCCGTCGATCGCGTCGGTGCGCTGGGCGAGCACGATCCGCGCGCCCAGGCAGAGCGGCAGGAGCAGCTCGAGCACGGCGATGTCGAAACTGAGCGTGGTGACCGCAAGGATGCGATCGTCGCCGCGCATGCCCGGCGTGTGCGCCATGCTGCGCAGGAAGTTGGCCACGCCGCGCTGCAGGACCACCACGCCCTTGGGTTTTCCGGTGGAGCCGGAGGTATAGATGACGTAGGCCGGGGCGTCGCCGCGGATCTCGACGCGCGGAGCATTGCCGGCCGCGGCGCGGATCTCGGCGGCGTCGAGGTCGATCCGCAGGGTCTCCAGCGCGCCGACCTCAAGTCGCGCGGCGTTCTCGCTGTCGCTCAGCAGCAGGCGCAGGCCGGCATCCTCGATCATGTCGCGCAGCCGCTGCAGCGGAAACGCCGGATCCAGCGGCACGTAGGCGGCCCCACACTTGAGGATGCCGAGCAGGGCGGCGATCAGCTGCGGCCCGCGGGGCAGGCACAGACCGACCCAGTCACCCGGCCGCACACCGCGCGCCTGCAGCGTCTGCGCGATACGGTTGGCCTGCGCTTCGAGCTGGCCGTAGGTCCAGTGCTCCTCGCCGGCGCTGATCGCGATACGGTCGGCACTGCGCTGTGCCTGGGCCGAGATCCAGCGCTCGATGCGCGGGGTCTCGCCCAGTGCGGCATCGCGGGCGGGCATGGCCTGGCCGAAAGCGCTCGGTGTCGAGGCGTCGGAGGCGGTCGGCGACGTAGCTGCCGGAGAGGCGGGCGCGCCGCCGGTCAGGGCGCCGATGTCCGCGTCCAGCGCCTCGAGGATCTCGCGGATGCGCCCGGGGCTGAAGAACTCGGTGCTGTGGTGCAGATCCAGCGCCAGTGCCTCGTCCTCCTCGTAGAAGTTGAACATCAGCTCGCTGAGCAGGCCCGGCTTGCGGCCCTCGCGCATGCTGGCCCGCAGCGGCGCGAAGCCGTCGAGCACCACGCGCGGGTTCAGATTGAAGTACACGCCGGTCAGCGGTGGCCGGTCACCGCGGCTGGGCAGGGCCAGCAGGCGGGCGGCGAGGCCCTGGGTCATCAGCGGATGTTCCAGCGCGTCCATCAGCACGCTGCGGATTGCCGGCAGGTTGCCGAGCACGTCGCGGTCGTCGGCCAGCGCAACGCGCAGGGGCAGATCGAGCACGCCGTCGGACATCAGCGCCGGATGCCGGCCGAGACCCTGACTGGCATAGGGAATGCTGAGCAGGAACTCCAACTGCCGGCCGAGGCGGCCGACCAGGGTCGCCACCGTGCCGAGCAGCAGCTGGAACAGCGTCACCCGGCGATCCCTGGCCAGCTGCTTCAGCGCGGCGAAACGGGCGCCCTCGATGCGCAGGTAGGCGGTGTCTGCGGTGAAACTGCGTGATGAGGACGGGGGCAGGTCGCCCAGCGACAGCGCTGCCGGCGGATCGGACAGCAGCCGCTTCCAGAAAGCCGCGTCGGCCTGGCCATCCGGCCCCGCCATGCGCGCCTGCTCCTGGCGGGCGAACTCCCAGGGCAGGCCCGGCGTCGGCAGTCCGGACGCGCCGCCGCCGGTGCGCTCGCGATAGAGCAGGGCGAGCTCCTCGAGGAACACGCTGATCGCCCAGCCATCGACGGCAAGATGGCTGTAGACCAGGTGCAGGGCGTGGCGCTGCGGGTCGAGGCGCAGCAGGGTCATGCGGATCATCGGGCCCTCGCCCAGCTCGACGGTCTGCAGGCCGGCCTCGCGGGCGAAGGCATCGAGCGCGGCATCGGGGTCGGCTGCCTGGGAAAGATCCTTCCAGTCCAGCGCCCGCTCGCTGCCCGGCACTTCGCGCTGCAGCGGCCGATCGGCCTCGATGCGCAGCCGGAACACGGCATGGCGGCGCTGCAGCTCGCCCAGGGCGCCGCGCAGGGCCTCGACGTCGAGCGGCCCGTCGAGGCGCAGGCAGAGCGTTTCGTTGAGTGCGCGCAGGGCCTGGCTGTCGAAGTTGGCGGCCAGCCAGCGCTCGCCCTGGCCCGGCGAGAGCGCGCCCTCGCGGTCGCTGCCCGTGGGCTTCCCGCCGTCCGGTGGCGGCAGGCCGTCGCGACGGGTAAGCAGGCCCAGCTCCATCAGCTCGTCGACCGCGCCGAGGAAGACCTCGACGATGCGGTCGATGACCGCTGCATCCATCGGTTCGGTGACGAAATGGCCGAACTGCTCGTACAGATGCAGTCCGTGGTAGCGGGCCAGGTAGTAGAACAGGCTGACGTAGCGCTGGTCCTCGTCCCAGTGCAGGCGCCACAGCGAGGCGCAATGCACCGCCTTGACCGGCGCCTGGCGGGCGAGGAAGCCGGCGTTGAGCCGATCCACCAGGTCCTGGGTGCGTGCGTTCAGCTCATCGAACAAAGCCGGGCCGCGCTGCTTGATGTATCCCAGCGTGGCCTTGGCCGCGGCCAGGGCCAGCGGATGGCGCACGTAGGTGCCGGCGAAGTAGGTCACGCCGGCCTCGGGATAGCTGGCGTCGCCGTACTGCCAGTGGCCGCCGTCGAGCGCGTCCAGCCACTTCGCGCTGCCGGTGATGGCCGCCATCGGCAGGCCGCCACCGATGATCTTGCCGTAGCTGCAGATGTCGGCGCGCACGCCGTAGAACTCCTGCGCGCCGCCCGCGGCGAGGCGGAAGCCGGTCACCACCTCGTCGAAGATCAGCGCGCAGCCGGCCTCGTCGCAGATCTCGCGCAGGGCGCGGACGAAGTCGCGCGGCTGCAGCGTCGGGTACTTGTTCTGCACCGGCTCGATCATCACCGCCGCCAGCTCGCGGCCGCGCTCGCGGAGCACGCGCAGGGCGTCCTCGCTGGCATAGTCGAGCACCAGCACGTTCTCCACCGAGCTGGCGAGAATGCCCGGCGCGGCGGCCAGCGAACGCAGCTGGCGGGTGCCGCGAACGAGCACCTCGTCGAAGATGCCGTGGTAACTGTTGGTGAAGATTGCAATGGTCTTGCGCCCGGTCACCGTGCGCGCGATGCGCATCGCGCCCATCACCGCCTCCGAGCCGGTATTGCAGAAGCCGACCCGCGGATGTCCGGAGAACTCGCTGAGCAGGGCCGAGACTTCGGCGGCCAGCGGGTGCTGCGGCCCGACCTCGATGCCGCGGTCAAGCTGGGCATGCATCGCCTCGGTGATCGCCTTGGGCTTGTAGCCGAGCAGGTTGGCGCCAAAACAGGACAGCAGGTCGATGAACTCGTTGCCCTGGATGTCCCAGAGCCGCGCCCCCTCCGAGCGGTCCGCGACGATCGGGAAGACCAGATCCTTCCACTGCGGATTGAATCCGGTCACCACGCGCGGATCGGCCATCAGCGCGCGGTGGCGCTGGGAGAACTCGCGGGAGGCGCCGAAGCGTTCGAGGTAACGGGCGGTGAAGTCATCGACCCAGCGACGCTGGGCGTCGTTGAGCTCGGACTGCGCGGACAGCGTGATCCGCGCCGAGGCGCCGAAGGGCTTGCTGATCAGGTTGGCCGGCTCGTCACCGGAGGCTGCGCCGGGCGCTGCCTGCGGCGAGGACGCGGCTGCGGCAGGGGCCGAAGCCGGGTCCGGCCCGGCGGGCGTGGCCGCGGTCAGCGGGTGTCCGGCGAGCAGAGCCAGCTGCTGCTGCATCAGCGCCAGCTGCTGCTGGACCAGGGCCTGCACCGTGCCATCGGCTGCCGCCGGAAGCGCGGGAAGGGCAGGCAGCCCCGCTGTCGTCGCCGTCTGAGCGGGGTGCTCCACGGAAGCCGCAGTCGTCGGCGCCGGCGCAAAGCGGTCGGCGGGCAGCTCTGCGTCGAAGAACCCGGCCAGTTTGTCGACCGTATCGAGGTCCTCGAGCAGTCGGCGAAACCGCAGCTTCGCGCCCAGGCGCTGTTCGATCTCGAGGCTCGCCTGGGTGGCGGAGAGCGAATCGAGGCCCTGCTCGACCAGGGCCTGGTCGCAGCGCAGTTCGGCGGGCGAGAGTCCGCAGGCGTCGGCGAACACCTGGATCAGCTCGGCGCGGAGGGCGGGAAGTCGGGAAGCCACGGGGGTCTCCTCACGCGGAAGGGAGGGGCGTTGGGGGGCGGTATCAGCCGCGACCTGATGTTCGATGCTGCCCTCGCCGCGTTCGAACCAGTGGCGGGTGCGGGCAAAGGGGTACAGCGGCAGGGGCACGCGCCGCCGGCCACCGGGCTGCGGCCAGACCACCGCTGCGCCCTGCGCCCAGAGCTGGGCCAGACCCTGCAGGGCACTGCAGGCGTGGGCGGGGCGCCCGGCGGGCGGCTGCAGCGCGATCACCCGCAGCGCACTGCCGTCCGCAGCGCGGTGCTGGCGGGCCAGGGCGCTCAATGCCTGGCCCGGGCCGACCTCGACGAACAGCGTCCCGGGGATCGACGCCTCCTTGGCCAGCGCCGCCGAGAAGTGCACCGGGGCGCGCAGCTGGCGTGCCCAGTAGTCGGGCGCAGGGGCCTGGTCCGGCCAGCGGGCGCCGTCGATGCAGGAATAAAGCGGCAGCCTTGGCGCCCGGGCGGCAAGGCCGGCTGCTACCGACTCGACCTTCGGCATGGCACCGGCCATGGCCTCGCTGTGGAAGCCGTGCGAGACGCGCAGGCGGGTCGACTGGATGCCGGCGGCCTCCAGCTGGCCTGCCAGGGTGTCGATGGCCGCGCCCGGCCCGGCCAGCACGGTCAGTTCCGGTGCGTTGAGCCCGGCGATCTCGATCTCTGCTCCGAGCAGCGGACGCAGCACCTCCGCACTGGCCCGCGCGGCGAGCATGGCTCCCCTCGGCTGCGACCACATCGCCGCACCGCGGGCGCAGACCAGTCGGGCGGCCTCCTCAAGCGTGAGCACACCGGCCACGCAGGCCGCGCTCAGCTCGCCGATGCTGTGGCCGATCAGGGCCGCCGGACGCAGGCCGAGCTGGCCGAGCCAGCTGGCAAAGGCCCACTCGATGCAGAACAGGGCCGGCTGCGCATGCCGGGTCTCCTCGAGTCGCTCGGCATGGCCGGGGCGGTCCTCCAGCAGCAGGCTGCGCAGGTCGACATCGAGGTGCGGGGCGACCGCGTCGAGCGCCTGGTCCAGGGCCCGGGCGAATCCGGGCAGGGCATCGTAGGCCGCCGCCGCCATGCCCGCCTGCTGCGAACCCTGGCCGGGAAAAAGGAACACCACCCGCGCCTCGGGAAGGGCCTCGACGGCGTGCCGGGCGCCGCGCAGGGCGGCGGCTGCGTCGGCCGCCGTCTCCGCCGCCACTGCAAGGCGCCAGCGCTGTTCGGGGCGGCCACGGAGCAGGGCGTAGGCCAATTCTGGAAGCGAACCGGAGGGGTCCCGCTCGAGGCGGTCCGCCAACTGACCGGCCAGGGCCAGGGCGGCCGATTCGCTGCGTGCGCTGAGCGCCAGCACCTGGGGGCCGTCTTCGTGGACGCCGGTCGAGGTCGCGACCGGCGCCTCGCCGAGCAGCACATGGGCATTGGTGCCGCCGACGCCAAAGGAGCTGATCCCGGCATAGCGCGGGCGATCGCCACGCGGCCAGGGCTGGTTGCCGGCACAGACCTTGAACGGCGTGGCCCCGAAATCGATCTGCGGATTGGCGCGACGGAAGTGCAGGCTGGCCGGAATGACCCCGTGGTGCAGGGCGAGCGCGGCCTTGATCAGGCCGAACATTCCGGCCGCGGCCCAGGTGTGCCCGATGTTGCCCTTGACCGAGCCCAGCCAGCAGAAGCCGCGCTCATCGGTGTCGGGAGCAAAGGCGCTGCACAGGCCGCTGATCTCGATCGGGTCGCCGAGCGCGGTGGCCGTTCCGTGGGCTTCGATATAGCCCACATCGCGCGCCGGGACGCCCGCCGCGTCGAGGGCCATGCGGATCGCCGCGGCCTGGCCGCTGACGCTGGGTGCGGTGAAGCTGGCCTTGCCGCCGCCGTCGTTGTTGAGCCCGGTGCCGCGGATCACCGCGTAGATCGTGTCGCCGTCGGCCAGCGCGTCTTCCAGGCGCTTGAGCACGACGACCGCGCCGCCGTTCGAGAACACCGTGCCCGAGGCCTCGGCATCGAACGGCCGGCAGCGACCGTCGGCCGACTCCATGCCGCCCTCGACGTGCAGATAGCCGCCGGCCTGCGGCAGCAGTACGGTGGAAGCGCCGGCCAGGGCCGCGTCGCAGGCGCCGGCGGCCAGCGCCTCGCAGGCCTGGACGACCACCACGAGCCCGGTGGAACAGGCGGTGAGGATGGTGACGGCCGGGCCCTTGAGGTCCAGCCGATGGGCGATGCGGGTGGCGACGAAGTCCTTCTCGGCGCCCAGCATGGCGGTGAAGTCGCCGCTGGCGCGAATCAGCTGCGGCGCGTGGCGCTGCAGCAGCGGCGCGTACTGGTTGTTGGCGGTGCCGGCGTAGACGCCGATCCGCGGATGCCGGGCGGGGTCGATGCCGGCATGCTCCAGCGCATGCCAGCTGAGCTCGAGCAGCATGCGCTGCTGCGGATCGAGCAGCACCGCCTCGCGGGGCGAGATGCCGAAGAACTCCGCGTCGAAGCCCTCGACATCGCGCAGCACCCCCCGCGCGGCCACGAAGTGCGGGCTGTTGCGCAGCCGTTCGGGCACGTCCGGGTCGACCTCGTCGGGGGAGAAGCGCGACAGCGATTCGACCCCGGCGAGCAGGTTTTCCCACAGCGCATCGAGGTTCTCGGCACCGGCGCAGCGCGCCGACATGCCGACGATGGCGATGCCCTCGGTCGGCCGGCTGCGCGCGCTGCTGCGCGGCGCGCCCGCCGCCGGCTGGGCGTGCAGCCGGCGCGCCAGGCCCAACACGCTGGGTGCGTCATAAACGTCGGCGACGGCCAGCCCGTCGAGCCCGGCCTCGCGCGCCCGGGACAGGAACTGCGGCACCAGCAGGGAGTGCGCGCCGGCCTCGAACAGGTTGGCCCGGGCGTCCAGCTCGGGCATGGAGAGCAGGTCGCGCCAGATCGCGCCGATGGTTTCGGTCGTGGCCTCAAGGCCCGCCTGCACCGTCCCCTCTCCCCTGTTCCCGGTCATTGCTCAGACTCCGTAGTAGTCCCGGTACCACTCGACAAAACGCTTCACGCCGACGTCCACCGGTGTCTCCGGCGAGTAGCCGGTGTCGCGCACCAGGGCGGCGACATCGGCCTCGGTGTCGGGCACGTCGCCCGGCTGCAGCGGCAGCAGGCGCTTCTCGGCTTTCCTGCCGACCGCTTCCTCGATCAGCTCGATGTAGCGCGAGAGCTGCACCGGCGTGTGGTTGCCGATGTTGTAGACCCGATAGGGCGCGCGGCTGCTGGCCGGGGTCGGGTTCATTGGATCGAAATCGGGATCCGGAGCCGGCGTGTTGTACAGGGTTCGCGCGACGCCCTCGACGATGTCATCGATATAGGTGAAATCGCGCGTGTGCTTGCCGAAGTTGAAGACGTCGATCGGCTCGCCGGCCAGGATCCTGCGCGTGAACAGGAACAGCGCCATGTCCGGCCGGCCCCAGGGGCCGTAGACGGTGAAGAAGCGCAGGCCGGTAGTCGGCAGGCCGAACAGGTGGCTGTAGGTGTGCGCCATCAGCTCGTTCGACTTCTTGCTGGCGGCGTACAGGCTCACCGGATGATCAACGCTGTCCTCGACCGCGAAGGGCAGCTTGCGGTTCGCGCCGTAGACCGAGCTCGATGAGGCATAGACCAGGTGTTCCACCTCGCCGTGGCGGCAGGCCTCGAGGATGTTCAGGAAGCCGACGATGTTGGCATCGATGTAGGCGCGCGGGTTCTCCAGCGAATAGCGCACGCCTGCCTGGGCGGCGAGGTTGACCACCCGCTGCGGGCGGAAGTCGGCAAAGGCCGCCTGCATCGCCCGGTTGTCCTCGAGCGAGGCCTTGACGAAGCGGAATCCCTCGCGCGGCGTCAGACGATCCAGACGCGCCTGCTTGAGGCTGGGATCGTAGTAGTCGTTGAGATTGTCATAGCCCAGGACCTCGTGGCCGTCATCGAGCAGACGGTGGCCGAGGGTGGAGCCGATGAAGCCGGCGGCGCCGGTGACCAGGATGCGCATGGGATCTCGTCGTGAGGGAGTCAATGGTTCACAGCCGGCCGTCCACCTCGGCCAGGGGCAGCACGGACTTCACGTCGAAGAGCACCGCATCGTCGCGACCGAAGCGGCGGATCTCACCGGCGCCCAGCTCGATGAACTGGCGGTGTGCCACGGCCAGGACCACGGCGTCGTAGCGGCCGCGCTCGGGCGCGGCGACCATCTCCAGCCCGTACTCGTGGCGGGCTTCGTCGGCGTCGACCCAGGGGTCGTGCACGTCGATGCTCATGCCGTAGTCGCGCAGCGCGTCGACCACGTCGACCACACGGGTGTTGCGCAGGTCCGGACAGTTTTCCTTGAAGGTCAGGCCGAGAACCAGCACCCGCGCGCGGGCCACGTCCAGCCCCTTGCGCGCCATCAGCCGCACGACGCGCATCGCCACGTGCTCGCCCATGCCGTCGTTGATCCGACGGCCGGCGAGGATGATCTCGGGGTGGTAGCCCATCTCCTGCGCCTTGTGGGTCAGGTAGTAGGGGTCGACGCCGATGCAGTGGCCGCCCACCAGCCCCGGTCGGAAAGGCAGGAAGTTCCACTTGGTCCCGGCGGCCTCCAGCACCTCCAGCGTGTCGATGCCCATCTTCGAGAACAGCTGGGACAGCTCGTTCACCAGGGCGATGTTGAGGTCGCGCTGGGTGTTCTCGATCACCTTCGCCGCCTCGGCGACGCGGATGCTGGAAGCCTTGTGCGTGCCGGCGCGGATGATCCTCCGATACAGCGCGTCGACGAAATCCGCCGCCTCCGGGGTCGAGCCCGATGTCACCTTGACGATGTCCGGCAGGCGATGCGCCTTGTCGCCCGGGTTGATCCGCTCGGGGCTGTAGCCGCAGTAGAAGTCGACATTGAACTTGAGGCCGGACTCGGCCTCGATGCGCGGCACGCAGACCTCTTCGGTGGCGCCCGGGTAGACGGTCGATTCGAAGATGACCACGTCGCCCCGAGACAGGGCGCGGCCGACCGTGGTGCTGGCTGCGAGCAGTGGACCGAAGTCCGGTCGTCGGGCAGTGTCGATCGGGGTGGGCACGGTCACCACGAAGACATTGCAGTCGGAGAGCGATGCCGGGTCGGCCGAATAGCGCAGCTGCTTCGCCTCCGCGAGTTCCGCGGGCTCCACCTCGAGCGTGTGGTCACGACCGGCCTTCAGCTCGTCGATGCGTGCTGAATTGATGTCGAAGCCGAGCGTGGGTAGCGTGCCGCCGAACTCGACCGCGAGGGGCAGTCCGACATAACCCAGGCCCAGGATGGCGATGCGCGGGGACTCGGGAAGCGTTGCGGCGGATGCGGGCATGGGGGCCGGGAGTGTGATCGGTTGCGCAGTTTAGCTGAGGATTCCGGCAGTCTGCAGGCAGTGGAGGGCGTGACTGTCCCAACAGGGCGTTAAGGGACGCTTGCTGTCCGGGATCGCCCCGCTTGGTCCCGCAGGAATCAGGGCCCAGCGGCACTCGGCAACGCGTGACCGCTTTTGGATCGTCCGGCGGCGCCGGACACGATGAGGCCTCCGGGCCGCGCGCACAAACAGTGCAGGAACTTTACTTCCCAGGCTCATGGGCTCAGCCGAGAATGACACACTCGCCACCCTTGAGGGGTGGATGGAATCCCGCCTGCGTCCGTTCGGCGCGGCGCTGCGTAGGGGTGTCCCTACGCAAGGAAAGCACATGGGGATCTAGGGATGCGTTCTCTTTCGGATGCGCTCCATCCAGCGCGCCGGTGGATGGTGGTGCTTGGCCTGGCCGAGTTCGCCGTGCTGTTCGGCGCCTTCCACCTCGCCGTCTGGATCCGCTTCTGGGGCGATGACGCGCTGGCGGCCCAGGCCTTCGGCGCGGTGATGCCGCGGGCGCTGGTCTTTACTTCGGTCCAGGTGCTGGCCATGGCCGCGCTCGGCATGTACGTGATGTACACCCGCGAGGGGGTGCGAGGTTACATGGTGCGCGGCCTGGTGGCCTTTGCCGTCGGGGGCCTGGCGCTGGTGATGCTGCAGTACCTCATCCCCGGCAAGACCATCGGGCGCGGCGTGATGGCCATGGCGCTTGCGCTGGGCTGGCTGGCGGTGATCGGCCTGCGCTGGCTGGCGCTGCACGTGGTCCGTGCCGAGCTGATCAAGCGTCGCGTTCTGGTCCTGGGCACGGGTCGCCGGGCCAAGCAGCTTGACGCGCGCATGCGCAGACGGGCCGAGCGGCGCACCTTCCAGGTCGTCGGCTACATCCCGATGAAGGGCGACACGCCCGAAGTCGAGGAGGCGCAGTGGATCGAGAACGGCCGTTCGCTGGTCGACATCGTCGAAGACCTGGATATCGACGAGATCGTCACCGCACCGGATGAGCAGCGCGGTGCGCTGCCGCTCGAGGCGCTGATGCAATGCCGCCTGCGCGGGGTCGAGATCACCGACATGGCGCAGTTCTTCGAGAACGAGTCGGGCCGCGTCAACCTGACGCTGGTCCGGCCTTCCTGGGTCGTCTTCGCCGAAGGCTTCGACGCCGGCTCGACGCGGGCCGCAACGAAGCGCGGTTTCGACCTGATCATGGCCAGCCTGCTGCTCCTGCTCGCCTCGCCCCTGATGCTCCTGACTGCGCTGGCCATCGTGCTGGAAAGCGGCCCGCGGGCGCCGATCCTTTACCGCCAGCAGCGGGTCGGCCTCGCCGGGCGGACCTTCAACGTGCTGAAGTTCCGCAGCATGCGCACCGATGCCGAGGCGGACGGCAAGGCGCGCTGGGCGAGCAGCGACGACGACCGGGTCACCCGGGTCGGCAAGGTGATCCGCAAGCTTCGCATCGACGAGATCCCTCAGGTCTGGAACGTGCTCGAGGGTTCGATGAGTTTCGTCGGGCCCCGGCCCGAGCGCCCGGAGTTCGTCCGCGAGCTGGCGGAGAAGATCCCCTATTTCTCACTGCGGGAGGCGGTCAAGCCGGGAATCACCGGCTGGGCGCAGATCCGCTACGCGTACGGCGCCTCGGTCGAGGATGCGCGCGAGAAGCTCAGCTACGACCTCTATTACGTGAAGAACCACAGCCTGGTCTTCGACCTGATGATCCTGCTGCAGACCTGCGAAGTGGTCATCTTCGGGAAAGGGGCTCGTTGATGGCGCCGGCATTCTCCGGTCGCTCGGAGGGGAAGGGGAGTGGGCGCAGCGGCGAGTTGTACCAGTCGACCACCCGGTCGTCGCGCAGCGCGACCATCGAGGGTCCGTACTCCCAGACCTCGCTGTCGAACCCGGTCACCCGGCGCAGCGGTGGTCGTCCGATTCGCGCTCGTACTTCCGAGGCGCTGCTGTCGAGTTCGAGGGGCGCGCCCGCAACCAGGGCCGCGGCCGTCGTGGGGGCTGGGCCGGTGCTGGTCTCCACGGAGCGTTTGGCGAGCTCCGGCCCGGGCTGCAGCAGCCAGGAGGCCCCGAGCACCAGGCACACGGCGGTGACGGCCAGCCAGCTTCGTCGCGGACTTCGCGCGGCCGGGGCCTCGGGTACCGCTTCGGCGGGGCGTGCTCCGGGCTGCGGTCTGGCCTCGACCTTCACGGCGGCCGGGCCCGCGCTGCCAGGCAGCCGGCCGTGCTGATCGGCGAAACTTCGCAGTCGGCGGTACGCGGTGTTGAGGGCCTGGGTGCGCAGGGCGGCTTCGGAATGCCGGCCGGGCTCGGCGCGGTCCGGATGGTGGCGGCTCAGTGCGTGTCGCCAGGCCCTTTCCAGCTCGGCCACCGTGCAGCCCGGCGCGCAGTCGAGAGTCCGGTAATCGGCAAGATAGTCGGGCGAGACGGGCATGCAGGAGGGCGGGGGAACTGTGATGCGATTCACAATATCATGGCTTTACGCGTATCATCGCGGCCTGCCGGCGGCGGTCCGGCCCGCCCGCGAGGCGCGGTCCGGTAGCGGCTCGCCGTGCGTGGCAACCAGGAGTAATCAGGTGAGTCTTCTATCTGCGGCGCGACCGCGTTCGACGCCGGCGCAGGCCGCGCGTGCCTTCCTGCTGGCGCTGCTGGCGCTGGCGGCGCCGGCCATGGCGGAACCCGAGTCGGCCGGAAGCGCCTATCGAATCGGGGTTGATGACCGCATCCAGGTATCGGTCTGGCGCAACCCCGAACTGAGCATCACGGTGCCGGTGCGTCCCGACGGCATGGTCTCGGTGCCTCTGCTCGGAGATGTGCGCGCCGGAGGGCGCCTGCCCGAGGAAGTCGCCGCCGACATCGAAGAACAGCTCAAGGCCTATCTTCGCGAACCCAAGGTGGCCGTCATCCTGGTCGAGTTGCGCAGCCACGAGTACATCTCGCGGGTGCGAGTCACGGGCGCCGTGCGCCAGCCGGTCTCGATTCCCTACCGCCAGGGCATGACCGTGCTCGACGCGGTACTGGCAGCCGGCGGCCTCACCGAATTCGCTTCGGCCAACCGCACCCGCCTTTACCGCAAGCGCGAAGGCGAGGCCGATACGTTCGACATCCGCCTCGACAGCATCCTCAAGCGTGGCGACCTTGAGACCAACCTCGACGTCCAGCCGGGCGACATCATCACCGTGCCGGAGCGGGTTCTTTGAACTACCAGCCGATGCCCGGGATGGCGCAGCAGGGGTCGGCGACGCCGGCGTGGTTGGCCCTGCTGCCGACCCTCGGCCACGAGCTGCGCCGCAAGGCGCTCTGGCTGGCAGTGATATTCGCCGCGGTGGCCCTGGCGGTGCTCGCAGTTGGCATGCTGGTCCCCAAGCGTTTCACCTCGGCGACCACGATCCTGATCGGCGAGGGCAACATCATCGCCCCGCTGATGGAGGGGCGCGCGGTGCCGACCAGCGCCAGCGACCGCGCCCGGATCGCCCGCGAAGTCATCTTCTCGCGGGCCGTGATGAACGAGATCCTGACCGTCGGCGGCTGGGACAAGGACATCGAGGATCCGATCGAGGCCGAGCGCACCATCGAGGAGATCAAGCGCCGCACCAGCATCTCCACGCCAGGCGCGAACCTGATCCGCATCGCCTACTGGGATGGCGACCCCGCGCGGGCCTTCAAGGTCGCGCAGCGCTTCTCCGAGCTGTTCATCGCCAACAGCCTCGAGGCCAAGGAGCGCGAAAGCCGCGAGGCCTACGAGTTCATCGCCCAGCAGGTCGAGGACTATCACCGCAAGCTTGTCGATGCCGAGACCAACCTGAAGCGCTTCCGCGCCGACAATCTGGAGGCCCGGCCGGGCAGCGACGTCGACGTCCGCACGCGCGTGGCCGAGGTCCGCGGGCGCATCGAGAAGGCGCGCACCGAGCTTTCCGAATTGCAGATGGTCGAGCGCGACCTGCAGGAGCAGCTCAGCGGCGAGTCGGAGATCTCCGACTCGCGCCGGCAGAGCTCGCAGTACCAGCAGCGTCTGGTCGAGCTGAACAACGAACTGGGCCGGCTGAAGCTGGATTTCACAGACGCGCACCCCGACGTGGTCCGGGTGCGCCTGCAGATCGAGGACATGCAGCAGCTGCTGCGCCGCGAGCAGGAGCGCGAGGCCCTCGGCGCGCGTGAGGACCCCGAGTTCAATACCAGCCCTCTGTATCTGCAGTTGCGCTCCAGCCTGGCGAAAGTGCGCTCGGACATGGCCGCCCTTCGGGCCCGGATCAGCGAGAACGACCTGCTGCTCAACGAGGCCCTTGAACGCGGTCGCAGGGTCGCCGACTCCGAGGCCGAGCTTGCCGAGCTGACCCGCGACTACGAGGTCAACCGTGACCTGTATCAGGACCTGCTTAAGCGTCGCGAGAACGCGCGCCTGTCGATGAGCCTGGACGCTGAACAGCGCGGGCTGAGCTTCCGCGTGCAGGAGCCGGCGGCGCTGCCGTTGCAGCCGGCCGGCCTGCGCCTGCTGCACTTCGCGGCGGCCGGCCTGCTGCTCGGCGTCGCGGCGCCCATCGGCCTGCTGCTGGCCCTGCTGCAGTTCGACCCCCGCGCCCGCAGCGGCAAGACCCTGGCCTCGGCCAGCGGGCTGCCGCTTCTGGTCGCGGTGCCGGAGTACCGGACCCGGGCCGATCGTCGCCGGGAACTGTTCGGCCAGCTCGGCGCGCTGCTGGTCATCGGTCTGGTGATGGCCGTCTACGCCATCGTGGCGCTGACCCGCGGAGGCGTGGCGATATGAGTGGCAATGCCCTGAGCCGGGTGTTTCCCGGCGCCCTGTCCCCAACGGACAGCTTCTCCGGCGGCCAGCTCCGCACGCGGCGGATCATCAGCCACGACATGGCCGATCCGCGACCCGCCGATGCCTTCCGCGACCTGCGCACGCAGCTGCTGGCGCACCACGCCGGGAACAGCGTGATCCTGGTGGCGGCGGTGCAGCGCGGCAATGGGGGCAGCTTCGTCGCCCTGAATCTCGCCAGCGCCGTGGCATTCGATGAGAGCCGCTGCGCGGTGCTGATCGATTGCAACCTGCGCGCACCCCAGTTGCACGAGCGGCTTGCCGTCGATCCGAAAAAGGGCGGGCTGGTCGACTATCTCGAGGGCCGGGTCGAGTCGCTGTCCGACGTCGTCTACCCGACCGGAGTCGCCCGGCTGATGCTGGTTCCGGCCGGCGGCCGCCGCGAGGCCAGCGGCGAGCTGCTCGGCTCGCAGCGCATGGTCGCCCTGCTGGATTCGCTGCGCGCCGCCGACGCCAGCCTGAGCATCGTGCTCGACGGCCCGGCAGTGTCCTCCTCGCCCGACGCACGCATCCTCTCCCAGGTGGCGGACCAGTCGGTCCTGGTCGCCGGCTATGGCCGCGATACCCCCACGGCGGTGCGCGAGGCGGCCGCGGTATTCGATCCGGCGCGGATGGCCGGACTGGTCTTCAACCGGGTGCCCTGAGCCATGGCCCGACTGCCGCTCGCCCTCCTCATCGGCGCCCTGCTGGCCGCGCCCGGCGCCCGCGCCTGGACGCTCGATTATCGCGTCGACCTGCGCATCGAGCATGCCAGCAACCTCGCCCGTCGGGCCGAGCCGGTGGATGACCTGGTGACCAGTCCGCGGCTCTCGCTGGCCCTCCTCGAGGAGGGCGACCGGCTCTCCCTGCGCGCCGCGGGCGACCTTGAGAAGCGCTTCTACGATCGCAGCGGCTTCGAGGACGAGACCCTGGCCCGGGTGGGCCTGCGCGGCAACTGGAAGATACTCGATCAGCGCCTCGGCTTCGCCTTCGAGGACTCGCTCAGCGACCAGCCGGTCAACAGCTTCCTTGCCGAGTCGCCGGACAATCGCCAGCGGGTGCATGTCTGGACTGCCGGCCCGACCCTGACCCTGCGGCCGACGCCGCGTGCGCGGCTAGCGGTCGAGCTGCGGACCGGCGGCAGCGATGCCGAGCGCAACCGCGAATTCGATGCCACCCGCAGCAGTCTCGCCGCGCGGGCCCTTTTCGAGCTCGATCCGCTCAGCACCCTGTCCGCGCATGCCGAGGCAGGCGATGTCGATTTCGACCTGGCGACCGGCGCCACGCCCGACTATCGCCGGCAGAACCTGTTCGTCCGCTATGACCGGCGGCTCGAGGGCGGAGATTGGTCGCTGGACGCCGGCTGGACCGGGCTGCGCTTCGATGCGCGTGTCGATCGACCCGCGAGGCGCATCGACGAGCCGCTTCTCCGCGCCCGCGCCGGATTCGAACTGCGTCCGCGCACGCGGCTGGATGCGCGCCTGCAACGTCAGGTGTCCGATGCCGCCCAGGATGTGCTCGACGCCGCGCCCACGCCGGAGCAGTTCGAGCAGCCGATTGCCGCGGCCGATCTGCGCACTACCGTTGTCAGCTCGGAGGTGTTCATCGAACAGGGCGGCTCACTCGCCCTCACCCACGGCGGCGATACCTGGAATTTCGCCCTGGTCGGCTACCTGCGCGAGCAGCGCTATGAAAGCAGCGAGTCCCTCGACCAGGATCTCGAAGGCCTGTCCGTGGCCCTCGCCCGCCAGGTGCGTGCGCGACACCGTCTCGGCGCCTTTGCGGCTCGCGAAGACCGCGGCTTCCTGAGCTCGACGCGTGACGACCAGGACCTCCGTTATGGCCTGACCTGGACGTGGCAGCGCACCCGCCGTCTGGCGATCGGACTTGAGCTCAGCCGCAGCGAGCGGGACAGCACCGACCCCACCCAGCGTTTCGACGATGACCGCGCCCTGCTCACCCTGAGCCTGCGGCGCTGACGGGGGGCGACGTGGCGGGCGAAGTGCTCGTGCTGATGTACCACGCCGTGGATGCCGGAGACGGCGGCCCGCACGGCGCCGACCCGCACTACACGGTGTCAGCCGCCCGCTTCGCCGAACACCTCGATGCGCTCGCCGCCACCGGCCGTCACGTTGGTTCGGCCCGCGATGGCCTGGCGGCCGGCGAAGCCGAGGGCGTGTGGCTGACCTTCGACGACGGCGATCTCAGCAATCACCAGGCGGCCTTCCCGCTGCTCGCCGAGCGCCGGTTGCGCGCCGATTTCTTCGTCAACCCGGCGCGCGTCGGAACCCGAGGCTTCTGCAGCTGGGCGCAACTGCGCGAGATGGCCGATGCCGGGATGAGTATCCAGTCGCATGGCATGGATCATCGCTACTTCACCCATCTTTCCCCCGAAGCCCTCGTCGAGGACCTCAGGCGCTCCAGACTGGCCATCGAGGATGCGCTTGGCCGCCCGGTCAGCCTGCTGGCGCCGCCGGGTGGGCGTTGCCCGCCCGGCCTGGATCGCCTCGCCCGCAGTTGCGGCTACGCGGCGGTGCTCGGCTCGGCGCCGGGCACCCTGCAGCGCGGCCAGGTCCGGGGCATCGCACCGCGCGTCGCGGTGCTGGCCGGGCACGCGCCCGAGCAGCTCTGCCGCTGGGCGCTGCAGGGTCAGTCCGCGCTGCGCCGGCAGCGCCTTCGCTACGGCCTGCTCGCCGGAGCCAAGCGCCTGCTGGGCGACCGTGGCTATGAGCGCCTGCGCAGTGCCCTGCTTGGCGGGGCGGGCGGATGAGCGCTGCCCTGTGGCTGCTGCTGTCCAGTGTCGCCCTGCTCGCGCTGACCTTTTTCCTGTACCCGCTGGGGATTGCGCTGCGTGCGGCGCACTGGCCGCGACCCTGGGCCACCCGCGCCTGGCAGCCACGGGTCAGCGTGCTGATGGCCGTGCACAATGGCGACTCCGAACTCGAGTCCAAGCTCGATCACCTCCTGCAACACGACTATCCGGCCGAGCTGATGGAACTGGTGGTCGTGTCCGACGGCTCAAGCGACGGCACCGCAGCCATCCTGCGTCGGCGGGCAGGTGAGCGGCTGCGGGTCAGGGTGATCGAGTCGCGCGGGGGCAAAAGCGCCGCCCTGGCCGAGGCGCTGCAGCTGGCTTCGGGCGACGTGCTGGTGTTCTGCGACCTGCGCCAGCGCCTGGAGCCGGGCGCGGTGCAGGCCCTGTGCGACGCGCTGGGCGGCGGAGAACTGGCGGTGGCCGGGGGCAGCCTCCGCTTTCGCCCCGGGCCCAGCGGCTCGGCCTCGGTCGGCGTCTACTGGCGATTCGAATCCTGGCTGCGCCGCAACGAGGCGCTCAGTGGCTCGGTGGTCGGGGTCAGCGGTGCGCTCTACGCGCTGCGCCGCAGCGACCTGCCGGAAATCCCTGCCGGCCTGGTGCTCGACGACCTCTACGTTCCGCTGAAGGTCGCCGAGCGCGGCGGCCGGATCGGTCTTGTCGATGCCGCCATTGCCTGGGACCTGCCCGCGCCCAGCGCCGGGGTCGAGGCCGCGCGCAAGCGGCGCACCCTCGCCGGCAACTGGCAGCTGCTGGCGCGCTGGCCGGCCCTGCTGCTGCCCTTCGCGCATCCCCTGTGGTGGCGCTTTCTCTGCCACAAGGTGCTGCGCCTGCTGATCCCGTTCTTCCTGCTCGGCGCCCTGGTCGGCAATTCGCTGCTGGCGCTGGACGGTGAGCCGGCCTGGCTGGCCCTGCTGGCCTGCCAGCTGGCCGGGCACCTCGCCGGCCTGGCGGCCCTCACGATGCCGGCGCTGCGTCGCCTGTTGCCGCTTCGCCTCGCCGCCGCGGTATGGGAGCTGAACCTTTACGCCGTACTCGGCCTGTGGGACCACCTGCGAGGCAGCCGCTCGCACCTGTGGCAGACCACCCCCCTCGGCGCCGCGGGGGAGCGGCCATGATTCCGGCGCCGCAGCGCGTGCTCTACGTGGTCTCGCTGTTTCCATGCTGGTCCGAGACCTTCATCGTCCGCGAGATCGAGCAGCTGATCGCACGCGGCGTCGAGGTGCGCATCCTGTCCCTGCGTCCGCCCTCGGAGGCCTTCGTCCAGGCGCGGGCGGCGGCGCTGATGCCGCGGGTGATCGGTCCTCGTGGCTGGCTGCGCGAGGCGCTGCCGGCGCTTGGTAGCGTGCTGCGCCATCCCCTGGGCACGCTGGCCGTGCTCGCCCATCTGGTCCGCGGCATGTGGCGGCAGCCGCTGCCGCTGGCCAAATCCCTGGTCGGCCTGTGGCGCACGCTCGCCCTGCTGCCCGAGGTGCGGCGCTTCGACCCGCAGTGGATCCATGCGCACTGGGCGACCTATCCCTCGACCGCGGCCTGGATGCTGGGTCGATTGATGCTGCGGCCGTTTTCCTTCACCGCCCACGCCCACGACATCTTCGTCGAGGATCAGCTGCTGGCGCGCAAGCTCGCCTCGGCGCGGTTGGCGGTGACCATCTCCCGATTCAACGTCCGCCATCTCGCACGCTGGCGGGACGAGAACGCCGCGCCGCTGGAGGTGGTCCACTGCGGCGTGGATCTGTCCGAGCTGCCGCTGCGTCTCGACGACCGCGCACCACAAGCCCTCGGCACGGTGGGGCGGCTGGACCCGATCAAGGGCTTCCCGGTGCTTATCGAGGCACTGCGCCGCCTGCGCGAGCAGGGCATTGCGTTCGAATGCGAACTGATCGGTGAGGGCCCGCAGCGCGCGGCGCTGGAGGCCCAGCGCCGCGAGGCGGGTCTCGATACTTCGCTGGCCATGCCCGGTGCGCAGCCCCAGGAGCGCGTGCGGGAAATGCTTTCGCGGGTGGCGATCTTCGTGATGCCCAGCGTGCTCACTCCCGAAGGCAACCAGGACGGCATTCCGGTGGCCCTGATGGAGGCCATGGCCAGTGGCGCGGCAGTGATCGGCACCACGGTATCCGGCCTGCCCGAGCTGATCACGCACGAGGTCGACGGCCTGCTCGTTCCGCCGGACAATGCCGGCGCCCTCGCCGAGGCGATCGCCCGCCTGCTTGGCGATCCGGCGCTGCGTCGCCGGCTGGGCGAGGCCGCGCGGCGGCGCATCGAGCGCGAGTTCGACGCCGGCATCGAGGCCGGGCGCCTGCTGGATCATTTTCGCGCCGTGCTGGCGCAGGAGCATGCATGAGCGGCAAGAGGATCCTGGTGGTCAGCGACGAGATGGAGGTCGGCGGCAGCCAGCGGCAGATCGTCCGCCTGCTGCTCGGGCTGAAGAGTCGCGGCGTCGATGTCAGCCTGCTGTACTTCCGCAAGCCCTCCTTCCTGCTTGATGCCGTGGTCGAGGCCGGCATTCCGGTAAAGCGCATCGACAAGCGCAGCGCGCTGGATCCGCGCTTTCTCGCCGCGCTGTGGCGATTCCTGCGGCGCGGCCGCTTCGACCTGGTGCATGCCTTCTCGATCACCGCCGAGGTCTGGGTGCGCCTGGCGCTCTACGGCGTGCCCGGCACGCGCCTGGTCAGCTCGATCCGTGGCCTCGGTCTCGATGATCCGGCCTGGACCTTCCGCGCAAAGCGCTGGATCGCCGCGGGATCGGCCGGGATCATCTCCAACAGCGCTGCCGGCGCCGATCTGGTCGCCCAGCGCTCGGCGGTGCCGCGCGAGCGGATCGACGTGGTGCCCAACGCGGTCGACCTCCCTGAGCCGATCGATGCCGCGCGCCGTGCCGCCGCGCGCGAGGCGCTCGACCTGCCGGCCGGGCAGCCCCTGGTCGCCTACGTGGGCCGTCTGGTCGGCTTCAAGAACATCGGCTTGCTGCTGCGCGCGCTCGCCCGGCTGCCCGAAGCCCGGCGGCCCTGGCTGTGGATCGCCGGTGACGGCCCGGAGCGCGGGTTCCTCGAGGGGCTCTGCGACGAGCTGGCCCTGCGCCCCTGGGTGCGTTTCCTCGGCGAGCGCAAGGACGCCGCGGTGCTGATGCAGGCGGCCGACCTGCTGGCCTCCTCCTCGCGCGACGAGGGCATGTCCAACTCGATCCTCGAGGCGATGTCGCATGGCCTGCCGGTGGTCGCCACCGCGGTCGGCGGCAGTCCCGAGCTGATCACCGACAACGAATCCGGCCTGCTGGTGCCGAACGAGGATGAAGCCGCACTGGCCGCGGCGCTCGATCGGATGCTCGGCGATGCCGAGCTGCGCCATCGACTCGGCGCTGGTGCCCGGGAGACCATCGAGCGCCGCTTTGCCAGCGGCGCCATGGTCGAGAGCACCCTCTCCATCTACCGTCGCTGCCTGGATGGAGCGCCGGCATGAGTGCCACCCTCGCCCTGCGCGACACCCTGTCGATGCGCGTGCAGCCGGCCGCGGCGGTCGGGAGCTTCCTGCTGGACGCCCGGCCGGTGCCCGACTGCGCAGCCCTGGCACCCGATTGGCCGGCCATCCCCGGCGGCCTGCCGGCGGCGGGCGAGGGCGGAGTGCGTTGCCTGCAGGGCGAGCGCTGGCAGGCGGTGGGCCTGTTCGACCTCGTCGAGGGTGATCCGCGGGAACTCGATGCGGTGCTCGACGGGGGCGGCTGGCAGCGCTGGCGCGGGCGCTTCGCCTTTGCCGCCCAGCGTCGCGACGGCGGCGAATGGCTGGCGGTCACCGACCACTTCAACACCCTGCCGATGTACTACGCCGTCGAGCAGGACCAGCTGCTGCTCTGCAACCGCCTAGGGCCCCTGCTGCGCGCGCCCTGGTGTCAGCGGCGGCCCGACCCGGAGGCCCTGTTCCACTATCTGAACTTCGCCTGCGTGCCGGCTCCACACACCATCGTGCCCGAGGTGCGCCGCCTGCCGCCGGCCGGCGTGCTGCGCTGGCGTGGTGGGGCGCCGAGCGTCGAACGCTGGTGGCGGCCGGCCTATGCCGAGGACCTCGATGGCGAGGACGGCCAGCGCGCCGGTGAGTTGCGCGAGCGCATCGTCGCCACCGTGCAGCGCTATCGTCCGGGTAGCGAGGCCAGCTGGGGCTGCTTCCTCAGCGGCGGCACCGACAGCTCCAGCATCACCAGCATCCTCGCCCGGCAGCACGCCGGCGCATCGGTGCACAGCTACTCGATCGGTTTCGCCGAGGCCGACTACAACGAGCTGGACTTCGCCCGCGAGGCAGCCCGTGCCTGCGGCGCCGAAGGTCACTTCGGAAGCATCGACGAGGCAGAGACCCTGGCCGTGCTGCCGCGCCTGGTCGAGCTCTATGACCAGCCCTTCGGCAATGCCTCGGCTGTGCCGACCCTGGCCTGCGCGGCGATGGCCGCGCGCGACGGGCGCAACGTGCTGCTGGCCGGCGACGGCGGCGACGAGATCTTCGGCGGCAACGAGCGCTACGCCAAGGACCGCCTGATGCAGGCCTGGTACCGCCTGCCGGCGCCGCTGCGCGGGCTGGGTCGCTGGGTCGGGCGCAGCCTGGGCGGCGGCCGCCAACGCTTCCTCAACCGCATCGACAACTTTACCCGCCGCGCCAGCCTGCCCAATCCGGACCGCTTCTACACCGACGACGCCTTCGCCTCCGAACACTTCGATGCGCTGCTCGGCGACGCGCTGCGAGCGCAGCTGCAGCCGGGCCTGTCTCTGGGCTGGATGCGCGAGACCTACTCTGCGTGCAGCGCCTCGGCCGAGCTGCACCGGCTGATGGCGCTGGACCTCGAGCTGGCCATCGCCCAGAACGACCTGGTCAAGGTCGATGGCGCCTGCCGTCACGCCGGGGTCGGCGCGCGCTTCCCCTACCTCGACCCGGACCTGGTGGAGTACGCGGGTCGGCTGCCGGCGCGTTTCAAGCTGCGCGGCGGCGAGAAGCGCTACCTGTTCAAGCAGGCCATGGCCGGCATCCTGCCGCCGATGATCCTGCAGAAGCGCAAGCAGGGATTCGGCCTGCCGGTGGCGGTGTGGATCCGCGACAACCCGGGCTTCCGCGAGATGCTCACCGACCTGCTGCTCTCCGAGCGCAGCCGCGCCCGCGGCTGGTTCCAGCCGGCCTTCGTCGAGCGGCTGCTCGAACGCCATCTGGCCGGCGCCTGGGACCATGCCCCGGAGCTGTGGCAGATGGCGGTTCTCGAGCTGTGGATGAGGCGGCACCTCGATGCCTGAACAGGACGTTTCCGCGACCGGGAGGCCGCTGTCCCTGCTGCTGCTGCTCGAGGCGCACTTCCCTTCGATGGGCGGCGCTGAGCGCCAGCTGGAGACATTGGCCGGCGGCCTGGTCGAGCGCGGCCACCAGGTCACCGTCGTGCTGCCCAGGCTGGATGCCGCCCACCCGGCGGGAGCCGGCGAGCACGCAGGGCTCACGCTGTGGCGGATCGGCTACCCGCGCATCCCGCTGCTCGGCAGCCTGCTGCTGCAGCTTCGGCTGGCCCTGCTGCTCTGGCGCTGGCGCGGCCGATATGACGCGATCCATGTCCATATCGCCCACAACATGGGCGCGGTGGCCGCGCTGGTCGGGCACCTGCTGGGCAAGCCGGTGGTGCTGAAGTTCTCCGGCTGGTGGGAGGCCGAACAGGGCTGCCTGCGTCGCGGCGCAGGCCCGCTGCCGGCTCTGGCCCGTGTCCTGCTGCGGCGGGCCAGCGCGGTCCAGGCCATCAGCCGGCGCATCGGCCAGGACCTGGTCGCCGCGGGCTTCGATCCGGTGCGCATCCACTGGACCCCGAACGGCGTCCGGACCGCGCGCTTCGAGGCCCTGCCGCGCCCGCGCCCGATCACCGACGGTATCCGTCGCGTGGTTTTCGTCGGCCGGCTGGTGCCGGAGAAGTCGCTCGATGCCGTGCTGGAGGCCTGGCAGCGGGCCGGTATGGCCGCGGCCGGCTGGCGCCTGCGTCTGGTTGGCGGTGGGCCCGAGGAGGCCGTCCTGCGCGCCCAGGCGGAACGGCTCGGCATCGGGCAGAGCCTGGAATGGGTCGGGCCCAGCCAGGACGTGCCCCGCCACCTCGCCGAGGCGGACGCCGGCATCCTCGCCTCGCGCACCGAAGGCCTGTCAAACACCCTGCTCGAATACATGGCCGCCGGCCTGCCGGTGGTCGCGACGCGGATCAGCGGCAGCGAGGACTTCGTCGAGCCCGGGCGGAACGGCTGGCTATGTGCGCCAGGCGATGTCGACGGTCTTGCCGCCTGCCTTGCAGACTGTGCCGCGCAGTCCGACCAGGCCCGCGCCGTGCTCGGCGCGAACGCCCGCGCCGACCTGCTGACCCGCGCCGCCCTGCCGGCGGTGATCGATGCCCTGCTGCCGCTGTACCGCGGCCAGCCCGGTGGAGCGCGCTGAGATGTGCGGAATCATCGGCGTGGTCGGCGACGGCCGCCGCGAGGTGCCCTCGGCCGAGGTCGGCGAGGCGATGAACGCGGCGATCATCCACCGCGGCCCCGATGACGGCGGCCTGCACCGCGAGCGCGACGCCCTGCTCGGCATGCGTCGCCTCGCCATCATCGATCTCGCCGGCGGCCACCAGCCGATGCTCTCCGACGACGGCCGCGTGGTGCTGGTCTTCAACGGCGAGATCTACAACTTCCGGCGCCTGCGCCGGGAGCTGGAGGCGCTGGGCCAGCGCTTCCGCACCGACTCGGACAGCGAGGTCATCCTTGCCGCCTACCTCGCCTGGGGCCGGGACGCGGTGCAGCGACTCGAGGGCATGTTCGCCTTCGCCATCTGGGACGGCCGCGAGCGGCGCCTGCTGCTGGCCCGCGACCGGCTCGGGAAGAAGCCGCTGTTCGTCCGCGAGCACGACGGGCAACTCGCCTTTGCCAGCGAGCTGAAGTCGCTGCTCGCCCTGCCGGGCTTTCGCCGCGAGGTCGACCTCGGCGTGCTGCCGGCCTATTTCGCCTTCGGCTACGTGCCGACGCCGCGCAGCGTGTTCCAGGGCGTGCACAAGCTGCCGCCGGGCCACTACGCCGAGTTCGACGCAGGCGGCTACCGGCAGCATCGCTACTGGCGACCGACCTCGACGCCGGTGTTCACCGGCAGCGAGGCCGAGGCCGAGGAGCGCCTCGCCGGCCTGCTGCACGAGGCGGTGGCCGACCGTCTGGTCGCCGACGTGCCGTTCGGCGCCTTCCTCAGCGGCGGCCTTGATTCCAGCGTCGTGGTGGCGCTGATGGCGCGGCAGATGAGCCGCCCGGTCAAGACCTTCTCTATCGGCTTCCGCGAGGCGCGCTACAGCGAACTGTCCGACGCCCGGCGCGTCGCCACGCACCTCGCCACCGAACACCACGAACTGGTCGTCGAGCCCGACGCGACGGCCATGGTCGAGCGTCTGGTCTGGCACCTCGACGAGCCTTTCGCCGATGCCTCGGCCCTGCCCACCTACCTCGTCTCCGAGCTGGCCGCCCGCGAGGTCAAGATGGTGCTCTCGGGCGACGGCGGCGACGAGGCCTTTGCCGGCTACGACCGCTATCTACGTCTGCTCGCTCTGGAGCGCCTGGGCGCGCTGCGCGGGCCGGCTGCGCTGGCCCTGCGCATCGGCGGCCGCCTGCTGCCCGGCCGCCACGGCTTCCGCCTGCGCCGGATCGGCGAGCGCCTGGGCCTCGGGCTCGCCGACCGCTACCTGAGCGGCGTGGCCCTGTCGCGTCCTGAGCAGACCATCGCCCTGATCGGCGAGGCGGGTCGCGAGGGTTACGCCAGCCTTCACCCGCTGTTCCACCGGGGTGATGTTCGCCCGCTGCTCGACCGCATTGTCGAGGTCGACCTGCACAGCTATCTGCCAGACGACATCCTGGTCAAGCTGGACCGGATGAGCATGGCGGCCTCGCTTGAGGGCCGGGCGCCCCTGCTCGACCACCGTGTGGTCGAGTTCGCCCTGCGCCTGCCGGTGGGACTGCGCGTTCGCGACGGCCGCGGCAAGCACCTGCTGCGCCAGGTCGCGCGCCGCTGGCTGCCCGCCGAGGTGCTCGACAAGCCCAAGCAGGGCTTCGGTATTCCCCTCGACGAGTGGTTCCGCGGCCCGCTCGGCGGGATGGCAGCCGACCTGTTCGCCTCGCGCGCCTTCCGCGAACGTGGCTGGGTGCATCCGGCGGCCGCGGAGGACCTGCTGGCCCGCCACCGCGGCGGCGGCGAGAACCATGCCGAAAGCCTCTGGCAGCTGCTTTGCCTCGAGCTCTGGGCCCGGCGCTTCATCGACGGGGCAGGGGGCGGTTGATGCTGAACGCCCTGCTGGCGCTGCTGGTGCTGTACACGATCAACCAGATCCATCTGCCGGCCGACCTCGGCATTCCAGGGGTCAACGTCGCCAACCTGCTGTTCGCCGGCGTCCTGGCCCTGGTCCTGCTGCGTGGAGATGCCGCGCCGCGTCCGCCCAGCCGCCTCGGCGGGCCGCTGCGGGCCTACTTCCTGTTGATGGCGCTCGGCGCCCTGATCGGCATCGCCACCCGGCCGACCGACCTGATGTCGGACCTGACCTACCTCAAGACGATCATCTTCTACCCGCTGTACTACTTCCTCTTCTACTACGCCGTCGACGACCTGCGCAGCGCGCGGCGGCTGGTCTTGGCGATCCTCGCCGTGGCCGTGGTGGCCGGCCTCGAGGCCTGGTCCGAGGCCCGCGCGTACGGGCTCGGCGGTTACTCGGAGACCCACCGCGCCTCCGGTCCGTTCGGTCCCGATTACCGCACCGCGAACCGCGCAGGCGTGTTCTACGCCATGCTCCTGCCCATGTTCGTCGCCTTCTTCCTCTTTGCCCGCCACAAGCTGTCCTGGCGCATGCTCGGCGCGGTCGGCGCCCTAGTCCTGGTTGGCGGCATCCTGGTCACCTACTCGCGGCAGTCCTATTTCATCGGCCTGCTGGCCATCCTTCTGCTTGTCTGGCGCCGCGGCATCGGAACCACGCTGCTGGCCGGCCTGGTCTTCGCGATCGCGCTACCCTTCCTCCCGCAGGGCGCCTTCGAGCGCGTCGAGGAGACCCAGCAGGAGACCGCCACCGGCGAGGAGCGCTACGACGAGAGCACCGAGAGCCGCTGGGAACTCTGGCAGGGCGCCTTCGCGATGTGGGGGGAGAACCCCGCCGGGGTCGGCCTCAACCGCTTCAAGCAGGAGATCGGCAACTACTCGGGCTACTCCGGCAAGGACGCGCACAACTTCTACGTGCTGACCCTGGCTGAAGCGGGCCCGCAGGGCGTGATCGCCCTGCTCTGGCTGGTCTTTTCGATGTGGCGACTGGCGCGCTGGGCGGCGCGCCATGCCGATGATGCCGAGTCCCGGGCGCTGACCTACGGATTCAGCGTCGCCCTCGTCGGCATGGCCCTGGGCAACGTCTACGGCAGCCCGTTCTCGGAGGGCTCGGTGATGTGCGCGATCTGGGCGCTGTGCGCGATCATCGAACGCTACACACAGCTGCGCATGCAGCAGGCCTGGCACGCCCGGCAGGCCCTGCAGGAGGCGCCCCCCCACTTCGATCCCGCACGGCGGGCCGGCTGATGGCCGGCCTCCTGCGCCACGCCTCGCGCTATGCGATAAGCAGTGCGCTGGTCACCCTGGCCAGCCTGGTGTCCTTTCCCATCCTGACCCGCCTGCTCAGCACCGCGGACTACGGCCTGATGAGTACGGTCACCGCGACGATCGGCCTCGTGGTGGCGATCGGCAAGCTGGGGATGCAGAAGGCGACGGTGCGCTTCTACCACGAGCAGCGCAGGCTGGACCCCGAGCACGGCGCCGACACGCTCGCCGCGACCCAGCTGTTGGGCATGACCGCCATGGGTGCCATCGCCACCCTGCTCTGGGCGGGCCTGCTGGCGGTGCTGCCCGCCGAATGGCTGAACTCGGACCAGCTCAAGGCCCTGCTCCTGCTCACCGTGGTGCTGGTCTGGCTGCGGGTCACCGAAAGCGCCCTGCACAACCTGCTCTATGCCCAGGAGCGCAGCGGCACGATCTCCCTGTACAGCATCATCCGGCGCTATCTCAGCCTGATCCTGGTCGTGGCCGCGCTATGGTTCATCAGCGCCGATGCGCGGCACCTGTTCCTCGCCACCATCCTCGCTGAAGCCCTGGCCATCGGCGGACTGCTCTGGGTGGTGCTGCGCGCCGCGCCGCTGCGGCCCTCGCGCTTCTCGTCGCCCCTGCTGCGGGCGATGCTGGCTTTCGGCCTGCCCATGGTCGGCATGGAGATGGCCTGGTCGCTGCTTGCCGTCGGCGACCGCTACGTGATCCAGATCCTGCTCGGTGCCGCCCAGGTGGGCATCTATTCGGCGTCCTACAACCTCTGCGAATACGCCAAGCTGGCGACCATGGCGGCGGTGGCCACCGCGGTCGGTCCGATGTACATGCGGATCTGGGAAGAGCAGGGCAGGGAGGCAACCGAGGCCTTCCTCGCCACCTACTCCCGGGGCTTCCTTGCCTTCTCGATGCTCGTGGCGACGCTGGTCTCGGTCAACGCCGAGCCGCTGATCACGATTCTCGCCTCGGAAAAGTTCGTCGCCGGCACCGAGATCGTGCCCTGGGTGATGTTCGGCCTCGCCCTCGAGAGCTACGTCGGCGTCGCCGCTGCCGGGCTGTTCCTGCGCAAGCGCTCACAGGCGATGTTCGGGCTGGCGGCCGCGGCAGCGCTGTTCAACCTGCTGCTCAACGTCCTGCTGATCCCGCGCTTCGGCCTGGTCGGTGCGGCGTTCGCCACCACCGCGTCGTTTGCCTTGCTGCTGGCCCTCGCGCTGTGGATGGGCCGGAACGAGCTGCGCGTGGGCTTTCCCTGGTGGACCTTCGTGGTCAGTGCCGTCGCGTTCGTGGTCAGCGACACCGTCACGATGGCCCTGCGCAGCGGCTCGCCCTGGTGGGATCTGGTCCTGCACAGCTTCGTGGCACTCGGTCTTTTCAGCCTGATCGTCGGCCTGTTCGACGCCTCGGTACGCGGCAGCGTGCGGTTGCTGGTCCCCAGACTTGCGGCGCGGTGGCGGAGGTGAGCAGTTTGGCCGCAGGGCGATCTTGGTCTAAAGTGCGGGTTCGCCGCCCGGAGCGGCAGGAAGACGCGATTCGGCCCACCGGGGAAAGGGCAGGTTAGCGATGGGGATGATCAGGCGGGCCGCGAAACAGGCCGCGTTCGCCAGCGGCCTGGCGGGTGCCTTGCTCGAGCGGCGAGGCCGGCGCGGTGACGTGCCGGTGGTGATGTACCACGGCATCTCGCCGCTGACGGTGAGCGCCGAGCAGCTTGATGCACACTTTGCCTTCTACGCCCGGCACTTCGAGACGCGGTTCTTCTCCGATCTCGATTCGGCTGGCAAGGGCCGCGCGCCGCCGCTGGTGCTGACCTTCGACGACGGCATGCGCAGCAACTTCGAGCTGGCCGTGCCCCTGCTGCGCAAGCACGGGCTCAAGGCGACCTTCTTCATCGTCTCCGGGGTTTTCGACGGCCTGCGCTATCTGTGGAACCATCGGCTGTGCTACCAGCTCTACGCCCTGCCCGATGCGCAGCTGCCGGCGGCTTGCCCGCTGCTTCCCGCGGATCCGCCGGGCCTTGGACTCCTTGGTGAGCGCTGGCAGGCCGCCCGGCGCGAGGTCGCGCGGGTCAAGACCTTGCCGCATGCCGAGCGCATCGCGCTGTGTCGTGAGGTCGATGCGCGCAGCGAGGCGGCCGGTGTCGAGTTCGCGGACTGGTTCGACCGCGAGTACCGCCTCGCCGGCGCTGACCAGGTGCGCGCCCGTCCCGACTGCGTGGAGTACGGCTCCCACACCCGCTGCCATCCGGTACTCACTTCGGGCCTAGATGATGCGGAGCTGGCCGATGAGATCGAGGGCTCGCGTGAACGACTGGCGGCCGAAACCGGGGCTTCCATCGACACCTTCTGCTTTCCCAATGGCGACCATGACCTGCGCGTCCGCCGCGCCGTATCCCGCTGCTATCGGCTGTCCTGCACGACCTCGCAGGGCATCCACCGCAGCTCGGACGACGTCCATGCCATCCCCCGGGTCGCCGCCGCCGGGCGCCCGGTCGACATGGTGACGAGCCTGCTGCTCGCCTGAGCGGCCGCGAAGCTGAATCTCCCATGGCCGCGTTCGCGAACCGCGGCCCGGCCGCACATCCTCCCATGCTACTCAACCTATAATTCCCGCGTTCAGGCCGTGTCCGCGGCCGCCTGACCCGAGGAGTTTTATGCGCAGCCACTCGCTGGGTACCGCAGTCCGCTGGCTTGCACTGGCCCTGCTCAGTGGCGCCGCGGCCGGCCAGAGCATGTTCGCCTCGGGCTTCGAGCGCGACGAGGGGGGCGTCTGCAGCAACGCCTATGCCGCCGGCTTCACCCCGGTGACCGGCCAGGCGATCGCCCTGTCGCCGAGCTCGCCGCGACCGGCCAAGGGGGCCAGCTTCAGCGACCCGGCCTTCGGCACCTGCGTGGTGCGGGCGACCAGCCACGCCAGCGAGCCGCCGGTGGGTTTCGCCCGCAACGACTACTCGCGGCGGCAGGCCTTCAATGCCGACGGCACGCGGTTCCTCGCCTACGCCCGCGATGGCGCATGGCACCTCTATGACGCCCAGAGCCTGGCCCACCTGCGCATCCTCGACGGCCTGGGCGGCGACGCCGAGCCGCAGTGGCATCCGACCGATCCGCGACGGCTGTACTACGTCGAGACCAATGGCGGCATGGAGCTGCTGCAGATCGACGTCGAGACCAACCAGAGCAGCGTGGCGACCAGCTTCGCCGGCAAGCTGCCCTGGGGCAACGTCGCCCGGGTCTGGACCAAGTCCGAGGGCAGCCCCTCGGCCGATGGCCGCTACTGGTGCTTCCATGCCGAGACCAGCGACTTCCGCATCCGCGGCGTGTTCACCTATGACCTGCAGACTGGCACCGTGCTGGGCACCCACCCGCTCAGCGAGCGGCCCGACCACGTCAGCATGTCGGCTTCGGGCCGCTGGTGCGTGATCTCGGGCGAGGAGTACCCGAACACCCCGAACTCCAACTTCAACGTGGTGGCCTGGAGTCGCGACTTCAGCCAGTCGCGGCTGCTCCACGGCAACTCCGAGCACTCCGACCTCGCCCTGGACGCCAATGGCCAGGACGCCTTCGTCTTCGTCGACTACCAGAGCAACGAAGGCGACATGGTCAGCGTGAATCTGGACACGGGCGCCCGCACCACGCTGTTCCCGACCTATCTGCAGGGCACGGCGACCGCCTACCATGTCTCCGGCAAGAACTTCGCCGCGCCGGGCTGGGTGCTGATTTCCACCTACAACAACTACGGCCCCTCGGAGAAGTGGCTGCACCGGCGCATCTTCGCCGTGGAGCTGGCGGCCTCGCCGCGGATCCTCAACATCGCCCATCACCACAGCGAATACTGCGGTTCCGGCGACACACCCTATTTCACCGAGCCGCACGCCACGGTGAGTCGCGACTTCCGCCGCATCCTGTTCAGCTCGAACTGGGGCGGTTCGCCCTGTGACAACATCGACGCCTACATGGTCGTCCTGCCCGCGGACTTCCTGCCCTGAGCCGGCGGCGCATGTCAGGCCCCTGCATCCAGACCGGGAATCGAATCGGGCAGGGCCAGCGGCCCCGGGCTGGCCAGGCATGCCCGGTAGCCGGCCGGCGCCGGGAGGGCAATGACCTCGGCACTTCGGCGATCCGCCTCCCAGTGCGCCCGGGCCGGCAAGCCCAGCGGCAGGGATATAGTGCGCGCATCGAGGGTCAGTCCCCGGCCGTCGAGCTTGAGCACCGCCTCACGGGCGCACCAGGCGAGGGTCAGCAGCGCAGCCTGTCGGTCGGCGGGCGCCGCCTGCCACGCGGACAGCGCCTCGGCGTCCAGGAACTGCCCAGCCAGCGCCGCGCGGGCGGGGTCGATCATCGCCTCGAGATCGACGCCGACCTCCATCTCCGCGGCGGCGACCATTGCCCAGCCGCCGCTGTGGCTGAGGCTGAAATGCAGCGCCTCCGCGCTGGCCAGCCGCGGCTTGCCGTGCTCATCGCGGCGCAGGACGATGCTGCCCGGTTCGCGACCGAGGCGCTCGGCCAGATGCTGGCGAAGCCGCGCCTGGGCGGCGACGAAGCGCTGCCGCAGCAGCTCGGTGGCAAAGCGCCCGGCACGCTGGCGCTGGTCCGGCTCCAGCCATCCGAGCGCCTCGCGGCGCAGCTCGGAATCGACCTCATCGAGGCGGTAGAGTGAAAGGCTCAGGGACATTCCGAGGGCGACGCAGGGCGATGTGTGGCGATGGTAAACGCGGTTCGCCTCTCGCGCGGCGACTGCTGTGCGTGATGGCCTTGCTGTGCGTGGGCAGTGCCCAGGGTTTCTTCGGCGACGGCTTCGAGAGCCAGGCCGGCGAGGGGGTGCCGCCCGGCAGCCGGATCCATACGCTCTGGCTCGGCAACTCGCTGACCAACACGCCGCCCGACTTCAACGACTACTCGCAGGGTGCGTTGCCTGCGCGGCTCGCACCGATGCTGGCCGAGTTCGGCATCACCCTCAGCTTCGACGCCATCACTCCGGGCGGCGCGGAGTTCTCCAACCATGCGCAGACGCCATCGACCATGGCAGCGCTGTCCGACCCCGCCTACGATTTCGTCAACCTGCAGGGCTATTACGTCGGGTTCGACAGCGCGGCGGCCTATGCCAGCGCGGTCAAGCCGCTGCACGATGCGGCCACCGCGGCCGGATCGGTGGTGCTCTATGAGGGCATGTGGCCCTACCTCACCGATCCCGGTTCGCCCCAGCATCCGACCGCGGCGCTGGCCGTTGAGGGCGCCGCCGACGCCAAGCCCAATGCCTTCGCTGTCCAGGTCGGTCGGGCCTGGGAACAGGTGCGGCTCGGCTCGTCCAGCTTGCATGCCAAGCTGCGCTCGGACAACACCCATCAGAGCGCGGTCGGCGAGTACCTCAATGCCCTGGTCTATACACGCTTCTTCACCGGGCAGAGCGTCGCCAACGTCGCCAGCATTTCGCCCCAGGCGGCGGCGCGGCTGAGCAGCGCCGAGCGCACGCAGCTCAAGCAGGCGGTCGATCTTTCCGTGAATCGCTTCTACCGTCCGACCGGCGCGAGCAGCGTGCAGCTGACGATCAGCGAGCCGGCAGAGGACGCGGCGGTGCCGGCCGGCCAGCCGCTGCGCTTCAGCGCCGCCGCGATCGATGATGCGCTGGGCGACATCAGCGCCGACATCCACTGGTTCGACGATGCGGGTCTTCTGCGGCACAGCGGGGCGAGTTTCAGCTTCAGCCCGGCGGTGGGCTTTCGCTCGATGCGCGCCGAGGTGCAGGGCTCGGGCGGTGCCATGTCCGCGTTGGAGCGCCGCTATCGCGCACTGGGTGCGGGCAACACGCCCCCCGAGGTCAGCGACAAGCCGCAGTCGGTGCCGCGCAACTCGCCGTTCACCCAGGCCAATCTCTCGGCCAACGCCCGCGACCTGGAGGGCAGCGTCGACTGGGCCACCCTGCAGTTGGACCTGTCGACCTTCGACGGCGTCTCGGCGGTGCAGAACGACCGCGATCCGTTCACCGTCGACCTCGACTACAGCAATGGATACCGCGGATCGGACCGGATCCGCTGGCGGGTGGCGGACGATCAGGGCGCGTGGTCGGCCTGGGCCCGGATCCAGATCCAGGTCCAGTAGGCGCAGGCGGCCAGGTTTCAGGCCGCCAGCCGGCTGATGGCCACGCTGCCCACGACCAGCGCACCGGCCAGGCCAGCGGTTCCGACCAGCCAGTGCCGGCGCGGCGCCGGCATGCGGTCGGAGTTCGGACGCAGGCCTCGGCGCAGCCAACGCATGGCCGGATTCTCGACCGCGTAGTGGACGAGGGCGGCGAGGCCGATGGCCACGGCGGTGGTCAACCCGATACGCGCGAGCAGCCCGACCTGCTCGGCCTGCAGCCACTGCAGCACGACATAGCCGATGTCCTGGTGCAGCAGGTAGAGCGGATAGGAGATCGCGCCCAGCCAGACAAGGGGCCGCAGCCAGGCGCGCGGGCGGCGGCCCGCGTAGAGGCCGGCGATGAGTGCGATGCCGAACAGCAGCGCCCAGCCGGCCCGGACCAGGCCCTCGGCCAGCAGCACGGAGAGCAGGGCCAGCACGGCCAGGACTGCCGCCGACCGCGGCTGGCGGACCTCGCGAGCGAGGCCGAGATACACCGCAATGCCCAGCGCGAAGTAGGGGAAGTGGGACAGCAGCAGGGCTTCGCTGAGCGCGTGGGGCAGCGGGCGACCCAGCAGCATGGGGGCGAGCCAGGTGCCCCAGCTGGCCAGAAGCCAGGCGCTGATCGCCCAGAATGGCTGGCGTAGCGCACCACCCAGCCAGAGCAGGAACATGCCCAGATAGAAGAACAGCTCGACCTGCAGGGTCCAGTAGACGCCGTCCACCGAAGGCACGCCGAAATAGCCGTGCAGCATGAAGACGTTGAGCAGCGCCTGACCGGGCGCGATGGGCTGCGCCAGCGGCTGGGCCAGCCACTCGATGGTGAAGGTCAGGGCGATCGCCGCCCAGAACGCCGGGAACAGCCGCGAGAAGCGGGAGACGACGAAGTCCGCCGGCACCCGCACCCGGTCCAGAGTCATGAAGATGACGAAGCCGCTGATGGCGAAGAACAGGTTCACGCCGAGGAAGCCGCTCTCGAAGCTGAAGGGCAGCGGCTCGCCGTGGCCGTGCTTCTGATCGAAACGCGTCGTGTAGTGGTAGAGCAGCACCGACAGGGCGGCGATGCCGCGCAGCGCGTCGAGGCCCAGCAGGCGGTGGCGGGCAGGCGAGGCGGGGGGGATCGAGGCAACCAAACCGGGCTCCTGACGGGATGGGGCGATGCGGGGTCTGCATCGGCAGCCGCCAAGCATAGTCGAAGGCCGCGGCGCCCAGCCCCGACGGACCGGAAAAAAAGACCCCGGCGCGTGGCCGGGGTCCGGATCAGGCTGCCTGCAGCGGATCGATCAGAAGGTGATCGACCAGCTGTCGATGTAGCCGGTGTCGCCGTTGGCGGCATCCTGCACGCGCAGCTTCCAGGTGCCGTTGATGGCCTCGCTGGACAGGTTCACGGTGTAGTAGCCGATGATGTTGTCGGCGCTGCCGCCGCTGCGGTTGTGCAGGGTGTAGGTGCTGCCATCCGGTGCCACCAGACGGACGATCAGGTCGCCGATGTAGGTATGGATGATGCGCACGTCGACGCGGGTCGCCGACGGGGCATTGCCACTGCGGCCGGAGACCGTGATCGGCGATTCGACGGTGGAGTTGTCGCGGATGGTGTAGTTGCTGCCGTTGGTGTAGGTCTGCGTGGTGCCGCCACCGCCGCCGCCGCCGCCACCGCCGCTGCCGTCGAAGAACGAGTACAGCAGGCGGTTCGGCGAGCCGGTCTGGGCGCCGGTGACCTTGTTCGGAGTCGAGGCGTTGATGATGGCGTTGGTCACCGCGCTGACGCTGGCGGTCGGGTTGGCGGCCAGGTAGAGGGCGGCGACGCCGGCCACGTGCGGCGAGGCCATCGAGGTGCCGCTGATGGTATTGGTCGCCGAGTTGCTGGTGTACCAGGCCGAGGTGATCGAGGAGCCCGGCGCGAAGATGTCCAGGCACGAGCCGTAGTTGGAGAAGCTCGAGCGGGCGTCGGTGTTGGTGGTGGAGCCGACGGTGATCGCCGAGGCGGCCCGCGCAGGCGAGTAGTTGCAGGCGTTGCTGTTGTCGTTGCCGGCGGCGACGACGACGACCACGCCGGCGTCGGTCATGCGCTTGACCGCGGCATCGGTGGTGCTGGAGGCGCCGCCGCCGAGACTCATGTTGGCCACGGCCGGCTTGACGTGGTTGGCGGTGACCCAGTCCATGCCGGCGATGACGCCGGAGTTGGTGCCCGAGCCGTTGCAGCCGAGCACGCGGATCGGCGAGATCTTGGCGCCCTTGGCGATGCCGTGGGTGCTGCCGGCGACCGTTCCGGCAACGTGGGTGCCGTGGCCGTTGCAGTCGCTGGTGCCGCGGCCGTCGCTGATCGCCGTGTAGCCGCCGATCATCCGGCCACTGAACTGGCTGTGGCTGCCCAGCACGCCGGTGTCGATGATGTAGGTGTTCACGTTCGACGCGGTGGTGTTGTAGACGTAGGTGCCGTTCAGCGGCAGGTCGCGCTGGTCGACGCGGTCGATGCCCCAGGTCGCACCGCTCTGCGTCGCGGCGATCTCGACGATGCCGTCCTCTTCCACGTACTCCACCCGGTCGTCGGCCAGCAGCTTCTGCAGCGCCCTCGGGTTGGCTTCGACCACGAAGCCGCGCACGGCATGCGAGAAGGCCTGGCGCATGCGGGCCCCGTGCTGGCCGGCCATGGCCTGGGCGGCCTGGGCCACGGAGGGGATGTTCGCTGCGCGGACCTCATTGCCCATGGCGGCAACTTCGTCCTTCAGCACCACGATGTACTGGCCGTCGATCGGACGCTCGGCGCGACGCAGTTCTGCGGCCTCGCTGGCGAGGCTGGTGGCGCCGAGGGCGCCGGCGATCAGTACGGGAAGGGTACGGTGTACAAGGTTCATCTAAGGAAGCTCCCCAACGAGTGGATAGGTAGAAACATGGATTGATACTGGAGCCGCCCTGCCGGAAACTCCGGCCCCCTGGTGAGCGGATTAACCAGGCCTGAATCAGGCGCATCGAGTGATAGGACCGTGGGGGGGAGAAGTCCAATGCGTTTTACGAATACGCGTCGCGCGCAAATCCGATACGCCACGGGTGGCGCGGGTCACAGGTTGCCGGGGAAACCGACCGCTGCCGACGGACGGCTTTCGGATCCTTCTTCCCTTATGCCGCAGGGCGCTGGGAGCTAGCGGGCGTGGCCGTCTCGCTCACCGGGTTGCGCTGTCTCGTCGCCATCGTCGATGCCGGCATGAATGTCAGCGCCGCCGCCCAGTCCCTGCACCTCAGTCAGCCCAGCGTCTCCCGCCAGTTGGCGCAGATCGAGCAGGCGCTGGGCGTCAGGCTGTTCGCCCGCCGCGGTCGGGGGCTGGTCTCCCTCACGCCGGCGGGCGGGGAGGTGCTGGCGATCGCCCGGCGCATGGTCGACGACTACGGCCGGCTGCGCCGGTTGGCCGGCAACCAGCCGGCTGAGGGCAGCGAGGAGCTGGCGATCGTTGCGCCGCAGGGCTACGCCTTACACGTGCTTCCGCCGCTTCTGCGGCAGCTCTGCGATGCACACCCCTCCCTGTCGGTCCGCCTGCGCACGCTGGGCGAGGGCGAGCCCATGCGCCCTGCCGACCACCCGGCCGGCGACCTGTTCATGACCAGCACGGCCGGCGACGAAGGAGTCGAGCCGGGTTCGGTGCCCCTGTTCCGCTGGCGGCGCGTGGCGATCGTCGAGCGATGGCACCCGCTGTCCGGCTTCCGCGGCCCGCTGCCGCTGGAGGAGCTGGTGCGCTGGCCGCTGGTCACCTACGAGGCCGCCCGGCGCGAGGACTCCTCGTTCCGCCGGGTGATGTCCGCGGCCGGGCTGCAGCCGCAGTTCGCCTGTTCGGCCCAGGACCCGCAGACCCTCAAGGCCTATGCCCGTGCCGGCCTCGGCGTCGGTCTGGTTGCCGAGTTCGCCCTCTGCGCCGCCGACCACGACGACTTCGCCGTGATCGAGCTTGATGCGCGCCTGCCCGAGTGCATTGCCTGGGCCCTGCTGCCGCGCAGCCGATCGCCGCGGCCGATCGCCCTCTCCCTGCTGCAGCTCCTCGCCCCCCATATCGAGCCGGAGCGTATCCAGGCGGTGCTGCGGGGTGAGGCCGACCTCGAGGGGCTTGATCCACCCAGCTACGTCCGGGCCGCGCCGATGCTTGCGAGCGCGCTCGCCTGAGGGTGGGCACGCGATCCGGTCAACCAGGACACAACAGGCCGCTTGACCCGGCTTGGGTGGATTCCGTGGCTGCGCAAGGTTCCCTCGAACAGCCAGCGGGCAGGCGGTTGCACAAGAAACCGTAGAAAGTTGACTGGAAGCTGAACGGAGGTATGGTAGGGGTTCGCACGGCCGTTGAAGTTCCCGTGCCTTTCCCTGGTTTTCGCTGGAGAAGCCGTCTTGTCGAAACAGTTCGTTCGCAACACCCTCTGCGCCGCCGTAGGCCTTGTTCTCGCCGGCTCCGCCCTGGCCGATGGTCCGGACCCGAACCGCGTGATCGTGACCTTCGCCCCCGGCGCAGCCGCCCAGGTCGAGAACGCACTGCGCGGCGCGCGCGGTGATGTGCATCGCCGCCTCGAGTCGCTGAACGCCATCGCAGTCAGCGTCCCGCCGCAGGCCCTGGACGGGCTGCGCAACAACCCCAACATCCTCAACATCGAACAGGACGCTCCCCGCTATCTGCTGGCGCTCTACAACGATGACCCGGGCAACCCGGCGACGACCCAGCTCACCCCCTACGCGATCTACCAGTCGCAGGCCAATCAGCTCGCCCTGAACATGGCCAGCGCCAAGAAGGTCTGCGTTATCGATTCCGGACTCGCCTACCTCGGTCAGGGTGAGACCGGCGGTGCGAACCCGGACTTCTCGGCCACCAACATTACCGGCAGCAATGACAGCGGCACTGGCAACTGGTACCAGGACGGCGGCCCGCACGGCACCCACGTGGCCGGTACGGTCGCGGCGCTGGACAACGGCTTCGGTGTGGTCGGCATGGCCCCGGGCAACCCGATGCACATCGTCAAGGTCTTCAACGCGGCCGGCTGGGGCTACTCGTCCGATCTGGCCCATGCCGCCTCCAAGTGCAGCGAGGCCGGCGCCAAGATCATCACCATGAGCCTGGGCGGCGGCGGCGCGAACAGCACTGAACGGAATGCCTTCGACCAGTTCACTGCCGCCGGCGGTCTCGTCCTCGCGGCGGCCGGCAACGACGGCAACAGCGTGCGTTCCTATCCGGCCGGCTACAAGTCGGTGATGATGATCGGCGCCAACGACGCCAACAATCAGATCGCTGATTTCTCGCAGTTCCCGGGTTGCACGGTGACCAGTGGCCGCGGTCGCAACGCCACCACCGAAACCGATGACGGCTACTGCGTCGAGGCCACGGCGGGCGGTGTCGACACCCTGTCGACCTACCCCTCGGGCGGCGCCACGCTGTCTACCCTGGAAGCGGGCGGCGCCGGCTTCGCCTCCTCGGCGATGGAGAACCTTGGCGCGGCGTCCGGCGCCACCTTCTTCATGGGCACGGCCGAGTCCACCAACAGTGGCGCGGCCGGAAAGGTCTGCGTCATCGACCGTGGCGTCATCTCTTTCCACGACAAGGTGCAGAACTGCCAGAACTCCGGCGGCATCGGCGCGATCATCATCAACAACGTGGCCGGCATGCTTTACGGCACGCTCGGCAGCCCCAACAACACGTCGATCCCGGCGGTGGGCGCGGCGTTCGAGGACAGGGCGGCCCTGCTGGCTGCGGCCTCCGCGTCGATCAGCATCGGGAGCAGCGACTACGGCTACATGAGTGGCACCTCGATGGCGACGCCGGGCGTGGCCGGGGTCGCGGCCCTGGTCTGGTCGAACCACCCGACCTGCACTGGCGCCCAGATCCGCGACGCGCTCAAGAACACCGCTGAGGATGCCGGTACGCCGGGCAAGGACGTGTACTTCGGCTACGGCATCGTCAAGGCCAAGCTGGCCAGCGACTTCCTGACGGCAAATGGCTGTGGTGGAGGTAACGAGCCGCCGCCGGCGAGCGCTCCGGACAGCCTCACCGGTTCGGTCTCCAGGAAGGGCAAGAACTATCAGTACCGTCTGAACTGGAACGGTGGTGGCGCAACGGTCGATATCTTCCGCAATGGCAGCAAAGTCGCCACGCAAAACAACACCGGCAGCTTCAACGAGAACCTGAGCGTGACCTCGGCGAACTACCAGGTGTGCAATGCCGGCACCACCAGCTGCTCCGCCACCGTCACTGTGACCTACTGATCCATTTCACATTCGATGTCTGACCAGAAACCCGCGGCTCGCCGCGGGTTTCTTCTTTTCGGCAGCACGGGGAACTGGCCGCGCCTGTCTGGGGAGGGGCCAGCGGCGATGTAGACGGCTCGCCCTGTTTCCACGTCTGGTCGCCATGCCTCTGCATCCCCGCCAGCAGGCCGCAGCCCCGCCTTGCCGGCCCTTCGATGCGCTGGCCGCGGATAGGGAGACCCCGAAGACCGCCTTGCTGCATGACCCCGCTGCCCAGACAATCCGCCTCGCGGTTATCGATTGCCGCGCCCAGGAGCCCCACGCTGTCCATCGCCACCGATACCCCGCTGCTCACCCTGTTCAGGCCCTTCGAACTCGGCCACCTGCACTGGCCCGCGCAGGGCGGGGGGCTGCTGATCGGCGCACGCGATGGCTGGCCGCTGCATCAGAGATCGCTGCCGGACCTGGTCTGCGAATCCAGCTTCAAACCCGATGTGGATGCGCTGCTGCGCTCGGGTCTGGCCGTACGCGAGCCCGAGGACACGCGCTATCCCCTGGTGATGGTGCTGCCACCGCGCCAGCGCGAGCACGCCCGAGCGACGCTGGCGCGGGCGCTCGATCGCGTGGCGCCGGGTGGGGTATTGCTTGCCTGCCAGGCCAATGACGAAGGCGCGAAGTCCGGCGAGGCCGATCTGCGCAAGCTGGCCGGGCCGATCGAGTCGCTGGCCAAGCATCACTGCCGGGTCTACTGGGCGCGTGCCGAAACCGGCAGCGATCCAGCCCTGCTTGCCGAGTGGCGCGAACTGGATGCGCCGCGGCCGATTCTGGACGGCCGCTTCCACAGTCGCCCCGGCCTGTTTGCCTGGGATCGTGTCGATCCAGCCTCAAGGTTGCTGGTCGAGCAACTCCCTGATGATCTTGCCGGAGCGGCGGCCGATCTCGGTGCGGGTTACGGCTATCTCTCCGCCAGCCTGCTGCAGCGCTGCGTGGGCATCCACAGCCTGGACCTTTTTGAAGCCGAGGCCCGCGCACTGCCGCTGGCCGAGAAAAACCTCGAGGCGCATGCCGGGCGGGTCGCCATTACCCCGCATTGGCATGACGTCATCCAGGGCGTGCCCGGCCGCTACGACGTGATCGTCTGCAATCCGCCCTTCCACACCCAGCGCGCCGGCGACCGGCCGGATATCGGCCGCCGCTTCATCGCCGCTGCGGCCGCTTCGTTGAATCCGGGCGGCCAGCTCTGGCTGGTCGCCAACCGCCATCTTCCCTACGAGGCCGAACTGGCCCAGGGCTTCGATTCGCTTCGAACTGTCTGCCAGCGAGACGGCTTCAAGGTGGTCCAGGCGCGTCGCGCCGGAGGCGGCGGATGAAGCTGCTGCGGCTGATCGCCAACCTTGGCTACGGCAGTCGCCGTGAGGTGACCGGCCTGTTCCGCGAGGGCCGCATCACCACGCCGGACGGCGAGCCGCTGTACGCCGACGACGTGATCGAACACGACCAGGTCCGCCTCGACGGCGAGCCGCTCGATCCCGCTCCGGGGATGCTGATCCTGCTCAACAAGCCGGTTGGTTACACCTGCTCGCACAAGGACACCGGGCGTCTGGTCTACGACCTGTTTCCTCCGCGCTTTCGCCAGCGCTCGCCGCAGCTCTCCACCGTCGGCCGCCTCGACCGTGACACCAGCGGCCTGCTTCTGCTGACCGACGACGGCGCCCTGCTGCATCGCATCGTTTCGCCGAAGTCGCGCCTCGACAAGGTCTACCGCGCCGAGCTGGCCGAGGACCTGCGCGGCGATGAGGCCGAGCTGTTCGCCAGTGGCTCGCTGATGCTCGAGTCGGAGACAACGCCGCTGCTTCCGGCGGAACTCGAGGTGTTGGCCCCGCGTCGGGCGCGCCTGACCCTGCACGAGGGCCGCTACCACCAGGTCCGGCGGATGTTCGCCGCCAGCGGAAACCACGTGCTGAGCCTGCATCGCGAACGGATTGGCGGGCTTGAGCTGGCCGGTCTGCCGGAGGGGCAATGGCGGTTGCTTGGGCCCGAGGACAGGGTGCGGCTGTTTGCAGCGCCAACGGCCGCGATGGATCAGGGCGCGTCCGGCAATCGATAGCGCGGTGGCCCGTGGCGGGCCGCCGCGGCCGCACCACGGCGCACCGCCATCGGGCCGGGCTATCCGGTCAGCAGCGGTACCCTCCGACCGGTAGGGCGGATGCGTCGACGGGCGACCCCCTCACTCGAAGCCACCCCGGTAGATGGCGGTACCGTTCGCAGGCTCGATCAGGGTTGCCCGGTCATCCTCAGGAAGCAACACACTGCCGCTACCGGTAGCCCGCGCCGAGATTTCGACGAAGTTCTGGGTAGGCTCGATCACCCCATCAAGTTCGATCAGCGCGGTTTGGCCGACGGCGAGATCCAGGCGGGTCACCGCCGGTCCGGCTCCAAAGGGAGGGCGGCAGGTCGCTCCGGCCACGGTGCAGGTCCAGGTCACCCTGCTCAACCCGCTGCGAGGGGTCACTTGCAGCAGAACCTCGCTGGCGGCCACCGGTCCATGGTTGAGCACTTCGATGTGATAGCTCGCGAGGGTACTTCCCTTGGCCAGGGCCTCGCCCAGGACGGCAGCCTTCGGCAGCTGGCGACGGATGCTGACGCTCAGGTCGCTGCGGTCCGACACAACGATTCGCAGCGCTCGGGGCGTCGCCACGGCGATGCCGCCGTTGGCGTCACCGCCGTCGTCCGTTGCCCCCAGCGTGACTGTTGCGACGCCCGGGTTGCCGCTCAGCACATAGCTCAATCCCCGGCTTTCGGACAGGCTGACCGATGTCAGCACGGCATCAGGGTCGTCGCTGATGGCGGCGGAGAAGCTGATCTGCTGGCCGGCTTCGTCTGCCGGCCCTGGATTCGCGCTGACGATGAAGTCGCCAACCTCATGCGGGCCGGGTGTCCCGACCGGCCAGTACTGGTTCGGACCAAAGCGCACCTGCGGCGGGTCGTTGACCGCCATCACCTGCAGTTCCACGGTGGCGAGCCCGGTCTGCCCATCGGCATCGCGCACCGTCAGTTGCAGCAGCGCAAGGCCGTTTGCGTCGGTGCCAGTCTGCAGCCGAAGCTGGCGCTGACCCGCGACTCCCCCCAATCCTGCGGCCAGCGCGGCATCGCTGATGATGGCCTGATCGCTGCTGGTAATGCTCAGGGACAGCCCGCTGGCCGGGGTTTCGGCGTCGCTGATGTCGATGGGCAGGACGACGCCGGACTCATCTTCCAGCATGGTCAGTCGTGAGGCGACGACGATCCGTGGCGGGCTGCCCCCGGCCAGCACGGCGAGATTGAATCCACGTCGTCCACTGAACGGCCCCCCCAGCTCGGCGCCGCTGCCATCCCGCGCCTCGACGGTGAAGGTATAGCCGCCGGCAACGGTCGGCACGCCGTCGAGCAGGCCGCTCGTCGGGTCGAGCGAAAGGCCGGCTGGCAGGGCGCCCTCCACTACCGCGAACCGGTAGGGCGCTCTGCTGCCCTGGCCGGAAGCGCCCAGCACCTGGTGATACATCTGACCGACTATGGCGGAGGGAAGCACGCCCGGAGTGACGGTGAGCGTGGCATCCACCTGCAGCGGCCATGGCGATGACTCACTGGACTGATGATCGGGGCTGCCGCTGTAGTGGGCGACGAGCGTACGCGGCCCTGGCGTGGAGAAGCGCAGGGAGCAGGCGAATCGCAAGCCGTACCCGGGGTCGTCGGTGGAGATCGGATCCTGGCAGGACTCTCCGCTGCTGGCAGTGACGGTGAGCTCGCCACCCTGTGGCTCGGCCTGTTCCCCGCTGACCAGCGCTTCCACGACGGTCCACGTGGCTACCGAGGCGCTTACCGGGGTCTGGGCGGTAAACGAGGTGGCAGTGCGTTGTCTCGGTGCCACGCCGTCGAAGATGTAGGCGGCCCCCTCGTCGGGATTGCCGAACGGTGGCCCACTGTTACTGCCCGGTGCGCCAATGAGAACGCGATCCTGGGCGACGGCCAACGCCCTGCCGAAGGCGGCCGATGTCCGGCCCTGTGCTTCCAGGAGGGTGGCATGCAGTGCCCAGCCCGACTGGCGACGGGCAAACAGGATCACCGCCCCTTGATCGGCGAGCGTACCGTCCGCCCCAGGGGCGCTGATCAGCGCGGCTTCCCCGCTGATCGCCACGGCGCTGCCGAAATGATCCTGACCCGACCCGGCAGGGTCGGTCAGCCGTGTCTCCTCGACCCAGGCCTGCCCGTCATGGTGGAAGACCAGGGCCGCGCCCTGGGCCACGTGCGCGCCGATTACAGTAAACGGGGCGCCGATCAAGGCGGTGTCGCCATCCAGGGACACTGCGCTGCCGAACTGATCTCCGGGTACGCCCCCGCTTGCCTGCAGTCTTGCCTGCTGTTGCCAGGCCATCCCCGCCTTCGCGAACACGTAGGCAGCGCCCTCGCCATCGTTGTAGCCCGGGGCCCCGGCCAGCAGGCGTCCCGCGCTGATCGACAGCGCGGAGCCGATGCGTTGGTTCTCCTGGTAGGCCAGGGGCACCAGCAGCTGGGTGGGGGAGAATCCGCCATCCAGACGTTCGAATGCATACACCGCACCGACGTCCTCGAGCGTGTCGTGGTCGCGATAGGCGGCGCCGATGAGGGCATGGTCGGCGGACAGCGCCAAGGCGCCGCCGAATGCATCGCCGGGCAGGCCATCTTCGGCCAGGAGCCGCCCCTGAGCCACGAAGCTGCCGTCGATGCGAAGGAAAACATGCACCGCACCGCGGTCGCTGTCCCCCAAGGCGTCCTCGCCCGGGGCGCCGATCAGCAGCGTGTCCCCGAGCAGGGCCGCGGCGCTGCCGAAGCCGTCGCCGCTGTTTCCGTCCTCGAGGTGCAGGCGCTGGAATTCACGCCAAGCGTCGTCCTGACGGGCGAACAGCAGCACCTCTCCCTGGCCCGGGCGCCCGGCCACCGTCGCGGATGGCAGCCCGACGACGGCGGTATCGCCGTCCAGCGCCAGCACCTCTCCCAGCCTTCGGCCGCCCGCGCCCTGGCCGCTGTCGAGCCGCCCCTGATCGTGCCAGTTGGCGCCGATCTTGGAGAACATGCGGACCGATCCCTGATCTACCTGGCCGTCAACGTCGTCGAGATACACGCCGCTCAACAGCTCCGTTTGCGAGAGGGCCACCGAGCGTCCGAAGTAATCACCGTCCTCCGCGTCGCTGGCGGCGAGGGTCATGTGCGGCGGCCAGGCGCCGGATTCGTCCAGCTTGTAGGTATAGATCGCGCCGCGCTGCTGCCTGGCGAATGGGGCGGAAATCGCCCAGGCAAACTCGGTGATCGCCAGTGCCGAGCCGAATTGGTCACCCTGCGCGCCATCGGCGGGATTCAGACGCGTCATCTGCTGCCAGGTGGGTCCGTTCTTCTGGAAAACGTAGCCCGAGCCCTGGTCCGGAACGCCGCCTACGTCGTCGGCCGGCGCACCGATCAGGGCCAGAGAACCCTTCAAGGCCACCGCGCTGCCGAATTGATCGTTGAAGGCGCCGTCGATCGCGGTCACCCGCTGGTACTGCGACCACTCGCTATCGGCCCGGGTGAACAGGTAAGCCGATCCCTGCCAGCTGTTGCTGCCGACGCGGTCGAATGGCGCGCCGACCAACGCGGTCTCCAGGTCAAGCGCCACCGCGGTGCCGAACATGTCGTTGGCCTCGCCGTCGGCGGCGGTGAGCCGGGCCTGCTGGTGCCAGCCGCTGCCAAACCGCTGAAACACGTACGCAGCGCCCTGATTGCCACGTCCGTCGACGGTTGCGCCGAATGCGCCGATCAGCGCCGTGCTGCCCTGCAGGGCAACCGCCGAGCCGAAGAGGCTTCCGGCCTCCCCGCCATCGGCGGTCAGCTTCTGGATCTGCTGCCAGCTTTCGCCGGTGCGACGGAACACGTAGGCCGAACCCTGGTCCGTCCTCGCATCGACATCATCGTAAAGCGCGCCGACCAGCGCGTCGTCTCCATCCAGGGCGACGGCATAACCGAACTGGTCGCTGGCGTTTCCATCTTCGGCAATCAGCTTCGCCTGCAGGACCCACTCCTGCCCGTCGCGGACGAATACGTAGGCCGAGCCCTGGTGTGGTCGGTCGCCGACGGTGTCGCGCCAGGCCCCGATCAGCGCGGTGTTGCCGTCCACGGCCACCGACACACCGAACTGGTCTCCGACTGCACCGTCGCCGTTGCTGGCCGCCTCTAGCCGAGTGCCTGCCGAGAGCGCCTTGTCCAGCGCCTCGCGCAATGCCGACCGTTGTTCGGCGGATACCGCTACCGTCCCGGTTTCCAGCCCCCGGCTCAGCGCCGGACCGCTCCCGCCCATTGCGACCAGCGCCAGCCAGGCCAGTGGTGTAGCCCATCGTTGCCTCGACATTTCCCTGCCTGCCCCTTGAGTTGAAAACGTGGTCGCCGGTAGCCCTATCCCCAGCGCTGCCGGGCCTTGCAGCGCGGCTTCGCGCTGCCCCCTTGTCCGGCGGCTGTATGAAGTAACGGAATTCGGGCGAGATCCTGCTCACCGGCCCGATCCGGGGATCGGGCCGATGCAGCGGCAGCGCAAGATAGGGACGAACGACTCGGTTGCCTAGCCCTGAAATTTCATCAGGCGGTGCAAATACTCACGCGTGCAACCCAAGGGCCTACCGAACAGGTCGTTGGAGCGTCCGGCCCGGGGTGTGCGGCCGGGTGCCCGGGCCCCGGGGGCCGAGTGCTGGACCGGCGCGGAAGGAATGGCCGCGCCCGCGGGAGGATCCGGTCGACTGCGTGCGCAGACCCGCGGTCCCGGCGAGACCATGCGGAGTCCGCTCGGCGACTCCGCCCCGGATCAAGGACTGGGCGGCTCTGAACCTTCTCTTTGCTTCGTCGACGGGGCGCTGTGCCTGATGGCGCCCCGAACTTGCCGGCCGCGGCCCGGTTTCCCTGTTACTCCACGGTCACCGATTTGGCCAGGTTCCGCGGCTGGTCGACGTCGGTGCCGCGGAGCACGGCGACGTGGTAGGCGAGCAGTTGCAGGGGCACGTTGAACAGCACCGGCGCTGCGATCTCGCCGCAGGCGGGGAGCTCGAGGACGTGGCCCTCGCCCATGCCGTGGCGGATGCGGGTGTCGCAGAAGACGTAGAGCTGGCCCCCGCGCGCGCGGACTTCCTCCATGTTCGACTTCAGCTTGTCTAACAGGGCGTCATTGGGAGCGACGGCGATCACCGGCATGGTCTCGTCGACCAGGGCCAGCGGCCCGTGCTTCAACTCGCCCGCGGGATAGCCTTCGGCGTGGATGTAGGAGATCTCCTTCAGCTTGAGCGCACCCTCGAGGGCGATCGGGAACTGCGTGCCTCGGCCGAGGAAGAGGGCGTGCTGCTTGTCGACGAACTGCTCGGCCAGCGACTTGATCTCGGCGTCCAGTTGCAGGGCGTCACGGATCAGCCCGGGCAGGACCTCGAGATCGGCGATCGCAGCCGCGTAGCGCTGGGCGTCGATGCCGCGGGTCTCGGCCAGACGCAGGGCGAGCAGGGCGAGCGCGCTGAGCTGGGTCGAGAAGGCCTTGGTTGAAGCCACGCCGATCTCCGGACCGGCGCGGGTCATCAGGACCAGGTCGCTCTCTCGCACCAGCGAGGCCTCGGGCACGTTGCAGATCGCCAGCCGCGCGGCGTAGTCGCGTTCTTTCGCCATGCGCAGGGCGGCGAGGGTGTCGGCGGTTTCGCCTGACTGCGAGATGGTGATGAACAGCGTGTCCGGCGCCACCACCGGTTGGCGGTAGCGGAACTCGCTGGCGATCTCCGTGTGGCAGGGGATGCCGGCCAGCGACTCGATCCAGTAGCGGGCGACAAGGCCAGCATGAAAGCTGGTTCCGCAGGCGATGATCTGGACCTGCTTGACCTTGGCGAGGATCTCGTCAGCGCCGCTGCCGAAGATACCCGGCAGCACCCGGCCGCCGCTGATCCGGCCCTCGAGGGTGTCGGCCACCGACTGCGGCTGCTCGTGGATCTCCTTGAGCATGTAGTGGCGGTACTCGCCGCGCTCGACGGCGTCCAGCGAGAAGCTCGACTCCTTGACCGGACGTTCCACCGAGGCGCCGCGCTCGTCGAGGATGCGCACGCCATCTCGGCGCAGCTCGACCACATCGCCTTCGGCGAGGTAGACGAAACGCCGGGTCAGCGGCAGAAGGGCGTGGATGTCGGAGGCGAGGTAGTTCTCATCGTCGCCGTAGCCCAGCACCAGCGGCGAGCCGCGTCGGGCGCCGACCAGCAACCCGGGCTCGCGGGCCGACATCACCACGATGGCGTAGGCGCCGTGCAGGCGCTTCGTCGCGGCCGTCACCGCCTCCAGCAGGCCGGCGCCATTGCGCTGCAGCTGCTCGACCAGGTGGGCGATGACCTCGGTGTCGGTCTGCGAGGTGAAGCTGAAACCGGCCGCCTGCAGCTCGGCGCGCAGTTCGGCATGGTTCTCGATGATGCCGTTGTGGACCACCGACAGCCCATCGCCGGAGACATGCGGATGGGCATTGGCCTCGGAAGGCACGCCATGGGTGGCCCAGCGGGTGTGGGCGATGCCGACCACGCCGGACAACCGGGTCTGCGCCTGCAGGGACTGCAGGTCGCGGACCTTGCCCTTGGCCCGCAGGCGCTGCATCCCGCGCTCGGTGAGAAGGGCGATGCCGGCCGAATCATAGCCGCGGTATTCGAGTGCCTTGAGGCCGGAAAGGAGGTCGCTTGTTACGTCGCGTTGCGCGCTGATGCCGACGATGCCGCACATGGGTATCGATTGTCCTTGTTCAGTAGATGGGGCTGATCGCCCGGGTCGGGCGGGGCAGGGGAGCGAGGGCTGGGGCAGCGGCGCCGGTCCTCTTCCCGGCCCTCCCCGCAAGGACGGGGGAAGGCATCGCGCGACGCCGCCGTGCGCGGCGTCGCGGAAACGCGATGTTACTCGATCGCGCTGTTACAGGGCCTTTTCCAGCTCGGGCACGATCTGGAACAGGTCGCCCACCAGGCCGATATCGGCGACCTCGAAGATCGGCGCCTCGGCGTCCTTGTTGATGGCGACGATGGTGCCGGCGTCCTTGATGCCGGTGAGGTGCTGGATCGCGCCGGAGATGCCGATGGCGACGTACAGCTCGGGGGCGATGATCTTGCCGGTCTGGCCGACCTGCATGTCGTTGGGCACATAGCCCGCATCCACCGCGGCACGCGAGGCACCGACGCCGGCGCCAAGCTTGTCGGCCAGCGAGAAGATGATCGAGAAGTTCTCGGCCGAGCCGACGCCGCGGCCGCCGGAGACGACGCGCGGGGCAGATTGCAGGTCGGGCCGGTCGCTCTTGCCCTGCTTCAGTTCGACGAACTTCGTGTGCGTGGGCAGGCTGGCCTCGACGCTGGCGTTCTCCACCGCGGCGCTGCCGCCCTCGCCGGCCGCGGCCCAGGAGGCGACGCGGATGGTGGCGACGACCGGGCGGTCGCTGGGCGCCTCCACGGTGATGATCGCGTTGCCGGCGTAGATCGGCCGCTTGAACACGTGGCTCGACTCGACGGTCATGACGTCGCTGACCTGGGCGCTGCCGAGCAGGGCGGCGACGCAGGGCATCAGATCCTTGCCGAAGGTGGTCGAGGGGCCGAACACGTGGCTGTAGCCCTCGGCCAGCTTGGCGATCTGCGGCGCCAGTACCTGGGCGATGGCGTGCGCGTTGGCGGCGTTGGCCACCGCCAGCACCTTGCCGACGCCCTCGATCCTTGCCGCCTCGGCGGCGATGGCGGTGGGGTCCGCGGCGAGCACGGCGATGTGAATGTCACCGCCCACGGCCTTGGCCGCGCTGACGCACTTGGCGGTGGAGGGATTGAGCTTGCCATCGAGATGCTCGGCAATGATCAGGATCTTGCTCATGTCATGTTCCTTGAATGAGGGGGCGGACGCGGGGGAGTTCCCCGGTCAGAGCAGGCCCTTGGACTTCAGCGCCGAGACCAGCTCGGGCACGTCCTTGACCATCACGCCGCGCGAGCGCTTGGGCGGCGGCGCGTAGTGGCTGACCTTGAGCTGGTTGCCGCCCTCGACGCCAAGGTCGGCGAAGGGCACGGTCTCCAGCGGCTTGCTCTTGGCCTTCATGATGTCCGGCAGCTTGATGAAGCGCGGCTCGTTGAGGCGCAGGTCGGTGGTGATCACCGCCGGCAGCTCGACATCCAGCGTCTCGAGGCCGGCGTCGACCTCGCGGATCACGGTGGCACGGTTGTCAGCGATATCGACCTTGCCGGCGAAGGTGGCCTGCGGGCGGCCCCAGAGGGTGGCCAGCATCTGGCCGGTCTGGTTGGCGTCGTCGTCGATCGCCTGTTTGCCCATCAGCACCAGGCCCGGCTGCTCCTTCTCGATCAGCTTGAGCAGGGCGCGGGCGGCGGTCAGCGGCTCGATCGGGCCGTCGCTGACGACGTGGATGGCGCGATTGGCGCCCATGGCGAGGCCGTTGCGCAGGTGCGGCTGGGCGTCGGCGGGCGCGATGGTGGCGACGATCACTTCGCTGGCGACGCCTTTCTCGCGCAGCCGCAGCGCCTCTTCCAGGGCGATGTCGTCGAAGGGATTGGCGGAAAGCTTGACGCCGTCGGTGACGACGCCGCTGCCGTCCGGCTTGACCTGAATGCGCACGTTGTAATCAACCACGCGCTTGTAGGCGACCAGGATCTTCATCGGCGAGGGATTCCTTTCGCGTTTCTGGGGATCGTGCCGGGGGAATGGCCCCGGACCGGGCCGCCCATCATAACCGCAGCGCGGCCGGCGGCTCCGTCAAGACAGCCCCGGCAGCCACTGCGCCAGGGTCTCCGGCCGAGCGCCGGGCAGGGGTCGGGCGGAATCTGGCTTCTTCCAATGCAGAGGGTGAGGAATATCGCCTAAGTGACTGTATTGGCGGGCCTTTCCAAAATGAACGATTTTCCCGGGAAAAGTCCAACGCTGGCAGGGGTTTAGCTGTGCTCTTTCACAAGCGACTTTTCCTTGACACCACCAGGGGGCAGTCATAAGGTGGGCGCCTGTAGAAAATCAGGGGAAATCGTGGGTCCCCGTGGTCACTTATGTTCCAGGGCGAAACCGCTATCACCGTTGACGACAAGGGCCGATTGGCGATTCCCACCGCCTATCGGGACCTTGTCGCGCGCGAGTGCGGCAACTGCCTGGTGGTGACCTACAACCCCTACGAGGCGGGCTGCCTGTGGCTCTACCCGGTGAAGGCCTGGGAGGCGGTGCGCGATCAGGTCAATGCGCTGCCGATGGCCAAGCGGGTCCACCGCACCATGCAGCTCAAGCTGGTCGGTGGCGCCACCTTCGTCGAGGCGGACGGCAATGGCCGCCTGCTTCTGCCGGCCAGCCACCGCAATGCCACGGGCATCGAGAAGAAAGCGGTGTTGCTCGGCATGGGCAACAAGTTCGAGTTGTGGAGCGAGCAGGCGCACATGGCGCAGATCCGCCAGACCATCGGCGATGAAGACGTCAGCGACGCCATGCTCGATCTGTCGCTGTAGCGGGGTCGGGCATGGGCGGGCACGAGGCTGCTCCCACCCACATCCCGGTGCTGATGGCGCAGACCCTGGACGGACTGCGGGTGGTGGAACAGGGAACGTATCTGGACGGCACCTTCGGTCGCGGGGGGCATGCGCGCGCGGTGCTGTCGCGGCTCGGCGAAGGTGGACGGCTGCTGGTAATGGACAAGGACCCCGAAGCGATCGCAGAGGCCGAGCGGCTAGCCGCCGCTGACGGCCGCGTGCGCGTGCGCCAGGCGAGCTTTGCCGGCCTTGCCGACTGGTCGGAGACCGAGGGTGGCCTCGACGGCATCCTGCTCGACCTTGGCGTCTCCTCGCCGCAGTTGGACGTCGCCGGCCGCGGCTTCAGTTTCATGCAGGACGGCCCGCTGGACATGCGCATGGATCCCGACTCCGGGCAGAGCGTTGCCGAGTGGCTGGCGCAGGCGGATGAGCGAGAGATCGCCGACGTCCTGTTCGAGTACGGCGAGGAACGGCAGAGCCGGCGCATCGCCCGGGCCATCGTCGCCCGTCGCGGCGAGGTGCCCCTGACCCGCACCGCCGAGCTGGCTGAGCTGGTCGCCCGCTGCATCGGCCGCAGCGAGCCCGGCAAGCATCCGGCCACGCGGACCTTCCAGGCCCTGCGCATCTTCATCAACCGCGAGCTGCAGGACCTCGAGGCTGGCCTTGCCGCCGCCCATGCCTGCCTCCGCCCGGGCGGCCGCCTCGCGGTGATCAGCTTCCATTCGCTGGAGGATCGCCGGGTCAAGCAGTTCATGGCCGGCAAGGCCAAGGCGCCGCCGGCCGACCGCCGCCTGCCGCAGCTCGATACCTTCGTCCCCAGCCTGAAGCTGATCGGCGGGGCGCAGCGCGCCGATGCCGCCGAGCTGTCGGCCAACCCGAGGGCGCGCAGCGCCGTGCTGCGTGTCGCGGAGCGGCTGGCATGAGGTTCTCGACCTTCTTCTGTCTCGCCCTGTTGATCGCGGTGGTGATCTCCGCGCTGGCCGTGGTCCACGGTCGGCACCAGCACCGGCAGCTGTTCGTCGAGCTGTCCGAGCTGGAGAAGCAGCGCGACGAGCTGAACATCGAGTTCGGCAGGCTGCAGCTGGAGCAGGCGACCTGGGCCGATCCGAACCGGATCGAGCAGATCGCCCGTGGTCCGCTGGGCATGAAGTATCCCGAAGCCACCGACCTGCGCGTGGTGACCCCGTGAGCCGTTCGACCTCGCGCGTGGACACGCGGACCAGGATGAAGCTGCTCGGCGGGGTGCTGGCGCTGGCCACCACCTCGCTGGTGGTGCGCGCCGTCGACCTGCAGTTCGTCGACAAGGCCTTCTACCAGCAGCAGGGTGATGCGCGTTTCCTGCGCGAGCTGCCGATCGCCACCTCGCGCGGGATGATCGTCGACCGCAACGGCGAGCCGCTGGCGGTGTCCTCGCCGGTGGAATCGCTCTGGGCCAACCCGAAGGAGCTGTTGCCGCATCCGGAGCAGATCGCGCGTCTGTCCGAGGCTCTGGGCACCGAGCCGGGGCTGCTCGAGGCGCGACTCGCCCAGCGCGCCGACCGCGAATTCGTCTACCTGCGCCGGCACATGAACCCCGACCTCGCCGCCGAGATCCTTGAGCGCGAGTTCCCCGGCGTCTACAGCCAGCGCGAGTTCCGCCGCTTCTATCCGCAGGGCGAGGTGATGGCCCACGTGCTGGGCTTCACCAACATCGACGACCGCGGTCAGGAAGGACTCGAGCTCGCCTTCGATGACTGGCTGACCGGCAAGCCGGGCGCCAAGCGGGTGATCCGCGACCGTCGCGGGCGGATCGTCGAGAACGTGGACCTGATCCGCTCCGCCGAGCCCGGCCGTGACCTGCGCCTGTCTATCGACCGGCGCATCCAGTATCTCGCCTACCGCGAGCTGAAGTCGGCCCTGATCGAGCACAGCGCATCGAGCGGCTCGATCGTGATCCTCGACGTGGCCACGGGCGAGGTGCTCGCCATGGTCAACCAGCCGTCCTACAACCCGAACTCGCGCGAGGGGCTGGATCCGTCCAACCAGCGCAATCGCGCCGTGACCGACCTGTTCGAGCCGGGCTCGGTGCTGAAGACCTTCACCGCGGCCGCGGCGCTGGAGACCGGCCGCTACAAGCCGGATACCAGCTTCGAGACCAGTCCGGGCTACATGATGGTGGCCGGGCACCGGGTCAGCGACATCCGTGATTTCGGCACCGTGTCGGTGACCCGGATGCTGACCAAGTCCTCGAACATCGTCGCCACCAAGCTGGCCCTGGACATGCCGGCCGAGCACCAGCACGACGTGCTGCGCCGGTTCGGATTCGGCGTGCCGACCGGCAGCGGCTTCCCCGGCGAGGCCGCCGGCGTTCTGACCGCGCCCAATGGCTGGGGCACCCTGCACCGGACCACGATCTCGTTCGGCTACGGCCTGTCGGTGACCGCCCTGCAGCTGGCCCAGGCCTACGCGGCGATCGGCAACCGCGGCGTGATGACCGTCCCGACCTTCATCCACGGCGCGCCGCCGCAGCAGCGCACGGTGATCGACCCGCAGCTGGCCGACACCCTGCTGCGCATGCTGGAAACCGTCGCCGGGCCGGAGGGCTCGGCGAAGTCGGCGGTGGTGCCCGGCTTCCGCGTCGCCGGCAAGACCGGCACCTCGCGGCGGGCCGTCGCCGGCGGCTATCAGAAGCGCTACATCAGCCTGTTCGCCGGCCTGATTCCGGCGACCCGGCCGCGCTTTTCCATGGTGGTGATGATCAACGACCCCCAGGGCAGCGCCTACTACGGCGGCCTGGTCGCGGCGCCGGTGTTCGGCCGGACCATGGAGGCCGCGCTGCGGGTCATGAATGTGCCACCGGACAACATCGCCCAATGGCTGGCCGCCGAGCCGGCTGTCGACACCCTGCATCGCTTCGACGAGGCCGCTGCCGAGGCGCTGATCGACGACGGCAGCCTGCCGGAGGGGGTCCGGTGAGCCCGCGCATGAGTCTTGCGACCCTGCTCGATGGCATCGTCGACGCGCCGGCCGCCCTGGCCAGCGGCGAGGTTGGCGAGCTGGTGATCGACAGCCGCGAGGCCGGGCGCGGCGATGTGTTCGTCGCCCTTCCCGGCAGCCGCCGCCACGGCATCGAGTTCCTGCCGACGGTGCGCGCCGCGGGCGTGCTTGCGGTGCTGGTCGAGCCCGAGGGCGCCGGCGAACTGCCGGCGGCCGATGACCTGATCGTCGTCGCCGGCCTGCGCGCGCGGCTGGGTGAACTGGCCAGGCGGCGCTATGGCGATGCCTCGGCGCGGCTGCGCCTGCTTGGGGTCACCGGTACCAATGGCAAGACCTCCTGCGTCCAGCTACTGGCCCAGGCCCTGTCCGGCACGCCGGACTTCGCACCCTGCGGCCATATCGGCACGTTGGGCGTTGGTCTTGCTGACTGGCGGCTCGAAGGCGAGCGGACCACACCGGATGTGCTCAGCGTGCATCGACTGCTGGCCGATCTCGAACAGCGCGGCGCGCGCAGCGCGGCGATGGAAGTGTCCTCGCATGCCCTGGACCAGGGCCGCGTCGACGGCATCCGCTTCGATGTGGCCGCCTTCAGCAACCTGACCCGCGACCATCTCGACTATCACGGCAGCATGGAGGCCTACGGCGCCGCCAAGGCGCGCCTGTTCGCCCATCCCGGCCTGCGCGCCGCGGTGATCAACCTCGATGACGGCTTCGGCCGCGAGCTGGCCGGTGGCCTGGATCCGGCGCTCGATGCCTGGACGGTCAGCGCCGCCGGCAACCCGGCAGCGCGCCTGCGTGCCGAACAGGTTCGCTGCGCCGCGGATGGCCTGCACTTCGATCTGGTCGAGGGCGCCCAGCGCTTCGCCCTGCATGCTGCCCTGGTCGGCCGCTTCAATGTCGACAACCTCATGTTGGTCGCCGGCTGCCTGCGCGCCCTGGGGCGGCCGCTGGCCGAGGTCGCTTCGAGCCTCGGACGCCTGGCGCCAGTGCGTGGTCGCATGCAGCGCATCGAGGCCGCGCCGGGTCAGCCGCTGGTAGTGGTCGACTACGCGCACACGCCGGATGCCCTGCAGCAGGCGCTGGCTTCGCTGCGCAGCCATGTCACTGGCCGCCTGATCTGCGTGTTCGGCTGCGGTGGCGAGCGCGACCCCGGCAAGCGTCCGCTGATGGCGGCGATCGCCGAGCAGGGCGCCGATCTGGTGGTGGTCACCGACGACAACCCGCGCGGCGAGGATGGCGATGCCATCGTTGCCGCCATCCTCGAAGGCTTCGAGAGGCCGCAGGCCGTGCGCATCGAGCGCGACCGCGCGGCGGCGATCGCGCTGGCACTCGACGGGGCTGGCGCCGACGACGCCGTGCTGATCGCCGGCAAGGGGCATGAGGCCTATCAGGAATCCGCTGGCCGGAAGCGGCCCTTTGACGATGCGGCGACCGCCGCCAGCTGGCTGGAGGCGCGCGCCGCATGAAGCCGCTCTCCCTCGCATTCATTGCCCACAGCGTCGGGGTGGCCGTGCCCAAGGGCGAGGCCGAGCTGCGCATCGAGCGTGTGGTCACCGACTCCCGCGAGCTGCGCCCGGGCGACCTGTTCGTCGCCCTGCGCGGCGAACGCGCGGATGGCCACGACTTCCTGCCCCAGGCGATGGAGCGGGGCGCCACGGCGGCGCTGGTGACAACGCCCCGTTCCGATGTCGTGCTCCCCCAGCTGCGCGTGACCGACGCGCTGCACGCCCTGGCCCAGCTGGCTGCGGCCCTGCGCCGCGAGCGCCGCACCCAGGTCCTGGCGCTGACCGGCTCGAACGGCAAGACCACGGTCAAGACCCTGCTGGCCTCGATCCTGGAACAGGTGGGCCCGACCTGGGCGACTCCCGGGAATCGCAACAACGAGCTGGGCATGCCGCTGGCGGTGATCGACCAGCCCGAGGACGCGCGCTTCGCCGTGTATGAGCTGGGCGCGGGGCAGCCGGGCGATATCGCCCACCTCGCCGCCATCGCCATGCCGCAGGTGGCCCTGGTCAACAATGTCGGCCCGGCCCATCTGGAGCGGCTGGGTTCGCTGCTCGGTGTCGCCCAGACCAAGGGGGCGATCTATGCCGCCCTGCCCGTCGATGGCGTGGCGGTGATCAATGCCGACGATGCCTTCGGCACCTGGTTCGAGCAACGCCTGCCGCCGGCACAGCCGCGGCTGCGTTTCGGCATCGAGGTGCCGGCGGAGGTCATGGCGCGCGAGCTGCGGCTGGATGCCGGGCACAGCGAGTTCGTCCTCCAGCTTGGCGAGCAGGAGAGGGCGCTGCGCCTGCCCCTGGGGGGGCGGCACAACGTGATGAATGCGCTGGCCGCCGCGGCCATGGCCCATGCCGCGGGCGTCGGCCCTGAGGCCATCGTCGCCGGCCTGTCGCGGGTCAGCGCGGTCGGCGGGCGGCTGCGCCGGATCCCGCTTGCGGACGGCATGACCCTGATCGACGACAGCTATAACGCCAACCCCGGTTCGCTGGCTGCTGCGATCGCCTTCCTCGCCGCCCAGAGCCCGCCCCGCGTGCTGGTGCTTGGCGACATGCGCGAGCTGGGGGAGCAGGCCGTGGCGCTGCACCACGAGGCAGGCGAACGGGCCCGTAGCGCCGGCATCGAGCGCCTGCTCTGCACCGGCCCGCTGTCGCGCGCAGCGGCCGAGGGCTTCGGCGCCGGCGGCGAGCATTTCGACACCCAGGAGGCGCTGCTCACGGCGCTGCGCGGCGCTCTGGTGCCCGGCGCCAACGTGCTGGTCAAGGGCTCGCGCGGATCGCGCATGGATCGCCTGGTCCAGGCGCTCGCACCCGACGAGGAGGACAGCCATGCTGCTTGAACTGGCCGAATGGCTGCGCGCGCTGGACAGCGGCTTCGCCCTGTTCGCCTACATCACCTTCCGCGCCATCCTCTCGGCGCTGACCGCGCTGGGCCTCTCGCTGTGGCTGGGCCTGCCGGTGATCAACTTCCTGCGCCGGCTCAAGGGCGGCCAGCCGATCCGCAGCGATGGGCCGCAGTCGCACCTGTCCAAGGCCGGCACCCCGACCATGGGCGGGGCGCTGATCCTGCTGGCGGTGATCCTTTCGACCCTGCTCTGGGCCGACCTCTCCAACCGCTATGTCTGGGTGGTGCTCGGCGTCCTGGTCGGCTTCGGCCTGGTCGGCTGGCTGGACGACTGGATCAAGGTCGTGCGCCGCGACCCCAAGGGTCTGCGCGCCAAGCACAAATACCTGCTGCAGTCGCTGTTCGGTGCGGCTGCGGCGGTCGTCCTGTTCGTCACCGCGGACGTGCCCGCAGCCACCGAGTTCACCATTCCCCTGTTCAAGAACGTCGCCCTGCCGCTGGGCATTGCCTTCATCGCGGTGGCCTACTTCTGGATCGTCGGCTTCTCCAACGCGGTCAACCTGACCGATGGCCTCGATGGTCTGGCGATCATGCCCTGCGTGCTGGTTGCCGGCGCCCTGGGCATCTTCGCCTACGCCTCCGGGCATGCGGTATTCGCCAACTACCTGCAGATCCCGGCGATCCCGGGCGCCGGCGAGCTGACCATCGTCTGCGCGGCCATTGCGGGCGCCGGCCTCGGCTTCCTCTGGTTCAACACCTACCCCGCCCAGGTGTTCATGGGAGACATCGGGGCGCTGGCCCTCGGTGCGGCGCTCGGCGCGATCGCGGTGATCGTCCGCCAGGAGCTGGTGCTGGTGATCATGGGCGGGATCTTCGTCGTCGAGACCCTCTCGGTAATGATCCAGGTGGCGAGCTTCAAGCTCACCGGCCGGCGGGTCTTCCGCATGGCGCCGATCCACCACCACTTCGAGCTCAAGGGCTGGCCCGAGCCGCGGGTAATCGTCCGCTTCTGGATCATCACCGTGGTTCTGGTGCTGGTCGGGCTTGCCACGCTGAAGGTGCGCTGATGGGCAACGAGCGCTTCCACCAGGCACTGAGGGCCGAGGAGATCGAGGGTCGCTATGACCGCGTCGTCCTGCTCGCCGCCGCCGCGCTGGCCTCGCTGGGCGTGGTGATGATCGGCTCCAGTTCGCTGGCCGTGGCCGAGGGGCTCAAGGTCGACGACTTCCATTTCCTGATCCGCCACGTGGTCTTTCTCGCCGCAGGCCTCGGACTTGGCCTGGCGCTGGCGCGCTACGAGCTGCGCGAGCTGGAGCGCTACAGCCGCATGCTGCTGCTGCTGGGGTTCCTGCTCCTGCTGGCGGTATTCATTCCGGGTCTCGGACGGACGGTGAATGGCGCCCAGCGCTGGCTCAACCTCGGGATCACCGGCTTCCAGGCGGTCGAGGCGGTCAAGCTCCTGCTGATCATCTGGACCGCGAGCTATCTCGCCCGCTACCGCGACCAGGTGCAGACCAGCATGATGGGCGCGCTCAAGCCCTTCGCCGTGGTCGGCGCGATGACCGTCCTGCTGCTGATGCAGCCGGACTTCGGCTCGGCGGCCCTGCTGCTGGCGATCACCGCCGGCATGATCTGGCTGGGCGGCGTGCGCATCGTCCACGTCCTGGTCCCGGCGCTGTGCGCGCTGCCGCTGCTGGCCTGGGCCGCGGTGTCCGAGTCCTATCGCGTACGCCGGCTCACCTCCTTCCTCGACCCCTGGGCCGATCCGTTCAAGGACGGCTTCCAGCTGACCCAGGCCCTGATTGCCATCGGCCGTGGCGAGTGGCTGGGCGTCGGCCTCGGCGGCAGCGTGCAGAAACTGTTCTACCTGCCCGAGGCGCATACCGATTTCATTTTCGCGGTGATCGCGGAAGAACTGGGCTTTGCCGGCATCCTGCTGGTGATCGGGCTGTTCGTGGTGCTGGTCGGCCGGGCGATGCAGATCGGCCTGCGCGGGGTCGAGATGGGCCGCACCTTCGCCGGCTTCTGCGCTTTCGGTGTCGGACTCTGGCTCGGGCTCCAGGCTTTCGTGTCGATCGGCGTCAACCTTGGCCTGCTGCCGACCAAGGGCCTGACCCTGCCGCTGGTGTCTTCCGGCGGCTCCAGCGTGCTGATGACCTGCGCTGCCCTCGGCGTGTTGCTGCGGGTCAGCTACGAGTTGGACCGCAGTCAGCGCCAGGTGGCCCTGCACCGTGGCGAGCCGCGCCCGCTGCAGATCGAGGAGATCGAAGAAGTGCCCCTGCCGCCGCCCGCGATCAACGCACCGCTGCGGCTGGGGCGCAATGTCCGCCTGCGCGTCGAACCCCAGCTCGGAGAAACCGTCTGATGGCGCCCGTGCTGATCATGGCCGGCGGCACCGGCGGCCACATCTTCCCGGGCCTCGCCCTGGCGGCGGAACTGCGCGCCCGTGACGTGCCGGTGCTCTGGCTGGGCGCCGAGGGTGGGCTGGAAACCCGGCTGGTGCCGGAGCATGGCGTCGAGATCGCGACCCTTCCGGTGCGTGGACTTCGCGGCAAGGGGATGCGCACGCTGCTTACCGCGCCGCTGATGCTGGCCCGCTCCCTGTTCGCCGCGATCCGGCTTATGGGCCGCACCCGACCGCGCAGCGCCATCAGCTTCGGTGGTTACGCCGCCGGGCCCGGTGGCCTGGCGGCCTGGCTGCTGCGGGTTCCGCTATGCGTGCACGAGCAGAACCGCGTGCCTGGCCTGACCAACCGCTGGCTGGCGAAGCTGGCCAGGCGCGTGCTGTGTGGCTTCCCCGGCGCCTTCCCACGCTCGCCCAAGTTGGAGGTGGTGGGCAATCCGGTGCGCGCCGAGATTGCCGCGCTGCCCGCACCGACCGAGCGATTTGCCGGACGCGAAGGGCCGCTGCGCCTGCTCGTGCTGGGCGGCAGCCAGGGGGCCCGTGCGCTGAACGCCGCGGTGCCGCGCGCGCTGGCCGGGCTGGAAGCCGGCTGGACCGTACGCCACCAGTGCGGGGAAAAGATGGTCGAGACCGCCCGGAAGGCCTATTCAGAGGCCGAGGTCGAAGCGCAGGTCGAGCCATTCATCAAGGATATGGCCGAGGCGTATGGCTGGGCCGATCTCGTGGTCTGCCGGGCCGGTGCGCTGACCATCGCCGAACTGGCCTCGGCCGGTGTCGGCGCCCTGCTGGTGCCCTTCCCGCACGCGGTCGACGACCACCAGACACTCAATGCCGGCTATCTGGTCGAGGCCGGCGCCGCCCATTTGCTGGTCGAAGGCGAGGGCCTGGACGATCGTCTGGCCGCGGCCATGTCGCGACTGTCGGATCGGAGCGGCCTGGCCGAGCTGGCCGTCCGCGCCCGTGCGTTGGCACATCGCGACGCTGCCGTCAGGGTCGCCGAGGCCGTGCTCTCGGAGGCACGCCCATGAAGCGACTCGAGCAGGGCGGCGACATCGCGGCGGCCTTCCGCCGGGTGCATTTCATCGGCGTCGGCGGCGTTGGCATGAGCGGCATTGCCGAGGTGCTGTGCACGCTGGGCTACGACGTCTCCGGTTCCGACCTCGCCGACGGCCCGGCCCTGGAACGCCTGCGCGAGGCTGGCGCCCAGATCTTTGTCGGCCATCGCGCCGAACACCTGCGCGATGTGGATGTCGTGGTGACCTCGAGCGCGATCGCCGCCGGCAATCCCGAGCTGCTGGCTGCCCGCCAGCGGCGTATCCCGGTGGTGCCGCGCGCCGAAATGCTGGCCGAACTGATGCGATTTCGCCGAGGCATCGCCATCGCCGGCACCCACGGCAAGACCACGACGACCAGCCTGGTCGCCAGCGTGCTCAGCGAGGGCGGCCTCGATCCCACCTTCGTGATCGGTGGCCAGTTGCTCGCCGCGGGCCGCAATGCCGGACTCGGTCAGGGCGAATGGCTGGTGGCCGAGGCCGACGAGAGTGACGGAAGCTTCCTGCGCCTGAACCCGCTGGTGGCGGTCGTCACCAACATCGATGCCGACCACCTCGAGAACTACGGCGGCGACTTCGCTCGCGTGCAGGCCGCGTTCTCGGAGTTCCTGCACCGGTTGCCGTTCTATGGACTCGCCGTGCTCTGCATCGACGACGACGAGGTGCGCGCCCTGGCCCAGGAGATGCCGCGCCACGTGGTCACGTACGGGCTGTCCGAGGATGCCGAGGTGCGCGCCAGTGCGCTGCGCCAGCAGGCCAGCCGTACCGACTTCCTGCTCCACCTTCCCGAGGCCGAGCCGCTTGAGGTGCAGCTCAGCCTGCCTGGCCGCCACAACGTACAGAACGCATTGGCCGCCGCGGCGATCGGTTACCAGCTCGGGATCCCCAGCGCCACGGTTGCCCGCGCCCTGGGCCAGTTCCAGGGAGTCGGCCGGCGTTTCAACCTGCTTGGCGATATCGACCTGCCCGGCGGCGGCAGCGCCCTGCTCGTCGACGATTACGGCCACCACCCGCGGGAACTGGAGGTGGTGTTCGAGGCGGCAAGGGAAGGCTGGCCGGACCGACGCCTCGTGGTGGCCTTCCAGCCGCACCGCTATTCGCGCACCCGCGACCTGCTCGACGAGTTTGCCGCCGTGCTGTCGAGCGTCGACGCCCTGGTCTTGACCGAGGTCTACCCCGCTGGCGAAGCGCCGATCGTCGGTGCCGACGGCAAGTCGCTGGCCCGGGCGATCCGCTCGCGCGGGCGGATCGAGCCGGTGCTGGTCGCAAACCCGCGCGAGCTGGCCAGCGTGCTGCCGGATGTGCTGCGCGACGGCGACATCCTGATCCTGCTCGGCGCCGGCGACATCGGACGCGCAGCCCAGCAGCTCGCCCGGCACGGGCTTGATGGAGAGCAGGCATGAACGGGCCCCAGGCCGGCGATTTCGGGCGGGTAGCGGTCCTGCTGGGTGGTACCAGCAGCGAGCGCGAGGTCTCCCTTGATTCCGGGCGCAACGTGCTCGAGGCGCTGCGCTCGCGCGGCGTCGACGCGGCGCCGGTCGACGGCATTCCGGCCCTGCTCGAGGCCCTGCGCGAGACCCGCTTCGACCGCGTCTTCAACGTGCTGCATGGCAGCCACGGCGGCGGCGAGGACGGCGTGTTGCAGGGGCTGCTTGCGGCCTGTGGCGTGCCCTTCACCGGCTCGGGTGTGCTCGGTTCAGCGCTGTCGATGGACAAGATCCGCAGCAAGCAGGTCTGGCAGTCGATCGGCCTGCCGACGCCGGCCTACCGCCGGCTGCTGCCCGGCCAGGACGTGCGCGCAGCGGCCCGCGAGCTGGGGCTGCCGGTGATCGTCAAGCCGGCCTGCGAAGGCTCTTCGGTCGGCATCAGTCGCGTGTTCAGCGAGGACGATCTCGACGCAGCCATCGAGCTGGCCCGCCGCTACCCCGGCGAGCTGCTGATGGAACAGCTGGTGGTGGGCGGCGAGTTCACCGTCGGCATCCTTGGCGAGATGGCCCTGCCGAGTATCCAGATCGTCCCGGCCGGCGAGTACTACGACTACCACGCCAAGTATGTGGCCGAGGACACCCGCTACCTGTGCCCGGGGCTGGAGGGCGGCGACGAGGCGGGCCTTCGAAGCCTGGCGTTGGCTGCCTTCCGCGCCCTTGACTGCGCCGGCTGGGGCCGGGTCGATGTGATGCGCGACGAGGCCGGCCGCAACTGGCTGCTCGAGGTGAACACCGCGCCCGGGATGACCAGCCACTCGCTGGTGCCCAAGGCCGCTGCCCAGCTCGGCATCGACTTTCCCGAGCTGTGCTGGCGGATCCTCTCCCAGACACTGGCCCAGGTCGAGGCGGCCGAATGAGCGTCCTCGCCCGCCTTGCGATCTGGATGCTGGCCCTGGGTCTGGTGCTGCTGCCGGTGGTGGCGGTGCTGAACGGCTGGCTGGCGGCCGATCGCTGGCCGATCGAGCAGCTGCGCATCCACGCCGAGTACCGTCGCGTCGACGCCGAACAGATCCGCGCCGCGGTGGCGCCGGCGGCCGGACAGGGGTTCTTTGCCGTCGACCTCGACCAGGTCCGCCGTGCGGTCCTCGGCCTGGATTGGGTGGCCGCCGCCGAGGTGCGCAAGGTCTGGCCGAACCGGCTCGAGATCACCGTCGAGGAGCACCAGCCGTTCGCACGCTGGGGAGAGGACCGGCTGCTCTCGGCCCGCGGCCTTCTGTTTCCGCTGCCGGCCGATGCCGCCAGCCTTGCGCTGCCCGAGTTCCAGGGTGGCGAGCAGCACGCTGCCGAGTTGATGCGTGTCCATGGCCTTGCCGCGCCGCTGTTTGCGCTGCATGGCAGCGAGCTGGTCGGCCTGCGCCTGTCTGCCCGCGGCAGCTGGTCCTTCCGTCTGGCCGAGGGCGCCGTGGTGATGGCCGGCCGCGGTGATCCCATGGCGCGCCTTGAACGCTTCGTTCCGCTGTTCGCCGAGCTGCGCGCGGTCGAGCAGCGCCCGCTGGAGCGCGCCGACCTGCGCTACGCGAACGGCTTCGCGCTGCGCTGGGCCGAGACGGCCGGCGCGACGCCGATGAATCCCGAATCCCGAATCCCGAATCCCCAAGCATGAACCGCAAAGGCGACAAATCCCTGATCGTTGGACTCGATGTCGGCACCTCGAAGGTGGTGGCGCTGGTCGGCGAGTACAGCCCCGACAGCCCGATCGAGGTGATCGGCATCGGCTCCCATGTCGCGCACGGCCTCAAGCGCGGCGTGGTGGTCGACATCGAAAGCACGGTGAACTCGATCCAGCGCGCGGTCGAGGAGGCCGAGCTGATGGCCGGCTGCGAGATCCGCAGCGTCTACGCCTCGATATCCGGCAGCCACGTGCAGTGCCGCAACTCCCCGGGCATCGTGCCGATCCGTGACGGCGAGGTCAGCTACGCCGACATGGAACGCGTGCTGGAGGCTGCCAAGGCGGTGGCCATTCCCTCCGACCAGAAGATCCTCCACGCCATTCCGCAGGAATACATCGTCGACAACTCCCAGGAAGGCATCCGCCATCCGGTGGGCATGTCCGGCGTGCGGCTTGAGGTGCGTGCCCACCTGATCGTCGGCGCGCAGTCGGCGGCGGCGAACATCGGCAAGTGCATCAACCGCTGCGGTCTCCAGGTTGACGACCTGGTGCTCAGCTCGATCGCCTCCAGCGCGGCGACGCTGACATCGGACGAGAAGGAGCTCGGCGTGGTGCTGGTCGACATAGGCGCCGGCACGACCGACATGGCGGTGTTCGTGCAGGGGGCGATCCGCCACTCGGCCTCGCTGCCGATCGCCGGCGACCAGGTCACCAATGACATCGCCCATCTGCTGCGCACGCCGACTCCGCATGCCGAGGAAATCAAGGTGCGCTATGCCTGCGCCCTGGCCCAGCTGGCCACGGCCGAGGAGAGCATCCAGGTGCCCAGCGTCGGCGACCGGCCGCCGCGGCGGCTGGCCCGCCAGGCCCTGGCCGAGGCGGTGCAGAACCGCTACGAGGAAATCTTCGAGATGGTCCAGGCCGAGCTGCGCCGCTCCGGGTTCGAGGAGCTGGTCCGCGCCGGCCTGGTGCTGACCGGCGGCGCCGCGCGGATGGAGGGCGTGGCCGAGCTGGCGGAGGAGATGCTGCACATGCCGGTGCGGGTGGGCATCCCGCAGTACGTGCAGGGCCTGGGTGAAGTGGTCGGCAATCCGGTGCATGCCACCGGCGTCGGCCTGCTGCTGTGGGGGGCGCAGGTCGAACACCCGCGCCGTCCGGTCTTGCCGGTTGGGCGGGTCGGCTCCTGGTGGAGCCGGGTGCGCAACTGGGCGCGTGGAGAGTTTTAGGAGCCCGGGCCTGGGCTCAGGGCTCAGGGCTCAGGGCTCAGGGCTCAGGGCTCAGGGCGAGGCGCTTTCCTAGGGCCTGGCCCCTAGGCCCTAAGCCCTCCAAGAAGAAGAACGACACAAGCAAATCGATTCAACACATTCTGCGAGGAGAAGGAAGATGTTCGAGTTCGTCGAGAAGATCGCACCCAATGCGGTGATCAAGGTCGTCGGGGTCGGCGGCGGCGGCGGCAACGCAGTCGCCCACATGGTCAACAGCCAGGTCGAGGGCGTCGAGTTCATCTGCGCCAACACCGACGCCCAGGCCATCAAGGGCGTCGGCGCCAAGTCGACCCTGCAGCTGGGCGTCAACGTGACCAAGGGTCTTGGCGCCGGGGCCAATCCCGAGGTCGGCCGGCAGGCGGCGCTGGAAGATCGCGAGCGCATCGTCGAGTGCCTCGAGGGCGCCGATATGGTGTTCATCACCGCCGGTATGGGCGGCGGCACCGGTACTGGCGCCGCGCCTGTGGTGGCGCAGCTGGCCAAGGAGATGGGCATCCTGACCGTGGCCGTGGTCACCAAACCGTTCCCCTTCGAGGGTCGTCGGCGCATGCAGGTCGCGCTCAAGGGGATCGACGAGCTGGCCCAGCACTGCGACTCGCTGATCACCATCCCCAACGAGAAACTGATCACCGTGCTTGGCCGCGAAGCGACCATGATGCAGGCCTTCCGTGCGGCCAATGACGTGCTGCAGGGGGCGGTGCAGGGCATCGCCGACCTGATCGTCCGTCCCGGCCTGATCAATGTCGACTTCGCCGACGTCCGCACCGTGATGAGCGAGATGGGCATGGCGATGATGGGTTCGGGCCACGCCCGTGGCGATGACCGTGCGATGGCGGCCGCCGAGGCCGCGGTCTCCAATCCGCTGCTCGATGACATCAACCTCTCCGGCGCCTGCGGCATTCTGGTCAACATCACCGCCGGCCCCGACTTCACCATGCGCGAGTTCGACGAGGTCGGCCGCACGATCGAGGAGTTCTCCTCGGAGGACGCCACCGTGGTCATCGGCACCGTGCTTGACCACGAGATGCAGGATGAGGTCCGGGTTACCGTGGTCGCCACCGGCCTGAACCGCATGGCCACCCGCACCCCGGTCCGGCAGGAGAGCCGCTCCGAGGTCGTCCAGCGCCCGCAGGTCAAGCTGGTCCGCAATGCCACCACCGGCATGGTCGACCTGCACGCAATGGCCGCGGCCGAGACGATGGCGGCCCCGGCTCCGGCTCCGACGCCCAGCCGCCCGCGCGCCGAGCCGGCTTCGGACAACTCGCTCGACTACCTCGATATCCCCGCCTTCCTGCGTCGGCAGGCGGATTGACCCAGCGCGACGGGACGGCTCCGGCCTCGCAGCGGAGCCGTTCCGGTCCGGGCCCGGGAGGGTCCGGCACCGGCAGCCCGGCCGCCGGCGACCACAGGGTCTCCGAGCGGAGCTTGCCAGACCGCTGTTGCAGAAAAGCGACAGCGAGCACTCGAAGTGTCGTTTTCGGTGTTGCTCATCGGGAGCGCTGTGCTATTCTCCGGGCACTTTTGTCGCGCTCCTGCCCCGGAGACCGCACAATAATGATCAGACAAAGAACCCTCAAAAACACCATCCGCGCGACTGGCGTGGGCCTGCACTCTGGCGACAAGGTCTACATGACCCTGCGCCCGGCTGCGGTCGACACCGGCATCGTGTTCCGCCGCGTAGACCTCCCCGAGCCGGTGGAGATCCGCGCCTGCGCGGAAAAGGTCGGCGATACCAATATGTCGACCACCCTGATCCAGGATGGCGTCCGGGTATCGACGGTCGAGCACCTGTTGTCCGCGTTCGCGGGCCTTGGCATCGACAATGCCTATGTCGACCTGTCGGCGCCGGAAGTGCCGATCATGGATGGTTCGGCCGGCCCCTTCGTGTTCCTGGTGCAGTCGGCCGGGATCGAGGAGCAGTCCGCCGCCAAGCGCTTCGTTCGCATCAAGAAGCCGGTCATCGTCCGCGATGGCGACAAGTGGGCCCGGTTCGAACCCTTCGACGGGTTCAAGGTCGGTTTCTCGATCGATTTCAAGCATCCGATGTTCACCCAGTCGAGCTCGAGTGCCGAGATCGACTTCTCGACCACCTCCTTCGTGAAGGAAGTCAGCCGCGCCCGCACCTTCGGCTTCATGAAGGATGTCGAGATGCTGCGCGAGCGCAACCTCGGCCTCGGTGGCTCGATGGACAATGCCATCGTGCTCGACGACTACCGGGTGCTGAACGAGGATGGTCTGCGCTACGAGGACGAATTCGTCAAACACAAGATCCTCGACGCGATCGGTGACCTGTATCTGCTGGGTCACTCGCTCATCGGTGCCTTCTACGGCTACAAGTCGGGGCACCAGCTCAACAACCTCCTGCTGCGCACCCTGCGCGCGGAGAAAAGTGCTTGGGAGGAGGTGACCTTCACCGATCCTGCCACTGCGCCGATCTCCTATGCGCACCCCGCGCAGGCTTCCGTCTGAGGGCCCGGCGCGCAGCAATCGTTGGAACTGTGACTCGGCGGGCTTTCCACGGGAGGCCCGAGGGGTAAGTTTTCGGAACTATTCTTCGGCCAGGATGGCCATTCGCAGCAGCTGGTCCCGGAGATCCGGGTCGGCCACGCTAGCTGCCGCAGCGCGCAGTTCCCTGCCCGCTGCAGAGGAGAGGGGTGGTGCACGCGGTGTCTCGGCCGGGGGAACGGTCTGCATCGTTGCCACTTTCACAGTCAGAGTCGACGCCTCGACTCCGGCTTCGCGTGCGGCACGCAGCAGTTCGGGCGTGTGCAGGCGCAGTGCGGTAGAGAGGCTGGCGGCACTGACCAGAAAGACAAGCCTGCCTTGTCGGACGTTGGCCAGCCTGACCCGCTGGGCAAGTTCGTGGGGCAGGGACTGGCGCAGCCGCCGGTCGAGCGCATCCAGAGCCTGGGCGCGTTCGGCCAGCGACCGGAGCCGGTCGTCGCGGGCGGCGCCTAGCGCCGGTCTGAACGATGATCGATCTGTGGGCTGCACGGGCAAACGAACGGATAACAGGCCGAATGAAGATCATCATCGTAGCGAAATTTCTCCGCGCTCCCCGGCAGTTCGCCATCAACGACGCGCGCCTGATCGGCGCCGCGGGCCTTGCCCTGCTGTGCGTGCTGGCGCTCGGAGCGGCGGGCGGCGCGCTGCTGCGTGGAGCCGGCTCCCATGGCGGCCTGGCCGAGATCGGCGAGATGCGTGACCAGCTGACCCTTCAGAGCGAGGAGCTGGCCGAGGCGCGTGCCCAGGTCGATCGCGAGCTCAACGCCATGGCCGCCCAGATGGGCGCCTTGCAGGCCCAGTCCACCCGGCTCAACGCGCTCGGCGAGCGGCTGACGCGGATGGCCCAGCTCGACGACGGCGAGTTCAACTTCAGCGAGGCCCCTGCGCTTGGCGGCCCGGAATCCTATGACGACTTCGGCACGCCGGCCGACCGAAGTGTGCGCGCTTCGCTGGAGGCACTGGCCAGCCGCATCGAAACCCAGACCCAACAGCTCGATCTGCTCGAGAACCTCCTGCTCGACCGCGACGTCGACACCGCGCTGCGTCCGGCCGGCCTGCCGGTCCGCGCCGGCTACGCCTCGTCGAGCTTCGGCATGCGCAGCGACCCCTTCACTGCCAAGCGCGAGTTTCATCGCGGGATGGATTTCAGCGGACCGCTGGGCTCGGATGTGCTGAGCGTGGCCGACGGCGTGGTGGCCTTCTCCGGTCGTCACCCGAGCTACGGCAACATGGTCGACATCGACCATGGCAACGGCTACATGACGCGCTATGCGCACAACCAGAAGAACCTGGTCGAGCCGGGGCAGCGGGTCCGCGCCGGCGAAGTGATCGGCCTGATGGGCCGCTCCGGCCGTGCCACCGGCGTCCATGTCCACTTCGAGGTCTGGCTGAACGACCGTCCGGTCAACCCGCACGCCTACCTGAAGAGCGCCAGCCCGGCACGCGGCTGAGCGCCGCGCCCGCCGGCGGCGGGCCTGCCTCCGCTGCCTTGATTCGCGGCGAAGGCGCCCCAAGGTTACAATAGCCGACTGGCCGCCCCGCGCGGCCTTTCGCTTCTCTGCGTCCGCCAGCGGCGGGCGCCCTGCGCCATCAGCCGGACTTCCCATGCTCAACAAACTCCTGACCAGCGTCTTCGGCAGCCGCAACGAGCGCCTGCTCAAGCAGTTGTCCAAGAACGTCACCCGCATCAACGGCCTCGAGCAGCAGATGCAGGCGCTCGACGACGAGGCCCTGAAGGGCAAGACCGCCGAGTTCAAGGAGCGCTACGCACAGGGCGAGACGCTGGATGCGCTGCTGCCGGAGGCTTTCGCGGTCATGCGCGAAGCGGCCCGCCGCGTGCTCGGCATGCGCCACTACGACGTGCAGCTGATCGGCGGCATGGTGCTGCACCTCGGCAAGATCGCCGAGATGCGCACCGGCGAGGGCAAGACGCTGGTCGCCACCCTGCCGGTCTACCTCAATGCGCTGTCCGGCAAGGGCGTGCACGTGGTCACCGTCAACGACTACCTGGCCAAGCGCGACAGCGCCTGGATGGGCAAGGTCTACAACTGGTTGGGTCTGTCGGTGGGCGTGGTCTATCCGGGCATGCCGCACGCCGACAAGAAGGGCGCCTACGGGTCCGACATCACCTACGGCACCAACAATGAGTTCGGCTTCGACTACCTGCGCGACAACATGGCGCTGTCGAAGGACGACCGTTTCCAGCGCGGGCTCAACTTCGCCATCGTCGACGAGGTCGATTCGATCCTGATCGACGAGGCACGTACGCCGCTGATCATCTCCGGACCGGCCGACGAGTCGCCCGAGCTCTACATCCGCGTCAACCGGGTGGTGCCGGAGCTGCAGCGCCAGGCCAGCGAGGACGCCGAGGGCGACTTCTACGTTGACGAGAAGGGCAAGCAGGTGCACCTGTCCGAGCAGGGCATGGAGCACGCCGAGGCCCTGCTGCGCGAGGCCGGGATCATCGGCGCCGACGACAGCCTGTACGACGGCCAGAACATCCAGGTCGTCCACCATCTCAATGCGGCCCTCCGCGCCCACCACCTCTTCCAGCGCGACGTCGACTACATCGTCCGCGACGGCGAGGTGGTGATTGTCGACGAGTTCACCGGCCGCACCCTGCCGGGTCGGCGCTGGTCGGATGGCCTGCACCAGGCCGTCGAATCCAAGGAAGGCGTGCCGATCCAGCGCGAGAACCAGACGCTGGCCAGCATCACCTTCCAGAACTACTTCCGCATGTACGGCAAGCTCGCCGGCATGACCGGCACGGCCGACACCGAGGCCTACGAGTTCCAGACCATTTACGGACTCGAGGTGGTGGTGATCCCCACCCACCGGCCGATGGTTCGCAAGGACACCCCCGACCTCGTCTTCCTGAAGAAGGAGGCCAAGTTCCGCGCCGTGGTCGAGGATATCCGCGACTGCCACAAGCGCGGCCAGCCTGTGCTGGTCGGTACCACCTCGATCGAGGTCTCCGAGCTGATTGCGCAGATCCTCACCAACGAGAAGATCCCGCACGAGGTGCTGAACGCCAAGCAGCACGAACGCGAAGCGCAGATCGTGGCCCAGGCCGGACGCCCGGGGGCGGTGACCATCGCCACCAACATGGCCGGCCGCGGTACCGACATCGTGCTGGGTGGCAACCTCGAGGCCGAGCTGCACGAGTTGGGCGAGAACCCCGATCCGGCCGACGTCGAGAAGGTCAAGGCGCAGTGGAAGGAGCGTCACGCCAAGGTGCTGGAGGCCGGCGGTCTGCACATCATCGGCACCGAGCGCCACGAGTCGCGGCGCATCGACAACCAGCTGCGCGGCCGCTCCGGTCGCCAGGGCGACCCGGGCAGCTCGCGCTTCTACCTGTCTCTCGAAGACAACCTGATGCGCATCTTCGCTGCCGACTGGGTGCAGAAGGCGATGGCCTTCCTCGGCATGAAGGAAGACGACGCCATCGAGGACAAGCTGGTCAGCCGGCAGATCGAGAAGGCGCAGCGCAAGGTCGAGGCGCACAACTTCGACATCCGCAAGAACCTCCTCGATTTCGACGACGTCTCCAACGACCAGCGCAAGGTCATCTACGAGCAGCGCAACGATCTGCTCGAAGCCGAGGACGTCCACGACAGCGTGCTCGGCATCCGCGATGACGTGTTCACCGCGACGGTGCACAAGCACGTGCCGCCCGGCTCGATCGACGAGCAGTGGGACCTACCCGGCCTTGAGCGCGAACTGGAGTCCGATTTCGGGCTGCGCGTCGACCTCAAGGCGATGGCGGAGGCCGACGAGGACCTCACGGCCGAGGTCATTGCCGAGCGCATCCGCGAGCTGGGCAACCAGGTGTTCGCTGCGAAGGAAGAGCAGGTGGGCGCCGAGATGATGCGCCAGCTCGAGAAGCACCTGATGCTCAACGTGCTCGACCAGAGCTGGAAGGAGCACCTTGCGCGCATGGACTACCTCCGCCAGGGCATCCATCTGCGTGGCTATGCGCAGAAGCAGCCGAAGCAGGAGTACAAGCGCGAGAGCTTCGAGCTGTTCTCCGAGATGCTGGACAAGGTCAAGCGCGACCTGATCACCCTGCTGGCTCGCGTGCGCATCCGAAGCGAGGAGGAAGTTGCCCGCCTCGAGGAAGAGGAGCGGCGCCGGCAGCAGGCCCAGGCTGACCGCCTGCGCTTCCAGCACGAAAGCGCCGGCGGCTACAGCGCCGACGAGGAAGCGGCCCAGGTGCTGGCCGCGCAGTCCGGCCAGGCCTCGCCGATGACCCGCGAGGCGCCCAAGGTTGGCCGGAACGAGCCCTGTCCCTGCGGCAGCGGCAAGAAGTACAAGCATTGCCACGGGCAGCTGGGGTGAGAGGGCGCGCCAGCGAGGCGCAGCCTCGCGCGCCCTCGAACGGCAGCGGGCATGCAGGCCCGCTGGCCGGGCAGCGCGCCCAGCCCGTGATTCGTGATTGGTGATTCGCAACAGCGCGGGACAGGTGGTTCCGCGTCACCGCCGCTGCAGGAGTTGGCGCGATGACGGATCGCCCATCCCCCCCCTCCAGCCATGAGGCCAAGGTCGTCGCCGGCATCCTCCGCGACGCCGAGGGGCGCATCCTGCTGGCCCAGCGCACGCGCGGTGAGCATGCGGGCAGGTGGGAGTATCCGGGCGGCAAGGCCGAGCCCGGCGAGTCGCTGGAAGAGGCCCTGCGCCGCGAGCTTGAAGAGGAACTGGGCGTCGTCATCGGCGGCATCTCGGCGCTGATCGAGGTGCCCCAGACCGGGGCACGTGGTCCCTGGAGGCTCTGCGCCTTCGAGGTGCAGGCTTTCAAGGGCGAGGCCCACGGGCGCGAGGGACAGGCGTTGGCCTGGGTCGCGGCGGAGCGGCTCCGCGCCTATTCGATGCCGCCCGCCGACCTGCCGGTGACCGCGGCGCTGCTCGATCCCGCCTGCTATGCCATTACCCCTGATCTGGCTGCAGACCGAACGGAGGCGCTGGTTCGCGGTCTTGACCGGCTGATCGCCCAAGGCAGTCCGCTGCGCCTGCAGTGGCGGCTGCCGCAGTGGGAGCGCAGCGCGGCCATCGGGCTGCTCGCCGCCCAGCTGGCGCGGCTGCGCGCCGCGGGCATCGAGGTGCTTCTCAATGGCGAGCCGGACGAGGCGCGCAGGCTGGGCTGCGGACTGCACCTGCGTTCGTCGATGCTGGCGACTGTCGAGCGCGCCGAGCTGTACGGGCTGGACGCGATCACGGCCTCCTGCCACGACGCCAGCGAGCTCGCGCGCGCGGCATCGCTCGATCTCGATGCGGTCTTGCTGGGGCCGGTGGCGTCCACCGCCACCCACCCGGGCGCCCGCCCCCTCGGCTGGGAGGAATTCGTCGCGCTGCGCGCACGCTGCGCGCTGCCGATCTACGCCCTCGGCGGCCTGGTTCCTGAAGACCTTCCCGCCGCCCGCGCCTGCGGCGCGCAGGGTATCGCCGCCATCCGCGGACTGTGGCCCGACCAGGCAAGGGTGGCCAGCGGCTGAACAACGCGCGATCATGCCCCGGGGTCCCGCCTGCTGGCGGTTGAACATAGTGTTCAGAGGGGGAAGCATGAACGCCACTCTTCGGATCTGCAGCCTCGCGCTGCTTGCCTGGTTGCCGGTCGGCGCTGCGATGGCGCAGCAGGAGCCGCCCACACTCAGCGTGGCCGTCAGCCGTGCGATCGCCACCGAAGGTTCCCGCGACCCGGTGCGGGTCGAGCTGCGACTCGACCGGCCGGCGCCACCCGGCGGCGTCTGCGTCGAGGTCGACCTGGCCGGCGGCAGCGCGCGGGAAGGCGAGGACTTCCGCCTGCTGGACATGATCCCGCCGATTCCCGAGGGCGGCATGCGCGCCGAGGTGCGCATCCAGATCATCGACGATGATCGGCCCGAGCCCGATGAGGACCTGCGCGTGGTGCTGCGCCCGAGTCCCTGCTATCGGTTGGGCACGCCCAGCAGTTTCACGGTGCTGATTCGCGATGACGATGACGATCCTGCTGCCCTGCGCGATCGATTGGCACTGATCATCGAGAACACGCCTGATCCGCTGGTCCAGTCGCAGCTGAGCAGCCTCGCCCAGCTCTGTGCGACCAGTCGCCCGCCGCCGGGCAGCGAGCTGCAGCGCCGCTGCCAGCTGCTGCGGCTGGCCCTGCGTGACCCCGGCGCCGCAAGGCAGCTGGTCGACACCCTGCGCGGCGTTCTGGGCGAGGAGCTTTCCAGTCAGCGTCGGGGATTCCGCTCTCTGGCGGGTGGCCAGCTGGGTTCGGTGGGGCGCAGGCTCCAGGCGGTGCGCGGCGGCGCGGGGCAGGGGCTTGCGCTGCAGGCCGATGGCCTGGATGGGGTGTTGGGCTTCCTGCCTCTGGCGGCTGCCGAGGACGAGGCAGCCGGGCTGCTCGGACGCGGCATCGGCGTCTTTGCGACCTATACCCGCGGCGACGCCGATCGCGACGCGACGCAGCTGGAAAGCGGATTCGACAGCGACAGTGACACCTTCCTGCTGGGTGCGGACTGGCGCCCGGGAACAGGCCGCTGGGTGCTCGGCATGGCGCTGGCCCATACGCGATTCGATGCCGACCTCGATGCGGGTGCCGGCGCTCTCGAACTGCGCCAGACTTCGATTGTCGGGTATGCCAGCCGGGGCTTCGGGCAGGGATTTGTCGATGCCAGTCTGGGCTGGGGACGCGGCAGCCTTGACCAGTCACGGGTGGCGCGCTTCTCCGCCGTGACCGACGACGAGTCCCTCGAAGCGGTCGACGTCCTTGCGGCGGATTCCGACACCGAATTGCTCACCGCCAGCGTGTCCGCCGGCTGGGACTGGCAGCGGGGCGCCGCCAGCTTCGGGCCGCGGGCCGCGTTCGAGTACAGCCGCTTCGGGATCGACGGCTTCTCCGAACGTGCCACCGACGGCTCGGATGCCTTTGCGGTGGCCATTCAGGAGCAGACCATCCGCTCGCTGATCGCGCGGCTGGGCGGAAGCGCACAGTGGGCGATCTCCACCCGCTGGGGCGTCCTCCTGCCGCAGTTCGATGCGGCCTGGGTCCTGCAGTTCGAGGACGAGGCCGAGTCGCTTCGTGGCCGCTTCGTCAATGACCCGGCCGGCACGGCCTTCCTGCTGCCGGGGGGCGCGGTGGACAGCCGCTATGGTGATGCCGGCCTTACCCTGTCCTGGCTGCGCGCCGGAGGCACGTCGGGCTTCGTGTCGTACCGTCGGTTGTTCGGGCTGGCCAACACGTCCCAGGCGTACTGGAGCCTTGGACTGCGACTGGAGTTCTGAGTCCGGCGTCGGCTGACGCGTCGGCTTCGTGCCGACGCGGCAATCGGATCAGGCGCTGCGCTTCTTCATTTCCTCGTCGCGCAGCTCGCGGCGCAGGATCTTGCCGACCGGCGTTTTCGGCAGTTCGTCGCGGAACTCGATATGCCTGGGCTTCTTGTAGCCCGTTAGGTGCTCGGAAAGGTAGGCCTTGACCGCCTCGATGGTCAGGGCCGGGTCCTTCCTCACCACGAACAGCTTCACTGCCTCGCCGCTGGCCTCGTCGGGCACGCCGATGGCGCAGGTCTCGAGCACGCCGGGGCAGCCCGCGGCCACGGCCTCGACCTCGTTCGGATACACGTTGAAGCCGGAGACCAGAATCATGTCCTTCTTGCGGTCGACGATCTTCAGGTAGCCGCGCTCGTCGATCACGCCGATGTCGCCGGTCTTGAAGTATCCGTCCTCGGTCATCGATTTGGCGGTTTCTTCGGGGCGCTGCCAGTAGCCGGCCATCATCTGCGGGCTCTTGAGGGCGATCTCGCCCGGCTGGCCCGGGGCCACATCCTGGTCTTCGTCGTCGACCAGTCGGAGGTCGGCGTTGGGCATCGGCATGCCGATCGTCCCGGTGTAGGCATCGCTGTCGGTGGGGTTGCAGGTGATGCCCGACGACGACTCAGACAGCCCGTAGCCTTCCACCACCGGGCAGCCGGTCAGCGCCAGCCAACGCTCAGCCACCGCCTGCTGGATCGCCGTGCCGCCACCGTTGGAGATCAGCAGCTCGGACCAGTCGACAGTGGCCGCGTCCGGGTGATTGGCCACCGCGTTGAACAGGGTGTTCACCGCAGGGAAGATGTTGATCCGGTGCTGCTTGAGCGTCGCGACCAGCCCCGGGATGTCGCGCGGGTTGGGGATCAGGATGTTGCAGCCGCCGGTACGCATCCCCAGCAGGCCGCAGGTGACGAAGGCGAAGACGTGGTACAGCGGCAGTGCGCAGAGGATGGTCAGCGGACCGCTGGTCGGCCGGCGCTTGAGCCCCGGCTGCATCCAGGCCTCCGAGCTGAGCAGGGCGGCGATCAGCGAGCGATGCAGCAGCACCGCGCCCTTGGCCACGCCGGTGGTGCCGCCCGTGTACTGCAGCACGGCGACATCGTCCTGCTCGAGGGTCGCCGGGCTGAGGCTGCCGCGGGCGCCCTCGGCCATGGCCTGCTTGAAGGAGACGGCTGTGGGCAGGGAGAAAGGCGGCACCAGCTTCTTCACCCTGCGCACCATGAAGTCGACAATGGCGCCCTTGGGAAAGCCCAGCAGATCGCCCATCGAGCACACCACGACCAGCTTCAGTCCGGTGTCGGGCAGCACCTTCTCGACCGTGGCGGCGAAGTTCTCCAGCACCACGATCGCCTTCGCCCCGGAGTCCTCCATCTGGTGGCGCAGCTCGCGGGGGGTGTAAAGCGGGTTGACGTTGACCAGGACGAAGCCCGCCCGCAGCACGGCTGCGGCGGCCACCGGATACTGCAGCACGTTGGGCAGCATGACCGCGACCCGGTCTCCGCGCTGCAGTCCGCGGGACTGCAGGAAGGCGCCGAAGCGGGCCGAGAGCCGGTCGAGGTCGGCGAAGCTGATGCTGCGCCCCATGCACACGTAGGCCGGGTTGTCGCCGTACTTGCGGAAGCTTTCCTCGATGAGCGCCACGACCGAGGAATAGCCGCTGGTGTCGACCGTGGCCGGCACTCCGGCCGGGTAGTGTTTGAGCCAGATCTTTTCCATCCGTCCTCCCTGGGAGCCCCTGCGGCCTTCTCCAACGCTACCCGCGCCGGCGGCTGCGCGCCAGTGGGCGCCAGGGCGAGGTCATGGCGCTGCGGCAGGCCTCGTGGCAGGATCATGCGTCGAATCATCCGGGGTCGGCCCGCAGGTCGACAGGTCATGCAGCGGCAGGGGGGTCTGGCGTGAGGAGGCAGTGGTGGGCGACGGACGGCGGGCTGCTCGATGCATGACGAGGATCTGCTGCAGTTCCTGGACGATGCAGAGCCCGGGCCGCCACCGGCGGTGGAGCCGCGGGAATCCTGGCGGATCCTGATCGTCGACGACGATGAGGAGATCCACCGGGCGACGACCTTCGCCCTGCGCGGGGTGAGGCTGTTCGATCGCGGATTGAGGTTCGATTCCGCTTTTTCTGCCGCCCAGGCACGCGAGATGATGGCGGCGCACCGCTACAGCTGCGTCCTGCTCGACGTGGTCATGGAGGCCGACGATGCCGGCCTTGAGCTGGTCGGCTATATCCGCGACACCCTGGCCGACCGGGCGGTCAGGATCATCCTGCGCACCGGACAACCGGGCTATGCCCCGGAACTGGACGTGGTCCAGCGCTATGACATCAACGACTACAAGGCCAAGTCGGAGCTGACCTCGACACGCCTGATCACCACGCTGGCGTCGGCGCTGCGTTCCTACGAGCAGATCCGCACCATCGAGGCCAACCGGCGGGGCCTGGAGGAGATCATCGGCGCGGCTTCCAACCTGCTTGCCGTGCAGGCGGTAGGGCGGTTCTCCAGCGGCGTGCTCATCCAGATCTGCTCCCTGCTGCAGACCCCCGACGATGGCGTGGTCTGCGTGCAGTCCGCCGTTGCCGGAGCAGGCCCGGCCCGGGTGCTGGCCGGCTCCGGCCGCTTCGCGGCCTTCCGTGGCCTGCCGGTCGAGGAAGTGGGCCATTCGCAGCTGGTCGCGGATGTCGAACGGGTCCTGGCGCGACGCGAAAGCTTCTTCGCTGCCGATCGTGCCGCGCTCTACATCCGCTCTCCCCGCGGCGAAGCCCTGTGTGTGCATATCACCACCCGCAAGCAGCTCTCGGACCTGGATCGCAAGCTGCTGGAACTGTTCTCGATCAACATCGCGGTGGGATTCGACAACGCGCATCTCTTCGAGGCGCTGGAGGACCTCGCCTACTGGGATCGCCTGACCCGCCTGCCCAATCGGGCCGCCTTCGAGCGCGAGATCGAGCGTCGGGGCGCCGAGGACGCGCGCTTCAGCCTGGTGGTGGCCGACATCGACAACTTCCAGGCGGTCAACGACGGACTCGGCCACGAGATCGGCGACCGCACGCTGCAGGCCGCCGGGGCGATCATGCGCGCGGTGTTCGGCCAGCAGAGCTTCATCGCCCGGATCTCGGCCGATACCTTCGCCCTGCTCCACGAAGGCGAGCAGGCCGATCTCGAGGCGCGCCTGCGCGAGCTGGCCCGGCGGCTGGAGCACAACATCGAGATCGATGGCAACGAGATTCCGCTGTCGATGTCGCTCGGCATCGCGCGCTTCCCGCAGCATGGCGCCGAGCCCTCGGTGGTGTTCCGCAATGCGGGCATTGCGCTCAAGCAGGCCAAGCGGGTCAGTCGCTCCTCGTTCCAGTTCTTCGACGATGGGCTGGAGCGCGCCCTGCAGCGGCGCCTGCAGACCATCCGCGAGCTGCGCTATTCGGTCGAGCGGCAGTGCCTGAAGCTGTTCTACCAGCCGCAGGTGACGCTCGCCAGCGGCGAGGTGTTCGGGGTCGAGGCCCTGGTCCGCTGGCAGCGTTCGGCGCAGGAACTGGTTCCGCCGCTGTCCTTCATCCCGGCGGCTGAAGATTCCGGGCTGATCGTCGCCATGGGCGAGTGGATCCTCCGCGAGGCCTGCCGCCAGCAGCAGCTGTGGACGCGGCAGACCGGCCGCCGGTTGCGCATGGCGGTCAATGTCTCGATGCGCCAGCTCAAGGATCCGGATTTCGTGCCGATGCTGCGCGGCGTGCTGCAGGAGACCTCGGTCGATCCTTCCATGCTCGAGCTGGAGGTCACCGAGAGCCTGATGATGGAAGACACGCTGGGCCTGTCCCGCGTGCTGCAGCAGGTGCGCGAGATGGGTACCGGCGTGGCCATCGACGATTTCGGCACCGGCTACTCCTCGCTCAGCCACCTTCAGCGCCTGCCGATCGACCGGCTGAAGATCGACCGCGCCTTCATCACCGGCCTCACCGAGCGCGCCGAGGACCAGGTCATCGCCGCGCTGGTGATCAACATGGGCCACCTGCTGCACCTTCGGGTGATCGCCGAGGGGGTGGAGACGCCGGCGCAGCGCGAACAGCTGCTGCAGATGGGCTGCGACGACGCCCAGGGTTACCTGTTCGGGCGGCCTATGCCGGCGGAGGACCTGGCCGCCAAGCTGCTGCTGTAGGTCGCCCCGGTCTGGTGCATGTTGCACCGCAATAATCCCCGAAAAGGGTTTGCAAATCGGATTTCCCACGGCCACCATCGACTCACCGGTCCCCGATCCGGCAACCGCAATCCGAAAGCAGACGCCGCGGCGCGCGGCCATGCCCCGCCGCCATCGGCATATCGACCCAAGGCACGTTAGAAAGGGGGTTCACATGCGTCGCACCATCCTGTTCCTGGCCCTTGCCGGTTTCGGCGGCTCCGCCGTGGCGGGCTCGGCCTCGGCCACCTTCACCTTCGCTTCCGACTACCTGTTCGACGGCATCAGCCAGACCCAGGGCAGCGACGACGGCGACTTCCACCCGGCCTTCCAGGCGAGCTTCGACTACGCCGCGGACAGCGGCTTCTACGCAGGCATCTGGGGCTCCAACGTCGACTTCGGCGACGGCGATCCGGCCGATATCGAGATCGACTACTACGCCGGCTATGCCCAGGAATACGACAGTGGCTGGGGCTGGGACGTGGGCGTGCTGTACTACACCTACACCGGAGCCCCCTCCAGCTACGACTACGGCGAGGTCATGGGCGCGCTGACCTTCCCGACCGGCACCACGGCGAAGCTCTTCCTCGGCGACGACGATGACGTTTTCGGCGGCAGCTTCAACCGCTTCAAGCTGCTCCACTCATTCGCCATCAGCGAGAACTGGTCGCTGGACCTCGAGGGCACCCGGGTGAACTACTCGGACGGCTCGCTCGAGGACTACACGCACGGCCAGGTCGGCCTGTCCCGCGAAGTCGGCTCGTTCAGCTTCTACGTCGGCTATTCCGACACCAGCCTTGATGATGCGCCGAACGCCGACGGACGGGTCCTGTTTACCCTTTCGACCAGCGTCGACATCTTCTGATCAGCCGGTGCTGACCGTCGACGCCCGGGCCGCGTGCCCGGGCGTCCTCGTGTCCGCGCCCTTCCGACGCACGCGACGCTGCCGTCGACGGCAGGGCTTGGCCCTGCGCCCGCGGACATGCTCCACTTGAGGCCGGGTTCGGGCTCCGGGGAAGGGCAATGGGTGGGCGAGCGCAGAGCCACAAAGCCAGGACGCCGTTCCGATGTTGACGCATCGCTGGGAACGCTGGCGTCGGCACTGGCATCGAGCCTGGGCAACCCCTTTCGAGCCGGCGGATTTCTGCCGGGCGAAGATCCTCTTCACTACCCTGGTGGCCGCGGAACTGGTGGTGGTGGTGCTTTGGCTGGCGCCCTCGGGGTTGCAGGGCGGCGGACCCTTCTTCGCCGCCAGCGCGCTGGCCCTGTGGCTGGCCGTGCTCTGCGCCGTCCTGCTCTGCAAGATGCGCGACCCGCTGCGCCGCCTGCCGCTGCCCGCCGGGGCGCTGGTCGCCTGGGCCTTGCCGGTTCTGGCCACACTTCTTGCCTGCGCCCTGGTCGTGGAACTCTCTGACGTGCTCATCGTGCCCGGTTCCGAAGACGGCCTCGGCGCCGAGCTGGTCTGGCGCAGCGGCGCGATATGCGCGGTGCTAAGCGCCTTCCTGCTGCGCTACTTCCACGTACAGGAGCTCTGGCTGCGTAATGAGCGGGCCCAGGCGAGGGCCGCGGTCGACGCGCTGCAGGCGCGGATCCGTCCGCATTTCCTGTTCAACAGCATGAACAGCATCGCCAGCCTGGTGCGGCATGATCCCGAGACCGCCGAGCGCGCGGTGGAGGACCTCGCCGACCTGTTCCGAGCCGCTCTGGGCGCGGGCGACGGCATGTGCGGCCTGGACGAGGAACTGGCGCTGTGCCGTCAGTACCTCGCCATCGAGAAATTGAGGCTGGCCGAGCGTCTCGAGGTCGACTGGCGCCTCGACGAATCCCTGGTGGGCCGGGTGCGGGTGCCCAAGCTGAGCATCCAGCCACTGATCGAGAACGCCGTTCACCACGGCCTGGCGCGGCTGCCGCGAGGGGGGCGTATCTCGATCGGCGTCCATGCGCGCGGGGGCGCTGCGGAAATCGAGGTGCTGAATCCCTGCCCGCCGCCGCAGGACGCGCTGTCCGGCGGCAATCGCCATGCCCTTCCGAACATCCTGCAGCGTCTGTCCTACCACTTCGGCGACGCGGCGAGGATGACCCGCGGCTATCATGACGGCTACTATCGCTGTACTGTCCGACTTCCGCTGCAGGACACGGCGAACGATGCGCATCCTGATCGTTGACGACGAGCCGCTCGCGCGGCAGCGACTCCGCGATCTGCTCGGCCAGGTCGAGGGCGCCGAGGTGGTGGCCGAAGCAAGCAATGGACGGGAGGGCTGCGAGCAGGCTGCTGCGCTCAAGCCCGACCTCGTGCTGCTGGACATCGCCATGCCGGTGATGGACGGGCTGGAGGCGGCTGCGCATCTGGCCTCGACCAGCCACGCCCCGGCCGTTGTCTTCTGCACTGCCTATGACGAGCACGCGCTCGCCGCCTTCGAAGCCGGCGCGATCGACTACCTGCTCAAGCCGGTGCGCGTCGAGCGCCTGCGCGAGGCCTTGGGGCGCGCCCGGCGCATCGGGCCACCGGGGCTTGCGGCGATCGACGAGGCCGCCGGTGAAGAGCGCCAGCGCACCCACTTGTGCGCACGCCTTCGCGGCAGCATGCGGCTGATCCCGATCGAGGAGATCCGCTACCTGCAGGCCGACGAGAAATACGTGGTCATCCACCACGCCCACGGCGAGGATCTCATCGAGGACTCGCTGAAATCCCTGGAATCAGAGTTCGGCGACCGCTTCCTGCGCATCCACCGCAACTGCCTGGTCGCCGCCGACGAGATCATGGAGCTGCGCCGCGGAGCCGACGGCCACACCCGGGCCCGGCTGCGCAATACGAGCGAGCTGCTCGATGTATCCCGCCGATGCCTGCCGGGCCTACGAAAGAAAGTTCTGGAACTGTGACCGATCGCCCGTGAGACCACTTCGCATCGCCACGCGCAAGAGTGCGCTGGCCCTCTGGCAGACTGAACATGTTGCTTCGCTTTTGCGCACACTCCACCCTGGCCTGGTGGTCGAGCTCGTCCCGCTGTCCACCCGCGGCGACGAGGTGCTGGACCGCTCGCTGGCCGCGATAGGCGGCAAGGGGCTGTTCCTCAAGGAGCTGGAGCTGGCCATGCTGCGCGGCGAAGCCGACTGCGCAGTGCATTCGCTCAAGGACGTGCCGATGGAGCTCGACGGCCCGTTCTGTCTGCCGTCGATCCTGCAGCGCGCGGACCCCTTCGATGCCTTCGTCAGCCCGCGCCATGCGACGCTCGACGACCTGCCGGAAGCCGCCGTGGTCGGCACCTCCTCGCTGCGCCGCCAGGCCCAGCTGCGCGCGCAGCGCCCCGATCTCGTGCTCCGCGACCTGCGCGGCAACGTGAACACACGACTGGCCAAGCTCGACGCCGGCGAGTATGACGCCATCGTGCTGGCCTGCGCCGGACTGATGCGTCTTGGCTTCGACGCAAGGATCCGCGACCGGATGGCCGCCCCCGAGTGGCTACCGGCGCCAGCCCAGGGGGCCATCGCCATCGAAGCCCGCGAGGGGGATCCCGAGGTCGCCGGATTGCTGGCGCCCCTCGACGACCTCGATACGCGGCGCTGCGTCGAGGCGGAGCGGGCCATGAACCGGCATCTGCACGGCAGTTGCCATGTGCCGGTCGCGGCCTTCGCCACCTTGCGCGAAGGCGGCGGCATGGACCTCCAGGGCCTGGTGGGCGATGCCGCCAGCGGCGAACTGATCCGCGCCCACCTGGCCGCGGCCGAGGCCGAATCTCCCGGGCAACTCGGCGAGCGGGTCGCCGAGGCCCTGCTCGCCCAGGGCGCTCGCAGGCTGCTCGGCGAGCCGGCCTGAGCCCACCGCACGCGGCGGCCGGTCAGGGCGCAAAGCAGACATGCATAGGGTGCGGCTGGCCGCACCGGGCGTACCGTCCGAACGCCCGTATCGGTGCGTCCAAGACGCACCCTATGGGGCTTCGCTGACGCCCAACGAAGCCCGACTGTAGGAGCGCACATGGGCGCGACCGCGGCGTGACGTGTTCGCCACAGACCGAGGCAAGGGCGAAGCTCCGCGGTCGCGGCCATGTCCGCTCCTACGAAAAGCCCGCCCGATCGGGGACGGTGGCGAATGTCTGCTTCGCGCCCCATCCAGCCCTTCAGCGGCTTGCTGCAGGCCCGGATGGGGTGCGTCGGATGCGGCTCAGCGGAAGGTGTAGACCAGATTCACCGTGGTCAGCGTGTCGGTCTTGTCGACGCCGGGGCCGACGTCGCTGTTGTTGCGGACCTGCACGCCCGCCTTCAGCGCCAGCTTGCTGTTCATCGCCACCTTAAGCCCGAAGTCGTTCTGGACGAAGGTGTTGTCGTCGCCGGCTTCGACCAGCAGGAGGTTGTCCAGCGAGGTGTTCTCGGTCAGCTGGTGAGCGAACTCGGCCTGGGCGCGGAAGATGGTGTCGGAGTCGGTCTCGCCGGTGCTGGCGTTCTTGGCTCGGCGGTAGCCGGGGCCGGCTTCCAGGTTCAGCAGCGTGGTGTCGTTCTTGATCACGCTGTAGCCGTAGCCGAGCGCGAAGGTGGTCTGGTGTTCGGAAGGGGCGAAGTCGTCGTTCTCGTAGCGCAGGGTGCCAACCCAGTAGGCGCGCTCGTTCATCTTGAGCGCGCTGGAGGCACCCGCCTGGTAGCGGTTGGCGTTGAGCTCGAAGCGCTCTTCCTCGATCCCGTCGCCGTCGAAGTCACCCGAGGTCTCGCCCTTGGCACGCAGCGCCGACAGGTTGAACTGGTGTTTCCACTGATCGTCTTCGTTGACGAAGCTCAGCTTGGTGTTGAGGTTCTCCGACTTGGCATTGCCACGGGCCAGAGCGAAACCCAGCTCGCCGGTCCCGGACCAGCCTTCGGTCTTCTCGGTCTCGTCGGCAAGGGCGGCGGTGGATACAAGGCCAAGGGCAAGGCCCAGGGCGAGGGCGTTACGGATCATGCGGGGCTCCTGACGGTCAAAAAACGGCCGACATGGTACCCGCCATACCCGGAAACCCCGGGTGAACAAGGATCAGAACGGGAACAGGCGCGGGATCAGGAACACCGAGAGGGCCCAGAACACCAGGTTCAGTGGCAGGCCGACCCGCACGAAGTCGGCGAAGCGGTAGCCGCCGACGCTGTAGACCATGGTGTTGGTCTGATAGCCCACCGGAGTGGCGAAGCTGGTCGAGGCGGCAAAGGCGACCGCGACCAGGAAGGGCGTAGGGCTGACGCCGAGCGCCTGGGCGGTGGCGAAGGCGATCGGCGCCAGCAGGACGGCGGCCGCGTTGTTGCTCATCGCTTCGGTCAGGGTGGCGGTCAGCAGGTAGATCATGGCCAGGGCCAGCAGCGGACTGCCGTCCCCGATGAGGCCGAGCGCGCCGTCGACCAGCAGACCCGCCGCGCCTGACGTCTGCAGGGCGATGCCCAGCGGCAGGACGCCGGCAAGCAGGATGATCACCCGCCAGTCGATCGCCTCGTAGGCCTCTTCGGGCTCAAGGCAGCCGAGCAGGACCACGGCCAGGCAGCCGATGATCGCCGAGGTGACAATCGGCAGCCAGCCGGCCGCGGCGACGCCGACCACGGCAGCCATGGTGCCGATGGCCAGCCAGGCCTTGCGTCGCTGCGCGGCGTCGTCCTCACGCGCGCTCAGGACGATGAAGTTCCGGTTGCGCCGCAGGTGCGGCATCTCGTCCGAACGGGCCAGCATCAGCAGCACGTCGCCGACGTTGAGCCGGGCGTCGCGCAGGGTGTTGCGCAGCACTTCGCCGCGGCGGTGGATGGCCAGCACGGTGGCGTTGTAGTGCCACTGGAAGTCCAGCTCGGCCAGGGTATGGCCGACAAAGCGCGAGCCGGGCGAGATCATCGCCTCGGTCAGGACCTGGTCTGGCGCATCGAACTGCGAGTCGCGCAGCTTGAACTTGGGCTCCAGCACCAGTTTGGTTTCATCGCGCATGTCGGTCAGCTTCTGCCAGTCGCCGCGGACCAGCAGGATGTCGTTCGCCTGCAGCTTCTGCGCCCGCGGAGCCCAGACCTCCTCGTCGCCGCGCAGCAGCTCCAGCACGTAGACCCCGTAGCGTTCGCCAAGCTTGGCGTCGGCGACCGACTGCCCGACCAGCGGCGAGCCCTCAAGCACGCGCAGCTCGGTCATGTACTTGCCCAGCTCGTAGTTCTCGCTGAGCTCGGCCTGGCGGTTGGAAGGCAGCAGATGGCGGCCGACCAGCAGCAGGTAGACGAATCCGGCGGCCATGGTGGCAAGGCCCAGCAGGCCGAAGTCGAACAGGCCAAAGCCCGGATGGCCGAGGTCGCGGGCGATCGAGTCGACCAGCAGGTTGGTCGAGGTGCCGATCAGGGTGCACACGCCTCCCATCTGCGCGGCATAGGACATAGGGATCAGTACTTTGGAGGCAGAGAACTTGTTGCGCGCTGCGCTGGCCAGCACCAGCGGCAGGAACACGGCCATCGCAGCGGTGTTGTTGACGAAGGCCGACATGGCGCCAAGGCAGGCCATCACCACCAATGTGAACCGTCCGGGTGTCTTGAGTTTCGAGAACAGATGGGCGATCGCGCGCAGCGCCCCGGTCCGCGACAGCGCGGCGCTGAGCACGAACATCGCGGCCACCGTGATGGTCGCCTCGCTGGCGAATCCGGACAGGGCCTGCTCGGGGTTGACCAGCCCCAGCACCAGCAGGGCCGCCAGCGCCAGCAGGGCCACCACGTCGACGGAGAGCTTCTCGCTGACGAAAAGGGCGACGGTGCCGAGCAGCACGGCGAAGGTCAGGGCGGCATCCAGCGTCATGGGGTCGGCCGGTCGAAGGGATGCCAATGGTGGCGTCTGTGCGGGGCGGAACGCAAAATGTGCCCATTGCGGCAGTCGCCGGACCTGGCCCTTCGGGGCCTGCCACGGCGCTTCCGCGCCCACAGGGACGCCATGGACCGCTACGAACGCATCCTCTCGCTGCACCGGCTGCTCTCGGCCGCCCGCTACCCGGTCCCGCTGCGTCGGCTCATGGACGAACTCGAGTGCTCGCGCGCAACCATCTACCGCGATATCGCCCACCTGCGCGATGCGCTCGGCGCGCCGATCGAGAAGAGCGAGGACCCCGAGGGCTTCCACTATGCCGAAGCCTCGGGACCGCGCTTCGAGCTGCCGGGCCTGTGGCTGACCTCGGACGAGCTGCACGCCCTTCTCGCCGCGCACCAGCTGCTGGCCCGCACCGGACCCGGCGTGCTGTCGTCGGCCTTGGCACCGCTGAAAGCCCGCATCGACGGGCTGCTGGCCGAGCAGGCGGGGGGCAAGCGCTTCCCGGTCGAGCGGGTACGGGTGATCGCCGCGGCGATCCGCTCCCTGGACGAGGTCGCCTTCCGCGCCATCGCTTCGGCGGTGCTAGAGCGTCAGCGGCTGGACTTCGAGTACCGGGCGCGCTCCACCGATGCCCAGACCCGGCGTCGGGTCTCTCCGCAGCGGCTGACCCACTACCGGGACAACTGGTACCTCGATGCCTGGGACCACGACCGCGAGGCGCTGCGCAGCTTTGCCGTCGACCGCATCGCCCGGCCGCAGCGGAGGGACGAGGCGGCCATCGACGTGGCGGAGGCCGAGCTGGATGGTCATCTGGCGAGCAGCTACGGCATCTTTTCCGGACCGGCCAAGGGCTGGGCAACCCTGCGCTTCTCGCCGCATGCGGCGCGCTGGGTGGCCGATGAGCATTGGCACAGCAAGCAGCAGGGCCGCCGCCTCGACGATGGTGGCTACGAGCTGAAGCTTCCGTATTCGAATCCGAAGGAGCTGCTGATGGACGTGCTCCGCTATGGCCCGGACGCCGAGGTGGTCGATCCGCCCGGCTTGCGCGCCGAGATGCGCATCCTGCTGCAGCTGGCGCTGTCCAACTATGGCGGTTGAGGACGGCGACCGCCTGGACATCGCCCTGGTTCTGGGGTCGGGCGGGGCGCGCGGCCTCGCGCATATCGGTGTCATCGAGGAACTGGAGCAGGCGGGCTTTCGCATTGCCGCCATCGCCGGTGCCTCGATGGGCGCCCTGGTCGGCGGTATCCACGCGGCGGGCCGGCTGCGCGATTACCGCGACTGGGTCCGATCGCTGGAGCGCGGCGATGTCATCCGCCTGCTCGACTTCGCCTTCGGCCACCCGGGCCTGATCAAGGGCGAGCGCCTGATCGGGGTCATGCGCGAGCTGGTGGGCGAGCATCGCATCGAGGATCTGCCGATCCCGTTCACCGCGGTGGCGACCGACATCGCCACCCAGCGCGAGGTCTGGCTGAACCGTGGCCCGCTGTTCGATGCCATCCGCGCCTCCATCGCCATCCCGATGGTGTTCACCCCGCACCGCGTGGGCGGCCGCGAGCTGGTCGATGGCGGACTGCTGGCGCCGCTGCCGATTGCCGCCACCCGGCTGACCCACGTCGATCTGGTGGTCGCGGTGGACGTCAACGATCGGGTGCCTGTGGCCCTGCGCCATTTCCGCGAGCGCGCCGACCTGCTGGAGCTGGGCGAGGAGGCAGGAGACGAGGCCCCGGACGAGAGCCTGCGCGGGAGGATCACCCAGCTGATGGACTCGCTGTTCGAGAAGCGCCCGGCCCCGCCGCAGCAGCCCGGCCTGCTCAATCTCATGTCGCGCTCGCTGGACACCATGCAGGCCCAGCTATCGCGCCTGCAGCTGGCCATGGACCCGCCCGACCTGCTGATCCGCGTGCCGCGCGACACCTGCATGTTCCACGAGTACTGGCGTGCCCGCGAGGTGATCGATATCGGCCGCCAGGCCGCCCGGCGGGCGCTGGAAGCCCTGCGCGGCGAGCCGGTGCCGGAGGGCGAGGACCAGGCCGCCCTGCCGCCCAGCGAGGAGCGACTGCAGTCTTAGCCGCTGAGATGGAGGGCTGCAAGGCTGCCCGGCAAGCCCCAAGGAGCCTGCCGCCATGTTCCGCACTGCCGCCGCCCGCACTCAAGCCCTGATCGACCCGCTGCTTGCCCTCGCCCTGCTGGCCCTGCTGGCCGGAGGGCTGGGCTGCCTGCTGTTCTCCGCCGAACTGGCCGCTGCCGGGCACTTCGCGCCGGCGACCGTGTACGGTCTGCTGCTGCCGGCCTCTGCCGTCATCACCCGCCTGCTGCAACTGCGTGGGGCCGCGCCCGTGACGGTAGTGCAACGACGCAGCCTGGCGCGCCGCGGCATGGCCAGGCGCACTCGCCCTCGCCCGCGGGTGCGGCTGCGGCTGCGCCAGCAAGCGGCCCTGCTCGCCGCCCTGCTGGCGCCGCTGCCGCGCTGATCACCGGTCGACGCTCGCCCCGCGTGGCTCGACGCTGAACGGGGCCGCCGCGTCCCGCGGCGCGGCGGCGGCGCCCGGCGTGTACACTTCCGGCGGTTTTTCGCAGCGTCGGAACTCATGCGCCTTACCGCATTCGGAATCCTGTTCAGCCTCGCCGGCGTCGCTCTGGCCGCGCCCACTCCTGTCGACCGCGAGGCTCTGGCCCGCGAGCTGGCCGCCGCCCACAAGCTCGATCCAGCGGTCGTGCTGCCCGTGCTCCGCGAGGCGGAGTACAAGCAGGCGATCATCGATGCCATCACACGACCCGCCGAGGCCAAGCCGTGGAAGGCCTACCGGCAGATCTTCCTGACCGAGAAGCGGATCAGCGAGGGCCGGGCCTTCCTTGCCGAACACGCCAACGCGCTGGCCAAGGTCGAGCTGGATACGGGCGTGCCGGCCTCGATCATCGTCGCGATCATCGGCGTCGAGACCCACTACGGAAAGATCACCGGCTCCTGGCGGGTGATCGATGCGCTGTTCACGCTGGGCGCCCACTATCCGCCGCGGCAGCCCTTCTTCCGCAGCGAGCTGGGGCATCTGTTTGCCCTGGCCCGCGAAGAGCAGCTCGATCCGCTCACCCTCAAGGGCAGCTATGCCGGGGCGATGGGCTGGGGCCAGTTCATGCCTTCCAGCTATCGCGCCTATGCCAGGGACGGTGATGGCGACGGCCGGCGCGACCTGTTCGGCTCGCTGCCGGACATCTTCGCCTCGGTGGCGAACTACTTCGTCGCCCACGGCTGGACACCGGGGCAGCCGGTGGTGGTGCCGGCGCGCCGCGCGGAAGGCGCGGCGGACTTCAAACCGGACGGGCTGAAGGCCGAGATTGCCCTGGAAGACCTCGCTGCCCGCGGATACACGCCGGTGGAGCCGCCCGCCGAGCCCCTGCCCGCCACCCTGCTCTCGCTGGAAGGCGAAGCGGGCACCGAGCACTGGATCGGGTTCAACAACTTCTACGTCATCACCCGCTACAACCGCTCACCGCTATACGCGATGGCGGTCTACCAGCTGGCAGGGGAGATCGCGGCCGGGAAGGCCGGCAGCGGGACCGCCCCCTGATGCGCGGGCTGGCGCTGCTGCTCGGCATTCTGCTGCTGGCCGGCTGCGCCAGCGGGCCGAGGAAGGCGCCGCTCCCCGAGCGGGAGAGTGCCCGCGCGCGGCCACAGACCGGCGAGCTGTATGCACCGCACATCCCCGATGGCGGCCCGGCGCTGCCGCCGGACCTGCGCGGTATCGCCGAGCCGATCCCGGTGCCCGAGCCGCGCTCGCGCTATGGCAACCGCTCGCCCTACAAGGTGCTCGGCAAGACCTACCAGGTCATGGAGGACGCCCGCGGCTACCGCGAGCGCGGCATTGCCTCGTGGTACGGCAACAAGTTCCACGGCCGGCCGACCTCGAGCTTCGAGCCCTACGACATGTACAAGTACACGGCGGCGCACAAGACCTTGCCGCTGCCGAGCTTCGCCCGCGTCACCAATCTTGAGAACGGCCGCAGCGTGGTCGTGCGGGTTAATGACCGCGGCCCGTTTCACGCCGGGCGGATCATCGACCTGTCCTATGTGGCCGCGGTCAAGCTGGGGATCCACCTCCGCGGCACCGCTGAGGTGGAGGTCGAATCCATCGATGCCGGCGATACCCCCACGCTGGTTGCGGGCGATCCGGGCGAGCGCCGTCATCGCTCCGGTTTCGGTGCGCCGGTGGCCGCAGGCGGCGGGCGGCTCTACCTGCAGGTCGCCAGTTTCTCCGACAAGGCCAATGCCCGCCGCCTGAAGGACCGGCTGGAAGACGCCGACGTCGGCCGCGTCCATCTGGAAAAGGCGGAGATCGGCCGGCGCGACGTCTGGCGGGTGCGGATCGGCCCGCTGCGCTCGGCCGCCGACGTTGACCCCGTGCGCCGGACGCTGTTCCGGCTCGGCCTTGGCGAGCCGCAGCAGGTCCGCGAGTTCTGAACCTACCGTTTCATCCGGAAGCCGCCGCCGCGGCGCGCCGGCCCCACCCAGGAGTTGTTCCCCGTCATGCTGTTCCATCGTTCCCTCCAGGCGCTGCTGGTTGCCGGCAGCCTTGTCTCCTGCGTCCACGCCCAGGTGCCGACCCCGACCCCGCAGCCGACGCCCGTGCCGGTGCCCACCGCGCAGCCCGTGGCGACCCCGATTCCGCCGGCGCCAACCGCCGCCGGCAAGGCTCATGTGCTGCTGGACTACGAGACCGGCCAGGTCCTCGCCGAGCACAACGCCCGCGAGCCGCTGCATCCGGCGTCGCTGACCAAGATCATGACCACCTATGTGGTGGCCGCCGAGGTGAAGGCAGGCAAGGTCTCGCTGGACGATGAGGTGCACATCAGCGAGACCGCCTGGAGAGAGGGTGGCGCCGGGACCGACGGCTCGTTTTCCGGCCTCGCGGTGAACAGCAAGGTCAAGCTCGGCGAGGTGCTGCGTGGGCTGGTGATCCAGTCCGGGAATGACGCCTCGATCGCGCTGGCCGAGCACGTCGCCGGCAGCGAGGCGGCCTTTGCCAATCTGATGAACGAGTACGCCCGGCAGCTCGGCATGGCGCAGTCGAACTTCGTCAACGCCCATGGCCTGACCGCCGAGGGCCACACCATGAGCGCGCTCGACGTCGCCCTGCTGTCGCGGGCGCTGATCCGTGACTTCCCCGAGCACTATGCGCTGCATGCGATCAAGGAGTTCACCTACAACGGCATCCGCCAGTTCAACCGCAACGGTCTGCTCTGGAAGGATGCCAGCGTCGACGGGATCAAGACCGGCCACACTTCGGCCGCCGGCTATTGCCTGGCCGCCTCCGCGCAGCGCGACGGCCAGCGACTGATCTCGGTGGTGATGGGCATCGAGGGCAGCCGCAAGGAGGGCTTCCGCCTCCGCGAGGAGGGCAACCTCGCCCTGCTCAACTGGGGCTTCCGCTTCTTCGAGACCCATACCGTCTACACCGGCCAGGAGGTCGTCGCCGAGCCGGCGGTCTGGAAGGGCGAGCAGGACACCCTGCCGCTGGGCGTCGCCGAGCCACTGAAGATCACCCTGCCGCGCGGCCGCTATGCCGACCTCGAGGCCAGCATGGCGGTGCCGGCCGAGCTGGTGGCACCCTTCGAGGCCGGCCAGCAGGTCGGCAGCATCCGACTCAGCCTTGACGACAAGCTCGTCGCCGAGGTGCCTCTGGTGACCCGCCAGGCGGTCGCCGAGGGTGGCTTCTTCAAGCGCATGAACGACAGCTTCTGGATGTGGTGGGAGAGTGACTGAACCTTCAGGCGGCGCAGGTTAGCCTTGGATTGCTTCGTTACCGGCCCCACCTCCTGCCCATGAAACTGACCCCGCAATCCCCTGACCAGGGCTTCCAGTTCCCCGGCGAGTTCGAACTGACCGCCATGGGGCCGGCCGCGGCCGAGCTGGCCGCGCTGGTGCCCGGGCTGCTGCGTGAGGCCGGCGTCGCCGGCGTCAGCGAGGTGCTGCGCACGCGGCCGTCCAGCAATGGCAACTATCTGTCGGTGACCGTCGCCGTCTTCGCCGAGACCCGCGAACACTACGAGGCCGCACACGAAGTGCTGCGCAAACATCCCGACATCAAGTGGACGCTGTAGCCGGCCTGCCAGCCTGGCGCGTGCGCCAGCTCGGCCGGCGCGGCTACCGGCCGGTCTGGCAGGCCATGCAGCGCTTCACCGACGGCCGTGGCGAGGACACGCCCGACGAGCTGTGGCTGGTCGAGCACGACCCGGTCTACACGCTGGGCCAGGCCGGCAAGCGCGAGCACGTGCTGAATCCGGGCGGGATCGAGGTCATCCCGGTCGATCGCGGCGGCCAGGTCACCTATCACGGCCCCGGCCAGCTGGTCGCCTATCCGCTGATCGACCTGCGCCGGCTGAAGCTTGGCGTGCGCGAGCTGGTCCAGCGCATCGAGCAGGCCATCATCGACGTGCTGGCCGCGGACGGCATCGACGCGAAACGACGCTGCGGCGCGCCCGGCGTCTACGTCGGCGAGGCCAAGATCGCCGCCCTCGGGCTTCGCGTGCGGCGCGGCTGCAGCTTTCATGGCCTGGCCTTCAATATCGCCATGGACCTGTCGCCGTTCCACGGCATCAATCCCTGCGGCTATCAGGGGATGGCCGTCACCCAGGTGCTAGACTTCCTGCCAAACGCCAGCCTGGATGCGGTGAGCCCGCGGCTGGTGGCGGCGCTCTCGGCGCAGCTTGGCCTGCGCGCCGAGGCCGCGCCCGACGGACTTCCGCTCGCCGCCTCCACGCCGGAACCCGCATGACCGAGGCTGTCACGAGCAAGACCATTCCGCTGCTGGTCGAGGGCGAAAAGCAGGTGGCCCACGACAAGATCGCCCGCAGCCCGGTGCAGTTTGCCGAGGCGCCGGTGCTGCGCAAGCCGTCCTGGATCCGCGTGCGTATCCCGGCCGGCAATCAGGTCGCCGAGCTGAAGAAGACCCTGCGCGCGAATCGCCTGGTGACGGTCTGCGAGGAGGCCTCCTGCCCCAACATCCACGAGTGCTTCAGCCACGGCACGGCGACCTTCATGGTGCTGGGCGAAGTCTGCACCCGCCGCTGCAGCTTCTGCGACGTGGCCCACGGCCGGCCCAAGCCGCCCGACGCCTCCGAGCCCCTGATGCTGGCCGACACCATCGCCCAGATGAAGCTGCGCTATGTCGTCATCACCTCGGTCGATCGCGATGACCTCAGGGATGGCGGAGCCGCCCACTTCGCCGCCTGCATCCGCGAGGCCCGGGCGCGCAGCCCGCAGCTGAAGATCGAGATCCTGACCCCCGACTTCCGCGGCAAGGGCCGCATGGAGCGGGCCCTCGAGGCCCTGGCCGGCGATCCGCCGGATGTGTTCAACCACAACCTCGAGACCGTCCGCGAGCTGTATCCGAACGTCCGCCCGGGCGCCGACTACGACTGGTCGCTGCGTCTGCTGCAGGCCTTCGGCGAGCAGCACCCGGAGGTGCCGACCAAGTCGGGCATCATGCTTGGTCTCGGCGAGACGTGGGACCAGGTTGTCGAGACGTTGAACGATCTGCGTCGTCACGCGGTCGATATGGTCACAATCGGTCAATACCTGCAGCCCAGCCCGGCGCATCATCCGGTCCTCCGTTACTGGACGCCCGAGGAGTTCGCCGAGCTGGAGCAGGTCGGCAAGTCGCTCGGTTTCACCCATGTCGCTTCCGGTCCCCTGGTGCGTTCGTCCTACCACGCGGACCGCATGGCGGCGGAAGCCGGCTACGTCGGCTGATCGGGCTGGTCCTGACGACCGGTACCAACGACACTGGTTGCCTGTGCCGGCAAGGTGCAGCGTGATCAAGGCAAAGCGCGCGAGGTGCAAGAGATGAAGCGAGGATTCTGGATCGGACTGCTGCTGGTTCCGCTGCTGGCCACGGCCAAGGTGGAAGACACCGGCATCCTGCTCGAGCCGGGCGACAACCAGGCCTACGTGACCGGCTGGGTGCGCCAGTTCCTCAGCCAGGCTCGTTTCCACTACAGCCCGAAGCCGCTGGACGACGCCCTCTCCGCCGAGATCTTCGATGCCTACCTTGATGGACTCGACGGCGATCGGCTGTTCTTCCTGAAGCAGGACATCGAACGCTTCGCCCCGCTGCGAGCCAGCTTCGACGACGCCCTGCAGGCAGGCAACCTGCAGCCGGCCTTCGACATCTTCAACGTCTACATCCAGCGCGTGGCCGAGCGCACCGCGCACGCCCGCGCCCTGCTCAAGCAGGAGTTCGATTTCACCCGAGACGAGGAATACCACTTCCGTCGCGAGGACCTGCCCTGGGAATCCAGCCGGAAGGCGCTGGATGAGGTCTGGCGGCAGCGGGTCAAGAACGACTACCTGCGCCTGGTGCTGGCCGGCAAGGAGCCGGAGGCCATCGTCGAGACCCTCGACAAGCGCTACGCGAACTTCGAGCAGCGGGTTCGCGAGATCAAGTCCGACGACGTGTTCCAGTCGTTCATCAATGCCTATGCCGGCGCCATCGAGCCGCATACCGCCTACATGAACGCCCGCGCCTCGGAGAACTTCAACATCTCCATGCGGCTGTCGCTGGAAGGCATCGGCGCGGTGCTGCAGCGCGACGACGAATTCACCGTGATCCGCTCGATCGTCAAGGGCGGGCCCGCGGACATGTCCGGCAAGCTCAAGGTCGGCGATCGCGTGGCGGCCGTCGGACAGGGACGCGAGGGGCCGATGATCGACGTGGTCGGCTGGCGCATCGACGACGTGGTCGAGCTGATCCGCGGCCCCAAGGACAGCTACGTCCGCCTCGACGTCATCCCCGCGGCGACCGGCATCGATGGACCGCACGAGATCATCACCCTGGCCCGGCAGAAGGTGAAGCTGGAAGAGCAGGCCGCCAAGAAGCGGGTGATCGAGTGGCAGGAAGGCGAGCGCACCCGCAAGGTCGGGGTGATCGAACTGCCGACCTTCTACCAGGACTTCGACGGCCGCCGCCGCGATGAGCCCGACTACCGCTCGGCCTCGCGCGATGTTGCCCGGCTGATCGACCAGCTCAAGGGCGAGAAAGTAGAGGGCCTGGTCATCGACCTGCGCAACAACGGCGGTGGTTCTCTCACCGAGGCTATCGAGCTGACCGGCCTGTTCATCGACCGCGGCCCGGTGGTCCAGGTGCGCAACCAGGGCCGCCAGGTCCAGGTCGAGCAGGACTTCGACTCCGGCACCCTGTGGGACGGCCCGCTGGCGGTCCTGGTCAACCGCGCCTCGGCCTCGGCTTCGGAAATCTTCGCCGCCGCGATCCAGGACTACGGCCGCGGCCTGATCATCGGCGAGCCGACCTTCGGCAAGGGCACCGTGCAGAATCTGGTCGACCTCGACCGCTTTGCCCGCAAGGACTCGCCCGGCCTGGGCCAGCTGCGCCTGACCGTCGCCCAGTTCTTCCGCGTCAACGGCGGCTCGACCCAGCACAAGGGCGTGGTCCCGGACATCGCCTTCCCGGTCACCCTGGACGCCGAGCACTACGGCGAGAGCACCTATGACAACGCGCTGCCCTGGAGCGAGATCGCCCCGGCCACGCACAGCAAGCTGGCCGATTTCTCACCGCTGGTCCCGATCCTGACGCAGCGCCACGGCGAGCGCGCCAAGCAGGACCCAGAGTTTGTCTGGTGGTCCGAGGATGTCGCCCAGTACCGCGAGCAGCGCGAGAAGAAGAGCATCTCGCTGAACCTGGCCGAGCGCCGCAGCGAGCGCGCTCAGATCGAGGCGCGCCGCGAGCAGCGCGAGGCACAGCGCAAGGAGCTGGGCCTGTCCGGCGAGGATCTGGCGCAGAGCGACGACGGTCTACAGGCCGACGAACGCGCGCCCGAGGCCGATGCCGAAGAGGCCGAGGAGCGCGCCGACCCGCTGCTGCGCGAGGCCGCCCATGTGCTGGTCGACGCGGTGGATCTCCTGCGCCGCGACCAGGGCCTCGCCGCCCAGGTCTACCCGCAGCGGGGCGTCGCGAACACGCCCTGAGGCCCCGCCCGCGCGGCCGAGGCGACCGCGCTGCGCTTCCCATGGGGCGCGGCTCGGGCGCAGCGACGCGGGCCATTGATCGATACGTCCGGTGCGGCAAGCCGCACCCTATGGGTGCTGATTGGCGTCGGATCCCGCGCCTCGATCGGTGCCCGTTGTGGGCCGGCTCAGCGCCTCCCCGGCGAGGTTGCGGCGTTGCGCAGGGCGATGACCAGCACCCCGCCGAGCACCATGCTGCCGCCGAGGATCAGTCGCGGGCCGAGCGTGTCGCCCCAGACCAGCACGCCGAGGGCGATGGCGATGAGCGGCGCGATCAGCAGGAAGGGCGTGATCTGCGACACCGGATGGCGCTGGATCAGGACGAAGAACAGGCTGTGGCAGAGCACGGAGGCGACCAGGGCCGAATAGGCGATGCCGCCCCAGCCGCGCCAGCCGGCCGCGGCCATGTGCTCAAGCGGGTCACCCTCCAGCAGAAGGCTGGCGACCGCCAAGACCGGGATTCCGATCACCGCGCCCCAGGCCTGCAGGGAGAACGGGTGCATGCCCGCCAGCCCGCGCATGGTGACCGTGCCGACGGCCAGAAACAGGGCCGAGACCAGCATCAGCACCAGGGCTGCCGGGGCGTCGAGCACCGCCGGATCGAAGCCCAGCACCAGGACGCCGGCGAAGCTGACGACGATCGCGCTGGCCCGCTTCCAGCGGATCCGTTCGCCGAGAAAGAGCACCGACAGCAGCACCGTCAGCGGCACATAGGTCTGCATCACGATAGCCGGCGACGAGATGTCGCCGGCCAGGCGTAACGCCCAGAAGCTGAGGCCGAAGTGCAGGGCACCGTTGCACAGCGCTACCGCCGCCAGCGTGCCCCATCGCCCGCCCGGCGGGGGGCGCAGCCAGGGCAGCATCAGCAGGCCGACCAGGGCCAGTCGCAGGGTGGTGAAGAGCAGGGCCGGCAGCTCGGTCAGCGCCGCTGCCGAGGCGAGGAAGTTGCCGCCCCAGCCCAGGCAGATGATGCCGATCAGCAGCACATGCAGCGGCGGCAGGCGTTGTGGAGTGCTCACCTGCGGACCCGCGGCTCGCGTCCGCTCCGCGAGGGCGCAGCACCGGTGCAGGAGCCAGCCTGCTGGCGATCCGGCTCACCTGGAAAAGCACCGATCTGGCGAAGCGGGCGGGCTGTTTGCGGGATGTGATCGCCAGCGAGCTGGCTCCTACAGGTGGAGCGGCTCGCTGGCACGCTCAATCCAGCTCGATGCCAGCCAGCCGCTTCAGCGCCTCGGCATAGCGCTGGCGGGTGCCCTCGATCACTTCGGCCGGGATTCGCGGGCCGGGGGCGCTCTTGTTCCAGTCGAGGGTCTCGAGATAGTCGCGGACGAACTGCTTGTCGTAGCTGGGCGGGCTGATCCCCTCGCGGTACTCGGAGGCCGGCCAGAAGCGCGACGAGTCCGGGGTCAGCATCTCGTCCATGACCTGGAGTTGCCCCGCCTCGTCGAGGCCGAACTCGAGTTTGGTGTCGGCGATGATGATGCCGCGCTCGGCGGCCAGCGAGGCGGCGAAGCGGTAGACCTGCAGGGTGGCAACGCGGACCTGCTCGGCCAGGTCGCCGCCGATCGCCCGGACCACGGCGTCGAAGCTGACGTTCTCGTCGTGGTCGCCGACCGCGGCCTTGGTGCTCGGCGTGAAGATCGGCTCGGGCAGGCGCGCCGCCTGCTGCAGACCTGCCGGTAGCCTGATCCCGCAGAGCGAGCCGCTGCGCTGGTAGTCCTTCCAGCCCGAGCCGATCAGGTAGCCGCGGGCGATGGCCTCGACCGGCAGCGGTTTCAGGCGCCGGGTGACCACAGAGCGCCGGGCGTACAGCGCGGGATCGACGCCGTCCGGCAGCACCGCGGCGACGTCCTCGCCGGTCAGGTGGTTGGGCAGGAGGTGGGCGGTCTTGGCGAACCAGAAGTTGGAGATCTGGCAGAGCATCTCGCCCTTGCCCGGAATCGGGTCAGGCAGGACCACGTCGAAGGCCGAGAGCCGGTCACTGGCCACCATCAGCAGGCGGTTGCCGGGCAGGACATAGACATCGCGGACCTTGCCGCGGTGGAGCAGCTCGAGGCCGGGCAGCTCGGAGGTGTGCAGGGTGGTGGGCATGGCCGGTCACGCGCGGAAAGCCGCGGATTGTACGCGACGGCGCCTTGATGCCCGCTTGCTATCCTTCGCGCCCATGAATCCGAAACTGCTTCTGCTGATCCCGCTGTTCACCCTTGCCGGCTGTGGTACCGCGGCCACGCCAGCGGCGGATGAAGCCGGCGCCGCGGCCGTCGACGAGGCCTCCGCTCGTCCGGCCAAGGCTGGCCTGTGCGTGGCCTGCCACGGCCAGTACGGCGTCTCGGGTCTGCCCGGGCACCCGCACATCGCCGGGCAGGACGAGACCTACCTGCGCGAATCGATGCTGAGGTATCGCAGCGGCGAACGGCCCCACGCGCCGATGAAGGCGGTGGTCGGCGGGCTGAGCGACGCCGACATCGCAGCCCTCGCCCGCTACTATGCCCAGCTGCCCCGGGATGGCCTCGGGCCACGGGAGAAGCAATGAGGATCTACGGCAAGGTGTTCGGCGCGGTGCTGGGCTGGATGCTGATGCGCCACCCCGCGGGCGCCGTGCTCGGCGCGGTGCTCGGTCACGTCTTTGATGCCGGCTGGCTGTTCCCGGACAAGTCCTCCGGCGGGCAGGGGCAGAAGGCACTGGCCCTTGAGGAGGCCTACCGCACGCTGGGCGTCGAGCCGGCGGCCAGCGACGAGGAGGTCGAACGCGCCTTCCGCCGGAAGATTTCCGACTACCACCCGGACAAAGTCAGCGGTGCGGCCGAGGAGATCCGCTCACTGGCCGAGTCGCGGGCGCGGGAGATCAACAGCGCCTACGAAGCCATCCAGAAGGCGCGCAAGGCGAACTCGGGGGAGTAGGGCGGCTGCCGCTGCGACCGACCCACCCCCTCCCGACCTCCCCCTCCCGCGCTGCGCGCGGCAAGGGGAGGAGCGAACAACACCGGCGCCGTTCGGCACCATCCCGCCGCCGCAGCCGCTCCTGCCCCTCCCCTTGCGCGGCTTGGCTGCGGAGGGGGGTGATGAGGCACGCTTGCAAGCCGTAGGCTTGCGTGCCGAAGAACGCCCGGAGGCTGCGCCGGAGGGCCGGGCGGTTGGGAGGGGGGCAGCCCGCTGCCCCGAAAGCGTCCGCCCAGCAGTGAAACGGAAAACCTAAGGAGTCCACCATGCAGTCCCCCGCCATCGCCCCCTCCATTCTTTCCGCCAACTTCGCCCGCCTCGGCGAGGAGGTCGATGCGGTACTGGCTGCGGGCGCCGACTGGGTGCACTTCGACGTCATGGACAACCACTACGTGCCCAACCTGACCATTGGGCCGATGGTCTGCGAGGCATTGCGCAAGCACGGCGTGACCGCGCCGATCGACGTGCATCTGATGGTCAAGCCGGTCGATCGCATCGTCCCCGATTTTGCCAGCGCTGGCGCTTCGCTGATCAGCTTCCATCCTGAGGCCAGCGAGCACGTCCACCGCACCGTGCAGCTGATCAAGTCGCACGGCTGCCAGGCCGGCCTCGTGCTGAATCCGGCAACGCCGGTCGAGGTGCTCGACTATGTGCTGGATGAGCTGGATCTGGTGCTGCTGATGTCGGTGAACCCGGGCTTCGGTGGCCAGGCCTTCATTCCCAGCGCCCTGGACAAGCTGCGTCGGGTGCGTGAGCGTATCGAGCGCAGCGGCCGGCCGATCCGGCTCGAGATCGACGGCGGGGTCAAGGTCGACAACATCCGTGAGATCGCCGCGGCCGGGGCGGATACCTTCGTCGCCGGCTCGGCGATCTTCGGCGCCAAGGACTACGCCGAGGTCATCGCCCGCATGCGTGAGGAGATCGCCAAGGCCGGAACAAGGCAGGCATAGGGCGGGTCTCGGGCCCGCCACCCAGACCCCGAGCCGCTGGACGGCGCGACCGGGACGCGCCCTAGGTCTCGATCAGCCGCACCACATAACGCATCGGTCCACCGGCGCGCACGGCGTCGAAGGGCCAGCACGTCACCAGCAGCAGCTCACCGCGGTCTGCGTCGAGCGCAATGCGCTCGCGGCGGCTGTCGGCGACGCGCATCTCGCTGACCTGCCAGGTGCGCAGCCCTTGGGTGGTCTCGAGCTCAACCCGGTCGCCGCGGACCAGACTGCGCAGCCAGGCGAAATGGGTATCACGGTGGCCGCTGATCACGATGGTGCCGCCGCCCTCCGGGCTCGCGCTGGCCGGCGCCCAGCCGGGGCCGAAGGCCAGCACCCGCCCGCTGTCCCCTGCGAGAACCACCTGCTCAACCTCAAGTTCCGTCACGCGAAGCAGTGCGACAGGATGAGTATCGGCCCAGGGCCAGGGCCGGTGGGTGGCGCCATCGAGGCGGCTTTCAAGCCAGGCCTGGCGCAGCAGGACCTGCGACAGCGCCGCCTTGGCATGGATCCAGCCGGCGTCGACAGCCAGTGCCAAGGCCGAGGTCAGCAGCAGGCCGATCACGCCGCGGCGCAGGGCGGACACCGGGTTCATGCAGCCTCCGGAAGCGCGTCGTTGCCCTGGTCGGCGACCGTTCCGGGTCGCGGTGGCGCCGGGCCGGCGAGGGCTTCGGGGTCATGGAAGCCCATCCGGCGCAGGGCGCGCAGCAGGGCCTCATGGCGTTCCCAGGCTTCGCCGACCGGTTCGTTGTTGCGCGGCGGCGGGGTGTCGAAGTGCAGGATCACGGGGGGCTCCTTGGTCGCGGGACGCACGGCTGTTTGGTCTCGATGAGGGATTTGGTGAAGTGGTTAGCTAAGGATCGTCATCCCCGCCTTCGCGGGGATGACGGTGGAGGGGGAAGGCGACTCGGGCTTCGTCATGCCCGCGCAGGCGGGCGCCCAGCCCCTCGGCCCTGCGTTGAGGTGGCTGCATCCCGTCGCGTTCCGAACAGCGCCATGCCGATCAGCAAAAGGGCCAGGGCCCAGCCCAGCTGCTGGCGGGCGGGGGTGCTGCCCTGGGCCAGGGCCAGGCTGCCGGCCGGCGCGGCATTGGCGATGGCGGTGGAAGCGAGATCGGCAGCGGCCGGGCGCACTGGCTTGCGTTCGACCGCGACCAGACTGGTGTACTCGCTGGCCAGGCCATGGCGCAGGGCGACCTCCAGGCTGGCCTTGCGGATGGCCGCGGCGTCGGCGCCGCCGCGCAGGGCATTCTGCAGGTCGCGCAGCTTGGCGGAGGCCCAGAGCCGGGCGATGCCGGCCTGCCGGCTCTGCTTGCCCAGCGCCAGCGGCAGGGTTTCCTTCCACTGCGCGTGCCGGGTCTGCCCCTGCAGCTTCAACGCGCCGGCCAGGCCGTCGATGCGCGCGACGAGCTGCAGCGGTTCGCCGGAGTAGAGGTCGGGCAGGGCATGCGGATAGCCTTCGGCCGCGACCGGCCAGTCGACGCTGATGTCCTGCATCAGCGGCCGGTCGATCTTCGCCAGCAGCAGGCCCATGCCGGCCTCGACCTCACTGACGCTGCGGATCAGGGCGAAGCTGCCGCGACCGCTCTCGGCCGCGCGGCGGATGAAGTGCTGGTTCGGGGCGCTGCCGATGCCGACCGGAAACAGTCGCGCCTCGCCGCGCTCGGCCTCGATCTGCGCCAGCAGCTGGTTCTCGTTGCCGATCGCGGCATCGGTGGCCAGCACCACCTGGCGCAGGTGGCCGGGCACCGGCGGGCTGGAGAAGGCCAGGCTCAGGGCGGGCGCCATCTCGGTGCCGCCATCGGCGCTGAGCTGCTGGACCCACTGGCGCGCCTGCCGCACGTTGCCGGGCAGGGCGGGCACCGACTCGGCGAACAGCGCCTCGGTGGTGTGGTCGAAGCGCACGACGTTGAAGCGATCCTCCACCCGTAGCTTCGCCAGGGCGCTGTCGAGGGCTGCGATGGCCTGCTGCATCGAGGTGCCGCTCATCGAGCCGGAGTGGTCGATGACCAGGATCAACTCGCGCGGCACCGGGGCCACCGGCTGGTTCGGCGGCACCACCATCAGCAGGGCGAAGGTCTCGCCGTCGACCTCCTCGGTGAACAGCGCGCGCTGAGGGCTGGCGCTGGGTGCCGGGCGCCAGGTCAGCGCGAAGTCGCGGTCGCTGGCCTCGACGAAGTTGGCGAGGCGGATCAGATGGGCGTCACCGTCGCGGCGCACATCAATGTCATGCGTCGGGCTGGCCACCTCGGCCAGCGGCAGGCCGGCGTGCAGCCAGGCGCTGAGTGCGACGGTGGGCTCCAGCGCACGCTGGCTCAGCTTTGCAGCCGCGGCCGGACGGGGCGCGTCGCCGGTCGGCGCATCGACCGGCGAGCCGCCGGCGCGGTAGCGGGGGGTCAGTGTCAGCGGCAGGCTCAGGGAGAACAGCCCGTCGCGGAAGTCGACCTGCTGCCAGTAGCCGATCTCGATCTCGACCCGCTCGCCGGGGGCGATGTTCGACACCGCGGTGCGGAACAGGTTGGGCCTGTCCTGCTCGACCAGGGCGGCGCGCTGGCCGTTCGCGGTCGCCGCCTGGTAGGTGCGCTGCGCCTGCTGCTTCTCCTGGACCTCGCCCTCGATCAGCCGCTGGCCGACGCGGATGCGCAGGCTGCCCACCGCGGCCTCGGCCGGCAGCGGCAGCAGGTAGCGGCCCTCCTGCCAGTGCGGGGTGTCGTTCTGGTAGCTCTGGGTGACCCGCACCTCGGCCAGCAGGCCGACCACGGTCATCGCGATATCGGTGTCCATGGCCAGGCCGGGCTGCCACTCGCCATCGGCGGCGCGGAACTCGAGGCCGAACTCCGCGGCCTGGACCGGCAGGGCCAGCGACAAGCCAAGCAGGATCAGCCAGCGCGGCAGGCGACGGCGCCCCGGGCGGGCGTAGAGGCGGGGTTTGCGGGTGACGCGGTCGGCGGGCTGCATGCTGGACTCCTGCGGTGGGGGCAGGTCCAGTAGGCGCCGGGCAACGGTCAATCCCCGGCCCGAAGCGCGGCACGGCGCGGGCCAGATGTGGCAATTCGCGGGCGGTTCGGTCGCGATTCAAGTTTCCGGCAACGCGGCCGATACCTGACCCATGAGCAGCATTTCCTCGATCGCCCTGTCCGGCATCAATGTCGCCCAGCAGAGATTGCAGGCGGCGGCGAACAACATCGCCAATGCCGCGACGCCCGGCTACCAGCGCCAGCGGGTCGAGTCCGTGGCCGGCCCCGGCGGGGTCAGCGGCGTGATCACCCGTGAGGCCGAGTCGCGGCCCGGCCTGTACGTCGAGGACGCCGTCGAGGTGCTGGCCGCGACCCGCGCCTTCGAAGCCAACCTGCTGGTCCTGCGCGCCGAGGACCGCATGCTGGGCAGCCTGTTCGACGCGTTCGCCTAGCTGGCTACCGGCTGCCGGTTAGCACATCGGCCTGGCTGCATTGGGCGAGGGCAAGAGCTGGATCCCCGCTTTCGAGAAGATGACGCCTGGGCCGGGCGATGGGCGCCGGCGCGTTGCCGGCTTGTTCACGCATCGCGGCTCTGCCTATGCTGCCGCCATGAGCCGAACCATCGCCATCGTCGAGGACGAACCCGCCATCCGCGCCAACTACGAGGAGGCGCTGCGTCGCTACGGCTATGAAGTAGCCGGCTTCGGCGAGCGGCAGAGCGCGATGCAGGCCTTTGCCCTGCGCCTGCCGGACCTGGTGATCATCGACGTGGGCCTGGGCGACGAGCCGGAAGGCGGGTTCGAGCTGTGCCGGCACCTGCGGGCGCGCTCGGCGTCCCTGCCGATCCTGTTCCTGACCGCCCGCGACTCCGATCTCGACGTGATCTCGGGGCTGCGCCTGGGGGCCGACGACTACCTCAGCAAGACGATCAGCCTGCCCCAGCTCACCGCCCGGGTCACCGCGCTGTTCCGTCGCCTCGATGCCCTGCGCCAGCCCGCCGCGAAGGAGCAGGTGCTGTCGCTGCGCGGCCTGCGGCTGGAGCTTGAGCGCCTGCGCATCACCTGGAACGGCGAGGAAGTGCCGCTGACCCTGACCGAGTTCTGGATGGTCCACGCGCTGGCCCGCCATCCCGGCCATGTGCGCTCCCGCGAGCAGCTGATGCGCGAGGCTGAGGTCGAGGTCGACGACGCCACGGTGACCAGCCACATCAAGCGGATCCGCCGCAAGTTCGAGGCCATCGACGCGGGCTTCGACGAGATCGACACCGTGCACGGCGCCGGCTACCGCTGGCGCCCCTGAGCCACGCCGCCTGAACATGCCGCTTCGCCTGCAGCTGGCCCTGGTCTCGCTGTGCCTGCTGCTGCTGCCCTGGGGCGGCTGGCAGGTGCTGCAGCAGATGGAGTCGCTGCTGCGCCAAGGCCAGGAGGAGACGCTCGAAGCCGTGGCCGACAGCCTGCGTCGTGCCCTTGGGGAGCGTCCCGGGCTGCTGCCGCCGGCCGCGCCGCGCTGGTTTGCCCAGCCCCTGCCGCGGCAGCCCCGGCTGGACGGGCAGGGCGGTGACTGGGGCAGTCCCGTCATGCGCGAGTTCGCCGACGATTCCGGCAGCCCGCGCCTGCGCGTGGCGCTGGGTCGCCACGAGGCGCTGCGTCTGTTGCTGGTGCAGGTGCGTGATCCGACACCGCAGCGCGCAGATGCCCACTGGCCACGGGCGGCGCGTTCGGATCACCTGCAGCTGCTGCTGGACGGCCCCAATGGCGCGCTGCGCATGCGTCTTGCCAATGCCGCCAGCGGTGCCTTGGTGGTGACCTCGAACGACGGCAGCCCGTCCTGGCTGCGTCTCGCCGGGGAGTGGCAGGAGATCGAGGGCGGCTACCGGGTCGAGCTGATGCTGCCCTCGGGGTGGCCGATTACCCGGCTGGGGCTGGTTGCCGTGGATGTGGACTCCTCCGGGGCGATGCGTCGCTTCGGCCAGGTCGACGGCGGCGGCTGGCCGATCTGGGAATACCGCGAGGAGGCCGAGCAGCTGCTGCGCGGGGCGCTGCCCGAGGGCATCCGCGCCCAGCTGGTCGACGGCGACGGCTGGATCTACGCGCGGGCCGGCGAGTTGCCCCCGGCCGAGTCCGACCCGCTGCCCTGGTGGCGACGCCAGCTCTGGTACGCGCTGGCCTGGGCCGACGAACCGCTCGACCACGAGGCGGGGGAGTCCACCCGCGACGCACGGCGCGAGGTCCAGGCTGCCCTCGGCGGGGCGGCCGGACACGCATGGCGCCGCGACACCCGCGCGCCGCGCCTGCTGCTGGCGAGCGCCGTGCCGCTGCAAAGAGAGGGTGAGCCGGTGGCGGCATTGTGGCTGCAGCGCGAGCAGCAGACCCTGCTGCTGGCCGATCGCGCGCTGTCCGGACTGCTGCTCAGCAGCCTGCTGGCCATGGGCCTGGCTGCCGCCGTTCTGCTCGGCTTTGCCACCCGGCTCAGCCAGCGCATCCGTCGCCTGCGCAATGGCGTCGAGAACGCACTGTCCAAGGATGGCGGCATCCAGGGTTTTACGCCGAGCCGCGCCGGTGACGAGGTCGGCGACCTGTCGCGGAGCTTCGCTCGCCTGCTGGCCGACATCGGGGCCAGCCAGGCCTACCTGCAGAGCCTCGCCGGAAAGCTGTCGCACGAGCTGAACACGCCCTTGGCGGTGGTCCGCGGCTCGCTCGACAACATCGATACCACCCGGCTGGACGAGGGCACCGCCGCCCTGCTGCAGCGCGCCCGCGGCGGCAGCGACCGGCTGGCTGCCATCGTCCGCGCGATGAGCGAGGCCAGCCGCGTCGAGCAGGCCATCGCCGGGGCCGAGGGCGAGGACGTCGAGCTGGTCGGCATGCTGCGCCAGTGCGCCGAAGGCTACCGCGCCCTGCTCGCGCCGCGCCGGCTCGAGCTGTCCCTGCCCGACGGCGAGCTGTGGCTGCACTGCTCGCCGGAACTGCTGGTTCAGGCGCTGGACAAGCTGGTCGACAACGCCCGCGGCTTCTGTCCAGCCGATGGCTGGGTGCGGCTGTCCCTGGAGCGCGGCCTCGACGGGCCGCAGATCGTGCTCGCCAACAGCGGCCCGACCCTGCCCGAGGCCATCCGCGGACGGCTGTTCGAGTCCCTGGTCAGCCAGCGGCCCGGCAGCCACAAGCAGGGCGTGCACCTCGGCTTCGGCCTGTTCATCGTCCGCTTGGTCACCGAGCTCCACGGCGGCCGCGCCGAGGCCGGTGACCTGCCCGGAGGTGACGGCGTCGAGTTCGTGCTCAGTCTGCGGGGCATGCCCAGGCGCTAGGGCCAGGGCGGACTCCGGGCGCAAATCGGACATTCGCCACCGACCCCGATCGGGCGGGCTCTTCGTAGGAGCGGACATGGCCGCGACCGCGGAGATTCGCTCTGGCCGCGGTCTGTGGTGAATACGCCGCGCCGCGGTCGCGCCCATGTGCGCTCCTACAGTCGGGCTTCGTTGCGCGTCGGCGGAGCCCCATAGGGTGCGTCTTGGACGCACCGATACGGGCGTTCGGACGCTACGCCCGGTGCGGCCAGCCGCACCCTATGATTGTCTTCTTTATGAATGGCTGCTTCGCGCCCAAGCTTGCCTTCGCCGAATTTCTCCCCGCGGCACACGAAATCCCCACGCCGCGGGGCGCAGGCTGTGCGCATGAGTGGACCCATGCGCAATCTGTGCCTGGTTCTTGGTGACCAGCTCGATGCCGGTTCGGCCTTGTTCGAGGGCTTCGAGCCGGAGTCCGATCGCGTCTGGATGGCCGAGGTCGGCGGCGAGGCCACGCATGTCTGGTCGACCAAGGCGCGGATCGCGGTATTCCTGGCTGGCATGCGGCACTTCCGCCAGGTGCTGCATGGGCGCGGCTGGCCACTCGACTACCTGGCGCTGGACGAGCACGACTTCCCGGGGCTGGCCGAGGCGCTGGCGGCCAGCCTCCAGGTGCACCGGCCACAACGCGTGCTCTGCGTCTGTCCCGGCGAATGGCGCTTGCGCGAGTCGCTGCGCGAGACCGTGGAGGCGGCCGGCTGCGAGTGGGTGGAGGTGCCGGACCGCCACTTCTATTGCGATCCGGAGTCCTTCTCCGGGTGGGCCAAGGGACGAAAGACCCTGCGCCTTGAACACTTCTACCGCTGGCTGCGCCGGCGCGAGTCGGTATTGCTCGACGACTGCGAGCCCTGCGGCGGCGAGTGGAACTTCGATGCCGAGAACCGCGCCAGCTTCGGGCGCGAGGGGCCGGGCCTGCTTCCGGCGCCGCACGCGTTCGAACCCGATCGCATCACCCGTGGCGTGATTGAACTTGTCGAGGCCCATTTTCCGGACCATCCCGGCACCCTCGACGACTTCGACTGGCCGGTCAACGCCGCGCAGGCGCGCCAGGCGCTTGACGACTTCATCCGCCGGAGGCTGCCGGGTTTCGGTCAGTACCAGGACGCCATGTGGACGCGTGAGCCCTGGCTCTACCACTCGCGCCTGTCGGCGGCGATGAACCTCAAGCTCATCTCGCCGCGCGAGGTCGTCGAGGCGGCCGAAGCGGCCTATCGGGCCGGCGATGCGCCGATCGCCGCTGTCGAGGGGTTCATCCGCCAGGTCATCGGCTGGCGGGAGTTCGTCCGCGGCGTCTACTGGCTGCGCATGCCCGACTTCGCCGAGGCCAACGTACTCGGCGCCGACCAGCCGCTGCCCGCGTTCTACTGGACCGGCGACACCGACATGGCCTGCCTGCGCGATGCGCTGTGGCAGACACTTCGTTTCGGCTACGCCCACCACATCCAGCGGCTGATGGTGCTAGGCCTGTTCGCGCAGCTGCTCGGCGTGAAGCCCGAGGCGATCCACCACTGGTTCCTGGCCGTCTTCGTCGACGCCGTCGAATGGGTCGAGCTGCCCAACGTGCTCGGCATGAGCCAGTACGCCGACGGCGGATTCATGGTCAGCAAGCCGTACGTGGCCAGCGGCAACTACATCAACCGCATGTCGAATTACTGTGGCGGCTGCCGCTACCGGTACGGCAATGCGACCGGGGACGATGCCTGTCCGTTCACCACGCTGTACTGGGACTTCCTTGAGCGGCATCGCGACCGTTTCTCCGACCATCCGCGCACCGCCTTGCAGTGGAAGTCACTGGCGCGCAAGTCGGACCAGGAGCGCGACGCGATCGCCCGGCAGGCCAAGGCGCTGCGCGAGCGCCTTGCCGAGTGAGGACGACCTCGCTCTTCGTTCCTTTCCAACGGATTCCATACGCATTTCGCGCCAACGTCGTGCAACGACGGGCTTGCATCGAAAGCGAGTTCGGCGCAGGGTAGGGGTCCGATCGAAGGGAGTGGATGCGTGGTCTCAGGCTTCGACGAAATGGGTAGCGAAGGCGCCATCCGGGCGCCCTTCACGCTGGTGGACGAGTGGCTGAAGTCCATGCCCGCAGAGCGACGGGAGACCAAGCGCGCCGAGGCGGAGCTGCTGTTCCGGCGCATCGGCATCACCTTCGCCGTCTATACCGAAGGCGGCGACCCGGAGCGGCTGATCCCCTTCGATCTCGTCCCGCGCATCCTCGCCCAGTCCGAGTGGCAATTCCTCGCGCGCGGACTGGGTCAGCGGGTGCGCGCGCTGAACGCCTTCATCCATGACGTGTACCACGACCAGGACATCCTGCGCGCCGGCAAGGTGCCTGCGGAACTCATCCTGCATAACCCGCAGTTCCGACCGGAAATGGTCGGTCAGTCGCTGCCGCACAACGTGTACACGCACATCGCCGGCGTCGACATGGTGCGCACCGGGCCGGATGAGTACTACGTGCTCGAGGACAACTGTCGGACGCCGTCGGGGGTCTCCTACATGCTGGAGAACCGCGAGGTGATGCAACGTCTGTTTCCCGAGGTCTTCCGCAAGGCTCGGGTCGCACCGGTCGCTCACTATCCGGACGAGCTGCTCGAGACCCTGCGCTCGGTCGCCCCGCCGCACTGCGACGGGGAGCCGACCGTCGCCCTGCTGACGCCGGGCATCTACAACAGCGCCTATTACGAACACGCCTTCCTCGCCGACGAGATGGGTATCTCGCTGGTCGAGGGGCAGGACCTGATGGTCAAGGACGACGTCTGCTACATGCGCACCACGAGCGGGCTGCGCCGCGTCGACGTGCTCTATCGCCGCATCGATGACGACTACCTGGATCCCCTCGTGTTCCGTCCCGAGTCGATGCTCGGCGTGCCGGGCATCCATTACGCCGCCTGCGCCGGCAACCTGACCCTGTGCAACGCCATCGGCGCGGGCATCGCCGACGACAAGGCGGTGTACATGTACGTGCCAGAGATGATCCGTTTCTACCTCGGCGAGGAGCCGATCCTGCAGAACGTGCCCACCCACCATTGCCAGGACCCCGAGCAGCTCCGCTACGTGCTGGAGCACCTCGATGAGCTGGTCGTGAAAGCCGTCCATGGCTCCGGGGGCTACGGCATGCTGGTCGGTCCCCACGCCAGCAAGAAGGAGCTCGAGGAATTTGCGGCCAAGCTCAAGGCCAAGCCGCAGGACTACATCGCGCAGCCCACGCTGTCGCTGTCCACGGTGCCCTGCTTCGTCGAGTCCGGACTCGCTCCGCGACACGTCGACCTGCGGCCCTTCGTGCTCAGCGGTGACAAGGTGCGCATCGTGCCCGGCGGGCTCACCCGGGTCGCGCTCAAGGAGGGCTCACTGGTGGTGAATTCCTCGCAGGGGGGTGGCACCAAGGACACCTGGGTACTGGAGGTCTGATGCTTGCCCGGATCGCTTCCAACCTGTTCTGGCTGTCGCGCTACATGGAGCGCGCCGGCTACCTCGCCCGGCTGCTGCAGGTCGCCGGACAGATGTCCTCGCTGCGGCCCGGCGACGGCGGCAGCAGCGAGTGGACCTCGGCGATCGTGGCCGCCGGCGGGCGCGAGACGTTCTTTCCGGATCGCGAGGCCACCGAAGCCTCGGTCATCGACTATCTGGCCTTCGACCCCGAGAATCCCTCTTCGATCGTGTCCTGCTTCGAGACGGCGCGGCGCAACGCCCGCGCCGTACGCGTGGCGCTGACCTCGGAGATGTGGGAGGCGGTCAACGGCACCTGGCTCGAACTTCGTCAGTTCAAGCGCGGCGGCGAGACCGACGAGCTGCTTGCCTTCCTCGACTGGGTCAAGGCGCGCGCCGGCCTCTTCCAGGGCGTGTACTCCAACACCATGCTGCGCATGGATGGGTTCCACTTCGCCCGGCTCGGCCAGTTCCTCGAGCGCGCGGACAACACCGCCCGCCTGCTCGACGTGAAGTACCACGTCGAGCTGCCGCAGGTGGAGGACGTCGGCGGCGTGCTCGACTACTACCAGTGGCTGGCGATCCTGCGCGTGGTGGCCGCCCGGCGCGCCTACCGCGTGATGTTCCAGGGGCGCGTGGAGCCGCGCCACGTGGCGGAGTTGCTGATCCTCCGCCCCGAGTTCCCGCGCTCGCTGCGCTTCTGCTACCAGCGCATCACCGAGCACCTGGACTGGATCCACGACGTCGATCCGGTCCGCGCCGCCGAGCCCAAGCGCGCCGCGCACAGCCTCCATGTGCAGCTGCAGTACGCGCAGATCGACCAGGTCATGCAGGGTGGTCTGCACGAGTATCTCAGCGATATCGTCGACCGCACTTCCGACCTCGGCGGCTCCATCGCCCGTGCGTACCTCTTCTGATGCGCCTCTCCATTCGTCATACCACCACCTACCGCTACGAGCACCCGGCTCGCCGGATCGTCCAGGCCATGCGCCTGTGGCCCGCGCCCTGCGAACACCAGCAGGTGGCGGACTGGCAGGTGCGGGTCGGCGGCCGCTTGCTCAAACCGCGCAGCACTGACGGGTTCGGCAACGCCGAGGCCACCCTCGGCCTCGAGGGGCCGGTCGAGGAACTGGTGGTCAGCGTGCAGGGCCAGGTCGTGACCGGTGACACCCATGGCGTCGTGCGCGGCACCCGCGAACCGCTGCCGCCCATGTACTTCCTCACCACCTCACCGCTCACCGAGCCCGGTGAGCAGGTCGGCGCGCTGCTCGGCAGCCTGCCCGCCGACCGCGGCGAGGGCGTGGCTGCGGCGCATGCGCTGATGAGCGCCGTGCGCGACCGGATCGCCTTCCAGACCGAGGAGACCCACGCCGAAACCACGGCCGAGGAGGCCCTGGCGCATGGCCGAGGGGTCTGCCAGGACCATGCCCACGCGATGATCGCGGTGGCCCGCCAGTCCGGGGTGCCGGCGCGCTTCGTGTCCGGCTACCTGTGGACGGATAGCGAGTCGGAGTCGCCGGCGAGTCACGCCTGGTGCGAGTTGTTCCTCGGGGCGCTGGGCTGGGTCGGCTTTGATCCGGCGAACGGAGTCTGCCCGACCGACGCCTACGTGCGGATTGCGGTGGGACGCGATGGTCGAGACGCCGCGCCGATCCGCGGCCTGCGCGAGGGCGGTGCGGTGGAGTCGCTCGAGGTCACCGTGCGCGTCGCCCAGGCCCTGCAGCAGACCCAGTCGCAGCAGCAGTAGACATAGAGCTTGGCCACGCGGCTGCGCTAAGCTCGCGGCCATTGCATGCCCGGATCCAGACATGACCTACTGCGTTGGCCTGTTCCTCAACGAAGGACTGGTCCTGCTCTCCGACACCCGCACCAATGCCGGTGTCGACAATATCTCGGTCTTCGCCAAGCAGCACCTGTTCCAGCGTGATGGCGACCGCTCCATCGTGGCGATGACCGCTGGCAATCTTGCCGTCTCGCAGGCCGTGATCAACCTGGTGCAGGAGGGCTTGGAGCACCCGGACACGGGCGAGATCGAGACGATCTACAGCGTGCATTCGATGTTCGCTGCCGCCTCCCTGGTCGGTGCCGCGGTGCGCCAGGTCTACCGCTCGCACGGTCCGACGATGAAGGATCAGGGGGTCCCCTTCGACGTCTCGGTCCTGCTCGGTGGCCAGCTGGCCGGACGCACCATGCGCCTGTTCCAGGTCTACGCTGCGGGCAACTTCATCAACGCCACGCACGACACGCCCTTCCTGCAGGTCGGTGAGCACAAGTACGGCAAGCCGATCCTCGATCGCGCGGTGACTCCGGACACGCCCTTGCTGGACGGGGTGAAGCTGGCCCTGATCTCGATGGACTCGACCCTGCGCTCGAACCTCAGCGTCGGCCTGCCGCTGGACCTCACGGTCTATCCGCGTGACAGCCTTGACCTGTCGCGGACCTGGCGGATCACCGAGGACGATGAATACTTCCGCGATCTCCGCGCCGGCTGGTCCGAGGCCCTGCGCGCCGCCTACCGGGAGCTGCCGGCGGTGCCGTACTCGCTCTGAGCCGGGGCCGCCGCCCGTCGCCTGCGGACGGTATCGCGCGCAGCCCGGATATCCATAGGGTGCGCCTTGGGCGCGCCGGGTGTACCGATGGAATGCCCGTATCGCTGCGCCCAGGGCGTACCCCGTGAGAGCTCGCCAACGCACAGCACAGGGCAACGACGCTCCCGTCTGGCGCTTTCGCCGTTCCTCTCGGCCACCGCTGACAGACGCTGGCATACTGGCCGGCCGCTTCCCCTTGCCTTGCCCCAGTGATGGATCGCCAAGAATTCGATCGCCTTGCCGCCGCCGGCTACAACCGGATCCCGGTCGTTCGCGAGGTGCTGTCCGACCTCGATACCCCGCTGTCGGTCTACCTGAAACTCGCCGACGGACCGAACACCTACCTGCTGGAGTCGGTCGAGGGCGGCGAGACCTGGGGTCGGCATTCGATCATCGGCCTGCCCTGTCGGCGAAGCTATTCGTTCAGGGGGCGCGTGCTCGAAGTGGCCGAGCATGGGGAGCTGGTGGAGCGACGCGAGGTGGACGACCCGCTGGCCGAGGTCGAGCGTCTGCGCCAGAGCTTCAGGGTTCCGCAGCTGGAGGGGCTCCCGGCCTTCAGCGGCGGCCTGGTCGGCTGGTTCGGCTTCGAGTGCATCGGCTATATCGAGGAGCGCCTTGCCGGAGGCGACAAGCCCGACCAGCTGGGTAGTCCGGACATCTTCCTGATGCAGAGCGAGGAAGTGGCCGTCTTCGACAATCTCAAGGGGCGGCTGTATCTCGTCGTGCACGCCGACCCGTCTCAGCCGCAGGCCTTCGCGCGCGCCGGACAGCGTCTTGACGCCCTGGTCCATCGCCTGCGCCACGCCGGCGCCAGCTATCCCGACGTGCTCGATCCGGCCCTGGTCGACGAGTCCGATTTCGTCTCCGGCTTCACCCGCGAGGGCTTCATCGCGGCGGTGGAGAAATCCAAGGAGTACATCCGCGCCGGCGACATCTTCCAGGTCGTCCTCAGCCAGCGCATGTCGGTGCCGTTTCGCGCCCGGCCGGTCGATGTCTACCGCGCGCTGCGGGCGATGAATCCCTCACCTTACATGTACTTCCTCGACCTTGGCGGCACCCAGGTCGTCGGCAGCTCTCCCGAGATCCTGGTCCGGCTCAAGGAGGGCGAGGTCACCGTGCGGCCGATTGCCGGCACCCGTCCCCGCGGGGCCACGGCCGAGCAGGACGCGCAGCTGGAAGCGGAGCTGCTGGCCGATCCCAAGGAGCGCGCCGAACACCTGATGCTCATCGACCTCGGCCGCAACGACGTCGGTCGGGTGGCCGAGGCCGGCAGCGTCAAGGTCGGCGAGCAGTTCGTGATCGAACGCTACAGCCATGTCATGCACATCGTCAGCGAGGTGACCGGCCAACTGCAGCCGGGGCTGTCCTATGCCGACGTGCTGCGCGCGACGTTCCCCGCCGGCACGGTGAGCGGCGCGCCGAAGATCCGCGCGCTGGAGGTGATCCGCGAGCTGGAGCCGGTCAAGCGCAACATCTACTCCGGAGCGATCGGCTACATCGGCTGGCACGGCGACGCCGACACCGCCATCGCCATCCGCACCGCAGTGATCCAGGACGGCCGCCTGCACGTCCAGGCCGGCGCCGGCATCGTCTACGACTCCAACCCGCAGTCGGAGTGGGAAGAGACGATGAACAAGGGCAGGGCGCTGTTCCGCGCCGTGGCCCAGGCCGCCGGCGGGCTGTAGGGCGGGCTCTGGGCCCGCCGGTGCCGAGGGCGTGTTCAGGGCGCGAAGCAGACCCTCCGCTGAAGGCGAATGTAGGAGCCAGCTTGCTGGCGATAGGCGCCCCGGACGGGAGGATCGCCAGCAAGCTGGCTCCTACACTCAACGGTGCTGCAAGGTCCGGTTTGCGCCGCAAAGCAGGCCTTGCCGCAGTCAAATTGTGGGAGCGCCCTTGGGCGCGACCGCAGCGCATCGGATTCACCACAGACCGCGGCCAGAGTGGATCTCCGCGGTCGCGCCCAAGGACGCTCCCTCAGTCGGGCTTCGTTGCGCGTCGGCGAAGCCCCATAGGGTGTGCCTTGGCGCACCGATACGGGCGTTCGGACGGTACGCCCGGTGCGGCCAGCCGCACCCTATGAACGTCTTCTCTGCGCCCGAACCGGCCCTCGGCGCCTAGAGCTCGGGAACAATATTGGTCTTGGGATCGATCACCACCGCCTCGTAGGGGCGGCCGTCTTCCGGGGGCTCACCGGTGAGCTGGGTGCGGCCCTGGTCGTCCTTCCAGCGATACACGGTCGGCGCATAGTCGATCGAATTCGGATTCTTCACCCTGAGGTGGGGCGGAAGATGCTCGGGCGCCTGGTACCAGACCCAGGCCGCGGCGCCGGCGACCGCCAGCAGCAGGACCACGGCCCATTTCAGGGCGCGAGGCATCTCAGCTGGCGTCGCCGCTGCAGCGTGCCTCGAGCAGGTCCCGGGTCAGCTGGATCTGCTGCAGCCGCGCCTCGGCATCGAGCGATTCCTCGACCCCGTCACCGTCGAGGTCCATGCGCACCGCCACATCACGCTCCAGCCGGCGCAGGGTCAGGCGGGCCTGATTGCAGGCCTCGGCATCGGGATTGCTGGCCACCGCCGGCGGGCTGTCCTGCGCGGCAGCCTCGCCGGATGCGGCGGCATCGCCGTCGACCGCCGGGGCTGGCTCGGCCGGGATCGCTCGACGCTCACTCTCCACCTGGGCCGGCGGCGGGCGGTCGCTGTAGTGGGTTCGACCCTTCTCGTCGGTCCACTTGTAGATCTCCCCGGCAGCGGCCGGGAGGGCCAGCAGGCAGCTGAGCACGATGACGATGGGGCGCATGACTGGCTCCGGGCAGGCAACGAGTGGCGATATTGTGCCCGATCCGGCGTGATCTGACGCAATGCGGCAGTCGAACGGTCGAGTGGCCCTCCTTGCCGGGGGCGCAGCCGGGCCCCATGGGCCGGTATCGTTCAGTTCCCGCCCGATGATGCGGCGCCGTCCGGCCTCTGCCCGAGGATCATTCAGGGGCGGGTCGGCCCACCGCGGAGCCGGCGTGAAGGCCTGGGGTACACTTCGGGCGACGCTCCGGAATGGTGCCCATGACCGACCCTGCCGCTCCAGCCCCGCGCTCCCGCGGGATCTACCTGCTGCCGAACCTGTTCACCACGGGCGGCCTGTTCGCCGGCTTCTACGCCATCATCGCGGCGAGCGCCGGCCAGTATGTCGACGCCTGCATTGCGGTGTTCATCGCCGGCCTGCTCGATGGCGTCGACGGCCGCGTGGCGCGCATGACCGGCACGCAGAGCGAATTCGGTACCCAGTACGACTCCCTCGCCGATCTGGTCAGCTTTGGCCTGGCTCCGGCCCTGGTGATGTATTTCTGGTCGCTCTCCGGGCTCAAGCTGATGGGTCCGGTGTGGGGCAAGGTCGGCTGGTCCCTGGCCTTCCTCTACGCTGCCTGCGCCGCACTGCGCCTGGCCCGGTTCAATGTGCAGACCGGCAGCGTCGACAAGCGTTACTTCATCGGACTTGCGAGTCCCGCGGCGGCGGCGCTGATGATGTCCTTCGTCTGGATCTGCAGCGCCAACGACCTGTCCGGCGACAGCATGCGGGCGGTGGCGCCGGTGGTCACCGCGCTGGCCGCCCTGCTGATGGTCAGCCGCTTCCGCTACCAGAGCTTCAAGGGCCGGCCGGCCGGCGAGCGGGTGCCCTTTGTCGCCATCCTGATTCTGGTCGGCGTGTTCGTCGCCCTGGCCATCGATCCGCCCTCGGTGCTGTTCGCCATCGCCTTCCTCTACGCGCTGTCCGGCCCGGGTACCTGGGTCTGGCAGCGCGTCCGCCGGCGCAGCGCCGGCTAAGCCGGAGATCCGCCGATCGACCGCAGGCTGCTCGCGCTGCTCGCCGACCTCAGCCAGCGGCTGGCGGCCTCGCTCGACCTCGAAGAAACCCTGCGCCAGGTCGTCGCCCTGATCGCGGAGTCGATGCGGGCCGAGTCGGCCTCGGTGTTCATGGTCGAGCAGGGTGAGCTGGTCTGCCGCGCCTGCTGCGGCCCGGTCGACGTGCGTGGTCTGCGGCTGGCCCCGGGGCAGGGCATCGTCGGGCGTGCCGTGGCCTCGGCGCAGTGCCAGATCGTCCGCGACGCGCGCAGCGATCCCGATTTCGCCGGCCGCCGTCTCGAGCGCGACAGCGGCTTCGTCACCCGCAGCGTGCTCTGTGCGCCCCTGCTCACCGCGGAAGGTCCGATCGGCGCCCTGCAGGTACTCAACAAGGCCGACGAGGGCCTGTTCGACGACGAGGACTGCGACGCACTGCGCGTGCTCGCCGCGCCGACGGCGCTGGCCCTGAACCGGGCGCGCCTGGCCGAAGCACTGCTCGAACAGAACCGCATCCGCCGCGAGCTGACCATGGCCAGGCGCCTGCAGCGCTCATTGCTGCCGCGGCGCCGTCGCGGCGCCTATCCGCTGCGCTCGATCAACCTCCCGGCGCAGGAAATCAGCGGCGACTTCTACGATTTCTTCGACCTGCCCGATGGGCGCATTGCGTTTGCCTTGGGGGATGTCGCCGGCAAGGGGCTGGATGCGGCCTTCCTGATGGTTCGCTGCGCCTCGCTGCTGCGCTGGGCAGGCAAGGAGGCACTCGCCCCACCGGAGTGGCTGGCCCGGGTCAATGACGAGCTCTGCGAGGCGATCCCGCCGGGCATGTTCGTCTGCGCCGTCGCCGGGTACTTCGACCCCGCCACCGGCAAGGCGCAGTGGGCCTCGGCGGGGTTCCCGCCGGTGCTGCGGATTGCCGCCGACGGCGGCAGCCAGCGTTTCGCCGCGGAAGGGCCGCCGCTCGGCATCCTGCCGCGCATGAGTTTTCCGGCGCAGGGCTGCGACCTGACCGATGCCAGCCTGTACCTGTTCTCGGACGGAGTGACCGACGTGCGCGACGCGTCGGGCAAGATCGTCGATGTCGAGGGCATCGAGTCGGCCCTGCAGTCGCTGCGTGGCCTGCGCGCCGAGGCCCGGCTGCGCGATCTGATCCGCCGGCTGCGCGGCCTTCGGGTCACTGACGACATCACCTTCATGCTGCTGCAGGGGCCGCCGGCGGGCCGCCAGTGCCTGCTCGAGCATCGCTTCGAGGCCCGCCCCGAGGCCCTGGCCGAAATGCGCCAGCGCATCGGCGAGGCGCTGGTCGGCAGCGGCGCCAGCGAGGAGGACCGCGGGGCCCTGGTGCTGGCCCTGGACGAGGCCGCCTCGAACATCATCCGGCACGCCTACCACGGTCCCTGCGAGGGCGAGATCCTGCTGCGCATCGAGCGCGAAGGCGAGCAGCTGCACTTCGAGCTGCGCGACCGCGCGCCCTGCATAGACCCCTCGCAGATCAAGCCGCGCGACCTCGGCGAGACGCGGCCCGGGGGGCTGGGCATCAACATCATCGACGCCCTGATGGACGCCTGGAAGATGGAGCCGGTCGAGGGCGGCGGCAACCGGCTGCTGATGCACAAGCGTTTGAGGGTCGCGGAAGCCGGGGCCGAGTAGGCATACTGCGGGACGCACGCAGCGAGCGGGGGTTTGCATGGGACAGTGCATCACCGAGAACGTCGGCGACTACCGGGTCATCCGCCTCGGTGGAGAGGTCGACATGTCCTGGTCGCAGGAGGTGCGCAAGGCGGTGCTCGATGCGCTGGACAAGTCACCCCGCGTGGCGGTCAACCTCGCCGGCGTCAGCTATATCGACTCCTCCGGCATCGCGGCCCTGGTCGAGGGCTTCCAGCGGGCGCGTGGCAAGGGCCAGAGCTTCGTCCTGGTCGAATGCAGCAGCGCGGTGCTGGCCGTGCTGAAACTGGCTCGCCTGGACAAGGTGTTCACCCTCCGTGAGCGAATCGAGGACTGAACCCGCCGACGTGCTGCTACGGCCGCTGGAGCGGCTGGGGCGGCGCACCGTCGCGACCGTGGCCGAGTTCGGCTACGCCGGGATGCTGCTGTTCGAGAGCTGCTGGTTCCTGCTGCTCGGCTGGCGCCAGGGTCAGCCGGTGCGGCTGCGGATGATATTCGAGCAGATGCGCCAGGTCGGCATCGACGCCATTCCCATCGTTTCGCTGCTGTCCTTCACCATCGGTGTGATGCTGGGCATCCAGTTCATTGCCGCGTTGGGCGAGTTCGGCGCCGAGTCGCAGGTGGTGCTGGCCGCTGCCAAGTCGATCACCCGCGAGTTCGGTGCGCTGATCACCGGCATCGTGGTCGCCGGCAGGTCGGGCTCGTCCTTCGCTGCCCGGCTGGGCTCGATGGTGGTCTCGCAGGAGGTCGACGCGCTGAAGGTGATCGGCATCGAGCCGGTCCGCTACCTCGTCGCTCCGGCGCTGATCGCCATGCTGGTGATGATGCCGACGCTGACCGTGATTGCCGACTTCGTCGCCATCCTCGGTGCCGGGCTGTACTCCTCCGGCCCGCTCGACATGAGCGTGACCACCTACGTTCTCACCACCCTGCAGCACCTAGAGCCGCGCGACCTGTGGGAAGGACTGTCGAAATCGGTGGTGTTCGCCGTGCTGATCACCCTGGTCGGCGTCAGCACCGGCTTCTCGGTCAGCGGCGGCGCCGAGGGCGTTGGCCGCGCCACCACCCGTGCCGTGGTGATGTCGATCACCGCCATCGTGGTGGCGGACATGCTGTTCTCGTTTTTCTTGAATCGGTAGGAGCCGTGATTGGTGATTCGTGATGGGTGATTCGAGCCCGCGCCCAAGTTTCACTTTGCTCCTGTCGCTCCAGTCCGTGCCGGTCCGGGAGCCGCGCCCGTGCCAGGATCCACGTTGCAGCACATGACGAATCACGAATCACAGATCAAGAATCACGGCTCGGCGCCGGCAGGAGCCGGCGCCGAGCCGATCATCGACGTCCACGGCCTCGAGGCCTACTACGGCAGGCGGCGGATCCTGCACGGGATCGATTTCCAGGTCATGCCCGGCGAGATCCGCGTGATCATGGGTGGCTCCGGTTCCGGAAAGAGCACCCTGCTACGCCACCTGCTGGGGCTGCAGCGGCCGGTGCGTGGCTCGGTGAAACTGCTCGGCGTGGACATTGCCCGGGCGCCGACGCGCGAGGTGCTGGCGCTGCGCCGCCAGCTGGGCGTGAGTTTCCAGGGCGGCGCCCTGTTCACCTCGATGACGGTCGGTGACAACGTGGCCCTGCCGCTGCGCGAACACACCGAGCTGGACGAGAACACCATCCGCATCATGAGCCGGCTGAAACTCGAGGTGGTGAACCTCGGTGGCTTCCAGGACCTGATGCCGAGCCAGCTGTCGGGCGGCATGGTCAAACGCGCGGCGCTGGCGCGGGCGATCGTCATGGACCCCAAGCTGCTGTTCTTCGATGAGCCCTCAGCCGGTCTCGATCCCGTGGTCTCCGCCGAGCTCGACGAGCTGATCCTGCAGCTGCGCGACGCCATGCGCATGAGCATCGTGGTGGTCACCCACGAGCTGGAGTCGGCGTTCAAGATCGCCGACAGCATCACCGTGCTGGACCAGGGCAACGTGCTGCTCACTGGCAGCGTGGACGAGGTCAAGGCCAGCGACAACCAGCGCATCCAGGACCTGCTCAACCGTAGGCCGCGCGAGGTCGAGGTGGACGTCGACGACTATCTGCGACGGCTGACCGAAGAGCAGGCCTGAACGCCCGCCGCATCCATGCCGGGACCTCCGCCGTAGGCCGGTTGCTGCGCCGCGCGGTTCCGCCTGCTGCGAGACCGGAGTAGGCTGCAGGTTCCTCGGCCCGGGGGTGGGCCGGCCAACCAGAGGGGAGTGGAAGCCATGAGTCGTGACCATGTACCGACGCTGGAGGAGTTCGTAGACGGCGTGGACAAGCGCAATCCCGGGCAGCCGGAGTTCATCCAGGCGGTCAAGGAAGTCGCCGCCAGCGTGCTTGACTACATCAAGGACCATCCGAAGTACCACGAGCACCAGATCCTCGAGCGCATGGCCGAGCCGGATCGCGTGGTCAGCTTCCGGGTCTGCTGGCAGGATGACCAGGGCAATGTCCGGGTCAATCGCGGCTACCGTGTGCAGAACAACAACGCGATCGGCCCCTACAAGGGCGGCATCCGCTTCCACCCCTCGGTGAACCAGGGGATCCTCAAGTTCCTCGCCTTCGAGCAGACCTTCAAGAACGCGCTGACCGGCCTGCCGATGGGCGGCGGCAAGGGTGGCTCCAACTTCAACCCGAAGGGCAAGTCGGACGCCGAGATCATGCGTTTCTGCCAGGCCTTCATGACCGAGCTGTACCGTCACGTAGGCGAGGATACCGACGTGCCTGCGGGCGACATCGGCGTCGGTGGCCGCGAGATCGGCTACATGTTCGGCCAGTTCAAGCGCATCACCAATCGTTACGTCGGGGTGCTGACCGGCAAGGGCATGGAGTACGGCGGCAGCCCGATCCGCACCGAGGCCACCGGCTACGGCGCGGTCTACTTTCTGCAGGACATGCTCAAGCACGTCGGCAAGTCGCCCGAGGGCCATGTCGCCATCGTCTCGGGCTCGGGCAATGTGGCCCAGCACGCGGTGGAGAAGCTGCTCCAGCTCGGCGCCAAACCGGTGACGCTGAGCGACTCCGATGGATTCATCTACGACAAGAACGGCATCGACGAGGAGAAGCTGGCCTTCGTCAAGGAGCTGAAGAACAAGCGCCGTGGGCGAATCGAGGAGTACGCGCGCAAGTTCGGTGCCGAGTTCCATGGCGACGCGGCACGCCCCTGGCGCGTGCCCGGCACCCTCGCGGTGCCCTGCGCCACGCAGAACGAGATCACCGCCGATGACGCCAAGATGATGCTGGACAACGGCATCATCGCGGTCTCCGAGGGCGCCAACATGCCGACCGAGCTCGAGGCGGTGCACCGCTTCCAGCAGGCGCGCATCCTGTTCGCACCGGGCAAGGCCGCCAACGCCGGTGGCGTCGGCGTATCCGGCCTCGAGATGAGCCAGAACTCGGCGCGCATCACCTGGAAGGAAGACGAGCTTCAGCGCCTGCTGCGCGACATCATGCAGGGCATCCACGATCGCTGCGTCAAGTACGGCGGCGAGACCGGAGGCAAGGACAAGTACGTCGACTACGTGAAGGGCGCCAACGTCGCCGGCTTCGTCAAGGTCGCCGACGCCATGATCGCCCAGGGCGTGGTCTGATCGAAGTATTGCGCCTCGCCGCCGAAGCGGCGAGGCGCGGGCCCATAGGGTGCGCCTTGCGCGCACCGACATACCGCTGATTTCGCCCGCACCGCTCGCGCCTCACTCCGATGGCTCGCGGCTCGCGCAACCCGATGCCCGAAGAGAGTGAAGCGACTGCGCGGAAACTTCGACGCGTCAGGCCGCAATGCGCCAACCGCAAGCGCCGCCGGACAGTTCTCCTGGGTGAGGTCGCCCGGCTTGGAAGGGCGAATCCACGGGCGGGAATTCAGCTCCCGCGGCCCGGGTCTTCATCCGCCTTGGCGGCCGCGTCCTCTCCAGCCTCAGCAAGGTCCGGCAGCGAATCCGGATCAGCCAGCAGCAGGGCGGGGTCGATGCGCTGATCGATCCAGCGCAGACCGATGTGCAGATGCGGTCCGGTGGAACGACCCGTCGAGCCGATCGTGCCCACCTTCTGTCCTGCCTCGACCTCGTCGCCGGAGTCGACACTCAGCTCACCCAGGTGGAAGAACATCGAGACCAGCCCGCCGCCATGATCGACGTAGACGGAGTTGCCGGTCATGAAGTGATCCTCGGCGATCAGCACACGCCCCGGAGCGACGGCACGGACCTCGCTGCCCTGGGTGATCTCGTAGTCGCGGCCCGTGTGCACGCTGCCTGCCTCGCGATCGTTGAAATAGCGCGTTGCGCAGAAGTCGTCGTCGCCACGCGGCATCGTCGCGGCCGGCGCGGTGAGCGGCAGGCTGAAACGCGCCTCGCCGCTCTCGACCTCCAGCGCCTTCAGCACCCCGGCGCGCTCGCGCTGGTGGCGCTCGAGATCCTCACCCTTCGGGCTGACGAAGCGCTCGTCCTCGATCTCGATCTCCATCTCGGCACAGTCGCGTTCGGTCACCTCGATCCAGGCGGTTCGCAGCGCGCCCGCCTCATCGATCACAGCGACCTCGTGGCTCGCTGGCTTGGCCTGGATGTCGATCGGGAAGTAGCAGTCGCCGCCCACAGCCGGGTAGCGGTTGCCGTACATCATGCAGGCCCGGGCATCGGTGCCGCTCCATCGGGCGACCCCGCCCTGCGCCACTTCGATACGGGGCGAGGCGGCCAGCGCTGCGCTGCAGCTGCAGGCGATCAGGGCGGACAAGGCAAGACGGGAAGGCATGGGGATCTCCAGTGGTTGGAATGAGTACTGTCTCGATAGCAAGTCGCATGCCGTGCATCGGGACAAGTGCTGCAGCGCCATCCGGCCCCGATGAGCGGGCGGCCTGCATGCCGGCGTCAGGCAGATCGCACGCAGCACGGGGCACCGGACTTTTCTTTGTGGGCGAAGGCGCCGACACTGAGCGGCATCCGCAGGCACGGGAATGCAGTAAATGATCGTGACGGTGGCCAACCACAAGGGCGGCGTCGGCAAGACGGCGGTCGCCGCGCACCTGGTATTCCGCGCGGCCGAGAGCGGGCGTGTCCTGGCGGTCGACCTCGACGCGCAGGGCAACCTCAGCTCGACCCTGGTGCCGCGCAGCGAGATGGTCGGGCAGCCGGCCTCGGAGCTGCTGTTCAGCGGCGATCGCCAGCCGCGACCCATGGCCACCGGCATCCACAACGTCGACCTCCTGCCTGCGGCCGCCGCGCTCAACAACACCGACCGCCTTAACCTGTCGGCCGGGCTGCAGGCGCGCAGCTTCCTGCGCGACTACGGCGCCGAGTACGACGTAGTGGTGATCGACTGTGCCCCGGCGCTCGGCCTGCGCCTCACTGCCGCGCTGTCCAGCTCGACGCGGGTCGTGGTGCCGCTGATTCCCGAGGCCTATGCGGTCGACGGCGTGGCCTCGCTGCTCGGCGAAGCGACGGCGATACAGGAGCACCTCAATCCCCAGCTCAAGCCCGCCGACTTCGTCCTCAACATGGTGATGAAGCAGGCCAAGTCGCACCAGCGCACCGCGGCCCGGCTGGCCGGCATGGTCAACCTGCGCCAGCCCTGGCTGCACCGCCGCATCGCCGTGGCCGACGCCCTGGCCGATCGCCGCCCGGTCTGGCGTGGCGGCAACAGCGCCGCTGCGGCCCAGGAATGGCGTGAGCTATGCGATGCCCTGCTGGCGGATTTCTACGCCAGAGCGGGATGAAGCTTCGCACAGCGGCCCTGGGGCACGGGGGCTCGTTTCGGGCGCAAAGCAGACATTCATAAAGAAGACATTCATAGGGTGCGGCTGGCCGCACCGGGCGTACCGTCCGAACGCCCGTATCGGTGCGCCAAGGCACACCCCATGGGGCCTCGCTGACGGCCAGCAAAGCCCGACTGTGCGAGTGCCCTTGGGCGCGACCGCGGAGATCCGCTCTGGCCGCGGTCTGTGGTGAATCCGTAGCGCTGCGGTCGCGCCCAAGGGCACTCCCACAATTTGACCGCGGCAAGGCCTGCTTTGCGGCGCAAACCGGACTTGGCAGCGCCGTTGCACGTAGGAGCCAGCTTGCTGGCGATAGGCGCCCCGGAAGGGACGATCGCCAGCAAGCTGGCTCCTACGATGGGACCGGGGCGAATGCGCACTCTGCGCCCTCAAAGGGCTTCCAGCTGGCGCAGGCGCTCCGGGGTGCCGACGTCCGTCCAATGCCCGGCATGCAGCTCGCCGCTGACCTGGCCGCGCTGCATGGCGGCGCGAAGCAGGGGGGCGAGTCGGAAGCGCGGCGGATCGCGGTCGGCCGGGGCGAGTTCGCCGATCACCTGCTGCCAGTCATCCAGCAGGGCCGGGTCGTAGCAGCCGATTCCGGCATAGGTGAGCTTCGCCGCGCCCTCGGCGTGAAGCAGGCCGTCCTCGCCCAGGGCGAAGTCACCGCCCGGCGTGTGCACCGCGGTCGGCACCATGACCAGATGGGCAAGGCCAGCGGGACGGCGCGTCAGGCGGGAGAAATCGTAATCGGTGAAGACGTCGCCGTTGACCAGCCAGAACGGCTCGCGGCCGAGGCGGGGCAGGGCGTTGAGCAGGCCGCCGCCGGTCTCCAGCGGCACTGCCCCCTCATCGATGTAGCGCAGGGCAAGCCCCCAGCGCGAGCCGTCTCCGAGGGCCTGAGGGAATCGGTCGCCGAGCCAGGAGGTGTTGATCACCACCTCGTCCACGCCGCAGGCGGCCAGGCGCTCCAGGTGCCACTCGATCATCGGGCGGCCGTGGACCGGGATCAGCGGCTTGGGGGTGTGGTCGGTCAGCGGCCTCAGCCGCTCGCCACGGCCTGCGGCGAAGACCATGGCCTTCACGCGGCGACGCCTTCCCCGGCCGGGCGGCGCAGGTCGCGCTGGGCAATCCACTGATCGAGCAGTTCCACCAGCGGGCGTATCTCCGGATGGCGGAGGCCGACGCGATGGACATAGCCCCAGACCCGCGGAAGGTCGCCGAGATAGCCGGCCTTGCCGTCGCGGTACCAGAGCCGGCAGAAGATCCCGAGGACCTTGATGTGCCGCTGCAGCCCCATCAGGTCGAATGCGCGCAGGAAGCGGTCGGCATCGGGCACCGGCAGCCCGCCGGCGGCGAGGCGCCGACGGTAGTCCTCGACCCAGCCTTCGACCCGAGCGTCGGGCCACTCGACGTAGCAATCGCGCAGCAGCGAGACGAGGTCGTAGGTGACCGGGCCGCGCACGGCGTCCTGGAAGTCGATCACGGCGAGAGCGCCGTCTTCCTGCAGCATCAGGTTGCGCGAGTGGAAGTCGCGGTGGACGAAGCACTGCGGCTGGGCGGCGGCGCTGTCGAGCAGGGCACGGAAGGCCGACTCGATGACGTCCCAGTCCTCGCAGCCGGGGGTGATGCCGAGATGGCGCTGCACGAACCAGGTCGGCATCAGTTCCATCTCGGTGACCAGCCGCGCCTCGTCATAGCGGGCAAGACCGCTGTCGTCGACGTCCCTCTGCATGCGCAGCAGCAGGGCCATCGCCCGGGCGTAGTGGTCCTCCACCCGATCGGCGTCCAGCTCGGGCAGGAGCAGGCGCGATCCAAGGTCGGAGAGCAGCAGGAATCCGCCATCAATGTCGCGGGCCAGGACCTGGGGCGCGGCGACGCCGGCGGCCTCGAGGCGCGCAGCGACGTCGAGGAAGGGGGCAAGGTCTTCCTTGTCCGGCGGTGCGTCCATCACGATCCGCGAAGGTTCGACGCCGAGCGTGCGCCAGTAGCTGCGAAAGCTGGCGTCGCTGGAGGCGGGCTCGAGGCCGATTCGCGGATCGTCCAGCGCTTCGCGGGCGAAGGCCAGGCGCCGGGCTTCACGGGCCCCGCTCACTGCAGTGCTCCGACATGGGCCACGCTGCACTCGCGCAGCGCGGTGAGGCTGTAGCCGCCCTCGAGCGCCGAGACCAGCCTGCCGTGAGCGTGACGCTCGGCGATGTCGACCAGCTCGAGGGTCAGCCAGGCGTAGTCACCGGTATCCAGGTCGACCGAGGCCAGCGGGTCGAGACGGTGGGCGTCGAAGCCGGCCGATACGAGGATCAGCTGGGGGCGGAAGGCGTCCAGCTGCGGTAGAACTTCGCGGCGCCAGGCGTCGCGGAACTCGGCGCTCGGACAGCCTGCCGACAGGGGCAGATTGAGGCAGCGGCCGGCGCCGCCGGTCTCCGAGCGTGCCCCGGTGCCGGGGTAGAGCGGCGCCTGGTGGCTGGAGATGTAGAGGCTGCCGGGCGTGTCCCAGAGGATGTCCTGAGTGCCATTGCCGTGGTGGACGTCGAAGTCGACTACGGCGACCCGCTGCAGCCCGTGGTGCTGCAGCGCGTGGCGGGCGCCGACCGCCACCGAGTTGAACAAGCAGAAGCCCATCGCCTCGCCGCGGGTGGCGTGGTGGCCCGGTGGGCGCACGGCGCAGAAGGCGCGCCGGGCCCGCCCGGCCATGACCGCGTCGATGCCGGCGACCACCGCGCCGGCGGCGCGCAGTGCGGCCTCGGCCGAGGACTCGCTCATCGCGGTATCGGCGTCGATCTGCCGCCGACCGTGGACCGGATGGCCAAGCAGCGCCTCGAACAGCGCCGGTGAGTGCGCGCGCTCGATCTGCTCCCGACTCGCTGCCGGTGCCTCCTGCCAGGGCAGCTGGGGGAACGCCAAGTTAAGGGCCTCGAGCACCGCGGCCAGGCGGGCGGGGGCCTCGGGGTGGCCGGCGCCCGGGTCGTGGCGCAGGCAGGCGGGGTGGGTAAAGAGAGCGAGGTTCACCGGGCGGCCGGAACCGGCTGGGGCAGGCACACGTTCATCCTGGCGTGGCGGGGAATGGGCTAGCTTCGTAGCATAGCCGAGGCCGGGGCGGGAGACCGTGGAGACGGGGCTTGCCCACGTCCGCGGGGCGCCGGACCGGAAGCCATCGGTCGAAGCCCGTTGGGGCGGTGCCAGGACAGCAGTCAGGAGACGGCGTGGAAGCGACAACGGATGTGGCGGTGGTGGGCGGGGGACTGGTCGGCTGCAGCCTGGCCCTGGCCTTGGCCCGGAGCCCCTGGAAAACCTGCCTGCTCGAGGCCGCGGGGCGCACGACCGCCGCGCCGCCGCCGAACTTCGACGAACGCAACCTGGCCCTGGCCCGGGCCAGCCTCGACGCGCTGGAACGACTGGGCGTGCTCGACCGGCTGCCGCGCCGGCCCGAGCCGATCACCCGCATCCACATCAGCCGGCTTGGAGATCTGGGCGCCGTCGACCTGCGCGCGTCCGAGCACGGCGTCGAGGCGCTGGGCGGCGTGGTCATGGCCCGCGATCTCGGCTTCGCCCTGCAGTCCGCCGTGATCGAAGAGGGCGGGCTGGAGTTCCGCAGCGAGGTCCGTGCCGCCTCGGCCGAACCCGTCGAGGGCGGCTGGCGCCTGAGGCTTTCCGATGGCGACACCCTGCGTTGCCGGCTGCTGGTCGCGGCGGACGGCAGCGACAGCCCGCTGCGCGAGCGCTTCGGCATCGCCTGCGATGAGCATGACTACGGCCAGCAGCTCGCCGTCTGCAGCGTCGCCCCGTTGCGGGCCACGCCGGGCATGGCCTGGGAGCGCTTCAGCAGCAAGGGGCCGGTGGCCCTGCTGCCGCGCAATGACGGCCGCTGGGGAGCCGTATGCGGCATCGGCGAGGACGATGCCGCTCGGGTCGCCGCGATGGACGATGCCGCCTACGCCGGCTACCTGCAGCAGCGCTTCGGCTGGCGTGCCGGACGCCTCGACCGGCCCGGGAGGCGAACGTTCTACCCCCTGCGAAGCCGTATTGCACGGCGCCTGGTCGACGAGCGCGCGGTGCTGGTCGGCAATGCGGCGCAGACCCTGCATCCGATCGGCGCGCAGGGCTTCAACCTCGGCTTGCGCGACGCCCTGACCCTGGCCAGCACGCTGCGCGAGGCGGACGACCCTGGCGCCGCGCGGGCGCTCGAGGCCTATTCGGCCGCACGCCAGCCGGATCGCGACAACACCTGGCGTTTCGCCGATGGGCTGGCCCGGCTGACCGCCTCCGATGGTGCCGCCGCTCATCTGCTGCGCTCGCTCGGCCTGATCGCCCTCGGCGCCAGCCGGATGGCGCGCACGCCCCTGGTCGAGGCCGCCATGGGCCTGCACGGGATGCCGGCAGAATGGAGGGCGCCGGCATGAGCGCGCGGCAGGTGCATGACGCGGTGGTGGTCGGGGCCGGCATCGTCGGCGCAAGCGCTGCGCTGACCCTGGCGGGCGAGGGTCTCCGGGTCGCCCTGGTCGAGCCCTCGCCCCCGCCGCCCTGGCAAGGTCCGGCTTCGGACCTGCGCGTGCTGGCCCTGGCCGAAGACAGCATCGGCCTGCTCGGCGAACTCGGCGTCTGGGAGGCGGCCAGGCCCCATGCACAGGCCTACACGTCGATGGAGGTCTGGGACGCCGGCAGCGACCAGCGGCTGGTGTTCGAGGCCACCCAGCAAGGCCGCACCCAGCTCGGCGCCATCGTCGAGAACGCGCTTCTGGTCGACCGCCTCTGGCAGGCCCTGCAGGCGGCGGGGATGGTCACGGTTCATGCCGGTGCCGGCATCGAGTCCGTCGAGCCCGGCGAAGAGCCGGCTGCCCCGCTGCGGATCCGCTGCAGCGACGGCCGCAGCCTGCGCACGCGCTGGCTGATCGGCGCCGATGGCGCGGCCTCGCCCTCCCGCGCGCTGCTCGGTATCGAGGTCGAGCGCCACGACTACGGACAAAGCGGCCTGGTGGCCTATGTCGAATGCGAACAGGCGCACGGTGGGCGCTGCTACCAGCGCTTCCTGCCCGGTGGCCCGCTGGCCTTCCTGCCGGTCCCTGACGGTCGCTGCTCGATCGTATGGAGCCTGCCGCAGGCCGAGGCCGAGCGCCTGCAGGACGCCCCCGTCGCGCAGTTCGTGGCCGAGCTGGAGCGGGCCTTCGATGCCCGCCTGGGGCGGGTTCGCGGGGTGTCCGATCGCCGCTCGTTCCCGCTGCGGCGGCAGCTGGCCAGGACCTATGCATCCGGCCGCGGGCTGCTGATCGGCGACGCCGCCCATGTGGTCCACCCGCTGGCCGGGCAGGGGGTGAACCTCGGCCTGCGCGACGTGCTGGCGCTGCGAGCCCACGTCCGCCGCTATCCCGACGATCCGTCCCGCCCACAGCGCCTGGCCCGGCTCGCGCGCGGCCTGCGCAGCGACAACGCGCTGGCCGCCTATGCCTTCGAGGCCATCCATCGCGGTTTCTCGAACTCGGCGCTGTTGCCGACCCTGTTCCGCGGCCCGCTACTGGGTCTTGCCGACCGGTTCGGACCGCTCAAGTCCCTGCTCTGGCGCCGCGCCGCGGGGGCCTGAGCGATGTCTGCGCAGCCCGCTGCCGGCGCAGCGTCGAGCCGCATGGAGTAGGCTTTGCGTCGCAGGGGGGAGGGGACGGATCGATGCGGGATGGCCTGAACAAGGCGCGCCTGATCTGGGCATTGCCGTGCGCGCTGCTCATCGCATGGATCGGGCTGGGGCCGCCGGCGCTCGACTTGCTGCAGAGCCGTGTCGGGCCACTTCCGGACTGGCCGGTCTCCGCCTGGTGGCTGCTCGGCCTGCTGCCGATTGCAGCGCTGGCCCTGGTCCTCGGCGCCCGCGAACGGAGCCGTCGCCGCCGGCTCGGCCAGGAGCAGCTGGCCGACGAGCGTCAGCTGTTCGAGCTCTCGGCCGACGCCCAGCTCCTGTTTGACGAGCGCGGCCGCATGCTGGATGCCAACCAGCGCGCTGGCAGTGCCTTCGGTGAGGATCGCGACCGCCTGCTGCGGCGGCCGCTTGCCAAGCTCAGCGCGGGCAGCGGCGCGCAGCCCGCGCGCGAACTGCTGGCACGATTCGACGAGGCGCTCGGCGGTGGCGAGCCGCGCTTCGACTGGCCCGTGCCGCAGCGCGACGGCAGCGTGCTCTGGTTCGACGCCCGGCTGCGGTGCCTCAGCCGCGACGGCCGGCCGGTGGTGCTTGCCAGCCTGCGCGAGAGCGGTCGGCAGCGGTTGCAGCAGCATGCCCTGCAGCGCAGCGAGCAGCGTTGGCGGCAACTGGTCGAGCAGCTGCCGGGCCTGCCCCTGATCGGCATCGACGAAGAGGATCGGATCAGCGCCTGGAATGCCGCCGCCGAGGCCCGCTACGGCTATGCCCGCAGCGACGCCCTGGGCCACCCGCTGGCCTCCTTGCTGGCCCCGGAAGGCGCCGAGGCGCGGCTGGCGCTGGACCTCGAAGCCTGGCGGGCCTCGCCCGCGGACGGGCCAGTGGAATACTGCTGGCGGCATCGCCACGGTGGGCTGGTGCATGCCGTGCTGCATCGCGTCCTGCTCGAGGCACCGGCCCACTGCGAGCTGTTCCTGATCGACCGCGGGCAGTCGGCCGAGGGCGACGAGTCCTCGCTCGCCCTGCTGCACAGCGCCGCCCAGGTCACTCTTGACCTGTTGCGTCCCGTCGAGGGTTCGGCGGGTTTCGAGGCCACGCTGGCCATGCTCGGCGGCGCGCTACGCTGCGACGCGCTGGGCCTGTGGAAGTTCGCCGGCGCCGCCGACGGCATCGGCGAGGAGGCGCGCCGTCTGCTGCGCTGGGAGCGGCAGGCGCGGCTCGGCCTGGGAGTCGATGAAACGACCAGCTACGATGTGCACGCCCACCTGCGCGGCTGGCATGCGCGACTTCTGCAGGGCGCAACGCTCAGGACCGAGCCGGGCGACGCGTCCCGCGCCGAGGGTGTCCTGCTCGGCGAGTCCTCGCGCTCCGCGATCGTCGTGCCGATCAGCTTCGACGCGCGCTGCTGGGGCTTCCTCTTGGCCGGCTCGGCCGATCCGCAGCGCGCCTGGGGCGCCGGCGAGGAGCGTGCCCTGCACATCGCCGGCGCCGCGCTGGCCGCGGCCCATGAGCGTCGCCGTCGCGAGCAGCGCATGCGACAGCACGCCAAGGTCTTCGAGGCCACACACGACGGGGTCCTGATCTGCGACCTCGACGGCCGCATCCAGGCGGTGAACAGCGCCTTCTCGCGGATCACCGGCTACGGCGCGATCGACCTGGTCGGGCGGACGCCGGCGATGCTCCGCGCCGAGCGCCACGACGAGGTCTTCGTGCGCGAGGCACTGGAGGCGCTGCAGTCGACCGGTCACTGGCGCGGCGAGGTCTGGAGCCGGCGCCGCGACGGCGAGCTGGTTCCGCTATGGCTCGACCTCGGCCAGGTCCGAGATGAGCGCGGCCATCCGACCCACTATGTCGCCGTCGGCACCGATATCTCCGAACTCAAGCGCAACGAGCAGCAGCTGCACTACCTCGCCCACCACGACGCCCTCACCGGCCTGCCCAACCGCATGCTGGCCGAGTTGCGCCTGGAGCACGCCATCGACGGCGCCGACCGCAACGCGCGGCGACTCGCCGTGGTCTTCCTCGACCTCGATGGCTTCAAGCGGATCAACGACAGTCTCGGTCATCCGGTTGGCGACCGGTTGCTGCGCCAGGTCGCCGACCGGCTGCACCATCGGGTGCGCGGCAACGACACCCTGGCCCGGCTTGGCGGCGACGAGTTCCTGGTGATTGCCGAGGACCTGCACGCCGGCGCGGACGCCTCGCATGTCGCCGACAAGCTGCTGCACGCGCTGGAGCAGCCGTTCCTGATCGAGGACCGGGAGGTCTTCCTTGGCGCCAGCATCGGCATCGCCGTGTATCCGGGCAACGGCAATACCGGCGAGGAGCTGATCCGCGCCGCGGATACCGCCATGTACCGGGCCAAGCAGGGAGGTCGCAACCAGGTCTGCTTCTTCACCCGCGAGATGAACCGCGAGGCGCTGGACCTGCTGCAGCTCGACAGCAGCCTGCGCAATGCCCTGCAGGCCGGCGACTTCGAACTGCACTACCAGCCCAAGCTGCAATGCGGGCGCGGCGCGGTCTGCGGCTTCGAGGCCCTGCTGCGGATGCGCGCCGCCGACGGCAGCCTGGTGCCGCCGGATCGCTTCATCGGTCTTGCCGAGCGCACCGGCACCATCGTCTCGATCGGCCAGTGGGTGATGCTGGAGGCCTGCACGCAGGCCCAGCGCTGGCGCGAGGCGGGGCACGATATCTCGATCGCGGTGAACGTCTCCGCGCGGCAGTTCCGCGTCGGCAACTTCGTCGATGAGGTCGCCGGCGTGCTGGCCCGTAGCGGCCTGCCGGCCGACGCCCTGGAGCTGGAGCTGACCGAGTCGCTCCTGGTCGAGGATCCCGAGGCAATGGTCGAGAAGCTCAAGGCCCTCAAGGCGCTGGGCGTGCATATCGCCCTCGACGACTTCGGGACCGGCTATTCCAGCCTCGGCTACCTCGCCCGCTTCCCCATCGACGCGCTGAAGATCGACCGCAGCTTCGTTGCCCACCTCGGACGCGACACCCACAGCACCCAGCTGATCAGCGCGATCATCGACCTCGGCCGCCGACTGCGGATGCGGCTGGTCGCCGAAGGCGTCGAAACCCCGACCCAGCGAGAGTTCCTCGAGCGCGCGCACTGCGACGAACTGCAGGGCTTCCTGATCGGTCGCCCGCTCCCCGCCGAGGAGGCCGCCCGGTGCCTGTCCGCTGCGGTGTCAGCGGACGCGGACACCCCCGCCGTCGCGTCGAGCGAGGCCGACCAGACCGGGTGACCGGGTGCGGTGCGGGTGCTGGCCGAGAACTGCCTCGTGTAGGAGCGGACATGGCCGCGACCGCGGCGCAGCTGTTCTTTCCCGTTCTGAGGCGACTGCGAGGCGCTGCGGTCGCGCCCATGTGCGCTCCTGCATTACACGCGCTGCATTTCGGGCGATCGAGCAACGCGAAACGTGATTCCGGGTGTCGGGTCCAGGACCCGCCCTACACGTACTGCCCGGCGCACCAGCCGCTGGCCCATGCCCACTGGAAGTTGTATCCGCCCAGCCAGCCGGTGACGTCGAGCACCTCGCCGATGAAATACAGGCCGGGGACGCTGCGCGCCTCGAAGGTTTTCGAGGACACCTCGGCGGTGTCGACGCCGCCGCGGGTGACCTCGGCGGTCGCATAGCCTTCTGTTCCATCAGGGACGCAGGTCCAGCGCTGGAAGGCATCGCAGAGTCGTGACACATCCGCCTGGCTGAGGTCGGCAAGGTGCTTGCCGGCCAGCGCCGACTCCAGGCCGTGGTGGGACAGCCAGGCCTGCACGAAGCCCTTCGGCATGAGTCGCGACAGTCGCGTCGACAGTTCGGCCCGCGAACCATCGGCGCGCCACTCGGAGATCAGGGCCGCGAGATCCTGTCCGGGCAGGAAATCGATCTGCACAGGGTCGCCCGGATGCCAGTAGTTGGATACCTGCAGGATGGCCGGCCCGCTCAGGCCCTTGTGGGTGAACAGCAGCGCCTCTGGAAAGCGCTGTCCGCGGCACTCGGCGATCACCGGAAGGGCGACGCCGGCCAGACCCTGGGCCAGAGAGAGAAGCCGGCCCTTGAGGGTGAAGGGCACGAGGGCGGCCTCGCGCGGCGTGAGCTTCAGCCCGAACTGCTTCGCGACCTGGTAGCCAAAGCCGGTCGCACCCATGCGCGGGATGGACAGTCCGCCGGTAGCGATGACCAGCGACGGGCAGCGGTAGTCGCCCAGCGCGGTGTGCAGATCGAAGCCGGCATCGTGGCGGCGGATGCGCTGTACGGCGCAGTCGGTCCAGACCTCGGCGCCGACGTCAGCACACTCGGCCAGCAGCAGGTCGAGGATGTCGCGCGACTTGCGGTCGCAGAACAGCTGGCCCAGGGTCTTCTCGTGATAGGGCACGCCGTGCTTCTCGACCAGGGCGATGAAGTCGTGCTGGGTATAGCGGCTGAGCGCCGACTTGCAGAAATGCGGGTTGCCGGACAGGTAGTTCGCCGGTGTGGCGAACAGATTGGTGAAGTTGCAGCGGCCACCGCCGCTCATCAGGATCTTCTTGCCGACCTTGTTGGCGTGGTCGAGCACGACGACCGAGCGACCGCGTTGACCCGCCGCCGCCGCACACATCAGCCCGGCCGCGCCGCCGCCGATGATGACGCAGTCGACTTCCCTTATCGGCACGGCGACCGCCGGGCACGTGCTGCGCGGGAGGTGCTCATTCCTCGCCGGCTTCCTGCAGGGCTTCGATCATCGCCGCGCCGTAGCGCTCCAGCTTGGCATCGCCCACCCCGCTGATCCCGGCGAGCTGGTGCAGCGAGTCGGGATCGGCCTCGGCGATCGCGCGCAGGGTGGCGTCGTGGAAGATCACATAGGCGGGGACGTTCTGTGCCCTGGCCAGGCGCGCGCGGGCGCTGCGCAGGCGCTCGAAGCGGGCCTGCGCCTCGGGATCGTCGAGCTGCACGGGGGCGGCCTTCTGCCGCGCGCCATCGCGCCCGGGGCGGCCGCGGCGGACCTCCTCGAAGCGCGCCTCGAAGCGAGCCTCGCCGCGCAGCAGCGGGCGCGCGGCGGCGGTCAGGTGCAGGCCGCCGTATCCTTCCGCGTCGACCTCGAGCAGGCCGGCGGCCAGCAGCTGGCGGAACAGCGAGCGCCAGCGGTTGGCATCGATGTCGCGGCCGATGCCGAAGGTGCTGAGCTGGTCGTGGCCGTACTGGCGCAGCTTGTCCGACTCGCTGCCGCGGAGGATGTCGATCAGGTGGGCCACGCCGAAGCGCTGGCCGCTGCGATAGACGCAGGACAGCGCCTGCTGGGCGGCCGCGGTGGCGTCCCAGGTGCGCGGCGGCTCGAGGCAGTTGTCGCAGTTGCCGCAGGGGCCCTCGAAGGGCTCACCGAAGGCGCCGAGCAGCAGGGCGCGCCGGCAGCGGGTCGACTCGGCGAAGCCGAGCAGTGCGTCGAGCTTGCCGCGCTCGATGCGCTTGCGCTCGTCGCCGGCCTCGCCCTGCTGGATCATCTGGCTGAGCAGGACGACATCCTGCAGGCCGTAGCAGAGCCAGGCCTCGGCCGCTTCGCCATCGCGCCCCGCGCGTCCGGTTTCCTGGTAGTAGCCCTCGACCGACTTCGGCAGGTTCATGTGCGCGACGAAGCGCACATCGGGCTTGTCGATGCCCATGCCGAAGGCGATCGTGGCCACCATCACGATGCCGTCCTCGCGCAGGAAGCGGCGCTGGTTCAGCGCCCGCTCGTTGGCCGGCATGCCGGCGTGGTAGGGCAGGGCATTCAGCCCCTCGCCGACCAGCATCTCGGCGGTGGCCTCGACGCCCTTGCGCGACAGGCAGTAGACGATGCCCGACTCGCCGCGGTGGCGGTCAAGGAAGCCGAGCAGCTGCTTGCGGCCGTTCTGCTTGGCCTCGACCCGATAGCGGATGTTCGGCCGATCGAAGCTGCTGACGAAGCGCTCGGCGTCCCGCAGGCCAAGGCGCTCGGCGATCTCCTCGCGGGTGCGCGGATCGGCGGTGGCGGTCAGCGCGATCCGCGGCACCGCGGGCCAGCGCTCGTGAAGCACGTCGAGCTGCCGGTACTCGGGACGGAAGTCATGCCCCCACTGCGAGACGCAGTGCGCCTCGTCGATGGCGAACAGGGCGATCGGCGCCTGTTCGAGCAGGTCGAGGAAGCGCCCGGTCAGCAGGCGCTCCGGGGCGACATAGAGCAGGTCCAGCGCGCCGTCGAGCAGCTGGCTCTCGACCTCGAAGGCCTCGCGCGCCTCCAGCGAGGAATTGAGGAAGGCCGCGCGCACGCCGAGCTGCCGCAGCGCCTCGACCTGGTCCTGCATCAGGGCGATCAGCGGGCTGACCACGATGCCGACGCCGTCGCGCAGCAGGGCCGGGATCTGGTAGCACAGCGATTTGCCGCCGCCGGTCGGCATCAGCACCAGGGCGTCGCGGCCGTCGACCAGGCTCTCGATGATGGCCTGCTGCGGACCGCGGAAGGCGCGGTAGCCGAAGACATGCTCGAGCAGCTCCAGCGGATCGCGCCCGGATGCGGCGGCTGAAGGGCGCTCAGCCATGCGCCAACTGCTCGGCGTGGGCGCGGAAGTTCAGCGCGCAGCGGGCCAGGAAGTCGTCGATCCTGGCCAGGTCGAAACGCTGCATGCGCGCCTCGGGCGAGCGCAGCCGGGCGGGGTCGGGGTAGACGCCATAGCCGCCGAGCAGGCAGTGCCAGGAGAGCGGCGCGTAGTAGGCGCCGATCTGCTGCCGCTTGATCTCCTCGGCCAGGTCGCCGCCGGCGAACCAGACGCCGAGCAGCTCGCGCAGAGAGGGCGACAGCGCCTCGATGCCGGCGCAGGCCCGCCAGTATTCGCTGTCATCACGCTGGCTGGCCCGGTAGTGGCAGACGATGTAGTCGCGGATGCCCTCCACGCGGCGGTTGATCTGGTGGTTGAAGCGCTCGCGCAGGCGCGCCGTGCGGCCGCCTTCCTCGAAGGCTTCGAGAAAGCGCTGCACGGTCTCCTGCACGACGTGCAGGGCGGTTGCCTCGAGCGGTTCGACGAAGCCCTGGGAGAGCCCGACGGCCAGGCAGTTGTTCGACCAGGCCGACTCGACCCGGCCGACCTTCATCTCCAGATGGCGGACGCCGGCATCCGCATCGAGCCCGAGGTGATCACGGAACTCGCGCTCGGCGGCCTCTGGCTCGATGAACCGCGAGCTGTAGACATAACCGTTGCCGGATCGCGCGGTCAGCGGTATCCGCCAGCACCAGCCGGCGGAGAGCGCCGTCGCCCGGGTCTCGCAGGGCGGCGCCGTCGGGTCGTCGAGCGGCGTCTGCGCGACCACCGCTCGGTCATTGAACAGGTTGTCGGCGAAGGACAGGAAACGCACGCCCAGCGCCCGCTGCAGCAAGAGCGAGCGGAAGCCAGTCGAGTCGACGAAGAAGTCGGCCTCGATGCGCCGGCCGTCGCTGCAGCGCAGGGCCTGGATATCGCCGTCCTCGCCACGCTCGACCTCGGCCACCGTCGCCTCGATATGTTCGACGCCGCGCCGGGTGGCCCAGCCGCGCAGGAAGCGGCCGATCAGCTGGGCATCGAAGTGATAGCCGTACGCAAGGCGGAACGGGAAGTTATGATCGGCATGCGGACCGCGGCGCTGGTCGGCAAGCAGGGTGTTGAGGAAGAATCGGTCCGGATGGGCCGGCAGGTCGACCCCGTTTCGCCGGGCGAAGGCGTGGTAATAGAAGGCCGGCGCCGAGCGGTCGTCGAGGTCCGAGGGAAACGGATGGAAGTAGCTGCCGAAGCCCGGTCGCCGCGACCAGCCGACAAAGCGGATGCCGAGCTTGTAGGTGGCCTGGCAGGCCGGCATCCATTCGGCCTCGTCGATGTCGAGGTAGTCGAAAAAGCCCTTCAGCGAGGGCGTGGAGCCCTCGCCGACGCCGACGATGCCGATGTCGGGCGATTCGACCACGCTGAGCCGGACCGGCTGGTCCGCCCAGAACTTCGCCATCATGCTGGCCGCCATCCAGCCGGCGGTGCCGCCACCGACCACGCATACATCGATGGGAGCCGCTTCGCTCACTGCGGTGACTTCACCACCTTGCCGCCCTGGATGACCCAGCGGACGTCCTGCAGCGTGGCGATGTCCTCCAGCGGATTGCCGTCGACCGCGATCAGGTCGGCGGTCTTGCCGGTTTCCAGGGTGCCGATCTCGGCGCCGAGGCCAAGCAGGTCGGCGGCGTTCACGGTGGCGGCGACCAGCGCATCGGCCGGACTCATGCCGTGTTCGACCATGAGCAGGAACTCGTCGGCGTTGCGGCCGTGCTTGCTGACTCCGGCATCGGTGCCGAAGGCGATCCTCACCCCGCGCGAGTGGGCCAGGCGCAGCGCCTTGCCGGTGATGGCGATGCGCCATTCGATCTTGGCCAGGACCTCGCCGGTGTAGGCCTCGGGGTTTTTCGCCAGGCGCTCCTTGTAGCCGTTCACCGTCGACAGCGTGGGCACGTAGTAGGCCCCGCTGTCGAGGAAGGCGCGCAGGCCCGCCTCGTCGAGCAGGGTGCCGTGCTCGATGGAATCGGCGCCGACCTTCAGCGCGAGAAGGATGCCGTCGCCGCCATGCGCGTGCACCGCCACCTTCTTGCCGTAGAGGTGAGCCGTCTCGACGATGGCGCGGGCCTCGTCCTCGAAGATCTGCTGGCCGATGCCGGCGCCGATCCGGCTGTTGACGCCGCCGGTGCTGGCGAACTTGATCACGTCGACCCCGCGGCCTACCTGGCGGCGCACCGCACGTCGACAGTCGTCTGGGCCATCGCAGGTATTCGCGTGGCGATCGATTGCGGCGTGGAGCTCCTCGCGGTAGCCCAGGGTGCCGTCCATATGACCGGCGGTGGCCGAGATCGAGGTGCCGGCATCGAGGATGCGCGGCCCCGCCACCTTGCCCTCGCGCACCGCGTCGCGCAGGGCGAGGGTCACCCCGTCGCGATCGCCGAGATTGCGCACGGTGGTGAAGCCCGCCATCAGCGTCTTGCGCGCATTGACCGCGGCGTCGAAGGCCTTGGCCGCGGGCGACAGGCTGACCTCGTCGAGCTGCGCGTCGACGCCGGCGCGGTCCGAATCCAGATGCACGTGACTGTCGATCAGGCCGGGCAGCACGAATTGGTCGCGCAGGTCGATCACCCGGGCATCGGCCGGCACGCCTTCCAGCTCACCGGCTGCACGATGGCCTTCGTGCAGCGAGTGGACCTTCCCATTCGCGATCACCAGGGTGGTGGCGCCGCGCGCTGGCTGTCCGGGGCGGTCGAGTACGTTGCCGGCGTGGACCAGCTGCCACTCGGCAAGGACGGGCGCCGGAGCGAGGGCGAGCAGGCAGGCGATCAGGGTCAGACGCATGGAGGATTCGGCCGGAACAGGGGGCGACACGGACGCAAGGCTACCGAAAAGCAGCGTGAAGAGGCGATGCGCCGGGCCGCAGAAAGAGGAACGGCGGGCCAGGCCCGCCGTTCCGGATCAAGCGCGTGGACGCCCCGCTCAGCTGCGGCTGGCGGGATGCACGCCGGCCGCGGATGGCTCGCCCATCTCGGCCTCGCCGGCGAGGTGGGCATCCTCGTCGCGCAGGGTGTCGAGGTGCATCAGGCGGCGCACCAGGGGGGCGATGATGATCATCGCCACGCCGACCCCGATCGCGGTCCATCCCACGGTGCTGTAGACCTCCAGCACGCGATCCTCGCCCGCGCCCTCGGCGCCGGTGGCCGAGGCGATCAGGCCGGCGGCGAAGTTGCCGGTGGCCGAGGCGAAGAACCAGGTGCCCATGATCAGGCCTGCCAGGTGGGCCGGTGCCAGGCGGTTCATCGCCGACAGGCCGACCGGCGACAGGCACAGCTCGCCGGTGGTGTGCAGCAGGTAGATCAGGAAGATGAATAGGACCGGGGTCAGGTTGCCGGTGCCTGCGGCATGCGCGCCGGCGACCAGGACCAGGAAGCCGGCGCCCAGCTGGACGACGCCGATGCCGAACTTGGCCGGGGCCGAAGGCTCCAGACCCTTGCGCGCCAGCCAGGTCCACAGCCAGGCGAAGACCGGGGCGAACAGGATGATGTAGATCGAGTTGATCGACTGGAACACCGCGGCCGGCACCTCGATGCCGAAGATCGTCCGGTCGACCGAGCGGTCGGTGTACAGGTTCAGCGAGGAACCGGCCTGCTCGAACAGGGCCCAGAACAGGATCGAGCCGAAAATCAGGTAGATCGCGGCGAAGATCCGGTCGCGGTCATCGCGCGGCAGCTTGAACACCGCGGTGAACAGCACGTAGCCGACGAGGATGATGCCGGCGATGCCGAGCATCCAGCCGACCAGGTCCTGGTTCTGGATCAGCAGCCAGACCACGCCGACGAAGGCGAAGCTCAGGGCGTAGAGCACCCACTCGAAGCGGATGCCGCCGACGCGCTTCTCGAGCGTCTCCGGAAAACGCGACTCGCCGCGGCCGAGCAGCATCGGCTTGCCCCAGATGAAGACCAGCAGGCCGAGCAGCATGCCGATGCCGGCGGCGCCGAAGCCGTAGGCCCAGCCGTAGGTCTGGCCCAGCCAGCCGGCGACGATCGCACCCAGCGCCGCGCCGAGGTTGATGCCCATGTAGAAGATCGTGTACGCCGGATCACGGCGGATATCGGTGCGGCTGTAGAGCTGGCCGACGATCACCGAGATGTTGGCCTTGAGGAAGCCCGAGCCGACGATGATGAAGGACAGCGCCAGCCAGAACACGCTGATCGCGAAGCCCTGCTGGCCTCCGTCGCCCTCCACCGCCATCAGGCCATGGCCGATGGTCAGCATCACCGCGCCGAACAGCACCGCCTTGCGCTGGCCGAGGTAGCGGTCGGCGAGATAGCCGCCGATCACCGGCGTGATGTAGACCAGCGCGGTATAGGCGCCATAGATCACCGATGCCTCGCTGTCCGAGAACATCCAGTGCTGGACCAGGTAGAAGATCAGCAGGCCGCGCATGCCGTAGTAGGAGAAGCGCTCCCACATCTCGGCGAAGAACAGGACGAACAGTCCGCGGGGATGGCCGAGCAGGGTCTTGCCCTCTTCGGCGGCGTGGGAGGAAGTGGCCAAGCGCGTGGAACTCCTGTGTCGAGGATCGGACGCCGGCTCTCGGCGGCGGCCGTGGAACGGGTGCGGCCGTGTTTACCCCCGGCCCCGGGTCAAGTCAATGCGCGCCGCGGTACGCCGACCGCGGCGCGGGCGGGTTGGGTCAGCCGGCCGGATAGGAATATGTCGCGCCCACGCCGAGCGGGATGCCGAGTGCCCAGAAGCCGATCAGGAAGGTCGTCCAGATCACCAGCAGGGTCACCGAGTAGGGCAGCATCAGGGCGACCAGGGTGCCGATGCCGCTGTTCTGCACATACTTGCGGCAGAACACCACGATCAGCGGGAAGTAGGGCAGCAGCGGGGTGATGATGTTGGTGCTGGAATCGCCGACGCGGTAGGCGGCCTGGGTCAGGTCCGGGGAGACGCCGAGTTGCATCAGCATCGGCACCATGATGGCGCCGATCAGGGCCCACTTGGCCGAGGCCGAGCCCACCAGCAGGTTGACGAAGCCGGAGAGCAGGACGATGCCGACCAGGGTCATCGACATCGGCAGACCCATGGTCTGGAGCAGGTTGGCGCCCTTGATCGCCAGCAGCGCGCCGAGATTGCTCTGGCCGAAGGCGTAGATGAACTGCGCGCAGAAGAAGGCCATGACAACGTAGTAGCCCATCCCGCTCATCGCCTTGGCCATGCCGGCGATGATGTCGCGGTGCGACTTCGCGCTGCCCGAGACATAGCCATACATCACGCCGGGCACCAGGAAGAAGATGAAGATCAGGGGGACGATCGACTGCATCAGCGGGGCTTGGGAGACCAGCAGATCGCTCTGGCCAGCGAGCAGCGGGGTGCCTGCCGGCGCCCGCCAGGGCGAGGTCTCGGGCAGCAGGGTGAGGATGAACAGGGCGGCGGTCAGGGCCATCGCACCGATCGCCCAGGCCAGGCCACGCTTTTCCGCCGCGGTCAGGTCGTCCATCTTCGGCAGGCCGGCGGGATCGCCGTCCACCTTTGTCTTGGTCAGCCGCGGCTCGATCACCCTGTCGGTCAGGAACCAGCCGACCAGCATGATCAGCAGGGTCGATGCGCTGGTGAAGTAGAAGTTGTTCAGCGGATTGACCACCACGCTGGGGTCGATCAGGTGCGCCGCGGACTGGGTCAGGCCGGAGAGCAGCGGATCAAGGCTGGAGGGCAGGAAGAAGGTCGCCGAGAAGCCCCCCGAGACGCCGGCGAAGGCCGCCGCGATGCCGGCGAGCGGGTGGCGCCCCGCGGCATAGAAGATCACCGCGCCGAGGGGGATCACCAGCACGTAGCCGGCATCGACCGCGATATGGCTGAGGATGCCGACGCCGATCAGGGCCGGGGTCAGCAGCATGCGCGGGGTGACACTGAGCAGGGCGCGCAGCGCGGCGTTGATGAAGCCGGTGTGCTCGGCAACGCCGAGGCCAAGCATGGCCACCAGCACCACGCCCAGCGGCGGGAAGTTGACGAAGGTGCTGACCATCTGAGCCATGAAGCCGGTCAGCGCGCTGCCGGCAAGCAGGTTGTTGATGGTGATCGCCTTGCCGGTGCGCGGGTCGATCTCGGCGAAGCTCATGCCGGAGAGCAGCCAGGAGGCCACCCAGACCACGATCATCAGCAGCAGGAACAGCACGGCCGGGTCGGGCAGCTTGTTTCCGACCCGCTCGACCCAATCGAGGGCTCGGGCGACAAGGCCGCGGGGCGGGTCCAGGGTGGCTTCGCTCATACGGTCGGTTTCCGCGGTGACAAAGCGCGCACCCTAACCCGGAACCTGAACAGTAGCCAAGCGGCGACTCGGCGGCGCGAGGCGACAAGGCGAGGAAAGGGCGCGAAGCAGACCTTCCGCAAAACCCGCAGTAGGAGCCAGCTTGCTGGCGATCGTCCCATCCGGAGCGCCTATCGCCAGCAAGCTGGCTCCTACACGCAACGGCGCTGTAAGGGCCGGTTTGCGCCCTTCCGGCGCGTCTGAATCCCGCCCTCTTTCGACCGCATTCTCGCAACTCAACGAGACCCGACTGTGGGAGCGCCCTTGGGCGCGACCGCAGCGCTAAGGATTCACCACAGACCGCGGCCAGAGCGGATTTCCGCGGTCGCGCCCAAGGACGCTCCCACAGTCGGGCTTCGTTGCGCGTCGGCGAAGCCCCATAGGGTGTGCCTTGGCGCACCGATACGGGCGTTTGGAAGGTATGCCCGGTGCGGCAAGCCGCACCCTATGAATGTCCGGATTGCGCCCGCAACGCGCCACCCCGGACCCTGACCGCGGGGGGCTATTCCAGCAGCGAGCGCAGCATCCAGGCATTCTTCTCGTGGATCTGCAGTCGCTGGGTCAGCAGGTCGGCGCTGGGCTGGTCATCGGCCTTGTTGACCGCGTCGAAGGCCTTGCGCGCCGTGCGGCAGACCGCTTCGTTGCCGAGCACCAGGGCCTTGACCATGCCCTTCCAGTCACCGGCCTCGACGCTGCTGGCGTCGTCGTTGATGGTGGTGAGACTCGCGAACTCGCTGTACGAGCCCGGCGCGCGGTGGCCCAGGGCGCGGATGCGCTCGGCGATCTCGTCGAGCGCCGTCCACTGTTCGGTGTACTGGGTCTCGAACATCAGGTGCAGGGTATTGAACATCGGGCCCGTCACGTTCCAGTGGAAGTTGTGGGTCTTGAGGTAGAGCCCATAGCTGTCGGCGAGCAGGCGGGACAGGTCCTCGGCGATTTCGCGCCGCTGTGTGTCGGTGATGCCGATGTCGATCTTCATCCTGAAGCTCCTCACGGGGTCGAAACTGCCGGTAAGCTTACGATCCCTTCCGCCAGACCGGCGTGATCGCACGCCGCCCGGTCTGGCCGCCTTCATCTTCGTCCCCCGCCGACTGGCGCGGGCTGCCGACCCCGCCTTCTGCATGAGCCCAGGATCCCGACCCAATCTGCGTGGCGTCGCCACCCGCGACTACGGCCGGCTGCGCCGCCGGGCCAGCCAGCTGCAGCAAAAGCCCGATGCCGAGGCCCAGGCACGCCTGCTTGCCGAGATCGAGGCTTCGAAGGCCGCCGTGGCGGCGCGCGCCGAGCGCCTGCCGACCCCGGCGTTCCCGGAGGATCTGCCGGTCTCGCGCGAGGCCGAAAGGATCGTCGAGCTGATCAGCAAGCACCAGGTGCTGGTGATCGCCGGCGAGACCGGCTCGGGCAAGACCACCCAGCTGCCCAAGCTGTGCCTTGCCGCCGGGCGCGGCGCGGCCGGGATGATCGGCTGCACCCAACCCAGGCGCATCGCGGCGCGCTCGGTGGCGCGGCGCGTGGCCGAGGAACTGCAGGTGGAGCTGGGCGGCGTGGTCGGCTACCAGGTGCGCTTCACCGAGCAGGTGCGCGAGGACACCGCGATCAAGTTCATGACCGACGGCATCCTGCTTGCCGAGATCCAGTCGGATCGCTTCCTGTCGCGCTACGACACGATCATCCTCGACGAGGCCCACGAGCGCAGCCTGAACATCGACTTCCTGCTCGGTTATCTGAAAGGCCTGCTGCGCAAGCGGCGTGACCTGAAGCTGATCGTCACCTCGGCGACCATCGACACCGAGCGCTTTGCCCGGCATTTCGACGACGCGCCGGTGCTCAGCGTCGAGGGCCGCAGCTACCCGGTCGAGGTGCGCTACCGGCCGCCGCACGGCGGGGTGGCGATCGAGGACGAGTCCGGCGAGGCGGTGCGCGAGGCGCGCTCGCCGACCGAGCACATCGTCGCCACAGTGGACGAGATCACCCGCGGTGACCGGCTGGGCGACATCCTCATCTTCCTGCCCGGCGAGCGCGAGATCCACGAGCTGCACCGGGCGCTGGAGCAGCGCAAGTACCGCGAGACCGAGGTGGCCCCCCTCTACGCGCGGCTCTCGGCGCGCGACCAGGACCGGGTGTTCCGGCCCGGGCCCAAGCGGCGCATCGTGCTGGCGACCAATGTCGCCGAAACCTCGCTGACGGTGCCGCGGATCCGCTACGTGATCGACCCGGGCACGGCGCGGGTCAAGCGCTACAGCCCGCGGCAGAAGCTTGATCGGCTGCACATCGAGCCGATCTCCCGCGCCGCGGCAGACCAGCGCAAGGGACGCTGCGGGCGCATCTCCGAGGGCATCTGCTACCGCCTCTACGACGAAAGCGACTACCAGGCCCGCCCGGCCTTCACCGATCCAGAGATCCGCCGCGCCGCGCTGGCCGGGGTGATCCTGCGCATGCTCTCGCTGGGCCTCGGCCAGGTCGACGCCTTCCCCTTCATCGACCCGCCCGATCCGCGGGCGGTGGCCGAAGGCTGGCAGCAGCTGGTGGAACTGGGTGCGGTGGACAAGGAGCGCCGGCTGACCCCCACTGGCCGGCAGATGGCGCGCTGGCCGGTGGACGTGAAGCTCTCGCGCATGCTGATCGCCGCGCACGAGATCGGGGTGCTGCGCGAGCTGCTGGTGATTGCTGCCTTCCTGAGCATCCAGGACCCGCGCGAGCGTCCGGCCGACGCGCGGGGCGCCGCGGACACCGCGCATGCGCAGTTCGCCGATGCCAAGTCGGAGTTCGTCGGCATCCTCAACCTGTGGGAGGCCTACCGCGCGCAGCACGAGGCGCTGACCCAGTCGAAGCTGCGCGACTGGTGCGGCAAGCAGTTCCTGTCCTTCCTGCGCATGCGCGAATGGCGCGAGCTGCACCGGCAGCTGCTGCTGCTGGCCCGCGAGGCCGGCTGGACGCAGAACGAGGCGGCGGCCGACTACGGCGCACTGCATCGCGCGCTGATCGCCGGCATGCCGATGCAGGTCGGCCACAAGATAGAAAAAGGCGTCTTCGAGGCGCCGCGACAGCGACGCTTCGCGATCTTCCCCGGTTCGAAGCTGGCCAAGCAGCCGCCCAACTGGCTGCTCTCGGCGGTGCTGCTGGACACCCAGCGCGTCTACGCCCTCACCTGTGCGCGGATCGAGCCGGAGTGGGTCGTCGAGCAGGCTGAGCATCTGGTTTCGCGCAAGCACTTCGATCCGCACTGGTCGCGCGCTCAGGGCCGGGTGATCGGCTCCGAGCAGATCAGCCTGTTCGGTCTGGTGCTGATGCCCAAGCGGCCGGTCCACTACGGCGGCCTGTATCCGGACGAGGCGCGCGAGATCTTCGTCCGCGAGGGGCTGCTGCCCGGCGAGATAAACACCCGCTGCGGCTTCGTCGAGCGCAACCTGAAGACGCTGGAGAAGGCGCGCGAGGAGGAGGCCAAGCTGCGCCGCGCCGGGCTCGTCGCCGACGAGGACTGGCAGGCGCGCTGGTATCTCGATCGGCTGCCGCCGGAGATCAACTCGGCCGGTGGTCTGGATACCTGGTACCGCAAGCTCCCGAAGGCCGAGCAGGCGGCGCTGGAGTGGAGCGTCGTCGACCTGATGCCCGGCGAGGGCGGCGAACAGGATCGCTTCCCCAAGTTCCTGCCGCTGGGCGAGGCGCGGCTGGCGCTCAGCTACCGCTTCGAGCCGGGCAGTGAGGAGGACGGCGTCACCGTCGACGTGCCCCTGCACCTGCTCAACGCGCTGGATCCGGTGCGCCTGACCTGGCTGGTGCCGGGCTTTGCTGCCGAGCGCGCCACCGAGCTGATCCGCGGCCTGCCCAAGGCGCTGCGGCGCAACTTCGTCCCGGCGCCGGACTTCGCCCAGGCCTTCTTCGAGGCCTATCCCGCGCCGACCGCCGACGTCTTCGAGGGCGAGCTGGCGCGTTTCCTCAAGCGCGCCACCGGCGCCGAGATCGGCGGCGCTGACTTCAGTCCCGAGGCGCTGCCCGCGCATTTGCGCTTCCGTCTGTGCCTTCTGGATCGCGATGGGCGCCGCGAGCTGGCGGCTTCGCGCGACCTCGATTCGCTGCGCGCGCAATTCGGCGGCAAGGCCGAGGCGGCGTTTGCCGCGCGGGTCTCGCGAGGCATGGCGCGCGACGGGCTCACCGATTTTCCCGCTGATCCGGTGCCCAAGCAGATCAAGGGCGAGGCGGGCGTGCCCGCGTTTCCCACCCTGGTCGACCGCGGGGACAGCGTCGCGCTGGAGATCCGCGCCGACCGGCAGGAGGCCGAGCGTGAGCACCCGGAGGGCGTACGCCGCCTGCTGCGGCTGGGTCTGCAGGATGCGGTCAAGCAGGCGCGCAAGCAGCTGCCGGTCAGTCCCAAGCTCGGCCTGCTCTACGCCGCGATCGAATCGCAGGAGCGGCTACGCGGCGACATCGTCGAGTCGGCCTTCCTTGCGGTCAGCAACCGCCCGCTGGGCGGGATCCGCGACGCCGAGGCCTTTGCCGCGCTGCGCGAGGAGGTCCGCCGCGGGCTGTTCGCGGCGGCGATGGAGCGGCTCAAGCTCGCCGAGCAGATCCTTGCCCTGTACGCCGAGCTGAGACCGGCCCTGAAGCCGCCCCTGGTCGGCTTCGCCAAGGCCAACTACGACGATCTCTCAGCCCAGCTCGAGTCGCTGGTCCACCCGGGCTTCCTGCGCGAGACGCCGGCCGAGCGGCTGCAGCACTTTCCGCGTTACCTCAGGGCCATGCAACTGCGCGCCGAGCGGCTGGCGCGCGATCCGGGCCGCGACCAGACACGGATGCTGGAGCTGCTGCCGTTCCAGCAGCGGCTCGAAGCCTATGCCGCGGATCGCCGCCCGTCGGCCTGGTGGGACCTGCGCTGGGCGCTGGAGGAGCTGCGCGTCTCGCTGTTCGCCCAGGAGCTCGGCACCGCCGAGCCGGTCTCGCCGAAGCGGCTGGCCCGGCTGCTGGAGGACCTGCCGGCGCCTACTTGAGGCGCTTGACGCGGACCTTGGCGTTATAGCCCTCGACCTGCAGGAACCACGCGTCCATGAAGCCCGGGGTGATGCGCACCACCGGGTCGACCAGGTTCACGGCCAGCTTGGCGGCCGGGTCGGTGGATTTCCACACCATGCCGTTCTCCAGCTCGAAGGTGGTCCTGGTGCCGTTCCAGCCCTTGAACTTGCCCTGGATACGGGACTCGATCACGTCGCCGTAACCAGTCGTGTTGCTCAGGCCGCGACGGTCGGTCTCGGCCACGCTCTGCGGGAGCGGCGCGCCACCCGTGGCGGGCGCCAGTGCGCGGTCGCCGCGGATCCAGGCGTTGAGCGCCGCCAGTTCTTCCGCGCTGAGCTTGTCCAGACCGGCTGCCCTGAACTCCGCCGCGCTCATGCGCTCTTCCAGCGAGGAGAACTCCCGGGCCGAAACGTGGGAAACGAGCAGTGCAAAAAGCATGAAAACGACGACCAGGCGCACGGGCAGACTCACTATCGGCGGGATTCGGGTCGCGATTGTACCGGTCATGCCGCCGATGTGCGCCGGCAGTCGGGAGGATTAACTCCGCATTCAGAACCGGATCAGGGGTTCCACTACACTCGGGCACGAGGTGTCGCATCCGTCCCAGGCGGCATCCCGAAGCCAGGCCGGTATGAATCGGATCAAGCCTTGCGCAGGCCCAGCGCCCCAATCCCACCCGGCCCCCGGGGATATCCCGATGCCGATGTTTGAGCCGGTCGGCAGGTCCGGCCCGCGTCCCCGCCGGTATACTTGCCCTTGTCCAGTCCCCGTGAAGTCTGCGATGGGCCGGGTAGATGCTGCTGTGTTTCCTGAAGGAGTGTGACCGAGTGACTGATCGCTTTTCCCGTCGGCGCCGCGTGGCCGAAGCCATCACCATCGCCCTGGCCTCGGCCTCCTGCGGAGCGCTTGTTGCCGCGCCCATGCCGGTCAGCAAGCCGGTTGCGAGCGAGTCCCTGCTCTGCGCCGGACCGGTGCTCGAAAAGGCTGCCGCTGGCGAGCCGGGCCCGGCCGGACTTGCGCTGCGCGACGTGTTCGGCGGCTTCGAGCTGGTCGAGGTCACGCCCAAGAACGTTGACGGTTGCGTGCTGAAGTCGACTACGGCCGGCTTGTCCGTGCAGTTCGAGGGCGGGTCGTCCAACACCGCCCTGCTGCGCGCTGCGCCCAGCTTCGCCTTCGCCGAAGGTGCGGGCATGCCGGCCAACAGGCTGGTGTTCTCCTCCACCGAGCCGGTGCTCTGCGAGTCCTATCACGATGGCAGCCCGGGTTCGCTTTCGCTGGCGATCACCGATCCCAACGGCCGCGTGCAGACGGTCCCCGGCATCGCGGGCTTCTCCTACAAGCTTCCCGTCCAGGGGGATGCAACCTCGGCGCGATTCGCGCCGGTGAGCGCCACGGCCACCTACGGGCCGCTGGCCCAGTGCTATGCGCTGCCCTACTCGACCCTGGCCCTGGGTGCCGCGGACCAGCCCGCCCCGGGCAATGCCCTGGTGGACATCATTTTCGGCAACAGCTTCGAGGTGGTCGGGCCGCCCTCGCAGCGCGCCGACCTGCGCGTCGAGATCCTCGACGGCGACGTCGGCAGTCCCTCTGCCTACCTGCGGCGCAACCTGCAGGCGACCATCGGCAGCCCGGTGCAGTACCGCATCCGCGTGCGCAACGCCGGTCCGGCGACCGCCAACGGCATCCGTCTGAAGGAGTTCGTCGCCGACACCGCGGCCCCCGCCCCGATGCTTCTGCCGCTGGTCGAAGCGCAGGGCTGGACCTGCCGCGACCGCGGACCGGGCGAAGCGCAGTCCGCGCCCGGCACCGACTGCGGCAGCGGCAGCGGCGTGCTGGCGGTCGGCGGCGCAGGCTTCAGCCTGGCCGGCGGTGCCTCCCGCACCTACACCCTGACCCGAAACTTCCCGGCCAGCGTCGGCGGCCAGCCGAACGCGGCCGACGGCAATCTTGCCGTGCTGGGTGCCGCGGTTTTCTTCAGCCCGACCGATGCGACCGGCCAGGGTGATGTGGGCGTCGCCGAGAACCTCGCCTCCGCGCTGTTCCAGCTGACCGCCAATCCGGGCCCGACCATCAGCTGCGCCGGGCTGCAGAACCTCAGCCTGACCGAGGCTGACAGCCCGCGTTCGTTCCCGTACAGCTGCACGGTCACCGATCCGGACGGCATCGCCACGTTCACCGCGACCAGCAGCAATCCGACCTCGGTGCCGGTTTCGCTGGGCGCCGAGTCGGGCGGCAGCTACCCGCTGACGATCAACATCCCGGCCTACGCCTTCACCCCGAACGGCTCGCCGGCCACCATCACCCTTGCGGCCACCGACTCGCTTGGCGCGGCGGCGACTCCGGTGGCGGTGACCGTGGCGGTCAGCCAGGTCAATGACGCACCGTCCTTCAGCATGCCGATCAAGCGCATCGAGTTGCGCCAGTCGACCGTCAACGGCGCCTGGGAAGCGCAGCCCGTGCTGAAGGATGCCGCCGGCGCGGTGATCAGTCCGACCCCGGATTCCTACCTGCTGCCGAACTGCGAGAGCAGCGGCGATGCCACCTGCACCCTGGTGATCCCGATGGTCATGCAGGCGGTCGATGCCGGCGATCCGAACGAGTCGGGGCAGACCGTCGAGTCCGTCACCTCGAACTGCTCGGGTGACCTCGGCGAGTTCAGCTTCGGCGGCCAGCCGATCGGCTATGTTGATACGGGCGCCGGTCCCGCGGCCAACATCAGCAATCGCGGTCCGGTCCCTGCGTCCTCCGTGAGTGGTGGCGATACGAACTTCGGCCTGACATTCACCTACCGCAAGGCCTGGGGCAGCGCGGCGCAGGTGTCCTGCTACCTCAAGATCCGCGACAACGGTACGCCTGCCGCCACCTCGCCGGATTCGGACACCCTCACCCGCGTCATCTTCAGCCGCTTCGCCAGCTCCTGATCGGGCCGGCCAAGCGGATCACGAAGCGCCGGGCCTGTCCCGGCGCCTTCGTTTCCGCGGCCGCTATCGAAGGGGTTTGTTAAGGTGGTGGCCGTGCGCCATCCGGTATGGACCGGCTGGCGCCTGCACCCGAGGTTTCACTGAGTCCTGCAGCATCCCCCGTGAAGCGTGCCGAAGCACCCCCACTGAGTTTCGCCGTCTGGATCGAGGAGCGGCCGGAATCCGCCCCGGCCCTGCCTGCAGCGCTTGTCGACTGGGTGCGCGAGCGGCTGGCCTCGCATCCGCCCTTCGAGAACGAGCTGGTCCAGACCCTGGCCATGCTCGACACCCTCGGGGCAGACCGCGAGACGCTGATCGCCGCGACCCTCTACCCGATGGCGGAAGGCCAGGCCGCGCCGCCCATCGAGCCCGGCAGCGCGGACGCGGTGGAGCTGCTGGTTCAGGGCCAGCGCGAGGCCGAGAAGGTCTGGTCGATCTACGTCAATCGTCATGCCCAGGGCGGTGCCGAGGGGCTCCGCCGGCTGCTGCTGGCGATCATCCGCGACCTGCGCGTGGTCCTGATCCTGCTCGCCCGCCAGCTGGTTCGCATGCGCCTTGCCAGCGCCCTGCCCGAGGCCGAGCGCCGCGAGCTGGCCCAGCTGACCTCGGACATCCACTCGCCGCTGGCCAACCGCCTGGGCATCTGGCAGGTGAAGTGGGAGCTGGAGGACCTCGCCTTCCGCTACCTTCAGCCCGACACCTACAAGCGCATCGCCAAGCTGCTGGACGAGCGCCGCGCCGACCGCGAGCGCTTCATCGAGGCGTTCAAGCGACGCCTGCGTGAGGCCCTGCGCGAGGCCGGCATCGATGCCGAGGTGGCGGGTCGGCCCAAGCACATCTACAGCATCTGGAAGAAGATGCAGCGCAAGGGCCTGCCCTTCTCCGAGCTGTACGACATCCGCGCCGTGCGGGTGCTGGTCGAAGACGTCGGCCAGTGCTACGCCGCGCTGGGCACGGTGCATGGGCTGTGGACGCCGGTCGCCAAGGAATTCGACGACTACATCGCCCATCCCAAGGGCAACAACTACCGCTCCTTGCACACCGCCGTGGTGGGCGAGGAAGGCAAGACCGTCGAGGTGCAGATCCGCACCCGGGAGATGCACGCGCACGCCGAGCTGGGCGTCGCGGCGCATTGGCGCTACAAGGAGGGCGGCGGTGCCGATGCCGGCTTCGAGCGCAAGATCGCCTGGATGCGCCAGCTGCTGGACAGCTCGCAGGGTGAGGAGGAGGGCGCGCTGGCCGCGGGCCTGTCGACCGAGCTGGTCGAGGACCGCGTCTACCTGCTGACTCCGCAGGGCCAGGTCATCGACCTGCCGCGCGGCGGCACGGTTCTGGATTTTGCCTATCACGTGCACACCGAGGTCGGCCATCGCTGCCGCGGGGCCAAGGTCAACGGACGCATCGTGCCGCTCACGCACCAGCCGCGCAGCGGCGAGCGCGTCGAGATCCTGACCGGCAAGACCTCCGAGCCACGCCGCGACTGGCTGCTGCCGCACAACGGCTACCTCGGCAGCGCGCGCGCCCGCGACAAGGTCCGCGCCTGGTTCCACAAGCTGGACCTCGCGCGGAATCTTTCCGAGGGGCGCGAAGTGCTGGAGCGTGAGCTCAAGCGGCTCGGCCTGCACCAGCAGGACCTGGCCAGCGTCCTGCCCAAGCTGCGCCTGCAGAAGCTCGATGACCTGTACGTCGCGGTGGCGCTGGGCGACGTCGGGCCGACCCAGGTCGCGCGCGCGCTGCATGAGGCGCAGCAGCCCGAACCCGAGGCGCCGCCCGCCCGGCAGGTGCCGTCCAACGTCAAGCCGCCCAAGCCGGCCTCCGGCTTCACCGTCGAGGGTGTCGGCAACCTGCTGACCCAGATCGCCAAGTGCTGCCAGCCGGTAGCCGGCGACGCCATCGTCGGCTACCTGACCCAGGGCCGTGGCGTGAGCATCCATCGCGAAGGTTGCGCCTCGCTGGAGCGTCTCGCCGCCCGGCATCCCGAGCGCCTGCTTCCGGTGGAATGGGGGCGCCGCGGCGGCCAGAGCTTCGCGGTGGGCGTGCAGGTGCGCGCCTACGACCGCAAGTCCCTGCTCAAGGACCTGACCAACGTGATCGGCACCAGCAGCGTGCATATCCTCTCGCTGGACAGCCGGGTCGATGAGGACAAGGGGGCGGCCGAGCTGCGTTTCAGCCTGAAGGTGCAGGACTACGATCAGCTTGGCACCCTGCTGGCGCGGCTTTCCGGAGTGCCCGGCGTGCTCGAGGTGCGCCGGGCGGGCTGAGCCGCCGACGCCCGTCGTGCTGTTCCTCGCCGCCGCGGCTGGCTATCCTCGGATCGAAGGCGGACCAGGCGGCCGTCGACAGGGGCGTTCCACCGCGTGATCAGTATTCCCGGTTACCGAATCCTGCGTCCGCTTGGTCATGGCGGCATGGCCAGCGTGCACCTGGCGCTGCAGGAGTCGGTGCAGCGCGAAGTGGCGCTGAAGATCATGGCGCCGACCCTGGCCGGCGACCCGCAGTTCGGCGAGCGCTTCCTGCGTGAGGCGAGAATCGCCGCGCGCCTGCGCCATCCGCATGTGGTGCAGGTGCACGACGTCGGCGCCTGCGGCGAGATGCACTACATGGCGATGGAGTACCTGCCGGGCGGGGCCGTGGTGACCCGGGAGCGCGGGCCGCGCGGGCTGCGTTTCGCCCTGAGGGTGACCCGCGAGATGGCCTCGGCCCTGGGCTATGCGCATGCCCGCGGCGTCATCCACCGCGACATCAAGCCCGACAATATCCTGCTTCGCGAGGATGGCGCCGCCGTGCTGACCGACTTCGGCATCGCCCGCGCCAACGACAACGTGCGGATGACCATGACCGGTTCGATCATGGGCACGCCGAGCTACATGAGTCCGGAGCAGGCAAGGGGCGAGGAGCTGGACGGCCGCTCCGACCTGTACAGCCTCGGCATCGTGTTCTACGAGCTGCTCACCGGGCGCGTGCCGTATGCCGCCGAGGACCAGATCTCGGTGGGCATCATGCATCTCTCGGCGCCGCTGCCGAACCTGCCTGCCGAGCTGGGCTGGCTCGATCCCCTGCTGCATCGGCTGCTGGCCAAGGACCGGGCACGGCGGCTGTCGGACGGGGGCGAACTGGCCCAGGAGCTGGCCGAGATCGAGCAACGCTTCACGCCGACGCCGATGCGCTCGACGGCCCCCCAGCTGACCCCGCCGCCGCAGGCCAGCATGCCGCAGCCGGGGCAGTTCGCGCCGCTGCACCGGGCAAGCGAGCCGGTCACCGCAGCGGGCCACGAACCGACCCTGGGCTCGGTGGACGGCGGGCTGATCGCCGACCGCGCACGGCCGCGACGCCGCGCCGTGCAGCGCCGGCCGCTCTGGCCCTGGATGCTCTGCCTGCTGCTGGTCGGTGCCGGTGCCGGCGTATGGCGCTACCAGGAACAGCTGCGTGCCCTGTTGCCACAGAGCCAGACCGCCGAGGTTCTTGATCGCGCCGAACAGGCCCTGGCCCAGGGGCGGCTGAGCGACGACGCCACCGGCAGCGGCGCCCGTGAGCTGTTTACCGTGGCCCTGGCGATCGATCCAGACAATCTGCGTGCCCGCGATGGCCTGGCCCGGGTTGGCCAGCGCTGGTTGCTACGGGCCGAGCAGGCCGCAGGAGCCGGCGATGTGGCAGGCGCCGAGGCCGCCCTCGAACAGGCCCGCCAGCTCGCCGTGCCGGCCGCGCGCGTCGACGCCGTCGCCGAACAGCTGCGCCAGCAGGGCGCGCGCGAGGACTCCCTCTCCGGCTGGCTGGACAAGGCCCGCCAGGCACGCGATGAGGACCGCCTGGACGGCGGGCCCGACAGCGCGCTTGCCCTCTATAGACAGGTGCTGGAGCAGGATCCCGGCAACGCCCTGGCCCGCGACGGCATCGGCCAGGTGCTGGCCATCCTGGTCGAGCGGGCGCGCCGGGCCATCACTGCCGGGGAATTCGTCGAGGCCGAGGCGCAGATCGCCCGCGTTGCCGGACACGAGCCCGCGCATCCCGATCTGCCGACGCTGCGGGGCAGGCTCGCCGAGGCCCGGCAGGCCGAGGGCAGCCGTCGCCAGACCGCCCTCCAGGAGGCCGAGAACCTGCTCCAGCGTGGTCGGCTCACTGCGCCCAGCGAGGCCAATGCATTGGCGCTGTTCCGCTCCGTGCTGGCGGAGTCACCCGACGAGGAGCGCGCCAAGCGAGGCATCGAGCGGATCGCGGCGAACTTGAACACGCAGTTCGACCGCGCAGCCGCGGACTATGACATTGAACGGGCAGGGGAACTGCTAAGCACCCTGGAACGACACGCGCTGCTGTCGGACCGCGCACTCGCCCAGGCCCGCAGCCGCCTGGAAGCCGTCCGCCAGCGGGCCGAGACGCTCGAGGCACAGCGCGCACGCGAGGCGGACCCGCAGCGTCTGCGCAACCTGCTGGACCAGGCCGCCGAGGCCGCGTCGGCGGGCAACCTCTGGGGCCCGCCAGGCGAGAGCGCCTACGACAAGTACCGCCAGGTGCAGCGCGCCGAGCCAAGCAATGCGGAGGCCCGGCAGGGCCTGTTGCAGCTGCCCCTGCGCGCAGCGGAGCACTTCGAGACGGCGCTTTCCACCGGCCGTCTGGGCCGCGCGCGCGGCTACGTCGAAGGATTGGAAAGCACCAATGCCAGTGCCCCGGGGCTGGGCGCGATGAAGCGCAGGCTCAGCCAGGCCTATGCCGGCTACGCTGCGGAAAGACTGGGCGCCGGCGAACTGCAGAGAGCCCGCGACGGCTTCGAGCAGGCGCTCGAACTGGACCCGGACAACGCAGAGCTGGTGACCCTGCGCGCCCGGCTGGAGGCGGCGGGGGGCTAGCCGGCTGCGATTGGCGAGGGCTCTCGATCTCGAACGGCGGATTCGGGCGCAAAGCGGACGTTCGCCTCACCGTCCCGCCCCCACCGCACGTAGAGGCGAGCTCAGCTCGCCTAAGCGCAGCGGTACGGCGATCCCATCGGGTATGTCAGTCGAGCAAGCTCGACTCTACGGCCTCGCCTTGGGCGCACCGATACGGGCGTTCGGACGGTACGCCCGGTGCGGCCAGCCGCACCCTATGAATGCCTTCTTTGCGGCCCTTCCTGTCGTCGGGGTTCTTCATCCCATCGATCATCTGGATCACCACGGCGAATCTTTCGACTGCATAGTCCGCTCTGCGCGGTCAACCGTTGTGCTAAGAGGGCCGTTCAGCTCTCATCACGCCTTCGGCTCGCCAGCCGCGTTAGGGTGGCACGGTGGAGCGCGGCTGAGCCGCCGCGATCAGTTGCCCCGGGGGCGCAATGTTCGCCCCCCTGAGCCTGGATGGAAGCCGGGGCCATCGCGCCGGGACGCATCGCTCCCCCTCCCCACTCACCGAGAAGAAGGAGGCCCACCATGGCCCACAACGACCATTACACCCTGTTCATGGACGCGCTGGATGTGGTGAACCGCTCGCTGAAGGAGAATCGCGGCGAGGGCGTTTACGGCAAGCTGATCGAGGGCTTCGACAAGTTCGCCGACAAGCATGTCTCGGCCGTAGCCCTGTACGGCGACGACCCCGCGCATCCGTTCGACTACTTCACCATCAAGTACACCGCCGGTCGCTTCGAGCTGGTCGAGCGCGGCAAGGGCGAGCACAACACCGAGTGGAAGGTCTCCAAGGACTACCTGGTGTCCGTGGTCGAGAATCCGCAGGAGTACATTGACAATCCGGCCAAGCTCGACCTTGAGTGGATGAAGCACTTCCTGCCCGACACGGTCTCCAGCCTGTTCAAGAAGGCTGCCTGACCGGATTCGGGACTGGCCGTCGGTGCCGGCCCGGCTCAGCCTCGGCGCGGGGCCGTCAGGACGCGTTGGATGGCGCGCCTGGCGGCCTCGAAGCCGAAATGCTCGGCGACGTTGCGCAGGCCGGCTTCGGAGAGCTGCATCCACAGCGCCTCGTCCTCGTAAAGCCGCAGGACGGCCTCGGCCAGCGCCTCGGGCGTTTCACCGACCAGCACGTCGCGGCCGGCTTCGAGGAACATGCCCTCGACGGCAATCGGCGTGGCCACCACGGGCTGGCCGTAGCTCATGCTCATGTTGACCTTGCCCTTCACCCCGGCACCGTAGCGCAGCGGGGCGACGGCGATGCGGCAGTCGTCCATGAACGGGGCGATGTCCGGCACGAAGCCGTGGAAGACGATGCCTTCCCGCTGCCCCAGCGCAGCCAGCTTTTCGGGCGCCTTGCTGCCGATGATGTGAAAGCGGATGTCCGGATTTCGCTGGCGCAGGATCGGCATCACCGCATCGCAGAACCAGGTGACCGCGTCGACGTTCGGCGGATGCTGGAAGCCGCCAACGAACATCAGGTCGCGGCGCTCGGCAAAGCCCTTGCGTCGTCCGTAGACCTCGTGGACGTTGGAGAGGATATCGACCGCGGCGCCCGGAGCTTCGCGGGCAAGCAGCGCCTGCTCGACCGGGCTGACCACCAGGGTCAGGTCGACGGAACCGATCAGCGCCAGCTCCCTGTCGCGGGTGCGCGCGGCGCCGCGGCGCAGTTCGTCGCTGTCGGCCAGCTCGGCCTCGCGCTGCTCGCGCAGGTAGTGCAGGTCGACCGTGTCGAACACGACCCGGGCTCTGGGCGCATGCTGGCGCAGCGGCTCAAGGTAGTTGGAGAGGATGTAGTGTCGGCTGACGATGACCGTGTCGAAGCGCTTGCCGTGCTCGGCCAGCCAGGCCAGCGGATCGCTGATCCAGGGGTGCCACCAAACCTCGACGCCCATCTGCTGCAGGTCGGCGGAATAGCGCTGCACCCAGGCGCGGTTGTCGGCAAAGAAGCTGACCGAGCATCCCTCCGCGCGTAGCAGGCGCATCAGGTTCACCAGTCTTACCGAGCCGGAATCCTGATCGGGTTGCGGGGTGGTGGCGTCGATCACCAGCACATGGCAACTTCGGCGATGCTCGCGGGCGATCAGGATGTCGGTGCCCGGAGCGGCGTGGGCGGAGAGGGTGCCGCGCCAGCGGGCGAGGAACTTCTCCTGATTCACCACCTGGTAGCGCTTGGTGCCCGAACTGGTGTCGGTGCCCGAGCTGATGCCCTCGAAGTGGATGACCACCGAGCGCGGCTGGTAATAGACCTTTCGCCCGGCGGCGCGGACCTTCATCGCGAGGTCGGTGTCTTCGTAGTAGGCCGGGGCGTAGTGGGCATCGAAGCCGCCGAACTCGGCGAACAGTGCGGAGGTGATGGCGATGGCCGCGCCCGAGCAGTAGTCGGCCTCGCGCAGGTAGTTGTAGCGCGGGTCGGCGGGGTCGTCGAAGCGCCCGTAGTTCCAGCCCGAGCCGTCGCTGAAGACGATGCCGCCGGCTTCCTGCAGGCGGCCATCGGGATAGACCAGCTTGGCGCCGACGAGGCCGGCGTCGGCGCGCTCGGCGAAGGTGTCGATCAGGGCGTCGAGCCAGCCGGCCTGCACCGCGGTGTCGTTGTTGAGGAAGACCAGGAACTCGCCACGGGCGAGGGCGGCGCCCTGGTTGCAGGCGCCGATGAAGCCGAGGTTCTCCGGGTTGCGGTGGAACACCAGGTTCGGGATGCGTGGCAGCAGCTCGGCCGTGCGGTCCTGGCCGCAGTCATCGACCACGATCACCTCGAACGCGGTGCGCTGCGGGTGCTCGACCAGCGAGCGCAGGCAGGTCAGGGTGTGGTCGAGGTGGTTGTAGGCCGGAATGATGATGCTGGCCCGCGGCGCATCGACCGGGGCGAAGGCGATGCCGTCGGTGTCGAGGCGAGGGCTGACCGTGGGGGGCGCGGCAAGCGCTGGCGGCGCCGGCGCCGGCTCGAACTCGCGTTGCAGTCGCTGCAGCGTGCCCTTGAGGCCGCGGGTGGCGAGGCTGCGCCGGCCGCGCTGGGCGAGGCTGGCGGTGCGCCGCGCATTGAACTTCAGCCGCGACAGCACGCTGCGGACGAGGCGCTTGCCAACGCGCAGGGGCGCAGTCAGCTTCCAGCTGGTGCTGGCGAGGATGGCATTGCGCTCGCGCTCGAACTCGTCGCGCTGGGCGCTCACCGCTTCGATCCAACGGCGCAGCTCCTCACCCGCCTGCCGCTCACTGCCGAGGGCCGCCTCGAATTCGCGGCGTTCGTTCTCCGCGCGGACCGCAAGATCAGCCAGATCGGCCCGGGTGCGTTCGTGCTCGGCGACCGCTCGCGAGAACTGCAGGCGCTCGCCCTCGAGCGTCGACTCCAGCTGGCGCGCCCAGTCGAGGCGTTCGGCGGCGAGCCGGGACTCCTGCTGCGCCCAGTCTGCCCTGCGGCTGGACTCCCGCTGCGCCTCGGCCAGCGCTGCACTCATCCGGCGGCCTTCGCGTTCGGCTCGCGCGAGCGCCAGCCGGGCGGCATCGCGCTGCGCCGTCTCGGGCGGGGCCAACGACGGGGCGGCAGGGCTGCGGGCAGCCACGTCGAGCAGGGAGGCATAGTCGGCAGCCATGTCCGCCGTATCGCGCTGCGGCTCCGGCGCCAGCGGCTGCGGCGGGGCCGCCTTGAGCGCGGCGATCGCCTCCAGAACGGCGGCGGGGTCGACCTCGACCAGGCGGTGTCCGGGTCGGGATTCGAGCCGCTCGATGAAGCTGCCGCGCCGGGTCGCCAGCACCGGGACGCCCAGGGCCAGCATCTCGCTGAGGGTGTAGCTGAAGGTCTCCGCGACGCTGGAGAGCAGCAGGGCCGCATGCGGGCGCAGCGCGGCGATGCGCCGGGGCAACTCGTCGCGCTGGTAGTCGAGCAGCACGTGCACGCCGCGCGCGCCGAAGAAGCGCATGCCGGATTGGCCTGCGCCGAGCAGGATCAGTTCCACGCCATCCGGCAGGTGGGGAACGATCTGTTCAAGCAGCGCCTCGCCCTTGCCGGCGTTGATCCGTCCAGGCACCACGAGCCGAAGGCGGTCGGCAGGAGGTGTCCAGCGCGGCGCGTCGGCGCCCCAGCCGGCAAGACCATGCGGGATGTGCGCCCAGCGCAGCGATTTGAGCGCGGGTTCGATCCGGCACAGGTTCTCGCGCACACAGTGGCTGGGGGCGACCAGGGTGACGGCGGCGGATCTCAGCGACTGCAGCCAGACCCTGCGCAGGCCCTGCCACCAGGCGGGGTGGCGCTCGGCGAAGCCGAAACGGGGCCCGGCGGCGGCGATGGCGTCGGGAATGGCGCCCTCGCGGAAGTCGGCGCGGGTATCGCCGAAGTCAGCATGCAGCACCGGCCAGGCGGGGAAATAGTCGTGGCAGACCACGGTGGTGGGCAGCCCCGTGCGCAGCGCATCCAGCGAATGCCCGACCAGGGAGGAGACCAGCACCGCGGCGACTCCGAACTCGGCGCAGATCGCCTCAAGGATGCCGCGGTACTCGGCGTGCTGTGCCGCACTGCTGCGGATCGGTTGGTTAAGTGGCCAGCGGCGGAGGGCCGGCTCGTCGAGGCGCGAATGCAGGCAGAGCGCGCGGGCGGCCTGGCCGCGGCCGGGGTCGCTGTCGGCGCGCAGGATCAGGTGGGCATGGCGGTCATCGGCGGTGACCAGGTCGTTGACGAAGCGCTCGACGCCGCCGCCCCAGCCATGCACCAGGTGCAGCAGCACCGGTCGTGGCTCAAGGCCCGGCCAGCGCGGCGCGCGCGGCTCGGCCATGGCGGCCGAGAGCGCCGAGACGGCAAGCGTGGGCTCGCCGTGGGCGGGGTCAGCGGGATCCCCCTCGACCAGCAGGCAGTTGAGCAGCAGGGCCGGTTGCTCGGCAGGGAGCTGGCCGGCCTCCCCGAGAGAGGTGAGGGCGCTGGCGGGCCAGTAGCTCAGCCGGGGCGACCACTCCGCCACCGGCAGCAACCGGTGCTCAGCGGCGCGCCAGGCGTTGGCATCGCGGGTGGCGAGCCCGGCGTCTCCGGGGCCGGGGGAGAAACTGGCCGGGCGATCACAGAGCGGCGATATCACGGCTTCGGGCGCGGCCTCGATGGCTGCCCGCATGCGCGGCCACCAGTGCGGCGGCAGGCCGGTCGTCGCATCCAGCCAGAGCGCGGACTGCCCCGGGTAGCGCTGGGTGAATCGGCGCAGCGCGCCGGGCGCGTCGAGCTGCGGATCCGCATCGAGGCGCTCCCAGCCGGCGGGCAGCTGGCCCTCACCGCCGAGCACGCAGACCGGCGTCGATTCGGGCCAGGTCGCGCGCAGCGCTGGCAGACGGTCGGCGGCGACCTTGCGGGCGTCGAGGCAAAGCCGGAGCGGGGCCGGCGCGGGGGTCGGATCAGTCACGGGTGGTCTGGAACCTTGCAGGAAGAACGGTAGCGGCCCGGGTTTATTGCCGGTGGGACCCTCCGGGGTACCGGCGCGGCACGGATCGGCTCGTGCCCGACGCCTTGCCGGCTTCGATCCCGTCGCCCCGCCCGGGTTCCCGAGCCAGGCTCGGTGCCAGCCGGGCAAACCGCTACACTGGCGGATTATCGCCCGTGGCCGGCCGCTGCTGCCAGCCGCCACCCGCCGTCCAGGTTGCCGTGTCCGTCCGTCGTAGCTCCCGCAAGTCCGCATCCGAGTCTTCCGGTCCCACCCCGTCCCAGGGCACAGGGCGCCTTCGCGCGCTGCTCGTGCCGGCCGGACTGTTCCTTGGCGGAATGCTGCTCGGCTTCCTGGTGCTCTACTTCTGGGCCATCGATCGCTGGCTGCAGGGCGAGTTCGGGCGCCTGTCATGGCGCGAGCCCACCCGGGTCTACGCGCGTCCGCTGGCGCTGTCGCCGGGCATGCCGCTGAACCCCGAGGCCCTGCGCGTCGAACTCGAAGCTGCGGGCTACCGCCAGGGCGGGCGCGGGCCTGGCAGTTTCCAGCGCGATGGCGGGCGCTTCGTGCTGACCACACGTGAGTTCAGCGACCTCGATGGCCGCCACGCCTCGCGGCGGCTCCAGCTCGAGATCGACCGCGGTCGCCTGAGGGCGCTGCGGGATGGCGAGGGCCACCCGCTGCCCGCGGCGCGGCTCGATCCGGCGCGTATTGCCACCCTGTACGGCCGTGAACGTACCGAGCGACGTCTGGTCGCCCTGCGCGAGGTGCCGCCACTGCTCATTGCCGCGGTGCAGGCGGTGGAGGACCGCAGTTTCAAGGATCACGCCGGGATCGACTTCCGCGGTATCTTCCGCGCCCTGTTCAGCAACCTGCGCGCCGGTGAGGTGCGGGAGGGCGCCAGCACGCTGACCCAGCAGCTGGTGCGCAATCTCTATCTGACCCGCGAGCAGACCCTCCTGCGCAAGCTGCGCGAGGCGGCCTACGCGCTGTGCATCGAGGCACGCTTCGACAAGGGCCGGATCCTCGAGGTCTACCTGAACCAGGTCTACCTCGGCCAGGAGGGCAGTCAGGCCGTGCATGGGGTCGGGGCCGGCGCCGAGTTCTGGTTCGGCCGCGAGCTGGCCGATCTCGAGCCGCAGGAGATCGCCTTGCTGGTCGGCCTGATCCAGGGGCCCTCGCTGCACGATCCGCGCCGTCATCCCGAGCGGGCGAGGGCCCGCCGCGACCGGGTGCTGGCGCAGATGGTCGAAACCGGAGTGATCGGCCGCGAGCAGGGCGCAGCCCTGATGCGCGAGCCGCTCGGCGTAACCGCGCGCTCCGGGCTGCGCATCAACCGCTACCCGGCCTTCTTCGAGCTGATGCAGCAGCAGCTGGGACGCGACTACCCAGCCGACAAGCTCAACGGCCAGGGTCTGCAGGTGCTGACCACTCTGGCCCCGATGGCCCAGGATGCCGCCGAGCGCAGCATCGCCGAACGCCTGCCCGAGCTGGCCAAGGCGGCCAAGGGCGTGCCGCTGGAGGCGGCCATGGTGGTGACCGACACGCGCAGCGGTGAGCTGCAGGCGCTGGTCGGCGGCGCCGGCAGCGGCATCGGCTTCAACCGCGCCCTCTCCGCGCGGCGTCCGGTCGGCTCCCTGCTCAAGCCCTTCGTCTACCTGCTGGCCCTCGCCCAGCCCGGGCGCTTCTCGCTGGCGACGCCGGTCGAGGATGCCCCCCTCAGCCTGCGCGTCGCGGCCAATCGCACCTGGTCGCCCGAGAACGCCGATGGCCGGAGCCATGGCTGGATCAACCTGCACCAGGCGCTGATCCAGTCCTACAACCAGGCGACCGTCAGGCTCGGCATGGAGGTCGGCGTCGATCGCCTGGTGCGGCTGATGGAGGAACTCACCGGGCTGGCGCCGGATGCCAATCCGTCCCTGCTGCTCGGCGCGGTCGACCTGTCGCCGCTGGTGATGACCGAGATGTACCAGTTCCTGGCCGCCGGCGGCGAGCGGCAGCCGCTGCGCGCGGTGCGTGGCGTGCTCGATGCCCGCGGCCAGCCGCTGCGCCGCTACGTCCAGCATCTGCCCGGACCTGCCGAGCAGGACGCGGTGGCCGCGCGGCTGGTGACCTGGTCGCTGCAGCACGCTGCGCGCGAAGGCACCGCCCGCCGGCTGCAGGCCGAAGGGCTCGGCTGGCTGCAGCCGGCCGGCAAGACCGGCACCAGCAATGACGGCCGGGACAGCTGGTTCGCCGGCTGGACCGGCGACCGGCTGGCCGTGGTCTGGGTCGGCAACGACGCCAACCAGCCGACCGGGCTCTACGGCTCCACCGGAGCCATGCGCCTGTGGTCGGGGCTGTTCCGGGCACTGCCCAGCGAACCGCTGGCGATCGACGAGCGCGGGCTGGAGCGGCAGTGGGTGGCGGCCGACGAGGCCGTGCGCACCGATCCTGAATGCGAGGATGCGACCGAGCTGGTTTTCGTCGCCGGCTTCTCGCCCCGGGAGCATCGCGGTTGTACGCTTGCGCGCCTGCGCGACTGGTTCGGCCGTCGCGAGCGATAATCCCTTCCGCGCCCCTTCCTCCTTCCCTTTCGTGAGTGCCATGTCGCGCCCCGACTTCCGCCTGTCCGCCTCTCCCCTCCGGCTTCGCGCGACCAGCGCCGCCCTGACGGCCCTGCTGCTGGCCGCCTGCGCCACCGCGCCGGCGCCGGTCCCGGTCGTGGCCGAGGTCCCGCCGCCGCCGCCGCCGCGCGACCTGCTGGCCGAGGTGCGCGCTGCCGCGGCGGATGCCGGCGACGTGATCGAGGTGGCGCCGCTGCGCGATGGAACCGTGGTCGACCTGCTGGAGCAGGCCGAGGACGCCGAGCGCCGGGGTGATATCGCCGCCGCCGAGCGCGCCCTGCGCCAGGCCGTCGATCTGGTGCCGGACGATCCGGACCTGATGCAGCGCCGGGCCGAGCTCCTGCTGGCCCAGCGCGCCCTGGACGAGGCCGAACAGCTGGCCGCCCGCTCTTTCGAGCGCGGGCCGCGGTTGGGCCCGCTGTGCCGGCGCAACTGGACCACGGTGCGTCTGGCCCGCGAGGAGCGCGGCGATGCCGGCGGCGCCGAGAACGCCTCGCGCCAGGCTGCCCGCTGCCTGATCGAGCCGCCGGTGCGGATGTGATCGGCGCCCGCCGATGACCGATCTGCCGGCGCGCTGCGCCGAGGCCCTGCAAGACGACGGCGCGCTGGCCCGGGCCATTCCCGGCTTCCGCCCGCGCCCGGCCCAGGTGCGCATGGCCGAGGCCGTGGCCGAGGCGATGACCGCCCGCGAAGCGCTGATCGCCGAGGCCGGCACCGGCACCGGCAAGACCTATGGCTACCTGGTGCCGGCCCTGCTCTCGGGCCTGCGGGTGATCGTCTCCACCGGGACCAAGGCGCTGCAGGACCAGCTCTACGAGCGCGACCTGCCGCGCGTGCGGAAGGCGCTCGGCGTGCCGGTGAAGACCGCCCTTCTCAAGGGGCGCGCCAACTACCTGTGCTGGCACCGCCTGGAACAGGCGCGCAACGAGGGTCGCTTCGCCTCGCGCGAGATCGCCAGCCAGCTGGTCGAGATCCACCGTTGGGCCGGGTCCAGCGCGCGCGGCGACATCGCCGAACTCGAAGGCATCCCCGAGGATTCTCCGCTCTGGCCGCAGGTCACCTCGACCACCGAGAACTGCCTCGGCGCCGAGTGCCCGTTCTTCGACGACTGCTTCGTGGTGCGGGCCCGGCGCGCAGCGCAGGAGGCCGACCTCGTTGTCGTCAACCACCACCTGCTGCTCGCCGACATGGCGCTGCGCCAGGAAGGGTTCGGCGAGATCCTGCCCGGTGCCCATGCCTTTGTCCTCGACGAGGCCCACCAGGTGCCCGAGCTGGCCTCACAGTTCTTCAGCGTCTCGGTCTCGGTGCGCCAGCTGCAGGAGCTGGCCCGCGATGCGCTGTCCGAGTGCGCCAACGTGACCGGCGCCCTGGCCGAGCTGCAGCTGCCGGTGCGCGCCCTGGAGCAGGGCCTGCGCGAGGCGCGTCTGGCCGTCGACGCGCTGCCGCCGCGCGGCGCCATCGCCCGGTTCTTCGAGGCGCCCGGCGTGGCCGAACATATCGATTCGCTGATCGACCAGCTTGCCGACCTCAACCGCCAGCTCGAGCTTCTCGAGGAGCGCAGTCCGGGATTCAAGGCGCTGGCCGAGCGCGGTGCCGACCTGCACGAGCGGCTGGACGACCTGCGCGGCGAGGGCAAGGCCGGCGAGGTGCGCTGGTACGAGATCACCGCGCGCGGCTTCACCCTGTCGCAGACCCCGCTTGATGTCGCCGCGCCGCTGCGCGCCTTCCGCGAGCGCAGCGGCGCCGCCTGGATCTTCACCTCGGCCACGCTGTCGGTGAACAAGCAGTTCCACCACTACGCGATCCAGCTCGGCCTGTTCGAGCCGCGCACCCTGCTTGAGCCGAGCCCCTTCGACTACCCGAGCCAGGCCCTGGCCTACCTGCCGAAGGGTCTGGTTGAACCCTCGCATCCCGAGTTCGTCGAGCGGCTGCTGGATCGAGCCCTGCCGGTGCTGCGCGCCTCGCGTGGCCGCGCCTTCCTGCTGTTCACCTCGCATCGCGCGTTGCGCGTCGCCGCCGAGCGGCTGGAGGCGCTCGGCGAGTTCCCGCTCTACGTCCAGGGCAGCCAGCCGCGCACCCGCCTGCTTGAGGAGTTCCGCGCCTCGGGCAATGGCGTGCTGCTTGGCGCGGCCAGCTTCTGGGAGGGCGTCGACGTCGCCGGCGATGCGCTCTGTGTCGTCGTCATCGACAAGCTGCCCTTCGCCGCGCCAGATGATCCGGTGCTGGAGGCGCGCCTGGATGCCCTGCGCCAGCGTGGCGGCCAGCCGTTCCGCGACTGGCAGCTGCCCAGCGCGGTGATCGCGCTCAAGCAGGGGGCCGGCCGGCTTATCCGCACCCACGCCGATCGCGGCGTCCTGCTGCTTGGCGACACGCGACTGGTGACCAAGCCCTATGGCAGGCTGTTCATCGACAGCCTGCCGCCGTTCGCCCGAACCCGCGAGGAGTCCGAGGTGCTGGCCTTTCTCGAGGCGATGGCGCTCCAGGCGGTCGATGAGCCCATCGGGGAGGAACTGCCATGAGCGATAAGCGAGCACGGGTCACCGGCATCGGGGGCGTGTTCTTCAAGGCGCGTGATCCTGGCGCCCTGGGCCAGTGGTATGCCAGGCATCTCGGGCTGCCGGTGCAGGACTGGGGCGGCGCGGTGTTCGAGTGGGCCGAGGCCGGTACCGGCCGACCGGCTTGTTCGGTGTGGAGTCCCTTCAAACAGGACACCACGTATTTCGAGCCGGGCGACCGGGACTACATGATCAATCTGCGCGTCGACGATCTTGATGCCCTGCTCGCCCAGCTGCGCGAGGAAGGCTGCGAGGTGCTCGATCGCCGCGAGGACAGCGAGCAGGGCCGGTTCGGCTACGTGCTCGATCCCGAGGGCCAGCTTGTCGAGCTCTGGCAGCCGCCCGATGCGGCCTCCGGGGGCCCATGATCCTGCTGGCGCTGGATACCGCGACGGAGTGCTGCAGCGTCGCCCTTTCGGTCGACGGCAGCCTGCTCCAGCGCAGCGAGCTTGCGCCGCGGCGCCACGCCGAGCTGCTGCTGCCCTGGATCGACGCGCTGCTGGCCGAGGCGGGCGTTGCCCGCAGCGCGCTCGATGCCGTGGCTGTCGGCCGAGGGCCGGGCGGATTCACCGGCGTGCGCCTCGCGGTGGCCGCGGCGCAGGGCATTGCCTTTGGTCTTGACCGCCCGCTGCTGGCGGTCTCCAGCCTTGCCGCGCTGGCCATGCAGGGCGAAGCAGGGCCGGGCGATGCCGTGCTCGCCGCGATCGATGCGCGGATGGGCGAGGTCTACCTCGGTGCCTTCCGCCTCGACGCCAGCGGTCTCGCCGAGCCGCTGGCCCCGGAATGGATGGCGGCGCCGGCGCAGGTCGAGCCGGCCGCGCTGGCCGAGGGAAGCTGGAGCGGGGTCGGCAGCGGCTTCGCCGCGGCAGAAGGCGCGCTGGCCCGGCGCCTCGCCGACCGTCTGGATCGCGTCGAGCCGGATCGCTATCCCCAGGCAGCCGCCGTAGCCCGACTGGGCGCCCGCCAGTGGGACCAGGGCGTGCTCACCACGCCCCATTCCATCGAGCCTGCCTACCTGCGCGACAAGGTGGCGCAGACGCTCATCGAGCGTGGTGTGGCGCCGCCTGCGGCGCGTTCCGGCTGAGAAATCGGGGCTAGGTTCGCGTCGCGGCCGGGATGCGACCCGGCGCGAAAGGTCGGGTTCTCCAAATCAGCGCGCCGCCGGCTGGGTCGGGCAGAGCGGATCCGGCAACAGCTTTCGCAGCGGGATGGTGCCGCTGCGCGGCGGGTCGGTCATGCTGAAGGTGAATTCGGCGGTGTCGCAGCCGGTCAGGCGGAAGCTCGCCGTGCCGGCATCGTTGGACTGCACCGGCTTGGGGTCGTTGAAGGCGCCGCCGCGCGTACGCGAAAGCACGAGGGTCGCCGTGGGGCCCGTGTAGTTGCCCGCTGCCGTCAGCCAGTCATAGGCCCCGTTGTCGCCCCAGGTGAACCAGGCCAGCGTAAAGACCTTGGGGATGGCCGAGACCTCGATGAGGAAGCCCTGGCCATCGGTCTGCGGATTGAACCAGCTGCCGCTGGAGTTCGGATCCAGGTTTCCGGCTTCGCTGGAAGAGCGCTGCACGATGACCTTCCCGTGCATGCCCTCGCCGGGGGCGCCGTGGACCGAGCAGTGGTAACCGAAGATCCCCGGCTTGTCGAAGGTGTGCTCGAAGGCGAACTGCTCGTTGTTGGGATTTCCCGAGGTGAAGCTGCCGTCGTCGGCGACGATGTTGTGGAAGCCGTCGCGGTTGCGCCAGATCACCGTGTCGCCCACCGAGATGGTGACTTCCTGTGGCACGAAACGTCGCCCGGTCATGTCGACTTCGGTGAAATCGAGGCCCAGGACGGGATGGGCGGCGAGCAGCAGGGCGGCCGCAAAAGTCCGGTGCCAGATTTTCATGCGTGGTTTCTCGATGGCGTGGCGGGATGCCGTACTATCCGGCGCCGTCTGGTCGCGGGCAAGTCCGCGGCGTGTCGGTAGCGTGTGAACTGCAGGCGAAGCATGGCTCGCAAAGCCCTGCGTTGCGCCGCTTGGCGGGGCAGACGCGGGGCGGCTGCCCTGACAATGAGTTAAGTCATGTTCAGTTTGAGAGACCCGATTGGAGTCCGCCATGTCCGCTGCTGAAGCCTGTCCCTGCGGGCGGGCCCGTTCCTACCGGGCCTGTTGCGGGGCGCTGCATGCCGGCGCCCCGGCACCCGACCCGGAGTCCCTGATGCGTTCCCGCTACAGCGCATTCGTCCGCGGAAACGCCGCCTACCTGCTGTCGACCTGGCATGCCTCGACCCGCCCGCTAACCCTCGCTCTGGATGATCCGCCGCCTCGCTGGCTGGGCCTTGAGATAAAGCGGACCTGGCGCATCGACGATCATCACGCTGGCGTCGAGTTTGTTGCCCGATTCCGCCATGGTGGCGGCAGCGCGGTTCGTCAGCACGAGCGCTCGCGATTCGTACTGGAAGCGGGGCGCTGGTTCTATCTCGACGGCGCGGGCTGATTGGCTTCGGCGCCGCGCTCGCTGCGCAGGCGCTCGAGCAGCCCCACCATGGCCCGGTCGAACGCCTCTTCGGCGGCCCGCGGGATCAGTTTGTGTTGGGTGATCAGGGCCGCGCACTCAGGCGGCGAGAGCAGGCACAGCCGGGCGCCGCTGCGGTTGACGAAGAGCATTCGCTGGGAGATCGGGCTGATCCAGCTCAGCTTGGCCGCCTGCGTTTCGCCCTGTGCATCGACCAGGTCGACCCAGCAGCCCTGTTTCAGCGCCCGCACCTTGGCGATGTCGCCCGGCTGCACCTGGGTCGGATCGATGCTCAGCTCGATGTCTCCGGTCGGCAGTTCGGGTTTGGCACCGACCTTCTCGATCACCTGGAAGCCGACTTCCTCGGGCGCCGGGGGGCGTTGCGGCGAAGGGGGGTTTGCGCCGCCTTCGTCGGTGGCTTTGGCCGCGGTCCTGATGCGAGGTTGCGGGGCAGGCGGGGCGGCGGGTGTCGTTGACGATGCCTTGGCAGGGGCGTCGGAGCCGTCGCTGCCAGATGCGGGGGCGGGCTGCGCCGGCGGCCTCGCGGGCGGCGCAGGGGGCTTGGCCGGGGCGGCCCGGGGCGGAGTCGGCGGCGTGCCTGGGGGCGCCGGCTGTGGCCGGGAGCCGCTGGGGCCGAGCGCCGCCAGCGCTGCCAGCACTTCCTCGCTGCGATGACGGCCGGTACTGGCGTCGACCGCCCGGAGGCCGTCGCGCAGCGAGTCCGGAATCACCTCGCCGCGGCGGCTGGCTTCGACCGCCTTCCACAGCTCGACGCCGATTCGCCGGGCGCGGGCGTAGTCGGCACTGTCCTCACCGGCCCGCAGCAGCACCACGGTCAGGTGGTGACCCCAGTCACGGCGCAGGAACTCGTCGATCGGCGCCGGCGGGTGCTGGCCGGCGGTCAACGCGGCGATCTCCAGCGACGCGGTGGTGCGTGCCTCGTCCAGACGTTCGCGGCCGCGCTGGGATTCGGCCGTGCGCCGCTCGGCCAGCGCTGCCCGGTGCTTGCGCTGCTCGACGACCTTGGCAAAGCGCTCCTCGAGGTCGACCAGAAGCCCGATGTCGCCGCGGTACTCGCGGACGATGCGCTCGACCACCGCCGTGATCCGCAGCAGGGCATCGCGCTCCGCGCTCGATCCGCCCTCGTTGCCATCGGCGGCCTCGGTCAGCGCATTCAGCAGGCGCCGCGCCGGATGGCTGCGCTGGGCGAAGAGTTGCGGATCATGCAGGGCGATCTGGGCATAGGCCGGCAGCAGCCGGGCCAGCAGCCCGCGCATCTGGTCGCTGAACTGGCTCTGGTCGAAGAGGACATCAAACAGCATGCCGACCAGGGTCAGCGCCTGCTCGTCTGCGGGATCCAGTCGGCGCGCGCTTTCGCCGCCGCGCTGGGCCTCCACCAGCAGATCCACCTTGAGCTGTTCGCCAAGAGCGACGCCACGCTGGACGGCGGCGCGCAGCAGCGAGCGCGGCAGGTTCTGCTGGAAACCGCGGAGCACGGCCAGCACCTGCGCGCGCTCGAGCGAGGCTGGTGCGGCGGGGCCGGGGGGCGGAAAGCTGAATCCCCGACGCGCGCCCGCGGCGGTGGGAGACGGATTGCCCTGGTCGCCCATGCCTTCCACCCCAGCCGCGCCCGGCGTGCCCAGATAATGGGCGAACATCTCTGCCATGGCCGCGAACCAGGCGTCGGCGGCTGCGCTCTGCTGGGCGCCGGATTCGCCCGAAACCTCGTCCTCGGAGTCGGGCCACGCATCCGTTTCATCGGCAGCGGCCTCGTGGTCCGAGGCCGCGCGCCGTGGTGCGCCGCGGCGAATCCCTGGGGCGGAGCGGCGCAGCGCGGGCAGAGGGGCCGCGGCCTCGGCGATGCCGCGCTGGTGCAAGAACTGGTTGAGGTCGCCCAGCAGGTCGCCGTATTCGGCGATCAGCAGTCGTTCGAGGAGTTTCAGCACCACCAGCCTCGAGGCCACCGGCAGTTCGGCGGGCTGCACTGCCTGGGAGAGGACGCGGGCCAGGCGCAGGGGGCCGAGGGGGATGTCCTCCTCCTCCACAGCCTCGCGCTCCCAGATCCGGGCGAAGGCGGCGCCAAAGCGCAGCAGCGGTTCCGCGTGCCGGCGCGACACCGCGATGGCGAGGCGCTCCTGGGCCAGTTGCTCCTCAAGGTCGTCGATGGCGATCAGGCTGAGCCCGTCGCCCGGCATTTCCGGATCGGCGGGCCGAGCCCCCGCCTCGCCGGGCGGCAGGGCCAGGCCGTCGGCGACGCCGGCCGAAAAGCCGCGGACCAGTTCTGCCCGCTGCTTGCGCAGATTGCGCATCGAATCCAGATGGTCCTGCTGCTCGCTGCCGCCGTTGCTGCGCTGGGCAAGATTGAACAGCGCATCGTCGGCCTGGTCGAGCAGCTGGCCCGCCAGGTCCGCAAGGCGCTGCAGCGAGCGGCTGCGAAGGTCGACCAGGATGGCGGGGACGTGCATGGATCCTTGCCACGGGGTTCAGCTTCCCATCATAGCCGCCGCGTGCGGCCTTCTGTGGGGGGCGGGTGGGCGCCTTTACCGCGTTGTGCGCCGACGGGTGCTCTTCCGTGCACGGCTGCGGCTAGAATCGCGGCGGGGGAATCCACCAGGACCTGACATGGCTTCATCGCTGTTCACGCTGCTCGACGACATCGCCACCCTGCTCGACGACGTGGCGGTGATGACCAAGGTCGCGACCAAGAAGACCGCGGGCGTGCTGGGCGACGACCTGGCCCTGAATGCCGAGCAGGTGACCGGGGTCAAGCCGGATCGCGAGCTGCCGGTGGTCTGGGCAGTGGCCAAGGGCTCGATGCTCAACAAGGCCATCCTGGTCCCGGCGGCCCTGCTGATCAGCGCCTTCGCCCCTTTCCTGATCACTCCGCTGCTGATGATCGGCGGCGCCTTCCTCTGCTACGAAGGCGTCGAGAAGCTGGCCCACCGCTTCCTGCACTCGACGACCGAGGACGAGGCCCACCACCGCGACCTGGTCAAGGCGGTGGCCGACCCGCAGGTCGACATGGTCGCCTTCGAGCGTGACAAGATCAAAGGCGCAATCCGCACCGATTTCATCCTCTCGGCGGAGATCATCGTGATCACCCTGGGTACGGTGGCCGACGCCGAGTTCAGCCGGCAGCTCGCCACCCTGGTCGCGATCGCGGTGCTTATCACCGTCGGCGTCTATGGACTGGTGGCCGGCATCGTCAAGCTGGACGACATCGGCCTGCACCTCAGCAAGAGCGCCTCCGGGGCGGTGCAGGCGATCGGCCGGGCCATCCTGCGCCTGGCGCCCTTGCTGATGAAGTTCCTGTCGGTGGCCGGCACTGCGGCGATGTTCCTGGTCGGCGGCGGCATCCTGGTCCACGGCATCCCCTTCCTGCACCACCTCCTCGAGCCGGTCATGGCCGCCTTCGGCGCGCTGGGCTGGCTGGGCGAGATGCTCTTCAGTGCGGTGGTCGGCATTCTCGCCGGCATCGTCGTCCTGGCGCTGGTCAAGGCCATCGCCGCCCTGCGCGGCAAGAAGCCGGCCGAGGCCGGCTGAGGGAGCGGCCCGTGCCTCCCGAGCATCCTCTGCGCAATCTGTTGATCGACTGCCGGATCGCGCTGCGCCGCGCGGGGGCCGGCGACCAGGGTGCGGCGCTGGGCGGGCGGATCGACGCCGCCATCCGCGAGATCGATCGCGGCCAGGCCAGTGCCGCGGCTGCTGTCGAGGAACCGAGCCAGGGGCGCACCAGCTCTCAGCAGGTGGCGCTGGCCTGGCAGACTGCCTGCCGCGGCCTGATGCTGGCCCAACCGCAGATCTATTCCGAGCTGCGCGACAAGGTGATGGGCCTGCTCGACCAGCGCGAGCTGCGCGACCCCGACCAGGAACTGCTCGCAGCCGAGGCCGAGGCGCAGCGCCTGCACTCCGAGCTGGCCGCCCTGCGCACCCGGCTGAACGAGATGATCCTGCGCGCCGGCCAGGCCCAGACCGCACTGGGGACCCTGCGCGATGCGCTGGAGGAGGCCACCCGCGAGATGACCGGGGCCGATGCCTACCGCGACGCCCAGAGCCTTGCCCTGGCACGGGTGGAGTGGCTGGCCAATCGTCAGTCGAGTGCGGTCGCGGCGCCGGCCGGTGCGGCCGTTGAGCAGGGGCCGATGCCATCGCAGGCGCTTCTGCAGGCGGTGGCCGGAGGCAGCCGCGAGTTCAGCCAGGTGCAGCGCGAATGGGTGGTCGGCGAGGCGCTTGGCCTGACCGGGTGGAGCATGACGCCGGTGGAACTGCTGGCCAAGGGGGATGCCTGGTTGGCCAGCAAGATTCTCGAGGGGCAGCAGCCGGCCGGCTGAGCCCCCGCCTGGATTATTCGAATCCGCCGTGGCTGATGTAGGTCGGGTCGGCGGCGTCGAGGCCCGGACAGTCGCCGCGCTCGAACGGGAAGCGGATGCCGAGGCCGCAGCGCAGGTCGCCGTCCAGCGAGCTCAGCAACAGCACGTTGATGCCGCCGCAGCTCGCCACCCCGAGACCTGCCAGCTGATTGGTACCCATGCGGGCCAGGGCGATGCCCTCGGGCGGCGTGGCGGCCGAGAGCGGAGTGTCGGCAAAGCGCAGGCGAGGCTGGCCGGCGCCGGCCAGGGTCGCAGGGCTGCCGTCGCCGCGCTGGCAGCTTCCGGTGTCCATCACGGACTGCAGGTAGAAGCCCTCCTGGCCCAACATCGACATGGCCGCGAACCCGGTGATTGCGGGCGCCGGCGTGCGCAGTCCGTAGGCGTAGTAGGTCCCGTCGAGGGCAACGAATCCGGGTTCACCGACGTTGAGGCTGATTCCCGGGGCGGCTGACGCGGAGGCCAGTAGGAGGGCGGCGACCAGGCCGCGAGCGACGTTCAACATGGGGCGGAACTTTACGACAAGCCGTCTCCCGCTCATCGGTCGATCGGCTCCGTCCGCCCCCGGCGAAACGGGGCGTTCAGCTGCGGGTGCGCTACCGTTCAGGACAGCAACAAGGCGGTGCCCAGGCCGAGGAATGCAAGAAACCCGATCACGTCCGTCACCGTGGTCAGCACCACGCCACCGGCGAGCGCGGGGTCGATGGCCAGTCGGCGCAAAAGCAGGGGAATCGCGACGCCGGCCAGCGCGGCGACCATCAGGTTGATCGACATCGCCGCGGCGATCACCAGGCCGATGCGCAGGTCGCTGAACCACAGTGCCGCGAGCGAGCCGACGACCACGGCCCAGACCAGGCCGTTGAGCGCGCCGACCAGCATCTCCTTGGTCAGCAGGGCGCGCATGTTGCCGAATCCCACCTGGCCCAGGGCCAGTCCGCGGACCATGAGCGTCAGGGTCTGCGTGCCGGCGATGCCGCCCATGCTGGCGACGATCGGCATCAGCACCGCCAGCGCAACGACCTGTTCGAGGGTGGCCTGGAACAGGCCGATCACCCAGGAGGCGAGGAAAGCCGTGGCCAGGTTGATGCCCAGCCAGAGCGCGCGCCGCCGAGCTGCCCGCGGCACCGGGCTGAACAGGTCCTCCTCCTCGTCGAGGCCGGCGCTGGCCAGCGTCTGGTGGTCGGCCTGGTCGCGGATGATGTCGACCACGTCGTCGATGGTGATGCGCCCGAGCAGGATGTTGTTGCCGTCGACCACCGGCGCCGACAGCCAGTCGCGGTCGGAGAACTGGTTGGCCACCTGGTCGGCACTCATCTCGACCGGGATCGCGGGCTGCTCATCGTCGATCAGTTCGTTGATCGGCATGCCCGGCTCGTGGGTCAGCAGCGCGGCCAACGAGACGCGGCCGAGATACTGGTGACGCCGGCTGACCACGTACAGATGGTCGGTGTGCTCGGGCAGCTCGCCGCGCAGGCGCAGGTAGCGCAGCACCACGTCGACACTGACGTCGGCGCGCACCGTCACCACGTCCGGGTTCATCAGGCGGCCGGCGGAGTCCTCGGGATACGAGAGCACCTGCTCGAGGCGCTCGCGGTTCTCCCGGTCCATCGACTTCAGGACCTCGTCGATGACCTGGTCCGGCAGGTCCTCGACCAGGTCGGCGAGGTCATCGATGTCGAGGTCACCGACTGCCGCGACCAGCTCGTCGGGGTCCATGTCGGCGATCAGCGCCTCGCGCACCTCGTCGCCGACGTGCAGCAGCACCTCGCCATCGTCCTCGGCGTCGACCAGGCCCCAGACCACCTCGCGCTTCCCCGGCGGCAGCGATTCCAGCAGATGGCCGATCTCGGCCGGCGACAGCGTGTTGACCAGCCGCCGCACCGGACCCAGCCGCCCGGAGTCCAGGGCCTGCGAGAGCATCCGCAGCTGGCGCGAGGTGTGGTCGTGGCGGGCGGTGTCGGCCATGGCGGAGTCCGGTCGGGGGCCGGGCCATTATCCGGGTTTGCGGGGCGACGACGCAGACCGCTGGCGAGGGCGCCCCGGAGCACGCGGTCGGCGCGCGTCGCGACGGTCGCCCCGTGGCGGATCCTCGATAGATCCCCGGCGGGCCCGGGCTCGCCAGGTGGTCCGCCGTGAAAACCGACTCGCGCCATGAAAGAATCCGGCTCCCGCGGCGGCGCCGCCAGCGCGATCGGACCTTCCGAGCATGCTTTCATCCAGCCCCACCGGGCTGCTGCACTGGATCCACCATGGCCTGCGTTTCGGCCTGGTGGGCGTGATCAATACCGTCGTTGGCTATGCGGTGATCTATGCCGCGATGCTGGGCCTTGGCTGGAGCGCCGTCGCCAGCAATGTGGCCGGATACGCGGTGGGGCTGTGCTGCTCCTTCCTGCTCAATCGGCGCTTCACCTTCGCCAGCCGCGCGCGAATGCTGCCGGAGGCCATGCGGTTCCTCTTCGTCTTTGCTGTCGCCTGGCTCCTCAACCTGGGGGTCCTGCTGGCATCGATGCACTGGCTGGCCGTGCCGGCGGTGTGGGCCCAGCTGGTCGCTGGTGCCTTCTATACTTGCGCCTTCTTCCTGCTTAGCAAGCTGTTCGTATTCCGGAATGCACGAAGTGACTGAGGGTGGGCGGGCGAGGCCGAGGCGAGGGGCCTCGCTCGGCGCGGGCGTGCTGGCGATGCTGGTGGCACTGGCCTTGGGCCTGTCCACGTTGGCCCATATCGCTTCCTACGGGTTCGCCGAGATCTACTCGGACCAGTTCCGCCAGTACCGGAACATCCAGCAGGCCGGGATGCCGGCCGCCCTGTTCCAGCCCGACAACGGGCACCGGCAGGTGCTGCCCAACCTCGTTCGCTGGATGGACGTGGAGTTCGGGCAGGCCGACCAGCGGATTCCGCTGTCGGTGGGGCTGCTCATGATCATCGCGGTCTGGGGCCTGCTTCTGAGCCTGGCCTGGCGCGAGCGCCGGAACTCCCCGGCCTTGGCCGGTGCGGTGGCGCTGATCGCCACCGTGGGGCTGTTCTGGGCCGGTTCGGCCCGCGTCCAGTACCACGGCAACGAGGCGGTGCAGGTCCACCTCGTCATCCTGCTCATGCTGTGGGCGACCCGTTCGATCTCGGCTCTGGGGGATACGCCATGGCGAGGCTGGGCCGTCGGGCTGGGCTGCGCCGTGCTGGCCATGCTGTCCTTCGCGACCGGGGTCGCGGTATTTGCAGGCCTGCTGGGGCTGGCCGTGGTGCTGCGCAGGCCGTGGAAGGAGGTGCTGGTGGCCGGCGCGATTTCCGCTGCCTGCCTGCTCACATACACCTTTGTCCTGCCGGGAGGCGACGGGGTCCGCAACACGATCAGCCTGCAGCCGCTGGCGCTGGCCGAGGTGGCGGCTACCTGGATCGGCGCCTTTCCCACGACCAGCTGGCTGGCGCTGCCGGTGGAGGGTGCTTTCGGTGCCGGACCCGAGCGCGTGGCCGCGACCGGCCTTGTTGGCTTCGTGCTGCAGCTGAGCGCGCAGGCGCTGCGCGGGCTGTTCGGCTGGCAGTCACAGCTCGCCGCCGCGCCCGTGGCGGGTGTGCTCGGCTTCGCGCTGCTCGCCGGGTTCTGTGCGCGCTGCTGGCGCGCGCCCGAGCGGGCCGGGCAGCTGGAGCGCTGCGCCCTGGGCATCGCCCTGTTTGCCGCTGCCCTGTCGGCCCTGGTGGCGGTCGGGCGACTGGAATACTTCAAGGTCCACCCCGAGCAGATGCTGGCAGATCGCTTCGCGCTCTACTCGGCCCTGTTCTGGTTCGCCCTGCTGCTCTGCGCTGTCGCCCGATGGGGCGAAGGCCGTTGGCCCTGGCTGGGTGTGGCGGTCGCCCTGGGTGCCGCGGTCTGGATCCTTCCGACCCAGGAGCTCGGCCGCGGCTGGGCCTCGCACTCGGCCCGGGTCATGGAAGCCCGCGCCGCCCAGGCGCAGAGCGGGGTGCTGCTGGACGGCTGGGCCGGATTCGCCGACATGCCCGACCTCGACGCAGTCGAGGCCAGCCTCGACTACTACCGTCAGGCGGAGCTCGGCATGTTCCGGACGCCGCGCAGTCGGGCGATGGGCCGGCAACTGGCCGCGGCGCAGCTGGGCGAGGCCGACCGACTGCCGGCGCAGGGGGTTCGTCTGCTTGCCGCGAACCCCGTTGACTCGCCGGTCGGTCCGGCCTGGCATCTGCAGGGCGTGCTGGAAACGCGGATCGGGGCGGACGACGGCGTCTGGGCGGTGGACGCGCAGGGTGCCGTGATCGGCGTGGGCGAATTGGGCCCTGGCCCGCTGCAGCGCTTCGGCTTTCAGGACCGGTCCGACTGGCTGCAGTTCGACCTCTATCTGCGCGGCAGCTGGCAGCCGTGCAGTGGGGTCAGGCTGTTCCTGGTCGATGCGGAAGGACGAGAGCTCAGGCCGCTGCGGCCGGTGGACTGCTGAACCCGGGAAGGCGGTCGGGGGCCTCTCCCGAAGCGCCATCCGCTGGCCGCGTCAGACCCAGCGTCTCCACAGGCGGCGGCCCGGTTCACGGACCGAGGCAGGCAATCGGCGGGCCAGAGGCAGCAGTCCCTGCTTCAGTGCCTGTTTGCGATCCTCCTTGCCTGCGGACGCCAGATAGCGGGCGATCGAACGCCCGGCCAGCGACATCGCGGAGAAGAGCGAATGTTGGGCGCCGGCTCCCGACCCGCTGGCCGATTGCTGCATCAGGTCCCGGTAGAGCCGCTGGATATGCTGATCGCGTCGTGCGAGCAGGACGCGCAGCTCCTGCACGTCCTGCTCGCCGAGGGTCATCCCGGCGCGGAAGCGCTCGGGCAGCGGGCGCTCGACGTAGATGGTCGAGTGCTCCGGCGCCAGCTCGTCGGCGGGCCGGCTCCTGCTGTAGAAGTACAGGGCGATGGAACGGCGTGTCTTGTGCGCCTGGGCCGGGGGCAGGGTGATCCGGCTGAACCCGTGCCAGCTCCACTCGGTGGTCTCGAACACCACGCAGCGGTTGAACAGGGGGGTGACCAGGGTGACCCGGTTGTCGTCGCGGCGCGGGTCGCTGTGCAGCTCGAGCGAGCCGCCCCAGGCGTCTTCCCATTCGCGGTTCAGGTACACGATCAGGTTCAGCCGCCGGTGCCAGCCGTTGGCAGGGTGGCGATTGAAGTCGACGTGCGCGTCCAGCTCCTGGCCTTCCCGGCTCTCGTGGGTGCCGCCGCCGAAGTACCAGGGGTCATAGAGCAGGTCCGGAATGCCGGTGGCCTCGGACAGCCAGTCGAGGAAGGGCTTCGACTGGATGAGGTCGTCCAGCGCCTCGAAGGAGGGCCCCAGCTCGCGGATCTTCTCCACCGTCGACTTCTGGCCCAGGTCACCGTTTTCGGTGCGCGCATTGCCGCGCTCGAAGGCGGGGAACTCGGCGAGCAGGGCGTTGGCGAACTCGGGCCTGAAGAAGTCGTCGATGACCAGGTGGCGGAACGGTCGGGCCGCCGAGAAACGCTGGCCAAGGCGCTGGGACGAGTCGATCAGGGCGGGGGAGAGCTGCATGGGGGCGGAGCAGGGGCGGGGGAGCCAAGGGTACAGCGGGAGCCGGTCGCCGTGGGTGCGAAACTTTGCGCGAAGGCCGCGGTCGCAGCCCGGGATCCCGCGGCGGCAGACGGAGGGTCTGCCACCCGGCACGCCGAGTTGCGATACTCCCGCGCCTGAATCAAACGCCCTGTCACGGAAACAAGAGTCGAGAATGGACCATTCCAGCCTGCATGCCCGCGCCGAGGAGTGGCGCAGCCACCTTGCCCGCCTCAAGGCCGCCAATCCGCCGGAAGGCTTTACCTGGTACGGCTACGACATCCTCTCCAACGTCAGCCATATCGGCCCGCTGCTGGAGGGAGAACTGAGCAACCTGTTCGATCGCGTACGCGGCGAGCCGATCGCCGACATCGGCGCGGCCGATGGCGACCTCGGCCTGCTGTTCGCCTCGTTGGGTTGGGACGTCGACCTGATCGACTGGCCCAGCACCAACTGGAACGGCATGCGTGGCATGCGCGCCCTGTCCAGCCTGCTGCAGCTTCCGGCCAGCGTCCACGAGGTCGACCTTGACGCCCAGTTCGACCTGCCGCGCGAGCGCTACGGACTGGTCTGCCTGCTCGGCATCCTCTACCACCTGAAGAATCCCTACTTCGTGCTGGAAAAGCTGGCCCGGCACACCCGCTTCTGCCTGCTGAGCACGCGCATCGCGAGGTTCGTCGGCAATCCGGAGATGGATGTCTCCAACGTCCCGCTGGCCTATCTGCTTGCGCCTGACGAGTGCAACAACGACGCCACGAATTACTGGATCTTCTCCCAGGCCGGACTGCGACGGATCGTCGAACGGGCCGGATTCCGTCTTGTCTCGATGCGCTGCCTCGGTGACACCCGGAGATCGAATCCTTCCGACGGTCGGCGCGATGAGCGCGCTTTCCTGCTGCTGGAAAGCAACCACGTTTCCTGACCGGCCGCCGGGCCCGCGTGCCGGCTGAGCCGTGCGCGGGCGAGCAAACTGTCCGTTCAGCCGAGATCGCAGTCGCGCACCGCCTTGCGCACCGAGAGCATGCTGCCCGGGTGCATGCTGAAGTCGGTGAGGCCGAGGCGCAGCAGGTACTCGGTGTAGCGCGGGTCGCCGGCCAGTTCGCCGCAGACGGCCACCTGCTTGCCGGCCTCGCGGCAGCGGCGGAAGACCTCGCCGAGGACGAAACGCACCGCGGGATGCTCGGGGGAACAGAGCGCACCCAACGCATCGTTTCCGCGATCGGCGGCGAGCAGGTACTGGATCAGGTCATTGGTGCCGACCGAGCAGAAGGTGATGTGCGGCAGAAGGGTGTCGATCGCCAATGCTGCCGCCGGAACCTCGATCATCGCGCCGAGCTCGGGGCGCTTGCCCAGCGCGTGCCCTTCCCCCTCCAGCTCGGTCCAGCACCGGTCGATGATCTGCCGGCAGGTGCGCAGTTCCTCGGCATGGCTGACCATCGGGATCAGCACCCGCACCTCGCCGTAGGCCGTCGCGCGCAGAATGGCGCGCAACTGGTCGCGGAACACGCCGGGATGTGCAAGGCACAGGCGGACGCCACGCAGGCCGAGCGCGGGGTTGTCCTCGTCGTCCAGCACCAGGCCCGTGCTGTCGGCCTTGTCGGCGCCGAGGTCGAGCGTGCGGATGGTGACCGGACGTCCGTCCATGCCCAGCACCAGGTCGCGATAGGCGAGGAACTGTTCCTCCTCGCTCGGCAGTTCGCCGCGCTGCAGGAACAGGAACTCGGTTCGGTAGAGGCCGATGCCGGACGCGTCGAGGCTCAGCGCCTGGGCGACGTCGTCGCGTGACTCGGCGTTCGCCCAGAGGCGAACTTCGACGCCGTCGCGGGTACGCGTGCGCGCCTTCTTCAGTCGGGCGAGACTGCGCCGCTCGCGTTTCTCCTCGGCCTCGGCGGTGCGGAAGCCGCGCAGATCGTCTGCATCCGGCTCGGCGATCACCACGCCGTGGTAGGCGTCGACGATCAGGGCATCGCCGTCGTTGATGTGCAGCAGGGCCTCGTGAGCGCCGACCAGCAGCGGCATGTGCAGCGAGCGGGCAAGGATCGCGCTGTGCGAGAGCGGGCTGCCCTGGCCGGTGACGATCGCTACCACGCCCTCCTCATGCAGCTGGGCCAGCTCGGAGGGTGCGATGTTCTCGCAGACCAGCACCTCGCCGGCCAGGCCGATCACCTGTGGCGATGGCTCGGAGTGGAGGGCCGCGTAAACCCGGCCGATGACGTGGTCGATGTCCTCCCGGCGCGAGCGCAGGTAGGGGTCGTCGATGCCGTCGAACACCGCGGCCAGCCGGTCACGCTGCAGGCGCAGGGCGTAACCGGCGCTGTAGCGGCCGGTGCGGATCAGCTCGTCGAGGCCCTCGGCCAGTTCGGGGTCGTCGAGCAGCATCGCGTGCAGGTCGAGGAACTCGCCGACCTCGTGGGCGATGGCCCCGCGCACGCGTTCGCGCAATTCGTTCAGTTCGTTGCGGGCCGCGCCCAGAGCCTCACGCAGCAGTTCGCGCTCCTGCTCGACTTCGTCCGCGCGGACCCGACGCTCCTCGACATCCAGGCGATGCGGTTCGCGCACCCTCGCGCGGCCCATGGCCAGGCCCTTCGCCGCCGCGGCGCCGGTGAACTGGCGCCGCATCTAGTGGCGCTCCGCAGCGAACGGAAGGGGGCTGGCGGTGCGCATTCAGCCGCCCTCGTCGAAATAGCGGGCGAACAGCGCGCAGACCGCCTCCAGGGCCTCGGCCTCGTCCTGCCCGTCGAGCCGCACCGTCAGCTGGGTGTCCTTGCCCGCGGCCAGCAGCATCACGCCCATGATCGACTTGCCATTGACCTCGCGCCCTCGGCAGATCAGGGTCGCCTTCGAGCGGTATTGACCCAGCAGCTGGACGAGCTTGGCCGCGGCCCGCGCATGCAGGCCCAAGCGGTTGATGACGGTGACCTCGCGCTCAACCATGGTCGCGCATCACCCCGAGCTTGCCTCCGGCGGAGGCGGCATCGGCCAGCGGCTCCAGGGGCAGGTCGGCATAGTTGAGCGCCCGCACCAGCATCGGCAGGTTGAGCCCGGACATCCGCCGGGTCTCGATGCCGAGGCTGCCGAGGCGGGCCGCGAAGTTGCTCGGCGATGCACCGAACAGATCGGTCATCAGCAGCACGCCCTCGCCTTCGTCCAGTGCCCGAAGCGCTCCGCTGGCCTCCGGCAGCAGCTGCTCGAAGTCGGTGTCGAAGCCGACCTCGAACAGTTCAACCCGCAGCGGCAACCTGCCAAGCAGGCGGGTTGCCACGGCGCGCATGGAGGCGCCGACGCCGGGATGGGTGACGAGGAGGATTCCGACTGCCATGCACCGATCTTAGCGGCACACGGCCAGCGGCGGACAAGAGGCGCGCCGCGCCGCAGTGGAGCGGCTTGCCTGACCAGGCGCAGCCGGGTGTCTGCAGCGTCCAGGAAAGCGGCATCCCCCGCCTTCGCGGGGATGACGCGGGATGCGGCTGGGCGGGGAACGGGCCGCTGCTTCAGCTGGAGAGGATGCCCGGGTCGCTCTGTGGATTCCTGACGCCGAGTCCCGAGTCCCGAGTCCCGGCCCTAAAGCCGGGTGACCTTATAGAACCGGTGGTCGCCGATCTGTGCCACCGGCACGCCCTGCGCCCACTGCGGCGGGGCGATATGGCTGGCGTGGAAGTGGTCGGCGCCGGGCACCACGAAGCGACGCTTCTGCTGCGGCTGGGACATCTGACGCATGCTCTCGAACGCCACCGTCACCGCCTTGTTCCAGGCCTTGAGGTTCTTGAAGCGGAACTGCGGCGAAACCAGGGTCGGCGCGAACTGCTTGGGCGAGGTCACCACTTCGCACACGCTGCCGCCCCAGCGGCCGCTCTCAAGCCGGCGCAGGGCGACCTCGGCGACGGCCTGCTGGCCCAGTTCGGACTGGTTGCGCGCTTCGAGGTAGACGGTGGTCGCAAGACACAGGGGGTCGCTGACCGGCTGGGGAAGCACTGAGGCAAGCCAGAGCATCAAGGCCAACTTCATTGCGGACTCCTTCTCCGTTGCGCGGCGATGGGCCCGTCTGGCGGATGCACAGCGGCATCCCCGACCTCTCCGGTCGACCAGCAGGACTCTCTCGCCACATGGCGTTGTCGGGTACGCCTGGCGCGGGCCGGGCTTCCCGGCAACGCGGCGCCAGCCGCAAGGCAGCGGCTCCATGCCTGCTGCCGGTACGAATGGAACGACCGGCGCAGATTCGCTGCCGGAGGTCCCGAGGGCGGCGGGAAGGTAGGGACCTTCCCCAGAACCGGGAGTGAACGACCGTGTCCTGGTCGGCTCCTCGAACTGGGGCGAAGTCTAGCCGCGGGGCCTAGAGCAGTCGATCTAGAACGCTCTGAGGTTGGCCTGATGTGGCCTAAGTGGCTGAAATGTCAGAGGTCGGCCGCCACACGACTGCCCTGGGCGATGGCCCGCTTGGCGTCAAGCTCGGCCGCCACGTCGGCCCCGCCGATCAGCCGCGGCGACTTGCCGAGGGCGCTCAACGGCTCGGCCAGCTCGCGCAGGGGCTCCTGACCGGCGCAGATCACGATGTCGTCGACCTCGATGATCCGCATCTCCTCGCCGATTGCCACGTGCAGGCCGGCATCGTCGATCTTCAGATAGTTGACCCCGCCCTGCATCCGCACCGATTTCATCTTCAATGCGGCGCGGTGGATCCAGCCGGTGGTCTTGCCGAGCCTGGCGCCCGGCTTGCCCGGGCTGCGCTGCAGCAGCCAGATCTCCCGGGCGGGGGGCTCGGGATGCGGCTCGCGCAGGCCGCCGGGCCCCTCGAAGCTCGGGTCGACGCCCCACTCCGCCATCCATCGCGGGGTCTGCAGCGTCGGTGAGACGCCCTCATGGGCGAGAAACTCGGCGACGTCGAAGCCGATGCCGCCGGCACCGATCAGGGCGACCCGCGGACCCACCACCCGGCGTCCGGTCAATACCTCTACATAGGAACAGACCTTGGGATGGTCGATGCCGGGAATCGCCGGCTGCCGCGGACGGATGCCGGTGGCCAGCAGGATCTCGTCGAAGTCGGCCAGGTCCTCGGCGGCGACCCGGGTGCCCAGGCGCTGCTCGACGCCGGTCAGCTCCAGCTTGCGGCGGAAGTACCGCAGGGTCTCGTGGAACTCCTCCTTGCCCGGGATCCGCTTGGCGAGGTTGAACTGGCCGCCGATCTCCTTGGCCGCATCGAACAGGGTGACCCGGTGGCCACGCTCGCCCGCCACGGTGGCGGCGGCAAGGCCGGCCGGTCCGGCGCCGACCACGGCGACGCGGCGCGGCGTCTCGGTCTTGCGGTAGACCAGCTCGGTCTCGGCGCAGGCGCGCGGATTGACCAGGCAGCTGGCCTTCTTGTTGACGAAGACATGGTCGAGGCAGGCCTGGTTGCAGGCGATGCAGGTGTTGATCTCGTCCTCGCGGCCCTGCTGGGCCTTGATCACCCATTCGGGATCCGCCAGCAGGGGGCGGGCCATCGAGACCATGTCGGCCTGGCCGCCGGCGATGATCTGCTCGGCCACGTCCGGCATATTGATGCGGTTGACCGCGACCAGCGGGATCGACACATGCGGCTTGAGCTTGCCGGTGACCCCGGCAAACGCCGCCCGCGGCACCGAGGTGGCGATGGTCGGCACCCGGGCCTCATGCCAGCCGATGCCGGTATTGAGGATGGTCACGCCGGCCGCTTCCAGCTTCTTCGCCGTGTCGACGATGTCCTCCCAGCTTGAGCCACCCTCGACCAGCTCCAGCATCGACAGCCGGAAGACAATGATGAAGTCCTTGCCGACCGCGGCCCGGGTACGACGGACGATCTCAACCGGAAAGCGCTGGCGGTTCTCCAGCGTGCCGCCCCACTCGTCCTCGCGGTGATTGGTGCGCGGGGCGAGGAACTGGTTGATGAGGTAACCCTCCGAACCCATGATCTCGATGCCGTCGTAGCCGGCCTCGCGGGCCAGCTCGGCCGATTTCACGAAGGCGCGGATCTGCCGCTCGATGCCGCGCGGCGAGAGTGCCTTGGGCTTGAACGGATTGATCGGCGCCTTGACCGCCGAGGGCGCCACCTGCAGTGGGTGGTAGCCGTAGCGACCGGCATGCAGCAGCTGCAGGCAGATCGCCCCGCCCTCGTCGTGGACCGCGCGGGTCACGTGGGTGTGCCGACGCACCTCCCAGGGCATGGACAGCTTGCCCGAGAAGGGCTTCAGCCAGCCAACCATGTTCGGCGAGACGCCGCCGGTGACGATCAGGCCGACCCCGCCACGGGCACGCTCGGCGAAGTACGCCGCAAGTTTCGGATAGTCGCTGGCCTTGTCCTCGAGGCCGGTGTGCATCGAGCCCATCAGCACGCGGTTGCGCAGGGTGATGAAGCCAAGGTCGAGCGGGCTGAGCAGGTGCGGATAGGCGCTGGAGGTCATGCGGGCGATACGCTTGCGTATGGAGTTGACTACGGTGCCCGGAATCGGTCCTCCGCTCAAGCCTGCCCCGGGGAACGTGCGCGGGACCGTCGATCAGCGCGGGCGCGGACTTGGTGGCTCGGTCCTGCCAACCGGCCGTTCTCGTCCGGCTGCCGGGGCCACCGCGGAGCGCGTAGGTCAGCCCTGTGTGAAGGTCTTCAGGCGCTCCGCATCAGGTTAGAATTGCGTTAACAAATCGGTGGCAACGCGGTAGTATGCTGCCGCCGCGGCCACGAACCGTGCCGGAAGTCACCCGTGACTGCCCCCTGTCACATTATCCAGCTGATTCCTCAATGGAGTTGACGATGAAGAAGAAGATCCTCTGCTGCGCGCTGCTCGGCCTGATGGGCGCCGCGCAGGGCGTTGCCGCCCAGGAAGTGTTCGATGACCGTTGGTACGTGACCGCCGGCTTCGGCTACGGCATGTTCGACGGCAGCCGCAACGTGGACGACAATTTCACCGGCCAGATCGGCGTCGGCAAGTTCATTGCCCCGCGCTGGTCCTGGGACGCTGAGCTGTTCTACGCGAACCCGGAAGACAACAACGCCGACCTGAACTGGAGCATGTACTCCGGTTCGCTGGTGGGCCGTTACCACATGCGTGACGAAGGCGACACCTGGTGGCCGTACCTGTCGTTCGGTGCCGGTATGGCCCGCGCCGAAGACGAAAGCGCTGCCTTCAACAATCAGGGCCCGACCGAGCGCAAGGACAACAACCTGCTGCTGCTCGCCGGCATGGGCCTGCAGGCCGACTGGGGTCGCTACGGCGCCCGCGCCGAGCTCGGCTCGCGCTGGGACTTCGACGACCGCTCGGGCATCAGCGACGACTTCAACGACTGGGTCGCCTCGGTGTCGCTGGTGGTCAAGCTCGGCGACCTGCCCGAGCCGCCGGCCGCTGAGCCGCCGCCGCCGCCGCCGCCGCCGGTGAAGACCTGCGCCGACATGGATGACGACGGTGACGGCGTCAACAACTGCGAGGACAAGTGCCCGAACTCGCAGGCTGGCCAGGCCGTCGGCCCGGATGGCTGCCCGGTTCCGCTGACCATCGACCTGCGTGGCGTGAACTTCGACTTCGACAAGGCGACCCTGCGTCCGGACGCCATCGCGATCCTCGACGAGGCGGTCGGCATCCTGTCGAAGTACCCGGAGATCCGCGTTGAAGTCGCCGGCCACACCGACCTGTGCGGTTCGGACGGCTACAACCAGAAGCTGTCGGAGAGCCGCGCCAAGGCGGTGTTCGACTACCTGACCTCGAAGGGCATTGCCGCTTCCCGCATGTCCGGCCCGACCGGCTACGGCGAGAGCCGTCCGCTCGAGTCGACCGCCCAGTCCTTCCCGGGCTGCAAGAGCGAGAAGAACCGCCGCACCGAGTTGAACGTCCAGAACTGATCCGGACGCCCAGCCCAGGAAAAGCCCGGCCTTGCGCCGGGCTTTTCTTTTTGGGCGCCCGAAAGGCAGCGGATGGCTCGATTCGCCCGCTGCGCGTCCCATTCGGGCGCAACTTTGCCGTACGCCGCGCGGCGCCGAACCCCCTCGGGTGCGCCGGTGCACCGATACGGGCGCTGCAGCGGTAGGTCCGGTTTGTCGGAGGCGCGCCCTGGAGGTCCGGTTCGCGCCGCTCTTTCCCGCCCTTGTGCGGGCGTGATCGACTGCATTCCCGCCCTTCAACGAAGCCCACGGCAGGCGTGCACATGGGCGCAATCTCGGCGCGGCTCGGCCAGCACGGGCCGCGTCCGGAGCGAATCTCCGCAGTGGCAAACGCCCGGTTTGCGCACGGTCCGGGCGGCCGCATAAGCAGATTCCGGCCGCTGTCTTGCCCTGCTTCGGGCAGCCGGCCACACTTCGCGCCTACCCGTATACCCTTGGCCGATGCACGCGCACGAGCTGTCACACCTTGACCGGCTGGAAGCCGAGTCCATCCACATCTTCCGCGAGGTCGCGGCAGAATTCCGTAACCCGGTGCTGCTGTATTCGATCGGCAAGGACAGCACTGTCCTGCTGCACCTGATGCGCAAGGCGTTCCACCCGGCCCGGGCACCAATTCCCCTGCTGCACATCGACAGCACCTTCGAGTTCCGTGAGACCTACGCGTTCCGCGACCAGGTGCCGGGTCGCTGCGATGTCGAGCTGCGCGTGCATATCAACGATGAGGGCGTGCGTCAGGGAATCAATCCCTTCCTGCATGGCGCCACGGTCCACACCGACGTCATGCGAACGCAGGGCCTCCGGCAGGCACTGGAGCGGGGCGGCTACGACTGCGCCATCGGGGGCGCACGCCGCGATGAGGAGAAATCCCGCGCCAAGGAGCGGATCTTCAGCTTTCGCACCGCCCAGCACCGCTGGGATCCCAAGAATCAGCGGCCCGAGCTGTGGAGCCTCTACAACACCCGGATCCACCGCGGGGAATCGGTGCGTGCCTTCCCGATCTCCAACTGGACCGAGCTGGATATCTGGCTCTATATCCTGCGCGAGAAGATCCCGCTGCCTCCGCTTTACTTCGCGCGCTCTCGGCCGGTGGTGGAGCGGGATGGCGTGCTGATCATGGTCGACGACGAGCGCATGCCACTGCGCGAGGGCGAGACGCCGACGCTCAGGAAGGTGCGCTTCCGCACGCTTGGCTGCTATCCGCTGACCGGCGGCATTGAGTCCGAGGCCGAGACGCTCGAGCAGGTCGTCGAGGAGATCATTGCCGCGCGTACCTCGGAGCGCCAGGGAAGGGTGATCGACCACGATCCCAGCGCCTCCATGGAAAAGAAGAAGCAGGAGGGCTACTTCTGATGGATGCCCATAGCCGCCCCGCTGCCCTCTCCGACTTCCTCCAACGCTACGAGACCCGAGACCGCCTGCGCTTCATCACCTGCGGCAGCGTGGATGACGGCAAGAGCACCCTGATCGGCCGCCTGCTTCACGACAGCAAACAGCTGCTGGAAGACCAGCTGAGCACGCTGGACCGGGACAGTCGACGCTTCGGCACGCAGAACGGCGAGCTGGATTTCGCCCTGCTGGTCGACGGGCTCGATGCCGAGCGAGAGCAGGGCATCACGATCGACGTGGCGTATCGGTTCTTCGCCACCGACCGGCGCAGCTTCATCGTCGCCGACTGCCCGGGCCATGAGCAGTACACCCGCAACATGGCGACTGGGGCCTCCACCGCCGACCTCGCCGTCGTGCTCGTCGACGCCCGCAAGGGCCTGCTCACCCAGACCCGCCGGCACAGCTACATCTGCGCCCTGTTCGGCGTGAAGCAGGTGGTGGTGGCGGTCAACAAGATGGACCTGGTCGAGTACCGCCAGCCGGTGTTCGAGGAGATCGCCTCCGGGTACCGAACTCTGGCCGGTCAGCTGGGCCTTGCTTCGGTGCATGTGCTGCCGATCTCCGCCCTGCGCGGCGACAACGTGACCCAGCGCAGCCAGGCGATGCCCTGGTATACCGGCCCGGCCCTGCTCGAACTGCTCGAGACGCTGCCGATCGAGCGCGGCGAGTCGGGTGGATTCCGCCTTCCGGTGCAGTGGGTCAACCGTCCGAACCAGGATTTCCGCGGTTTCGCCGGCACCCTCGCCCAGGGGGTGGTGCGCGTGGGGGACGCCGTGGTGGCCCTGCCGTCGGGGCGCCGCTCCAGCGTGGCGCGCATTCTCGACGGCAACGGCGATGTCGAGCTGGGGCGCGCAGGTCAGGCGCTGACCCTGGTCCTGGCAGACGAGATCGACGCCAGCCGCGGCGATGTCCTGGCCGCTGCCAAGGACCCGCCCGAGGTCACCGACCAGTTCGCCGCGCATCTGCTCTGGCTGGATGCGGCGGCGATGCTCCCGGGCCGCGCCTACTGGCTGCGCCTCGGCAGCGCCACCGTGGCGGCCCAGGTCACCGAAATCAAGCACCGCATCGACGTGAACTCGCAGGAGCACCTGGCAGCCAAGCAGCTGGAGCTCAACGAGTTGGGATTGGTCAATGTCAGCCTCGACCGGCCCCTGACCTTCGCACCGTTCGCGGAGTCGGCTGCGCTCGGCAGCTTCGTGCTGATCGACCGGATCACCCACGCCACCGTGGGCGCAGGCGTGATCGAGTTCGCCCTGCGCCGCGCCAGCAACCTGCACTGGCAGGCAACCGACGTCGACAAGACGGTACGCGCCCGGATGAAGGGCCAGTCGCCGAAGGTGATCTGGTTCACCGGTCTTTCGGGCTCCGGGAAATCGACCCTGGCCAATGCGTTGGAGAAGCGACTGCTCGCCGAGGGTCGCCACACCTACCTGCTGGACGGCGACAACGTGCGCCACGGTCTCAACCGCGACCTCGGGTTCAGTGAGGCCGATCGCGTCGAGAACATCCGCCGCGTGGCCGAAGTGGCCAAGCTGATGGCCGATGCAGGGCTGATCGTGCTGGTGAGCTTCATATCTCCCTACCGCAGCGAGCGGCGCATGGCGCGTGAGCTGATGTCCGAGGGCGAGTTCATCGAGGTCTTCGTCGACACGCCGCTCGAGGAATGCGAGCGCCGCGACGTCAAGGGTCTCTACGCCAAGGCCCGCGCCGGCGAGATCCCCAACTTCACCGGCATCAGCGCGCCCTACGAGGTTCCCGAGCAGCCGGAGGTCCACCTGCGCACCCGCGGGCAATCGGTGGAGGCGCTGGTCGAACGTCTGGCGGGGCTGATCTAACTCGGGTCCGTCGCGGTCCCACCCGATGCCTGCGTCCGCTGCAAAGCAGATCTAGCGCAAAACCGAATGTAGGAGCCTGCTTGCTGGCGATAGGCGCCCCGGAAGGGATGATCGCCAGCAAGCTGGCTCCTTGCAACGGCGCTGCAAGGTCCGGTTTGCGCCGCGAAGCAGAGCTTGCCGCAGTCAGATTGTGGGAGCGCCCTTGGGCGCGACCGCGGCGCTACGGATTCACCGCAGACCGCGGCCAGAGCGGATTTCCGCGGTCGCGCCCAAGGGCGCTCCCACAGTCGGGCTTCGTCGGGCGTCAGCGAAGCCCCATAGGGTGTGCCTCGGCGCACCGATACGGCCGTTCGGGCGGTACGCCCGGTGCGACCAGCCGCACCCTATGGATGTCTTATTCGCGCCCGCTTCTGCTTTGCCGATGTCGGGACCGCGCGTCGCCGGATAGGTGCCGCCGGGCTGCCTGAACGCGAAAACGCGAACCGGGGCGCCCTTTTCATCGAGGCTGGCTGCGTTACACTGTCCGCCGGCTTTTTCTTTCCGGGACAGGTAAATGCGCGCAATTCTTCTGCTCGGCCTCATCATCGCTCCGTCGCTCGCTCTGGCCGAAGACTGCGCTGCGCCGACCGGTGCCGCGGCCGGCGCCGAGCTCGACGTGGCAGCGACGGCTCTGGCCTGGTCGCCGGGTGAGGGGGGGGCGCTCAGCGTCGACGCCGTGCTGGCCCGCGACGCCTTCTCCCGCTGCCAGCAGCAGAATCTGGTGGCGGCGAATGGCTACCAGAAGCAGACCGAGTTCGACAACACGCCGTATCGCTTCAACATGAAGCCGGGCCAGAAGATGAGCGCCGACGAGTTCGACGCCTGGATGGCCAGCCGCGGGATCCGCATCGTCCGTGCCAAGGCCGATACCGCGGCCGCACCGACGGCGCCGGTGGTCGCGGAGTAACAGCGCGACTCGCGCGGGGCCGCTCGGTCCCGCTGCGACAGGCCAAACAGGAGTAAGGCCCGGCCAGTCGCCGGGCCTTTCGCGTTCTCAGGGGCGCACGAAGCGATAGTGGCCGACCAGCCACTCGTTGCCGTCGCGATAGCCGAACAGCTCGGCGCAGGCCATCCAGAACATGCGCCAGCGCTGGTTCCACAGCGGCGCCTCATCCTTGCCGTAGGTATCGACCAGCACGCGCATGACTTCGTCATGGTGGCGGTCCTGGTTCTCCAGCCAGTGGTTGGCGGTGCGCTCGTAGTGCCGGCCCGAGAGCCGCCACTGCTGTTCCAGGCGCAGGTGCTGCTGGAAATGCAGCAGGGTGTCGGCCGCGGGCATCAGGCCGCCGGTGAAGAAGTAGCGGCCCATCCAGTTGTCCTCGCCTTCGGTCTCGAAGGGGTACATCAGCTCGCGGTGGCAGAAGATGTGCACGAACAGCTTGCCGCCCGGATCCAGCCATCCGCTGATCCGCTGGAGGAGGCTGGCGTAGTTGCGCATATGCTCGAACATCTCGATGGACACGACGCGGTCGAATCGCGTGTCCAGCTCCAGCCGGTTCACGTCCCGGGTGAGGATCTCGACGTTGCCGAGCCCGCGTTCCCGGGCCTTGGCCATGATGTGCTCGCGCTGGCTGTTCGAGTTCGAGACCCCGGTAATGCGTGCGCCGGGGTAACGCTCGGCCATCCACAGTGTCAGCGAGCCCCAGCCGCAGCCGAGCTCGAGGATGCGCTGGCCATCGGCCAGCTCGGCGCGTTCGCCGTAGAGGGAGAGCATGGCCTCCTCGGCCTGGTCCAGCGTCTCGCTGCCGCGCGGGTAGTAGCAGCTGGAGTACTTGTAGCGCTTGCCAAGGCAGAGTTCGAAGAAGCGTGCGGGGACCTCGTAATGCTGACGGTTGGCCGCCTCGGTCTCGATCGCCACCGGGCTCTTGCGCAGCTCGTCGAGCAGGCGCCGGAAGCGCACCCAGGCCGCCTCCGCGTCCCCGGCGCACTCCTCCTGCAGGCGCTGCGCGCAAAGCCGCCGAATGCCCAGGCGGGTCAGGGAGTCGGGAATCAGGCCGCGTTCGCAAAGGTCAATGAGCATGTTTTTCCGGGATTGGGGATTCGGGGTTCGGGGTTCGTAAGATCGGTGCCTGCGGCGTCAGCCACAGGATTCCGCCACGGGCTGGGCGACCTGATCGGGGGTGAGGAATTCACGCAAGGCTGGCAGACGCGCCCTTGCGAATACCGAATCCCGAATCACGAATCGCGCTCCTTGGGAAACCATGGAAAGAACATCGAGGTCTCTTCCTGGTAGCGACGGTAGTCCTCGCCGCGGGAGCGCAGGGACTGGGCCTCGGCGAAGGGAATGCCGGTGACCCAGACCAGGCTGGCGCCCATCAGCAGGGGTCCCAGCAGGGCGAGCCACCAGACCTCGGAGCCGATGCTGAGGAAGACCCAGGCGAACCAGTGCAGCCACTCGAAGAAGTAGTTCGGGTGGCGCGAATAGCGCCACAGCCCGGCGCGGCAGGTCTTGCCCCTGTTCTCGGGGTTTGACCGGAAGCGGGCCAGCTGCCGATCGGCAATGCTTTCGCCGGCGAGGCTGCCGGCCCAGACCAGCACGCCGAGCACTACCCAGACGTCGACCGGGTTGTGCGGCTTGCTGCTGGCGACGAGGAAGGGCACCGAGAACAGCGCGGTGAACAGGGCCTGGCCCATGAAGAAGGCGAAGAACCTCGGCTGGCTGTCGTTCCAGTGCCGGCGCAGGTATCGGTAGCGGCCATCCTCCTCCTCATGCAGCACGCGCCAGAGCAGGAACAGGCTTAGCCGCGCGGCCCAGACGCCGCCGAGCATGGCGACGAGCAGGCGCGGCAGATTGCAGCCGACGCCGACGGTGCTGTAGTAGATCGCCGCACCGCCCATGGCGGCGGCCCAGAGTACGTCGACAATGCCCGCATTGCGGGTGCGTCGCTGGATCTCCCAGCCAATGGCCATGACGACCATGGTGGCCAGCAGCACGTGCAGCAGCGGAAGCAGGGGCAGACCGCTCATGCCGCGGGCCTGGCGGCGGCGTCGGGCTGCCAGCGGTCGCCCAGCCAGAGCAGCAAGGGGGTGACCAGGGCCCAGGCCACGCCCAGCGCCAGGAACGGCCAGACCGAGGCGCTGATCTCCACCGCCCCCCAGGCCCGTTCGGCCGCCCAGTAGGCGAGCGGGCCGCCAAGCAGGCCGAGCAGGGCGCCGAGCCAGGGCAGCGGCTTGAGCCCGCTGAGCGAATGGTTGACGGTCAGGCCAAAGCCGACCCACATGGCGACGATCCAGATCGGCGCGAGGCGAGGGTCGGGCAGGGGAGCGGCGAACTTCATGAAGCCCGCCTGCACCCAGAGGCTGTCCAGGGCAAGGCCGAGGATCGCGCAGAAGGCCATCAGCCGCACGTCGGAGGCGCGGCTGCGGGTCACCGCCAGCTGGGCGATGGCAAACACCAGGAGCACGGCGGGGCCGGCCCACCACCAGCCCTGGGCCGCGCCGCCGACCGCTGCCATCCAGACCAGCTGGAATCCGATCAGATTGGGCAACCAGCGTTTCACGACAGGTCCGGCAGCCAGGGCTCGCGCCGGCATCCAGGTCGGGTGAGCAGCAGGTGCACGTTGCCGATCGAGCGTTCGATGAATCCCCCCTCGCAGTAGGCGAGGTAGAACTCCCACATGCGAATGAAGCGATCGGGGTAGCCCAGGGCGCGCACGCGGTCGAGCTGGCCCATGAATCGCCGCCGCCATTCGCGCAGGGTCAGCGCATAGCTCGGACCGATGTCCTCGAGATTGAACAGCCGCAGGTCGGTGCGGCCCGCAGCGCCGAGCATGGCGCTGACCGAGGGAATGAAGCTGCCGGGAAAGATATGCCGCTTGATGAAGTCGACCGACTCCAGGGCCTGCTGGTAGCGATGGTCCTCGATGGTGATGGCCTGGATCAGGGCCATGCCTTCCGGCTTGAGCAGGCTGGCGACCTTGGCGAAATAGGTGTCGAGATACTGATGGCCGATCGCCTCGATCATCTCGATCGAGACCAGGGCGTCGTACTGCCCGTCCAGCTCGCGGTAGTCACGCAGCAGCAGGTCGATCCGATCGCCGAGCCCGGCCTCCTGAACACGGCGTTCCGCCAACGAATGCTGCTCGCGGGAGATCGTCGTGGTGGTGACATGCGCTCCGTAGTGCTTCGCGGCGTGCAGCGCGAAGCCGCCCCAGCCGGTGCCGATCTCGACCACCCGGGATTGCGGCCCCAGCTGCAGCTTGCGGCAGATGCGGTCGAGCTTGCGGAACTGGGCGTCCTCAAGCGACTCGTCCTCGCGGGCGTAGAGCGCCGAGGAGTACATCATCGATGGATCGAGGAACAGTTCGAAGAGTTCGTTGCCGAGGTCGTAGTGCGCCGCGATGTTGCGTCGGCTGCCGCCGCGGGTGTTTCGCCGCAGCGCATGCCATCCGCGCATAAGCAGGCCGCCGAGGCGGGCGGTGCCGGACTCCATGGCGTCGAGCAGGTCGCGATTGCGCACCAGGATCCGCACCAGGGCGACCAGGTCGTCGCAGTGCCAGAGCCCGTCCATGTAGGCCTCGGCGGCGCCCACCGAGCCGTTCGTGGCGAGCGCACGATAGAAGCCCGGGTCGTCGATGCGCAGGGTGCAATGCAGCGTCCGGGCGGGATCTGCCGCGGGCGCGCCCAGGCGCAGGTCACCCTCGGCGTCGATCAGTCTGATCTCGGCGTCGCGCAGCGCTGCGAGCGTGTCCAGCAGGCGCCGCCGCAGCAAGCGCTCGAGACTCCCGGCCGGGGAGCCCCGTTTTCCATCCTCCTGGGCCGGTTCGGCCGCGTCCAGGGTGGTGTCGATAGATTCATTCACGCCGATGCGCCTCATTGATTGAGGGATGATCGTAGACCGGGTTGCGTTTGCACCAGATCAACAGCGCCTGCCAGTGGATCGCCAGCACCACCCTCAGCGTCATCGCCGGGTGACGGAGCAGGCAGCGGGCAAGGTTGCCCGCGGTGATCGGCTCACGCCGCAGCGACAGCGTGGCGTCGAAGTCCTTGCCCTCGCGGGATCGCGAGTCCATGTGCACCCGCAGCTGTTCGCCCGGCGCGCCGAAGCGCCAGCGATAGTCGCGGTCCAGCGGCAGGAAGGGCGATACGTGGAAGGCCTTGCGGAAATCCCAGCGCCAGCCCTCGCCCAGCGACTCGGCGCCGCGCAGCGGCAGCACGTAGCGGTGGCGTTCCTTCCACGGGGTGTTGGTGATCTCGGCGACGATGCTGTGCAGCCTCTCGCCGCAGGCTTCGAAGCAGTAGTAGAAGCTCACCGGATTGAAGCAGTGACCGAAGTAGCGCAGGTGGGTGAGCAGCCGCACCGGGCCGTCGGGGCGCTGGCCGGTTGCCGCGGCCACGGTGTCCAGCACGCAGGCCTTGAGCGGTCGGTCGGCATCGCCGAGATAGTCGCTGCGGCGGAACTCGGCGAGATTGCGGCGGTTGATCGACCACAGCCAGCGCCCGGCGAACAGGCCGGGCAGCTCGTCGAGATCGAGGTAGAGCATGAACAGCGGGTAGCGGAAGGCGTGCGGGTGCGGCGAATGCCGCCGATGCTGCACCTCGCCGCGGTAGATCGCGCTGGCCAGCCCGGCGCTCATGCCGCGACCGGTTCGGCCTGCAGCCGTTCTCGATCCGCCGCCGTGCCCGGCCAGCGGATGCCCAGCGCGCGGGCCACCTCGACCGCGCTGCGCATGCCGTCCTCGTGGAAACCCCAGCCCCAGTAGGCGCCGGCATACCAGGTGTTTCGCTGGCCGCTGATCTCGTCGCGGCGGCGCTGGGCAGCGACGCTCTCGCGGGTGTAGACCGGGTGGGCGTATTGCATTCGCGCCAGCACCTTGTCGGGGTCGATGGCATGGCTGCGGTTGAGCGTGACCACCAGGGGCTCCGGCGCATCGATCGATTGCAGGTGGTTCATGCAGTAGCTGACCGTGCAGGCATCCTCGTGGCTGGCCGGGATCAGCGCATTCCAGGCCGCCCAGGCGCGGGCGTCGCGCGGCAGCTGGGAGGGATCGGTATGCAGCACGGTCTCGTTGGGCTGGTAGCCGATGGCGCCAAGCACGGATCGCTCCGCTTCGCTGGGGTCCTCCAGCAGGGCCAGGGCCTGGTCGCTGTGGCAGGCCAGCACCAGGGCATCGAAGTCCTCGCTGCCCTGGTCGGTGCGCAGGGTGACGCCGCGCTCGTCGCGGTGCACGCCTCGCACAGGCGTGGCGCAGCGCACATCCACCTGCCAGCGCGCCTGCATCGCCGCCACATAGCTTGACGATCCACCGCTCACCACGCGCCACTGCGGCCGATCATCGACCTGCAGCATGTGGTGGTTGGCCATGAAGGCGACCAGGTACTTGGCAGGAAACTTCATCACCTGGTCCGAGGGTGAGGACCACAGCGCCGAGGCCATCGGCACCAGGTGCTCGTCGCGGAAGCCCTCGGAGTAGCCGTTGGCCTGCAGCCAGTCACCGAGGTCCGGGCCATCCCCGGAGAGATCCAGCAGCGCCGGGGCCTGGCGATAGAAGCGCAGGATGTCGCGCAGCAGGCGCCAGTGGCGCGGCGACAGCAGGCGACGCCGCTGCAGGAACATGCCACGCAGATCCGACGCGATGTACTCCAGACCGCTGCGATCCGAACGCAGCGAGAAGCTCATCGTGGTCGGCCGCGTGGCGACGCCGAGTTCCTCGAAAAGGGCGAACAGGAGCGGATAGTTCTGCGGATTGCAGACGATGAAGCCGGTGTCGACCCGGTAGTTGCCGCTCGGCAGGCTGATGTCGTGGGTATGCGTGTGCCCGCCCAGTCGCGAGTCGGCCTCGAACAGGGTCACCTGGTGTTGCTTCGACAGCAGCCAGGCGGAAGCAAGACCGGAGATGCCGGAGCCGACGACCGCGATCCGCATCCCTCAGCCCTGCCCGCGGCGCTTGAGCTGGGCGGGCACCGGCTTCAGGTCCCAGACCAGTCCGACCAGGCTCATCAGGCGCAGGCCGTAGTAGGTCAGGTCGACCTCCCACCAGCGGAACCCCTGGCGCGCCGAGCCCGGGAAGTGGTGGTGGTTGTTGTGCCAGCCCTCGCCGAAGGTCAGCAGGGCAAGCCAGAGGTTGTTGCGGCTGTTGTCGCGGGTTTCGAAGCGGCGGCTACCGAACCGGTGCGCGAGTGAATTGATGGTCACTGTGGCGTGGAACAGGGCCACGGTGGAGACGAAGAAGCCCCAGACCAGCATCTGCGGTCCGCTGGTGCCCAGCTGCGGATACGCCGAGCCCAGCCAGCTGCCAAGGCCGAACAGCCCGGCCGCGAGCGCGATGGGGATCAGGGTGTCGAAGCGATCGATCCAGCGCAGTTCGGGAAAGCGGGCGAGGTCACGGATCACGCTGTGGTCGGTGGCAAAGCCGCGCGGGGTGAGGAACCAGCCCATGTGGCTCCACAGCATGCTGCGGGTCACCGGGGAGTGGAAGTCGGCCTCGCTGTCGCTGTGCCGGTGGTGGTTGCGGTGATGCGAGGCCCACCAGAGCGGCCCGCGCTGGACGCTCGTCGCGCCGATCACGGCAAACAGGCCCTGCATCACTCGCGAGGTCTTGAACGCCTTGTGCGAGAAGTAACGGTGGTAGAAGCCGGTGATGGCGAACATGCGCAGCGCATACAGGGCCGCGGCGACGGCCACCGCGATCCAGGACACGCCGACCCAGAACACGGCAAGGCAGGCCAGATGCATGGCCACGAACGGAATCACCCGCAGCCAGTCGACCTCGTCGGAGAGTGGGCCCTCGGTCTCCCCTGTGCTGGTGTCGAACCAGCGTCGCAGGGCGACTATCGGCTTGTGCCACCAGGGTTGCTGTTTGCGGACTTCTGGGCTCATTCGCAGGCAGTGGGAGTGGGATAGGGCGCAAGGCGGACTGCAGCGGGGCCTTGTCGCCGCCCAAGCGTAGCCAATCGACTACGCCTTCGTCATGCTGGCTGGATGCATAAGCGATCCGGCCCGCGTATCGGACCCCGCTACGGGGTTGCGCGTGTATTGTCCAAGCGAGGCCTGTGTTCACGGCGTCAGGGCGAGGCCCTGGTGCGTGAGGGAAGGGTCAAGGTCAACGGCCGCACGGTGCGCGATCCCGAGCATCCGGTGGACCCGCAGCGCGACCGCGTGGAGGTCGACGGTGCCCGTCTGGAGCAGTCTGCGCGGCGCTGCCTGGCCCTGAACAAGCCGCGCGGACTGGTCACCACGCGAGTCGACGAGCGCGGCCGGGATACCGTCTACGCCTGCCTTGCGGGCATCGACGAGGGCTGGCTGGCGCCGGTCGGGCGCCTGGACAAGGCCAGCGAGGGGCTGCTGCTTTTCACCAACGACCCGACCTGGGCGGCGGCGGTACTCGATCCGCAGCGGGGACCGGACAAGACTTATCACGTGCGCCTGGATGCGCCCTTCGATCCGCAGTGGGTCGCGCGCCTGGAAGCCGGCATCACGATCGAGCCGGACCAGCCGCCCTGGCGCTGCCGGCAGGTTCGCCTGCTGCGCGAGGCCGAGCGCAGCTGCTGGGTCGAGGTGGTGCTCGACGAAGGCCGCAACAGGCAGATCCGCAGGCTGTTCGAGGCGCTGGGCGCTGGCGTCCTGCGCCTCGTCCGCGTCGCCATCGGTGATCTGCTTCTCGGCGAGTTGGCCAAGGGCGCCTGGCGCTGGCTGGACGACGACGAGATCCGCCGTCTGGTGGCTGATTCCCCTGCGGAGCCTGGCGCCGACCGCTGAGCCGGATGCCCGGCTACAGGTTGCCGTAGAGCAGGACCGCCGTGCCCAGGCCGATGCCGCCGAACAGCAGGCCCAGGGCGATGCCGACCCAGGCCTGCTTGCGCTCCTCGCGCCGGGCGATCGCGGCGGCGATGCGGTTCTTCGCCGCCTCCGCCGCATGACGTCGCGCGAGGATGTGCGGCAGCCAGGTCAGATTCATGGCGCCGATTCCGGCGATCAGGGCGAAGAAGGCCAGGGTCGCACCGGCCATGTTCTCGGTGTGCGCCATCCAGGCCATCAGGCCGGTGAAGACCACGACGACGCCGATGCCCGACAGGGCGAACCAGGCCAGGCGACGCTTCTCCTCGGCATCGATGGCGGTGACCCAGTAGCGGCGCACGCCGAACAGCACGCCGGCGATGCCGGCCACCAGTGCAAACACGATGCCGCCGGCCGCGCCGAGCATGAACTTCGAGGCGCCCTTGCCGGCGGCGCCGGCGCCGAACAGCAGCTTGGACAGCCCCTTGCTGGCCGCCGCGCCGCCGGCGGCAAGACCGGCCGCCGCCGCGGTCGGGCTCAGGCTGAGGCCGGCCAGCACCATCGCGGTGAAGGCGGCGCTCGGCGCGCTGCTGCGGGCGAAGTCACCGAGCCGGGTCATCAGGTCCTCGCGCAGGCTGTCTCGGGCGCGCTGCAGGCGCTTGCGCACCGCGGCGTCGGTCATTCCCAGCAGCTGCGCCACCTGCTTGGAGGACTGTCCCTCGCGGTAGTAGATCAGCAGGATCTCGCGGGTGTCCTCGGGCAGTTCGTCGATCAGCTCGGCGACGACCTCTTCCTCATGCATGCGCTGCAGGCGCTCGGGCACGTCGGGGGCCGGGTCGGCCACCACGCGCAGGATGTCGTCCATGTCGCCGTCGTAGCGGCGCTCGGTGACCCGCCGGCGCAGGTGGTCACGGGCCAGGTTGCGGGTGATCTGACGCAGCCAGGGCAGGAAGCTCGAGGTGTTGCGCAGCCGGCGCAGGTGGGTCCAGGCGTTGAGGAAGGCCTCCTGGGCAATGTCCTCGCTGGTCTGGATGTCGCGGACGATGGCCAGCGCGATCGCCGTGATGCCGCCCTGGCAGCCGGCGACGATATGTCCGAACGCCTCCTGGTCGCCGGCCTGGGCCGCGGGCAGGTGCACTTCGATCAGCGAGAGCAGGGCATCGGTTTTCATCGTGGGCGCAACTCCTGGGTCCTGGGATGCCGGACGCGCCGGCATCCGGCCTGTGACATCAGAACAGCTGCCAGGCCATCATCGCGGCCATCAGACCGAGCACGACCAGCAGCACCAGGCGCACGCGCACGGCGGTCGAGGCCGGCCGGCTGCGCTGGTCAGGGTGGTTCAGGCGGCCGGCACTGGGGACGAAGTTGCGGTCGCGGGTGGTGGTCAGCAGGCCCGCCTCGCGCAGGATCGCGGTGGCGCGGCTGAGGTCCTTGGGCTGCACCAGCCACACCGCCGAGGGCTCCTGGGCGTGGTCGCGGAAGCTGAAATTGCGCCGGTTGCGGCCCTTGTAGGAGCGCCCGTTGCTGATCCAGGTCTCGACCCCGGACTCGCCCAGCAGCTGGGCGACCCGCTCGACGTTCTCAAGACGCGGCGATGCATAGATCTGGCGCATGTCAGTCCTTCCCCCCCTCGGGCAGGACCCGGATCAGGCCTTCCTGTGCGGTCGAGGCGACCAGTCGCCCCTGGGTGTCGTAGATGCTGCCGCGAGCCAGACCGCGGGCGCCCTGGGCGCTGGGGCTGTCGCAGGCGTAGAGCAGCCAGTCGTCGACCCGCAGCGGACGGTGGAACCACATGGCGTGGTCGAGGCTGGCCATCTGCACGTTGGGCTGCAGGTAGGAGATTCCATGCGGCAAGGTGGTGGTGCCGATCAGGTGGAAGTCCGAGGCATAGGCCAGCATCGAGGCGTGCAGGGTGCGATCGTCCGGGATGCGGTCGACCAGCCGGAACCAGACCTGCTGGTAGGGCGGGCGCTTGGAGGGCTTGAGCTCGTTGCGCGGATAGACCGGGCGGAACTCGAATGGCCCCTTGTGGGTCAGCCAGCGCTGCATCTTGGCCGGCAGCTGGTCCATCGTCTCGGCATCAAGATCCGGCGCCTCGGGCAGGTCCTCGGGTCGCGGCACTTCGGGCGGCGAGAGCTGGTGCTCGGCGCCGTCTTCGTCGACGTGGAAGCTGGCAGCCAGGACGAAGATCGGCTTGCCCTTCTGGATCGCGGTGACCCGGCGCACCGAAAAGCTGCCGCCGTCGCGCGTGATGTCGACGTCGTAGACGATCGGCAGGCTGATGTCGCCGGCGCGCAGGAAGTAGGCATGCAGGGAATGAACGAAACGGTCCTCCGGCGCGGTCTGCTGGGCGGCGGAGACCGCCTGCCCCAGCACCTGGCCGCCGAACACGTAGCGCGTGCCGATATCCCGGCTCTGGCCGCGGAAGAGATTGTCCTCCAGCCGCTCCAGGCGCAGCAGGTCCAGCAGTTCAGCAACGACGGTCTGCAAGGCGGGAGCCCCGGTCGGAAACAGCCGGCAAGTATAGCGGGTGGGTGGCGGAGGGCTCAGGGCTCAGGGCTCAGGGCTCAGGGTTCCCCCGCTGCGCGGGCCGCCTTCGCTTCGCTCGGTCGGGGCTCAGGGAGCGGGCTTCGCCCGTCCCCTTGCGGCGCTTGGCGCCGTAGGGGGGGGTTGGGAGGGGGGCTGTAGCTGCCACCGTCCCTGGGGCCCGCCCAGCTCCCGAGCGTTCCCCGCTCCCGACTACCGCCCCCTACTCCCCCACCCGCCGCAGCCGGCTGCCGGCGAGCACCTCATCCCAGGGGAACATCGGGCCGGGGTCGCGCTTGCGGGGGACCTGGCGGCTGGGGTCGTCGGCGGCGGGGACCTGTTCGCGGTCCAGGTCCTCGTGGCCGGCAATCCATTCCAGGGTCGGGAGACGGCTCTCGAGCTCGGCCAGCAGGCGGCGCAGGGCGGCGATCTGGGCCGGGGTGTAGGGCGTGTCCATGGCCTGGTGGTCGGCGTGCAGCCAGTGCGGATAGCGGCCGCGGTTGACCAGTTCGATGCCGATGCTGTCGGCGTTGTGCCCACGGACATGATGGGCGATGCGCTCGGGGGCGACATAGCGCAGGGTGCGGCCATCGAGATCGATGTAGTAATGACCGCTGTTGCCGGTGCCCGAGGGGTAGCGGACTTCCTCGCCGATGCGCCGGGCGCGGGCGAGGTCCGGGGTCTCGGTGCAGTGGATCACGACGCCGCGGATCGCCGCGGTCGGGCGCGCCTCGAGCCGCGTCTCGTAGGGCAACGGGTCGATCTCGATGGTCGTCGGGGGCGCGTCGGGCAGCATGCGCGCATGGTCGACCATCGCTGCCCGCGGAGCAATCGCCACTCGGGGAGCGGGCGGGGCGAGTACACTAGCGACCCGTTTCGCCGCCGATGCCCGCGCCCATGCCCGGCCACGTGATTCTTTCCCACGGACTGAACAGCAGCCCTGCGGCGGCCAAGGTGTCGGCCCTGGCGGCGGTGGCCGAGCGCCTGGGCTGGACCCACGAGCGGCCCGACTACAGCGCAATCGACGCGCGGATGAATGTCGACGAGATCCAGGCCCGGCTGAGCACCCTGCTCGAGCGCTGCGCCGGAGCCCGCCGACCGCTCGTGCTCGCCGGCTCCAGCATGGGCGCCTTCATTTCCGCCCTGGCCAGCCTCGAGGTGCCCTGTGCCGGGCTCTTCCTGATCGCCCCTCCGGTCAATATCGACGGCTTCCCGCGCAGCCTGCGCGCGGCCGTGCAGCCGACCATGGTGGTCCACGGCTGGAGCGACGACGTCTGCCCGGTCGGCGACGTGATCCGCTGGACGCAGCGCCGCCGTGATCGCCTGCTGCTGGTCGACGACGGGCACCGCCTGGATCGCCACGTCGACCTTTGCGCCGAGGAGTTCGGCCGCTTCCTGTCGACGCTCAAGTGAGGTTCTTCGCCCCCTGCGCCAAGGGCCTCGAGTATCTGCTGGTCGAGGAGCTGCAGCAGCTCGGCATGGTCGCGCCACGCGAGGCGCTGTCGGGCGTCGGCTTCGAGGCCGAGCTGGAGACCGGCATCGCCGTCCTGCTCGAATCGCGCCTTGCCAGCCGGCTGCTGCTGCCGATCGCTGACTTCCCCTGCGCCGACGAGGCCCAGCTGTATGCCGGGGCGATGGAGGTCGACTGGTCGGCCCATCTCGAGCCGACCGGCAGCCTGGCGATCCACGCCCACGGCCGCAGCGGCGCCCTGCAGCACAGCCAGTTCGCCGCCCAGCGTCTGAAGGACGCCATCGTCGACCGCCTGCGCCGCGAGCACGGCACCCGGCCCGATGTCGATCGCGAGGACCCCGACCTGCGCCTCGACCTGCTGCTGCGCAAGGGCAGGGCGGTGATCTCGATCGATCTCGGCGGGCCGCTGCACCGGCGTGGCTGGCGTGCGCAGCAGGGCGAAGCGCCGCTGAAGGAAACCCTGGCCGCGGCGGTGCTGCTACGCGGCGGCTGGCCGGGGCTGGCGAGCGAGGGGCATGGGCTGTTCGATCCGATGTGCGGCAGCGGCACCCTGCTGATCGAGGGCGCCTGCATGGCCGCGGGCATCGCGCCGGGGCTGGGGCGCTACGGTGATCGCCCGCCGACCCGTTGGAAGGGCTTTCCGCTGCAGGACTGGCAGGCGCTGCGCACGGCGGCGCAGGCCCGCGCTGAAGCCGGCCGGCAGGCCCTGCGGCCGAGCTTTCTCGGCAGCGATATCGATCCGCGGGCGATCCGGATCGCCCGCGAGAATGCCGAGGCCGCCGGGGTCGCCGCGGCGATCCGCTTCGAGTCCGCGGCGACGCATGAGGCGCCGACACCGGAGGGTGCCCGCGGCCTGGTGGTCTGCAATCCGCCCTACGACGAGCGGCTGGCCGCTGACCCCGCCCTCTACCGCGCGCTGGGCGAAGCCCTGGTTCGAAGGGTGCCGGGTTGGCGGGCCGCCCTCCTCTGCGGCGACGAGGCCCTTGCCCGGGCCACGGGCCTGCGCGCGCAAAAAACCTATCGCCTGTTCAACGGCCGCCTGGAAACCCTGCTCCTGGTCTGCGACCCCCTGCACGCGCCCAGGTCGGCGCGCGAGTCGCGACCTCTCGGCGAGGGCGCGCAGATGGTGGCCAACCGGCTGCGCAAGAACGAGCGCCACCTGCGTCGCTGGCGCGAGCGCGAGGGCGTGTCCTGCTACCGGGTCTACGATGCCGACCTGCCCGAATACGCCGCCGCGATCGATGTCTATGCCTCGGCCCAGGACGCTTCGCTGCACCTGCATGTTCAGGAATACGCGGCCCCGCCCAGCATTCCGGAGGACGCGGCGCGGCGTCGGCTCGGAGATCTGCTGCGCGCCGCTGGCGAGGTCTTCGAACTGCCGCGCGAGCGCATCGCCCTGAAGACGCGCCAGCGCGGCAAGGGCGGCAGCAAGTACGGCGTGCTCGACAGGCGCGGCGAGTCCCTGGTCGTCGACGAGGCCGGCATGCGGCTTGAGGTCAACCTGTTCGACTACCTCGACACCGGCCTGTTCCTCGACCATCGCCCGGTGCGCGCCGCACTTCGCGAGATGGCCTCGGGTCGCGACGTGCTCAACCTGTTCTGCTACACCGGCGCGGCCAGCGTGCAGATGGCTGCCGGCGGCGCCCGCTCCACGACCAGCGTGGATTTGTCCCAGACCTACCTCGCCTGGGCCGGCCGCAACCTCGCGGCGAACGGGTTCACCGGCGCCGCCCACCGGCTGGTGCAGGCCGACAGCCTGGCCTGGCTGCGCGCCGAGCGCGGACGCTATGGGCTCATCTTCTGCGACCCGCCGACCTTCTCGAACTCGGCGCGCGCCGAGGACTTCGACGTACAGCGCGACCATGTCGCCCTGCTACGCGCCTGCCTCGACCGGCTCACGCCGGATGGCGTGCTGGTGTTCTCCAACAACTTCCGCCGCTTCCGCCTTGACGATTCGGCGTTCGCGGACTGCGCAATCGAGGAATGGGGCCCCCGCGCCCTGCCGCCGGACTTCTCCCGCAACCCGCGCATCCACCGCGTCTGGACCCTGCGCCGGCGCTGAGCGCCAGCGAGCGTTTCGGGCGCGAAGAAGACCTTCCGCAAAACCCGAATGGAGCCAGCTTGCTGGCGATCGTCCCTTCCGGGGCGCCTATCGCCAGCAAGCTGGCTCCTACACGCAACGGTGCTGCAAGGTCCGGTTTGCGCCGCAAGGCAGGCCTTGCCGCAGTCAAATTGTGGGAGCGCCCTTGGGCGCGACCGCGGCGCTACGGATTCACCTCAGACCGCGGCCAGAGCGGAACTCCGCGGTCGCGCCCAAGGGCGCTCCCACAGTCGGACTTCGTTGGGCGTCAGCAAAGCCCCATAGCGTGTGCCTTGGCGCACCGATACGGGCGTTCGGTCGGCACGCCCGGTGCGGCCAGCCGCACCCTATGGATGTCTGCTTTGCGCCCAAACCCGCCGCGCGGATTCAGCGCGCGCGCAGTTCGCCTTCCCACTCTTCCGGGCTGATCGGCTTGATCTCGCCGATGTCGCAGCGGCCGAGGATGCCGCCGCTGCCTTCACGGGGCAGGACGGCGTCGCCGATGTCACCGCAGACCCGTCCCGACGGATTACGGGTGTCGAAGGCCAGTCCGCGGTGGCTGTGCAGCTCGTTGCAGCTCCAGGACAGCACGACGCGGAATCGGCGCCGCCCGGCATCGACCAGCAGGGTGCGACTGTCCAGGACATGGAAGCCGCGAACCCGTGACGGATCGATGCAGTCACCGATCGGCCGGATCGGTCGATGGCCCGGCGCTTCCGGGCGCAGCGGTTCGGCGCTCCAGGCGGTCAGCGGCAGGCAGAGCAGGACGAGTATGAGAATGCGCATATTGACCTCCCCGGAGAGTGCGGCAATGCTCTCGGGCAGGGCGCCTCTGCGCCAAGGGAGAGCTTCACGTGCATCGTGGTTGTAGCACGCCATGCCGGAACGGATGCTGTCGTGGCGGCGCGTAAGGGGCGCTGGCCGGGCGCGCCGGGCGAGGAAGGGGCGCCGGCGCACTGGACCTTCTTCCGGCAGTGGCTGAAGAGCCCCTTGTCGATCGCGGCTATCTCGCCGTCCAGCCAGCATCTGGCGCGCGAGATGCTGGGAGAGTTGCCCACCGGCACGCGGCGCGTGATCGAGCTGGGCGGCGGCACGGGTGTGTTCACCGCGGCGCTGCTCGACCACGGCATTCGCCCGCGCGACCTGCTCGTGCTCGAGCTTAACGAGGATCTTCACCAGCACCTCGCCGAACGCTTCGCGGACGCGCACGTGGTCTGCGGCGACGCCAAGGAGCTTCCCGATATCGTGGCCCGCTGCGGATTCGACGAGGGTGGCACGGTTGACGCGGTGCTGTCGGGCCTGGGTCTGCTGTCGATGGGGCGCGAGACCCAGCAGTCGATCGTCGAGGCCGCCTTCCGCGTGCTCGCCCGCGAAGGGCGGCTGATCCAGTTCACCTATGGTCCGACCTGCCCGATCAGGACCGAGGTTCTGGAGGACCTGGCCCTGACCGCCCGCCGCGGCAGCGTGATATGGCGGAACATGCCACCGGCTACGGTCTGGGTGTTCACCCGCTCGGGCAGCCAGCGGATCAGGCCGACGCCGATGCGGGCCCGCTGATCCGGGTCAGTTCGCCGCTGTCGCCGAAGCCCGGCGCACGGCAGCGCGCCTCCGCCGTTGTGTTGGACCGAGCGCACACGGCCCGGGCGCCGGGACCGGGCATCTGCCCGCATTCATGACGGCATGGAGGCTCAGCGCCCGGTCTTGATCGAGGTCCAGGCGCGGACCCGTTCGCGCTGCTGCTCGTTGGGCAGGGTTTTCGGATCCACCAGCTTGGCCATGACCTCGTCCGGCGGATAGATGCCCGGATCGCCGGCGATCTCGGGGTCCATCAGCGGCCGGGCAGCGAGGTTGGGATTGGCATAGGCCACATAGTCGGTGATCGAGGCGATGACCTTGGGATCAAGCAGGTAGTTGATGAAGGCGTGGGCCTGCTCGGGGTGCGGCGCGTCGACCGGCACCGCCATGACATCGACCCAGCGCAGCGCGCCTTCCTTCGGGATGATGTACTCGATCTCGACCCCGTTGCCGGCCTCGGCGGCGCGGTCGCGGGCCTGGAAGACATCGCCGGAATAGCCCATGGCCAGGCACAGGTCGCCGTTGGCGAGGTCGTCGATGTACTTGCTGGAATGGAAGTAGCGGACGTGTGGGCGGATCTTCGAGTAGAGATCGCCGACCACCTCGCGCTCGTCCTCGGCCTGGGCGTTGGGATCGCGGCCAAGGTGGATCAGGGCGGCGCCGAAGGCTTCCTGGTCGTCATCCAGCACGGCGATTCCGCAGGCGGCCAGCTTCCCGGCGTGGGCGGGGTCGAAGAGCAGGGCCCAGCTATCCAGGGCGACCTCCTCGCCAAGGGCTTCCTTCACCTTGGCGACGTTGATCCCGAGCCCGGTGGTGCCCCACATGTAGGGCACCAGGTGCCGGTTGCCCGGGTCGATGCTGGACAGGCCCTCGAGCACCTTGGGATCAAGGTGCTGCCAGTTCGGCAGCTTGCTGCGGTCCAGCGGCTGGTAGATGCCCGCGGCGACATGCCGCTCGGCGAAGGGGCGGGCCGAGGGGAAGACCACGTCATAGCCGCTGTTGCGGGCCATCAGCTTGGCTTCGAGGATCTCGTTGCCGTCATAGACGTCGTAGACCGCGCGGATGCCGGTGGCCGCGCGGAAATTGGCCAGGGTGTCCTCGGCGACGTAGTCCGACCAGTTGTAGACATTGACCACCTGTTCGGCGGCGCGCTCGGCGGGCGCCCCGTCCGCATCCTGCGTCGGTGGCTGGCCACTGCCACAGGCAGACAGCGTGAGGGCCGCGATCAGGGAAAGGGAGAGTGTGCGGAGCGTTGCCATGGGGGCCTCCTCGGCGGGGATGGGGTCGGCGGGGATGGATTCAGGCAGCGTTGGCCGGATCGTTGCTCCGTCGCACCTGGTTGCGGCCGCCGGCCTTGGCGAGATAGAGCAGGCGGTCGGCTTCGGTCAGCATGGCGTCCAGCGAGTCGAGGCGGTCGACGCAGACGCCGATGCTGGTGGTGACCGGGATGCGGTGCTCGCCGAACTGCACGGCGAGATTCTCGATCCGCGCCCGCAGTCCCTCGAAGAAGTATTCCGACTCGGTTTCGCCGAGATCCATGGCGATCACGGCGAACTCCTCGCCGCCAAACCGGGCGACCAGGTCCTGCGGGCGGGCGAAGCGTGCCAGGGCGGAGGCCACCGCCTTCAGCGCGACGTCGCCACCATCATGGCCGTAGGTGTCGTTGATGCGCTTGAACAGGTCGATGTCGAGCATGGCCACGCAGGCCCGGCGCTTGCCCGCCTTGGCCTGGGCCATCAGCTCCGCACCCCGGGCGAAGAAGTGCCGGCGGTTGGCGAGCCCGGTGAGGAAGTCCTTGGTGGCGAGGTCCTGCAGCGAACCGATCAGCTCGAGGTTCTCGACGTTCTGCGAGACGCGGCAGAAGAATTCCTCGCGCGAGAACGGCTTGTGCAGGAAGTCGTTGGCGCCATTCTTGAGGAACTGCGCCACCAGGGTGCTGCGCCCTGCGCCCGAAACGCCGATCACCGAGACGGTGTCGCGCGGGTGCTGGGCGCGCAGGCGCCGGGTGAACTCGACGCCGTCCATCCCGGGCATCTCCTGGTCGGTGATCACCAGACGGATGGTCGGGTCCTCGGTCAGCTTCTTCAGACCCTGCTCGCCGCCCTCGGCTTCGACTACCTGGAAGCCATAGAGCCGCAGCAGGGAACTGGCGTGCATGCGTGCCGAGGCAGCGTCGTCGACCACCAGGGCGGTAATGCGGCGATTGCGGTCGAGGCGCTGCACCAGCCAGACCAGATAGTCGACCGCGCCCGGCGCGTTCTTCAGCACGTAGTCGATGATCGGCCGCTCAAGCAGGCGCTTGCGAACCTCCTCGTCGAAGACCCCGGTGACGATGACCGTGGGCAGCTGCCGCGAAAGGAAGAAGTCGACGATCTTTTCCTGATCGCCGTCGGAGAGCACGAGTCCGGTCAGCACCAGGGTGAGATGGCCGTGCTTCTCGATGGCCTGCGCAGCCTCGGCAAGACTGTGGGCGTGGATCAGGTCGATGTCGAGGCGCTCACCGAGGGCCTCGCCCACCATCTGGTGGAACAGTTTGGCGTTCTCCACCAGCAGGATGGTCGCCCGCTGCCCGGATCCGCCGGCTGCCTGCCGATCGCTCATCAACGCCACTCCTGGAGTCCGCTGGCCCCACGCGGGGCGGCAACAGGCATCTTCACGTTCGCGGCGGGGCGACGCAAGTCGGGGCGGGGGAGTGCCCGGCTAGCCGAGCTGCCCCAGCTCCTTGCCAACGCGGATGAAGGCGTCGATGGCGCGATCCAGCTGTTCGCGCGAGTGCGCCGCGCTCATCTGGGTGCGGATGCGTGCCTGGCCCTTGGGCACGACCGGGTAGAAGAAGCCGATCGCGTAGATGCCCTCCTCGAGCAGGCGCTCGGCGAAGCGCTGCGCCAGCGGGGCGTCGTACAGCATGACCGGCACGATCGGGTGCTCGCCGGGCTTGAGGTCGAAGCCGGCCTCGCTCATCCGCTGGCGGAAATAGGCGGTGTTGTCGCGCAGCTTGCCGCGCAGCTCGCCGGCCGCGGCCAGCATCTCGAACACCTTGGTTCCGGCGGCCACCACGTGCGGCGGCAGGGAGTTGGAGAACAGGTAGGGCCGCGAGCGCTGGCGCAGCATCTCGATGACCTCGGCGCGGCCGGTCGTGAAGCCGCCCAGCGCGCCGCCCAGCGCCTTGCCGAGGGTGCCGGTGATGATGTCGATGCGGTCGAGGACGCCCTTGACCTCGGCCGAGCCGCGGCCGTGCTCGCCCAGGAAGCCGGTGGCGTGGCATTCGTCGATATGGACCAGGGCGTCGTACTTCCCCGCCAGGCGGGTGATCTCGTCCAGCGGGGCGATGAAGCCATCCATCGAGAACACCCCGTCGGTGGTGATCAGGATGTCGCGCACGCCGTCGGCGCGGGCCTGCTGCAGCTGTTTCTCGAGGTCGGCCATGTCGCAGTTGGCATAGCGATAGCGCTTGGCCTTGCACAGGCGAACGCCGTCGATGATCGAGGCGTGGTTCAGGGCGTCGGAGATGATCGCGTCCTCCTCGCCCAGCAGCGGCTCGTAGAGCCCGCCGTTGGCGTCGAAGCAGGCGGCGTAGAGGATGGTGTCCTGCTTGCCGAAAAAGGCCGAAATCTTCGCCTCAAGTTCCTTGTGCAGGTCCTGCGTGCCGCAGATGAATCGCACGCTGGCCATGCCGAAGCCGTGGCTGTCCAGCGCCTGCTTGGCCGCCTCGATCACCGCCGGATGGTCGGCAAGGCCCAGATAGTTGTTGGCACAGAAGTTCAGCACCCGGCGGCCATCGGCCAGGCTGATCTCGGCCGACTGCGGCGAGGTGATGACGCGCTCGCGCTTGAACAGCCCCTGCTCGCGGATGCTGTCGAGTTCGGCGGCGTAGCGCTGGATGGCGGAAGACATGGGCGGCTCCTTGGGACGAGGCGGTTATTCTGCCGGAGTGGGGAAGGGCAGGGGCGGGGAGCTGGGACTCGGGACTCGGGACTCGGGACCGCGCTGAAGCCCCCGGATCGCCGCATGCTGCCTTCCTGAGCCCTGAGCCCTGAGCCCTGACCGAGCGAAGCGAAGGCGGCCCGCGCAGCGGGCGAACCCTAGCCTCTGAGCCCTGAGCCCTCATCCACCCCAAACACCACCACATGCTCCAGATCGAGCCGGATGCCGATCTTCTGGTCGATGGCGTGGTCGTGGTGCGAGGGCACCAGCGAAAGCAGTCGCGTGCCGTCGTCCAGGGCGAGCGTGTACAGGAACTCCGAGCCGCGGAAGGTGCGTTCGACCACGCGGGCCTGCAGCGGGCTGGCGTCGTCGTGGATGATGTCGTCCGGACGCAGCAACACGTCGACCTGCTGGCCGGGCGTGAAGCCGGTCGCGCGGGGCTGCAGCAGGGCCAGCGTGGTGGCGATGCGGCCGTCCGGCGCCACCCGTCCGCGCAGCCAGATCTTCTCGCCGATGAACTGCGCGACCTCGCGCGAGGCGGGGCGGTGGTAGAGCTCGTAGGCGCTGGCCCATTGGCGCAGGCGGCCGCCGCTGAGCACGCCGACCTGGTCGGCCATGGCGAAGGCCTCGGCCTGCGAGTGGGTGACCAGCAGGGCGGTGCTGCCCTGCTGTTTGAGGATCAGCCGCACGTCGAGGGACAGCTTTTCGCGCAGGTCGGGGTCGAGGCTGGAGAAGGGTTCGTCCAGCAGGAGCAGGCGCGGCTGGGGGGCCAGTGCGCGGGCCAGGGCCACGCGCTGCTGCATGCCTCCGGACAGCTCGTGCGGATAGCGCCCGGCATGCGCGGTCAGCCCGACCACCTCGAGCAGCTCATCGACCCGCTGGCGCCGCTGCGCCCTCGGCAGCGCGAAAAGGCCGAAGCCGACATTGTCGCGACAGCTCAGGTGCGGCAGCAGGGCGAAGTCCTGGAACACGAGGCCGATGCCACGGCGTTCCGGCGGTACCTGTCGGCCCTGGCCGCTCAGCAGCTCGCCATCGCCGAGGATGCGCCCCCGCAGCAGCGGTTCGAAACCGGCGATGGCGCGCAGCACCGTGGTCTTGCCCGAGCCCGATGGGCCCAGTAGGCAGGCGATCTGCCCCGGCTCCACTGCCAGGGTGACCTCGCCGGCGACTTCGCGGCCCTCATAGCCCACCGCCACCTGATCCAACTCAAGGCGCATCCTGCATCCTTCTTTCCAGCCACAACACCGGCAGCAGCCCGACCACCACGATGGCAATCGAAGGCAGCGCAGCTTCGGCCCATTGACCCTCGTTGCTGAATTCGAACACGCGGGTGGCCAGCGTGTCCCAGCCGAAGGGCCGCGTCATCAGGGTGATCGGCATCTCCTTCATCACGTCGACCACCACCAGCAGGGCGGCGGTTAGCAGGCCGCTGCGCAGCAGCGGAAGATGCACGCCGCGCAGCAGGCGCCAGCCGGATACCCCCATGCCGCGGGCTGACTCCAGCAGGCTGGGGCGGATGCGCAGCCAGGCCGATTCGACCGGGGCGTGGGCAACAGCGGTGAAACGCACGGCGTAGGCGACCAGCAGCAGACCCAGGCCCCCCTGGGCGACGCCCTGCCAGCCGGCCCAGTCGGCCAGCCGATTGAGCATCAGGGTCACCGGCACGTAGAGCCCCACCGCCAGCAGGGCGCCGGGCAGCCCGTAGCCGAGCGTGGCGATGCGGGTCGCGCTTCGTGTCGCGGTGCCCGGCGCCTTGCGGCAGAGCAGGGACAGGGCCATCGCCACGCCGACCGTGAGCGCGGCGGCCAGCAGCGCGAGCAGAACCGAGTTGCCGGCGATGCCGAGATCGCGGCTGCCCAGGGTGTCCAGCCTGGGCCAGGCCAGCCAGGCAAGTCGCGCCATCGGCACCACGAAGGCCAGCCCCAGCACGCCGGCACAAAAGGCCGAGGCCGCCCAGCGCCAGCGGCCGAGCCCGGCGCGCGAGACCGGGCCACGGTGGCCCACCTGGTGGAAGCGCTGGGCGCGGCGGCTCCAGGTCTCGAGTGCGATCAGGGCCAGCACGCCGAGCAGCATGAAGCCGGCGACGGCCAGCGCGGCCTCGATCGAGAACATCGCGAACCAGGCCTTGTAGATCGCGCTGGTGAAGGTGTCGTAGTTGAAGGCGGCGACGGTGCCGAAATCGGCCAGCGTTTCCATGGCCACCAGCAGGGTGCCGGCGGCGATGAACGGCCGGGCCATCGGCAGGGCCGCGCGCAGGAATGCGCGCAGCGGGCCCATGCCCAGCGCCCGCGCGGCCTCCAGCGCGCGAGCGCCCTGACTGGCGAAGGCGCCACGCGCAATCAGGTAGACGTAGGGATACAGGGTCAGGATCAGGGTGAGGGTGACGCCCCAGCGCGAGCGGAACTCGGGCCAGGTTTCGAGACCCCAGCCGCGAAGCACGGTGGCGATGGGGCCGGCGTAATCGAAGAGCCCGATCAGGGCCACGGCGGCGACATAGGCCGGCATCGCCAGCGGCAGCATCAGAAGCCAGGCGAACCAGCGCCGCCCGGGGAATTCGGTCAGGGCCACCAGGGCCGCGAGCGCGGTGCCGAGCAGGGCGCTGCCCGCGGCGACGCCCAGCACCAGCCAGAAGCTGTTGACCGCCACCCGCGGCAAGACGACCGAGGTCAGGTGCTCCAGCACATCGGGCTCGGCCTGGAGCGCGCCGAACAGGGTGGCCATCAGTGGAATCAGGGTCGGCAGGCAGAGCAGCCAGGCCAGCCCGATCCAGCCGACCCGACCGGCCTGCGGCCAGCGGGTCGGCAGTTTCAGGGAAACAACAGGTTCAGCGGTAGCCGACACGGTCCATCAACGCCACGGCCTCGGCCTGCAGCCGGCCGCTGTCGGCGATCGGGAAATCGCTGGCGCGGAAGTCGCCCCAGGCCTTGACCTCGGGCGCTGCAGCCACCGCCGGGTTGGCCGGAAACTCCATGTTGAGGGAAGCAAACATGGATTGCGCCTCGCCGCTGGACAGCCACTCGAGGAAGCGCTTGGCCTGTTCCGGGTTCTTCGCGTGGCGGGTCACGCCCGCGCCCGAGGCATTGACGTGCACGCCATGCTGGCCCTCGGCCTGGTCAGGCCAGTACAGCGCGGCCTGGATATCCGGGTTGTCGCGCTGCTGGCGGCCGAAGTAGTAGCTGTTGACGATGCCGACCGCGCAGCGGCCGCTGGCCACCGCATTGATCACCTCGTCGTCGCTGGCGAAGGGCGCGGCGGCGAGGTTCTCGACCCAGCCGCGGAGCATCTTCTCGGTCGCCTCGACGCCGCGCTCGGCGATGCTGGCAGCGACCAGGGACTGGTTGTAGACCTTTTTCGAGGTGCGCAGGCAAAGCTTGCCCTTCCAGCGCGGCTCGGCAAGGTCGGCGTAGGTCGACAGGGTGTCGGGGTTCACCTGGTCGGTGTTGTAGAGGATCGTCCGCGCGCGCAGAGACAGGGCGAACCAGCGGCCCTGAGCGTCACGCAGATGGGCGGGGATGTTCGCCTCCAGAACCTTGGAGTCGAGCGGGGCCAGCACTCCGCGCTCGGCCGCCTGCCAGAGATTGCCGGCGTCCACGGTCATCAAGATGTCGGCTGGCGTGCGCTCCCCCTCGGCCTGCAGGCGTGCGAGCAGCGGGGCCTCCTTGTCGGTAAGGAACTCGATGCGGACGCCGGTCTCTTCCGTGTAGCGGTCGAACACAGGCTTGATCAGCGGCTCGATGCGCGCGCTGTAGACCACCAGTGATTCGGCTTGGGCGGGCAGGGCCAGGCACAGGCCGAGCAGGGAAACGAGCAGGCTTCGCATTCCGTGTCCTTAAATGAGAACGTTTCGCAATTGTATCGGGTGCCCGGGGGCTTGGCGAGTGGTCCGACGCGTTCGGTTACCGGCCGGCAAGCTTGCCTATACTCGCCGCGTCCACCACCGAGCCAACCCGATGAGCGAGTCGCCCCGGCCGGCCTCCGCCCGCAGTCTGGCGGACTGGCTGCAATACCAGCAGAAGACCCATCCGGACGCCATGGCTCTGGGGCTCGACCGGGTTCGCGCCATGCTGGTGCGGCTGGACTGCGGGCGACCGGCGCGCAAGGTGCTGACCATCGGGGGCACCAACGGAAAGGGCTCGACCGTGGCCTTCGCCGAGGGCATCGCCAGGCAGGCCGGGCTGAAGGTGGGCTGTTACACCTCGCCCCACCTGCTGCGCTACAACGAGCGCATCCGCATCGACGGGCAGCTGGCCGGCGACGCAGCGCTCTGCGAGGTATTCGAATTGATCGAGGCAGCGCGCGGCGAGCTGCCGCTCACCTTCTTCGAATGGGGCACGCTGGCAGCCTTCGTGATGTTCGCGAGGGCAGGTCTGGACCTGGCCATCCTCGAGGTCGGGCTGGGCGGACGGCTCGATGCGGTGAACGCGGTCGACGCCGACTGCGCGGTGATCACCAGCGTCGCACTCGACCATATGGAGCACCTCGGAGAGGACCGAGAGGCGATCGGCCGGGAGAAGGCCGGCATCCTGCGTCCGCGCCGACCCCTGGTGCTCGGTGAGCTCGATCCGCCCGACAGCGTTCTCGGCATGGCCGAGCGGGCGGGCGCGATCGTCCTGCGCCGGGGCCGCGAGTTCCGCACGGAAACCCGGCTCGGCGGGCACTGGCGCTACGCCGATGCCCAGGGCGAGATCGAGGTGCCTGCGCTACCGCTGGCGGCCCCTTGCCAGCAGTACAACGCCGCCTGCGCCATCGTGGCGATGCGCGCCCTGTTTCCGCTGGGCGAGGAAGTGCTGGTCGCCGGACTGGGGCGCGCCGCGCTGCCGGGGCGGATGCAGCGAATCCCCGGCTCGCCCGAGTTCCTGCTCGACGTTGCCCACAATCCTCACGCCGTGCAGCCGCTGGCCCAGTGGCTGGGTCTGAACCGCCCGTCCGGCGCCACCCACGCGGTGTTCGCGGCGCTCGCCGACAAGGACGCGCCGGGCCTGGTTGCGCCGCTGATGTCGGTGGTCGATTCCTGGCATATCTCCGGGCTGCCCGAGGTGGGCGCCCGGGCCCATCCGGTCGCCATTCTCTGGCCCAAGGTCGCCGGGCTGCTCTCGCGCAGCCTGCATGACCGCCACGAGTCGGTGGCGCAGGCGCTGGACGCGGCCCGCGCCCAGTCGGGTCCGGGTGATCGGGTGGTCGTCTATGGATCCTTCCACACCGTCGCCGAGGCATTGCGACATCTTGGCGACGGTACTGCGTGAACGCAGCATGCGCGGCGTGATGCAATCGCCGCGGGCAAGCGCGGCACGCTCGCTATAATCACCGCTTCCCCGATGACCCTGCGAGCGGTATGGACCCTGCACTGAAACAGCGGCTGGTCGGCGCGGCCGTGCTGGTGGCGCTGGCCGTGATCTTCGTGCCGATGCTGCTCGAGGCACCGGAACCGGAGGCGACTCCCGCCGGACAGCTTCCGCTGGACATGCCGGATCGGCCAACGCCCAGCCTGCAGACCCGGGATGTGCCGCTGACCCTGCCGCAGCCCGCCGCCCAGCCGACGCCGGCCGATCCCAATGCGGTGGCGACGGTGGACGTCGACAGCGCGCCGAGGGTGGACGCGCTCGAAGGCGCCGACGCTGCGGCAGCGGCCCAGCCGGTCGCGCCGCAGCCGACTGCGCCGAGCCCGACTGCGCCGGCCTTGCCGACCTCCAGCGCGACCCAGCCCGCTGCCGCACCGTCTCCGGTGGCCGCCGTCGAGCCCCCGCCCGCCGCCCCGGTGGCCGCGCCGCCCCCGCCGTCTACCAGCGCACCGGCTACCGGCCGCTTCATCGTCAATCTCGGCAGCTACGGCAATATCGCCAACGCCAAGGCGCTTAACCGCCGCCTGGCCCAGAGGGGCTTTCCGATCCGCAGTGAGCGCATCGAGATCGACGGCAAGCCGGCCCAGCGTCTGCGCGCCGGCCCCTTCCGCACCCGTGCCGAGGCCGAGGCCGCGGCGCTGAAGCTCGGCCAGGCCGAGCCCGGCGCGCGGTTCAGCGTGGGCGAGCTTGAAGATGCCGAGCCGGTGGCCGCGACCGCCAAGCCGGCCGTGGCCCAGGGCTTTGCCGTGCAGCTCGGCGCCTTCAAGGACGAGTCCGAGGCCAGCGCGCTGCGCGACCGCCTGCGCAAGGCCGGCTTCACCGCCTACACCGAGCGCGCCTCGACCGACGCCGGCAGCCTGTGGCGGGTCCGTGCCGGCCCGGAGCTGCAGCGCGATCGCGCCGAGCAGGTGCGCAACCGGATCAAGGAAGCCCTGAAGCTCGACGGCATCGTGGTCCGCCACCCCTGACCGGTCAATGAGCGCTTTCGACATCGTCCTGCTTGGCGTGCTGCTGGTCTCGGGCCTGCTTGGCCTGTGGCGTGGCTTCGTCGCCGAGGTGATGTCGCTGACCACCTGGATCCTGGCCTTCTGGGCGGCCTTCGCCTTCGGCGACCATGCCGCGGCCTGGCTCGGTGGCTGGATCGATTCGGACGCCGCTCGCAACGCGGCGGGCTACGTCGGTACCTTCATCCTGGTCCTGATCGTAGGCGGCCTCATGACCTGGCTGCTGACCCGGCTGGTCGAGGGCACCGGCCTGTCCGGCACCGACCGTGTGCTGGGCTTCGGTTTCGGTGTCCTGCGCGGCGCCGCGGTCTGCGTGGTCGGCGTCCTGCTGATGGGCTTCACCGCGCTGCCGCAGCGCGCGGAATGGAGCGCCTCGCCGCTGGTCGCCGTGCTCCAGCCCGGCGCCGAGTGGCTGCGAGCCTGGCTGCCCGAGCCGGTCGCCGCCCGCGTCCAGTTTCCCCCGTTCGGCCCTCCGACGCAGCCGCTGCCGGATGCGCTTCCCCCCACTTAACAGGCCTTTCGTTCACAGGGCCAAGGCAAGGCAAAGATCATGTGCGGAATCCTTGGAATCGTCGCTTCGACCGACGTCGCCGGCGCGTTGTACGACGGCCTGACCGTGCTCCAGCACCGCGGCCAGGACGCGGCGGGCATCGCCACCAGCGAGGGTGGCCGGCTGCGCGTCCACAAGGGGAACGGACTGGTCAAGGATGTGTTCGACGAGGCGGCCATGGCCCTGCTGCGCGGTCGGGTGGGCATCGCCCACTGTCGCTATCCGACCGCCGGCTCCGAGGGCTCCGACGAGGCCCAACCCTTCTACGTCAACTCGCCCTACGGCATCGCGCTGGCGCACAACGGCAACCTGATCAATACCGACGCGCTGCGCCACGAGGTCTGGGAGCAGGACCGGCGCAACATCAATACCGAGTCCGACTCCGAGGTGCTGCTGAACATCTTCGCCCACGAGCTCGATGCGCAGCGCGTACTGACCCCGCAGGCGGCCATGGACGCGGTGACCAACGTGCATCGCCGCTGCAAGGGCGGTTACGCCGCGGTGGCCCAGGTGCTGGGGCTGGGTCTGGTGGCCTTCCGCGATCCTCACGGTGTGCGCCCGCTGGTGCTGGGCAAGCGCGAGGTAGCCGGCATGACCGAGTACGCAGTGGCCTCGGAATCCGTCGCCCTCGATCTGATGGGCTTTGCCCGGCTGCGCGATGTGGCGCCCGGCGAGGCCATCGTCGTCACCCTGAAGGGCGAGCTGCACAGCGCCCCCTGGCCCGGCGACGTCGTCCATCGTCCCTGCGCATTCGAATACGTGTACTTCGCGCGCCCCGACTCGATGATGGACGACGTCAACGTGCACAAGGCGCGGATGCGGATGGGCGTGACCCTCGGCGAGAAGATCCTGCGCCTGCGCCCGGACCATGACATCGACACGGTGATCCCGATCCCCGACTCCTCGCGCGATGCCGCGCTGGAGGTCGCCAACGTCATCGGCGTGAAGTACCGCGAGGGCTTCATCAAGAACCGCTACGTCGGCCGCACCTTCATCATGCCGGGGCAGCACCAGCGGGCGAAGTCCGTGCGCCGCAAGCTCAATCCGATTCCGCTGGAGTTCCGCGGCCGGGTGGTCCTGCTGGTCGACGACTCCATTGTCCGCGGCACGACCAGCCAGCAGATCGTGCAGATGGCCCGCGAGGCAGGCGCGCGCAAGGTGTACCTGGCTTCCGCCGCGCCGCCGGTGCGCTATCCGAACATCTACGGCATCGACATGCCGGCCGCCGACGAGCTGGTGGCGCACGGCCGCAGCGTCGAGGAGATCGAGAAGGTGCTGGGCTGCGACTGGCTGATCTACCAGGACCTCGAGGACCTCGAGGCGGCGATCGCCGGCCCCAAGCGCGCCGGCATGCGCTTCGACACCTCGTGCTTCTCCGGCGAGTACGTGACCGGGGTCGACCACGACTACTTCGAGCGGCTGCAGCAGGCGCGGTCGGACAAGGCCAAGCAGCTGCGGCGTGCCTCCTGAGGCCACCTTCAGCGCAGGCGAGCTGCGCCGCGCCGCGCTCGCCGTCCTGCTGGCCGGCGATCCGCTGGAAAAGTCCGCCGCGGCTGGCGCCCTGGTCTCCGACTGGCAGGCCGGCCGGCTGTCGCTGGATGCGCAGCGGGCGCTCGAGCCCGTTGATGCGCCAGGTCGGCCGGCACGCCCCGAGCTGGTGCCGGTGCGCCAGGTGCCGCACCGTGGGCTCGGCAGCGCCGAGGGTCGCGCCGCCTTCCTCCACGCCATTGCCCATATCGAGTTCAACGCCATCAACCTGGCCACCGACGCGATGGCCCGCTTTCCCGGCATGCCCGAGGATTACTACACCGATTGGTTGAGCGTCGCCGGCGACGAGGCGCGGCATTTCACGATGCTGGTGAAACGGCTGGCTGAGTTGGGCTACGCTTACGGCGACTTTGTTGCCCACAACGGGCTCTGGGACATGGCTGCCAAGACCGCGCATTCCTGCCTGGCCCGCATGGCCCTGGTGCCTCGCGTCCTCGAAGCGAGGGGGCTGGACGTCACGCCGGGCATGATCGAGCGGCTGCGTGGCCTCGGCGACGAGGCCAGCGCCAGCATCCTCGAGGTGATCCTGGCCGAGGAGATCGGCCACGTCGCGGTTGGCAGTCGCTGGTTCGGCTGGCTGTGCGCGCAGCAGGGGGTGCCACCGCGGCGCACCTTCATCGGCCTGGTCCGCGAGCACGCGCGCGGCGCGCTGCGTGGTCCGTTCAATCGTCCCGCCCGGCGCGATGCCGGCTTCGACGACGACGAGCTGGACCAGCTTGAGGTCCTCGCAGGGGCGCCGGCCCGGTGAACGCGACGCGGCGTCGATGGCTGTGCATGGCGCTCTGCGCCTTGGGCCTGCCGCTGGTGTGGCTGGCGATGGCGGCCTTCCTCGGGGGCGCGCGCTGGCAGCCGGAGCAGGTGCGCGAGATTCCGCTGGCCAGCGCCCAGTCACGGACCTCCGCCCTGGAGGCGACGGACGCAGGGCTGCTCGTACGCGGCATGGATGCCGAGGGCCGCGCCCTGGTGCTGTTCCCGACCGCCACTTTCTCCCTCGACGAGCTGCCGATGCTGCGGGTCCGACTTTCCGGCACCACGCCCCTGCATGCCGCGAGGCTGGTGGCGGGACGGGGAGAGGCGCTTGCCGTGGCGCCCTATCCCGGGCATCCCGAAGGTGAGGTCGTGCGCAACCTGCGCCGGGCAGGCTTCAAGGCAGAGGTGCAGGATCACGTCGGGCTGCTGATCTCGCCTCCCGACACCCTGCCCGCCGCCGCCGCGGACGCCGTGGACATCCGGATCCATTCCGTTCGCCTGGAATCGCCCAGCCTGCCGGCGCAGGCCGAGGCGCTGTTGCGGGCCTGGTTCGGCTACCGCCCCTGGATCGGCCGCTCGAACCATACGGCCGGATTCGAGCACGGCGGCCAGCCGCTGCCGGGCCTGGCGGTCGGTCTTTCGCTGTGGCTGCTGTGGTCGGCCGCGATCATCTGGCTGACACGCGCCAGGCAGCCGATGCGCCGGTTCGGTGCCCTCGTCCTCTTCGCTGCACTCCTGCTGGGGGTAGTGCAACTGCAGGGGCAGCTGCTGCGTGCGGAGGTGGCGCAGCTGTCGGCCTCGGCCGCCCGGCACGCCGGTGGGCTGCCGCAGTCGGCCCTGCCGGCTCTGGAGCGTGAGGTTGCCGAGGCCTCGGCCGGTTGGGATGCCTCGGACCGGCGCAAGGTGGTGGTCTGGGGCGGCAACGGCTTTCTCCGCGAGTACCCGGTCTGGCTGCTCCGCGCGCACAACGTGGGCGGGCTGCAGCGCCCTGAACAGCTCGATCGGTTGCCGGCCGACGAGCCGGCCATCCTGCTGCTTGCGGGTCAGGCCGGCTGGCGCTTCGATCCGCTCTCGGGACGCCTCCATCTCGGGAAGATCTCCCGGCCCGCCCGTCCAGAGTTTCGCGGCAGCTGGGTGCATACCTTCGTGCTCGGGGGGAGCGCCACGCCATGAGCGCAACAGGCTACCTGCTGGCGCTGACTGTGAGCGGACTCGCCGGAGCCGCTGTGCTCTGGTCGAGCGCGGTCAGGAAGGGCGGCGCGCAGCGCGGCGACCTGCTGCTCTGCGCTTGTGGGGGCTTCCTTCTGGGCCCTCTTCTGTTGGGGTGCCTGCTCTGGGCGCAGGGTGCCGCCCCCATCGCACAGGCCGTGCTGACCGCGCTGGCGGGAATCGGCCTGTTGGCGCCGATCGCCTGGCTGCTGCGGCGCCGGCTGCCGGCAGGGCAGGGAGGGCCCGCAAGCCCGGCGCCGCGAGCCGGGGACGCTCCGGCGCGCTGGCTGGGCCCGGTCTCGCTGGCCCTGCTCGCGGTCGGATTCACCCTGTGCCTGGTGCAGGCCTGGTCCCTGCCGATCCTGACCTGGGATGCCTGGAACGCCTGGCTGGCCAAGGCCCGGGCCTGGACCGAGGTCGGCGCCTTCCTGCCGGTGCTGGGCGTCGAGGACTGGCTTGCCGCGCCTGCGGGCAGCGCCTTGGCCAATGTGGCCCCGCGTTATCCCGAGGCCATCCCGCGCTGGCTGGCGGCGCTCATGTGGCTGCGCGGCGGCTGGTCCGACCCGTGGGCCGCGCTGGTCTGGCCGCTGATCTGGCTGGCCGGCGGTGGCCTGCTCGCCGGCGCCCTGCGCAGCCGCGGGGCGACCTGGCCGGCCTCGCTTGCGGCCGCCGCGCTTCTCCTCACCCTGCCCATGGTCGCCGCCCACGGCACGCTGGCCGGTTACATGGACCTGTGGCTGGCGCTGACCGTCCTGCTTGCCGTCGTGCTTGGCGATCGCTGGCTGCGGGAACGCCGGGCCGGCCCCGCCCTTGGCTGGCTGCTGGCGGTCCTGCTGCTGCCGGCGATCAAGCTCGAGGGCGCGGTCTACGCCCTGCTGCTGATCGCGGCGTTTCTCGCGTGGTGGCTGCCCAGCGGCTGGCGGCTCGCCGCGGTCGTGGTCCTGGTCGCGGTCGTTCTGCCTGTCTGGTGGCTCTGGGGGCTGTCCGTTCCCCTGCCGGGGCTGGGCTGGGCGCGCCTCTCGCCCGAAGAGATCCGCATGCCCCTGCTCGGGACGCTGACGCTGGAGTGGCGGCCGGTCACCGACAAGGTGCTGGAGTCGCTGTTCCTGCTGCCGAACTGGTCCCTGCTCTGGTATGTGGCGCCGCTGGCCTTGCTTGGCCTCCACCGTACCTGGCGTCGCGGCAGCCTCGCAGCGCCGGTCGCCTTCCTGACGGCCGTTGCCGCGTTCCACTTCGTCCTGTTCTTCCTGACCCCGGCCTCGGCATGGGCGGATGACCTGACCAGCCTCAACCGGTTGGTGCTGCACGTGGCCCCGGTCTGGGTCTGGCTGCTGGCGGCGGCGCTTACCCGGCCGCAAGCGCCTCGCGGTAGATACGCGTAGTCGCCCTGCAGACCTCGTCCATCGCGAAGTGCGCGTCGAACCGGGCGCGTCCGGCCGTGCCCAGCCGGGCCCGCAAGATGGGATCGTCGCGGAGACGGGCCAGGGCGTCGGCGATCTGGCCCGGGTCGCCGGGCGCCACCTGAAGGCCGGTCTCGCCGTCGATCACCACCTCCAGCATGCCGCTGCCGGCCAGGCGCGAGGCCAGCACCGGCTTGGCCGCGCGCATGGCCTCGAGCAGGACCAGTCCGAAGGCTTCGGCGCGGTCCGTGGAGGGCAGGCAGACCACGTCGCAGTCGCGATAGCAGGCCTCGACCTGGGCATCGTCGAGGTCGGTCAGGAAGCTGACCCGCGGGGCGATGCCCAGGCGATCGGCGAGCGCGCGCAGCGCGGGTTCCTGCTCACCGCGCCCGGCTATCACCAGGCTGGCGCCGTGGACGCGCGACAGCCCCTGCAACAGGTGCTCGAAGCCCTTGTAGTAGCTGAGTCGTCCCACCGCGAGCACGCGCAGGCCCGGCGCCGGCCAGGGGTGCGGCGTGCCCGGCGCCGTTGCGTCGCCAAGGGCCAGCGGCACGACCCGGCAGCGATCGCGGTGGGCCCGCAGGGCTGCGCTTGCCTCGAGATAGGTCGCGGAGGTGGCGATGACCCGTCCCGCCTTGCGCAGCAGCAGGCGTTCGAACACTGCATAGGCGGGGTAGGCCAGCCGCAGGCCTCCATGGCCGGTGTCGAGCGGAATGTCGGCGTGCCAGTGGAGCACCCAGGGCAGGCGACGCGCGGCAGGCAGCCAGAGCGCATGGAAGGCGGCCGGATTGGGCAGATGGAAATGCAGCACCTGCGGCCGGTGTTCGGCGATGGCCTTGGCAAGGTGCCATGGCCAGGCCGGCGCCAGCGGCGTGAACAGCCACTGGCCGTAGCTGCGGCAGAGGAAGACCGTGCGCCCGTCGAGGATCCGGCGCGACGATTCGCGGCGATCATGGGCAATGACCGCGGGGTCCAGCCCTTGCCGGACCTGCGCCGCGCTCAGCGCGTCGAGAAAGCGTTCGATGCCGCCCGGTTCGGGCGGGAAGTACTTGCCGACATGGAGGACCCGGAGCGCAGCGGGGGTCGCGTCCGTCGTGGCGTCAGCCGGCCTCACGGCGGGCCGGAGGGGTCCGGGGCTGGCGCGGGCGCCCTTCGAGGGGGGGCTCCTGGCTGTCGGCCTGCTGCGAATGGCCGAATTCGTACTCCATCAGCGCCAGTTTCTGGGTCAGCCTGCGCAGCCTGCGCTCCTTGCGTGCCAGCTCGATATCGGTGACCAGCAGCTTGATCAGGGTGGCCAGGACGGCGAGCACCAGCAGCAGGATCGGCGGGTAGGACACGCCCAGGGCGGCGCCCACCCGGTCGACCCACTGCGGGAAGATGCCGAGCAGCAGGGCGACCGAGGCCGCGAACAGCCACCAGGCCGCCTGGCCGCCGTGCAGATGCCCGAGGCGGACCAGCAGCAGGATGCTTCCGGCGAACAGGGTGCCCAGCAGGGCGGCGGTCAGCGGCAGGGTCAAATCCGGGCCTCGTAATGGCGCAGGGGCCTGCCGCCGAAGCGGCCGACCCGGGCGATGCAGAGCAGGGTGGTCTGGACCATGTAGTAGCCGACCGTGATCCAGGATGCGAACACCCTGGAATGCCCAGCACGCCGCGGATACATCTTAACAGGTGTTTCCGCCACCCGCAGGCCGTGCCGGCGGGCCAGCAGCAGGACGCCGACGTCCTGGTAGTCGAGCAGGGTGGCTTCGCTGGAGGACAGGATGTCGATCGCCTCCGATCCATAGCAGCGGAAGCCCGAGGTCAGGTCCTCCACGCGCAGGCCTGAGAGCATGCGGAACCAGCGCCAGGCGAGCTTGCGGGCCGGGCTCAGGCGGTTCGGGAAGGTGCCGATCACGATATCGGCGCCCAGCTCGCGGTGCGCCCGCTGCAGGTCGGGGATGCACAGCGGCTCGTGCTGGCCGTCGGCATCCAGGGTGATCACCTGCCGGTAGCCCTGGCGGCGGGCAAAGCGCAGGCCGGCCTGCGTCGCGCCCCAGGCGCCCAGCTGCAGCGGCAGTTCCAGCACCCGCGCGCCGTGACGGCGGGCGACGGTGGCGGTATCGTCGGTGCTGGCATCCGAGATCACCAGCACATGCGGGCCCACGCGGGGGACCAGCTGGTCGAGCAGGGCGCCGATCGAGGCTTCCTCGTCGCGCGCTGGGATGACGAAGAGGGTGCGCGCAACCGAGCGGCCGCCGGGAAGAACCCTGAGCCGGCGACGGGAATGCGAGTGGGACGATCTGCTCATGTCCTGCGTATAGTACCGGTGAGCGCCGTTTCCCGTCGCCTGCGAGGCAGGTTTCCCCGGGCGGCAGGCGCGAGCATCCGGATCTCATTGGGAGTGACACCATGAACAACGTCGGTTTTCGACAGATCGCGTCGCTGGGCGCGCTGGCCCTGGCCCTCGGCCTGAGCGCCGGCTCCGCGCAGGCCTGCTCCATCGACGCCTGGACGACCAGCAGCGGCTCGCCGCTGGCCGGTGGCCCGCTTGAGGGCGCTCTGGGAAGCGCTACACGGAACGTGCCGCGCTACATGGGCCTCTGCGGCCTGCAGGCAGCAGCGGGTGGTAACAGCTATGTCGCCGTCGACCACGGTCAGGCGGAGACCACCTACCGCGCCCGTTTCTACTTCTATGCCTCGTCGACGGCCCCGGCGACGGTCATGCAGTCCTATTCCGACGTCGGCGCCAGCACGGCCGTGATTACGGTGACCTACGATCCGTCCGGCTCCATCTCGGCCACGGTTCCGGGGTCGACGATCGCCCCGATCACCGGCATCGTGGCGAATCGCTGGTATGGCGTTGAAGTCACGCGAATCGTCGGTCAGCCGGCAGTTCTGGCGGTGCGCGGCGGCGGCGGCGGCGGTGTCGGCGGCAGCCCGTCCCAGGCGCGTCAGTCGATTCCTCTGGTGAACGCGACCAGCACCGGTACTGGCAATGCCACCGGCAACGGGGTGCGCGTCACCCGTCTGGGTGCAGTCGGTCCCACCACCGGCACCATCGCAGTGGACGAGTTCGAAGCCTCCCGCGGTAGCAGCGCCATCGGATTCCGCCTGCGCGCCGACGCCAATACCTCCGGCGGCGTGGACGCTGGTGACATCTCGGCGGTGGCTCGCGAGGCAGTGTCTCCCGGGTCGTTCCTTGGCGCGGCCGACTGCAACGAAAGCGGCGGCGTGGACGCCGGTGACATTGGCTGTACTGCCCGCATTGCGGTCGGTCTGTAAGGAGAAACGAACATGCGTATCCAGAAGTCCCGTTTCCTCGCTCTTGCCGCTCTGTCGGCCTTCTCCGCTGGCGCTATGGCGCAGTCCTCCCTGCTCGCTGAGTACGACGCCAAGGGCGGTGTGAACTTCGAGTTTGTCTCCGATGCGAGCAGCGCGGTGTCGTCCCTGCAGATCGAACTGCCCCTCCGCGAAGCGGCCAAGGGAGCCAAGGTGCCCGAGGAATGCCTCCAGGCGCCGCGCGGGTTTGCAGCGCTGTGCAATATCGACGGCCTGACCTTCAAGGCGGTCGTCTACTCGACTAACCCGGACGCCGCGCTGCCCTCGACCAAGCTCGGGCGGATCCAGCTTCCCGCGGGCGCGCTGAGCGTGGCCAAGTCGGGTGAAGTGGAAGGGCTTGTGTTGAAGGCCTACGATGGTATGGCAAAGTCGGTGCCTTCCGAGGTACTCTCCGCGCCCAAGGGTGCCGACTCGGCCCGGCGCTCTCAGCAGGAGCGTTGAGGCGGTCGCGTCCTCTCGCTTAACAGCCTGACATCAGAAAAGGGGTCTATAGAATGAAACACAATGCGCTCGCCCTGTGCTTCCTGGGGCTGATGGGTTTCGCCGGCGCCGCGTCGGCAACCCTCAATGCCGGCAGTTCCAATCCGTCTCCCGGTGCCACCAACCAGTCAACTCTGATCACCTACGAGACTCGCGCCGGTATCGGCGCGGTCGGCTTCGGCATCAGCATCACCGATCCCAATGACGTCATCGTCGACGCGACGGTGCAGTTCCAGGTCTTTGATCGCGATGCATCGGGCGGCACCGGTGCCTTCGTCAACTGCGACGGTACCAACTACAGCACTGCCGCGGGCACCAACATCGCCTGCTCGCAGTCCGGTCAGTCTGCAACCTATGCCATTTCGCGCACCAGTGCGACGGACGTGCCGTCCCTGTCGAACAACATGCGCGTGGTCTACAGCATCAGCCCGACCGCGACTGACGGGCAGACCGCGACTTTCGCTTTCGGCGCGTACTGCACTGGCACCCAGACGCCGGCTGCGAATGGCTGCGTGGCCTACAACCGCACCAGCGATACCCAGCGTGATGACAGCCCGGCCACGCCGGTGGCCAACGATGGCACCGTGACCGTGACGGTCTCCGCCAACCGCACCCTGTCGTTCGCCCCTCCTGCCGGCACCACGATCGCCTTCGGTCCCGGTGCGGTGGGTTCGACCGACACCGAGGTGATTGCCGTGACTTCCTCGGGCAACCAGGGCACCGCCACCGTCACCGGCTGCGGAATCAGCGGCCCGGGTGCTTCGTCCTACTCGGTCACTCCGACCAGCCTGACCTTCAACGGCTCCAACCCGACCACGCAGAACCTCAACGTGACCTGCACCATCCCGGCTTCGGATGCGTCGGGCACCTTGACCTGCACCCAGACCGATGCGGGCGGCACACCGACTCAGCGTCAGTGGCCGCTGACCTGCGCCCCGGCCCCGGCCACTCCGGACGTCTCGGCCAGCCCGGCCGGCGGTGCGGTGTCGGTGGGCGGCGGTTCGGTCGGCTCGACGGCCAGCGGTTCGGTGGTCTTCACCGCGACCGGCGGTGCGGGCTCCGGCTCGGCGACCATCTCCTGCACCCGGACCAGCGGCACCCTGACCCTGGCCTTCACGGGCGGCACGCCGGGCACCACGGCGAACCAGACGGTCACCGGCTCGGCCGACCCGCTTGACCTGAGCTTCTTCGCCACCCTGACCGATGCGGCTCAGCCGAGCGTGGGCGCGTTCTCCTGCGTCATCACCGACGCGGGCGGCTCCGAGACGCTGAACTTCACCGCCTCGGCCCCGGCTGGCTCGACCTTCACTCCGCCTGCGGTGATCCCGGCCTCGTCGCTGTGGTCGCAGCTCGCCCTGATCGGCCTGTTCCTGGGTCTGGGCGGCCTGGTTCTGGTGGTCCGCCGCAACGGCTGATCGCTGAACCCGTAGTGTGATCCGGAAGGGGCGCTTTGGCGCCCCTTCTCTTATGCGGGGTTGCCCGAGCCCGCATTCCGCCGTACGCCGCGCCCGACTCCGGCTGACCGACGCGCCGGCTGCGGCTAAAGTGGTCGCCCCAGACCGAGGAGCCCCCGCATGGCCGACGCCCCCCGCCGCACGCTGTTCCCCGAGATCGAGCCCTACGACCACGGACGGCTGCAGGTCTCGGAGCGCCACTCGCTCTATTACGAACAGTGCGGAAACCCGCGCGGCAAGCCGGTCGTGATGGTTCACGGTGGCCCCGGCGGCGGCTGCAGCGCGGGCATGCGTCGCTTCCACGACCCGGCTCGCTACCGCATCATCCTGTTCGATCAGCGTGGCGCGGGACGGTCCACGCCGCACGCGGACCTGGTCGACAACACCACTTGGGATCTCGTGGCCGACATGGAACGGCTGCGCCAGCACCTCGGCATCGAGCGCTGGCAGGTGTTCGGCGGCTCCTGGGGATCGACGCTGGCCCTGGCCTACGCGCAGACCCATCCCGACCGCGCCACCGAGCTGGTGCTTCGCGGTATCTTCATGCTGCGCCGCTGGGAGCTCGAATGGTTCTACCAGGAAGGCGCATCTCGCCTGTTCCCCGACGCCTGGCAGCGCTATCTCGCGCCCATTCCGGAGGTCGAGCGTGGCGATCTGATCTCGGCCTTCCACCGGCGACTGACCTCGGAAGACCGCGACGTGCGCGTGCGCGCCGCCCGGGCCTGGTCGGTCTGGGAGGCGGCGACCAGCTTCCTGCACCAGGATCCCAACTTCATGTCGGCGCACGAGGCCGACGATTTCGCCCTGGCCTTCGCCCGCATCGAATGCCACTACTTCGTCAACGGCGGCTTCTTCGAGGTCGAGGACCAGCTGCTGCGGGACGTCGGGAAGATCCGCAGGATCCCGGCCACCATCGTGCACGGCCGTTACGACGTCGTCTGTCCGCTGCAGAGCGCCTGGGAGCTGCATCAGGCCTGGCCCGAGGCACGGCTCGAGATCATTGCCGACGCCGGCCACTCGGCCTTCGAGCCTGGCAATGTGGATGCGCTGGTGCGGGCGACGGAGAGCTACGCGGCGGGCTGAACCAGAACGGGGCTGCGGCGAACCCGGCGCTGCCCGGGCGGAACGGGCCTGCCGAGGCGCTGCGAAGGCCGGAGGCTGCCGGGCTCCCCGTTCCGAGGCGCTCTCGAATCGGTGAGGATGGCGTGCCGGACGAGGCCCTCCGCAGGCAGTGAACCGAGCCCCGATTCCCGCTCGCAGTTCAGCCAGTCCGGGCCCAGCCTTGCTACACTTCAGGCGCGTCTTCTGCCGTGTTCGACAGCCTGCGCTTTCATTTGCCTTGACCCTAAATAACGACCCCGGGGGCGCAACAACCCGGCCGGAGTGCATGTCCGCCACGAGCGGGAAGCCCGAAGCCGGTTGAGCTCTCCCACCTGATCCTCGGGATCAAGGTCGTTAGCGCAGGCGACGACACGGCGGAGGACGTTTCCTTTTTCCCCGAGCGGGACGCCATGGCCACCGATCCCCGACAGGGGCTGCGCGCCGAGCTGCGCGCGCGCCGTCACGCGCTGGATGCCCGCGCCCGCATGGCCGCGGGGCAGGCGATCGCCGATGCGCTCCGCCCCAGCCTCGGCGGCTATGTCGCCGGCTACTGGGCGGTGGACGGCGAGGTGCCCCTGCTTGGGCTGCTAAGCGGCCCGCAGGATTTCGTTTATTGCCTGCCCGTTCTGCAACCCGGCAAGCGCCTGCGTTTCGCGCCGTGGCGCGCCGGTGATGCGCTGGTCCAGAATCGATTCGGCATTCCCGAGCCCGACCTGCAGCCCTCGTCCCTGCTCGAGCCCGAGGCGCTCGACCACGTTCTGGTGCCCCTGCTCGGCTTCGATGGCCGCGGGCATCGCCTGGGTACCGGCGGCGGCTACTACGATCGCAGCTTTGCATTCCGCCATCAGCACCGCGGGGCGCCCCGCCTGGTGGGCATCGGCTACGCCTGCCAGCGGGTGGAGCGGCTGCCGGCCGCCGACTGGGACGTGCCACTGGATCTTGTTGCCACGGAAAAAGGGCTGGTCGAGCCCGCTCAGGACTGAAAAGGAGGTCGCTTGAACTACTGGTTGATGAAGTCGGAGCCCGAGGAGTTCTCGATCGACGATCTGGCCCGGGTTGGCGTCGAGCCCTGGACCGGCGTGCGCAATTACCAGGCGCGCAACTTCATGCGTGATGGCATGCGCGATGGCGATGGCGTGCTCTTCTACCACTCCAACACCCAGCCGCCGGGCATCGTCGGCATCGCCCGGGTCAAGGGCGAAGCCTATCCGGACCCGACCCAGTTCGATCCGGAGAGTGACTACCATGATCCCAAGAGCAGCCCCGACGCGCCGCGATGGCTGCTGCGCGACATCGCCTTCGAGCGCAGGTTCGCGCGCTGCATCACGCTGGACGAGCTGAAGGCCGCTGCCGGCCGGCTGGGCGACTTCGCCCTCCTCAATCGCGGCAACCGGCTGTCGGTGCTGCCGGTGAGCGCCGCGCAGTGGAAGACGATCCTCAAGATGGAGAACGCATGATGGATGCCCGCGAAGCACTCAAGAAGCAATCGGCCGAGCGCGCCCTGCGCTATGTGGAAGAGGGCACGGTGGTCGGCGTCGGAACCGGCTCGACGGTGAAGTACTTCATCGAGGGCCTGGCCGATTTTCGCGACCGCATCGAAGGCGCCGTGTCCAGCTCCGAGCAGAGCACCGCCCTGCTCAAGCAGATCGGCATCCCCGTGCTCGACCTCAACGCCACCGGCACCCTGCCGCTCTACGTCGACGGCGCCGACGAGTGCGACCCGCACCGCCGGCTGATCAAGGGCGGCGGTGCGGCCCTGACCCGCGAGAAGATCATTGCCGCCTGCAGCCAGCGCTTCGTCTGCGTGATCGACGGCGCCAAGCAGGTGGATATCCTCGGGGGATTCCCGCTGCCGGTCGAGGTCATTCCCATGGCCCGTTCCTATGTTGCCCGGCAGCTGGTGGCGCTGGGCGGGCAGCCGGTCTGGCGCGATGGCGTCACCACGGACAACGGCAACGCGATACTCGATGTCCACAACCTGCGCATCGTCGACCCGGTGGCGCTGGAGAAGGCGATCAACCAGATTGTCGGCGTGGTCACCGTCGGCCTTTTCGCCGCCCGGGCGGCTGATGTGGTGATCGTCGACGGCAAGGAGCGAGGCTAGCGCTCCGCCCAGCTTGCAGGGGCCCGGGCGGGAGGCAGGTTCGGGCGCAAACCGGACATTCGCCACCGACCCCGATCGGGCGGGCTCTTCGTAGGAGCGGACATGGCCGCGACCGCGGAGATTCGCTCTGGCCGCCGTCTGTGGTGAATACGCCGCGCCGCGGTCGCGCCCATGTGTGCTCCTTCTATGTGCCGTCCACTGTCAACCTCTGGTTGCTTGCTTCTTTGCTTTCCTGATGTCTGGCGTGGCGGTTGCTGTTCGGGCGTTCGACCGTGTGCGTCGAGACCACCTTCTATCCGT
>NZ_JALNMH010000006.1 GCF_023156535.1 Pseudomarimonas salicorniae | reverse complement strand
TCATGAGAAAGCTGCTCACCGCTGCCTGGACCCTCGTCAAAAGCCCAGAAAAGTACGACGGGAGCAGGCTGTTCCCGAGCCAAGAAATCGCTTGACAGGGAACAGAGTGTCTACATTCGGGTTTTGCGGTACGTCTGCTTTGCGCCCACGTTTCGCCTATGCGAGCGCGCACCCCTGGCCGGAGACAGTCCCTACGCGCACCGATTCTCGGCTATCGACGTCGGCACCGGTGATCCGCGGGTGACCAGAGCAGCCGGAACAGCTGTCCAACACGAGTTGAAGCAGGTGTCCACGTTCCGCCGTGATCCGCAGCATGGGTGACGACCTTGCCGATCTCGGTGGAACGCTACTGGCAGGCGCCCAACGTCAGCATGGCGATGATGACAACGAACAGAAATTTCGGTGAGGCGCGCATGATGCACTGCGGCGCTCGGGGAACAGGTCCGTCCTCGGCAGGGCTGCTGCCGGGAGTGGGCGGGATACAGGGTCAAGGCGTTGACCGTTCGCCAACGCCCTGAATTGTTCAGACCGGGCGATCCGGCGACTGCGGAGCGACGCCGTAGTAGCTGTGGATGCTATCGGCCCAATCCGCGTTGGCCATGTTCGGCCAGTTGTCCGCATCGAAGCCCGGAGCCGCCTTGAGCCGCTCCTTGTCAACGTCGAGCAGGAATCGCTTCTTCTCGACATCGAGGCTCAGCGCATCCCAGGGCACGGCGAACAGCTTGGTGCCCATGCTGAGGAAGCCGCCAAAGGACAGCACCGCGTAGCCGATCCGACCGCTGCGCATGTCGAGCATGATCTCCTTGATCGACCCGATGTCTTCATCGCTGCCGTTGAAGACGCTGTTGCCGATCAGGGTGTCGGCACCCATCAGCTCAGGGCCGGGGCCGTGACGCGTGCTGGGCCCGAGCGGCGGATTGCCCCGGGCCTTGTACATGCCCAGTGGATCTCTTTGCGTGTAGTTCATGGTGTTCTCCGATTCATGCCCGCAGTTGGGAATGTCGCGCGGCGGCGGGCGGGCGACCACGAATCGAAGGATGGTGGAGAAGCCCCAACGGGTCTGTGCGACAGCGCGCTTGACGGGCGAGGGCGCCTTCACTCAAGACACAGGGAGGCACGCCTCGCGCGCCGCCCCCGGTACAGGCACTGAGCGCTCCCTCGAAGGCGCACGGCTCCAGGCACAACGGAGGCCTTGCAAGGGGCTGATGCCTGGATGAAGGATGGCGGCGGATTGGAACCGTCTGACGCCCCGGAACAGCACGGGAAGGCAAACAACGCGAAGGGGCGACGCAGCCCGGACATCCGAAAGGGGCGCCTTGGGCGCAGCGGGTGTACCGTTCGAAGCCCCGTATCGATGCGCCCAAGGCGCACCCTTTCGGCTTCGGCAACGCGCGGCGAAGGGCAAGGATGCGCCCGAACCGGCCGCTGCGGTCAGGGCGTTCGCTTCAGCCGGCAACCGGCGCCCTGACGAAGAATGGCCGCAGGCACGGCCGTTTCGCGCGGTGCCGTGGGGGAATCAGCGCCCGATCGCACCGTCCGGGCCGTAGCCGCCGGGCACGCCCTTCGAGGCGACCGCCACCGCATTGTGCGGGTGCAGGCTCTCGTAGTGGGTGGCGCGCAGCCAGAAGTCGGCGATGCGGTCGTCCTCGTTGAGGGCTGCCTGCAGGCGGCGGGCGGCGTCCTCACAGAACATCAGGTTCTGGCCGTTGAGGCGGGCAAAGGCCTGCTCGTCGACGCGCTTGACCGCGGTCTGCACCGGCGTCTTCAGCGCGCCTTCGAGGCGATCGATCATCTCGACGATGGGGAAGCTCTGGAAGCTCGGCACGAGCTTGGCCCGAACCTCGGCGGTCGAGCGCTGGCTGTGCGGCGTGGCGCAGATGCCCTGCTCACTGCCCAGCCAGGCCAGCACCTTGGCCGGGTCGAGGCTGTCGGCGCCGTCGAAGTCCTGGCGGAAGCGCTCCTGGATCAGCTGGCGGGCGAGCGCCGCCGAGCACGGGCAGGTGCTGGAGTAGACGACCTCCACGCCCAGTTCCAGCGAGAACTGATTGCGCTCCATGATCCCGGTGATCTCGATCGGGTAGGAGCGCCAGCCGCTGTTGTCGCTTTCCAGCGCGGGACGACGGACCATGTGCTCGAATCGCAGCTTGAGCATGGCGCGGTCGGACAGGTCGGCGTGGGAATCGAGAAACTCCTTGAGCACGCGGCGGACGGTGCAGGGGCTGACCGGCTCGCTGGACAGGAGCTTGTCGACGTGAAGATAGAGCCGTGACATGTGGATGCCGCGCACTTCCGGCCGGGTCAGGTTGACGAAGGCGGTCACCCGGGCGGGGCCGCTGACGGCGCCATCCGTGCCCGGCAGGCTGACCGGCACTTCGATCTCGCCCATCCCCACCCAGTCCAGCTCGCCAGCCACGGCGGGGCGGGCCTCGGAGGCAATGTCGGGCATCAGGCGCACGGTGTTATCCAATTGACGAGGGGCCACGGGGCACTCCTTGATCATCGCGACGACTTGCGCCGCGGGGAAGCGGGACGGGGTAGGAAGCCAGCATCGACCGGCGGTCGCAGGCTAGCTTCGCACATGTGAAAACGCGGTGCGTTCAGCTGCGTGCTGCCTTCACCGCGGCACGCCAGCTACGCCAGAGCAAGGCCGCGCCGCCTGGCGCGAGGCCATCGTGCAGCGGGCGGCCAGCCAGCAGCCGGGGCAGCCGCCAGGCCCAGACCCCGCGCAGCAGCGTGCGGTGCAGCGGCAGACGCGCAGCCCGCTCGGCGTCCAGCGCAGCGGCATTGCTGGCGCTCCAGTCCTGCCAAAGCCGCGCCGACGGCGTTTCGCGCCGAGCATCGGCCTGCCAACCCAGCGGCGCCAGCGATTGGTCGTGGCGTCCAAGCAGCATGGCGTGCCAGAGCCGCTGTCGCTGCCACTGCAGGGCGACGGCCTGCGGCGAAGTCTCGACGCCGCAGAGCGCCGATTCCAGAGCGGCAACGCGCTCGGCAAGCGACCGCCAGAGCGCATCGGCCTCGGCCCAGTCGCGCGGCGCGGCATCCAGCAGGGACAGGCGCAGCGCCTCCTGGGCAAGAGCCAGCCAGGCCTCGGCACCGATTCGCGCCGCATGGGGTGCAGCCAGCAACTGTCGACTGAGCGGATGCTGGGCAGAGGCCCCGGCGGCGAGGTCCTTGCCCCACCACAGCAGTTTGGTCTGGGCGACCCGCGGGTCGGAGCGCTCGAAGATGGTTTCGTCCAGCTCGCCGAGCAGTCCGACCCAGGCCGGCAGCCAGGACTGTTTCAGGCCCGGCGCGAAGGTGGGCAGCAGCCGGTAGGCCGCCTCGCGCCCCAGCTGCTTGTCGATGAAGCTGCGTGCCGCCTCGCTCATGCCGCAGCGAATCGCTCCAGCCCGAGTGCTGCCTGCAGCTGGCGCGGATCGTCCAGCAGCAGCTCGCCGCCCCAGTCCGCCGCGTCCTGACCGGTCGGGATGTAGCCCCAGCCAGCGACGATGCAGGGCATGTCGCAGGCGTGGGCCGCCTCGACATCGCGCAGGTCGTCGCCGACATAGATGGCCTGGCTTGGCTCGATGCCCAGGCCGTCACAGGCGGTCACCAGCTGCAGCGGATCGGGCTTCTTGCGCGGCAGGCTGTCGCCGCCGAGCAGCACGGCGCAGCGCTGCGAGAGCCCCAGCGCCTCGACCACCGGGCGCGCCAGGTGGATCGGCTTGTTGGTGACGATGCCCCAGGGCGTGCCCTGCGCTTCCAGCGCGCGCAGAAGCGCTTCCATGCCGTCGAAGAGTCGCGTGTGGCGCGCGCAGTCGGCCTCATAGCGGGCGAGGAAGGCCGGCAGCAGGGCGCCGCGGAAGGCCTCGTCGCGATGGGCAAAGGCGATGTCCAGCATGGCCTTGCCGCCGCGCGAGACCCAGGGCCGGAACTGCGCCAGCGGCAGCGGCGCGAGGCCCTCTTCTACGCGCAGCGCATTGGCCGCGGCGCAGAGGTCGGCGGCGGTATCGGCAAGGGTGCCGTCGAAGTCGAACAGCACCGCGGAGCGGTCGGTCCAGCAGCGCAGACTCACGGCTTGCCCGCCCAGGCGAGATAGTTCACCGCTGTGCCGGGGCCGACCCAGGCGCGGCCCAGGAAGGGCAGATAGTGCAATCCGCTGACGTCCTTCAGCACCAGTCCCTCGTCGCGCAGCGCGGCGGAGAGCTCGGCCGGGCGGATGAAGCTGCGGTAGCTGTGCGTGCCGCGCGGCAACAGGCGCAGCAGGTACTCGGCGCCGACGATGGCCGCCGCGAACGACTGCGGGGTGCGATTGAGCGTGGACAGGAACAGTTGGCCGCCGGGTTTTAGCAGGCGGGCCATCGCAGCGATTACCGCACCGGGATCGGGCACATGCTCGAGCATCTCCATGCAGGTGATGGCATCGAAGCTTGCCGGTTCCTGCTCGGCCAGCGCCTCGGCGGTGATCTGCCGGTAGTCGACCTGCACGCCGCTCTCAAGCAGGTGCAGACGGGCCACCTCGATCAGCTCCGGAGCGAGGTCGATTCCGACCACCTCGGCGCCTTCGCGGGCCAGCGCCTCGGACAGCAGGCCACCGCCGCAGCCGACGTCCAGCACGCGCCGGCCGCGCAGCGCGCAGCGCTCGGCGACGTAGCGCAGGCGCGCCGGGTTCAGCTCATGCAGCGGTCGCGATTCGCCCTGCGGGTCCCACCAGCGGGCGGCCAGTCGGTCGAACTTGGCGATCTCGCCGGGGTCGGCGTTCTGCGCGCTCACTTCGACTCCTCGACACGCGGAATCGCCGCGATGCGCTGCTGCCACTCGCGCGCCTTGTGGCGCAGCGCCTGGCTGTCGATATCGAGCAGTTGGCCGTCGGCCAGCCGCCTGCGGCCGGCGAGCCAGACGTCCTGCACCTGGCTGCGGGCCCCGGCGTAGACCAGCTGGGAAATGGCCTCGTAGCAGGGCGCGCCCTCGACCTGGTCCTGACGCAGGGTGAAGAAATCCGCCTGCTTGCCGACCTCCAGCGATCCGATCTCCTGCTCGAGGCCCAGCGCGCGTGCACCGCCCAGGGTCGCCATGCGCAGGGCGCTGGGCGCTCCGAGCGCGGCGGCATCGCCGGCCACGCCCTTGGCCAGCAGGGCCGCGGTGCGCATTTCGCCGACCATGTCGAGGTCGTTGTTGCTGGCGCAGCCGTCGGTGCCCAGGGCCAGGTTCACCCCTGCCCTGCGCAGCTTCTCGACCGGGCAGAAGCCCGAGGCCAGCTTGAGGTTGGATTCAGGGCAATGCACAACGCTGACCCCGCGCTGCGCGCAGAGCGCGATCTCGGCGTCGGTCAGCTGGGTCATGTGCACGGCAATCAGCTGTCGGTTGACCAGGCCGAGCCGGTCGAGCCGGGCCAGCGGGTGCATGCCATGCTGCTTCTGCCCCTCGCTGACCTCGTGCGCGGTCTCGTGGATGTGGCAGTGCACCGGCACGTCGAGCTGGTCGGCCAGCATGCGGATGCGCTCGAAGGCGGCATCGCTGACCGTGTAAGGCGCATGCGGTGCGAACGACATCCGCACCAGAGCGTGGCCGCGGTAGTTGTCGTGCACTTCGAGTGCCTTGTCGAAGTATTCGTCGGCGCTCTTCGCCCAGGGCGTCGGGAAATCGATGAAGGGCAGGCCGACCACCGCGCGGAAACCCAACCGGGCATAGGTCGCGGCCTGCACGTCTGGAAAGAAGTAGCTTTCGTTGCAGCAGGTGGTGCCGCCACGGAGCATCTCGGCGATGGCCAGCTCGACGCCGTCCGCGACAAAGGCCGGGCCCATCACCGCGCCCTCGATCGGCCAGATGTGGCCGGTCAACCATTCGTGCAGGGGAAGGTCGTCGGCGACCCCGCGCATCAGGGTCATCGGATTGTGGGTATGGGCATTGACCAGACCCGGGAGCAGGATCGCCCCGGGCCGCTCCAGCCGCTCGTTGGCATCGAACCGCGCTTCAAGGTCTTCACGCGGGCCGATGGCGACGATCCGGCCACCGCTCACCGCCACGGCGTGGTCTTCCAGCACCACGCCATGGGGTTCCACCGGCACGACCCAGCCGGCGCTGACCAGCCAGTCACACTGTTCCTGCGCGCTCATGCGGACTTCCTCGACAGCGCCCATTCTGGCTGCCGATCATGACAGGCCGGATGTGGGGGGCGCGTGGGGCTCGCCATCACTTCACGCGGGATACGTATTCCCCGGTGCGGGTGTCGACCCGGATGACTTCCTCCTGGGCGACGAACAGCGGCACGCGCACCACGGCACCGGTCTCGAGCTTGGCCGGCTTGCCGCCGCCGCCCGAGGTGTCACCGCGCACGCCGGGATCGGTCTCGACGATCTGCAGCTCGACGAAGTTCGGCGGGGCGATCGAAAGCGGGCTGCCGTTGAACAGGGTGACGACGCACATCTCCTCGCCCTTCAGCCACTGCGCCGCGTCGCCCATGACGTTCTTGTCGGCGGTGTGCTGCTCGAAGCTTTCCGGCTGCATGAAGTGCCAGAACTCGCCGTCGTTGTAGAGGTACTGCATGTCGGTATCGACCACGTCCGCGGCTTCGACCGAGTCGGTCGACTTCATGGTCAGCTCGACCACGCGGCCGGTGCGGATGTTGCGATACTTCACGCGGGTGAAGGCCTGGCCCTTGCCCGGCTTGATGTAGTCGGTGTCGACGATGACGCAGGGTTGACCGTCGACCAGGATCTTCATCCCGTTCTTGACGTCGTTCATGCCGTAGCTGGCCATGCGGAACTCCTAGGGGTGCGGCGCCGGCGCGCGCCGGGCGGCTACACTGTGCTGTCGTGGAATCGATGCGATCTAGTCAGGCGCGCGCCCCACAAGACCCACAATCAAACCCGCAATGATACCTGCAACCTCCTTCGACGCCCAGCCGAGCGACTGGCGCCGGGCCTACCGCGACCTGGTCACCGACCCTCACGAGCTGCTCGCCCTGCTCGGCCTTGAGTCCCTGGCCGGGCGGCTGCCGGCGGCCGGCCATGCGTTTCCCCTGCGCGTGCCGCGCGGGTTCGTGGCGCGGATGCGCCCGGGCGACCCAGAAGACCCGCTGCTGCGCCAGGTCCTGCCTCTGGACGCCGAGTACCGGCCGCAGCCCGGCTTCGATCTCGATGCCGTGGGCGATCTGGCCAGCCGCGAGGCCCCGGGCGTGCTGCACAAGTACCAGGGGCGCGCCCTGCTGATCGCCACCGGCAGCTGCGCCATTCACTGCCGCTACTGCTTCCGGCGCCACTTTCCCTATTCGGAGGAGCTGGCCGCCCGGGACGGCTGGGCACCGGCCCTCGCGGCCCTACGCGCCGATCCGAGCATTGACGAGGTCCTGCTGAGCGGGGGTGACCCCCTGGCCCTGTCGACCGCCAAACTGGCCCAGCTCACCGCTGCCCTGTCCGACCTGCCGCAGCTTCGCCGCCTGCGCCTGCACACCCGCCTGCCGGTGGTACTGCCCGAGCGGGTCGACTGCGAACTGCTCGACTGGCTGGCCACCCTGCCCTGGCCGGTGGCCATGGTCCTGCACGCCAACCACGCCCAAGAGATCGACACCCGGGTGGCCGAGGCCTGCGCGGCGCTGCGCCGAAGCGGCGTGCAGCTGCTCAACCAGGCGGTGCTCCTGCGCGGGGTGAACGACAGCGTCGAGGCCCAGGCCGGGCTGTCCGAGCGGCTGTTCGAGGCCGGCGTCCTGCCCTATTACCTGCACCAGCTGGACCGGGTGGCCGGGGCGGCGCATTTCGAGGTGGGCGACGACGAGGCCCGGAGCCTTATCGAGCAGCTGCGGCGGAGACTGCCCGGCTACCTCCTGCCCCGACTGGTGCGTGAGGTGGCCGGGGAGCCCTACAAGAGCCCGATGTGACGCATCACGTCTTCTTCATGACGGCGGGCGGCTTGGCGGCCGCGGACAATCATGTGAGACTCCTCACGTCTTAGGCTGCCGTCCTGCTCATGACCCCCCGCGAATCCGTTGTACGCCTTCTGCTGGTCGAGGACCGGGTCGAGGATGCCGAACGCATCGCCAGCATCCTGCGCAACGGCGGCATGGCGGTGCGCCCCACCAAGGCCGAATCGGAAGATCATTTCGAGACGGTGATCGGGCAGCAGAGCTTCGACCTCGTGGTGGTCGGCGCGGAGGCGCGGCTGATTCCGATGGAACGCGTCGTTGAGCTGGTCGAGGCCAGCGGCAAGGACGTGCCGATCATCGCCGTGCTCAATGAGCTGACCGATGCCAATATCCAGCGCGCCTTCGACAGCGGCGTGCCGCGGGTCGCGCCGCGGGCGCATCCCGAGATCCTGCAGTTCTCCATCGCCAATGCGTTCGCCGCGGTCGAGAGCCGGCGCAGCGTGCGCCGGCTGCAGGCTTCCCTGCGCGAGACCGAGCGCCGCTGCGATGCGCTGATCGAGTCCTCGCGCGACCCGATCGCCTACATCCACGAGGGCATGCACATCCGGGCCAACCAGGCCTATCTGGAGATGTTCGGTTTCGAGGAGTTCGAGGAGGTCGAGGGCCTGTCCCTGCTCGACCTCGTCGCCCCGGCCCACGCCGAGGAGTTCCGCCAGCTGCTCAAGCGCCTGACCAAGGGCGAGCCACCGCCGAAGACCATGCAGCTCACCGCCCAGCGCGGCGACGGCTCGGCCTTCGAGGCGGTGATGGAGTTCGCCCAGGCCAGCTACGAGGGCGAGCCCTGCCTGCAGGTGATCTTCCGCCAGCGCTCGATCGACGCCGAGGTCGTACGCGAGCTGGATGAGCTGCGCCAGCGCGACCAGGTGACCGGCCTGTACAACCGCCAGCACTTCCTCGCCGAGGTCGACCACACGGCGGCGCGGGCCGCCGAGGGCGAGAAGGAGCTGGCCCTGCTGCTGATCGAGATCGACAACTACGCCTCGGTGCTGGCCGAGATCGGCCTTGGCAACACCGACTCCCTGCTCGAGGCCTGCGCCCAGCGCCTGCAGAAGGTACTTGGCGACGAACAGGTCCTCGCCCGCTTCGGTGAACACACCTTCGCCGCGCGGCTGGAGAAGAGCAACCACAAGAAGACTGCCGAGACCGCCGACAAGGTACGCGCCGCCTTCGACGGCAAGATCCTCGAGATCGGCGAGAAGTCGATGAGCATCTGGGTCAGCCTGGGCGCGGTGCAGATCGGCGAGCGCATCGCCACCACCCAGCAGATCCTCGGCAAGGCCTCGCAGTGCGTGAACGCCGCCATGTCGATGGGCGGCAACCGCGTCGAGCTGTTCGACCCGGCAGCGGGCGACCGCGCCGAGGAGCAGCGCATCCAGGAGCGGGTGCGCGAGATCGAGCAGGCCCTCGAGAACAACAGCTTCGTGCTCCACTTCCAGCCGGTCATCTCCCTGCATGGCGATCCCGGCGAGGCCTACGAGGTGCTGATCCGGATGAAGCTGCCGAGCGGCGAGCTGGTCCCGCCGCTGTCCTTCCTCCCGGAAGCCGAGGAACACGGGCTGACCGGTCGCATCGACCGCTGGGTGATCGGACGCGCACTCGCCCTGATCTCCGAGCGCCACAAGCTGCGCCGCGACACCACGCTGTTCGTCAACATCACCGCCAGCAGCCTCATGGACGAGCAGCTGCCGGGCCTGATCGGCCGGCAGATCGCCAAGCTCGGCATCGACGGCTCGAGGCTGGTGCTGGAAATCCCCGAATCCAAGGTGTTCACCAACCTGCGCCCGGCGCAGGAGTTCGCCCAAGCGCTGAAGCGCTTCCATGTCGGGCTGACCCTGGAGCAGTTCGGCTCGGGCGTGAACTCATTCCAGGTGCTGAACCACATCGATGCCGACTTCCTGCGCATCGACCGCTCGTTCATGGTCGATCTGGCCAAGAACACCGAGCACCAGAAAAAGATCCGCGAGATTGCCGACCGCGCACGGGACCTCGGCAAGCGGACCATTGCCGAGTTCGTCCAGGACGCTGCCAGCATGACCGTCCTCTTCACCAGCTCGGTCAACTACGTTTCCGGCAACTTCCTGGCGCCGCCGGGGCCGGAGATGAACTACGAGTTCGGCTGAGCCCGGCATGCCGGTTTCCGATCCCGTGCCGGGCCGCCCGCAGCGTTCCGGGCCCGCCTGCCTGATCGAGGGATTCCGTATGCTCGGCCAACCGGGTCTGCGGCGCTTCGTCCTGCTGCCGGCGCTGGGCAATATCGTGCTGTTCGCGCTGGCTGCCGGCGTCGCGCTCTGGGGCCTTGAGTCGGCCCTCGATGCCTGGCTGCCGGATCAGGCCAGCTGGCTGCGCTGGCTGCTGTTCCCGGTGCTGATCCTGGCCCTGCTGGTCGGCACGCTGTTCGCCTTCACTGTGCTGGCCAACCTGCTGCTGGGCCCGTTCCTTGGCCTGCTCGCGGCCAAGGTCAACGAGCGCCTGGGCGGTCCCGCACCCCCGCCCGGCGCCGGCTTCCTGCCGGACCTCGCCCGCGATACGGGACTTGAGCTGCGCCGCCTCGGCTACATCCTGCTGTGCACCGCCGGCGTCCTGCTGCTGGGCCTGGTGCCGGTGGTCAACCTGGTCGCCGCGCCGCTCGGCCTGCTGCTCACCGCCTGGTTGCTGGCGATGGAACACGCCGCCCACGCCCTCGGCCTGCGCCGGATGAGCCTGTCCGAGCAACTCGGTTTCCTGCGCCTGAACCGGCTCGGCGTCATGGGCTTCGGCTTCGCCTCCATGGGCGTGCTGCTGGTCCCCCTGCTGAATCTGGTGCTGTTGCCGGCAGCGGTCTGCGGCATGACCCTGTTCGTCCACGAGCGCCTGCCGCGCACGCCCGACCCGGAATGAGCGACGCGGCCTACCGGGGCCGCTTTGCGCCGACGCCGAGCGGCCCCCTGCACTTCGGCTCCCTGGTAGCCGCCTGGGCCAGCTGGCTCGAGGCGCGGCGCCACTCGGGCGCCTGGCTGGTCCGCATCGAGGACCTCGATCCGCCGCGCGAGGTGCCGGGCGCCGCCGAGGCGCAGCTGCGCACACTCGCCCGCTACGGCCTGCTTGCCGATGAGCCGGTGGTGCGGCAAAGCACGCGACACGGCGCCTATCGCGCCGCGGTCGAGGCCTTGCTGGACGCTGGACTGGCCTTCCACTGCAGCTGTTCCCGCCGCCAGCTGGCGGCGTCCGCTGGCATCCACCGGCGCTGCCTGGTGCCCGTCGACCCGAACCGCTTTGCCATCCGCCTGCGCGTGGCCGATGCCGAGGTCTGCTTCGATGACCGCCTTTACGGCCGCTGCTGCGAGGCGGTGGGCCGCGACTGTGGCGACTTCGTCCTGCTCCGCGCCGACGGCCTCTATGCCTACCAGCTGGCCGTGGTGGTCGACGACGCCTGGCAGGGCATCACCGATGTCGTACGTGGCGCCGACCTGCTCTGGTCAACGCCGCGGCAGCGTCTGCTGCAAAGGGCGCTCGGCCTGCCCCACCCCACCACCCTGCACCTGCCCCTGGTGCTCGACCCGCAGGGCCGCAAGCTCAGCAAGTCTGACGGGGCAGCTGATATCGAGCGGGAAGATCCCTGCTCCGTCCTGCGCGCGGCCTGGGCCCACCTCGCCCAGCCAGCCGATCGCCTGTCGGGCTGCCGCAGCGTGTCGGAACTGCATGTTGCGGCGCAGCAGCACTGGGACTGCACACGTATTCAGCCCGCCGCACTGCCCGAAGCCACACGGAACGTCATCGACGCTGTGTAAACTGGCCGTTCGCGCGGAGGTGGTTGCGCGCATCATCTACGGAGGGGATCCATGAGCAATTCGCGTATCGCGCTGGTCACCGGCGGCACCGGCGGCATCGGCACGGCCATCTGCAAGAAACTGGCTGCCATGGGCCACAGGGTGGCGACCAACTACCGCAATGCCGAAAAGGCCAAGGCCTGGCAGGCGCAGCTGAAGTCTCAGGGGGTCGAGGTGGCGATCGTCCCGGGCGACGTCGCCAGCCCGGAATCCGCGGCGTCGATGATCAAGGCGGTGGAGGCCGAGCTGGGCCAGGTGGACATCCTGGTCAACAACGCCGGCATCACCCGCGACGGCACCTTCCACAAGATGTCGCCCGACCAGTGGATGGAGGTCATCAACACCAACCTCAACTCCTGCTACAACGTGACCCGGGCGGTGATCGAGGGCATGCGTGATCGCAAGTGGGGGCGCATCCTCCAGATCAGCTCGATCAACGGCCAGAAGGGCCAGTACGGCCAGGCCAACTACGCCGCCTCCAAGGCCGGCATGCACGGCTTCACCATCTCGCTGGCCCAGGAGAACGCCAAGTTCGGAATCACCGTGAACACCATTTCCCCGGGCTATGTGGCCACCGACATGGTGATGGCCGTACCCGAGGAAGTCCGCGCCAAGATCGCCGCCCAGATCCCGGTCGGTCGCCTCGGCAGCCCGGACGAGATCGCCTACGCCGTCGGCTTCTTCATTCCGGAGGAGGCGGCCTGGATCACCGGCGCCAACCTGTCGATCAATGGCGGTCATTACATGGGCTGGTGATCGGGGCGAGTATGCTCGGATCCATGGCAGGATCCCGACCCGACGACGAAGACTGGCAGGCGCTGGACGACAATGATCCAGCCCTGCTCGACAAGGCGGTAGGACCGGTTCGACGCATCAAGGACGCGCCGGTCCCGCCGCGTGCGCCCCGGCCTCGGCCCCGGCCACGACAGTTCGAGGCCGACGAGCAGGCCGCCATCGCGACTTCCCACACGCCTCAGGCCGATGACCTCGCCGCCGGCGATGCCAGCCTGTACCGCCGCCCGGAGCTGCCGCTGCGGGCCTTCAAGCGCCTGCGCCGCGGCCTTTACACCGTGCAGGACGAGATCGACCTGCATCAGGCCGGGGTCGAACTGGCCGGTGAACTTCTGCGCGCCTTCCTGCGAGAAGCGCGGGAACGCGGCCTGCGCTGCGTACGCATCGTCCATGGCAAGGGCCTGCGCAGCGCGGGCGGCCGCGCCGTTCTCCGACCCTGGGTCGAAGGACACCTCCGCCAACGCAACGACGTGTTGGCGTTCAGCTCGGCGCCGGCCCAACAGGGCGGCACCGGGGCGCTGCTGGTGCTGCTGTCCGACCCGGCCTGAGCCGACGGTCTAGCGGCGATCGATCGTCCGCGGCGGATTCACCCATTCGACGTCGACACCGCGCTGGCGCGCGATGGCTTCGACCCGGGCGACATATTGGGCGTCCACCTTGTAGGCGTTCGCGCCCGCGTCCATCCGGGCAGTGCCGCTGCTGGCGCATCCTGCCAGCAGACCCGCGGCGGCCAGCGCCGCAATTCGCAGAGTCCTGACTTTCATGTGGGCCTCCTGGAGTGGTCCTGGTGGCTTGCCCCTCGCGGAGCACTTCCAGCTTACTCCCCGAGGGTGAAGCCGACAGGAACCGTCCTCGCCGCCCATCGCGCCCAGCCATCGCTCCGCCCCGGCGGCCCGCGGCGATCCACGGCCCGGCGCTCGATCGACTCGGCTCGTCGCCGCGGACATCTCGAAGTGCTTTTCATCGCTCACGCATCAGATACGGCGCTTGGCACCCGCGCTGCCGAAGGCACGAAGGTAAAGCTTCACCGAGTTAAACAACGGGCGCGAAGCAGACATTCATAAAGAAGACATTCATAGGGTGCGGCTGGCCGCACCGGGCGTACCGTCCGAACGCCCTTATCGGCGCGCCAAGGCACACCCTATAGGCCTTCGTCGACCCCCAAGGGTGCCCGACTGTGGGAGTGCCCTTGGGCGCGACCGCGGCGCTACGGATTCACCTCAGACCACGGCCAGAGCGGAACTCCGCGGTCGCGCCCAAGGGCACTCCCACAATTCGACTGCGGCAAGGTCAGCTTTACGGCGCAAAACGGACCTTGCAGCACCGCTGCGTGTAGGAGCCAGCTTGCTGGCGATCATCCCGTCGGGGGCGCCTATCGCCAGCAAGCTGGCTCCTACATTGGGGTTTTGCGGTACGTCTGCCTTGCGCCCAAACCACGCATCGGCGACCGATCGCACCCTGCGGCCTGTCAGTCCGCCAGCCCAGCGGAGCACTCGCCCAGCTCGGCCAGCAGGGCGGTGGCGTAGGCTCCGGCGGGCAGGCGGAAGCTCAGCTCCAGCACGGCTTGATCCGGCCAGCGCCAGGCGAGATCCGCGGCAAGCAGGCGGCAGGCGCGTCGCTCCTGGCGCAAACCGGCGCGCTCCAGACCCGCGATGAGGTCCTCGCCAATCTCCCGGGCGATCAGGTCGTAGTCGCGGGAGCGTTCGCTGCTGCGCGGCTCGCCGCTGCCCCAGAGCGCGGCGGTGGGGTGGAGGTCGCCTTCGGCGCAGCGCCGGACCAGGGTCTGGTCGAGTGGCTCCGGGCCGAAGATGCTGCGCCCGCCGGCCAGCATGAACACCTCACCGGTGACCGGGCGGTCCCAGCAGTCGTCCGCCACCCGCGCCGCGAGAACACGGTTGAAGGCTGCGGAGCGCACCGCCGAGATCAGGATCGAGGCCTGATCTCGACGCATCCGGCGGCCGGCGAACAGGGCGCGTGCGCGTTCGAGATTGCCGCCGTCGCGACCGAAGCGCTGCTCGCCGAACCAGTTGGGCACGCCGCGCTCACGGATCTGCGCGAGCCGCGCCTCGATCCGCTCGAGATCACCCTCCACATCGCGCAGGGTCAGCACGAAGTGGTTGCCCTCCAGCGCTCCGCGCGGCAGCTTGCGCCGGTGCCGGCTGGCACCGAGCACCCGGTACTCCGGATGCTCGGGCAGGTTTGCTGGCGTCTCGCGCCCGGGCAGGTGCAGGGTGAAGGTCTGCCGGGTGACGGCGTGGCGGTCCTTCAGCCCGGCATAGCCGACCGCGGACAACGGAATGCCGGCCCAGCGGGCCAGCTCACCCGCGACCCAGGCGGTGTTGGCGCCGCGCTTCTCGACCTCGAGAAAGGCGTGCTCGCCCTCCCCGTCGGCAGTGAAGCCGAGCTGCTCCTCGACGATGAAGTCCTCCGGGCAGCTGCGGATTCGCGCGGTCAGCACCGGCCCGCCGAAGGCGCTGGGCAGCGGCGGGCTCACTGGCGGGCGATCAGGGTGACCACGGCCTGGGCCGCGATGCCCTCCTCGCGCCCGGTGAAGCCCAGCCGCTCGCTGGTGGTTGCCTTCACCGCCACATCGCCGGTGTCGACCCGCAGGTCTTCGGCGATGGCAGCACGCATGGCGTCGATGTGCGGCGCCAGCTTGGGCCGCTCGCAGACCACCACGCTGTCGACATTGCCGACCCGCCAGCCACGCTCCTGCAGCAGGGCTTGGACCGCGCGCAGCAGCATGCGGCTGTCGACGTCCTTCCACTGCGGATCGCTGGGCGGGAAATGCTTGCCGATGTCGCCCAGCGCCAGCGCGCCGAGCAGCGCATCGCAGATCGCATGCAGCAGCACGTCACCGTCCGAGTGCGCCTGCAGCCCCTTGGAGTGCGCGACGCGCACCCCTCCCAGCATCACGTGATCGCCCTCGCCGAAAGCGTGGACGTCGTAGCCGATGCCGATGCGCAGGGGAAGTGTGGTTTGCATGGGTGACGGAACCTTGTTCGTTTCGGGATTCGGAATTCGGGATTCGCAAGTGCGTGTCCCGCGCCCATTGTAGGAGCCAGCTTGCTGGCGATCCGCGCCGTCGGAACGACGATCGCCAGCAAGCTGGCTCCTACATCCGGACGGTGCAGGGTTCTGCGAACCTCGAACCAGCGAAGCGGAGGCGCAGGCGGCGCAGCGACCGAACCCTGCCCCTCAAGCCTCACTCCCCAACCGCCCCAAGAGGAACTCGGCCATCGGCAGGTCGGCCTCGGTGGTGATCTTGAGATTGTCCTCGGCGCCCTCGACCAGCAGCGGCTTGAGGCCGATGCGTTCGACCGCCATCGCCTCGTCGGTGATCGCCGCGCCAGCGGCGAGGGCCGACTCCAGCGCCCGGGTCAGGGTGGCGCGACGGAACATCTGCGGGGTCAGGGCGCGCCACAGGCGCTCGCGCGGCTCGCTGCCGGCGATCTCGCCATCAGCGGTCGCCCGCTTCAGGGTGTCTCGCACCGGAGCGGCGAGGATGGCGCCGACGCCGTGGACGCGGCCGTGCTCGAGCAGGCGGCTGAGGTCATCCTGCCGCAGGCAGGGGCGCGCCGCATCGTGGACCAGTACCCAGTCGCGCTCGCGCACGGCATCGGGCAGGGCGCGCAGGCCGGCCAGCACCGAATCGGCACGCTCGCGGCCGCCCTCGCAGCGCAGGACCGGCTTGCCGCGCATCTCGCGCCAGCCCGGCCAGTGGGCATCCTGGGCGGAGAGCGCGACCACCAGGCCGCTGATCTCCGGATGCCGAGCCAGGCGGTCGAGCGTGTGATGCAACACGCTGCGCCCGAACAGGCTGAGGTACTGCTTGGGCACGGCGCCGCCGAAGCGGCTGCCGCGGCCTGCCGCGGGCACGACGACCCAGCTCATGGCGCCTGCGCCGCCGGCGGCGGGTCGATGACCCGGTAGAACGTCTCCCCGGGCTTGATCATGCCGAGTTCGGTCCGGGCCCGCTCCTCGACCGCCGCGGTGCCGGACTTGAGATCCTCCACCTCGGCGCCGAGTGCCGCATTGCGCTGCTCAAGCCGCTTGTTCTCGGCGCGCTGGAGCTTGACCGACTCGCGCAGCGCCTCGACCTCGGCACGACCGCCCTCCCCCAGCCACAGCTTGGCCTGCAGGCCGGCCAGCATCAGGATCAGCACCAGGGCGATCAGGCGACGCAAGTCACGCCGCCCCTCAGGCGCGGCCGAGCAGGGCCGCCCGGCCCGCGTAGCGCGCCGACTTGCCGAGCGCTTCCTCGATGCGCAGCAGCTGGTTGTACTTGGCCACGCGATCGCTGCGACACAGCGAGCCGGTCTTGATCTGGGTGGCCGTCGTCGCAACCGAGATGTCGGCGATGGTGGTGTCCTCGGTCTCGCCCGAGCGGTGCGACACGACCGCGGCGTAGTTCGCGGCATGGGCCATGGCGATGGCCTCCAGCGTCTCGCTGAGGGTGCCGATCTGGTTGACCTTGATCAGGATGGCATTGGCCACCTGCTGGTCGATACCGTCGCGGAAAATCTTCGGATTGGTCACGAACAGGTCGTCACCGACCAGCTGGACCTTGCTGCCGAGCGCCGCGGTCAGGGCCTTCCAGCCAGCCCAGTCGTCCTCGGCCATGCCATCCTCGATCGTGACGATCGGATAGCGGCGGCACCAGTCGGCCATGAACTCGACAAACTGCTCGGAGGACAGGCGCTTGCCCTCGCCCACCAGGTTGTACTTGCCGCTCTCGTAGAACTCCGAGCTGGCAACATCGAGGCCCAGCGCGATGTCCTCGCCAACCTTGTAGCCGGCCTTGTTGATCGCCTCGAGGATGGTCTCCAGCGCTTCCTCGTTCGACTTCAGGTCCGGGGCGAAGCCGCCCTCATCGCCGACGGCGGTCGACAGGCCACGCCCCTTGAGCACCGACTTCAGCGCGTGGAACACCTCGGTGCCGGCGCGCAGTGCCTCGGAGAAGCTCGGCAGGCCGAGCGGCAGGATCATGAACTCCTGCAGGTCGACATTGTTGTCGGCATGCGCACCGCCGTTGATGATGTTCATCATCGGCACCGGCAGCGCTACCTCGCGATCACCGGCAAGGTGCTTCCACAGCGGCAGGCCCTTTGCGGCAGCGACCGCGTGGGCGTTGGCCAGCGACACGCCGAGCAGCGCGTTGGCGCCGAGCTGGCCCTTGTTGTCACTGCCGTCGAGGTCGATGAGCTTGCTGTCGAGGCCCTTCTGGTCGGCGGCGTCGAATCCCTTCAGCGCCTCGGCGATCACGCCGTTGACGTTGGCCACGGCCTTCTTGACACCCTTGCCGAGATAGCGGGTCTTGTCCCCATCACGCAGTTCCACTGCCTCCTTGGTCCCGGTCGAGGCGCCCGACGGCACCGCCGCACGGCCCACGTGCCCGCTGGACAGGGTGACTTCGGCTTCGAGGGTGGGGTTACCGCGGGAATCGAGGATCTCGCGGGCGTGGATGGCGCTGATCGAGGTCATGGTGAAGTCTCGGGTGATGAAAAATCGATGGAGTCAAGGAAGCGCGCGGTCTGCTCCTGCAGCCGCGTCGGAATCGAAAAGCCCTCGCGCCGGCACACCGCCAGCTGGGCCTGGGTGGTGAAGCCACCGCGGATGCCGCCGTCGGGCAGGAAGGCCTGCCAGTCCTCGATCTCGTCGCGGGCTATGCGTCGCGGACCCTGCGGGGTTTCGCCGACGAGCAAGGGGGTCACGATGGACACCTCGACGCCCTGCTCGTCCGCACGCTCCACGCCGCCCCAGACGTGCTCGAGCTCGCCTTCCGAGTTGGCCAGCGGGAACTTCACCACCAGCTCCTGGCCGGTGGCCAGCAGGGCGAGCATATCCGGATAGGAGGCCCGCGCCCGGCTGATCGCCGCGAGCAGCCAGGGGTCATCGGGTTGCATGGGAGTTGCGCGCGCGGCGCGACTGCGTGCCAGCAGGACCCGCCAGAGCACCAGCAGGACGCCCACCGCCAGCAGCAGCCAGATCAGGCCGCTCAACTCAGCCTCTTCCCCGGCGGCCGCAGCACCGCGCCCTCATCCGCCCGTGGACTCGAGGAAGCCGGCGCGCTTCACCGCGCGGTCCAGCTCCATCAGGGTCTCCAGCAGGGCACGCATCTTCGGCAGCGGCCAGGCGTTGGGACCGTCGGAGAGCGCCTTGTCGGGGTCCGGATGGGTCTCCATGAACAGCCCCGCCACGCCGGCGGCCACCGCCGCGCGCGACAGCACCGGGACGAACTCGCGCTGCCCGCCGGACTTGCCGTCGGCGCCGCCGGGCAGCTGCACCGAGTGCGTGGCGTCGAACACCACCGGACAGCCCGTGTCCCGCATCACCGCCAGCGAGCGCATGTCGGAGACCAGGTTGTTGTAGCCGAAGCTCGCGCCGCGCTCGCAGACCATGATCTGCTCGTTGCCGGTGGCCTTGGCCTTGGCGGCGACGTGCTTCATCTCCCAGGGGCTGAGGAACTGGCCCTTCTTGATGTTCACCGGCTTGCCGGCGCGGGCGACGTTCTGGATGAAGTCGGTCTGCCGGCAGAGGAAGGCCGGGGTCTGCAGCACATCGACCACCGAGGCCACCTCGTCCATCGGCGTGTACTCGTGGACGTCGGTGAGCACCGGCACGCCGAGCTGCGACTTGACCTCGGACAGCACCTTCAGGCCCTCCTCCATGCCCGGGCCGCGGAAGCTGCCGGCCGAGGTGCGGTTGGCCTTGTCGAAGCTCGACTTGAAGATGAAGGGGATGCCCAGCTCGCTGGTGATCTCCATCAGGGCGCCGGCGGTGTCGAGCTGCAGCTGCTGCGACTCGATCACGCAGGGGCCTGCAATCAGGAAGAACGGCTGGTCGAGACCGACCTCGAATCCGCAGAGTTTCAAGCGCTGGCCTCCTTGAGCAGCTTGCCCCCGGCCTTGTGCTCGCGCGCGGCGCGGATGAAGCCGATGAACAGCGGGTGACCGTCACGCGGGGTGGAGAGAAACTCTGGATGCGCCTGGCAGGCGACGAACCACGGGTGGTCGGAGAGCTCGATCATCTCGACCAGCAGGTCGTCCATCGACTTGGCGCTGATCACCAGGCCGGCCTCTTCGAGCTGGCTGCGATAGCGGTTGTTGAACTCGTAGCGATGACGGTGCCGCTCGGCGACCACGTCCTTGCCATACAGCGCGCGTGCCTTGGTCCCCGGCTTGAGCCGGCATTCCTGCAGGCCAAGACGCATGGTGCCGCCCTTGTCGTCACCCTCACCGCGCCGCTCGACGTCGCCGCCGGAGGTGCGCCATTCGGTGATCAGGCCGATCACCGGATGCGGGCTGGCCTTGTCGTTCTCGGTGCTGTTGGCGCCCTCGAGCCCTGCGACATGGCGGGCAAAGTCGACCACCGCCGCCTGCATGCCGTAGCAGATGCCGAAGTACGGCACACCCTGCTCGCGGGCGTAGCGCGAGGTCATCACCTTGCCCTCGAAGCCGCGGTCGCCGAAGCCGCCCGGCACCAGCACGGCGTCGACCCCCTTGAGCACGTCGACGCCTTCGCGTTCGACCTGCTCGGACTCCAGCCACTTCAGCTTGACCCGGGTGCGCTGGCGCAGTCCGCCGTGCTTGAGCGCCTCGGCCAGCGATTTGTAGGCATCGGCGTGATCGACGTACTTGCCGACCACGGCCACGGTGACCTCGTCGACCGGGTGCACCATGGCGTCGACCACGGCGCGCCACTCGGACAGGTCGGCCTCGCGCTGCACGTCGAGTTTCAGGTCCTCGACCACGATCTGGTCCAGGCCCTGCTCATGCAGCCAGAGCGGGATCTTGTAGATGTTGTCGAGGTCCACCGCCGAGATGACCGCCTTCTCCGGCACATTGGTGAACAGCGCGATCTTGCGCCGCTCGGACTCCGGCAGCGGCTGCTCGCTGCGGCAGACCAGGATGTCCGGCTGGATACCGATCGAGCGCAGCTCCTTCACCGAATGCTGGGTCGGCTTGGTCTTCAGCTCGCCGGCGGCGGCGATCCAGGGCACCAGGGTCAGGTGCATGAAGATCGCCTTGTGCGGGCCGCGCTCGGTGCGGATCTGACGGATCGCCTCGAGGAAGGGCAGCGACTCGATGTCGCCCACCGTGCCGCCGATCTCGACCAGGCCGACGTCGAAGCCCTCGGTGGCCTCGTTGACGCAGCGCTTGATCTCGTCGGTGATGTGCGGGATCACCTGCACGGTGGCGCCGAGGTAGTCCCCGCGGCGCTCGCGGCGGATCACGTTCTCGTAGATGCGGCCGGTTGTGATCGAGTGGTTGCGGGTCAGGTGGACCCGGACGAAGCGCTCGTAGTGGCCGAGATCAAGGTCGGTTTCGGCGCCATCGTCGGTGACGTAGACCTCGCCGTGCTGGAACGGGCTCATGGTGCCCGGGTCGACGTTGATGTAGGGATCGAGCTTCATCATCGCCACGCGCAGACCGCGCGCTTCGAGGATGGCGGCCAGCGACGCGGCAGCGATGCCCTTGCCAAGCGAGGACACCACGCCACCGGTAACGAAAATCAGGGGAGTCATGGCAGGTAGGCTGCGTGAAAGCGGCATTCTACCGGAGTGGGCCGGGGGACGGCAGCCCGGGCGTTCAGCCGGGCCGGCATCCGGCCCCGGCGGGGCTCCGCGCAGCGCGGCCCCGGCGGTTGCGTTCGGCCGGCGGACGGGCAACCATGCGCGGCTGGTTTCCCCGCAGGCCCCGTCCCGCATGAGCAGTCGCTACAACGCCGCCGATATCGAAGTCCTGTCCGGCCTTGACCCGGTCAAGCGCCGGCCCGGCATGTACACCGACACCACGCGACCGAACCACCTCGCCCAGGAAGTCATCGACAACTCGGTCGACGAGGCGCTGGCCGGGCATGCCAAGACCATCGAGATCACCGTCTATGCCGACGGCAGCTGCGAGGTCAGCGACGACGGCCGCGGCATGCCGGTCGACATCCACCCCGAGGAAGGCATTCCCGGCGTCGAGCTGATCCTCACCCGCCTGCATGCCGGCGGCAAGTTCAGCGGCAAGAACTACACCTTCTCGGGCGGTCTGCACGGCGTCGGCGTCAGCGTGGTCAATGCGCTGTCGAACAAGGTCGAGGTCTACATCAAGCGCGACGGCAACGAGTACCGGCAGGAGTACCGCGACGGCTTCCCGGCCTCGACCCTGGCCGTGGTCGGTACCGTGGGCAAGCGCAACACCGGCACCCGGGTACGCTTCTGGCCGGATCCGAAGTACTTCGACACCCCGAAGATCAACCTGCGCGCCCTGCGCCACCTGCTGCGCGCCAAGGCCGTGCTCTGCCCCGGCCTCACCGTGAAGCTGATCGAGGAGGCCACGGGCGAGCAGCAGACCTGGTACTACGAGAACGGCCTCAAGGACTACCTCTCCGGCATGCTGGCCGACCGGGAGATCGTGCCTGCGGACCTGTTCATGGCCAGCCTGTCCAAGGACACCGAGGCGGCTGACTGGGCGGTGGCATGGGTCGCAGACGGCGAGCTGATCCAGGAAAGCTACGTCAACCTGATCCCGACCGCCCAGGGCGGCACCCACGTCAACGGTCTGCGCACCGGCATCACCGATGCCCTGCGCGAGTTCTGCGACTTCCGCAACCTCCTCCCGCGCGGCGTGAAGCTGGCGCCGGAGGACGTCTGGGACCGGGTCAGTTACGTGCTCAGCATGAAGATGACCGACCCGCAGTTCAGCGGCCAGACCAAGGAGCGGCTGTCCTCGCGCCAGGCTGCGGCCTTTGTCGAGAACGCGGTGCACGACGCCTTCTCGCTGTACCTCAACCAGCACCACGAGATCGGCATGGCCATCGCGCAGATGGCGATCGAACGCGCCCAGGCGCGGCTCAAGACCGAAAAGCAGGTGGTGCGCAAGAAGATCACCCAGGGACCCGCCCTGCCCGGCAAGCTGGCCGACTGCATTTCGCAGGACCTCGGCCGCACCGAGCTGTTCCTGGTCGAGGGCGACTCGGCCGGCGGCAGTGCCAAGCAGGCCCGCGACAAGGACTTCCAGGCCATCCTGCCCCTGCGCGGCAAGATCCTGAACACCTGGGAGGTGGAGTCCGGCTCGGTGCTGGCCTCGCAGGAGGTCCATGACCTGGCCGTCGCCATCGGCTGCGATCCCGGCTCGGAGGACATCAGCGGCCTGCGCTACGGCAAGATCATCGTGCTCGCCGACGCCGACTCGGATGGCCTGCACATCGCCACCCTGCTCTCGGCGCTGTTCCTCAAGCATTTCCCTGCCCTGGTCCAGGCCGGTCATGTGTTCGTCGCCATGCCGCCGCTGTTCCGCGTCGATGTGGGCAAGCAGGTGTTCTATGCGCTGGACGAGGAAGAGAAGCGCATCCTGCTCGAGCGCATCGAGCGCGAGAAGATCAAGGGCCAGGTCAGCGTCACCCGCTTCAAGGGCCTGGGCGAGATGAATCCGATCCAGCTGCGCGAGTCGGCGATCCATCCGGACACCCGCCGCCTGTGCCAGCTCACGGTCGAGGACGGCAACGAGACCTCGGCGCTGATGGACATGCTGCTCAGCAAGAAGCGCGCATCCGATCGCAAGGCCTGGCTGGAGAACAAGGGCGACCTCGCCACCCTCGAGGCCTGATCAGGTCAAACGATGGGCGCCCCCCTGGGGCGCCGGGGCCCATGCGTTCAGGCCGGCGAAACCGCCGGGCACCGCCACGGGGAAGGACCGTTAGCGGTTCATCAGCAGGTAGGCGCTCAGCGACGCCGACTGGGCCTCGTCGATGGCCGACTCGTTCTGGCTCCAGGTCGATGAGGTGGGCGTCGTCTGGGCGGCCCTCGACTGCTCGCGGAAGCGGCCGAAGCTGGCATCGGGATGGTTGTCGAAATAGGCGTCGAGCAGGCGCGCCAGTGCCGGCGACAGGCGGCTGAGGGTCATCACATTGCGCTTCCGCACTACGTAGGTGCCCGAGGTGGCACCGGGTTCGTGCCAGTCGACGCTGGAGAAGCACACCTGGACTTCCTGCGGCGTGCCGCTGGCGTCGAGGTACACCGCGAGGTCCTCGCTGCCCTCGGCACGTCCCGGCGGCAGGCGAATGCCCGCCGCCTGCACCGCGCTGCGCAGGTTGGCTCCGCACAGCGGCGTATTGTCGGCGCCGTTGACCTTGCCGGTCGGTGCGGTCGCGCTGTCTCCAAGCACCAGGTTGTTGGCGCTGGCGTAGGTGTCGAAAACCACTGCCCAGGCCTGCACGTGCTGGCTTGCCACACGCTGGTAGTTGGCGTTGCGCTGGATGTCGCCGCCAACGCTGACGGCGCCGATGATCACGGCAATGACCACCAGCACCACCGACAGCTCGAGCAGGCTGAAACCACGCTGCCTGGGCGGGAGGGTGTGCAGGTCGGGAGCGGGCATGCGGGTCATCTCGTCGAGGAACAGGAATCGATCAGTACAGGCCGGCGGCGTCGGCGGCCTCGGCATTGGCGCGCAGCCGGGCGGCGAGCGCCTGCGAGCGCACCACATAGCCCTGGCTGAGGAAGTCGGCGACGTCCTGGGTCGCGCTGTCCAGCGAGATCACGGCCATGGCCAGCGACACCGTCGACAGGCCGAGCCCGACCGCGGACAGCGCGACAGCCGCCGCCGCCAGCCCGGTGACCGCGGCAGCGGCGCCGGTGGTGAGGATGGTCTGGGCCACCGCCAGCGCTGCCTCGGCGGCGGCCAGGGCCACGCCGCCGATGGCCGCGGCCTCGCCCGCCACCGCGCCGGCCAGCGACGATTCGGCCATGCGCTTGGCGAGGTCGAGCTGCAGCTTGTAGTCGGCGATGGCCTGCATGATCACTTCCGCAGCGCTGGCCGCGTTGGCGTGGGCGTGGTTGACCGCCGCCACGACCTCGCCGCAACTCAGCTCGCCCCACAGCCGGTCGAAGCTTGCCGCCACCACGCGGTCGTCATACAGGCGACTGCCGGCGCGGGCCGCGGTTTCGAAGGCCGGGGAGCCGCCGGTGTGGACACCGTCGAGCAGGGTTCCGCTGTTGCCCGCGTCGGTGCGCCCGGGCAAGGCGACGGCATAGGCGACATTGCGATCGACGCTGCCGCCGGTGGCGTGCACGCGGCTGTTGCTGAAGCCGGCCAGGCTGGCGGTGCGCAGCGCAGCGCAGAAGTCGATGCCGTTGCGGTTCCCGGCGAAATCCAGCCGGGCGCCCAGCGGCACGCCGGACACCTCGAGCAGGGGCATCCGGTCCAGCACCACGCCGAGATCGGCATCGGCCGCGGCGCTGCCGGCATTGGGCGCGCGATAGATTCCGTAGCGCATGGCCCGGGCCCGCGCGTCCGGCAGGCCAAGGGTGCGGAAGGGCAGACCGCCGACCGCGGTGCCCCCGGCGCAGTCCTCGCTGCCATCGGCATTGCTGTCGGGACAGGGCAGACGGTGGTTGGCGAGGACGAACCCGACCAGCGCCGAGTCCGCCGAGCGCAGCAGGTCACGCTCCAGCTCGCTGTTGCTGAAATCGACCGCCAGCCCGCTGAAGCGGAAGATCAGGCCCACGACCAGGGAGAGCACCACCAGGGAGATGGCGAGTTCGAGCAGGCTGTAGCCGCGTTGCCGGTTCATTGCACGAGTCCCCTTGCGTCGATCGCCCGAGCGCGGGCATCGGCGGCATTGAACTGGTTGAGGTAGCTGGTGACCGAGAGGTTGGCGGCGTCCAGCTGGGCCTGGGCGGTGACGATGCCCTGCTGCGCATCGGCCAGCGACTGGGCGGCGATCACGACCTGCGCGGTGGCCACGCCGATGTTGGCCGCGGCGATGGCGATGGCGAAGGCCGCGGCGCCGAACGACTCCGCCGAGCCCGCGATCGAGATCGCCTCCGAGGCGATCGCCAGCGCCAGCCCGGCCGCCGCCATCGCCACCTCGAACTCGGCCTGGTCGAGCGCCGATTCCGCCTGGTCGCGATTGAAGACCCGGAAGTCCCGGTAGAGCACGACGTAGTCGTAGAGATCGCGCGCCGCGCCCGCGCTGCGCGCCGCGCCATTCGCCAGCGAGAGCAGCTTGAGGCAGCCCAGCCGGCTTGCCAGCTGGCCGATTCCCACCGCACGCGAGACATCGTCGTAGCTGTTGCTCGGCGCGGTGCCCGGCAGGGCAAAGCTCTGGGTCAGGCTGGCGCCATCGAACGGGCTGCCGTCGCCGTCCATGTCGAGGCTGCCGGGATGCGCCAGGGCGAACGCCGCCTGGACGCCACCGGCAAGCGAGATGTTGCCCACCGCGGCACCCTGCGCATCGCGCAGCCTCACGCAGAGGTCGAAGCCGTTGAGCTGAACGGGTACCGCCGCGGGCGGCGGCGCCGGCGCAGGCAAGGTGGGTCCGAGGGGGATCGGCGGCACATACCGATTGCTGAGCGTGGTCAGATCATTGAGCGTGCCGCGGCTGACCGCATAGCGGATCGGCGCGGGGAAGACCTGGCCAAGCGTACGCTGCGGCAGCAGCCCCGCACTGGCGCTCGCGGTGCAGTCCTCGACGCCGTCATTGTCGGTGTCCGGACAGGGCAGCCGCGACCGGGCAATGGCGAAGCCGATCAGGGCCTGTTCGGCCTCGCGCAGCTCGCTCACCGGGCGTGCTTCGGGCGTAGCCACCAGGGACAGGCGCGGCAGCAGGAACCACAGGAGCCCGCCGACCGCGGCGAGGATCACCATCACTGCGGCCAGCTCGATCAGCGAGAAGCCGGTCTGGGTCGGGCGCCGAGGCTGGAACCCGCTCATCGCACCGCTCCTCGTCCATCGGCCTGCTCAAGCACCGCGCTGGCGCCGGCCCAGACCGTCAGGCCGGCGCCCGGCGTGGGCGCCCCTGGCGGCAGCTCTGGGCACTCGGTGGTAGGCGCCGGCGGCGGATTGACCTGACAGTTGAGGCCGACGTAGGACGCCCTCGCCTCGATCGCCTTGGCCTCGGCCTCATCGGCCAGCGCATCGGCCTGGACCGCTGCGGCCTCGTCACGCTGGGCCTTGAGGAACTTGGTCCGGTAGTCATCGATCAGGGCGATCATCTGCGAGGGGTTGCCGTTGAAGGGCGCATTTGCATATCGCGATGCGGCGAGGTCGCGGGCGGCGATGTAGTCGTTCTGCGCAGTCGTCGCCGCCGCATTGGCCGCGTTGCGGGTCACCAGGGCCGCATCACGCTCGACGATCGCGGCATCGCGCTGGGCGGTGAGGTCCGCGACCACGGTGGCGCGCCAGGTCTGGCCCGGATTGGCGGCCTGCGCGGCGATCGCGTTGTTGAGCTCGATGTTCAGGTCGTTCACCCGCTGCACCAGCAGGTCGTACTGGCCCTGCGCGGCATCGCGGGCGATCTCGGCGTCCACCGCCGCCTGGGCTGCGTCGAGCGCCTGGTTCAACGTGGCATCGTGGGTGTTCGACGGATCCCAGGCATCGGCCTGGCCATGCGCGGCGGTGCGCGCGGCAGTGGCCGAAGCCTGCGAGGCATCGGCGGTGGTCCGCGCGGCAGTGGCTTCCTGCCGATACTGCAGGGCAGCCGCCTCCAGGTCCTGCGCGGTGGCCAGCAGGGTCGCTAGCTGCTGGCTGTTGTCGGGCGGCGGACCACCCCCGCTTACCGAAGCACGCGAGGCGACGTCGGCGGCAAGTCCGATCGCCACCGCCAGCGGGACCAGGGACAGGGCGTTGGCGGCGACCGCGGCGGCGGAGAGTCCAATCGCCACGCTGGCCGCGGCGACGGCGGCGCTGTACACGGGGATCAGCGCGCAGCCTACGAGCACAGCGCAGGAAAGCACCGCGCTGGCGAGCGCCGTCGAAGCTGCTGTCAGCGTAGTGATGGACGATGCCAGGGTAATCGCCGACACGGCTACGCTGACCACGGTCAACACGCCCGTGATGGCGTTGAAGATGATCGCCTGCTCGGCCGAGCTCTTGATGTCGTCGAAGACTTCCTGCACCTCGGTCACCGCGTCGACCGACAGGGCGATCGCATGCACGCTGCTGAGCGTGGTCCGACAGCTCAGGTGGTCGGACAGGGCGCGCAGCGTCGAGGCGGTGCGTACCTGCGGCTGGGTCAGCTCCGGTGCCATGCTGACGCTGAAGGCATCTGCGCTGGCTGCGCTCGCAATCAGTCCCTCGAGCTTGGCGCAGAAGTCGAGATCATTGACGTTGCCGTAGGACTCGAGGGCCCCGTCCCAGTGTGCCGGCTCGTACGCCGACCCGGCCACCGCCAGGTCGTTTCCGCCAGGGCGGTAGACCACGAAGTTGATCCGGGTCGGCCCGCGCATCGGCGCGTCGGCATCAAGGCCGAGGGTGCGCAGCGGCAGCAACCCGCTCACGTTGGCCGCGTCGCAGTCCTCGAGGCCATCGTTGTTGACGTCGGGACAGGGCAGCCGGGCGTTGGCCGCGGCGAAGCCGAAGATCTTGCTGTGCGCCCAGGACACCATGGCGCTGCGGTCGGCGGCCAGCTGCCGCGGAGTGCGCGCCTCGATCAGGATGAAGGACACCAGCAGGAAGCCGGCCAGCAGTGTGACCAGCAGCAGGGTGTCCCACAGGGCAATTCCCTGCTGCCGTCCACGTGGCGTTTGCCGCTGCGCTCGCGTTCTCATGGGCTCCCTCGGCTCAGTAGGCGGGTGGCGCCATCGCCTGGCGGATCAGGTCGTAGATCGGCAGGTACATGGCAACCACGAACAGCACGAACATCAGGCCCAGCGTGATGATGATCGCCGGCTTCAGCACCTCGGCGAGCGATTCGATGATGTGGTCGAAGCGCTGCCGGTATTCCTGTGCGAGGAAGCGCAGCTGAGCGGTGGTGGTGCCGGTCTCCTCGCCGACCGCGATCATCCGCACGGCCATCGCCGGGAAGCCGCCCACCTGCTTCATCGCCGCAGCCAGACGCTCGCCGCGCTGGACATAGCGGTGCGCATCGATGATCCGCGAGCGGTAGTACTCGTCGTTGACCGAGCGGGTCAGCACATCGAGGCTGCGCGACATGTCGAGGCCGGCGGCGACCAGCAGGGCCAGATGCTCGGTGATGAAGGCCATGCCCGAGGCGCGCATGATCACCCGCGACACCGGGAGCCGGTGCCCGAGCCCGTGCAGCCGCGAGCGGAACCGCCAGCTCAGCCGGACCAGCACGATCGGCACCACGATCAGCAGAAACAGGATGAACAGGCTGAGCTCGACGTGTTCCGAGGCAACCTCGGAGAAATCCAGCAGGGCCGCGGTGATCGCCGGCAGCTCGATGTTCATCTGCCGATAGAGGTCGGCCAGGTTGGGGATCACGTAGAAGATCCACACGCAGGAGACCAGCAGCAGGGCAGCCACCACGAAGGCCGGGTAGATCAGGGCCCGCCGCGCATCGCGGCCCATCTTGTTGACCCGCTCGACATGCTCGGCGGCCTCAATCAGCATGCGATCGATGGCGCCGGTCTCCTGGCCGATGTTCACCAGATTCAGGACGGTCTCCGGAAACACATTCGGCTGCTTGCCGAATGCCTCGCTGATGCTGGCGCCGGCGCCGAGCTCGTCCGACAGCGATTGCGCGACCCGGGCCACCCGATGCTGGCCGGTGTCGCGATTTTCCTCGATCAGCGAATCGAGCGCGCTGAGCATCGGCACGCCGGCGCCGAGCATCACGCCAAGGTCGCGCAACAGGCCGCCGAGCTCGACCGCGTCGATCCGCCGCGCGAAGAGCCCACCCAGCGCGTTCAGCAGCATCGCCAGCCAGCGCGGGATGTGCACCAGGCTCAGTACGACACCGTCATGGTTCTTCTCCAGCCAGACGCGGGCCGAGAACTCGCGCTCGACGGCCAGCTGCAGCACGCCGCTGCGGACCCTGCCCGCGGGACTCTGCAGCCGGTAGTAGAAGGCCTTCACGCGTCGTGCTCCGCCGCCGCCTCACCCAGCACGCGGACGATTTCCTCGTGCGTGGTCTGGCCGTCTGCCACCAGCTGCCTCGCCATCTCCTGCATCGGCTGGAAGCCGCTCTCCCGCGCCGTGCGCAGCAGGGTCTCGCGGCCCTGCTCGTCGACGATGGCGGTGACGATCGCCTGGCTGACCTGGAGAATCTCGTACACCGGCACCCGGCCGAGATAGCCGGTGCCCCGGCAGGCATCGCAGCCGGCCCCCATCCGCCCGGGCCCCTTGTGATGCTCACCCAGCCACTCCTTGGTGGACTGGTCGAACAGCTGCGGCTGGGCACAGTGCGGGCAGACCCTTCGCACCAGTCGCTGGCTGATGATCGCCACCAGGTTGTCGGCGATTTCCTGCGCGCCCAGGCCGAACGGACGCAACCGCGGGATCACCCCGAACACATTCGCCACATGCAGCGTGGAAAGCACCAAGTGGCCAGTGGCCGCCGACTCGACCGCGGCCCGAGCGGTCTCACCATCGCGGATCTCGCCGATGAGCATGACGTCCGGATCGTGACGCAGGAAGTTGCGCAGCGCCGACCCGAAGTCGTAGCCGGCGCGGCGGTTGACCTCGGTCTGGCAGGCGCCGGGCACGCGGTACTCGACCGGATCCTCGACGGTCAGCACATTGCGCTCGATCAGGGACTGCATGCGCAGTGCCGCGTGCAGGGTGGTGCTCTTGCCCGAACCGGTCGGCCCGGTGATCAGCACCAGTCCCGAGGGTCGCTCGAAGATCCGCTGCAGCAGGCTGACATCCTGTTTCCGGTACCCAAGCTGCAGGAGGCCGGACATGTCGCCGCGCTCGGGCAGCAGGCGCAGCACCATTCGCTCCCCGGCCTCGCTCACCAGGGTGGAGATGCGCACCGTGTAGGGCTTGTCCAGGATCACCGTGTGGAAGCTGCCGTCCTGCGGCTTGCGCTGCTCGGAGATATCCATCTGCGAGTTGATCTTGACGAAGGTCAGCAGGCGGGCAAGAGCGGGCGGGAAGGCCAGCATCGGGCGCAGGATGCCGTCGATACGGAACAGCACGTGCCAGCTCTTGGCGGAGGGCGCGATGTGGATGTCGGTCGCGCGCTCGCGGATGGCGAAGTGCAGGAGGTGGTCGAGCAGCCGTGCCGGGGTGGCAACGTTGTCGACGTCCGAGGCCAGCAGCTGGATCTCCCGCCTGACCAGTTTCTCGACCGGATTCTGGGCGAAGTAGTAACACTGGCGGATCTGCTGGATCAGCCTGGAATTCTCGGTCTGGTGAAACACCGCGGGCAGGTCGCAGCGCTGCATGACCAGGCGCCCGATCTCTTCGGGGTCGGAATCGCCGAGCAGCACCTCCAGCCCGCGCTCCCCCTTCCGCCAGGGCAGGAAGCGATTGGCCAGGCACAGCTCGCGGTTGAACAGGGCGAGCACGCCCGCGTCGGGCTGGGGCAGGTCGGAGGCGGGCACGAAGGGAATGCCACGCTGCTCGGCAATCACCTTGGCCACGTCGTGCTCGAGGACCAGGCCGTTTCCGACCAGGATGTTGCCGATCCGGTCCTGCTCCACCTCCTGTTTCTGCAGCGCGTATTCCAGCTGGGTAGCGGTGAGCAGGCCCAGATCCTTCAGCATGCGGCCCAGGCGCGGCCGCTCACTGGCAGCGTCGGCGCCCTGGCGAGGGAGTCGGGAGACGGGGGTGGCCATGTCAGGAGTCCTCGCTTGCAGCACCCACGGGCGCCGCATCGTGTTCAAGCAGATATCGGGTCAGGGCATCGGGGTAGCCGGTCGCGGGCAGGCCGCGCTCGCGCTGGAAGCTGGCCAGTGCCGCCACCGTGCGCGGCCCGACCTCGCCATCCAGCGCAGACCGGTAGAAGCCGGCTTCGGCAAGGCGTGCCTGGAGGGCGCGAACCGGCTCGCCCTGACGGCCCAGGGCAAAATCCGCAGCGACCAGCTCCGGTCGCCATGCCAGCCACCCCGCGACACCGGATTGCGGGTCGGCAAGGCAGCCCACGGCCGGGCGGCGCAGCTCAAGGTCCGGTGGAAGCTGAACCAGCTCGACCGGCGAGCCCAGAGCGTAGAGGCGCCCGGCCAGGACGCCGGGCTCGGCCACCGACGCCGCCGCATCGACGGGATCAAGGCCGGTCAGCCGCTGCAGGCACAGTGCGAACGAATCGACCTCCGACGTCGGGCCAGCGACTTCCGGAAGAGGGGCAGGCAGCCGCCCCGGGGCTGCAACGGACGCCTCGACGCTGGCGCTGGCCGGTCCCTGGCGCAGCAGGCTGAAGGCCAGCAGTGCCAGCGCGCAGGCCGCCATGAAGACGCTGGCGGCAAGCCGTGTCGGTCGTGTGGGCCCGCCACGGCTGCCGCGCTGGAGCAGGCCCGCCTCGGCGCTCGCCCGTCGCACCAGGTCAGCACCGATCTCGCGCCCGCCTCCAGCCACCAGTCCGTAGAGGCAGGTGTCCAACAGCAGGTGCATGCGCCGCGGATTGCCCCTGCTGTCCCGGTACAGGCAACGCAGCGCCCCGGCCGACAGCCGGATCCCGTCCGCCCCCGCGCAGTCAAGGCGGAAGCGCACATAACGCGCAGCTTCATCCTCTGACAGGGGCAGCAGCTCCACGTGCTTGCTGATCCGGCTCGCGAGCTGGCGGATCCTCGGCTGGCCAAGCGTGTCGAGCAGTTCGGGCTGTCCGCAGAGGACGATCTGAACCAGCTTGTACTGGGAGGTCTCGAGATTGCTCAGCAGGCGGATCAGCTCGAGCGACTCCGGGCACAGGTTCTGCGCGTCGTCGATGACCAGGGCGACCGTCTCGCCAGCATGATGGCGCTCGATCAGATAGCTGTTGAAGGCGGCGAGGTCATCGTCGAATGAGTTCCCCGGTGTCAGCCCCAGATCGCGCAACACCGCACGCAGCAGCTCGTTTCCGCGCAGGTGGGTGTTCATGACCAGGGCGACCCGACATTGCTCCTCGCCCAGCCGGGTGACCAGCCGGCGCAGCAGGGTGCTCTTGCCCAGCCCCACCTCGCCGGTGATCAGCACGAATCCCTTGCGCGCGATGACGCAATGCAGGACCTCGGCCAGCCGTTCGCGCAGGCCGTTGCCATCGAAGTAGTGCCAGGCATCCGGCGTACTCGGGAACGGGCTGCGCAGCAGTCCGAGGTGCAGCAAGTGGGCAGGCAGCGGGCCGGACATCAGCGCTCCTGCTCGTTCATTGCCCGCCAATGGCGCTCGACCAGGGCGGAGTCCGCATGCCGAAGGCGCAGCAGGCCGATCCGCTCGCGCGCCGAGTCGAGGCGTCCGGCGCGCCAGTCGAGCAGGGCCAGGTTGAGATTCGCGTTCTGGTCGCCCGGCAGGCGCTCAGCAATGCGTTGGTAGCGCTGGTAGGCAAGCGTGTCCTGCCCCCCGGACATCGCCCACCAGGCCTGGTAGCGCTGCAGCGTAAGGCTCTCGCTGGCAAGCAGGCCTTCAAGGGCCTCGAGCGCAGCGCGCCCGGCCTCGCGGTCATCCACGGCGATCGCCGACTCAAGCTCGCTGACCCAGCGCTGCACCGCGGCCGGATCCGGCGCGCTGGCAGCCAGGCGGGCCGGCGACGGTGCCGGCTGCGCCGTCTCGCCCCGCGGATGAACCACGAAATGCAATTCGCCCTCGGCCGTGGCGGGCGCGGGTGCCGCCTCGTCCGCGGCCTCGGCTACGCCGGCGACGGCCTGCTGATCCGGCTCGGCGCCCGTCTCGGCCACGACAGGCGCCCGCCCTACCGACAAGGCTCCCGTGTCCACCACCGATCCGGGCTCGGACGGGGACTGCCCCGCGTCGACGAGCGCGGCCGGGGGCGCGGGTACGTCTTCTGCAACCGCTACCGGAGGCTCGATCCCGGGGCGCTGCGATGGGACCACGAGGGCCGCCGCGGGCGCACTTGCCGGTTGGGCCTGCACAGCGGCGACAGGCTGGGCAGGCGCCGCCTGGACGGATCCGTTGGCTGCCATCGGGGTCGCCTCGCCGCGCAACAGCATCCACGCCACTCCGAGGCCCGCGATGAGCAGCAGCAGCAGGACGGCGGCCATCACCAGGCGCTGCCCGCGCCCATTGAACCGGGTACCCGGCCGATCGGCGCTGGCCGGCGCGGGCTGGGTGCCCTCGCCTTCCATCGCGCTCAGGGCCGAGTACATCAGGCTCACAGCACGCGCACCTTCAGCACCATGACCAGCTCGCGGCTGGCGTGGGAGTCGGCGGTGCGATCAAAGAACTTGCCCACGCCGGGCACGTCGGAGAGCCCCGGCACGCCGCTGTTGCTGCGGCCCAGCTTCTGATCGATCAGGCCGCCGATGAGTACCGTGTCGCCATCTCGCAGGCCGAGCGTAGTGGTCATGCCCTTGAAGTTGATGACCGGCAGGGTCACCCGGGTGCCACCGCCGGCATCGACCAGCTGCAGGCTGTTCGGATCGACATCCGTCTGCATCGGATGGATCAGGATCTCGACCTGCCGGTCGGCGCGGATGAAGGGCACCACGCCGACCACGATGCCGGAGAACAACGAGTCGGTCTGGGCATCGGAAGAGGTGGTGGTCGCACCGCCGCCGGGATTGGTGACCGTCACCGAGGAACTGGACAGGTAGCGGATGTTGGTGCCGACCGAAAGCAGCGCCGGCGAGCCATTGCGGGCGCGGATGCTCGGATTGGACAGCACCTTGACGTTGCCGAAGTTGCGCAGGGCATCGATGGCCACGGAGAACGAGTTCCGCTGGTAGCCAAGGCCCAGGGCATTTCCGGCCGCCGAGCCGATGGTCTGCGCCGGCAGGGTCAGGGTGCGCACCGGCAGCTCGGCGCCCGGCCCCGGCGGCAGTAGGGCGGTCGCCGGATCGACGGCGATGGGGGCACGGCCGATGACCCCGGCGACGTGGTTGCGCAGCACGTTCCAGTCGACACCCCACTGGAAGCCATCCTTGAGTTCGACGTCGATCAGCTGCGCCTCGATCTGCACCTGGCGACCGAGTACCGCCTTGTAGCGGCTGATCAGGCTTTCCACCGCGCGCACCTGCGAAGGCCGGGCGCGGACGAACAGGGTGCCGGTCACCGAGTTGAGGTTGTACATGCCGGCAGGCACCGGATCGGCGTCCTCGGCACCATCCTGGGCACGGCGGCCACCGCCGCCCTCGCCGATCAGACTGGCCAGCGCCTCCTCCAGCTCGGCGTGCACGCTGGTCTGCTCGCCCAGCCCGCCCGACAGCGCGAAATCGCTGCGCAGCGCGTTCGAGCCACCGCCGCTGGAGCCTCCGCCGCCGCCGCCACCTGTCGACTGATTGGCGCCGAACACGTTGCCGCCCGAGGAGATATCCACCGACAGCGCGGTGTTGAGGAAGTCGAGGTCATAGACCTTTTCCTCCATCAGATTGACGATCAGCGTCTTGCCCTGCACCTCACCATGAAGGTCGAAGGCGCGCAGGATGTGATCGAAGACCTCGCGCGCGGTGACGTTGCTGAGGTTGATGCTCGACCTGCGTCCGGTCTGCACCACGCGCGGGTCGAGCATCAGGTTCATGCCGAGCTGCTCGGACATCGCCCAGAGCAGCTGGCCGACGTCCGCCTCGTACATGCGGATGCTGACCAGCTGGTCCTCCAGCGGGTCGTACTGCGGCACGACGGGCGGGGCCGGCTGCGCCTGCTGCACCCGCTGCAGCTCCTCGAACAGCCGCTGCTGCACCTCGGCCAGCTTGGCCGACTCGGCCACGGTGTGCTCGGCCATGCGGTCAAGCGTGTGCTCGTCGACCGGCGCCAGCGACTGGGTGCTCTTGCGCGGTACCCCGGTGCAGCCGCCAAGCGCCATGGCTGCCACGGCAACGGCCAACGCATGACGGGCAAGGCGCGGGCGCGGGAGCGAAGGGGAGCGAGCGTCGTTGACCATGTGTCTGAGCCTTGTGCGTAGCAAGAGGGAAAGAGGAGTCAGAGAACGTCGTCGAGAGCGAGACCGATCAAGGTGGAGAAGCCGGTCATCGCAACGGCGTCGTCATAGCCATTGCGTGCGGCGCCGTTCGGCGAGGCAAGGCAGCGGCCGCTGCCGGGAAGCCCGGCGTGGACACCATCGAAGAAACTGCCGTCGCCGTCGGCATCGCTGTTGGGCACCACCACCGCAAACGCCGCATGCATCACGACATTGGCGGAGCAGTCCTCGGCGCCGGTGCGGTTGCCCTCGCCGGTGAGGAACACGTTCGAATTGCTGGGCGCAAGCGCCGAGGCCGCGGTCAGGCTGCGGATCAGGTCGTTGCGGTTCGGGCTGGCAGCCGGGGCGACGAGGTCTGCCCCATCCGCGGCGCGGCGGAACACGGCATACACCTCTCGCGCCGAGACCGTCGGTCTCTCGAGGCCCAGCGATTCGTAGGGCACCCAGCCAAGCTCGACATTGGCCGGACAGCTGCCGGCGGCATCGCCCTCGCGGCCGTCGCCGTCGGTGTCCGGACAGGGCAACCGGTGGTTGTGCAGGGCGAATGCGCGAATCGACTGGTTGAGCACCTCGCCGCGCGCCAGCGCGGCCACGCTCTCGCGGCCGGCGCCCTGCCGGTTGTAGGCGGTGTAGGCGGCGCCGGCGATGATCCCGATCACCACCACGGAGATCGCCAGCTCGACGAACGAATAGCCGCGCTGCAGGCGGGCCTGGGCGGCCGATGCGGGCAATGGCCGCGCGCCGCTCATGGTTGCGGGGCTACCACCACCGGGCTGGCGACCAGGTCCTCGCGCAGCGCTTCCATCCGCTTGATCAAGGCCTGAACCCGCGCGGTGTCGCTCCCGGCGCCCTGCGCGCTGAGCGTCTGCAGTTCGACAGCGAGGGTCTGCATCTCGGCCGCGATCGCCATGTGCCGGCGGACCGCCGCGATATCGACGCCGGCCACCTGGCTGCGGCCCTCGACCTCGGTGATCCGCTGCAGCACCTTGTCGACCTCGGCGATGCTCGGCTGGCGACCGTTTGCGGTGAGCGTCGCCAGCTCGTCCTGCACCTGCTGGTAGGCCGTGGCCTTGGCCGCGCGGGCGGCGGCCGCAGGATCCTCCCTGGGCTCGCCCTGCAGCACGTCCCGGGACAGCATCCAGGGTGCAGGTACGGCCACCGGCTCGGCGGCTGACGGCTGCTCGACCAAGGGCGCAGCGGCAGGCGGCGGGGCTGCCGGCCGGGGGGCGCTGTCGGGCACTTCTGCCGAAGGCCCGACCCACAGCCAATACGCTGCGGCCGCAAGCACGAGCGGTGCGAGGATCAGGGTCAGGCGCTTGGAGCCGCTCATGGCCTGCCCTCCTGCGCACCCGGGATGACCCGCGGGTCAAGCGCAATGGTCCGGGTGCCCTCGCGCTCGACGATCACGACGCGGTCCGGCGAGATCGACTTCACCCAGCCGCCGTGAGGCAGGCGATCCCCCTCGCCGGCGTAAACGCCGTCGATCATCGCGCGCTCGAAACCGTGGGCGATGTAGATCATCGAGACCTCACGCTCGGGGAACCGGGGCTCTACCGGGGCGTCGGGATCGATCGCCGGCCGCGGCCTGACGAAGGCCAGCGCCGTCTCGCTCTCGGTACCCGAATAGACCCCCAGCGCCAGTGCGTCGAGCTGGTACTTGAGTGCCCTCGTCCGCTGCACCTCGACGTCGGCTTCGCGCAGCTGGGACTGCAGGCCGGCGCGGTCGGCGCTGACGGGCGGCAGGCTGCGCGGGGTGTCCGCCAGCTTCCAGGTGGCCAACAGCACGATCAGAAGAAGACCCGCCGCGATCAGACCGAGGTATTTCATGCGCCCGCCTCCGGCCGGACCTGCGCGGTGCGGCTGATCGCGTAGGAGAAGAATCCGGCAATCTGGTTGCCCTGCGGCGGCGGCACGGTGACCGGAGACAGCCCCGCCCCGCGCAGCCGGTCGACAAAGCGCGAGAGACGCATCTCTGCCCCCTCGCCCGGCAGCATGACGCCCTCGATCACCATCTTGCCGGTGGCCGGATCCAGTCGCACGCGAAGGATGCGCACCAGCTCGGACGAGAGCTGGCGAACCCGGCCCAGCTCGTCGACCAGATCGCCATTGCGCTCCGCGCGGGCCAGCCGCTCGACGAAGGCGCGGGTATTGGTGAGCTCACTTCCGATGCTCGGCGCCGGCTCGGCACGCAGCGTCGCATCGATCTGTTCGACCTCCGCGCGATGTTCGGCTGCCGCCTCGTCACGGGCAGCGTTGGCGGTATCCAGATCGAAGGCCAGATAGCCGATGACCAGCGCAGCCACGGCTGCCGCAGCGGCGAGCCACGGAAGCATCCGCTCACCGGCGTAGGCGGCCAGCGACAGCTTCGGGCTAGCCGAACACGACGGGCGGAGGCCCTTGAACAGCTCGGGCAGCGCCGAGCGAAAGCTCTCGCCATCACTGCCGCGCAACGTCGTCATCGCCGCCATGCGCGGCTCCAGGCCAACCGCCTCGCCGAACGAGGAAGCCAGCGACTGCTCATCCACCCCCTCCGGAGTGTCCAGCGCATACCAGTGCAGGACCTGCGGCCGCTCGCCGGCAGCCAGCGTGGCGCGGACCCGGTCGGCAAGCGCTCCGAGGCTTCCAGCGACGCTATCGGCATCGTCGTCGAACGCCAACGCGTCGACATAGGCGCAGGCCTTGTTGCCGACCGAGAGGAAGAACACGCGACGCTCATAGCGCACCACCGCCGCCTCGCCGGGCGCAAGGCGGGACTCGACGACCTTGAGCAGGGGGAACAGCAGACGGTGGTCCCCGCCCTGCTCGCTCCAGCCCACCAGCCGCTGCCAGTCGGCCATCGGCACGGCGCTGAACAAGGCCTGGAAGCTGTTCCCCAGCACCGAGAGCCGGACCATCTCCACGTGGCTCTCGCCATCGGTCACGCCGTCACGACGCAGGCGTTGTTCTATCAGCGGCACCGCCGCAGAGGCGTTCCCCTGCAGCGCAAGCACCGCGTTGTGCGCGCCGTCGAGGTCGCTGAGCAGCGCCACCGGCCCCTCGATATCGGGGTACTCGGGCATCGAACGGAGTGTCCCGCCCTCGATCGCCCACCAGCGGCCGGCGAGATGGGTGACGTGTGCTGCATGCATTCAGTCGACTTCCCGTGTGCTGAACATTGCGTTGCCGCGAAGGGTCACGCGCAGCGGCTGTCCCTCGCCTGCAGGAAGCTGGAACAGCGACTCATTCGGATCGAACACCGAGAGCTCGAACGCCTCGGTATCGAAGACCCGACCACGGCCATTTGCGGTGGACACCACGACATCGTTCGCCGTGGGCCGGTCATAGCGCATCTCGTTGAGGGTGATCCGCCGCTCCGACCAGAACTGCGGAGCAAGGCCCCGCGACTCCGCCTCCCGCGCCAGTGCGCCCAGCGCGTCGCCGAGCGCACGCTGCTTCCCGCGCAAGGCCAGTCGGTCACGCGCCTCGGCCAGCTGGATCTCGGCCCGGGCGAGCTCATCGCGACTGGCCTGCTCGGCGCGCGCAGCGGAGACGTACCAGGCAGCGGCCCCGAGAAGGCCCACAAGGGCCAGCCCGAAGGCGCCGGCGGCGAGCTTGCGACGCCGGCCAAGACGGTCCGCGGACGCGAGGCGGACCCGTGCGTCCGCAGCCGAACTCATTGATCCATGACCCAGTGTGCGGTGACCAGCGACACGCGGTCCTCGTCACGGTTGTCGCCACGGGTGAAGGCGTCGTCGGTGGCGTCGCCGAACTCATGCGTGTTGTTCGAGGCCCACTGGACACCGGGACGCTGCGACGAGGGCTCGGCGCCGGCGGAGTCATTGAGACCGGAATTCTGCTGGCGGAAGCGACCTTCCAGCGCATCCGGCTTGCCGTCGACCTGCTGGTCGATGAAGCGGGCCAGGTCCGGGGTCAGGCCACGGATCACCATCACGTTGCCGGCTCCGCTCACGGTGGAGTCCGGGTTCCACTGGAAGCAGATCTGCAGCTCGACCGGATTGCCATTGCTGTCGCTGTAGAGGAAACGGTCCTCGCGACCCTCGCCACGACCCGGCGGCATGCGCAGACCGATGCGGTCCATCAGGTCGTGCAGGTCGACCGCCGCCAGCGACGGATCGCCGGCACCCACGGTGTTGGCCTGGTAACCCTGGCCGTGGCAGATGCGCAGGCCGGTGTTGGTGAAGCTGGACGGGACGCCCGGCAGGGCGCCGTCAAGGTTGCCGCCATCGCTCATGGTCGAGCCGGCGATCAGCGCCTCCTCGCCGTTGACCATGTAGGTCGGCGAGGTCTGGCTGTCGCCGAGCACCACGCCCGTGCGCTGGTAGTACTCGTCGTAGGCCTTTTTCCAGCTGCCGATGAACTTGGTGGAGATCTTCTGGTACTCGGCGTTGCGGACGATGTCCTTGCCCACCGAGAGCGCGCCCAGGATCAGGGCGATGATCACCAGCACCACGGCCATCTCGACCAGGGTGAAGCCCTGCGCCTGCCGCTTGCCCAATACGCTCATGTCGACTCCTCGCTCCTGGTCCATTACTGGTTCATCTTGTAGTGCGCGACCACGATGGCGACCTGGTCCTCGTCGAGATTGGCGCCTGCGGTCTGCGATGCCTGGGTGGTCGACGTGAACTCGTGGGTGTTGTTCGACGTCCACTGCGCGCCCGGCACACCATTGGTGTCATTGCCGATGCCCTGCTGACGGAACAGGCCCTCGCGGGCGTCCGGCTTGCCGTCGATCATCTGGTCCAGCGCGCGGGCCAGGTCCGGGGTCAAGCCGGTCAGCACCATCACGTTGCCCGAGCCGGAAGGCGTGCCGGGGTTGTTCCACTGGAAGCAGACCTGGAGTTCCTGCGGGTTGCCGTTGCTGTCGAGGTAGACGTAGCGGTCCTCGGAGCCCTCGGCACGACCGGGCGGCATGCGCACGCCGGCGCGCTGCATCAGGTCACGCAGGTCGAAGTTGGCCGCATCCTCGCGATCCCGGTTCATGTTCTGCCCGGCGTTGCCGCGGCAGATGGCGTCCGGCGCGGTGACGGCGGTCATGTTGCCGCCTGAGATCGGCTGTCCGGTGCCGGCCGTGTAGTTCTCGCCGTTGACCATCAACCGCGGCTGGGTCTGGCTGTCGCCCACGACCACGCCGGTGCGCTGGGTGTAGGTGTTGTAGGCCACCACCCACTGGTCGAAGAACTTCTGCTTGACCTTGGTGTACTCGGCGTTGCGCTGGACGTCCTTGCCGATCATGACTGCGCCAAGGATCAGTCCGATGATGACCAGCACTACCGCCATCTCGATCAGCGTAAAGCCAGCCTGTGTGGCCCTGCCCGATGCCTGTTTCATCTTTGAAGCGCCTCTCTGCTTTGAATTCGACCTAGCGTCATGCAGCGCAAGCTGCTTGCTGCCCAACAGGGCGCCATCCCGACGCGTTTGGGGAGTGCCACCGCACAGCTGGGTGCCCGGAGGCGACGACGCGTGTGGGTGGTCCGGTGTCGATGCGGCCCGCCGCATCGCGGGTGGCGCAGGACAGTCCCCGTTCCTGTCTTTGGTCAGGGTCATGAACCCGGGCTAAGTGGGTCAATTAGGGAAAAACCCCCACCCCCGGAATCTACCTCGGTCCAACGCAGTGACAGGTTAAGCAGGGTGGCTGCCTGTAGCCCCACGGCAGCTCACCCGTGGTCGACCCCTCCGGACATCTGCTCAACCGGCGCAATCCGCCGCGCAATGCGTGGGAGAGCAAAACGCCGCGGAATGCAAGTCCGTGCATGCGGGAATGCCGGGACCGACGCCGACGGCACTTTCGTGTGGCGCCCGGACAGCATCGGGTCGGCGGGCGTGTAGATTTTCCACACTCGAGGAAACCCGGCGCGGCGGCGCCTGCAAAGCCGACCCTTTGCGCGAAACGCGATCGGGCCATCGAGCACGCACCGCAAGCGGAGCTGTCCATTCCTGGCATAAAGTGCCGCCACGCGTCGACGATGTGCGCCAACGCCCACCGCTCCGCTGCCGATCAACCCGATACCAGGCGTCTGGCTCCCCGAGCACCATGCCGTCGGCGATGCCGGCGGCGGTCGGACTGGCGCACGCCACCCGAGCACGCACGGCGCCATGGCGGGCCCGAAGCAGAAGAGCGAGGGACTTCACCGATTGTCCCTTCACGGCTCCGGTTCCACACTGCTGGTCCTACCGGACACCCTTCCACGATGAGCCCACCGAACGACGAGTTCTCGCGCCAGCGAGCCCTGGACACCTATCGCATCGTCGACAGCCTGCCCGAACCGGCCTATGACGACATCGTCCAGCTGGCTTCGATGATCTGCAACGTGCCCGTGGCGATGGTCTCGCTGATCGATCGGGATCGGCAGTGGTTCAAGGCCAGGCTGGGGACCGAGCTGCGGGAGACCGCGAGGGAAGTGGCCTTCTGCGACCACGCCATCCGCCAACCCCGGCTGCTGATGGAGGTCCAAGATACGGCAGACGACCCGCGCTTTCGCGAGAATCCCCTGGTCACCGGCGAAACGGGCGTGCGCTTCTACGCCGGTATGCCCCTGGTCACCCCCGGCGGCGAGGCCATCGGCACGGTCTGCGTGCTCGACCAGCAGCCGCGAGAGCTCGATGAGGCGCAGCGTGCCTCTCTGGCTGCGCTGGCCCGGCTCACCATGAACCTGCTGGACGGTCGCCATCGCGAACGCGAGCTGGAACGCAATGCGCTGCTCGCCACGGTGGCCGCCGCGGAAGTCGTCCCGGTCGACAGCCCGCAGGCACACACCGCCTGCAGCGTGGTGATCTTCGAGGTCCAGGACTATGCAGGCGCCGTGCATACCCGCGGCGAACGAACCCTTGAGCGGGCTCTGGCCCGCCTTGAGCAGATGATCGATGCCGAATTGGGCCACGCGCGCGGCGACAGTGTCAGCCGGGTGTCGGGGGGCGCCGAGGTCATTGCCGTCCTGCACGGTGACGACTGCCTGCCACGCATCGAAGCGATGCGACAGGCAGTCGCCGCCTTCGAGCAGGACAGCGGCCTGCGCGTGCTTTGCGCCTCGGCCGACTCCGACCCCGCCGGCGAATCCGCGCCCAGCGTGTTCCTGCGCGCAGACCAGGCCCTCAGCCGGCTCAAGGACCAGCTCGCAGACCGCGCCCCGTCGATCTAGGCGCGCGCCTGCGCTTCCTGAGCGGGTAGCCTCAGCAGGGTGACGGAGTTGTCGCCATAGCTGGCGACCGCAAGAAGCCGACCCGAAGCGTCGACGTCCACGGCATGCGGGAACTCGAACCCGCCGAGTTCTCCGGCCGCCTTCAGCCGCTCCCCTTCGAGCTCGAAGATCAAGATCTGGTCTCTGGCCTGGTTGGCTACCAGGACCCTGCCCGCCAGGTGCAGGCAGCCGTCCATCTGGCAGTCCTCGACCTCCACGCTGTCCAGCACCTGTCCGGCATCCGACCCGGGTTCGAATGCGAGCAGGCTCAGCCTCGAACGGTTCACGCAGCCAGGTCGGGTATCGATATGCTCGGCCATCGATGCCACCAGCATCCGGCCGGGCGCCGCGAAGCAGACGTCCTTGGGCTTCCACTCGCCCTCCGTGTGCCGGAAGACCGTCTGCCCGGTCTCGATGGACAGCAGGAACACGCAATGGCCACCGGTACTGCAGGCCACCGCGACCAGATCCGTCCGGCCCGGCACGAACTTGACGCCGTGGCAGTAGCCCGCCTGCGCGTCCTCCAGCCGAATCGACTTCTCGAATTCGATACCGCGATCGGTCACGCGGTAGAGCGAGATCGAACGATGCTCGCAGTTGCTGGTGACCAGTCTGTCCACGCCGTCGAAATCCATCAGATCCGTGGAGACCGCGCCCTGGCTGTCGCGGGTCACGATGCAGCCTTCGATCCGCGTGCGGCCCGTGGCGATATCGAACCGAGCAAGGTACATCCGCTGGCCGATCAGGCTGGTCGCCACGAGCAGGTCCTCGCCGACGAACTTCACGCTCGAACACCGGGCAAAGCGTGGCCTTCCACCGACAAAGAAGGGATCCGGAAACTGGCTGTTGTTGGAATGCGGCAGCACGAGCTTGAGGCGCTCGCCGGCAGCGAGTGTGCCGGTGGACACCTGCCCCGGTCCGTACACCACGAGTCCGCGGTAGACCGCTCCGAGCCGACGGGCGAACGCATGGAGCGAGTAGCTGCGCTGCGCCCGGTCGCGGCCGGCGCTCCCCATCGAAGCGAGCAGGCTGCGGTCCTTGCAAAGCTGCTCCACGCGCCACGCCACCCGGGTCACGTCCCCGGGTGGCTCCAGGAATCCGGTTCGCCCGTGTTCGACGAGTTCCCCGAGAGCGCCGTGGTCGTAGGCAATCACCGGCTTGCTGGCGGCCATCGCTTCCAGCAACGTGCGCCCGAAGGACTCCTGGCAGCTCGACAGGTTGAGTACGACATCTACGCCCCCGAGGGCCTCGCGAGGGCTGCGTGCATAGTCGCGGAACTCGAGGTTCGCCGGAAGCGAGCGATCAAGGCGGCCGTGCAGGATGTCGCGTGTTGCCTCGCTCGGCGGCCCCACCAGGACGAACCGCGCATCGTCCAGATGCTCAAGCAGACGGGCGAGTTCAACCAGCTGGTAGACCCCCTTCTTCTCGAGGTTGCTGCTGATGAGGGCAAAGCGGACGACCGGCCCCACCGGCGCGGCGGCCAGGTCGAGATCAGCCAGGTCCACGGGGTTTGGCACGACCTCGATATGTTCCGCGTTCCCGAAGCAGGCGGCGGTCGCAGCGGAGTTGGCCACCACGCGGTCGGCAAGCGAAAGCACCTCGGCCACGATGCTGGCCGGGGCCGCGCCGATGGTCTGCGCCAGAACCTCATCCCCGCTGACGATCTCACGTGCGTGGATGACGGCCGCCACGCCGCGCCTGCGCGCCGCGACCAGCGGCTCCCGCAACACGATCGTGTTCGCATGGACGGCCACCGCCCCGCAGCGCTCGATCAGATCCTCGAAGCGTCGAACGGCGACCTCGTCGAGCGGGCGATCCTGACGCCACCACGGATAGGGGAAGCAGGCAAGCCGCGAACACCGCTCGACCAGAGCCTGAAGGTAGTCGGCGCTGCCGATCGCGGGAACCGTCACGACAAGGTTGTAGCGGTTGGCCAGCAGACCATCGAGCACATCGAGAAAACTGCGCTCGCCACCGAACAAGGCATTGCCCGCCGCATGGGAACAGACCAGCAGCGTCTGCCTGGCTTCCAACCACGGGAGTTGGCCCTCCCGTTCAAAGACCCCGGTCCGGGGCAAGGAGCCCGAAGCGCGCCCGGTTTCCTGCGGGGCCGGTTGCAAAGTGGGGTGGCAGGGCGCGGGAGGTGGATCGAGCAGGCCGAGCGACGTCGCCGCGGCGCGGATCTGGGGCGGAGCGAGATCGGCAGCGGGAGAGCGCTGCAACACCATGCCGACGCGCAGGAAGTGCTCGCCCGGTGGCAGTCCGGAGCGGTCGCAGTCAGGGTTGCTGCGTCGGTACCAGTCTGGATCCCAAGTGCCGGATGATTCCAGACGCTTGAGCCAGGCATCGACCGTCATGGCAGCAGAAGCAGCACTGCGCGACCTTCCGCACGACCGCTGAGCAGATAGTGCAACAGTGGGTTCTGGCCGCTGGCGGCGACATCGGGGTGCCGCGACAGGTAGCCGGCTGCACTGAACAGCGGCCCCGGCTCCCTGCCCTCGCGGGCGCCATGGCACAGATAGTGGGTCACAGGATCGAGTCCGGCAGTACGTACGTCCGGATTCGCCCAGAGGTACCACCCTTCGTCGAACAAGCAACTGCCGCGCACAGCTGCGCGATTGCGCAGGCGTCGTAGCGAGCACGTTGTGGGTCTCGCCAGGCAGCGCAGCAACTCGCGGCCAAGGCCAGTGACCCGCTTTCGCCATCCGAGCTCGCTGTCCAACAGCCTTCCGACTATTCCGTCGACGCCGGGAGCGGCCGGATCAAGGAGCGTCTCGCGCGCCGTCGCTGCTCCCTGATCGGGCTGATCATCGGCAGTATTGGCAGCCGAGGCTTCTAGCAAACAGGCGATCTCGGCCTCGAGGGAGCCGATACGCCGCAGGTCTGCCAGCCGCCGACGGCGCTCTTCGTGGAGCGCATCCTCCGCCGCGGTGCGCAATCTGCGCTGAGTGAGGCAGGTTCTCGCCAGCGCTGCGAGCTCCGCGAGCGCGCGCTCCAGTCGCACCTCCGCAGCTTCGCGCTCGGTGTTCACGTTCATAAACGGAATGGATCCAGCTCCAGGCCAAAGATCGCAGCGCATGCCGCCGCGTGCAGCGGCAGAGTCTCCTTCTCTGCGCAGCAGATCTCAACCGGCCAAAGCAGTCCACTGTGGTCCTGACCGGCACCCACGCGTTGGGAACAGCGGGCCGCGGGCTCAAGCCGGACTGGCGTGATCCTCAAGCAGAACCTCGCAGATCAGGCGCCTCCTGCAGCCATCGCAGGACGCATCTGACGAACGGGGACGATCGGCACTTGAGGCCTCATGGACGGGGGCGGACAATCGGGGCACTCATCACGGAGACCGACATGGGTCGTGTGCTCTCGCTGATACTGGGTCTGGTCTGCCTGGCCGGCTCGCTGTACACCGGCTACCGCTCGCTGGAGTTCCGCCAGCAGGGCGAGGTCGTGCAGGGCACGGTGGTCGAGGAATCGCTGCCGCTGGGCCTGATGTCCGGGGGGCTGAGCTACACCCAGCGGATCAAGGTCGCCTATACGCCGATCGGCGCGGACGACTCGTTCGAGCTGGAGACCGGCTTCACCGCCAACTGGTTTGCCTCACCCGATCCGGGCGAAGCGTTCGCCGTGCGCTACCTGCCGCACGAACCCGATGATGCGCGGCAGGACAGCCTGTTCCTCGACATCGCTTCGCCGCTGGGGCTGTTCGTGCTGGCCCTGGTGGCACTCGCCGGCAATCTTGGACCCGCCTCACATGGCGCGAGCCGGGTGCTCTTTCGCGGCAGCCGGCGCTGATCCCGCGGGCGGACCCGCTGCGGGTGACCGGCACCGCCTGCCCGTCCAGAACGACTGCTGGCCCTGGAATCCGCACCTGCGCGCCTGCCCCCTGATCTGCTGGTCTTACGGCGCAGCCCGCGACGTGCGCCGGAATACCAGGCAGAGGTTGTTGGCCGGCATCGGATGGACCGTCGCGGGCCCGAAGCCTGTGGCGGCGGCGAGTGCCTCGATCGACTCCAGCGCGCGAATGCCCATCGCCGGATCGCGGCGTTTGAGCTCGGCATCGAAGGCCGCATTGCTCTCGCTGGTCTGCCGCCCCTGCCTCATGAAGGGGCCATAGATGACCAGGCTGGCATCGGCCGCCAGCGCCACGTCCAGGCGGCGGAAGCAGGTCTCGACCATCGGCCAGCTCATGATGTGCAGGGTGTTGGCCATGAAGGCGGCATCGTACTCGGCGGTCGCGGGCCAGCCTTCCTCCATCACATCCAGTTCGAGCGGCCGCGGGGTGTTGGGCAGACCCGCCTCGTCAAGCCAGGCGCGGATTCCGGGAAGGTAATCGGCCCGGTCGCTGGCCTGCCAGACGAGGTGCGGCAGATTCGAAGCGAAACAGACGGCATGCTGGCCGGTACCGCTGCCAACCTCCAGCACGCGGCGGCGGCCCGCGAAAGCGGGTCGCAGCACGCCGAGGATCGGCGCTTGATTGCGCTCACAGGCAGGCGAGAAAGGCTTGTCGGTGGACGGGCGCATCGGGACGGCGGGCGCAGTTTGAAGGAAGGCCCGCCCAGTGTGGCCGAGCTACGCCGCGATGCAAACCCGCGCCTCGACTCAATCGCCCAGCGCCCAGTCCACCGCCTGCAGCGCGTGCAACGCGGTGCTGTCGAAGACCGGAATCGGGCTGTCCTCGGGCGATATGAGCAGGCCGATCTCGGTGCAGCCGAGGATCAGTCCCTGGGCGCCCTCGGCGGCCAGCTGCCTGATGATCTCGCGGAAGCGCCGACGTGATGCCTCGCGGATCTCACCCAGGCAGAGCTCCTCGTAGATCACGCGGTGAACCTCGGCACGCCCGGCTTCGTCAGGCGTCAGCACGCCGATCCCGTGCCTGGACTCCATGCGCTCACGGTAGAACGGCTGCTCCATGGTGAACGCGGTGCCCAGGAGGGCCACCCGGTCGAGCCCGGCGGCCCGGATCGCTGCCGCCGTGGCGTCGACGATGTGCAACAGGGGCAGGCCCACCGCCGCCTCGATCTCCGGCGCCAGCCTGTGCATGGTGTTGGTGCAGAGCACCAGGGCTTCGGCCCCGGCGCCCTCCAGCCGCCGCGCGCAGTCGGCCAGAAGCCGGGCCGCAGCATCCCAGTCGCCGGCCTTCTGCATCGCCGCCACCGGCGCGAAATCGACGCTCTCCAGCAGCAGGGGGGCCGAATGCAGCCCGCCCAGGCGGGCCCGGGCGGCTTCGTTGATCAGCCGGTAATAGTGCTGGGTCGACTCCCAGCTCATGCCACCGATCAGTCCCAGCGCGCGCATGCGCGACTGCCCCGCCGCGCGCGACCCGGCGGCGGCCTGTCTCCGCGCCTTGATCTCGATCAGATAGCCGTCGGGATCGCGCAGCAGCAGCTTGTCCTGGCCGCCAGCGTCTGCTCCGTCAGCCCGGCGCAGTGCTTCGATACAGTGCGGCTCATCCCGCTGAAGCCGTCCTGCCAGGGCCTCCCACTGCGCTCGCGGCAGGACGGCGCCGAAGTGGCGCACACCCTGCGCCTCGGCTGGCAGCAGCTGTTCCGGCCGCTCATGCAGGGTGAGCTGGTGGCCGAACAGGATGACGTCGCTCCAGCGGTCGCCGCTGCGGCCCGTGCCGGCGCCCAGCACCTCCCGGTAGAAGCGCAGCGAGGCCCGCAGCGAGGCCACCGGCATGGCGAGATGGAAGATACTGGTCACGGGGCGGCACCGCTGCACGAGGGGCCCCATTGGACCGCGAATCGCCCGCGCCGCCCCGTGCCTTTCGGCCTGGTCATTCTCGTATGCGCCGGTGCAGACTGCGCGCCTTAGACCCACGGATCCTCCGCATGCCGCCTGCCCTGCGCCGCCTGTCCCTGCTGATCGCACCCCTGCTGCTCGCCGGCTGCGGCGAGCCCCCCCTGCCCGCCGCGGCGCCAGTCCCCGCCGCCCAGGTTGCAGCGCGGGGCGAGTCGCTGGTGCCGCCGCCGGCAGCGGCCGAGCGGCGCGAGCACCAGGTCAGGGCGCCGCACGGCGCCGAGCGCCGTGACGAGTACTACTGGCTGCGCGACGACAGCCGCAAGGATCCCGCCGTGCTGGCCTTCCTCGATGGGGAGAACCGCCACACCGACGCCGTGATGAAGCCGCTGGAAGGCCTGCGCGAGGAGCTGTACCGGGACATCATCGCCCGCATCAAGCAGGACGATTCCACCGTTCCCGCGCGGGACAAGGACTACTGGTACTACACCCGCTTCGAGGCCGGACGCGACTACCCGATCCATGCCCGCCGCAAGGGCAGCATGGAAGCGCCGGAGGAGATCCTGCTCGACGTGAACGCGCTCGCCGAGGGGAAGAGTTTCTTCCAGGTGGCCGTTCGCGAGATCAGCCCCGACCAGCAGAAGCTGCTCTATGCCGAAGACGAGGTCGGCCGCCGCCAGTACGTGCTGCGGATCAAGGACCTCACCACCGGCGAGTTGCTGCCCGACCGGATCACCGGCGCCAGCCCGAGCGCGATCTGGGGCGACGACAACCGCAGTATCTATTACATCGAGAACGACCCGACCACCCTGCTCGCCAAGCGGGTGAAACGGCATGTGCTGGGCACCGACCCGGCCGAGGACACCCTGGTCTACGAGGAAGAGGACGACAGCTTCTACATGGGGCTCTACCGCACCCGCAGCGAACAGTTCCTGTGCATCGCGGTGCAGAGCACGGTCTCCTCGGAGGCACGCTGCACGCCGGCGGCCAAGCCGGAAGCGTTCCGCGTCCTGTCAAAGCGCCAGCGCGACTTTCACTACAGCGCCAACCACCTCGGCGACCGCTGGGTGATCCGCACCGACTGGGAGGCTCCGAACTACCGGCTGATGCAGGCGGCCAACGACGCGGTCTACGGCCGCGCCACCTGGATGCCTCTGGTCGAGCACGACCCCGGGGTCTTCATCGAGGGCTTCGAGCTTTTCGATGGCTTCATCGCGGTGGCCGAGCGCTCCGAAGGCCTGGCCCGCCTGCGCGTCCTGAATCCCGACGGCACCACCAGCCATGTGGCCGCCGACGAGCCGGCCTACGCCATGGACCTGGCCGCCAATCCGATGCCGGACACCGACTGGCTGCGCTACACCTACAGTTCCCTCGCCACCCCGCCGAGCACCTACGAGCTGAACGTGAGCAGCGGAGAACGCCGCCTGCTCAAACAGGAAGAGGTCGCCGGCCATGACCCCGCGAACTACGTGGTCGAGCGACTGTGGGCGCCGGCTCGTGATGGCCTCACGCAGATCCCCGTCAGCCTGGCCTACCGCAAGGGCTTCGAGAAGGACGGCAGCGCGGCGCTGATGCAGTACGGTTATGGCAGCTATGGCAACTCGATCGACCCGGTGTTCAATCCCGCCGTGGTCAACTTCCTTGATCGCGGCATGGTCTATGCCATCGCCCACGTCCGCGGCGGCCAGGAAATGGGCCGGCAGTGGTACGAGGACGGCAAACTGCTGAAGAAGAACAACACCTTCACCGACTTCATCGACGTCACCGACCATCTGGTGGCCCAGGGCTACGCGGCGAAGGACCGGGTCGGCGCGATGGGCGGCTCGGCCGGCGGCCTGCTGATGGGCGCGATTTCGAACATGGCGCCAGAGAAATATCGCGTGATCCTGAGCCTGGTGCCCTTCGTCGACGTGGTGACCACCATGCTCGACGAGTCGATCCCGCTCACCACCAACGAGTTCGACGAATGGGGCAATCCCAAGGATCCGGTCTACTACGACTACATGCTGGGCTATTCACCCTATGACCAGCTGAAGGCCCAGGACTATCCGGCGATGTTCGTCGGCACCGGCCTGTGGGACTCGCAGGTGCAGTACTTCGAGCCTGCCAAATATGTCGCCCGCCTGCGCGCGCTGAAGACCGACAGCCAGCCGCTGGTCTTCCGCACCAATATGGAAGCCGGGCACGGCGGCAAGTCAGGCCGCCTGCAGAAGTACCGCGAGACCGCCGAGTACCAGGCCTTCGCGCTGAAGCAGCTGGGCGTGGTCGAGTAGGCGGGCGCGCGCTCAGGGCGCAAAGAAGACGTTCCACAACACCCGAATGTAGGAGCCAGCTTGCTGGCGATAGGCGCCCCGGATGGGACGATCGCCAGCAAGCTGGCTCCTACACGCAACGGCGCTGCCAGGCCCAGTTTGCGCCGCAAAGCAGGCCGTGCCGCGGTCAAATTGTGGGAGTGCCCTCGGGCGCGACCGCGGAGTTACGGTCTAGCCCCGGTCTGCGGTGAATCCGTTGCGCCGCGGTCGCGCCCAAGGACGCTCCCACAGTCGGGCTCCGTTGGGCGTCAGCGAGACCCATAGGGTGTGCATTGGCGCACCGATTCGGGCGTTCGGACGGTACGCCCGGTGCGGCAAGCCGCACCCTATGAATGTCTTCTTTATGAATGTCTTCTTCGCGCCCGAACCGGCCGGGCCGCTCAGCCGTTCGGCACCAGCACGATCTTGCCCCCGCGCTCGCCGGCGGCCGCGGCGGCAACGGCCTTGGCGATGTCGGCGATGGGATAGGTCTGCTGGACCCTGGCCTTGAGCTTGCCGGTGGCGATCAGGCCGCCGACTTCGGCGAACACGGCCTTGCGCGCCTCGGGATCGGCGTTCTTGAACCACTGCGAAAGCCAGAAGCCGCGAAGGGTGATGTCCCGGAAGACGAAGTAGCGCGGCGAGATCATGCAGCGCTCGCCGCTCATGGCGCCGTAGTTGAGCAGGGTGGCACCTTCGCTCAGGCAGCGAGCCAGGTTCTCTGTCGAGACGCCGCCCACGCAGTCGATGCCCAGCTTGACCGGAGCATCGCCGGTGATCGCCCGGGCCTGCTTCGGCAGGTCGTCACCGTCGATCAGCACGTGCTCGCCCCCGGCCTCGCGGACGGCGTCGACGGCCGACTCGCGGCGCACGACGTTGAGGGTATTGATCCCGCGAAGCTTGGCGATCTGCACCAGATAACCACCCACCGCCGAGTTGGCCGCGTTCTGGATCACCCAGTCACCCGGCTTCAGCTCGACGAAGTCGCGCAGCATCAGCAGGGCGGTCGGCGGATTGACGGTGAGCATGGACAGCTGCACCGGATCGACGCCAGCAGGCAGCGGCACCAGGGACTTCGCCGGCAGCTGAAGATGGGTCGACCAGCTGCCGCAGCCGACCGGCAGCAGCACCACCGTGCCGACCGGCGGAGCGTTGACATCGGCCGCCGCCTCGATGACCCGCCCCACGCCCTCGTTGCCGCCGACCGCCGGCAGCTGTGGCAGGAGACCGTACTCGCCGGTGAGCGTCAGAACGTCGCTGGGGTTGATCGGCGCCGCCAGCACCTCGACGCGCACTTCGCCGGGCGCAAGATCGGGCAGGTCCATCTCGACCGGGCTGATCAACTCGTGCGGGTTGGGACCGCGCTGGGTGTACCGGGCTCGAACCGTCTTCATCTTGGCGCTCCTTGCGGGGAAAGCGTCAAGCATACTGGCCGCTGGAGAAGTTGGTTCAGCCTCCACCCACTTCCATCCTGCGGAACGACCCGGCAACCCCACAACAGATCGCTCCACCACTGGCACGCGGGCGACAGCGCGACGTTCCTGCCGAGCCAACTCCGCCCGCGCCGGAAGGCCTCCGGCGCCGGTCGGTTGCCCTACCTGACCGCAGCGGCGGCCAGTTCGATGCGGGCCAGCGCGCCGTACAGATCGGCGGCCGAGGTCTTCAGCGTGCCGGGCTCGACTACCGACGGCCAGGCCGTGGCCAGAAGGGCGTCGAGCTGGGACTCGATGCGCTCGATGGCTTCCGGCGCCCGCGCGCGCTGGGCCGGACTCAGCCCCTCGATCCAGCGCCGGGCGATCCGGGTGAATCCATAGGCGTCCTGGAACTCGTGCAGGTTGGCGATCCTGCCGTCCTTGACCCCCAGCGCGTACTCGGCGGCCGCCTCGCGGAGCAGTCCGACAACGGTGCCGAGCACCACCGGCAGCGCCTCGGGCGATCCTGCCGCTACCACGGACTGGGCCTCGACCACGGCCCGCTCCAAGGCGGCGTGTGCAGCCTCGACCTCGGCCTTGGGGGCACGCCGGGTGACGGCATCGGCCAGCGCGCTGAGCGCGACGGAAAAATCCTTGGCGGCGCGGGCATCCATCGCCGGCTTCACCGCCGTGTACAGCTCGTCGCCCGGGTGCTTCATGTGCATGTCGGCCATGCCCGCAGCACCCTCGGCGTAGAGCCGGGTACCCACCAGCAGATGGCCGCGGACGAGGCCGAGATGAGTCAGGTAGGCGGCATCGTCACGGGACAGGTCGGCCCCGGTCGCGGCGCCCTCGCCCTCGCCCTCGCCCTCGCCTTCACCGCCGGCGGCTTCACCTTCGCCGCCGGATCCTTCGCCCTCACCGCCGGAGCCCTCGGCCTCACCGCCGGCTCCTTCACCCTCACCGCCGGAGCCCTCACCCTCGCCTTGACCCGCCTGCTGGTTGGCGCGGGCGCCGTGGCCTGCGTGCTCACCAAGCTCTCCCGACTCGCCCCCTTCGGCCTCGGCATGGCTGGCCGCGTGTCCAGACGCATGCGCCTCGGCAGGGGCCATGCCCTGGGCCGCCAGACCGATGGCCCCGGTAACGATCAAGGCCTCACCGAGGCGGGTCCAACGCTTGGGGGTCACGGTCATGGATCTCTCCTTCGCTGCGGAAATGATTGGGGCGGGCGGGCACGGTATAAGATGCGAATGATTCGCCTTTAGAGCTCGCGATGCAACTGCTCATCACCGATCTGTTCACGCCGCCCGAGCGGGAGGCCCTACACGAAGCGGTCGCCGCCAGCGATTTCGCCGATGGTCGCCGCACCGCCGGCCGCCTTGCCGCGCCGGTGAAGCGCAATGAACAGGCCGAGGTCAGCGCAGCGCTGCAGGCCGTGCTCGAACGCGTCGGCCAGGCCCTGATGAAGCATCCGATGGTGCGCTCGGCGGCGCGACCCAAACGCGTGGTGCGGGTCATGGCCAACCGCTACGGCGAGGGCATGACCTACGGCGATCACGTCGACGACGCCTTCATGGCCGGCGAGCGCTGCGATGTCTCGTTCACCTACATGCTCTCTCCGCGCGCCGACTACGCTGGCGGCGAGCTGGTGATCAGCGGCGACGACGCCGATCACACCCACTCGCTGGAAGCCGGAGAGCTGCTGCTGTACCCCGCCGACACGGTGCATCGCGTCGAACCGGTCAGCCGAGGTGCGCGCCTTGCCATCGTTGGCTGGCTGCGCAGCTGGGTCGCCGATCCGCGCCAGCGCGCCATGCTGTTCGACCTCGATCGCGCCATCGACACCATCGCTGCCTCCGCGACCGAACGCAGTGCGGTCCTGCGTCTTCAGCGCATCCGCGGGCAGTTGCTGCGCATGTGGGGGGCCTAGCGCCCAAGGTCCGCGTTGGGCGCGAAGTTCGCATTCGCCCCGGCCCCGCTGTAGGAGCCAGCTTGCTGGCGATAGGCGCCCCGGACGGAACGATCGCCAGCAAGCTGGCTCCTACACGCAACGTCGCTGCCAGGTCCGGTTTGCGCTGCAAAGCAGGCCTTGCCGCAGTCAAATTGTGGGAGTGCCCTCGGGCGCGACCGCAGCGCTACGGATTCACCACAGACCGCGGCCAGAGCGGAACTCCGCGGTCGCGCCCAAGGGCACTCCCACAGAATATCGGCCCATTTGATGAACCGGGGCGAATGCGAACTTCGCGCCCATTGTCCGCCTCGGCGTGGCGCCGCCCGCTCCGGCGTGACCCGACTCGGCCCGCTGCATCCTTTGTGGGACGGCGGGATCCTTCACGAGGGTCGGGAACGGCGGCGATGGTTCGTGCCGAAGGCTGCGCGCCTTGATCGGGCACAGCCGGCCCAAAAAAACGAGGGCCCTTGTCGGGCCCCCGGGCTCAGCGAACGGCGGGAGGGAGGGTGCCGCAGCCTTGCCAAAGCGAAACGTTGCGTTGGGGCGGAGCGATCGGCGCTCCGCTGAACCCGGGGTGGCCGGGAACAAGGCCCCGGCCGAGGCCGGGGCCACTCCCACCCCCAACTCAGTTGTAGGCCGCCTCGCCGTGCGAGGTGATGTCGAGGCCTTCGCGCTCCTCTTCCTCGTTTACGCGCAGGCCGGTGACGGCCTTGGCGATCAGGAAGGCGACCAGGGCCACGACGCCCGACCAGACGATGGTGATGACGACCGCCTCCAGCTGGATCAGCACCTGACCACCGATGCTGAAATCGTCACCGCCGGTGCCGCCCAGCGAGGGCGCGGCGAACACGCCGGTCAGGATGGCACCCACGATGCCGCCCAGGCCGTGCACGCCGAAGACGTCCAGTGAGTCATCGGCGCCCAGCATGCGCTTCAGACCGGTGACGCCCCAGAAGCAGGCGATGCCGGAAATCAGGCCGATGACAATGGCGCCCATCACACCCACCGAGCCGCAGGCCGGGGTGATCGCGACGAGACCCGCCACCGCGCCCGACGCCGCACCCAGCATCGAGGCCTTGCCGCGCAGAACCGCCTCGGTGGCCGACCAGGACAGCACCGCCGCGGCGGTGGCCATCAGGGTGTTGATGAACGCCAGGGTGGCGCCCGACGTGGCTTCGAGGTTGGAGCCGGCATTGAAGCCGAACCAGCCGACCCAGAGCAGGGAGGCGCCGACCATGGTCAGGGTCAGGCTGTGCGGGCCCATCGCCTCGCGGCCGAGACCGACACGCTTGCCGACCACGTAGGCGCCGACCAGACCGGCGACGCCGGCATTGATGTGGACCACGGTGCCGCCGGCGAAATCCAGCGCGCCCTTGCCGAACAGGTAGCCATTACCGGCCCAGACCATGTGCGCGATCGGGATGTAGCAGAAGGTGAACCAGATCACCGAGAACAGCAGCACCGCGCTGAACTTGATGCGTTCGGCGAAGCTGCCGACGATCAGGGCGCAGGTGATGCCGGCGAAGGTCGACTGGAAGGCGACGAAGATCAGCTCGGGGATCATCACCCCGTCGGTGAAGGTCGCAGCCAGCGAGTCAGCGGTGATGCCCTTCAGGAACACTGCGTCGAACGAGCCGTACACCGCGCCGCCGCCGACGAAGGCGAGGCTGTAGCCGTAAACGGCCCAGAGCACCGCGATCAGCGAGAACACGGTCATCACCTGCATCAGCACGCTGAGCATGTTCTTGGCGCGCACCAGGCCGCCGTAGAACAGGGCGAGCCCGGGGACGGCCATCATCACCACCAGCAAGGTGGCGACCATCATCCAGGTGACGTCACCCTTGTCGACGGTGGGTTCGGCCGCAGCTTCGGCCGGGGCCTCGGCGGCGGCGACGGGCTCGGCGGCAGGAGCCGGCGCCGCTTCCGCCGGAGCGGCCACCTCGCTGCTGGCTTCGGCGGCGGGTGGGTCCTGGGCAATGACGCTGCCGGTGACGGCGACGCCCAGTCCGGCGATCAGCAGCAGGGCGAGGATGCCCCGCTTGAACGGGGACACCTGGGCGGTGGAAATCGCGTGGGTCATGGTCGGCTCCTTCCGCTCAAAGCGCGCTGTCATCGAGCTCGCCGGTGCGGATGCGCACCACCTGCTCGAGGTTGCTGATGAAAATCTTCCCGTCGCCCACCTTGTCGGTACGCGCGGCCGTGGTGATGGCCTCGATGGCTGCGTCGAGACGGTCGTCGCTGACCGCGGTCTCGAGCTTCAGCTTGGGCAGGAAATCGACCGCGTACTCGGCGCCGCGGTACAGCTCGGTGTGCCCCTTCTGTCGACCGAAGCCCTTGACCTCGGTGACGGTCAACCCCGATACGCCCACCTGTGCCAGCGCTTCGCGTACATCGTCGAGCTTGAACGGGCGGATGATGGCGGTAATCAGTTTCATCTGGCTCCTCTCGTTCCCTTCTTGTGCCGCAACTGCGGCGGATCACTCCCCGCTCCTGCTCTGCTGGAACCGTGCCAAGCTGACCCGCAACTGAATTTTGTGCGTTGCAACAAGCACTTGCGGTGCGTCCCCCGTCTGATCGACCCCGGCATCGCACCCCCCCGGTGCGTTTTTCCAGGCCGCGATCACGCATCTGGTGCATGACGCGCCCTTTTCCTCCGCTGCGTATCATCGGCAGCCTTCCCGCCACCGGAGTGGAACGATGCGCCTTGCCCTCAGCCTGCTGCTGCTGCCCGCCCTCGCCCAGGCCGAGGCCGCATCGCCCACCTGGCTGCATTGCGGCCAGATCTTTGATTCGGCCAGCGGCAAGCTGCTCGGAGAGCACGCCCTGCGCATCGAAGAGGGCCGGATTGCCGAAGTCGTTGCCGGCGCCCCTCGCGGCGAGGCCATCGACCTTCGAGGCCATACCTGTATGCCGGGTCTGATCGACCTGCATGTGCACCTCAGCAACGAAACCAATCCACAGGCCTACGCCGAGGGCTTCCGCCTCAACCCCGAGGATTTCGCCTTCCGTTCGGTGGGCTATGCGAAGCGCACGCTGCAGGCAGGCTTCACCACCGTGCGTGACCTCGGCGGTCATATCGCACTGTCCCTGCGCGACGCCGTCGACGAGGGGCTCATCGAGGGCCCGCGGATCATCGCGGCGGGTAAGTCCCTGGCCACCACCGGCGGTCACGCTGATCCGCTCAACGGAGTCAGCCGCGACCTTCTGCACAGCTTCGGCTATCCCGGCCCGGAAGACGGCGTGATCAGCGGCCCGCTGGAGGCGCGCCGCGCCGTGCGCCAGCGCTACAAGGAAGGCTCGGACATGATCAAGCTGACCGCCACCGGCGGCGTGCTGAGCTTCGCCAAGAGCGCCGACAACCCGCAGTTCCTGCCCGATGAGATCGAGGCCATCGTCCGCACCGCACGCGACTACGGCTTCAAGGTGGCCGCCCACGCACACGGCGCCGAGGGCATGAAGCGCGCGGTGCTGGCCGGCGTCGACACCATCGAGCACGGCACCTACATGGACGATGAGGTGATGAAGCTGATGAAGGAGCGCGGCACCTGGTACGTGCCTACCCTGATGGCCGGCGCCTTCGTCAGCGAGAAGAGCAAGGATCCCGACTACTACCCGGAGATCGTCCGCCCCAAGGCCGCGCGGGTCGGGCCGACGATCAGCGCCACCACCGCCAAGGCCTACAAGGCCGGAGTGAGGATCGCCTTCGGCACTGATGCCGGCGTGTTTCCGCACGGCCAGAACGCCGGTGAGTTCGCCCTGCTGGTCGAGGCCGGGATGAGTCCCGCCGAGGCGCTGGTAGCCGCCACCCGCAGCGCCGCACAGGCGCTCGGAATGGAAGCCGAGATCGGCAGTCTCGAGGCCGGCAAGCACGCCGATGTGGTCGCCGTCCGCGGTGATCCGCTGCAGAACATCCGCCTGATGGAAGAGATCGACTTCGTCATGAAGGCGGGCCAGCGCTACCGCTGAGCGTCTGCAGCCGGCGCGGCGTTAGATGGCCGCCGCATCCTGCCCGGCCGACCCGCTGATCTGCAGCGGGCCACCCGGGCGGCGCCGCGAAGGCCATCGCGGCGCCGCTGCACAGTCCTGCTCAAGGCTGCGAGGCGTCGACCCGCTCGAAGCTGCTTTCAAAGATATCGACGCGCGGCGCAATCACCGCCATCGAGCCCGTGCCCTGGGTGCTCTCCGGCGCGCCCACCAGCACCGTGTCGCCCAGTACCGCCAGGTTCGCGCCGAACCCACGGCTGTCACCCGGCGCCCGCACCTCGTCGACCAAGCGATAGTCGGCGTCGAAGCGGAACACCCGCCCTGCACCGCCATCCAGCCCCGGCGCGCCGACCAGCAGCCCGTTCTGGGTGAAGGCGAGCGAGGCACCGAACCGACTGCCCGGCACATCCACGCCGGGATCGAGCCTGATCGGGGCGCTGCCTGCCCCGGCCTTGTTGGCCACGCTGTAGCCGAATACCGCCGGCGGGATTACCCAGGAACTGGCCTGCCCACTTTCGTACTCGAACTGCACAATCGGACTGATCTCCGAGGGACGAGCGCGGGTGCGCGGTTGGAACCGGACCGTCCCGGAGCGACCCGCTGCGCCGGCCGGTGCTGAAGGGTCGGCGAACTCGTGGACGACCTGCCCGGTGGCCGCGTTCAGAAGCCGGAACGACAGGGATCCGAGCACCTTGCTTTCTTCAGCGGCACGCATCTCGCCGATGAACACAGAACCGTCCGAGGCAATGCCGATATCCAGTGCATCGCTGTTGATGGGCCTGATGCCCCGCACAAACGATCGCCGCCGCGCGGTTTGCCATGTGGTACTGCCGCCGAGACGGGGCTCGCAGAGGTGGGCCTCTCCGTCCCGGTCCACGATCACGCAGTGTTCCCCCTCTAGCGCAACGGCGAAGCCCAGCCCTGAGTCCGTGGTGTCGTCGGGAAACTCGAAGTCGCTGACCAGGGCCCAGGTGCTCCACGTGACATCGCGCTCGTAGATGCCGGCGCGGAACTGATCGGGAAAGATGCTCTTGCCGGCGAAGGGGTCTCCCGGGGCGCCGACCAGCAGCCGATAGCGCTCGCCGTCCTCACTCAGGCTGCAGTCGAGCGCGGCGCCGAACTCGTAGGCCGGCACCCCCTGGGGCGGGCGGATGGCGCCGGTGTGGAGCAGCGTGCCGTCCCTGAGCTCGTAGTGCATCACCCGCCCCCGACCGCCGTCGGCGTTCGGCAGTCCCACCGCCATGACCCGGTCACCACAGGAGGTCATCACCGCGCCGAATCGATCGCCTTCGGCGATATTGGACGGAATCAGCAGACTCGAGGCCGGGGGCGCCGGGAGCTTGAGCAGCTGGTCGGCCCCCTGCGCTTCCAGGAACACGTCTCCGCGGGCGTTCACCGTCGGGTACAGCGAGGCAAACTCGTCCGAGGTCGCGATGGGCTGCGGAAAGCCGTCGCTGTTGAGGCGGGTGATCACGCCGCGGGCGCCGCCCAGATAGATCTGCCAGCGGGAGTCCACGGCAATCCGCTGGGTTCGCGGCGGATTGGGTTGCGCACCCAGCCTCGACAGCACGCTGATCACGCCGTCGGCCGAGACCTGGAACAGCGAGCCCGCGCTGTCATACACATAGCGCACGCCGCCGGGACCAAAGGCCGGGCCCGAGAGGGTGCCGCGCACCGGAGTCGTACCGTCGCCTTCGGGGCCGAGCAGGCGCACGACGACATCGTCGGCCGGGGTCGATTCATCGCGCGGATCGAATTCGTACAGGGCCGGCGTCTGCGCAGTGGCATCCACGAACAGCACTCTTCCGCCCGAGCCCAGCACCAGCCCCGCGGGCGCGGTGAGTGGCTGCCCGCCGGCCACACCGCCCGGTCCGACCAGCTCGCGGATTACGGATGCGCCCGACTGCTCGCCAATGACGACCACGTTGCTGCTCTCGCCCCCCGTCACGTACACGACGTCGCGGTCGACCAGCGTCTCCCGCGGCGAGGTCAGCGTCACTCCTGCAGCGGGCATGCTGCCGCTACTGAGCACTACGATCTCCGGGCTGCCGCTCTCGCCCACGATGAGTGCCACCACCTTGTCACTACCGCGACAGGCCAAGGTGACGATCTCATCTGCTCCCACAGCCTGGACGCCGGGGTTGCGCACCGAGAGGCCGGTCGGGCAGGCGCAGGGCGCGGCCGGCCCTGCCGTGCCATCAAAGACCTCCCTGATGTCTCCATCCGGGTTGATCCTGAACACGTTGTTCGACTCGCAGCCCGCGACATACACATTCCCGGCGCGACTCACCGCCACGGGCTGGATGCCGGCGAGCGGATTGAACCCGTCGCCCTCTGGGCCGATCAGCTGGCTGAGCGCCGTGTTGGCCTCACCGGGCAGGAACGGGGTGATGCGCAGGTCGGCATAGCCCGCTTCCGGAGTCGGCCCGGCCGCCATCCCGACCAGGGTCTCGGCGAAGGCCCCGCCGGATTCCACACGGAGGTGCAGGCCGATGCCCAACGTCTGCCCGGGGCCGACGGCGAAGTCGTTGCCGTCTCCGCTGTTCAGCGGCTTGGACATTTCGATGAACAGGAAGGCGCCGTCGTGCCCCCAGGCGGCCAGACCGTCGCTGGAGCCGCCGGCGAGCGTGTCGGCCACCTCCCCCAGGCCGCTCATCACCGCATCGACGTAGGTTGCTTGCGGCGCGGTGCCGCCCCCCTCGGCCGAGGCCCGGTCCTCCAGCGAGTCACGTGCCCCGTCGTGGTCATTGTCGAAGCGCAGCCCCAGCCGGAGCCGGGACTCCGCGGCCAGCGCTACGCGGATCGCCAGATAGAGGTTCTCCTGGTCGTTTGCGAAGTAGAGCGTCGCCTTGCGGGTCCCGCCACCTTCCGCGGCGGGGAGATTGATCGGCGCCACGAAGGAGCCGGCGTCGGCCCACTCGAACGGATCGAAGAGGCCATCCACGGTGATGGTGTCTGCCCGCCCTGCAACGAAGAAGGGCGGGTCGCCGGAAGCCGGATCATGGGCTGCCGTCACTGCCGGCCACAGCAGGGTGGCGAGCAGGGCAGGACGCAGGGGGAGCAACATTCGAGCAAGCATGGGCGGGGTCTCCAAGGGATTCGCCAGCCCAGCGTCCCCGTCTGCCCGGGCGAAGTCCTGAAGAAGTGCTAATCAAGATCTAAACCCCTGCATTTCAATCACTTGAACAGGCCTCGGCGACACATCGGGGCCCGCTGCCCGGCGGACCGGCTATGCTTCAGGCCGTGCCGGAGCGACGGCCGCGCCAGCCCACGCCCCTTGGCATGCGGCTCCTGCGGCCCCACCTAGTTCAGCGATCTCCCTTCCTTCGAGCCAGCCGAGACCATGTTTGCCGATACCCCCGCGGCCCCGAGCACGCAGCCCCATTCCTTTGATGTCCGCACCGAAAGCTTCGAGCAGGACGTGCTGGTCCGCTCCACCGAGGTACCTGTCCTGGTCGACTTCTGGGCCGACTGGTGCGCGCCCTGCAAGCAGCTCAAGCCGGTGCTGGAAAAGCTGGCTGCCGAGTACGGCGGCGCCTTCGTGCTGGCCAAGGTCAACAGCGACGAGGAGCAGCAGCTGCCGGCGCTGTTCGGCGTGCGCTCGCTGCCGACGGTGATCCTGCTCAAGGACGGCCGGCCGGTCGACGGCTTCATGGGCGCGGTACCCGAATCGCAGATCCGCCAGTTCCTGACCCAGCACGGCGTCGAACCGCTGCCCGCCGAACCCGCCGAGCCGGCGCCGGATACGCGCACCCCTCAGCAGCAGATCGCCGACCTTGAAACACAGATTGCCGCCGAACCGGACAACGCGGAACTGCAGCTCGACCTGGCCGTGGCCCTGTCCAGGGCCGGCGAGGTACAGCGCGCCGCCACCGTGCTCGATGGTCTGCCGGCCAACCTCGCCGCCGATGACCGCGCCAAGCGCGTGCACGCGACGCTCGACTTCGCCGCCGCGCTCACCGGCGCCCCCTCCGCTGCCGAACTGGAGGCACGCCTGGCGAAGGACGAGAATGACCATGCCGCGCGCCACCTGCTCGGCGTCCACGCCCTGGTCGGCGGCGAAACCGAAGCCGCGCTGCAGCAGTTCCTGGAACTGCTGCGCCGCGACAAGGCCTGGAACGACGGCGCCGCCCGCCGCGCCCTGGTCGACGCCTTCAAGATCATCGACGACGAGGATCTGGTCGGAAAGTACCGCCGCAAGATGGCTTCGCTGCTGTTCTGACCGGCCGAGACGCGCGCGGCGCTCGCCCGGAAGGTCGCCGCAGCGCGAATTGTCGCCGTACGCAGAGCGGCCCCAACGGGCCTTTCTCCTACACGGGCGTCCTTGGGCGCAACCGCAGCGATGCGCCAGGGGAAAAGAGGGCGCCAAGCGGACCTTCCGCAAAACCCGAATGTAGGAGCCAGCTTGCTGGCGATAGGCGCCCCGGACGGGACGATCGCCAGCAAGCTGGCTCCTACACGCAACGGCGCTGCCAGGTCCGGTTTGCGCCCTTCTGACGCGTCTGAACCCCGACCACTTCCACCGCATTACCGAACTTCAACCACACTCGACTGTAGGAGCGCCCTTGGGCGCGACCGCAGCGCATCGGATTGGCCACAGACCGAGGCCAGAGCGGATCTCCGCGGTCGCGCCCAAGGGCACTCCCACAGAAAACGCGGGCGTTCGAGGGAACGAGGCGAATGCGCACTTCGCGCCCGAAGCGCCCCCTGCCCGCTCAGTGCTTGCCCAGATAGCGCTTCTCGCCTGCGTCGACCGCGGTGTCCATGCGGTTCTCCGGCGGAGGCAGGGGGCAGGTGGAATAGGCATTCAGCGCGCAGGGCGGGTTGTAGGCCTTGTTGAAGTCCAGCACCACCTTGCCGTCCCTGGGCAGGCCATCGGTGTATACGAAGCGGCCGGCGCCATAGGTCTGCTCGCGGTTGGTCCGATCGGCGAAGATCACGAAATAGCTTTCATCGCCGGGCGCCTCGAGGATCGCCTCCAGCCGGTGGACCTCTCCGTTCAGTTCGAACTCGAGCACGCCGGGGTTGGCCATCGGCTCCAGCGTGTTGATGACGCTGGCGATGTCGATGGTCTTGCCCTCGGGATGCGGCAGGAAGCGGGCTTCGACGCGGTAGGCGGGATCGACCGGAAAGCGTTCGATGCCGATGAACCCGGTCCGGGTCGGCGCCTGGGCGTCGCGCACGCGCAGGCCATAGCGTCCGCTGCGCTCGATCAGCACGAAGCTGGCGTCGCCGCCGTTGAAGGAGACCACGGTGGGATCGTGCTCGCCGCCCGGATCAAGCCGCACGCGGCCCTCCGCCGGCGGGCTGATCGCGACGCCAGCGGACGGGTCGGGCGTGAAATGCACGCCGTCACCGGCGCGCTCGATCGTGCCAAGGCGCGCCGGCCCGGTGTTGAGGACGATGTCATTGTCCTCGCCCGCACCGACCGCGTGGCGGCCCTCTTCGATCCAGTGCAGGCCGACCAGGGACAGCCAGCCGGCCGGCTGTTTCAGTCGCTCGATACGGGCGGCGTGCCAGGCCTCGACTCCGGCCCTGTGCGTCGAGGGATCAATGGGTTCAGCAGCCATGGCGGGCAGTCCTGCGGCAAGCATCAGATAGGACAGCAATCGGCTCATGCGGGCATCCGTTTGCGATGGGAGGGCGGCCTGGTGGCGGGTCGCGTGTCAGGCCACCGAGGATAGTCGCGAGCCTGCCCGCGCGTGCGAGCGGGGGATGAATGCGGGGGCAGTGCGACAGCATGAGCTGATTACCGCCCGCGCAGGAACAGCTTGTCCAGCTCGGCCATCGACAGCTGCGTCCAGGTTGGACGGCCATGGTTGCACTGGCCGGAGCGCTCGGTGGCCTCCATGTCGCGCAGCAGGGCATTCATCTCGGGCAGGGTCAGGCGCCGGTTGGCGCGCACCGAAGCGTGGCAGGCCATGGTCGCCAGCAGCTCGTTGCGCTGCTCCTCGATGCGCCGGGTGCTGCCGTGCTCGATCAGGTCGGCAATCACGTCGAGCGCCAGCTGGCGCGCGTCGACGCCCTCGAGCAGGGCCGGGATCTCACGGATGGCGATCGACTGCGGCCCGCTGCGCTCGATGACCAGGCCCAGCCCCGCCAGCGCCTCGCCGGCGGTCTCGACGAAGTCGGCCTCGCGTTCGCTGACCGAGACGCCGATCGGCACCAGCAAGGGCACACGGCGGATGCCGCCGCCATCCTGGGCGGTCTTCAGCCGCTCGTAGCTGATCCGCTCGTGGGCGGCATGCATGTCGACCAGGATCAGGCCCTGGGCGTTCTCGGCGAGCACGTAGACCCCGTGCAGCTGGGCCAGGGCGTAGCCCAGCGGTGGCGCCTCGCCGGGCGCGCTGTCGGGCATCGCCGCGCTGATCGGCGCGGCGCCGCCGCCGAGCCCGGGCGCCGCCGAGGCGCTCGCCGAGGGCGATGCGTACAGGCTGCGGTACTGGGCAAGGGTCTCGCCCACCGCCAGGCCGAGCCCGCCCTGCTGCGGCGCCTGTCCGGCGCCACCTGCAAACGGCGCGTAGGAGGCGGGCATCGTCGATCCGGCCTCGGCCTGCGGCGCGGGCGCCGCATGCCCGGCACGGGTGCCGGCCAGCGCCTCGTGCAGCGAGCGGAACAGGAAATCATGGACGAGCCGGCCGTCGCGGAAGCGCACCTCGGACTTGGCCGGATGCACGTTGACGTCGACCCGCCGCGGGTCGAGCTCGAGGAACAGCACGTAGGCCGGATGGCGGCCGTGGAACAGCACGTCGGCGTAGGCCTGCTTGACCGCATGGGCGACCACGCGGTCGCGCACCGGGCGGCCGTTGACGAAGAAGAACTGCTGGTCGGCCTGCGAGCGCGAGGCGGTCGGCAGACCGAGCCAGCCGTGCAGGCGCAGGCCGGCGCCCTCGTGGGCCACCGCCAGACACTGGCTGGAGAAACCCTCGCCGAGCGCTTCCTGCAGTCGCTTCAGCCGCGCCTCCTCGCTGGCCGCGGCGCGGTAGTCGCGCACCGGCTTGCCGTTGTGGCGCAGGACGAAGCGGCGCTCGCCATGGGCCAGGGACAGCGTGCGCAGCAGGTCGTCGATATGGCCGAACTCGGTGCGTTCGGCGCGCAGGAAGCGACGCCTGGCCGGCACGTTGTAGAACAGCTCGCGCACCTCGATGGTGGTGCCCGGCGGATGCTGGGCCGGCTCGACCTCGCCCATCCGCCCGCCGTCGACGGCCAGCGCGCTGGCATGCTCGTCGGCGGCGCAGCGCGAGGTGATGGCAAATCGCGAGACCGAGGCGATCGAGGGCAGCGCCTCGCCGCGGAAGCCCATGGTCATCACCGACTCGAGGTCGTCCAGCGCGGCGATCTTGCTGGTCGCGTGGCGCTGCAGGGCGATAGGCAGTTCGGCGGCCGGAATGCCACCGCCGTCGTCGCGCACCCGGATCAGCCGTGCCCCACCCTCCTCGATATCCACCTCGATCCGCTGCGCCCCCGCGTCCAGTGCGTTCTCGACCAGCTCCTTGACCACCGAGGCCGGGCGCTCGATCACTTCGCCGGCGGCGATCTGGTTGACCAGGACATCGGGCAGCGGGCGGATCGGCAAGGCAGGCTCCGGAAGGTCAAAGCGCGCGAGTTTACCGCGGGCGCCGCGCCGACTCCGGCAGGGCGGCGATCACCGCGCCGATGAAGGCATCCAGCGCCGCATCGCCGTCGATCCAGCGCAGCACGATCAGCAGGTCGTGGCGGCGGTCGATGTAGACGATGTTCTGGCCGTTTCCGCGGAAGGTGATCGCATCCTCCGGCGCCGAGGGCAGCGCCTTCCGGCCCGGATTGAGAAACCAGTTGGCGTAGCCGTAGTCGGCCTTGGCCGCGCCGGGCGTCGCCGCGCGGGCGAGGAAGACCCGGCCGATGAGCTGGCGATCGCCCCAGCGCCCCTCGCGCAGGATCAGGTAGCCGAAGCGGGCCAGATCCCAGGCGTCGATGAACAGGCCGCCACCCCAGTGCCCGCCGCCCGAGACCGACTGCATCTTCTGCCCGTCGAGGGTGACCCAGGAATTGCGGTAGCCATGCCAGCGCCAGCGCGTGCTGGCGCCGATCGGATCCATGATCCGCTCGCGCAGCACCTCGGGCAGCGGTCGCCGCCAGACCTGCAGCGCGGCCAGGGCCAGCACGTTGATGCGCACGTCGTTGTATTCGTAGCGGCTGCCCGGCGTGTGCCGCGGCGTCTGCGGCCATTGCTCCGGTTCGCCCTCGGGGCGATCGGCCCAGTCCGGGCGCCCCCACAGCGTGCCCTGCCAGTCCGAGGTCTGGCGCAGCAGCATGTCCCAGCTGATCGACGCGTTATGGGCGCTCTCGAAGAGGTCGACATCCGGCGGCATCAGCCGCGCGACCGGCGCATCGAGATCGGCAATAAGACCCCGGTCATGGGCAAGGCCCACCACGGTGGAAAGCACGCTCTTGACCACGCTGTGGGTCATGTCGACCCGCTCGGTATCGCCGAATTCGGCCAGCACCCGTCCGCGGTGGATCACCAGCCCGACCACCCCGTCGGCGCGCACCGAGGTCGGCCCGAGCAGACCACCGAAATAGGGCTCGCGGGAGCCGAAGCCCTGCGCCCACATGATGGCCTGGTCGCGCGGCGCCGGATTCTCGTGCCCGCGGACGGCATCGATGGCGCGCTGCAGCGCCGCGGCATCCACCTCCATCTCGGCGGGCGTCGCCCTCGCCCACTCGCCGCGGGGCGGAAAGTAGCCAGCGTCCGCCAGCGCCGGGCGTGACCCGGCGGAGGCGAGTAAAAGCAGGGCCAGGCCAAGGGCAAGGTGACGCATGGTGTCAGTCTCCGGGGCCGCGGACGGGCGCTGCCTACCCTACCCCGCGCGCCGAAAAATGGCAGCCCGGCTGAACGGTACCGCCCTCTTCACACATGCTTGCAGCGAGATTGGGTTCTGGGTCACACTCCGCCACCGCCGCTTTTCGTACAAAAGTGACGTAGCCAGACCAAAGCAGACGGCGAACACCCGAAACACCCGCCCGGAGCCGGTCGCTTGCAGGGGAGCGATCACGCCATCGGACATGCATTGACCGAGGTAGACGATGAAGTACCTGACCCGCATGCTGGCCTTCACCCGGCTGATGACCCTGCGCCGGCAGTGGAAGGCGATCCGCGCCATCCTGTACCTGCTGTCCGCCGAGCAGGAGGCCAAGCTGGCCACCCTGGTGTTCGGCGAAGCCCTGCGCGCCGAACGCCACCCGATGCCGCAGTTCTACGGTTCCGAGCACGTCGAGAGCTACCAGCCCTGGGGCGACGCGGTGGACAAGGCCTACGAGCAATCCCGCGACGAGGACCCGCGCTGGGCCTACAAGGGCATCGCGACCTGGCTGGCGGTGGTCTTCTACGAAACCCGCAACGCCCCGCTGGCCGGCCTGCAGACCCTGCACAAGGAAGTCGCCCACGACTTCGAGCGCCTGCGCGCCCTGCACGAACGCATCCTCGCCGTCCGCCAGGCGGCCTGAGCCCGGCCCCGCAGCGGCGGGCTCGGGCGCGCAGCGGACATTCATAGGGTGCGGCTGGCCGCACCGGGCACACCGTCCGAACGCCCATATCGGCGCGCCAAGGCAGACCCTACGGGGCTTCGCCGACGACGCCCAACGAAGCCCGACTGTGGGAGCGCCCATGGGCGCGACCGCGGCGCCACGGATTCACCTCAGACGGCGGCCAGAGCGGAACTCCGCGGTCGCGCCCAAGGGCACTCCCACAGTTTGACTACGGCAGGGCCTGCTTTGCGGCGCCAACCGGACCTGGCAACGCCGTTGCGTGTGTAGGAGCCAGCTTGCTGGCGATCGTCCGGTCCGGGGTGCCTATCGCCAGCAAGCTGGCTCCTACAGCGGGACCGGGGCGAATGCGCGCTTCGCGCCCTTTGTTCACCTTGGCGCGCCCATCGGGGCCTCCGCACGCACGCCCCCCGGCAACCCCGTTCCGCGCACGCAGCGCACGCCCGACGCCCGCCGCGCGCGCGATAATGCGCCATGCGCGGAACGGACTCCCCCTGGCGGCTCTCCAGCTTCTACTTCTGGTACTACGCCGCGGTCGGGGCGCTGTCGCCCTATTTCGGGCGCTGGGTGGTCGAGAGCGGTCACGGCGCGCTGGCCGCCAGCGTGGTCATGTCGCTGTGGTATGCCACCCGCGTGCTGGCGCCGCCGCTGTGGTCCTGGGGCTGCTCGCGTGCCGCCGAGCCGCTGCACTGGCTGCGCGCTGGCGCCTGGGCCGCCGCCGTCGGCTTTGCCGGCTTCCTGATCTTCGACTCGCTGGCCGCGGTGCTGGTCACCATGGCGGTGTTCAGCTTTTTTGCCAACGCGATCATGCCGCAGTTCGAGGCCCTGGCCCTCGCCCGGCTCGACCAGCAGCGCGAGCGCTACGCGCGGGTGCGGGTCTGGGGATCGGTCGGTTTCGTGCTGGTGGCCAGCGGTTACGGCCCGCTGCTCGACTGGCTGGGCGGCGCCGCGCTGCCGGCACTCATGCTGCCGCTGCTGCTGATGGTGGGGCTCAGCACGCAGATGATCGGCGGCCACGCACCGGTAGGAATCGCCAGCGACGACGGCCCTTCGCTGAACCTGGGTGAGGTTCTGGCCCGCGGCGAGGTGCGCCGATTCCTGCTGGTGGCCTTCCTGGTCCAGCTGAGCTTCGGGCCGTTCTACGTCTTCTACACCCTGCACCTTGGCCAGCACGGCCACGACGGCCAGGCCATCGGCCTGCTCTGGGGCGCGGGCGTGCTGGCCGAGATCGGCATGTTCCTCGCCATGAGCCGGATCTTCGGCAGCTGGTCTGCGCAGGCGGTGATCGCGCTCTGCGTCGGCGTCACCGCCCTGCGCTGGGGCGTGGTTGCCACCTTGCCCGAGTCGTTCGTGCTGATGCTGCTTGCCCAGCTGCTCCACGCACTGAGCTTCGGCGCCTTCCACGCCGCCACCATGCAGCGCATCAGCCAGTTCTTCCCCGGCCGCCTCGCCCAGCACGGGCAAAGCCTGCTCTACGGTTTCAGTTCCGGCCTTGGCGGGGTCTGCGGGGCGCTGATCGCCGGGCTTGCCTTCGACTGGCGCGGCGGCCTTGCCGCCTTTGCGATCAGCGCCACGGTCTGCCTGGTCGCCCTGCTGCCGGCGCTGCGCCGGAGCTGACCGCGGCGGCGAGGAACCGATCCCCGGTCAGCGCATGCCCAGGTAGCGCCGCGCGATGCCGGCATACAGCGCCGGCAGCCGCTCAAGGTCGGCCACCGCGATGTGCTCGTCGATCTTGTGGATGCTGGCATTGATCGGCCCCAGCTCGACCACCTCGACCCCCAGCGGCGCGATGAAGCGGCCGTCCGAGGTGCCACCGCCGGTGTTCTCGTCTGGCGTGACTCGAAGCTCGGCGGCCAGGGTCTCGCGCACCGCGCGGCGCAGGGCCCCGTCCGGCGTGTAGAACGGCTCGCCCGAGCGGTGCCAGTGGATGGTCGATGAAACGCCGTGCTCTGCGAGTACGCGTTCGGTCTCGGCGATCAGCGCGTCGGAGGTCCAGCACGGCGAATAGCGGAAGTTGCACTGCACCACCGCCTCGCCGGGAATCACGTTGCTGGCCCCGGTCCCGGCGTTGAAGTTGGCGATCTGGAAACTGGTCGGCGGGAAGTCCGGATAGGGGTTGGCGTCCCACTGCCGCGCGCTCAGCTCGAGAAAGGCCGGCAGGGCGCGATGGATCGGGTTGTCGGCCTTGTCCGGATAGGCAACGTGACCCTGCACGCCGTGCACGCGGATCGTCGCCGTCAACGAACCGCGACGGCCGATACGCACCACGTCGCCGAGCCGGCTGGCCGATGACGGTTCACCGACCAGGCAGGCATCGAGGCGCTCGCCGCGGGCGCGGAAGGTTTCGGCGACGCGGCGCACGCCGTCGATGGCGTCGCCCTCCTCATCCGAAGTGAGCAGCAGGGCCAGGGTGCCCGGATGCCCCGGGTCAGCACGCACCAGCGACTCCAGCGCCACCACGAAGGCGGCGACGCTGCCCTTCATGTCGGCGGCGCCGCGGCCGTACAGCTGCCCCTCGCGCAGGGTCGGGACAAAGGGATCGCTGGCCCAGCGCTCGACCGGCCCACTGGGCACCACGTCGGTGTGGCCGAGGAAGGCGAACACCGGTCCGTCCTCGCCGTGCGTCGCCCACAGGTTGTCGACCTCGCCATGGCGCAGCGACTCGATCCGGAAGCCCGCGGCACGCAGCCGCTCGGCGATCAGCGCCTGGCAGCCGCGGTCATCGGGGGTCACGGACGGCCGCGCGATCAGCGCCTCGGTCAGCGCCCGCACGTCGGCCCCGGCCCGATCAGACACCGAAGCGCGCCTTGAACTGCTTGTCGGTGAAGCCGACGCTGACCGCGCCGTCCTCGCCCACCACTACCGGTCGTTTCACCAGGGCCGGGTACTCCTTGATCAGCAGGGTCCACTCCGGGTCGGAGCCCGGGCTCTTGCGCGCCGGCGGGAGGTTGCGCCAGGTCATCGAGGCGCGGTTGATGAGCTTGTCGAAGCCGCCGAGCTTGCCGGCCCACTCGCGCAGGGTCGACGCCGGCACCGGCTGGGCCCGGTAGTCGATGAACTCATGCTCGATCCCGGCCCGCTTGAGCCAGTTGCGGGCCTTGGTGCAGGTATCGCACTTGTCGAGGCCGTAGACGGTGATGGTCATGCAGGACACCCTGTAGCAGGAACGCGAAACGCTTCGGGCCCGAATGATGCCCTACCCGGCGCATGCGTCGCATGCAGGGAGCCGCAAGGGTGGCATCGGGCGCATTGTGGGCCTTCGCCGCGCCTTGGCGAACCGTACTAACGTCCGCCTTGCGCGCCACGGCCTCGCCCGCCAGCTAATCCCCCTGCTGCAGCGCCTCCTGCATCTCGCGCTGGCGCTTCTTCTCGTCGCGGGACATCAGCCACCAGCCGACCAGGGCGGCGAGGCTGACGATCAGGATCAGCAGGGTGGCGAGGGCATTTACCTTGGGACTGACGCCGAGGCGCACCGAGCTGAACACCTTCATCGGCAGGGTGGTCGAGGCGGGGCCGGAGACGAAGCTGGCGATGACCAGATCGTCGAGCGACAGGGTGAAGCCGAGCAGCCAGCCGGAGACCAGGGCCGGGGCGATGATCGGCAGGGTGATCACGAAGAACACCTTGAACCGGTTTGCGCCGAGGTCCATCGCCGCCTCCTCGAGCGAGCGGTCGAGTTCGGACAGCCTTGAAGAGATGACGATGGTGACGAAGGCCATGGTGAAGGTCACATGGGCCGCCCAGATCGTGCCGATGCCGCGGGTGCTGGCGATGCCGAACAGGTCGGACAGGGTCACGAACATCAGCAGGATGGACAGGCCGGTGATCACCTCGGGCATGACCAGGGGCGCGGTGATCATCGCCGCGAACAGGGTCTTGCCGGCGAAGTGACGCATGCGGGTCAGGCTCATCGCCGCCATGGTGCCCAGCACCACCGAGGCACAGGCGGTAAGGAAGGCCACCTGCACGCTGACCCAGGCGGCGTCCATCATCTGCCGGTCGCGGAACAGCTCGCCGTACCACTTGATCGAGAAGCCCGACCAGACGGTGACCAGCCGCGACTCGTTGAACGAGTAGATCATCAGGCTGAGGATCGGCGCATAGAGAAAGACGATGCCGGCCAGCAGCAGCCAGCGGGCCATCGGCGAAACCGCGGCGACCTGTTTCATGACAGCTTGTCCTCCAGCTCCCGGGCCTGCGCCTTGTGGAACAGCACGATCGGGATCAGCAGCAGCATCAGCATGACGATGGCCACCGCCGAGGCCACCGGCCAGTCGCGGTTGTTGAAGAACTCCTGCCAGAGCACGCGGCCGATCATCAGGGTGTCGGGGCTGCCGAGCATCTCGGGGATGACGAACTCGCCGACCACCGGGATCATCACCAGCATCGAGCCGGCGATGATGCCGGCCTTGGACAGCGGCAGGGTTATGCGCCAGAACACGGTCAGCGGCCGCGCGCCGAGGTCGTAGGCGGCCTCGAGGTAGCGCAGGTCGAGCTTGACCAGGTTGGCGTACAGCGGCAGCACCATGAACGGCAGGTAGGCATAGACGATGCCGATGTAGACCGCGGTGTCGCTGTAGAGGATCTGCAGCGGCTCGTCGATCAGGCCGATGCCCATCAGCATGTTGTTGAGCAGGCCGTTGCCCTTGAGGATGCCGATCCAGGCATAGATGCGGATCAGGAACGAGGTCCAGGATGGCAGCACCACCAGCATGATCATCACGTTGCGGGTGGAGGGCTTCATCCGGGCGATGGCATAGGCCATCGGATAGCCGATCAGCAGGCAGAAGAAGGTCGAGACCACGGCGATCTTCAGCGAGCTGAGGTAGGCGTTGGCGTACAGCGAGTCGCGGATCAGGTAGGCGTAGTTGTCGAGGTTCAGGACCACGGTCAACGCGTTCTCGGCCCAGACCAGCAGGCCGGTGTAGGGCGGCATGGCCAGGGCGGCCTTGGCGAAGCTGATCTTGAGGACGATCAGGAAGGGCACGGCAAAGAACAGCAGCATCCACGCATAGGGCACCGAGATCACCGCCCAGCGCGGCCCGGGGACGAAGCGGCGGAGCGCGGCGAGGTTCATGAGGACAGCACCACGCCTTCGTTCTCGCCCCAGCTCAGCCAGGCCTCGTCGTTCCAGGTGAAGTGCTCGGAGGCCCAGCGGCGGTCGTTGATGGCGTTGACCAGCAGCTTCTTCCCGCTCGGCAGGGTCACGTGGTAGACGGAATGGCTGCCGAAGTAGGCGATGTCCTCGATCGTGCCCTTGATCTTGTTGTGCGGCTGGGCGGGCTCGTCGCGGCTGATGCGGATCTTCTCCGGGCGCAGTGCCAGGGCCACTTCCTGGCCCTCGTAGCCGGAGACGCCGTGGCCGACGTAGATCGAGCCGTTGATGTCCGGGGCGATGATGGTGATGTGGTCGGTCTCGTCCTCGCCGATCTTCCCCTCCAGCAGGTTCACCGAGCCGATGAAGCCGGCGGTGAAACGCGAGTTCGGCTGCTCGTAGACCTCGTCCGGGCTGCCGACCTGGCGGATGCGCCCGGCGTCCATGATGGCGATGCGGTGGGCCATGGTCATGGCCTCTTCCTGGTCGTGGGTGACCATCACGCAGGTCACCCCCTGCTTCTCGATGATGTTGGCGAGCTCGAGCTGCATCTGCGAGCGCAGCTTCTTGTCCAGCGCGCCCATCGGCTCGTCCAGCAGCAGCAGCTTGGGCCCCTTGGCCAGCGAGCGGGCCAGGGCCACGCGCTGCTGCTGGCCGCCGGAGAGCTGATGCGGCTTGCGCTTGGCGAGCTTGCTCATCTGCACCAGGGTCAGCATCTCCTCGACGCGGCGGGCGACCTCGGCCTTGGCGAGCTTTTCCTGCTGCAGGCCGAAGGCGACGTTCTGCTCCACCGTCATGTGCGGAAACAGGGCGTAGCTCTGGAACATCATGTTGGTCGGCCGCTGGAACGGCGGCAGGCCGTCCATGGGCTGCCCATCGATCGACATCGTGCCGGCGGTGGGGCGCTCGAAGCCGGCCAGCATGCGCAGCAGGGTCGACTTGCCGCAGCCCGAGGCGCCGAGCAGGGCGAAGATCTCGCCCTGGCGGATGCTGAGGCTGACGTCGTCGACAGCGACGAAGCCGTCGAACTCCTTGCGCAGGCCCTCGATGCGCACATAGCCGTGATCACCGAGATGGTCGGTCTTGGCAACGCCGGGAACGGAGATGGGAGCGGCTTCTACCGGTTGGGTCATGGGAGGTGCGTTCCGGGCAGACGGTCAGGAATGAATGAGGGGTCTCTACCCCCTCCCGGCCTCCCCCTCCCGCGCGTTGCGCGGCAAGGGGAGGGGAAAGACGCTGGCATCGCAGCTTGAAGCTGTCGCCCGCGGCCCGCGCCCTGCCCCTCCCCTTGCGCGGCGAAGCCGCGGAGGGGGAGGTTGGGAGGGGGTCACCGGGCGGACGGGCCGGCCCTACCGCCCGGTCTTCAGCCGCGTCCACAGCCGGGTGTAGAGGCGGTCCACCTCGGGCGGCAGCACCGCGAGGGTGAACAGCTTGGCCTTGACCTCCTCGGGCGGATAGACCGCGGGATTGATCCGCACGGTCTCATCGAGCAGCGGGAAGGCCGCGGTGTTCGCGCTGGCGTAGGTGACATAGTTCTGGATGTCGGCCATCACCTGCGGCTTGAGCAGGTAGTCGATCAGGGCATAGGCCTCGTCGACGTTCTTCGCGTCCTTGGGGATGGCCATCATGTCGAACCACATGATCGCGCCCTCGGAAGGGATGACGTAGTTGATCTCGACGCCGTTGTCGGCCTCGACCGCGCGGTCGCGGGCCTGGAAGACGTCGCCCGACCAGCCGACCGCGACACAGATGTCGCCATTGGCCAGATCGGTGATGTACTTGGAGCTGTGGTAGTAGCGGACATGCTCGCGGATAGCGTCGAGCTTGGCCCCGGCCTTCTCGATCACCGCCTCGTCGAAGCTGTTCGGCTCCTCGCCGAGGTAGCTCAGTACGGTCGGCACCATCTCGGTCGGCGTGTCGAGGAAGGTCACTCCGCAGTTGGCCAGCTTGGCCATGGTCTCCGGCTCGAAGACCATCTTCCAGGAGTCCACCACGTAGTCGGCGCCGAGCACCTCCTTGACCTTGGCCACGTTGTAGCCGATGCCGGTCGTGCCCCAGAGGTAGGGCACGGAGTACTTGTTGCCCGGGTCGGTCTTGGCGATGCGCTCCATCAGCACCGGATCGAGATTGCCGTAGTTCGACAGGCGCGAGCGGTCGATCTCGGCAAACACGCCCGCCTGGATCTGCCGGCCGAGGAAGGACAGCGAGGGCACGACCACGTCGTAGCCGCTTCCGCCCGCCACCAGCTTGGCCTCAAGCGTCTCGTTCGAGTCGAAGACGTCGTAGGTCACCTTGACCCCGGTCTCGGCGGTGAAGTTGGCCAGGGTCTCCTCGCCGATGTAGTCGGACCAGTTGTAGAAATTCACCGAGCGCTCGGCAGCCGGCGGAGGGGCCGCGGGCTCGGCGGCCTGGTCGGCCGGGGGCGCCTGCTGTCCGCCGCAGGCAGACAGGGCAAGGGCGGAGACGACGAGCAGGCACAGCGGGGTCTTGCGCATGGTGAACTCCTTTCGACAGCCAGCTGGTTGAGCGGTACGTACGGCAGTTCTTGCTTGGGCGCGGTCGATCTTAGCGGTGATGAGCGGGCAGGACAGCCGGTCCTTGCGCCGCTCCGGTGCGGCGGCGGGCCGGTTCAGCCCTGCCTGAGTGCAGCCGCGGTCTGGTCCAGCGTCCTCCAGGTCTTTTCGATCAGTTCGTCGATCTCGCCGCGCGAGATCACCAGCGGCGGCGAGAGCAGCATGGCGTCCCAGGTGGCGCGCAGGATCAGCCCGTTCGACAGGGCGATATCCCGGCACAGTCCACCGACCCGGCCACGGTCCTCGAAGAAGGTTCTCGACGGCTTGTTCGGCACAAGCTCGAGGGCCCCGACCATGCCGCAGATGCGGGCTTCGCCGACCAGCGGATGCTCGGCCAGCTGCGTCCAGCGCTGGGCAAGATAGGGCCCGGTGTCCTCGCGGCAGCGCTCGACGATGCGTTCTTCCTGCAGGATGCGCAGGTTCTCCAGTGCGACCGCGCAGCAGACCGGATGGCCCGAGTAAGTGTAGCCGTGGGCCAGTTCGCCGCCCTGCTCGCGCAGCACGCCGGCCACGCGCTGGTTCATCAGCACTCCGCCCAGCGGGATATAGCCCGACGTCAGCCCCTTGGCGATCGGCATCAGGTCGGGCTCGATGCCGAAGGTCTGCGAGCCGAACCACTGCCCGGTGCGGCCGAAGCCGCAGATCACCTCGTCGGCGACCAGCAACACGTCGTACTGCCGGCAGATGCGGTTGATCTCCGGCCAGTAGGTCGAGGGCGGGATGAACACGCCGGCCGCGCCCTGCAGCGGCTCGGCAATGAAGGCGGCCACCCGCTCCGGCCCCAGCTCGAGGATCTTCGCCTCCAGTTCCCGCGCCCGGGCGAGGCCGAACTCCTCGGGCGACATCTCCCCGCCCTCGCCGAACCAGTAGGGCTGGTTGATGTGGTGGATGCCGGGAATCGGCAGCCCGCCCTGCTTGTGCATGCCGGCCATGCCGCCAAGGCTGGCACCGGCCACGGTCGAGCCGTGGTAGCCGTTGTGTCGGCCGATGAAATGGAACTTCTCCGGCCGCCCCTGCACCGCCCAGAAATGCCGCACCAGACGCAGGATGGTGTCATTGGCCTCGGATCCGGAGTTGGTAAAGAAAACGGTGTCGAGGTCGCCCGGCGCCAACTCGGCAAGCTTGGCCGAAAGCTTCACCGCGGGCTCGGTGGTGCAGCCGAAGAAGCTGTTGTAGTAGGCCAGCTCGTCCATCTGCCGCCGCGCCGCCTCGCCCAGCTCGCGGCGGCCATAGCCGATGTTCACGCACCACAGCCCGGCAAAGGCATCGAGCAGGCGGTTGCCGTCCTGATCCCATACATACACCCCCTCGCCCCGGGTCAAGATCCGCGTCCCCTTCTCGCCCAGCGCCTTGTTGTCGCTGAACGGATGCAGATGATGCGCCGCATCCGACGCGCGCAGGGCTTCCAGGTTCACTGCCGCGAACCTCCCGGGACTCGGTCCACCACGCCCCCTTCAAACCTTCCGTCGCCCATCGCCCACTCCATCCCGATCCAACTCCCCAACCTCAAGATACGCCCCTGGCTCCTGAGCCCCGAGCCCTGACCGAACGAAGCGAAGGCGCAGGTGGCGGAGCCACCGTTGTCGCGCAGCGACCGAACCCTGGGCCCTGGGCCCTCAAACGTTCAAAAGCAAGAACTCCCGCTCCCAGCTGCTGATGACCCGGAAGTAGGTTTCGTATTCCTTTTCCTTGACCGCCGAATACGCGCCGACGAAGCGGCTGCCCATCACCTCCTTCAGCGGCTCGCAATCGCGCAGGCCGTCCAGCGCCTCGTGCAGCGAGCGCGGAATGGTGACGCCGCGGTCGTGGGCGTTATCGGTCATCGGCTCGGTCGGGGTGAGCCGCTCGCGGATGCCGAGCAGCCCGCAGGCGAGCGTGGCGGCGACCGCAAGATACGGATTGGCGTCGGAGCCCGGGAAGCGGCTCTCGACCCGACTGTTCTCGAGCGAGTCCACCGGCACGCGCAGGCCGCAGGTGCGGTTGTCGTAGCCCCATTCGACGTTCTTCGGCGAGATCTCCCCGAGCAGCAGGCGCCGGTAGGAGTTCACGTTGGGCGCGAAGAACGGCATCGCGAACGGGATGTACTTCTGCAGGCCGGCCAGGTAGTGCTGGAACAGCTGGCTATGCTCGCCGGCCTTCTTGCCTGCGAAGACGTTGTTGCCCTGCGCATCCACCAGGCTCTGGTGCAGGTGCATCGCGCTGCCCGGCTCGTGCTCCATCGGCTTGGCAAGGAAGGTGGCGTAGACGCCATGGCGCAGGGCCGCCTCGCGCATGGCGCGTTTGAACAGGAACACCTGATCGGCCCGCGACATCGGGTCGGCGTGCTCGAAGTTGACCTCCAGCTGGGCCGCGCCGCTCTCGTGAATCAGCGTGTCGACATCCAGCTCCATCGCCTCGGCGTAGTCGTACATCAGGTCGAGGATGGGGTCGAACTCGTTGACCGCGTCGATCGAATAGGACTGCCGCGCGGTCTCCGGCCGGCCGCTGCGCCCGGCCGGCGGCTGCAGCGGGAAGTCGGGATCGGTGTTCTTCTGCACCAGGAAGAACTCGACCTCGGGCGCGATGATCGGCTTCAGGCCGAGCGCCTCGTAGGCGGACAGCACGCGCCGCAGCACGTTGCGCGGGGCCAGCTCGTGCGGCCGGCCGTCACGGGTGAAACAGTCGTGGATGATCTGCGCCGTGGGGTCGGTGGCCCAGGGCACCATGCGCCGGGTGTCCGGATCCGGCCGCAGGTACATGTCCGAGTCCGAGGGCGAGACCAGCTCGTAGTAGCTGTCGGGAAAGTCGCCGGTGACCGTGGTGACGAAGATGCCCTCGGGCAGCCGGGTGCCCCACTCGTGCGAGTACTTGGTGGCCGGGACGATCTTGCCGCGGGCATTGCCGGTGAAGTCCGGCACAAGGCACTCGACCTCGGTGATCCGGTTGTCCTTGAGCCAGCGCTTCAGCTCGCTCTCGATCTGCGCCTGCGGCGGCGGCAGGTTCTTCTTCTTGGCCATCTCAGCGACGCCTTGCCTGGTGGCGACGGCAGGCGTCGCCGAAATGCCGGAAGGTGCCGGCGTAGAAGGGATTCTCGGTGGCCCGCCACTCCGGGTGCCACTGCACCGCCAGAAGGTAGGAGTCGGGGTCGGCATGACGCACGGCCTCGATCAGGCCGTCGTCGGCTCGGGCCTCGACCAGCAGGTCGCGACCCAGCCGCTCGATGCCCTGGCCGTGCAGGGAGTTGACCTCGACCCGCGTCGAGCCGGCGATGCCCGCCAGCCAGCCGCCTTCGGCAAGGTTCACCGGATGCGCGGGCGCGTACTGCACCTCGAGCGGCTGCGCCGTGTCCTCGCGGTGGTCAGCATAACCTGTCGTTTCGTGGACCTTCTGCAGCAGGCTGCCGCCGAACGCGACATTGACCTCCTGCAGGCCGCGACAGACGGCGAACACCGGCAGGCCGCGCTGCAGCGCCATCGGGATCAGCGACAGGGTCGCCTCGTCACGCTCGGGGTCATGCAGGAAGCCGGGATCGACAACGCCTGCACCGAAGCGGCGCGGCTCGATATTGCTGTGCGAACCGGTGAGGAACAGGCCGTCAACCTCGTCCAGCCATTGCCCGGTGTCCAGCGCCCACGGCGAAGGCAGCGGCAGCGGCCAGACCCCGGCCGCCTCATGGAGGGCGCGCAGGTATTTCTCGCCCACCGACTGGAACGGGTGGGGACCGATCATCTTGCGATCCGCGGGAACCGCCACCTTGGCAAGCCGGGGCATGCATGTGGGTCTTGGGAGAGCTGTCGGCACCCTACCCCTCCCGTTCGACTTTTTCAACGGCCATCCATGGAACAGCCAGTTGCAGGCGGTTTCGCGCCGCTTCCCGGCGCAGGGCGATGAGAATTCTTGACACTTTCACCTTCTGTTAGCATCCGCCGATTCGCCCCCGAACCCGTGCTTTCATGGCCACCCTGCAGCTGAACGACGCCGACGCCGCCGCCCTTGCCGCCCTGCCCGATGCGGCCGCGGTGGACCTGATCCTGGCCGACATGAACGGCCTGCTGCGCGGCAAGCGCATTGCCCGCAGCGCGCTGGACAAGGTCTGGTCGCAGGGCGTGTGCCTGCCGATGTCGCTGATCGCCACCGACATCACCGGCAATACCGTGGAGGAAACCGGCCTCGGCTACGACATCGGTGACGAGGACCGGGTCTGCCGGCCGCTGCCGGGCTCACTGCGACCCGTGCCCTGGGCAAACGTGCCGACCCTGCAGGCCCTGCTGTGCATGGAGGACCTCGCCGGCACCGCCTTCGAGGCCAATCCACGCGAGGTCCTGCGCCGGGTGCTGGAGCGCTACGCCGCCCGCGGCTGGACGCCGGTCGTGGCGGTGGAACTGGAGTTCTATCTGCTCGACGCGCGCCTTGACGAGGCCGGCCATCCGCGGACCACGATCAACCCGAACACCGGACAGCGCAATCACGCCACCCAGGTGTATTACCTGCAGGACCTGCAGGACTACCGCGGCTTTACCGAGGCGGTGGCGGCGGCCTGCGCCGCCCAGGGCATCCCGGCCGACACCGCGGTGGCCGAGTACGCCCCCGGACAGTTCGAGATCAACCTCAAGCACCGCGCCGACGCGCTGGCCGCCTGCGACGACGCGCTGATGCTCAAGCGCGCGATCAAGGCCGTCGCCGAGCAGCAGGGCATGCAGGCCAGCTTCATGGCCAAGCCCTTCGTCGGCCAGGCCGGCAGCGGCCTGCACGTGCACGCCAGCGTGCTCGACCGCGAGGGCCGCAACGTCTTCGCCTGCACGCCGGAGTCGCCCTCGGACAACCTGCGCCACGCCATCGGCGGGCTGCAGCGCTGCGCCGATGACTGCATGCTGCTGTTCGCCCCGCATGCCAACAGCTACCGGCGCTTCGTGCTCAACGCCTTCGTGCCGCTGAACACCTGCTGGGGCTTCAACAACCGCACGGTGGCGATGCGCGTGCCCTATAGCGACCCCGACAATGTCCGCATCGAGCACCGCATCGCCGGCGCCGATGCGAACCCCTATCTGGTCACCGCGGCGGTGCTGGCCGGCATGCTGGACGGTATCGAGCAGGGCCACGACCCGGGCCCGCCGGTCACCGGCAACGCCTACGAGCAGACCGAGCTGCAGGAGCCACACTGGCGGCAGAGCATCGAGCGCTTTCTTTCCAGCGACTATGTGGAGAAGCAGTTCGGCAGCGCGTTCCGGCACATCTACGGCCAGCAGAAGCTCAAGGAGCTGCGCAGCTTCGAGCGCGAGGTGACCTCGCTGGAGGTGGACTGGTACCTGCGGCATGTCTGAGCCGCTGCCGCATGCGCCGTCCTGGTATGCGGCCAGCGTCGATGCAGCGCCCCTGCTGCCCGCGCTGAAGGGCGACCTCGGCGCCGACGTGGTGGTGCTGGGCGGCGGCCTGACCGGGCTGTCGGCGGCCATCGAACTGGCCGAGGCCGGCCGCCGCGTGGTGGTGCTGGAAGCCCAGCGCATCGGCTGGGGCGCCTCCGGACGCAATGGCGGCCAGGCGATCTTCGGCTACGGTTGCGAACCGCACGTGCTGGAGGCCGCGCTGGGCAGTGACGTCGCCCGGGCGATGTTCGACTGGTCGCTCGAGGGGGTGGAGATGATCCACCAGCGCAGCGCCCGCTTCGGCATCGACTGCGACTGGCAGCCCGGCCACGCCCACGTCGCGATCAAGCCGCGCCAGGAGCGCGCCCTGCGCGCCGAGCGCGAGCAGCTGGCCGAGCGCTACGGCTACGAGCTGGAATGGTGGCCGCGCGAGACGCTGGTTCGGCAGCTCGACAGCCGGCGCTACCTCGGCGCGCTGTTCGATGCCCGCAGCGGCCACCTGCATCCGCTGAAGTACGTGCAGGGCCTGGCCCGCGCGGCGCGGGAACTCGGCGTTCAGGTGTTCGAGGCCAGCCCGGTGATCCGCATCGAGCGCGGCGAGCCGCTGCACTTCCACACGCCGGCCGGCCGCGTGACCGCTGCCTTCGGCGTGCTCGGCGGCAACGCCTATCTCGGACCGCTGGTGCCGGAGCTGCGCACGCGACTGATGCCGGTCGGCAGCTATATCGCCGTCACCGAGCCGCTGGGCGAGGCCCGCGCCCGCGGCCTGATCGGGAACGGCATGGCGGTAGCCGACGTCAACTGGGCGCTGGACTACTTCCGCCTCACCCGCGACCACCGCCTGCTGTTCGGCGGCCGGGCGAGCTATTCCACCCTGCCCCCGCCGCACCTGCCAGGGGTGATGCGCCGGCGCATTGCCAAGGTCTTTCCGAACCTGGGCCCGGTGAAGCTCGAGTACGTCTGGGGCGGCAATATCGGCATCACCGCCAGCCGCGCCCCGCACTGGGGCCGGCTAGGCAGCAACCTCTACTACGCACAGGGTTACAGCGGGCACGGCCTCAACACCGCCCAGCTGGCCGGGCGGATCATCGCCGAGGCCATCCGCGGCCAGTCCGAACGCCTCGATGCCTTCGCCCGCCTCCGCCACCTGCCCTTCCCCGGCGGCCGCTGGCTGCGCACCCCGCTGCTGGTCACCGCGATGGGCTGGTACAAGCTGCGGGATGCGCTCTGGTAGCTTGTGGTTGAAGGGCAGGACTGGGCGCGAAGCGGACCTTCCGCAGATCCCAAATGTAGGAGCCAGCTTGCTGGCGATAGGCGCCCCGGACGGGACGATCGCCAGCAAGCTGGCTCCTACACGCAACGGCGCTGCAAGGTCCGGTTTGCGCCGCAAAGCAGGCCTTGCCGCAGTCAAATTGTGGGAGCGCCCTTGGGCGCGACCGCAGCGCTACGGATTCACCACAGACCGCGGCCAGAGCGGAACTCCGCGGTCGCGCCCAAGGGCGCTCCCACAGTCGGGCTGCGTTGGGCGTCAGCGAAGCCCCATAGGGTGCGTCCTGGACGCACCGATACGGGCGTTCGGACGGTATGCCCGGTGCGGCCAGCCGCGCCCTATGAATGTCTTCTTTATGAATGTCTGCTTTGCGCCCGAGTCTTCCTGAACGGATTGCCAAGGAGAGGCGCAGGTTTTGCTCCTCGCATACAATCCGCCGCCACCCGTCCCTACGTTCCGCCGATGTACGCCGCCCCCGCTCCCGCCGCCCCTGCCGCCGCTACGGATCCCGTAGAGGTGCTGCGCCTGCGCGACGTGGATGTGGGCGCCGTGCGCGATCTGCTGGCGGAGTTTGCGCTGGAACTGGTTGAGGTGGCCGAGGGCGAGGCGATTCCGGGCAGTTTCTGGGGCGACGAGGAGGCCGGGGTGATCGCCAGCCGGGTGTTCGCCCGGCCCGACACGCCGGTGCATTCGCTGCTGCACGAGGCCTGCCATCTGATCGTCCTGCCGGAGGAGCGCCGTGCGCTGGTGCATACCGATGCCACCGACTCGGTGATCGAGGAGGACGCCACCTGCTACCTGCAGATCCTGCTGGCCGATCGGCTGCCCGGGGTGGGCCGGGGGCGGCTGACGCGCGACATGGACGCCTGGGGCTACACCTTCCGCCTGGGCTCGACGCAGGCCTGGTTCGAGGCCGACGCCGAGGACGCCCGGCGATTCCTCGCCGGGCGCGGCCTGCCTCATGGCCCCTGAACAAGGGGTTTCGCTGCGCTGCTGGCGGCAGCGCTCGGCGCCCCCCTTTCCCTGATCGCCCTGAGCTGGCCGATCGCCTTCATGGCCTGGGCCCACGTCGGCCTGGTGCCGATGTTCGCGACCCTGCGCGGGGAACTGGCCGCAGGCCGACCTCCGCCTGCTGGCCGGGCTCTACTTCGCGGATGCCGACGTGGTGCAGCGACGGCTGGACACCCTGTGCCGCTGGGGCCACCCGCCCTTTCCGGCGGGCGCGCACTGCGCCGGGCAGGGCCCTCCGGCACCGCCCTCCGCCCGCTGAGGGGAGCCGCTGCGCGGCACCACTGCCACTTGCACCGCATTCAGCCGCCGTCTAGCCTGCGCCCTCCCCGCAACGATTGCGGACCGCAATGACTGGAGAGTGCACCGTGAAACTGCCTCGCGCGCCGCTGGCGATTTCGATTCTGGCTTCCCTTACCCTGCTGGCCGGCTGCGGCAGTGCGCCCGAGGGCGAGACCGCCGCCCCGGTGGCCGAGGCGCCGAAGGAGAGCGCCGACGCCTTCATCGCCCGGGTCAACAAGACCATGGCCGAGATGATGCCGGCCGGCACTTCGGCGGCCTGGCTGTCGCAGACCTATATCAACGACGACACCGCCCGTCTTGCCGCGGCCTACAGCGAGAAGCAGCTCGCCCAGCTCAACGAGTTCGTCGAGCAGGCCAAGCAGTACGAGGGCCAGCCGATGAGCGAGTCGACCGCACGCGCCATCGCCCTGCTCAAGCTCGGCACCTCGATGCCGGCACCAAAGGATCCGGCCAAGCTCAAGCGCCTGACCGAGCTGGCCACCGGCCTCGACCAGGCCTACGGCTCGGGCAGCTACTGCACCGGCGAGGGCGAGGAGCAGGTCTGCCGGCAGATCGGCGAGCTGTCCGAGACGCTGGCCAAGAGCCGCGACTACAACGCCCAGCTGGAGGCCTGGCAGGGCTGGCACACCATCTCGGTGCCGATGCGCGCCGACTACCAGGAGTTCGCCGCGCTGATCAACGAGGGCGCGCGCGAGATGGGCTACAAGGACGCCGGCCACATGTGGCGCTCCGGCTATGACATGGATCCGGATGCCTTCAAGGCCGAGACCGACCGTCTGTGGGGCCAGGTCAAGCCGCTCTACGACAACCTGCACTGCTACGTGCGCAGCGAGCTGACCGAGAAGTACGGCGATCAGGGCACGGTCGACGGCAAGTACCTCCCGGCCCATCTGATGGGCAACCTGTGGCAGCAGGACTGGGGCAACCTCTGGGACTTCCTGCAGCCCTACCCGGGCGTGGGTGACCTCGACATCAGCAAGAGCCTCGAGGACAAGCGCGCCCGCCTGTTCGCCGACCGCGTCGCCAAGCTCAGGGACACCGCCAGCGCGCGCCTGGTCGAGGAAGGCATCGCCGCCGACTTCGATATCGCCAAGGACATGACCCAGCTGGCCGAAGGCTTCTACACCGGTCTTGGCATGCCGGCCCTGCCGGAGTCGTTCTACGAGAAGTCGCAGCTGATCAAGCCGCGCGACCGCGACGTGGTCTGCCACGCCAGCGCCTGGCAGATGAATCCGGACGCTTCGGACGTGCGCATGAAGATGTGCATCAAGCCGAACGAGGAAGAGCTGACCACGATCTATCACGAGCTCGGCCACATCTATTACTACCTGGCCTACAAGGACCAGCCGCCTATCTTCCAGAGCGGCGCGCATGACGGCTTCCACGAGGCCATCGGCGACACCATCGTGCTGTCGATGACCCCGGACTACCTGAAGTCGATCAACCTGGTCGGCGACGCGGTGGTCAGCGAGCAGGCGACCATCAACGAGCAGATGCGCATGGCCCTGGCCAAGGTCGCCTTCATGCCCTTCGGTCTGATGATCGACCGCTGGCGCTGGGGCGTGTTCGACGGCTCGATCGCGCCTGAGAACTACAACAAGGCGTGGTGGGAGCTGAAGGCCCAGTACCAGGGCGTGGCGCCGTCCAGCCCGCGCGGCGAGGACTTCTTCGACCCGGGCGCGAAGTACCACGTGCCGGGCAATACGCCCTACACGCGCTACTTCCTGTCCCACGTGCTGCAGTTCCAGTTCTACAAGGCGCTCTGCGACGCCTCGGGCCACGAAGGTCCGCTGCACACCTGCAACTTCGCCGGCAACAAGGAAGCCGGTGCGAAGTTCTGGGCCATGCTGCAGAAAGGCCAGAGCCAGCCGTGGCAGCAGACCATGAAGGAGCTGACCGGCACCGAGACCATGGACGCCTCGGCGGTGCTCGAGTACTTCGGCCCGCTGCAGGGCTGGCTGAACGAGCAGAACCAGGGCAAGAGCTGCGGCTTCTGAGGCCTGCCGCCTGGCTGACCCCACGACGCCGGCCCCGTGCCGGCGTTGTGCGTTTCACGGGGCCTTGGGGCGTCAAACGGACATTCGCAAAGCAAGAGCGATTGGGTCCGCGAAAGACGCAAAAGACGCGAAAGACGCGAGCGGCACTCGTACAGCGCAGCTTGCTGCGCTGAAGCCAAGCCCTGCCGCGCCATCGGGGGCGTTAGCCGAGTTCATAGGGTGCGGCTGGCCGCACCGGACGTACCGTCCGAACCCCCGTATCGGTGCGCCGAGACCCACCTCATGTGACTTCGCTGACGCTCAACGAATCCCGACTGTGGGAGTGCCCTTGGGCGCGACCGCGGAGATCCGCTCTGGCCTCGGCCTGTGGTGAATCCCTAGCGCTGCGGTCGCGCCCGAGGGCACTCCCACAGTTTGACCGGGCAACGCCTGCGTTGCGGCGCAAACCGGACCTTGCAGCGCCGTTGAATGTAGGAGCCAGCTTGCTGGCGATCGTCCCAACCAGGGCGCCTATCGCCAGCAAGCTGGCTCCTACATCGGGGTTTTGCACTACGTCTGCTTTGCGCCCTGCGTTTTCCTTGGCGCGGCTGTCGCGCCGATCGAACGCTACGCCCGGTGCGGCCAGCCGCACCCTATGAAGTGCGGATCGCCCGCGCGCGCGTCAGGCCGCGGCGCTGCTGTCGCCTGCCTCCAGCGACGCCAGCCAGGCGTCGTCCGAGCCTTCCTCGACGCCTTCGAAGAGGAAGGTCGACAGGTAGCGCTCGCCGGTGTCGGGGAGCATGGCGAGGATGGTGCTGCCCTTGGGTGCGGATTCGGCGACCTTGAGCGCAGCGGCGGCGGTGGCGCCGGCGGAGATGCCGACGAAAATGCCTTCCTCGCGAGCGAGGCGACGCGCGGTGTCGCGCGCGGTGATGTCGTCGATTGGCAGGTTCTCGTCGAACACATCGCGGTTGAGGACCTTGGGCACGAAGTCCGGAGTCCAGCCCTGGATCTTGTGCGGCTGCCACTCCTTGCCAGCCAGCAGGGAGGCCCCGGCGGGTTCGGTGGTGACGATCTTCACCTCGGGACGGGCCACCCGCAGCACCTCGCCGACGCCGGTCATGGTGCCGCCGGTGCCCCAGCCGGACACGAAATAGTCCAGCGGCCGACCCGCGAAGTCGCGGAGGATCTCGGCGGCGGTGGTGCTGCGGTGGTAGGCCGGATTGGCCGGGTTCTCGAACTGCCTCGCCAGGAACCAGCCGTGCTGTGCGGCCAGCTCCTCGGCTCGTTTGACCATGCCGCTGCCGCGCGCCGCGGCGGGAGTCAGGATGACCTTGGCGCCGTAGCCGCGCATCAGCTTCCGCCGCTCGATGGAGAAGGTCTCGCTCATCACCGCAACGAAGGGATAGCCACGCGCGGCGCAGACCATGGCCAGGGCCACGCCCGTATTGCCCGAGGTCGCCTCGACCACGGTCTGACCGGGCTTGAGGGTGCCGCGCTGCTCGGCGTCGAGGATGATCGCCAGCGCCAGGCGATCCTTCACCGAGCCGCCGGGATTGAAGGCCTCGACCTTGAAGAAGAGTTCGATGCCCTGCGGGGCGATGCGGTGGGCACGAACCACCGGCGTGCGGCCGATGGTGTCGAGGATGCTGTCGTAGATCATGATCAGACTCCGGAAGGCGTGTCGGGATCAGGCCGCGCTGGCGAGTGCCGCGGGAACCGCGTGTACAGGATGGTGACGCAGCGGCTTGGCGCCGAACCAGTGCAGCCGGTCACCCAGCGCCGCCACTTCGCCCGTCACCAGCAGCGCCGGGGAGCCTACGTTGAACCTCGCGGCGTCGGCCGGCAAGTGCTGCAGCGTGGTCAACACCACACGCTGATCCGGCCGACTGCCGTTCTCGATCAGCGCGCAGGGGGTATCAGGGCCGCGTCCGTGGGCGATCAGCTGGTCCGAGAAGTCGGCCAGGGCCGACACCCCCATATAGACGGCGAGGGTCTGCCGCTCCTGGGCCAGGGCTGCCCAGTCATGAGTGTCGAGCGAGTCGCGGCAGTGCGCGGTCAGCAGGCGCACCGACTGGGCGTGATCGCGGTGGGTCAGCGGGATGCCGGCGTGCGCGGCGCAGGCCAGGGCCGCGGTGATCCCGGGGATCACCTCGTAGTCGATGTCGTGTTCGCGAAGGTGCTCGATCTCCTCGCCGCCGCGGCCGAAGACGAAGGGATCACCGCCCTTCAGCCGGACTACGCGCAGGCCCTGGGCGGCGTAGTGGACCATCAGCCGGTGGATCTCCTCCTGCGGGGTGAAGTGCTGGCCGGCACGCTTGCCGGTCTCGATGCGCTCGGCATCGCGGCGGGCCAGCGCCAGCACCGCTTCGGGCACCAGCCGGTCATGCAGGATGATGTCGGCCTCCTGCAGGCGGCGCAGCGCCTTCAGGGTGACAAGGCCCGGATCACCCGGCCCGGCACCGACGATCGAGACCATGCCGGCCGGCCGGGCCGCGGCCAGCGAGAGGGCCTGATGCAGGGCGGCGATCGCCCCGGGACGATCGCCGGCGGCCAGCCGCCGGCCCACCGGTCCTTCGCGCTGTGATTCGAGAAAGCGTCGCCGCGCGGGCAGCTCGGGAAGGCGCTGGCGGATCAGGCGGCGATGCTCGTGCAGCAGGCTGGCCAGTGGACCAACATGCTCATCGAGCAGGACCTCGATCTGCTCGCGCACCTGACGCGCCAGCACCGGCGCCGCGCCCCCGCTCGAGATCGCCACCTGCAGCGGCGCGCGGTCGACCACTGCCGGGGACTGGAAGCTGGACAGTTCGATGTCGTCGACCACGTTCGCCCAAAGCCGGCGCGCCTCGGCATCGGCGGCGACGCGGGCATTGAGCGTGCGATCACTGGTCGCCACCACCACCAGCCAGGCCTCATCGAGCTGGCCGGGCTCGTACTCCCGGCCGATCCACTCGAGCCGTGCTTCGGATACCAGGGCCTCGACATGCTCTCCGAGCGCCCGGGCAACCACCCTGACCCGCGCCCCGGCGGCGATCAGAGGGCTGATCTTGCGCGCCGCGACGACACCGCCGCCGACAACCAGCACGGGCCGGCCGCGCAGCCGGGCGAACAGCGGAAAGAGGCGATCGGGATCCTGGTCCATGAGCGGACGTTAGGCCGGCCCCGAGGGACCAACAAATGGTCCGCCGGCAGCAGCACATGTCGATCGGTCATCTTGGCCCCGGGCGCTGCGCTTGTCCTGCCGCGACGCTTGCCCCAGCATGGCGGCTGCGCCCGCCCTGCCCCGAGCCATGACCCTCACCCAGCTGCGCTACCTGGTCGCCATCGCCGATGCCGGCCTGAACATCACCCTGGCCGCCGACCGCGTCCACGCCACCCAGCCGGGGCTGTCCAAGCAGCTCAAGCAGCTGGAGGAAGAGCTGGGCTTCCTGCTGTTCTCGCGACGCGGCCGGGCGCTGGGCTCGGTGACGCCGGCCGGCGCCGAGGTCCTCGAGCGGGCCCGCAATATCGTTGCCGAGGCCGACAACATCCGCGCATTCGCCGCCAATCAGCGCCGCGAGGTGCAGGGCGAGCTGACCGTCATCACCACGCACACCCAGGCGCGCTTCGTGCTGCCGCCGGCCATCGCGGCCCTGGTCAAGCGCTATCCGGATGTCTCGGTACACCTGCAGCCGGTCGGCGAAAGCGACGTCCTCGACCTGCTGGCCCGGGGCAGTGCCGACATCGCGATCACCTCGACCGCGGGTGACATCGCGCCGGGTGGTGGCCTCGCCCTGCCGCTGTTCCGCTGGCAGCGCCGGGTGCTGGTGCCCAAGCGCCACCCGATCGGCGAGCTGCGCGCACCCGGGCTCTCCGACCTCGCCGCGCACCCGTTGCTCAGCTACGAGTCCTCCGTCCGGCCCGAATCCTCGCTGCGCCGCGCCTTCGAGGCCGAGGGACTGATGCCCCAGCTGGCCCTGACCGCGCGCGACGCCGATCTGATCAAGACCTATGTGCGCGCCGGTCTCGGCGTCGGCCTGCTGGCCGAGATGGCCTTGTTGCCCGAGGACGACCGCGACCTGACCAGCCTGCCGGCGCCCGCCTCGATTCCCGCCTGCACCACCTGGGCGGTGCTGCCGCGCGAGCGGGTGCTGCGCGACTACACGCTCGACCTGCTGCTGGCCCTGGCCCCCCAGCTGGACCGCCGGGATGTGCGCCAGGCGCTGGAGATCAATGCGCCGCACGACTGGCCGCCGCCGCCCGAGTGGCAGCCAGCGTAAAGTCTTTGTGGTTGACCGCAGGCGGCGCGCAGGGTCAACTCCGCTGATCGGGTCCTGCCCCAGCGATGTCTGCCAATGCTCGGCGTGGTGTTCACAGAATTCATGGAAATGGTCGAGGCGCGCTTCTCGCCCGATGCAGTCGACGCGATGCTCGATCGTGCGGCGATCGGCCATGATGGCGCCTACACCGCCGTCGGCCATTATCCGCACGAGGAAATGGTCCGACTGGTCGGCGCCCTGTCCGAGCAGACCCGCCTCCCGGTACCCCAACTGCTGGAGGCCTTCGGCGAATATCTGTTCGGCCGGCTTGCGGTCCTGCACCCCAACCTGCTGGCCGAGCGCCCCTCGCTGTTCGACCTGCTGGGCCGGCTCGACGACACCATTCACCCGGAGGTGCTTCGTCTGTATCCCGACGCGCAACTGCCGCGGTTCAGCGTGGTCAGCCGAGACGCTGGGAGCCTCGCCCTGCGCTACGACTCGCCGCGGCGCATGGAGGAACTGGCCAAGGGGCTGATCCACGGCGCGGCGAAACTGTACGGGCTGGAAGTCGGCGTCCGCCTGGAGGCCGTAGCCGGCGATGACCCTCATGTGATCATTCATGTCGAAAGCACCCGCTGACCCCGACTCCACCAGCGCCGCCTGCGAGCGCCGGCTCGACCGCGAGCGCTCGGCGCGCAAGCAGGCCGAGTCGCTGCTCGTCGAGAAGAGCAAGGACCTCTACGAGACTCTGCAGATGAGCCGCGAGCTGCAACAGACGCTGCAGCTGGCTCTCTGGGCCTCGGGTGACGCCATGTGGGAATGGGCGCCGGGCGAGGATGTGCTGCGGGTGACCCGCTTCCACCACCTCAATCACCGCGGTGAGACCACGCTGGGCAGCCTCGACGAGCTGCTCCTGCAGCGGGTCGAGCAAGAGGACGCGGCCCGCCTGCGTGATGCGGCGCTGGCGCTGCGCGATGGCCTGTCGGACACGCTGGACGTGGCGATCGCCCTGCTCCCCGACGAGGACACCGGCATCGCGCTGTACCGACGGGTGCGCGGGCGCGCGGTGGAGCGCGACGACGAGGGCCGCGCCCTACGCTGCCTCGGCACGCTGAAGGACATCACCGAGCTGCGTCAGTCCGAACGCTCGCTGCGCCTGCTCGGCCACGCCTTCGCCACCAACCGTGACGGCCTCGCCGTGCTCGATGGCGACTGGCGCATCCTCGAGGCCAACGAGGCGCTGGAGCGCATGTTGGCCGCGGACGGCCGCCCGCTCGCGGGTCTGCAGGCGCTGGAGTTCCTCGACCAGTCCGCGCTGGACCTGCCGCGGCTGAAGAAGAGCGGCTCGATGCACTGCGAGACGACGCTGGGCGGCCTCGATGGATCGATGCTGCCGGTCGAGCTGAACGTGTCCTCGCTTGCCGCGGGCCAGGGTCATGCCGCGCTGTTCCTGCTTTCCGTACGCGACATCAGCGACCGCCATCACAGCCAGCGCCGCCTTGAGCAGATGACCCTGTTCGACGGGCTGACCGGTCTGCCCAACCGGCTCAGTCTCGAAAGAAAGCTCGACGCCGTGCTGCCGGACGTGGAGGAGCAGAACGAGGCGGCCCTGCTGTTTGTCGACATCGACGGCTTCAAGACGGTCAACGACGGCCTTGGCTATGCGGCGGGCGACGAACTGCTCGGCGAGGTGGCCCTGCGCCTGAAGGGCTGGGTCGGCCAGGGCGACTACGTCGCGCGCTGGGGGGCCGACGAGTTCTGCGTACTGACCCGCGCCGCGCAGGCCCGCGACCGCGCCGAGCGCCTGGCCCGGCGGCTGCTCGACGTGCTCAGCGAGCCGATGGACATCAAGGAACATCGCCTGCAGGTCACCGCCAGCATCGGCATCGCGCTGGCCCCTGAACATGCCGATTCACCCGAGCTGCTGCTCAAGCTGGCCGATCGCGCCATGCACCAGGCCAAGCGCCGCGGCCGCGCCGGTTTCGCCTTTCACCAGGGCGACCGCGACAGCGCAGGTCTGCGCGAACTGGAGGTGCTCGGTGCCCTGCGCCACGACCTCGAACACCAGCGGCTGCGCATGGCCGCGCAGTGCAAGGTCGATCGCGATGGCCGCGAGATCGGCTACGAGACCCTGGTCCGCTGGACCCACGAGCTGCTGGGCCCGGTCTCGCCTGCGGAGTTCATCCCGCTGGCCGAGCGCAATGGCCTGATCAACCGCATCGGCGAGGTGACCATCAACCAGTCGCTGGCCTTCGCCTCGCGGCTGCAGGCCCAGGGCCTGGAGTTCGAGGTGGCCATCAACCTGTCGCCGCACCAGCTGGGCGATGCCGCCACCCTGGACCTGCTGCGTCGCGCCTGCCGGCGGCACAAGGTACCGGCCCATCGGATCAACCTCGAGATCACCGAGTCCGCGGTGATCGATGACCCGCAGGTGGCTGCCGACCTGCTGATGGCCTTCCGCGGGGAGGGCTTCGGCGTGGCGCTCGACGACTTCGGCATCGGCTACTCGTCACTGGCCTACCTGCGCCTGCTGCCACTGGACAAGGTCAAGATCGACCGCAGCTTCATGACCGACGCGGTCGACCAGCTGCAGGCGCGCGCGCTGCTGCAGGGAATCGTCGATCTCTGCCACACCCTCGGCCTCAAGGTGGTCGCCGAGGGCGTGGAGACCGAAGCCCAGGCCACCCTGCTGCGCGAACTGCAGGTCGACGAGATGCAGGGCTTCCTGTTCGGCCGACCGATCCTGGTCGACGACCTGCTCAGCCAGATCGGCGCAGGCTGAAGCGCGGCCTGGCCGGCCGCTACAGCCGCTTCCGCATGCAGACCGCCGAAGCCGGACAGAGGGCGCGGAACTCGGCTGTCTGCTGCAGAACCGCGGGGGCGGCGGCACGCTCGATACGTGCGTAGCCGCGGCGGCCGAAGAAGGCCTCGGCGGTCTCGGTCAACAGGACAAGGTCGAGCGTTCCAGCGGCCCGTGCCCGTGCCTCCAGCTCGGCGACCAGGGCCACGCCGAGGCGGCGTCCGCGGTGATCGCCGTCGACCACCAGCGAGCGCAGCAGGCCTACGCCCTCGAATCGCTGCAGGCCAATGACCCCGAGCGCGCGGCCGTCCTGGTCGGCGACAAGGAAGTCCACCCCGCCCTCGCCCAGGTCGGCGGTGGGCAGCCCGGCACGCTGCAGCAGATCGAGCACGCGCGGCCTGTCGGCGGGCGTCCCTTCACGAATGCTGACTGCGGCTTCAGCAGCCGTGGCGCCAGCCGTCACAGTGATTCCAGCAGGGCCTTCACCCTGCGCCCGATCTCATCGCGCACGCCCCGGTAGCCGTCGTCGTCCATGTCGCGGGGATCGGGCAGGGCCCAGTCCTCGCGGCGGGCGGCGGGAATCCAGGGGCAGTCGTCGCCGCAGCCCATGGTGATCACCGCATCGAACTCGCCCTCCACCTGGTCGAGGGACTTCGAGCGGTGGCTGCCCAGGTCATAGCCCAGTTCGGCCATGAAGCGCTGCGCCTTGGGGTTGATCCGCCCCGAGGGCCGCGAGCCCGCGCTCTGCGCATCGACGGTGTCGCCGCCGTGCAGCCGCGCGAAAGCCTCGGCCATCTGGCTGCGATTGGAATTCTCCACGCAGACGAACAGCAGTCGTCGTATCGGTCGCATGATCCGTCCCTGCTCAGCAGCAGCCACTGCGCGGGGCACAGCGTTCCGCCACGGCAGGCTGCTGCACGGCAGGCTGCTCCACGGGCGAAGGGCTGCAGGCCGCAGCGCCGCTGTCGCAGGCGCCGCTGCCGCCGTGATAGCGGGTGGACTCGCCGAAGGTGTGGAAGGTCTCCCACTTCGTGCCTTGCGGGTCCTCGGTCCAGAACTTGTCCGAGCGCGCATAACAGCAGGTTGCCCCGACTTCGGGCAGCACCGAGCCCCCCGCGGCATCGAGGCGGCGGCCGAGCTCCTGCAGGCCTTCGCCGGCGTCGGCCTGGAAGCCGAGGTGGTCGATACCCGGCGCGCGGCCGGTGTTGGAGATGGCGAAGTTCAGCCGCGGGTCGTCCAACATCCACTTTGCGTAATCGTCCTTGCGCACGCTGGGTTCGCTGGCGAACAGCTGGGTATAGAAGCGGATGCTGGCGTCGAGATCATTGACGTTGAGGTGAACGTGGAAGCGGTTCATGCGGGTTCCTTCTGGATCAGCCTACGGCAGGCCTGGGAGGCCGGACAGACCGGGACGCCGGAGCGGCGGCTCCCGGTCGGATGGTTGGACCGTGCTTGCGGTCCTGGAGCACCGGCCGACACGCCAGTGTTCGCCGGATCGCTCGTTTTCATAGTTCTAGCATTATCGAATTATTTGGAGAATGCAAGGCCCTTTCGTGTCCCTGTGCCCTCCGGGACGGGAGGCGCCTGAAAGTCCGAAGCTCTCAGCCGTTCCCGGGCGAACCAGGCTGGCGCAGCAGCTTCAGGGCGATGACGATCACGCTGCCGGCTACGGCGATCAGCACCGCCCAGAGCAGGGCCCGGCGCCAGTCCGGCGGCGCCCGGGTCGGCTCCAGCGCGGCCGCACCGGCCAGCTCGGTCCGGGTACCGAGCACCGCTTCGACCGGCGCCCACTCCTCGCCACGCTGCTGGCGGATCGCCGCCAGCACGGCGCGGGTCGGCGCATCGGTGCGCCGGGCATCCCCGGAGCCGGCAAGCAGCCGGTACGGGGGCGGGCTCTCGGGCAGGAACAGCAGTCGATCGGGGCGATAGCCGAGCACCAGCGCCGGCGGGGCGCTGCCGCGTGCTTCGACCAGTTCAATCCGCCACTCGCGGTCCCGGGTGGGGGCCACCACTCCCTCGGGGCTGGACAGGCGCTCGCCGTCCACCTCCCAGCGATAGACCTCGCCCTGCCCGCGCGGCCGCCACTCACGACCATCCATACCGCGACTGGCGAGACGGGCCTGAAGCAGCCAGTTGCCCTCGCCGGCATCGAGGGTCCAGGCCTCGATGCGCATCGGGCCGGGAAGCGAGAACTCGAAGTGGCGGTCGCCGCCCTGCCCCACGACGGCGGTCAGGCGCAGCCAGCGCAGCGGCTCGGGCTCGGCCGCCGCCGCGACGCGGCGTTCGACCTGCAGGCCGCTGATCGCGCCGCCCTGCGAACCGCTGACATGCCGCAGACGAAGGTAGCGTTGCGGCGATCGCTGCAGATCGATGCGCAGCAGGGCCAGTTGATGCCCGCCCTGCTCCAGTCGATAGAGCGCGGTCGGCGGGGCGACCCGCGACCATTGCTGCAGATCCTGGCTGCTCAACACCTCGATCCGCGCACGCCAGGGTCCGGACTCGACGGCTGGCTCGACCAGGATGGCCCGCGCGTCCTCGGGTAGATCGGACAGATCGAGCAGCAGCTCCGGCGCGGCCGCATCCCGGGCCTCGGGCAGCTTCCAGCTCAGCGCTACGCCGGCCGACTCGAATCGGCCGCCCGGCAGGTCGCCCGCAGCCAGGCCCTCGGCCGGCAGCAGGAACCAGGGCACCGCCTCCAGCCGTGCCGGCCCGGCCGGCCGCTGACGCGCTGGCTGCATGGCCGTGGGCTGGGCCGCGCCAGCGGCATCCACGACCTGAAGGTCGCGCAGCAGCGGATCGGCCAGCGAGGCGTAGACCTCCTCGGACAGCAGCAGCTCGTAGGCGGGCTCCTCCGGGCGAGGCAGCTCGATCGGCCACTGCCAGGCGTAGTCCTCGGCGGTCGCCTGGCCCGCCGCCACAGCAAGGAGCAGCGCAGCACCTGACATTCTCATGCGGCGGCCTCCTGATCCTTGCCACGCGGCGGCGAGGGCGCAAGGTAGCCGACCACGGTGAGCAGGGCGCCGACCGCGAGGAAGGAAACGATTCCCGGCATATTGCCCATGTGCTGGCGGTCGATCAGGACCAGCTTGGCCAGCACGACGCCCATCAGCACCGCCCCGCCCAGCCACAGCGGATAGTTCCCGCGACGCGAGCCGACGATCCAGGCAATCACGCCGAGCACGCTCCAGACCACGGTCAGGCTGGTCTGGCCCAGCATCGAGCGGGCCAGTGCGTCGTTCCAGGGCACACCACCGACATGGTGCACCGCGCGCAGCGTCGCCACGCTGACCCAGACGAAACCGGCAAAGCCTCCGGCCATGAGCGCGCGCGTTCGGTTAAGGCCCGGGGCCAGGCTGGCAGCGCGAACCAGCAGGGCGAGCACGGCCAGCTGGGCGAGCTCAAGCGGATTGAACAGCGGAATGAAGGGCAAGGGCGCTGCCGCGCCGCGCGAGCCGAGGCTGAGTATCCAGGCAATGGCGAGTGCGGCGCCGGCGGGAATCAGCCAGCGCCAGCGGTATTCATCGAAGCGCGACTGCAGCGGCCAGGCGCTCGCCGATCGCGGCGGCAGGGCGAAGGCGAACAGCAGGACCAGCGGCAGCAGCGCCGCGAGGCTGTCCCAGACACCGGACGCGTCAAGGCCATCGTGAACCCACTGCGCCAGCTCGATGCCCGCGGCCAGCGACAGGATCGCCAGCGACAGCACATGCGCCCAGGACAGGCCGCGCTGCCAGGGCCGCGCCAGAAGCGTCCAGGCCGCGGCGGTCAGAGCCGCCCACAGCGGCCAGGCGAGCAGGCCGAGGCCTTCGTAGACCGACGACTCGATGCCCAGCAGGGCAAGGCCCAAGGCGAGCAGCTGGAAGACGATCGCGAGTGCGCCAACTCGCGGCCAGTCCAGTCGCCCGCGCAGCCAGGCCGCCAGCAGGCAACTCGCCGCCACCCAGACCACGGTGCTCGGCGCCACGGCGTCTCCGGGCAGCGCATCGATAAGTTCACGCAGCCAGACGATCGCCCAGACAGCGGCCATGGCGACGAACCAGGCCCAGCCGACCAGCACGGCCCGCCCCGCTCTCTGCAGCTGCAGCACCACGAAGCCCAACGCCAGCGAGAGCACCAGGCCACCCACGAACACCCCGTTCCGCCAATCCGGCGCATCGTGGGGCAGCGCATCCAGCGAGAACAGCCAGGCCAGGCCCGCCACCACCTGCAGGGCGAGCCCGGCCCACCACTGCGAGCGACGCGCCGCGCGCAGGCCGAGCCAGACCAGGGCGGCGCCTTCCAGGGCCCAGACCTGGGCGGTGAGATCGGCATCGAGGGCCAGCGGCACGGCGGCGGTGGCGAAACCGACCGCCAGCACGGCGAAGCTGTAGCGCAGGGAACTCAACCTGTCGTTGCCGCGAATCCACCATGCCAGCGCGGCGTACAGGGCAGCGGCCAGCACCGCGGCGAAGGCCAGGGCCAACGGGCGGTCGGCCATCAGGCCGGCCTGCAGGCCGGCGGCGACCAGCGGCGTACCGAAGACCAGGGTCCCGTCCACCGCACGCTGCGGCGGCTGAGCCGAGCGCAGGGCGTAAAGCAGGGCGATGGCCACATAGAACAGGAAGAACAGCACGAGGAAAGGCTGCACGGTCGGATAGAAGTCCGGCCGGTAGTAGCGCCAGGCCCAGAGCGTACCGACGACGAAGGTAAAGCCGAAACCGACCAGATTGAGGATCCGCCAGGGTCGGACCCAGGCAACGCCGAACACGGCGAGGTTGAGCAGGGCGTAGTAGCTGAACAGGGCGACATGGTTGCCGCTGCCGGTGCTGATCAGCACCGGGGCGAGGAAGCCGCCGATGCTGCCCAGCACGGCCAGCGCCAGCGCATTCTGGCGCACCGCCAGCAGGCCCGACGCGGCGACCAGCAGCACGACGAGGAAGAATGCCGCGCCGGCCGGAATCAGCTGGTAGCGGGCGAAGGCCGCGAACACGGTCAGCAGCAGCACGCCCAAGGCCCCGCCCTGCAGGCTGAGCGCAAAGATCCGCTGGCGCTCGCGGCGAACCCAGCCGAACCACAGCCCGGCAAGGCCGGCAGCGGCGATGGCGGCGAGGCGCAGCTCGATCGGCAGGTCGAACACGCCGCGCTCCGCCGCATAGCGCAGCAGCCCGGCGACGCCCACGAACAGCACCAGCATGCCGAGCTTGACCGGCACATTGCCCTCGCGCAGCCAGCCCCATGCCAGCGCAACGAGGCGTTCAGGAAGACCCGGTTCGGCCGGCGCGGCGGGTGCGGCAGGCGGTTCGGATGAGGCGGTCGCCGGGTCGGGCTGCGCGCCCGGCGCATTCATCCGGCGCGCCGCGGACAGCTCGGATGCGGGTCCGCCCCACGGATCTTCCGCCCCGGCGACCGGGGCCGCGGGCCGCGCAGCCGGAGCGGCTTCGGAAGCGCGGGTCGGGGCCTCGGATGGCGCAGACGCTGCAGCGACCGGCGGAGCGCTGTTGACCGAGGGCGACGGCGTCGCGACGCGGGACGTGGACTTGCGCAGCGCCTCCAGCTCCCTGCGCAATCCGAGCACCTGACCCCACAGCGCGCCCAGCAGGGCGCCGCCGATCCATCCCAGCGGTTCGCCATCGCCGACCACCGCGCCCAGCAGCAGTCCCAGCAGCGCAAGCACCCAACCCATCGCTTCCCCGTCCCGAGCCCCCGGCGTGGCCCCCAGCATAAGGCCTCAGAGCCGGTCGGTCGGCTCCAGCGCCAACACCTGCTCGGGCTGGGTTGGCCCCGGGCAGGCGGGCTGCCGCTTGAGATAGCTGCGCCAGAGCAGCCAGGCGATCGCCGCCAGCAGCAGCGAACAGGCGGCCAGGCGCACGGGACTCTGGCTGGCCCAGGGAGACAGCGCCCCGGCCACCACGGTGTTCACCGACAGGCCGACGACCATCTGCATGGAGGAGGCGCCACCGCGCTGGCGGGGGTACATGTCGAGAATGGCCATCATCAGGATCGGAAAGGCGATCGCCACGCCCATCGAGTTGAGGCTGATCGGCAGCACCGACCACAGGCTGTGCGGATCGCCAAGCTGGCTCCAGAGCAGGTTACCGGTGACCGCGATCGCGCAGACGGCAAAGCCCATCGCCGCGGTCGATTCGGCGCGCATGCGCCCGGCCAGATGGCTGGAGAGGAAGGCCCCGGTACTCATTCCGGCGATCATCGGCACGAAGAACCAGCCGAACTGCTGGGCGTTCAGGCGCAGGATATCGAGCACGAAGGCCGGCGCCGAGGCGATGTAGATGAAGATCGCCGCGAAGTTGAAGCCGCCGGCAAAGCCCAGGCGCAGGAACTGCCGGTTGCGCAGGATGGCGAGATTGGTCCCCGCCAGGCGCCGCGCATTGACCGGCACCCGCGCCTCGGCAGGGTGCGTTTCCGGCAGCAGCCACCAGGTCGCCAGCGCCAGCAGCACGGCAAACCCGGCCAGTGCCCAGAAGATTGCCGGCCAGGCCGCGTAGGCAATGATCCAACCGCCGATGATCGGCGCAATCGCCGGCGCGACGCTGAAGACCATCGAGACCAGGGCCATCAGGCGCTGTGCCGCCGCCCCCTCGACGCAGTCGCGGATGATCGCCCGGCCGACGATCTGTCCGGCGCCGGCCGACATGCCCTGCAGGGCGCGGAATGCGAGCAGTTCGGTCAGCGAACCGCTCAATGCACACCCCACCGAGGCAAGGGCAAAAACCAGGGCCCCGGCGATGATCACCGGCTTGCGACCCAGCGCATCGGACAGCGGTCCGTGGACCATGGCCATCAGCGCGTAAGCGACGAGATAGGCGGTGATGCTCTGCTGTACGGCGACGGGACTGGCGGCGAAGTCGCGCTGCAGGTCGGGAAAGGCCGGGAAGAGGGTGTCGATGGCGAACGGGCCGAACATCGACAGGGCACCAAGCAGCAGGGCCAGGCGGCGGATCGAGGGCGCGGGGGCAGCAGGCATCGGGCCAGCTTATCGGAAGCCGCGCCGGGGCCCCGCGGCCATCACGTTGGCCGGACGGCCGACCGCGCCCGACCGAGCGCAGCACCCGCGCGCCCCGCCCTGCTCCGGTCCGTGCCGCCGGCCCGGCCTCGCGCCCGGCTTCGCTTCGGCGCAAATCCGCCGCGACCCAACTTTAGTCACTGTCATGGTGTTATAGGCATATACAACACTATGCCTCCACCCTCTCGTGGAGCCCGGTATGACTCGCAAGTTCATGAAAATCAGAGTTCTGGCGGCCAGCCTGCTGGTCGCTGCAAGCGCTTCGGCGCCGCTGCAGGCCTTCGCCGCCGAGACCCCGGCGGCGCGCGCCACCCAGGCCGCCTACTCGGTGCCCGACCCGGCCGCCCAGCTCGGCGAGACGGTCCGCCAGTTCCGTCGCGGCGACGTCACAGCCCTCGCCCAGTCCCTCGTCCCGCCCTCGCGCTGGGAAGAGCTCCGCATCGCCTACGAGTACCAGCGGCAGAAGCCGATCTCCGAGCACGACCGCGAGGAGTTCGCCGAGAAGCTCGCCGAACTGACCGGCCCCGGAGCCATCGACCGGATCATGGACGACATCAGCCCGAAGATGGCCGAGGCCCGCGCCCAGTGGCCCGGTGCCCAGCTGATGGCCTTCGGCGCCATGTCGATGGCCGTCGAGTCGCCCGACAGCGACCTGACCGAAAGCCAGCGCGAGGCCCTGCGCAGCGCCATCCCCGGCGTGCAGAGCTGGATCTCCGCGACCAACTTCCTCGACGAGGCCACCCTGCGCCAGGCGCTGGAACTGCTGGCCGAGGGCGTGCGAAAGACCGGCGTCACCGACCTCGAGCAGATCCGCAACATGCCGATCGAAGCCCTGCTCGACCGCGGTCGCAGCGTGCTCGCCGCCGGCAAGCAGGCCGCCCGCCTGTACGGCCTCGACCTCGACGCCATCGCCGACAGCTTCCAGGTCGAGGTGCTGGAGATCGACGGCGAGACCGCCAGGGTGCGCAGCTCGGTGCGGCTCTTCGGCGCCCCGGTCTGGGCCGACCACGACCTGGTCCTGGTCGACGGCCGCTGGTACGGCAAGGAGATCGCCAAGCACTGGAAGCACTCGATCCATTTCGATGACGACCACCATCACGGCCACGGCCACGAGGACGAGGAACCCGAGGTCGAGGTGGAGATCGAGCGCGGCAGCTGAGCGCAGCTGACCCGCAGGGCAGATCCAGCCCCACCCGACGTCGCCCGTCGGGTGGGGTGTTCAGGGCGCAAGGCAGACATTCATAGGGTGCGGCTGGCCGCACCGGGCGTAGCGTCCGAACGCCCGTATCGGTGCGTCCAAGACGCACCCCACGGGGCTTCGCTGAAGCCCAACGAAGCCCGACTGCAGGAGCGCCCTTGGGCGCGACCGCGGAAATCCGCTGTGGCCGCGGTCTGTGGTGAATCCGCCGCGCCGCGGTCGAGCCCAAGGGCACTCCCATAGTTCAACTGAGGCAAAGTCTGCTTTGGGCGCGAAGTTCGCATTCGCCCCGGTCCCGCTGTAGGAGCCAGCTTGCTGGCGATAGGCGCCCCGGATGGGACGATCGCCAGCAAGCTGGCTCCTACAGCAGCGGTGCTGCCAGGTCCGGTTTGTGCCGCGAAGCAGCCCTTACCGCAGTCAAATTGTGGGAGTGCCCTTGGGCGCGACCGCAGCGCTACGGATTCACCACAGACCGCGGCCAGAGCGGAACTCCGCGGTCGCGCCCAAGGGCACTCCCACAGAATATCGGCCCATTTGATGAACCGTGGCGAATGCAAACTTCGCGCCCGAATCCGCCCTTCGCGCGTACTCATCCCCGCCCGAGCCGGCACAATCGCGTTTTTCTCCCGCGAGCCCGCCCATCGCCTCCCGCTCCGCCACGACCCGCCTGCCCACCGCCGCCGTGTTCGCCCTGTTTGCAGTTTCGGGGCTGGCGGCGCTGGTCTACCAATCGATCTGGACCCACTACCTCGGCCTGCAGCTGGGCCATGCGGCCTATGCGCAGACCCTGGTGCTGGCGATCTTCATGGGCGGCATGGCGCTGGGCGCCCACTGGGCCTCGCGCTGGTCGCCGGGGCGACGCCGGCTGCTGCTCGCCTACGCGGCGGTGGAGGCCCTGGTGGGTCTGGCCGGTCTGCTCTTCCATCCCCTCTTCCTCGGCTGGAGCGAACTCTCGCAGACGATCCTGCTTCCAGCCGCGGGGCCGCTGGGGCTGGGGCCGGCCCTGCAGTGGATCGCCGGCGCCCTGCTGATCCTGCCGCAGTGCGTGCTGCTCGGCGCGACCTTTCCACTGCTCGCCGGCGACTGGCTGCGCCGCGGCCACAGCGGCGGAGAAGAGGCTCGGGTGCTGGGCGGGCTGTACTTCGCCAACAGTTTCGGCGCCGCGCTCGGCGCCCTGGTCGCCACCTTCCTGCTGCTGCCGCGCATCGGCCTGCCCGGGGCGGTGGCGGTGGCCGGCGCGCTGAACCTGCTGGTGGCGCTGGGCGCACTCATGCTGGCCCGCCGCCACCCCGAACCGACGCTGCCCTCGCCGCCCAGCGCCGGTAACGCGCCGGTGGCCCGTCGCCTGCTGGCGATCGCCGCGGCCTCCAGCGCCTGCAGCTTCGTCTACGAGATCGTCTGGGTGCGCCTGCTCAACCAGGCCCTCGGCACCACCCTGCACAGCTTCGAGCTGATGCTCTGCGCTTTCATCCTCGGCCTTGCCCTGGGTGGTGCGGCGGTGCGCGGACTGGCCGCCCGTATCGGCGACGCGCGGCGCTGGGCGGGTGCGATGCAGGTGGCGATGGGGGCCGCCGCCCTGCTCTCCCTGCCCCTGCTGGCGCGCAGCTTCGACTGGGTCGGCTGGCTGATGCAGTCGCTGGCGCGCAACGACGCCGGCTATGCGCTGTACCTGCTGGGCAGCGCCCTGGTCGCCATCGTCATCATGCTGCCCGCTGCGCTGTTCGCCGGCACTACCCTGCCGCTGTTCACCCTGGCGCTACGCCGCGAAGGCGGCGGCGAGCCCGCGCTCGGCCGGATCTACGCGGCCAACACCCTCGGCGCCATCGTCGGCGTGCTGGCCACCGTCCACCTGCTGATTCCCCTGCTGGGCCTGCGCGGCGCCCTCCTGCTCGGCGCCCTGGGCGATATCGCGCTGGGTCTTGCGCTCCTCGCCCAGCGACGCAACGCCCTGTTCAAGGCGACCCTGCTCGTGGCGCCCTGCCTGGCCCTGGCCGTCCTCTTCGGTCGTATCGATCCTCTGGCCCAGGCCTCGGCGGTTTACCGCACCGGCGAGGCCAGCCTGAGCGGGGCTCGGGTGCTGTCGATGGAGGATGGCAAGACCGCGACGATCAGCGTGGTCCAGCGCGGCGAGGGCCTCAGCATCCTCAGCAACGGCAAGCCGGATGCCTCGATCACCTCGCTGCGCTCGCCACCCACCGGCGACGAGGCGACCATGCTGATGCTGGCCGCCCTGCCGCTGGCCCTGCATCCCGCGCCGCGCGAGGTGGCGATGATCGGCTGGGGCTCGGGGCTGTCGACTCACGCGCTGCTGGCCAGCCAGCGCGTGGAGCGTCTGACCAGCATCGAGATCGAGGCGGCGATGGCGCGCCAGGCCCGCGCGTTCGGCGAACGGGTGCAGCGCGCCTACCTCGACCCGCGCTCGATCCTGCACATCGACGATGCGCGCACGGTGTTCGCCGGGAGCCCGCTGCGCTACGACGTGATCATCTCCGAACCGTCCAACCCCTGGGTCAGCGGCGTCGCCAGCCTGTTCACCGTCGAGTTCTACCGCCTGCTGCGCGGCCGTCTCGCCGAGGGCGGACTGCTGGTGCAGTGGATGCAGACCTACGAACTCGACGATGCCCTGCTGGCAAGCATGCTCGCGGCCCTGCTCGAGGTCTTCTCCGAGGTCGAGGCCTACGCCGCCGGCGACGGTGACCTGATCCTGCTGGCGCCGACCGGCCCGCTGCCCGCGGTCCTGCCCGCGGCCTGGGGCGAGCCGGCCCTGGTCGCCCAACTGTCGCGCGTCGGGCTCGATACGCCCCGAAACCTACTGTTCCACCGCATCGGCGACGCGCGACTGCTGCGCGCCTTCGTCGCCTGGCAGGCGCAGCCAGCGCACAGCGACTTCCTGCCGCGGGTGGCGCTTGAAGCACCCCGCGCCCGCTTTGCCGGGCGCAGCTCGGAGCTGCTGCAGAGCCTGATCGGCCACGGCCTTCCGGTACTCGACCTGCTCGGCTGCCGGCCGCCGCAGGCGCTACCGGCATGGCGATGGGACGGGCTCGGCAGCGCCCAGCGTCAGCGCCACTGGCTGGCTGCCGAGCTGGCCGCGGGCCTGCGCGGCGGCGCCGCCTCCCCCGCCCTGCTGCGCGAGCTGCCGGCCTATGCCGCCTCGCTTGAGTCGCTGCTGGCGCTGAGCCGACGCCTGGACCGCGCCAGCCTGCCGCTATGGACCTACGAGCTGGCGGTGGTAGCCGGCGCCGCGCTCGGACCGCTGCCCCCATCGACCCTGCAGGGCGCCCTGATCGGCCCGGACTGGCTCGACCCTGACGATGCCGATCTGCGCCCGGCCGAGGCCGCGCTGGCCCTGTCCATGCTCGATGCCGCCGCTCGCCGCGATCCGCCCGCCCTGCGCCGGTGGGCGGGTGAGCTGCTGGAAGCCGATCCCAATCTGATCTCGCCGCTGCTGCGCAGCCAGGCGATGGAACTGGAGGTTCTGGCTGCGGCGGCCTTGGGGCAGCGCTCGGATGCCGCGCGCCGCGAACCCGAACTTGCCGCGCGCTCGCCGCTGATCGGCTGGCTGTCCCGCCTGCCGGCCGAAGGCACCGGCTGCGCGCGGGCTGCCTATACTCGCCCCTGAGCCACACGGTCAGCCACGATGCGCCTGCTATTCGCCGCCCTCTGCACGCTCTCCACCTCCGCTGCAATCGCCCAGGCCGCGCCGCCCGGCAACCCGGCGGTCGACACGGTGCGCGAGGCGCTGGAGACCCCGTTCCGCGAGCAGACCGGCCTCGCCTTCAGCCGGTTCGACTGCGACCTGCCGCAGGACATCGAGCAGCCTGGTCTTGTCGAGTTCAGCTGCCATGCCACGGACGAGGAGGGTGACCGTTTCACCTACCGCCTGTGGCGCGACCAGGACAGCGGCGAGAGCATGGTCAGCCAGTGGCAGCCGCTGGAGCAGGTACCGCCCACGGTGCTGGCCCCGCTCACCGAGGCGGCTGACCGATTCCTCGAAGGCTTCGCTACGGCCGACTGGCCGGCCACCGCCGCGGCGCGTCATCCGCGGCTGGCCGAAAGCCAGAGCGAGGCTGACCTGGCCGCAGCGCTCGGCGCGCTGCGCGAGGGCAGCGGCCGGATCGAGGCCCGCCGCGCCATGCTGTTCTCCCAGCCCGGGCCCGGCACCTATGCCCTCGAGTACCGGCTCGACAGCGAACGGGGCCCCCTGCTGGCACGCATCCAGCTGCGCCGTGAGGGTGGCAACACCGGGGTCAGTGGTTACCTGATCGTCCCCGAGGATGGCACCCGGCTGGCCGCCGCCATGCTGCAGGAGCAGGCGACCGAGGCCCTTACCCCACTGATCGGCGCGCCGATCAATGCCCTGAACGTCGACCTCGAACGCCTGCAGCGAGCCGGGGACGCCGAGGTCGCGGCCGCCGAGTATGGCGACGGCCAGCGCATCGCCGTCCTGGTCACCCGGGTCGGCACGGCCTTCGACTATGAACCGCTGGACTACCGCTTCAGCATCCTCGACGTGCCCTGGATGGTCGCCCGCCACGAGGTGCAGTCGGGCCGACCCGAGAGCACCGTGCAGTGCCCCGGCCGCGTCGCCCGCGACGGCGGGCACCTCGATTGCACGGTCACCCGCAAGGACGGCAGCGAGGTCGTGTACCGGGTCGAGCGACAGGGCGGCGAGCACCGGATGAGCCCGCGGCCCTGAGCGGGAGCCGGGCCGGGCCGGGCCGACCTGGTCTTCACGTTGGTTTGGGAAACATGAGCGGCCCTTCACGCTCGCCCTACGGATTTCAGGAAGTGACCGAGACCGCCGACCGCGCTGAGCCCGGCCAGCCGGCCAGCCCCGAACTCCAGCAGGCCCGACGCCGCTGCGCCGGCCTTGCGATCCTATCCACCCTGCCCTTCCACCGCTCTACCGACTGGAACGCCGCAGTCCGCACGCTGCCGGCGAAGCGCCGGGTGTTGTCGTTCCTCTGGCGCTGGACCGGCATCACCGACCCGGTCCTGGTTCCCCGCCTGCTCTGGCATGCGCGGCGTGCCGATGTGGTCCTGCTCAATGGGGGCGAGCGCGTGGACCTGGTCTACCTCGCCCTGGCCGGGCTGGCGCCCTGGATCCGCGCCCCGCATATCGTGGTCGACGCGCACTGGCAGGCCCATGGCGGCTGGCGCGGCCGGCTGCAGCGCTGGCTTCTCGAACTGGGTGAGCCGGTGCTGCACGAGGTGCAGCCGCACTCGGCGGAGGAGATCGAGGTCTACCACCGCGAGTTCGGCATCCCCCGCGACAAGGTGCACCCCGTTCCCTGGTCGACCTCGCTGACCGGCTACCGCCTGGAAATCGGCCGCAAGGGCGGTCGGGACGTGGTCTCGGGGGGCTTCTCCTACCGCGACTACGCGACGCTGTTCGAAGCCGTGCGCCGCGCTGGCCTGACGCTCGACGTGGGACTGCCGCGCAGCCCGCAGAGCGAGTCCGCCCGGCAGCTCGCGGCAGACTACCCGGGCATCCGCATCGTCGAAGACTGGAGCATGCAGGGTTACTGGCAGGCCGTTGCCGATGCGCGGGTCTTCGCCATGGCCCTGACCCCGGGGCTGAACCGCTGTTCGGCCGACCAGACCCTGCTCAACGCCCTTTCGCTGGGCACGCTGGTGGTCGCCACCGACTCGGTGTCGACCCGCCTCTACCTGCGCGACGGCGAGAACGCGATGGTCGTGCCAGCCGGCGATGTCGAAGCGCTGGCCGCCGCGCTGCGACGGGCGATGGAGCTCCCGGCGGAGGACTACCAGCGCATCACCGGACAGGCCCGCGCCGACATCGAAAGCGAGCACCGCGAGGAAACGCGGCTTGCCCGCACCCTGGAACGAGCAGCCCGTGCAGGGCAGCGGACCGCTTCCGGCTTTCCGATCCCGAAGCGCGGCGCGCGCCTGGTCTGGGTGACCGCGATCTCAATGCTGGCCTTCGCCATGCTGCTGGACAGCCTCGCCTGAGCCGGTCGCGGCCGCCGGCGCCAGCACCCGGCCGGCGAATGCCCTGAGCCAGGCGTTTCCCTCTTCGGGCCAGATATGGCCGGCCGGATACAGCCCGAAGATGAACTCGGCGCCCCCGGCCGCCGGCGCCTGTCGCTTGCAGCAGCCGGACCAGTCGAACAGGCCGCCCGCGCCCCGCTGGTGGCGGGAGAGCGCCTCGACCGTGGCCCGCCAGTCGTCCTGATAGCGGCGCGGCTCGCTACGACCGAACAGATAAAGCAGCGGCCGCGGCGCCCGCTCAAGCGCGAACTCGGGGCGCACGGAGCCGATCACCGCATGCGCCGCGAAGGCCTCGGGCCGTTCCGCCATCAGCAGGAAGACGAAGTGCCCGCCGTTGGAGAATCCCGCGGCCAGGCTGTCCTCCGACCTGCTGCCATAGCGCTCCGCGGCACGGGCCAGCAATGCATCGGTGAGCTTCAGGTCGCGGTCGGCGTACTGTCCGGCGCGGTACTGCCAGCCACGCACCGGCCTGCCTGCGTGCACCTCGCCCCGGGGATAGATGACCAGTGCTTCGGGCCAGTCCTCGTGCAGCGCCACGGCGCGGGCAAACGCCGCCGCGTCGTCGCCGCGGCCGTGATAGACCACGACCAGGGTGGGCGGCTCCTCCGCCAGGCTGCGCGGCGGATGTACCAGCGCCCGGCGCGATTCACCGTCGATCTCGAATCGCCACCACTCCCCCGACGCCAGGGCCACGGTCGGGACCAGGGTGATCAGCACGGCAAGCAGGCGGTCGAGTCGCGCCACGGGCTCCTCGCGCAAACAGAAGGATGCAAGGGATACGTCGGCCGCAGTGAACGCGGCGTGCCGGCAGGCTACACCCGTGCCACCTGAAGCGGGTACGGTCCGCGCGCAACCAGCTCGCGGTACAGGGCCTCGGCCTCACCCATCAGCCGGTCGCTGCCCCAGCGCTCGGCGTCCGCCGCGCCCGCCGCGGACAGCCGGCCGCGCAGGGCCGGATCTGCCAGAAGCGTAGCCAGCTTGGCGCTGAAATCATCGACGTTGGCCTCCGCCACGAGTGCACTGCCGGCACCCTCCAGTACCGTCGCGGTGCCCATCACCGCGGTGGAGACAATCGGAACGCCCAGCGCCATGGCCTCGATCAGCACCAGCCCCTGGGTTTCGGTAGGCGAGGCGAAGACGAAGGCATCGCCGGCCCGATAGGCGTCAAGCAGGCTCGTGCGCCGCTCGAGATTCCCGAAGAAATGCACGCAGCCGTCGAGACCGAGCTCGCTGGCCCGCCGCCTCAGGCGAGGTCCGTCCGGCCCCTCGCCGGCGATCAGGAAGCGCAGATCGGGAAAACGCTCGCGCACCCGGCGCGCCACCTCGAGCAGAAAGCCGATGTTCTTCTCCACCGCGAGCCGGCTGACCGTGACCATGACCGGAGCGTCCGCCGGGATGCCGTGCCGGGCCCGGAAGGCCGCTCCATCGCCGCTGCGGAACTCGGACAGCTCGATGCCGGTGGGCAGTACGCTGTGCGGCATGTCGATGCCGTAGCGGCGAAGGACCGAAACCATCTGCCGGCTCGGCACGATCAGATGGTCGACCTCGGCGCACAGGCGCCTTGAGGCGTAGCGGGCAAACCAGCGCAGCAGGCCTGCCGGCGCTAACGGCAGGTAGTGGGCGACGTACTCCTCGAAATAGGTGTGGTAGCTCTCGACCACGCGCAGCCGATGCCGTCGGCGCAGGCCGACCGCCAGACGATGGGCGCGGAAGGGCGTGTGGCAGTGCACCGCATCCCAGCCCTCGGTGCCCAGCTCGGCCACCAGCCGGTCGACCGGGCGGCGTCGCATGAAGCGATCCTCCGGATCGAATGGAATGACCCGTGCGGGCACCCTGATGATGCGGAAGCCGGCCGCGGCGTCCACTACCTCCTGTCCGCTGCCGGGCCCGTAGTCGGGCGCCACCAGCGCCACTTCGTGCCCGCGCCGAACAAGCCAGTCGGCAAAGGTGCGGATCGAGGTCGACACCCCGTTGACCCGCGGAAAGTACACGTCGGACAGCATGAGCAGGCGCATCCGGCGGATGCTGCAGGGGCAAGATGACAGCGCCATGGCAGACACTGGCGGCGGCCGCTCCCAGCCCCCGTTTCACGCCCGGCGTGGTATCGATGCACGACGATACTCGGGAGCGGCGCGGCGTGGGACTGGAAGTCGAATCACTGCACAAGGGCTGGGGCGGGCAGGCGGTCCTGGTCGACCTCAGCTTCGGCGTCGGACCCGGCGAGTTTGTCGCCGTGGTCGGCCGCTCGGGCAGCGGGAAATCCACCCTGCTCCACCTCCTGGCCGGCATCGACCGCCCTGACGCCGGAAGGATCATTCTGGATGGCGTCGACATCGCCACGCTCGACGAGAACGCGCGCTGCGCCCTGCGCCGGAAGCACATCGGCCTGGTGTTCCAGTCCGGCAATCTGGTGCCGACGCTGGGCGTGCTGGACAACCTGCGACTGCCGCTGGAACTCAATGGGGTGGCCGCCGCCGAGTCGCGTCGCCGGGCGCAGGCCATGCTCGACGCCCTGGGCCTTGCAGCGCTGTCCGCCCGCGAAGTCTCCGCCCTGTCGGGAGGCGAACAGCAGCGCGTGGCGATCGGCCGGGCCCTGGTCCACGAGCCGGCCCTGGTCCTGGCCGACGAGCCCACGGCGGCGCTTGATGCCGACAACGCACAGGGCGTGCTCGACCTGCTGCAGCGCGCCTGCCGCGAGCGCGGCGCGAGCCTGGTGATGGCCACGCATGCCCAGGAGGTGATGGGCCGCGCGGACCGTCTGCTGCGCCTTGAACGCGGCCAGCTGGTTGACGCCTGATGCTGCTGCTCCGCGCCCTGGCCGGCATCCATCGCCAGCAGCCCCTGCAGGCGCTGCTGATGCTGGGCGGCCTCGCCCTGTCGATTGCCGTGGTGGTGGCCATCGACATCTCCATCGGCAGCGCGCGCGAGGCTTTCAGCGAGGCCCGGCGAAGCCTGTCCGGCGACGTCTCGCACCGGGTCGTGGCCGTGAGCGGAAGGCTGGACCAAAGGCTTTACGCCGAACTGCGGCTGGACGGCCTGCGCGCCGCGCCGGTGCTCGAAGGTCGGGTGAGGACCGCGGCGGGGCCGCTGGCCGTGCTCGGCATCGACCCGCTGGCCGAGTGGCAGCTGCGTCCCGACCTGCTCCGCCAGCAGGGCAGCAGCGACGCCCCCAACCTGCTCGCGCCGCGCGGCATTGCGCTCAGCCTGCCGCTGGCCCGACGCCTCGGACTCGACGCAGGCCAGAGTCTGGACCTGCCGGCAACGCAGCCGCCGCTCGAGGTGGTCGCCGTGCTGGGCGATGCCGGCAGTCCGGAGACCGCGCTCGCGGATATCGGACTGGCGCAGACGCTGCTCGATGCCGAGGGCCTGCTCAGCCGCATCGACCTGCGCCTCGACCCCGAACAGGTCGATCCACTGATCACGCGACTGCCGCCCGGCACGGCGCTGGTGGCCAGCGCCGAGGCCGACGGCAAGGTGCTCGGCATGAGCCGCGCCTTCGAGATCAACCTGCAGGCCCTGTCCCTGCTTGCCCTGCTGGTCGGCGTCTTTCTGGTGTTCCAGTCGCTGGGATTCCTCGGCCTGCGCCGGCGGCCGCTGATCGCCCGGCTGCGCGCGCTGGGCGTGGCGCGACCCGCGCTCGCCCGCTGGCTGCTGGTCGAGGCTGCGCTGATCGGCCTCGCCGCCGCGCTGATCGGCCTGCTGCTCGGAATGCTGCTGGCCCTGCCTCTGCAGCAGGGCATCGCGCGCAGCTATGACGCCCTGTTCTTCGACGTCGGATCGGTGGCCGCGCGGCTTGACGCGCTGACCGCGGGCAAGGCCCTGCTGCTTGGCCTGGGCGGCGCCCTGGCCGCCGCCTGGCGACCGCTGCGTGAGGCGCTGTCGGTGGAGCCGCTGGAAGGGATGCGGGACGCCACGTTGGAGGCGAGGGCCGCCGACACGCAGCGTGCCCGGCGCTGGCCCGCCCTGGTCCTGGCCGCAGGCTCGCTGGCCCTGCTCGCCCTCGGACCCGAACATCTTCTGGTGGCCTTCGCCGCGCTGTTCGGCCTGCTGATCGCCCTGCTGGGCCTCCTGCCTCCGCTCGCCGCCGCCCTCGTCGCCGCCCTGCGCCGCCTGCTCGGGCAGCATGCGCCGGTGCGCGTGGAACTGCTGCTGGCCAGCGTGCAGGGTGGCCTGTCGCGCACCGGCACGGCGCTTGCGGCACTGACCCTCGCCATGGCCACCCTGGTCGGCATGAGCGCGATGATCGACAGCTTTCGCGGCAGCGTGATGCGCTGGATCGACCATAGCCTCACCGCCGACGTCTACCTCAGCCCGGCCGAGGGCGAGCGGCTGCCCCAGGGCCTCCCGGAGCGCCTCGCCCGCGTCGACGGCGTGGCCGCGGTGGCCACCACCCTGCGTCGCCAGCTGACCCTCGACAGTGGCCCGGTCTGGCTGGTGGCCTATGACCTGCCTCCGCGCGGCTTTGCCGGATTCGAATTCCTTGCGGGCGACAGCGACGACCTTTACCCACGGTTCCAGCGCGGCGAGGCGCTGATCAGCGAGCCGCTGGCGCGCCGCCTCGACCTCGCGCCCGGGGATGTGCTGCGCCTGCCCACCGGCAATGGGCCACACGACCTGCCGGTGGCGGCGGTCTACCGCGACTACGCCTCGCCGCAGGGCACGCTGGCCATCCACCGGACGCACTACGCCGCGCTGTTCGACGACCCCTCGATCAGTGGCGCAGCGCTCTTCGCCGAGCCGGAGGCGCTGCCCGCTCTCGACGCCGCCCTGCCCGGCCTGCTGGCGCGGACACCGGGCGTGCGGGCGAGCCGCGCCAGCGAGATCCGCGAGCGCAGCCTCGAGGTCTTCGCGCGCACCTTCGCCGTCACCGACGTGCTGCGCGCGCTGGCCGGCCTGATCGCCGCGGTGGCGGTATTCGGCGCATTGTCCGCCCTGCAGCTGGAGCGCCAGCGCGAGCTGGCCCTGCTGCGCTGCCTCGGCTATCCGCCATCGGCCCTGACCCGCCTGCAGCTGGGACAGGGCCTGCTGCTGGGCCTGCTCGCAGCGCTCTTCGCCCTGCCGCTCGGCGCGCTCCTGGCGGCCCTGCTGACCGAAGTCATCCAGCAGCGCGCCTTCGGCTGGAGCATGCGGCTGCGCATCGGCCCGGGGCCGCTGCTGGGCACCGCGGCGCTGGCCGCTGCCTGCGCCCTGCTCGCGGCGTGGTGGCCTGCGCGGCGCATCGCCCGCGTGCCCCTGCCCAACCTGCTGCGTGGGCCAGGCTGATGCTCCGACTGATCGCCACCCTGCTGTGCCTGTTGCTGGCTGGCTGCGATCCGGGCCCGCCGCCGGAAGCGCCGCTGGCGCAGTGGCTGGGCGCCGAGGGCAGCGCCTTTCCGCCGCTTGATCCCGACTACGTACCGCAGTTCCCGCGCGACTTCGGCGCCCACCCCGAGCAGCGCGTGGAGTGGTGGTACGCCACCTTCAACCTGCGCGACGCCGACGGACATCGGTGGGGCGCCCAGCTGGCCCTGTTCCGACTGGCCCTGGAGCCCCATGCGCCGGATCTCGAAGGCTGGGACGCGCGGCATCTGTTCATGGCCCATGTCGCCATCAGCGACCTCGGCGGTGGACGCTTTGCCTACCGCGAACGCCTGTCCCGTCCCGTCGTCGGGCTGGCCGGCGTGCGGGATTCACCGCTGGCGGTGTGGGTGGAAACCTGCCGGCTCGAGGCCACCCGCCCCGAGCCGCCCATGCAGCGACGCATCGACTGCGACCTGGACGGCCTCTCGCTGCAGCTGGAGGTGGTGGCCGAGGGCCCGCCCGTGCTGCACGGCATGGACGGCTACAGCGAGAAATCCGGCGCCGGCAATGCCAGCTTCTACTACAGCCAGCCCTGGCTCACCGCGCGCGGCACGCTGCGGTACCCCGGCGCGGCGCCGGTCACGGTCGCGGGCCGCGGCTGGTTCGACCACGAATGGAGCCCGGGTCTGCTCAAGGGCGGCCAGCGCGGCTGGGACTGGCTCTCCCTGCAGCTCGACGACGGCCGCGCCCTGATGCTCTTCCGCCTGCACGACGGCCAGGGCGGCAATGCCGGCGTGCGCGGCAGCCTGATCGAGGCAGACGGCACGCTCACCAAGCTCGGCGACGGCGACGCCGACATGCAGCCCGAGCGCTGGTGGACCAGCCCGCACAGCGGCGCCCGCTATCCCCTCGACTGGCGCATCACCCTGCCCGCCCACGCCATCGACCTCAGCCTGCGCGCCCGCATGGACGACCAGGAACTGAACACACAGGTTCGCTACTGGGAGGGCAGCGTGGAGGCGACCGGCCAGACCCGCGGCGCACCGCTCAGCGGCGAGGGCTATCTTGAGCTGACCGGCTACGCCGCGGACTGATGGCGTCCGCAGCCTGCCGCCCGCACCGAAGGCTCATCGGTTGGTGCAGCCCGCTGGCCATCCGGGCTAGCCTAGTGTCCTGTCCCGGAAGTACGTTGTTGAAGTCGCGACGCGGATGCGTCGTCGAGGCAAGGCGCGAGAAGGAGGCATAGCAGCGCTATGGCGACGCCGACCGAGCGCAGCGAAGGCGTAGCGGGCAAAGCCCGCGCTGCTGCGCAGCGGCCGAACAACGCAGAATCGGCGGCGCAGACCGAGCGAGTTCTGCGATGTATTCCCGGGACAGGACACTAGGGAGCCTCTGAACACGTCCAGTGCCCCGCGTTGCTACGATGTGGGTTCGCACCAGGGCGGACGCCGTAGGACGTGGTGGTGCCACGTTCAAGGCGGCCAACGCAGTTGCGGGCGCACACCGTGGCAACTCTTCGGGCCGGGATTGTGCAGCCATCCAGCTGCGTTGCGTGTCCTGGCCGTGGCACCACCACGCCCTGCGGCGCGGGCCTTGCTGGCCGGCTGCACAACCTCCGGCGCGAGGCGCTGGACTTGTTCAGAGTCTCCCTCGATCCATGGCGGCGTCGATCCGCTCCCTCGGGCAGGCGCCGTGTCCACCTAGGCCAGACCGCATGCAGGACATCACCCAGGTCAGCGACAAGATCCCGGAACCGTCACGCTTCCAGGACCTTCCCGGCAGCAGCGTTGGCGGCTACCTGCTGCTCAGCGTCCTCGGCGAAGGGGGCTTTGGCGTGGTCTTCGAGGCCGAGCAGAGCAAGCCGATCCAGCGGCGCGTGGCGCTCAAGCTGATCAAACGCGGCATGGGCGCGCATGAGTTCGTGCAGCGCTTCGAGGCCGAGCGACAGACCCTCGCCCTGATGGATCATCCGCACATTGCTCGCGTGCTCGACGCGGGCAGCAGTGAGGACGGCCGGCCGTTCCTGGTCATGGAGCTGGTCGAAGGCAGCGCGATCACCGAGTTCTGCGACCAGCAGCGGCTCGACGTGCATGCGCGCCTGAGTCTGTTCGTGCAGGTCTGCGAGGCGATCCAGCATGCCCACGGCAAGGGCATCATCCATCGCGACCTCAAGCCCAACAACGTGCTGGTGAGCCTGCAGGACGGCCGGCCGTTCGCCAAGGTCATCGACTTCGGCATCGCCAAGGCGCTGGGAGCGCGCAGCGCTGCCGATGGCGCGCAGACCGCGATCGGGATGCTGATCGGCACTCCGGCCTACATGAGTCCGGAGCAGGCTGCCGGCTCGCGCGACATCGATACCCGCTCCGACATCTACGCGCTCGGCGTGATGCTCTATGAGCTCCTCACCTACAACACGCCCCTGGATGTCGAAACCCTGCGCGATGCAAACGTCTTCGAGATCCAGCGGATCATCAGCGAGGTCGAGCCGCTGAGCCCGAGTAACCGGCTGAGCGGCGACCACGACTCCCTTGCAGGGATCTCCGGCCACGGTCGTCTGGCCCCGGATCAGCTGCGCCGCCTGTTGCGCGGGGAGCTCGACTGGATCGTGATGAAGGCGATCGACAAGGACCGTACGCGCCGCTACGAGACCGCCAGCGAGTTCGCCGCCGATATCCGCCGCTTTCTCGCGGGGCGACCAGTCCTGGCCGCCCCCCCGAGCGCGGGCTACCGGCTGCGCAAGTTCATGCGTCGGCACGCCATTGCAGTCGGCGCGGCGGCGTTGCTGCTGCTCGCCCTGACGGGCGGTGTGGCCGGAATCGCCTGGCAGGCACGGATTGCTGGCGAACGCGCCGCTCAGCTTGCCGAGATGGTCGCCTTCGACCAGGAAATATTCAGTCGCATCGACCCCGCTTCGGCTGGCGGCCAGCTCAGCCAGGACGTGCTCACCGCCTATGCCGAGACGCTGCAGGACAGCATGCCGCACAGCCCGGAACAGCGTGCCGCCGCGTTGGCGGCCTTCGAGGAGGCCTGGCAGTCGATCAATGCCACCGACCGCGCACGCCGGCTGATCGACAGCACCATCCTGCAGCCAGCCGTGGCCGCCAGCGAGGAGCGCTTCGGCGGACGCCCGGCGCTCAAGGCCGACCTGCTGCTGACCCTGGCCGAACGCTACGCCGCCTTTGGACAACAGGAAACCTCGCTGGAGCTGGTCCGCGACGCGCTGACCGCCCGTCGCGAAGCCCTCGGCGAGGACCACTCCGAAACCCTCAGCGCACGCGCTGATCTTGGGCGCCTGCAATTCCAAACCGGTCGACTGGCCACTGCCGAGCGCACGCTGCGCAGCGTCCTGGCCGGATTCCGCCGCCTGCTTGGCGAGCACGACCGGGAAACGCTCTCTGTCCTCGCCGACCTCGGCAGCGTGCTCCAAGAGCGCGGCCAGCATGGGGAAGCCGAGCGGCTGATCCGCCGCGCCCACGCCCTGCGCCACGAGCACCTGGGCCCCAGCGATCCAGACACCCTGCAGTCCCTGAACGACCTGGCACTCCTGCTGCAGGCCGACGGACAGCTGGAAGAGGCCGAGCAGCGTTTGCGTCAGGCGCTCCAAGACTACCGGGAGCGATTCGACGACGAGGACCCCAACGTGCTGGCCCTGCTTGGCAATCTGGCCGGCGTCTTGCAGGACATGGGGCAGTTGGATGAGGCCGAAACGATGTTCCGCAAACAGCTCGAGAACGAACGCCGCCTGCTCGGCGAGCAGCATCCTGACACGCTGACCTCGCTCAACAACCTGGCCATCCTGCTGCATGAGCGCGGCAAGGACGAGGAGGCGGTGCGCATGCTGTCCAGCACGCTGGAGAACCAGAAGCGGATACTCGGCAGCCAGCATCCTGCCACGCTGAACACCTTGTCCAACCTGGCCATCATCGAACACGACCGTGGCCGGCCGGCGGTTGCCCTGCCCCTGGCCGCGCAGGCACTCCGGATCAGCCGCAGCCTCTACGGCAACGCGCACCCGAGCACCCTGAGCCTGATCGGCGACGTCGGCGGCCTGCACCATGAGCTGGACCAGCTGGGGCCAGCCATCGCGTATCTGCAGGAAGCGTGGGAGCGACGCCGGGCGCTGCACGGAGCCGCTGACCCGGACGCCCTGGTCGCGGCATTGAACTATTCCCGTGCGCTGAACGACGCCGGGCGCAGCGCGGAAGCGCAAGCCCTGCTCGGCCCCTTGGAGGACGCCCTCCGGGATCACTTCGCCGAGCTCGACGCTACCCGCATCGGCCAATGGCTGACCGAGACCGCGCGCGCCGACCTGGCTGCAGGTCGTTTCAGCGCTGCCGAGGCAGCCCTGCTCAAGGCCAGGCAGATTCTCGAGCCCCTGGCCGCGGAGTCACCGCGCTCGACGGCCGACAACCTGCTCGCACTCGAGGCGCTCTACACGGAGTGGAACCGGCTGCAACCCACGCCGCGCCAGGCCGGGCAGGCGGCTCACTGGCGGGCCGAACGCCAAGCCATGACGGAATAACCCTGTGCAGAAGCGCAATGGCCCCGGCTTCTACCAAGGTTGAGCTACTCGCCATACTCGAACTGTGCTACCCCCTCCAATCCCGGTGGCCCCGCAACTCCTCGAGCAGCGCATCGCAGTCGGCCACTGCGCTGGCCAATGCTTGCTTGCGCTCGCGCAGCTGCGCAGGACTCGGCAATTCGATCAAACGCGGAACCAGAGGAATCAGCCAGACGGCGGTGGCGATCGACACCACGGCGGTAAGCGTCTTGATCACGGCCTCGATGCCGTAGACCGGCTCCCACACGGCAACCAGTCCGACCACATCGGTGGCACCGCAAAGCTATATGAAGGCGATGAACAGCCAGAGGGTGCCGCGACAGCCGAAATCGGGACGTCTCGCCATCAGCGTCGCCAGCCGAGCCGGAATCAGGAAATAGGCGAGCGCAATCACTCCATCGGCAATCATGTGCGTCCACAGCAACTCTGGCCGCCACAGCAGGCAGACGCCGTGGGGAACAAACCCCGACTAATGAAGATAGTCCGATAGCCACTGCAGCATTGCAGCCTCCTGCTGCACCGAATTCGGCGCCGAGTGGATCAGCGTGCCCGGCGCAGCATGCCCCGACAATCCACGAGTGTTCGAGGTCGTTTCGATATCAACCTCGCCAGCACCCCGAAGCGAACCGGCGCTCCCGGCCGAGCGAAATCCGCGCCGCCAAGCGGCATCAGAGGGGGGCGGCGCTGCTCAATGCTGGCCTGCCAGCTCATGCGCGTCGACCAAACCGACACGGACTGCGTAGAGGACCAGCGATGCAACATCGTGGAGACCGAGTCGATCCATGTGCATGGAGCGATGTGAATCGATGGTCTTGACGTAGCGCCCTCCGACTCGTAGCCCGCCATGCGGCCTTGACAGCGGGTCGGCCATATCGCAGGGTGACAGCGCTGTCATCGGAGTCCGGAGGGGCCGGCTCCGGGTCGACGCATCCAGGCTCTGGGAGGGGCATGCATGAACGGGAACACTGATCGATCGGGCGCTCCGCGGCGCGCGGCGGGGTGGCGCGCGACAGCGCTGGGGCCGGCGCTGGCGATGCTGTCCGGCAGCGTCTTCGGCCAGGTGCTGTGGAGCGAGGAGTTCAACACCGGCTCGGCACCCGACCCGGTCATCTGGACCCACGATCTTGGCGCCGGCGGATGGGGCAACAGCGAGCTGCAGACCTATACCGACGCCCCCGAGAACGCGCGTGTCGAGGGCGGGCAGCTGATCATCACCGCCCGCGAGACGGTCAGCCGCGGCGGCCGGCGCAGCTTTACCTCGGCGCGCATCAAGACCCAGGACAAACTGACCTTCAAGTACGCCACGATCGAGGCGCGGATCCAGGTCCCTAACCTGCGGGACGGCCTGTGGCCGGCCTTCTGGACGCTCGGCAACAACTTTTCCCAGGTCGGCTGGCCGGACTGCGGCGAGATCGACGTTCTGGAGATGGGCTCGGCCGCGGCCATCGCCGCCGGGCTCACCAACCGGCGTGTTCAGTCCACCGCCCACTGGGAGCACAACAACGGCTACGCCGGCTATGGCCTGCATCGGGACATGCCGACCGACCTGAATGGCGGGTTCCACGTCTACCGGCTCGAGTGGACGCCGGACAGCCTGTCCACCTACATCGACGGCCAGTGGATCTGGACGATGGACATCCGGCCGAGCGCCTGTACCGACTGCGAGGAGTTCCACCAGCCGCACTTCCTCCTGCTCAACATGGCGGTCGGCGGCAGTTTCACCGGCCTGTATCGCGCAAACGAGATCACCGCCCCGTTCCCCGCCGAGTACCGCATCGACTACATCCGGGTGATCGACAACGGCCATACCGTGCTTGGTGGCTCGGCAGTCAGCGGCGGGGGCAGCAGCAGTGCCCATATCAGCGCCATCACCCCCTCGGTCAGCGGCGGCGGACCCAACAAGCGGGCGGTGGCGGCGATCACGGTGCGCGACGAACTGGGCGCGCCGGTCAGCGGCGCCAGCCTCACCGCCAGCTTCAGCGGATCCCATAACGAGGTCGTCAGCGGCGCCACCGACGCCAGCGGGATCGCCCACCTGAGCACCACCGTCAAGAACAGCACCGCCGCCTTCAAGGTCTGCGTGGATGCCCTCAGCAAGCCCGGCCTGACCTACCAGCCCACGCAGAACATCGAGACCTGCGACGTCTACTGAGCCTCGCTGACCCGCCGGCGCGGAGGACGGGGTCCTCCGCGCGGACCGGGAGTCGGCCTAGCGGTCCGCCCCGGGGACCGTGGCCAGCTCGGCAAGCTTCGCCCGGGCCGCATCGAACCGCGTTTGCATGGTCGGCATCGGCGTATCGCCATAGGCCGCCTTGTAGCGCGCCCCGGCGGCGTCGAGGGCGCGCAGCAGGTCGGCGGAGGCGCGTGCGCGTGCGCTGGGGTCCACGCTCCCGACCTCGCCGATCCAGATGGGGGAACTGTGTGCGAAGGGCCGCTTGGCCATCGACGGCCAGGGGTCATCGACCACCTCGCTGGCATAGACGCGCGCCGCCACCCAGCCCCCGGCCGGCAGACGCACGCTGCCTTCCAGCGTGCGGGTCTTGCCCGCTTCAACGCCCGCCGCGGTGTGCACGACCTCGCCGTTTACCACGATCTCGAAGCGGTCGACCGCCGTCGCACTGGCCAGCTTCGCCCGCCAGCGCTGCTCGCCGGCGGCCACCACGTCGCCGGGCTGCGCGCCGTCGCCCAGTTCGAATTCGAGGGCCGGGCCCGTGGTGACGAAACTGCGGCCGGCGATGGAGGCGTCCAGCACGGCGTCGTAGCCCTCCCCCGCGGCCGGCCGGCGCACGTAGGTGCGGGCGGTGCCCATCGCCGGCGTGCGGTGGAAATCGGCCCAGGCATCCGTCCCGGACATCGCCGCCATCGGACGCCCGATGTTGAGGAAGCGATACCAGAGCTCGGAGTTGCCGAGCGGGCTGGTCCAGGCGCAGACAATCTCGAGTCCCAGGCGCTCGGTCAGCACGCCATCGGCCACGAGTTCGAGCGGGATGCCGCTGGTCGCCGGATCGATGAACGGGTCGCCGTCACCGGTCAGCGGATGGACATAGGTCGCAAAGCCGCCTTGCCGTTCGGCGAAGGCGATGGCGCTGCCATTGCTCTGGTCCACGCTGCCGAAGCGCGGATTGGTCGGGCCCCAGAACCACGGCCGGTAGACCTCGTCGGTGCGCGCCAGCCCGACATGGCCGTGAAAGTGCGAACGCACCTCCTGCGACTGGTCGACCACGTGCCCATCGCGCTCCGACTGCTTGCCGATCAGCGGGATGTCGATGCCGCGCTCCCAGCGGTTCCAGGACATCGGATTGATCTGGTCGAGATCCTCGCCTGCCAGCAGCCTCAGCATGTCCTCGTGCGTCGCGCGGTGTTGGCCGTCGCCATTGAGGTGAACATGCTGATCCACCGACACATAGCCCGCCTCCGTGGCCGACCACAGCGTGCGCAGGACCAGCGATGCCTGGGCCGGGGACTTGACCGACACGCGCGCCTGCGCGCTGGCCGTCAGGGTCATGGGGCCGCGGGCGGCGATGATCTCGTACCCGCCGACCGGCACCTGCAGTTCAACCCTTCCGGGGCTGTAGAAATAGTGCCGACCGGTCTGCGAGTCGAAAAAGGTGGGCCCGTGCGACGTGGCAACCGGATGTCCGCCGGCCTCGCGGATGGCCAGGCGTGCGGGCTGCAGCTCGCCCCCGACGTCGCGCGTCTCGACCACCAGGGTGCCCAGCTCGACGCCATGGTCCCAACGGCGGATCTCCACGGGCTGCGGCGTGCCGCCGAAGGTCGGGATCTGCTTCAGCTGGAACTGCTGCCGGGCATCGGGCTCGACGTAGTAGATCCGGCTGCCATCGGCGCTGAACGCCGGGGTCAGCGCATAGCCCGTGCCGTCGGTGAGGCGCGCCGCCGGCCCGGGGCGGTCGAGGTCCATGGTGTAGAGGTGATAGTCGTTGTCGGTCGGCGAGCTGAACACGATGACCCGCTCGGACGGATGCACGTCGGCGGTCAGGTGATAGGTCAGGCTGTTCACCCGCACGGGCAGGTCGGTGCCGGTCAGGAAATCGCGCAGCCGCAGCGCGCGGGTCGGACCGTCACCGTGCAGATACAGCAGGCCGCTGCCATCGGGCAGCCGCCGCGCATTGCGCTCGACCTGCGGCAGGTCGGTCAGGCGCTCGTCTGTGCCCGCGGCAAGGTGCCGGCGCCACAGGCTGAGCACCTCGCCACGCCCGGAGCTGTAGTAGAGATGCACGCCGTCGGCGGAGAACTCGGGGTCGAGCTCGATCGCCGGCGTATTGACCACCGACTCGCTGCCGCTGGCGAGATCCCTCACCACGATCGCCGTATCGGCGCCATCGTCCCGGATGAAGGCGAGACGCTGGCCATCGGGCGACCAGCGAGGGCGGCTGTCCACCGCGGCGCCCGACGTGATCCGTCGCGCCACTCCCGATTCGAGATCCAGGATCCAGATCCAGCCCTGGGCCGCGAGGGCCAGTTCACCGCCCAGGGGCGAGGCCGCCGGATCGATCGGACCGTGGGCAACGAAGGGCAGCTCGTGCTGCTCGAGATAGATGTGATGCCCGAAGTCCGACAGCTTGGCGTAGCGATGGATCCACTGCGACCAGGCATTGCCGGCAGCGAGTGTCAGTACAAGGGCCAACAGGCCAAGCGCGGCGGACCGGCATCGAAGCATGAACTTCCCCCTCGAGCCGGATGCGGCTCGCCAGCCGCAGTGTAGGCGATGATGCGGGATGGTCCACGCCCCTTGCGCGTCGCAGACAGACTTGGAACCGCAGACCAGATGTCACGGAGACACTGCGGTCCATGGCGCTGTCACCTGCCTGCCATATCCAGCCGTTTAACTGCGGGCTTCACGAAACGGAGCCCCACGATGCCGCGCACCCGCCTGCTCACCGCCGCCCTGCTCTCCGCCCTGGCCACGCTGGCCGTCACCACCGGACAGGCCAGCACGCCGCAGGTGACCCAGTCGCGCCCCGGTGGCTCGTTCGATCTGGTGCAGCGTGGGAGCTTCTCCGGCGGCGGCGAGGCCGCGGCGGAAATCGTCGCCTATGACGCCGGCAGCCAGCAGCTGTTCGTCACCCATGGCGCGCAGAACCGCGTCGATGTGCTGGATGTGAGCGACCTCGACACACCGATCCTGGTGCGCAGCATCGATATCACGCCCTATGGCCCGAGCCTGCAGAGCGTGGCGGTGGCCAACGGCCTGCTCGCCGTCGCGGTGGCCGGCTTCGATGCGGTGACGCCCGGCTCCGTGGTGGTGTTCGATGCCGCCACCGGCGCGTTCCGGCGCGTCTTTCCTGCTGGCGTCCTGCCTGACAACGTGGTGTTCAGCAGCGACGGCACCCTGCTGATGGCGGCCAACGAAGGCGAGGTCGGCGACCTCGATGTGGCCGATGATCCGCCGGGCTCGGTCACTCTCATCGATCTCAGCCAGGGCCTCGCGTTGGCGACCACCACCCAGATCGGCTTCGAGTCGCTGGACGGCCAGGAGTTGGCCCTGCGCGCGCAGGGTGTGCGCATCATGGGCGAGACACTCACCGAGCCGGTAGGCCCCGGCAATCCGCCGCGCCCGGCGAGTCGCGACCTCGAGCCCGAGTACATCGCCATTGCCCCCGACAAGAGCGTGGCCTTCGTGACCCTGCAGGAGGCCAACGCCTTCGCGGTGATCGATCTCAATACCCGCGCGCTGAGCGCATCGAACCCGATCATCCCGATCCCGCTGAAGAACCACGCCGCCCACGGCAACCGTCTCGACCCCTCCGATCGCGATGGCACGGGCGGCGGCCCCGCCTTCCGTCTCGACAACTGGCCGGTGTTCGGCATGCACATGCCGGACTCCATCGCCGCCTTCTCGCCGGCCACCGGGGCCTCCGCGGGCATGGCCTTCTTCGCCAGCGCCGGCGAGGGCGACGACCGCGGCGAGGTGTCGCGCATCGGCAGCAGCAGCATCGTGCTGGATCCGATCGCCTTCCCGAACGCCGCCGCGCTCAAGGCCAATGCGGCGCTGGGCCGGCTCAATGCCTCGCACATCGATGGCGACCTTGATGGCGACGGCGATCTCGACCGCCTGCAGGTGCTGGGCACCCGCTCCTTCAGCCTCTTCGATGCCAGCGGCAACCAGGTGTTCGACAGCGGCGATGAGCTGGAATGCATGACCGGCTCCCTGCTGCCGGGAGACTTCAACAGCGACAATGAGGAAAACGGCAGCGCCGACTCGCGCTCGGACAACAAGGGCCCCGAGCCCGAAGCGATAGCCGCCGGTACCTCGCTGGAACAGCGCACCTATGTGTTCGTTGGCCTTGAGCGCATCGGCGGCGTGGCGGTCTACGACGTGACCGACCCGGCCAACGCCTTCGCCGTGGCCTACGAGAACAACCGCGACTTCAGCGCGCCGGTGGATATTGCCGATCCGGCCAGCTTTGCCGGCGCCGGTGACTTCGGGCCCGAAGGGATCGTCTTCATTCCCGCCGAGGACAGCCCGGACGGACGCCCGGCGATCGCGGTGGCCAACGAGATCAGCGGCACGACCACGATCTGGTCGATCCGCGATGCCCTGTTCAAGGACGGCATGGAGACCGCGCGCTTCGCGTTTGCGTGTTCCTGACCAAGCGGCCGGGCGCCGTCGGCGAGGGGAGGACGACGCCCGGAATGGGCGCGAAGAAGACCTTCCGAAAACCCGAAAGTAGGAGCCAGCTTGCTGGCGATAGGCGCCCCGGACGGGACGATCGCCAGCAAGCTGGCTCCTACATGGAACGGTGCTGCAAGGTCCGCTTTGCGCCGCCAAGCAGGCCTTGCCGCAGTCAGATTGTGGGAGTGCCCTTGGGCACGACCGCGGCGCGGAGGATTCACCTCAGACCGCGGCCAGAGAGGATCTCCGCGGTCGCGCCCAAGGACGCTCCCACAGTCGGGCTTCGTTGGGCGTCAGCGACCCCATAGGGTGCGTCTTGGACGCACCGATACGGGCGTTCGGACGGTATGCCCGGTGCGGCCAGCCGCACCCTATGAATGTCTTCTTCTCGCCCAAACCGTCGGTTCAGGAACGCCTGCACGGAATGCGCGGGCCCACGCATGCGCGTCTTGCTACTCGCGCCGCCCGGCGACGACTTCGCCACGGGGCGCGCAGGAGCGTGCGCCGCGGGTCATGACCAGCTGGCCCATCTCGATCTCGCCGTCGACGATGCGCGGGTCCTCGGCCTCCCAGGCCAGGGTCGCCCGGCCGCAGGCCGCGTAGGTGAATCGGAGGCGGCCCCAGCGCTGCTCGGCCAGCTGCGCGGCTCCCGACGCCGGCGGCGCGCCGCGGGTGAAGAAGGCCTCGCCGCTGAATACAGTGCCCGCCGCGCTGGCCGCGACTTCATCGGCGACCATCAGCACCCAGGCTGCCTCGCCGTCTCCGTCGTGGGTGGCCCAGAGAAACGCATAGCCGGGCTGGCCAGACGCATCGCCGACCAGCTCATGGGTGCTGACGAACAGGCCGCGGCCGTCCTGTTCGGGCGCGTACCACCAGCCCGACAGGTCCTCTCGCCCGACGCTGCGCTCGGTCACGCTGAAGCCCAGCACCTGCCGTTCGACCACGGTGACCCCGTCGACCTGACCGATCAGGCGGATGTGATGGGTGCCTCGCGGCATCGGCCCGACATCGACAAGCCGCACGAAGAACGGAGGCTCGGTGCCGGTCGGACCGTTGTCGGGTGCCAGGGCGTAGACCAGCTCGTGCTCGAAAACCCCATGCTGGCCGTTGTCAGGGCCCGGCGGCACGGCCACCGCCACCTGACGCAGGACTGGCTGGACCCCGGTGACAAAGGCGAACCGGGCGTCGGCTCCGCGCGGCGCAATGATCGGCACCCCGATGCGGTCGTCGAGCAGGGCCGAATCCGGCACCGCCTGCAGCAGCTCCGCCCGCGCCGGCAGCCACCCCGCGCAGAGCAAGGCCAGGGCCCAAACGGTCCGCGAAACTCTCCTGAACATGCCGAATCCGCCTGCCTATGAACGACGCGGCATGCTATCACCACATGTCGATCAACCGACGGACCGGAGCGGATCCAACCCCTCCCAACCGCCCAGCCCTTCGGCACAGCCGACGGGCGTTCCACGGCGCGCGCCCCCTCGGCTCGCAAGCATGCATCCTCACCCACTCCCGCGCTGCGCGCCGCAAGGGGAGGAGCAAGGAACGCTCCCGAGCCCCGACCGAGCGAAGCGAAGGCGCAGGCGGCGTGCCGCCGGCCGCGAAGCGGCCGAACCCTGAGCCCTGAGCCCTGATCCTAGCCCCTGAGCCCCACCCCTCACCCCAAATTGATCCAGGTCGCCTTCAGCTCGGTGTACTTGTCGAAGGCGTGCAGCGACTTGTCGCGGCCGTTGCCGCTCTGCTTGTAGCCGCCGAAGGGGGCGGTCATGTCGCCGCCGTCCCAGTAGTTGACCCAGACGCTTCCGGCACGCAGCGCGCGGGCAACGCGGTGGGCGCGGGAGAGGTCGCGGGTCCAGAGGCCGGCGGCCAGGCCATAGGGCGTGTCGTTGGCGATGCGCAGGGCCCCGGCCTCGTCCTCGAAGGCGGTCACCGCCAGCACCGGGCCGAAGATCTCCTCGCGGGCGATGGTGGCGGTGTGCGGCACGTCGTCGAAGATGGTCGGTTCGACATAGCAGCCACCGGCTACCGGCTCGATGCGCGAGCCGCCAAGCACGCGACGCGCGCCGCCCTCCTCGCCCTTGGCGATGTAGTCCATCACCCGCTGGGTCTGCGCCTCGTCGACCAGGGCGCCCATCGGCGCGCCGGGGTCGAGCGGATGACGCGGCTGCATGCGCGCGCCGTACTCGGCGACGAGCGACACGAACTCGTCCTTGATCGAGCGCTCCACCAGCAGGCGCGAGGCCGCGGTGCAGACCTCGCCCTGGTTGTAGAAGATGCCCGAGGCCGCCGCCTTGGCCGCGGCGCGCAGGTCGGGCGCGTCGGCAAAGACCAGGTTCGGGCTCTTGCCGCCGCACTCCATGTAGGCGCGCTTCATGTTCGAGCGCCCGGCGCACTGCAGCAGGTGCTTGCCGACCGCGGTCGAGCCGGTGAACACCAGACCGTCGACGTCCATATGCAGGGCCAGCGGCTCGCCGGCGCCGCGGCCGAAGCCGGGCAGAACATTGAGCACACCCTCGGGCAGGCCGGCCTCCATCGCCAGCTCGGCCAGGCGCAGGGCGGACAGCGGCGACTTCTCGCTCGGCTTGAGCACCACCGAGTTGCCCATGGCCAGCGCCGGGGCCAGCTTCCAGGTCGCCATCAACAGCGGGAAGTTCCAGGGCACGATGGCGCCGACCACGCCCAGCGGCTCGCGGGTGACCAGGCCCAGTTCGTCCTGTCCGGTCGGCGCGATCTCGTCGTAGACCTTGTCGATGGCCTCGGCGGTCCAGGACAGGCAGCGCACGCTGGCTGCCACGTCGACGTTCAGCGCGTCGCTCACCGGCTTGCCCATGTCGAGGGTTTCCAGCAGGGCCAGCTCAGGGGCGTGCTGCTCGACCAGCGAGGCCAGTTTGAGCAGCACCTTCTTGCGATGCCGCGGCGCGCTCGCCGACCAGCGCCCAGCCTCGAAGCTGCGCCGCGCCGCCGTTACTGCACGCTCGACGTCTTCGGCCTCGCACTCGGCCACGGCGCAGAGCCGGCGGCCGTCGATCGGCGACAGGTTGTCGAAGGTCTTGCCGCTGGCGGCGTCGACGAAGCGACCGTCGACAAAGGCCTGGCCGCGCAGGCTCAGCGCCTCGGCACGGGCCTGCCAGGCCTCCTGGGTATCGGGTCGGCTCATTGGTGGATTCCTTGGATCATGGGTGCGTATGGGTGAAGCGTTGTGTTCGACGCCGCGCCCCCGCAATTGTGGGAGCGCACATGGGCGCGACCGCGGCGCCTCGTTCTTCCTCGCCGCGCGGGTGAGACGACACGCCCCGGTCGCGGCCGTGTCCGCTCCTACAGAAGAGCGCGGAAACCCCAGCCCTGCAGAAACGCTGCGCCCCTGCGGTTGTAGGAGCGCACATGGGCGCGACCGCGGCGCCGCGATCTTCTTCGCCGCGTGGATGAGCCCACACGCCCCGGTCGCGGCCGTGTCCGCTCCTACAGAAGAGCGCGGAAACCCCAGCCCTGCAGAAACGCTGCGCCCCTGCGGTTGTAGGAGCGCACATGGGCGCGACCGCGGCGCTGGGACCTTCCTCACGGCGCGGGAAAGACGAAACCCTTCGGTCGCGGGCAAGCCCGCTCCTACAGAAGAGCGGGAAAGCTGCGGCCCCGCCGAGGCGCTTCGAAACGCCCACTGTGGGAGTGCCCTTGGGCGCGACCGCGGCGCCTCGTCCTTCCTCGCCGCGCGGCCACGACGAAACCCTGCGGTCGCGGGCAAGCCCGCTCCTACAGGGGTGCGTGGTAGCTCGCAGCACAGCAAGCTGCGCTCTACGACGGCTCCGAAACGCGGCCCGCGGCGGGTGAGATCGCGGCAATGCCAGCACGGCCATCAGAACGTCGCCGGGGTATTCGCGCTGACGATCACCGCCTCGCCCTCACCGACATTGCGGAAGCGGTGCGGGATGCGGCTTTCGAAGTAATAGCCGTCGCCCGGGCCCAGCACGCGCACCTGCTCGCCCACCGTGACCTCGACCTGGCCCGCGATCACCACGCCGCCCTCCTCGCCTTCGTGCTGGAGCATGGTATCGCCGGTGTCACTGCCGGGCGGCATGACCTCGCGCAGCAGGCACATCTGACGGCCGGGACGGTGCTGGCCGATCAGGAAATAGTGGATCTCGTTGTTGCCCACATCCGGCAGCTCGGCCGCGCGGTAGAAAGGGCTGTCCATCGCGCCGTCGTCGAAGTCATGGGTGAAGAAGTCGGCCAGCGAGATCGGGATGCCGTCCAGCACCTTCTTCAGCGAGCTGACCGAGGGGCTGACCTTGTTCTGTTCGATCAGCGAGATCGTGCTGTTGGTGACCCCGACGCGCTTGGCCAGTTCGCGCTGGCTGAGCTGCTTGGCCTTGCGGACCGCCTGCAGGCGGGCGCCGATATCCATGGGGCGATCTCCGGTCAAAGGCGGGACAGGCGCAACGTGTAGCAGCCCGCCCAGGGTGGGTCAATAAACTTGACAGGGGACAGGGGCTGGCAGGGTGGCGGCGAGGACGTTGAGTACCCTGATCGCCAGCAAGCTGGCTCCTACAAGACATTGATTTAACTGTAGGAGCCAGCTTGCTGGCGATAACCCCATGCTGTCCGCCCCAGCCTGCTTCCGCTCCCCAGCGCCCCCTCAATTGTAAAGTTTTTTCAACACTGTTAGCGTGCGCGCAACACCCCCGGAGCCCCTCCATGCGCTTCGATCCCACCGCCGCGCCGAGCGAGACTTCGGCGTTCTGGATGCCCTTCACCGCCAACCGTCAGTTCAAGGCCGAACCGCGCCTGCTGGCCTCGGCTGAGGGCATGTACTACCGCTCGGTGGACGGCCGGCAGATCCTCGATGCCACCGCCGGCCTGTGGTGCTGCAATGCCGGCCATGCGCGACCGAAGATCGTCGAGGCGGTGTCGAGGCAGATCGCCACCCTCGACTACGCGCCGACCTTCCAGATGGGTCATCCGCTGCCTTTCGTGCTGGCCGAGCGTCTGGCCGACCTCGCGCCTGATCCCCTCCGGCACGTGTTCTTTACCTGCTCGGGCTCGGAGGCGGTCGACACCGCACTGAAGATCGCCCTCGCCTATCACCGCGTCCGCGGCGAAGGCCAGCGCACCCGGCTGATCGGGCGCGAGAAGGGCTACCACGGGGTCGGCTTCGGCGGCATTTCGGTCGGTGGCATGGTCAACAACCGCAAGTTCTTCGGCGCGATGCTGCCCGGCGTCGACCACCTGCGCCACACCCTGGACCTGTCGCGCAACGCCTTCTCCCGCGGCCTGCCCGAGCACGGCGCCGAGCTGGCCGACGACCTCGAGCGCCTGGTCCAGCTGCACGACGCCTCAACCATCGCCGCGGTCATCGTCGAGCCGATCTCCGGCAGCGCCGGCGTGGTCCTGCCGCCGAGAGGTTATCTGGAGCGCCTGCGGGCGATCTGCGACCGGCACGGGATCCTGCTGATCTTCGACGAGGTGATCACCGGCTTCGGCCGCATCGGCGGGGCCTTCGGCGCCGAGCGCTTCGGCGTCACCCCGGATCTCATCACCTGCGCCAAGGGCCTCAGCAACGGCGCCGTGCCGATGGGCGCGGTGCTGGCCTCGCGCCAGGTGCATGACGCCTTCATGCACGGCCCGGAGAACGCCATCGAGCTGTTCCACGGCTACACCTACTCCGGCCACCCGGTGGCCGCGGCGGCGGCCCTGGCCACCCTAGACACCTATGAGGAAGAGGGCCTGTTCAACCGCGCCTTCGAGCTGGGCCAGGCTTGGGAGGACGCCGCCCACGCCCTGCGCGGCCTGCCCAACGTGATCGACATCCGCAACCACGGCCTGATTGCCGCCATCGAGCTGGCCCCACGCGAGGGATCCCCCGGCGCCCGGGCCTACGAGGTCTTCCGCCGCTGCTTCCACGAGCGCGACCTGCTGATCCGGGTCACCGGCGACGTCATCGCCCTGTCACCGCCCCTGATCATCGAACCGGCGCAGATAGAAAGGATTTTCAGCACGCTGGCCGATACCATACGCGCGGCGGCTTAGGGCTTAGGGCTCAGGGCTCAGGGCTCAGGGCTCAGGGCTCAGGGCTCAGGGCTCAGGGCTCAGGGCTCAGGGCTCAGGGCTCAGGGCTCAGGAAAGAGCATCAGGCCTGCAAGCCTGCGTCAACCCGCTTCTCTGAGCCCTGGCCCCTAGTCTCTAGCCTCTAAGAAACCAAAAACATCAAGCTCCCCGGGAGGGAAAGCAATGCTTATCGGCGTACCCAAGGAAATCAAGAACCACGAATACCGCATCGGCCTGACGCCGGCCGGGGCGCGTGAGCTGATCGACCACGGCCACCAGGTCATCGTGCAGAAGGACGGCGGCACCGCCATCGGTCTGACCGACGAGCTGTACGAGCGGGCCGGGGCGCAGATCATCGACACTGCCGAGGAGATCTTTGCCAAGGCCGATATGATCATCAAGGTCAAGGAGCCGCAGCCCGTCGAGTGCAAGATGCTGCGCGAAGGCCAGGTACTCTACACCTACCTTCACCTGGCCCCGGATCCGGAGCAGACCAGGGGCCTGGTCGAGTCCGGCTGCACCGCCATCGCCTACGAGACCGTCACCGACAAGCGAGGCGGCCTGCCGCTGCTGGCCCCGATGAGCGAAGTCGCCGGCCGCATGTCGATCCAGGCCGGCGCGCATGCGCTGGAGAAGGCCCAGGGTGGCTCGGGCGTGCTGCTGGGCGGCGTGCCGGGCGTGAAGCCGGCCAACGTGCTGGTCATCGGCGGCGGCGTGGTCGGCATCAATGCCGCGCGCATGGCCATGGGCCTGAACGCCCGCGTGACCATCCTCGACCGATCGCTTGAGCGCCTGAAGTACCTCGACGAGCTGTACGGCGACCGCATCACCACGCTCTATTCCACCGCCGACGCTATCGAGGAATGCCTGCGCTATGCCGACCTCGTGATCGGCGCCGTGCTGATCCCGGGTGCCGCCGCGCCCAAGCTGGTGACCCGCGCGCAGCTCGGCCTGATGAAGCCCGGCTCGGTGCTGGTCGACGTCGCCATCGACCAGGGCGGCTGCTTCGAGACCTCCAAGGCCACCACCCACCAGCACCCGACCTATGACGTCGACGGCATCGTCCACTACTGCGTGGCCAACATGCCGGGTGGCGTCGCCCGCACCTCGACCTTCGCCCTGACCAACGCCACCCTGCCGTTTGCCGTGCAGCTGGCCAACAAGGGCGCCAAGCGCGCGATGTTCGAGGACATCCACCTGCTCAACGGCCTCAACGTGCACGCCGGGCAGATCACCTATGAAGCCGTCGCGCGCGACCTCGGCTACACCTATGTGCCGGCGGCGAAAGCCCTCGGCTGAGCCGAGCGCCCCTCGCGCCTGAGTGCGCGGGGGGTTCCAACGAGGATTACCCTGCATGAACGCCCAGCCCAAGCCGCAGAACGTCCCCGACCTCCCCCACCTGATCGCAGGCAAGGAGGTCAGCGGAACCAGCGGCCGCTGGAGCGATGTGTACAACCCGGCCACGGGCGCGGTCAGCGCCCGCGTGCCGCTGGCCTCAAAGGCCGAGGTCGAGTCCGCCATCGCCGCGGCGGAGGCCGCCTTCCCCGCCTGGGCGGCCACCACGCCGCTGAACCGGGCGCGGGTGATGTTCAGGTTCAAGGCGCTGCTGGAAGCCAACGCCGACCTGATCGCCCGCACCATCAGCGCCGAGCACGGCAAGGTGCTCAGCGATGCGCGCGGCGAGCTGACCCGCGGGCTGGAGGTGGTCGAGTTCGCCTGCGGCATCCCGCACCTGCTCAAGGGCGAGAAGTCGATCAATGTCGGCCGCGATGTCGACAGCTGGAGCGAGAAGGCGCCGCTCGGCGTGGTCGCCGGAATCACCCCGTTCAACTTTCCGGCCATGGTCCCGATGTGGATGTTTCCCATCGCGATTGCCTGCGGCAACACCTTCATCCTCAAGCCCAGCGAGCGCGACCCGTCCGCGCCGAACCTGCTGGCCAGCCTGCTCAAGGAGGCCGGCCTGCCCGACGGCGTGTTCAACGTCGTCCACGGCGACAAGGAAGCCGTCGACACCCTGCTCGATGATCCGCGCGTGCAGGCGGTGAGCTTTGTCGGCTCGACGCCGATCGCCGAGTACCTCTACGAGCGCGGCGCACGCAGCGGCAAGCGCGTGCAGGCGCTCGGCGGGGCCAAGAACCATCTGGTCGCCCTGCCCGATGCCGATGTCGACCAGGTCGCCGAAGCCCTTCTCGGCGCCGCCTACGGCTCGGCCGGCGAACGCTGCATGGCGATCTCGGTCGCGGCCTGCGTCGGCGACGAGCTGGCCGACCGCCTGGTCGCCACCCTGGCGCCGAAGGTGCGCGCCCTGCGCATCGGCCACGGCGCAGAGAACAACCCGGACATGGGCCCGCTGGTCACCCGCGCCCATCTCGACAGGGTGCGCGGCTATGTCGACCTCGGCATCGAGGAAGGTGCCGAACTGGTCGTCGACGGCCGCGGCCACCGCGTCGAGGCGCATCCCGAGGGCTTCTATCTCGGCGGCTGCCTGTTCGACCGCGTGACGCCCGACATGCGCATCTACCGCGAGGAGATCTTCGGTCCGGTGCTGTGCATCGTCCGCGTGCCCGACCTCGCCGCCGCGACGGCCCTGATCGACGCGCACGAATACGGCAACGGCTGCGCCCTGTTCACCCGCGACGGCGGCGCCGCCCGCGAATTCGCCCACCGCGTGCAGTGCGGCATGGTCGGCATCAATGTCCCGATCCCGGTGCCCATGGCCTTCCACAGCTTCGGCGGCTGGAAGCGCTCCCTGTTCGGCCCCCTGCACATGCACGGCCCGGACGGCGTCCGCTTCTACACGCGGATGAAGACCATCACCGCCCGCTGGCCCGAGGAGGTGCGTGCCGAGTTCGTGATGCCAACGATGGGGTAAGAGACGTGATTCGTGATTCGTGATGGGTGATTCGCAAGAGCGCGAAGAACGCCGCTCTTCTGTAGGAGCGGGCTTGCCCGCGACACGCGCCCAGCAGTTCACTCTTCGGCCCGACCCAGCCCGCCCCTCACCCTGCCGGCTACTGCTCCTGACGAATCACGAATCACGAATCACGAATCACGAATCACGAATCACGAATCACCAATCACGGCTCCTGAATCGCCAATCACGGAATCATCCCCCGGTCCCCTCGTCCCGGCGCCGCTGGCGAAACGACGACTCAATCCATCGAGACGTCCGCCATGAGCAGCAACAAGCAGCCCCCCAGCCCCGCCACTCCGCGTTCCACCGACACCGCGATCACCCGCGCCTCGCCCTACGGCACCCAGGCCGAACCGACCTATTCCGGCATCACCAGCTTCCTGCGCCGGCGCTACGGCAAGGATCTGAACGGCGTTGACGTGGCGGTCTTCGGCGCCCCGTTTGATCTGGCCACCACCAACCGCCCAGGCGCCCGCCTCGGCCCGCGGGCGATCCGCGCGGCCTCAGCCTCGCTGGCCTGGTGCAAACCGTATCTCTGGGACTTCGACCCGCTCGACCGGCTCAACCTGCTCGACTACGGCGACCTGTACTTCGACCCGGGCCGGCCGGACGAGGCGCCCGAGCGGCTCTACGAGCAGGTCCGCGAGCTGGTCGCCGCCGATGTTGTGCCGCTGGCCCTGGGCGGCGACCACTTCATCAGCTTCCCCGTGCTGCGCGCCCTGCACGAGCGCCACGGCCCGCTCTCGCTGATCCATTTCGACGCCCATAGCGACACCTGGCGCGACGAAGACGGTCGCATCGACCACGGAACCATGTTCTTCCACGCGGCGCGCCTGGGCTACGTCGATCCGGCGCGCTCGATCCAGCTCGGCATGCGCACCCACAACGCCGAGGACCACGGCTTCCAGGTGCTCAGCGCCGACTGGATCCACCGCCACGGACTGGTCCATGCCATCGAGCTGATCCGCGCCCGCGTCGTCGAACATCCCTGTTATGTGACCTTCGACGTCGACTTCCTCGACCCCGCCTTCGCCCCCGGCACCGGCACCCCGGTCTGCGGCGGTTTCTCCACCCACGACGCCCTGACCCTGATCCGCGGCCTGACCGGCCTCAACGTCACCGGCATGGACGTCGTCGAGGTCGCCCCCGCCTACGACCAGTCCGACATCACCGCGCTGGCCGCCGCCAGCGTCGCCCACGAACTCCTCGCCGTCCTCGCCAGCCGCCGCCCCGCAAGAGCCTGACAAACAGCTACGGCGCGCGGCGCTTCAGTGGGGGCTGCGAGGCAGCGCCAAAGCAGGCAAACGGGCGGCACGGCTTTGAGAGAGCGAGGCCGTCGAAACTGTTGCTGTATGTGCTGTACTTGATGACCATGGCAGGCTGCAGGACAGCAGGCAAACGTGGACGCAGACCTGAAACCTGCCTGCAGTAGTCAATCGACGCCGTTCGGAGAACGCTGTGCGGAGAGACAAAGTCATCGTCGCGATCCTCGTGGTGGTCGCGCTTGCTGCATGGGGGTGGAACTTCCGACAGCTACAACCCTACTGGACCTGTTCGCAACCGGAACCTTTCGTGCCAGCGCCACTGGTGGTACCGAATTTTGAGCTCAAGACAAAGGTTCGCACGGTTGATGATGTGCAAAGGCTACGGGCGGGGTTGATTCAGGACGTCTTCGGCGGCCCGCTTCCACAGGAGCGAAAGCTGGTACGCGCGACCATGCTCAGTGCCGCCAAACCTACGCGTTCGCTCGCGATCTACCACGGCGGACATGACGAGGTCGCAGAGAAGGCCTTCGGTGTCACGGCGCTACGAGACGTAGGCTTTGACGTACTCGCGGTCAACATGCCGGGCGGCGACCACTCCCGCTTCGCCGAAGAGAAGTACCCGTTGCGGCCGTTTCTTGAGCCGGTGGCGCTTGGCCTGAACTATGCCACCAGCCTGAAGGAGTACGACGAGATCATCATGACCGGGCTATCGGGTGGGGGCTGGGCGACTGTTCTGTACGCTGCCATGGACACGCGCATCGCGCGGAGCTACCCGATAGCAGGATCGCTGCCGGACTACCTGACGCGCGTGGTGCCGAACTCCATGTGGGACTACGAGCAGTCCCTGCCCGGATTGAGTGTCGGCTACATCGAGCTTTATCTGATGGCCGCGTCAGAAGGGCGGGAGCAGTTTCAAGTGCTGATACGACATGACCCGTGCTGCTTCTCTGGGGACCTCGCCCACACCTACCGCCCCTTCGTGGAAAGGCGAGCATTCATGCTCGGCGGACAGTTCGGGCTGGTTGTCGACGAATTCAGTCACCACGACATCTCTCCGACGATGGCACGCCTGTTGTGGGGCTGGCGATCAGAGGCTGTGCGACTGTACTGATGGGCTTTACAGCAGCGAGCGGGAAGCAGGTGTAAGAAGGCGGGGAGCAAGGCGCAGTTCCCCGTCGCGAGATCGCACAGGGCAGCTCTTGCACCAGGTGTGCGTGGGGCGGATGCCAGTGTCTCCGCGGGCACTTGCGGAAAGGCCGGGCGCTGACCGTGAAGTCACATGCTTAGATGCGCTTCTTCTGCTCTGACGGTAGCCGCCAGCCGCAAATTCGTCAGAGTCGGCACCTGGATCAACACCGCCTCCGGCGACGGCAGACTCCTGTCGGCGCACGGCATTCCTCAATGCGGCAGCCAGCTTTGCTCCCACGCCTGCACGGAGAGATCTCAACGCGTGGGGCAACCACGGCTGCGAAAACCGGGTCATGCGTCCGAACAGTGCGCCGAACCCTGCCCCGGAAAGTGCACTCTGACCCCCGCGTCTCCGCGTCTCACTAGCCCGGCAGCTCGAAACCGTCTGCGAAGATGCGGCCTGTGTCGCGGGCAAACACCCCCATGCCGGCACAGGGACCGGACGGGGCGGGCCGGAAGTCGCCGGTATCCGCGTCCGCGAACAGGGGGTCAGCTTCCCGGGAGTCGAGATCGAACCCCAGCCCCTGCTGCCATTCGGCTAGCGTGTACTGGCCGCCGAGAATGCCAAAGCCACCCCCATTGGCCGCACCGATGTTCAACTGCACCGCACGACCCGGATTGAAGTAGCAGTTTGCTTCCAGCGTCAACTCCGGCTCGATCTCGGCATAGAGCGCATCGCTCATATACGTCCCGATATTGATCAGTCCGTTCTCCTGATGGTAGGCAGGCGCCGTGTCGTACACGATGTTGTGGCGGATGACGATATTGCTGGGGTCATCCGGGAAATCCGCATCCCGCCAATCGACTGTCGGATCGACCTGGATGCCGCCCGATCGATAGATCGTGTTGAACTCGAACAGCTGGTTGGTCTGATGCGTGGGCCCTCCAAGATCCATCGACTGCACCGGCCCCGAGTCGATGACAACGTTATCGTGGAAGTGGGTATTTGCGGTTCCGGTCTGCAGGGCGGCGTGCTTGCAGTTTCTGAAGACATTGTTATAGACACGGAAGTATCCAGCGGGGTTGCCGCTCGCGTGTTTGTACTTCAGGCACATACCCGATCTTGACGCCGTGATCGGCACCGAATTGAAGAACTCGTTGTCGTGGACGCTCACGTTTTCGCCGCGGAAGAACACCATGTTGGAGCTATTCGGCGTGCTCTGCCCGCCGGTGTCCGCATTGGTGCGGTCGTAGTTGTCGTAGAAGCGACTTCCGAAGATCTCGATGTCACGGCACCCATTGCAGTGCAGGCCCGACACATTGTTGTTGTCGACGCCGTCGGTGGAGTGGACCTCGACACCATGCACCCGCACGCCTGAGACATCCGCCAGGGTGATGCCCCCGCCCTCGCCTGGCGAATAGGCATTGCGAACCGAGATTCCCGAGATGTCGAAATGGCTGCCCTGCTGAATGTGGACTCCGTGTCCAGCCCCACCCGGGTCGAGGATCGGGCGGGCGTTGGCGAACGCACTGATCCGGATCGGCCGGTCCGGGCTCCCTTGCTCACCGCGGAAGTAGATCAGGTACGCACCGCCGTCCGCTGCGCCGCCATCACCACCGGGATGGAGGATGGTGTCGTGCACGCCCTCCATGAGGAACAGCGTATCCCCCGGTTGAACGCGCACCCATTGTGGGGGGCGGAAGCTGGGATGGTAGTAGGAGATGATATTGCGGAAGGATCTCCAGGGCGCTGCCAGCGAGCCCGACTGCGCATCATCGCCGTTGACCGGGTCGACGTAATAGCTGACCTGCGCATGCCCGCAGCTCGGATGAAGCGCGCACAGCGCCAGCACCACGATGAAGACAGCTTGCGCGCAGGCCGACTGCGATGACCTCATGCCGTTCCACCCTGGTTTCGGACCCATGCTCCTGTTCAAGGATACGTAAACCCGGGCCCATTGCGCGCGTCCTGAATGCCCGGGGGCGCAGGGCGATTCCACCCTACGCGTAGCGGGCTCGGACGTTGAGCCCCTGGCCACATGGCATCGAGCGCGCCGTCTCGCGCGAATCCGTCCTGCTGCCCAGCCTTGTACATTTCCATCCAGCCACAACGCCAGCCCGAGTCAACGCCACACACATTGCGAGCGCCCGCCGTCGTGACGCGCTGCCCCCCGGGCGCCTCGCGTGCATCGGCGGCTTGTTCCGGATGGGCGCGACACTGTGCCGACTCTGGCGACTTCCCAACCCCTGCGCCCAGCTGAGCCCTCGCGCCGACGAACCGCCCACCCATCGATTGATCGACAAGCGGATCAACGGGCAGCCTTGCGCCCTCCCATCCGCTTCGAGCCCCGCCCATGAACCTTATCCGCCTGCTGACGCTCTGCCTGCTCGGTATGGCCATCGCCTCCTCCGCCGCCGCATCCACGCAACCACCCGTTAAGACAAACCCGCTGCTCGGCGGCTGGGAACTGCGCGAGCTGCATTGGCAGCAAAACGGGAAGACCCACAAGCTGGCCCCGGCGCCGGGCGGATTTCTGCTGCTGGGCGAGGCGCACTACTCGATCAGCTGGATCACCGCCGCGACCCCGCGCGAGCCGTTCAAGGTGCTGGCGGGGCCCAGCGACGCCGAGGCGCTGTCGGCCTTCCGCTCGATCGCCTTCAACGCCGGCACCTACACCCGCGACGCCACCACCCTCAGCACCCGAGCCCGGATCGCCAAGGTGCCGGGCTTCGAAGGCGGCCAGCAGTTCTTTCGCCTGCACCTCGACGGCGACGTGCTGACCCTGACCCTCCACGACGAAACCTACCCCGACGGCAGCAAGCCCGACTGGGCCGGCAAGCTCGAAGCCCGCATGATCTGGCACCGCGCCAAGTAGGCCGCATCCCAAACGCGCCTCCACTCCTCCCTGGGCCCAAGCCTTTCCGCTTCCCTGTAGGAGCGGGCTTGCCCGCGACCGCGAGGCTGCGGATTTGCTTCGGTCTGTGGCACAGCGACACCCCGCGGTCGCGCCCAAGGGCACTCCCACAGAGCAGCGGCGCGCCTGGCCGTTCGGCGGACCGGGCTCTGTTGTAGGAGCGGACACGGCCGCGACCGCGACGCTGCGGATCCACCCCGGTCTGTGGCATGACGACACCCCGCGGTCGCGCCCAAGGGCACTCCCACAGAGCAGCGGCACTCCTGGCCGTTCGGCGAGCCGGGCTTCTTTGTAAGAGCGGACACGGCCGCGACCGCGGCGCTCCGGATCTGCTCCGGTTTGTGGCACGACGGCACCCTGCGGTCGCGCCCATGTGCGCTCCTACATTCGCAGGGCCGCGGCGCTACGGTGGCGCGGGGCACTTCGGCTTGTCTGTGGGAGTGGGCTCGCCCGCGACCGCAGGGCTTCGGATTCACCTCGCTCTATGGCATGACGACACCCTGCGCTCGCGTCCAATATGCGCCCCACCGACACCCCCAACCACCCCATGCCACCTGCCTCCCCACTGACACGACGCCCAGCCGCTGAAGCGGACATCCCCTTCCTGCTTGCACTGCGCAGCGCGACGATGGATGCGCATCTGGAAGCCAGCGGCATCCGCTGCACCGCGGAGGACAACCTCGCCCGGGTGATGCATCGCTTCGACTGCGCGGAAGTGCTGTGCGATGGGGGCGAACCGATCGGCCTGCTCAAGCTGGCGCGCGGCACCGACAGCTGGGAGATCATCCAGCTGCAGCTTGGCCCCCGCATGCAGGGCCAGGGCGCGGGCAGCCGTCTCCTGCAGCAGCTGATCGCCGAGGCCGAATCTCAAGGGGTCGCGCTGACCCTCAAGGTGCTCAAGGCCAACCCGGCACGGTTTCTCTACGCCAAACTTGGATTCGAGACCGTTGGCGAGGACGACCACGAGTTCCTGATGCAGCGCCCGGCGCCAGGCTGAGTCATCCCCGCATCCCGGCACCCGGCGCCGCGCAGCGCGCGTTTAGAACGCGCCCCCGCCCTCGCCCCACCCGCCCCGTCCGGTAACGTGCCGCAACGGTCGACCCAGGAGCGCCCATGAACAGCTTCACCGAGCGGGTGGCGGGCATGGACATCGCCCATCAGCTGATGGCCGAGCCCGGGCGCTGGATCGACCTGGGCCACAGCCGCCTGCCCTACTGGGTCATCGGCCGCGGGCCCGATCTGGTGCTGGTGCACGGATGGCCGGTGGATGGCCGCACCTGGCGGCGCATCGTGCCGGTGCTCGCCCAACACTTCACCTGCCATGTCATCGACCTGCCCGGCTCCGGGCGCAGCACGTGGAGCGAGGACACCCCACGCGGCTGCGATGGCCTGACGACCTGCCTCAGGCAGGCGCTGCAGAGGATGGACCTCGCCGAGCGCTTCGGCTTCGTCGCCTTTGACAGCGGCGGCGGCTTTGCGCGCAAGGTCGCCGCCGAGATGCCCCAGCGCATCGCCGGCCTCGCCCTGGGCAACACCGAAACGCCGAAGGACTACTCCCGCCTGTTCCACGCCGCGCTGCGCAAGGGCCGCCAGTTCGGCGCGAGGACGATCATGCGCCTCGGCCTGCAGTTCGCCTCCGTCCGCGAGAAGGCCTGGCTGAGCAGCGCCACCGATCCAGCCCTCCGAAGGGAACTCGCAGATCTCTTCCTGCGCCCGCTGGCCCGCGACGGCCGACGCTTCGCCGGCATCTTCGTCCTCGCCGACAAGCTGCGCGCAGAAGACTTCGACGGCTGCTACGAAGCCCACCAGAAGATCAGCGCCCCGGTCCGGCTGATCTGGGGCACGAAGGATCCCTGGTTCAAGCTCGACGCCGCCCAACGCATGGTCACCCAGTTTGCCGGCCCCACCGAGCTGATCGAAATCGAAGGCGGCAAACTCTTCGTCCACGAGGAATTCCCCGACCGCTTCAGCCAACTTGTCGTCGACCACTTCACCCAAGCCTTCGACACCGCTTCCCTGTAGGAGCGGGCTCGCCCGCGACCGCAGGATCCCACCTCACCTCAGTCCCCCTTCAAGCCCACCCCCCAACTCCTCCCCTTCCGCGCCCGCAGGGCGCGCAGGGGGAGGCCGGGAGGGGGTAGCCCCCCCCAAGGCCACAGCCAAACCCCTTAGCACCCCACCCCAAATTCCCAAACCGTTGACATCTGATCGCAACCACGGCAATCCTCCGCCCAATCGCCACTTAAGGACCCCGCCCGATGCCGCGCAACGCCCTGTGGTGCCTGGTGTGCGCGGCATGGCTAGCTTTCGGGCCGGCGCAGGCCGAGGACGAAGGCTTCTCGCTTGATCGCATCGAGGTCACCGGCAGCCGGATCAGCTACCGCGACCTGCTCGACGTGCCGGCCGTTGCCATCACCAAGCGCGGCGACTACCTCTCACAGGGTTTCACCCTGGTCAACGACACCCGCAGCGAGGCAGGCCGGCGCAGCGAGGTCGACGCCACCGTGCGCAAGCTGATCACCCGCGCCGGCAAGCGCTATGCCGTGATCCATGACGACGGCTACGCCCAGACCCTCAAGCCCGACTCCCCGGCCCTGAACCTGGTCGAAGACCCCAAGCGCCCCGACACCGGCCGCGTCCAGCTGCGCGTGCGCGTCGATATCGACGGCGACGAGACGGCCCAGATCGAACGCCTGCGCGACTTCCTGCGCGAGACCCCGATGGTCGGCCGAACCGAGATCGAGCTCGAACCCGACACCGCCCTCGGCATGCGCCGCCCCGAGCGCTACCGCTACGAACTGATCGACGCCATCGCCGCCGACTCCCAGCGCCTGCGCAAGACCATGGGCGAAGGCTGCGAGGTGGCGCTGGAGGGGCTGAACAGCCGGATTGAATGGGAGCGGGTGGGGCCGTTGGAGCTGCTGCTGTATGTGCCGTATTCGATGACGGTGGAGGGGTGTGGGGCGCCATGAGCAGACACTCTCTGCACCCTTCTCCGGCCGCACGTCTTCCCGAGCCGCTGCTCGTGCGCCTGAGCTCCACAGACAAGCCCTGGTCGCACGAGAGCTACTGCGCAGGATTTGAAGTTGAGCAATGGCGATGCGCTGCCTTCGCCGATCACATGATCGAGTGGATCGCGGACTACGCACTACGCGAAGACGAACTCGACATCAACCATGGGAACATGTATGTCCGCCTGAAAGAGGCTGCGGTCCGCGTGTACTCGACCGACAAATATGCGAAGCGTGGAGAGTTCGGAGAGATCGTGCTTCATGCGATCTGCCGCTCCTTCTTTGACACCATCCCGCTCGCCCCACGCGTCTTCTACAAGACGTCATCGAACGACGTCGTGAAGTCGTTTGATATGGTTCATGTTCGGTACCTGCAAAAGGATCAGTTCGAAATCTGGCTGGGCGAATCTAAGTTCTACAAGAGCGGCCTGGAGGCAGTCGCCTCCGCCATTCAGTCTGTCAAGCAGCACATCGACGCAGGATTCCTGCGCCATGAAAAGCTGCTTCTCGGGCCTCAGGTATCGAAGCACCTACCGCACGCCGATGCGATACGCAAATTGCTCGCCAGCCAGACTTCGCTCGATGCGCTGTTCAGCAACGCGGTCTTTCCAGTCTGCATTGCATGCGACAGCGGTGCGATCGGAACCCACAAAGCCCATACGGAGGAGTACCTGTCAGCAGTTCTCAAGGAACTGGTCAGCTACCGGGACAGACTCAGTGAGTCTGGCCTCCCGAACCAGATCAGAATGCTGCTCGTTTATATCCCTCTCGGATCAAAGGATTCTCTGGCTGCAGCCTTCGACAAACGTCTGAAAGGTCTGGTGATACAGGGCTAAGAAATGAACATCACGCGCGATGAATGGACGCAGATTGCTGAACTGAGCGGCCCAGCGCTAAAGGCGCGCATCTTCGAGCTGCTCCAAGAAGCTTCTCACGCTTTCCATACTGATGCCTTCAATACGCCCGAGACGCTTGAAGTCATTCCGCGGCTCGCCGAAATTGTTCCAAAGCGACCTGAGCTTGCCTCGTATAGAGAACCACTAAGCGCACTGGCCAGATTGTCTGGACTTTGGAACTACATCGACAAGGAGGCTGCGACAGAAGCTGATGTGCTATTGGCGGAATCCGTCACGCTCCCCGAATTAGACGGAGTAACACTGCATCGCGAGCAGGTCGAGGCTCTCAACGACTTGCTTGCCGGCCGGAATTTGATCCTGAGCGCCCCCACAAGCTTCGGCAAGAGTTTGCTTATCGATGCGCTATTGGCGTCGAGCAAGTACCGCCGCGTTGCGATAGTACTTCCAACTATCGCCCTGCTCGATGAGTTTCGCCGCCGCCTGCGTCGTCGCTTTCCAGATCGATTTGCCGTTGTCATGCACCCGTCGGATTCGGCCGATGAGGACACACCGACGATCTTCTTGGGCACCCAAGAGCGCCTGATTCACCGAACGGACCTTGGAACGCTTGACCTCACGGTGGTCGATGAGTTCTACAAGCTCGATCCGACACGCAAGGATGAAAGAAGCGTCACGCTGAATGCGGCCGTCTACAAACTTCTGAACCGTTCTAAACAGTTTTTCTTTCTTGGACCCAACATTGACGGCGTTCGCTTTGACCAGGGCGGCCGCTGGAAGTTTGAGTTCTTGCGTACGCGGTTCTCGACCGTTGCCGTCGACACCTACGACTTGCGCAAGGTTGCAGAGAAGGAAGCCAGACTGCTTGAAGAGGTCGGTGAAGAAGCCAATTGGCCCGCCTTGGTGTTCCTATCGTCACCCGATCGAGCGAACCGCATGGCGTCGCGAGCTGCTGAAGAGATGGCCGTCTCCGATACGGCCTCGCCGTTCGCTGAATGGCTGAGGGCAAACGTTGGAGAAAAGTGGTCGGTGGTGAACTCAGTTCGATACGGTTTCGGCGTGCATCATGGGCGACTACCTCGCGCCATCGCCTCACACATGGTTAGACTGTTTAACGAAGGAACCTTGCCCGTACTCTTCTGCACATCGACCCTGATTGAAGGCGTCAACACCGCCGCGAAGACAGTCTTCATCTACGACAAGGACATCAACAAGGCGCCCTACGATTTCTTCACGTACTCCAACATCAAGGGTCGCGCTGGCCGTTTGGGTCAACACCATGTTGGCCGCGTCTACCTCTTCAATGAAGCGCCCGATCAGGAAGAGATGGAGGTTGCACCAACACTGTTTGCCGACGAAGACACTGCGCCGCTGGACTACGTAGTGCAACTCGACGACCAGCCGACGCGCAGGTCGCCCGACACACGCGTAACGGCGATCAAGGCAACGCTTGGCCTGGAGGGTGAGGATGTGCGTTTGGCAGCGTCTGTGGGCCTTGAGAATGCAGCCATTCTCAAGAGCGCCGTAGAAAAGTCCCAGTCTGCCTCACTTCAATGGACAGGATTCCCCCGCTATGAACAGATCGCCGCGGTTGTCAGTTTGATATGCGGGGTTCGGCGGGCAAGTGAGTTCGGTGCCTTCACCGACAAGATGCTGACATATCAGATCAATGCCCTGCGCCAAGCGCCCAGCATGCAGGCATTTCTTACGAAGTATGACGCCACCTACCGAGGTACGGCGGATGCATACGACCACGTCTTTCGCTTCCTTCGCGCGTGCGAGTACGGGTTACCCCAATGGTTCGCATTGGTACAAGCGTTTGTACGGGGCTCTGGTGGGCACGCCGACTACAGCTTGTTCATCGTTGAGATGAGCCGCTGGTTCAAGGCCGAGGCGTTGAAGGATCTTGACGAAGAAGGGATACCTATTCAGGTTTCGGAGCGATTTCATGGTGGCGAGACGAAGATTGAGCTGACGGCCAAACTTGCCGAACTTGCGCGCAGCCGATCAGCCGAGCTGACCCCTTTCGAACGCCAGTGGGTGTTGTCGGCTCTTGAACTTGGGCAAGGGACATAGATGAGCAGGAGAGTAGCTGGGAGAAGAAGGGGTTAGGAGAAGCTGGGGACGGAGTGGACTTTGCACACATGACTGCTCTGGATGGCCACTCTTCCAGCGAAACAGGTGTCATAGTGGAATGGCACGAAACAGGGGTCCGAAACAGGGGTCAGAGTGGAATGGAACTTACTTAACCCACTGAGGGTGCCCGTATCTGCGCACCTGTTCGCGCGCTGCAGCGCGGGGCTGCGTCATTAGGCGGTAGGCTTTGGGTCGCCGCTTGACCGCTCGAGGTTCAGTTCTCCCGGGTCTTCGACCCACGCGTCGCTGCGCCACCAGCGCCAACAGCTCGACCTCGTTGCTGATCATTCGGCGATGAGTACCTCGCCAGGCGAGCCAGAGTTGAACGGTGTGCTTGAAGCTCAAGCTTCTCGGCGCGATCTCAGCGTGGAGCGCAGCACGCAGCATGAGGCCTCGGACGAGGTTGTAGGCAATCAGGTAGACGCGCAGCTCTTTCATCGCCATCTCCGGCGTGCGACAGCTCAGCGTCTCCATGCCCAAGGTGGTCTTGATGCAGCGAAGGTCCAGTTCCGCTTGCCAACGCTGGCGATACAGCGCCTTGAGATCGTGCTTGGGCGCTTGGCGCGGACACAGCATGGTGGTGACGGGAAGCTTGCCACCAGTGCGAAGTTCGCGAACCAGGAGCATATCCGGGGCAGCGTCTTACTGTGACTGGGTCATCCAGTCAGGGCGTTTGGGTGGCTTTCGCAGTTCGATCACATGGTCTCGCTCACCCAGTCGTCGGCCTCGGCGGAAGTCTGTGCTCCGTCGCCGTGCACCAAACTGCTCGAAAACTCCGGCGATGCCGCGACCCTTGAGGTCGGCGAGTAGGAAGCACGTCGAGAAGAATGCATCGCCAAGCAGAATGTCGCCGGCCTCCAAGTGGTCGAGCAGAGATCTCAGCAGGCTGTTTTCGTCGCTGCCATTTCCTTGGGTAGCGCCCGTGGCAGTATCAAGCACGGCGCCGCTCGACAGGCACATCAGGGCAAGGAGGCGACACTGCGGAAAGCCGAGCCCGGGCTTCTGCGTGCGAGGCTGCGGGAAGGCTGCCTGGTTGGAAACAGGGGTCAGTGTGGAATGGCACTGACTTAGCGACCAGTTCCTTTGAACTTCAACACCTTGCATTCCGTCCACTTCGTCGCGACCGTAGCGATCCCTCGCCATTCGAGGCGAGGAATGGCTGAAACCTTCGTCGCCTGCCATGGCGAATGCTGGGTCAAGCGGCCTACGTAGGAGGTAGACGCTTCAGTTTATTCAATCACTTAGCCCCTAGGTCAGTGCCATTCGGGTCAGAGTGCACTTACCACTTAGCCACGCTCGTGATGCAAACTCACAACGCTCACTGGTCTGGCCCTTGTTCGCGACGGAGACCGTTCTCTGAGAGAACGAGCCTTCCTGGCTTGAGAGGTCGGTTGGCCAGAACGTACTCGCGCACAGCTCTGCCCTTTTCTGTCAGCGAGACTCCGCCGAATACCAATCCTTCTATTGCTGCGCTCTCGGTCGCTGAGCCGGCGCGGCCAAACCCAGGAAATGACTTCCGCGCTTCCTCCACTTCCTCTGCTGAATGAACTCGGAGCAGTCCCATCGGAACTAGTTGGACGTCCGCGACTCGTCTGAAAGCCTCGAAGGTACCTCGCGAGAAGTAAGTCGCGTTGCTCGGTTCAATCAAGATCAGCGCTTCTACGCTCGTTTCGAAAAGGCGGGAGTTGACTTCTTGTGCGCTCTCACGGTGTGACTCCCAAGGGGTTGGGAACAATTCTCTAAGGACGGGAAACCCTGAAGGAATTCCCACTGCAAGGGCGGCAACGGCAAGAATAAGATGCCATCGATCAAAGGGATTCTTTCGCTCTTTCGTATTCACTGAATCTGTTGCTGCTACAAGGACGTGAGACGCGCTTCGTCTTCTCGATTTGTTGTTTCGCTTTCTGGACATGATTTGATCCCGACATCGCAGCGCCAAGCGTTCTTGGTCAAAATCCTCATAAGTAGGCGGCTCATCACACCCAAACCATCCGCCCGAACGCACCAGTATCATCCGTCCGAACTCTCCAAACGACAACTTGCATCATATCCCTATGCGGGCATGTTGCCAGTTGGACTGTAGACAGAGGAAAGGTCCGATTGTGACAAACCACAACTGCGGAACAGGGGTCTGCGGAACAGTGCCGAAACAGGGGTCAGAGTGCACTTTCCGCAGCGGCGGATCGAACACCCTCCCCTCCCCCCACCCGCAGCACCCAAAGCCGCGTCATCGCCCGCGTCATCGCCACATACATCAACCGCGCCTCGGTTACCGGATCCTCTTCGGCCTTGGTCTGCCTTCCGAGCCCGGAGACAAACACGCTTTCGAACTCCAGCCCCTTGCTGGAGTGGGCGCTGACCAGCTTGACGCTGGGTGGGCCCTGGAACAGGGACTTCTTGTCGCGGCTGGTGGTGGCGCAGCGCAAAGGCACGCCTGCCCGGCGCAGGGCCTTTTCGATGCGGGTGGCGTGGGCGTAGTCGCGCCAGATGACGCCGATCTGGTTGGGGTCGTGGCCGTTGGCGATGAGGTCGGCGACCTGGCTGGCGATCAGCTCGGCTTCGTGTTGCGGGCTGTCGCAGTCGATCACCTGGGGCGCGGGGCCGTGGCGGCCGGCGCTTTCCGGGGCGATGACGTGGGGCGTGTCGTCGTCGCCGTCGTCGCCATCGAGCAGGTCGCCGGCGAAGGCCTTGGCCAGGGCGAGGATCTCGTAGGTGTTGCGGTAGTTGAGGCGCAGGATGGTGGTGCGGCCCTGGGCCTGGATGCCGACGCTCTTGAAGCTGAAGCGCCGGCGTTTGGGCCCGCCGTAGATCGCTTGGGCATCGTCGTAGAGCAGCAGCAGGGAGTTGGTGCTGGGGTCGACCATCTGGGTGATCAGCTGCAGCCAGCGCGGTTCGAAGTCGTGGCCTTCGTCGATCAGCACGGCGCCGTACTGGCCGCGGGGAATCGCATTGCCTTCGACGCCGGCGATCACCGCCTCGACCATGGCCTCGAAGAAGGCCGACTTGTCGCGCCCTTGCTCCGGCTTGGGCAGGCGGTAGGTGCGCAGCATGTCGTGGCACCAGCCGTGGAAGTTGCGGATGCTGACCTGGGCCTGCAGGCCACGCGCGGCGATCAGCTGTTCCAGCCGCGCGGCCAGGGTGACGTTGTAGCAGAGCACGAGGATCGGCCGGCTCAGGCTGCGGGCCAGATGCAGGCAGCGGTAGCCGAGGATCATCGTCTTGCCGGAGCCGGCCACGCCGTGGATGACGCGGTGGCCCTCGCCCAGCGAGCGGGCCAGCTGCTCCTGCTGCAGGTCCATCACGCGGATCAGGTCGGGCAGGGTCTGCTCGATGGCGGCGGTATCGTTCTGGCTCTGGTCGTCGGCCCACAGGTCGGGCTGCATCGGTGAAACGACGCGTACTTCGGGAAACAGGTGCCAGCGGATGCGGTCGATCTGCGGCAGGCTGAGCGGGTGACCGGTGTGGGCATTGAACAGGTCCCACAGGCGCTGCTCGAAGGCCTCGCGGTCGACGCTCTCGGCGAGGTCATCGCGCAGCAGGACCAGATGCTCGGGCAGCACATGGCCCAGTTCGTGGGCCTCGAACTGGGCGCGGGTGACATTGGCCAGCACCACGCCGTGCCCCCAGGGCACCATGGACTTGCCCTGCAGGAGGTGGCCGGCAGGAAAGACCAGGGCCGGGTCGCGCTGAAGCACGGTGTTGAGTTCCAGCGCGTAGGCGCGGGCCTGCAGCAGCGGGTTGACCACGGTGACGTCGCCGCGCCCGGTGCGCAGCACGGCGCGGGTCTTGTCGATGGAGACGACGGTGTCGAGCTTCCAGTCCTTGACCTCGAGCACCAGCAGGCCGCGGTTGGGATGCAGGACGACGAAGTCCGGCTGGCGCTGCTTGGGGCCGATGGGCACGTCGAACCAGGCGAGGTAGTCCTCATCCAGCTGCTCCTCCAGCCGCAGCGCGGTGCGCCGCTCGCCGGAGGTCATCCGCGGCAGGCACTGGTTTCGGGAGGGGATCAGGGTGGCCATGCGCAGCCTTCAAACAGCGCCGTCGACCGACGCGGCGGGGCGGGGCGACGGGCTGGCGATGGGAGGAGCATCGCTTGGGGCATGGTCGGCTAGAACGGACTTAGTAGCCTGATTTGTTGGGAATCTACACGCTGGGTGGGGGATGGGGAATCCCCTGAGGGGGCGTCGGGGAGCGTTGAGGGACTGAGGTGTGCGGGGGCCACCCCCTCCCGGCCTCCCCCTCCGCGCCCTGCGGGCGCGCAAGGGGAGGAGTTGGAAGCTGGGAGGGTTGAGGCGGCTCGGTGGGGGTGTGGGGGGCGTCGGTGCGCCTAGGCGCACCCTATGGGGCATTTCGCTGAAGCGGATGGATGTGAGGGGGCTTGGGTGGCTGCGCCCCTCCCGGCGTCCCCCGGCGGCACCCGCCTGCCCTCCGGCGCCACTTGACCGGTCGAATCGCGAACCAGGGAACGCGCGACCCGCGTTCGTTGTGCCGACTGGGCTGTGAGGCATCGGGTCGGCGCATCCGGGACGGGCCCCATGCATACGTCTTGAGCGCTTGACGGGATGGCGGGAATCCACCCCTCGAAACAGGGGAAGAACGCGTCCAACCTTGGCCCCCTCCCTCGCAGCCCGCCAGGGTGGAATCCCCTACCGACTCGTCAGTTCCGGTCCGCTTCTGGATGCTACGCTCCCACGCACCTGGCAGCCGCGGATGGTCGCCTTTACGGACAACGAATCGAGGGAAGCGGGACATGCAGACAAGCGCGGATTGCCACAGCTTCTGGTCGCGATATTCCGTTCAACCGCTTCCCGGCACCTCGCTGCCTCCCTCGCGTCGTGCGATGCCTGCGTGGCGTCGCGCCTTGGCGGTGATCGCATCCTGCGCACTGCTGTTGCTTGCCAGCATGCAGACCAGCGTGGCTGCGCCGTCCATCGACTTCCTTGACCCTGCCAGCGGCTCGACCGTGGGAGGCAACTTCGTCACGATCAACGGTTCCGAGTTCGGACCGCAGCAGAGTGACATCCTCAGCGTCACGTTCGGCGGGGTGGAGGTCCAGTCATTCGAGCTGCTGACCATCGCCGAGCCCGGCACCCAGATCGGGGTCGTGACGCCGGCGCACCCGGCGGGCACGGTAGACGTGGTCGTCACCCTCACCGGGGGCGTCGCCACCAAGACCGCCGCATTCACCTATGTCGATCCGCCTGCCCTGAGCGGGGTCTCTCCCGCCATCGGTTCACCAGCGGGGGGTGAGACGCTGACCATCCAGGGCAGCAACCTCGCGACCGCCTATTCGGTTGAGTTCGGCACCTGTACGGTGGACGAGCTGTTCGGGCCGCTCTGCAACCCCTCGAACGCTGCCACCATCGGTTCAAAGACCGACACCGAAATTTTGGTCACCGCGCCCGCGCTCGCGGAGGGCTCCTACGACCTGCTCGTTGCCACCGATTACGGTGCGACCATCCTCGCCAATGCTTACTCGACGGCCACGGCCACGGCGGTCAGCAACGTCACGATTTCGACCAGCCCGCAGACCGCGGGCCAGGCCGCCACGGTCGGGGTGACCTTTACTTCGACGCGGGCGCTCTCGGCGGGCGACACGATCACCGTGAAGCTGACCGGTTACAGCTTTCCGGTTGGCACAACGAATGTCACAGCCGGGGCCGGCCTCGCCCCGGGGACCAGCCTGTCCGGCACGGTTGCGGCGGGGGCGACGGACACGGTGGTGGTGACGGTGGGCGCCGGCGGCACGGTCGCGGGCAGCGCTGCCACCCTCGGTATTTCGGCGACCAACCCGGCGGCCGGCACGCTCGCGAAGGCAGGCCTCACGGTGGCCACCTCCAAGGACACGATTCCGGTCTCTTCGACTGCAGACATCGTGATCCTCCCTGGGCCGAGAGCAACGAAGCTCGGTGTCATTCAGGAGGTCTCCGGGTGCGTGCTGGGATCGGCCTGCTCGTCCCAGCCACGGATTGCGATTCAGGACGCCTCCGGGGCGACCGTCACCTCCGCAACCCAAAGCGTCACCCTCACCTACCTCAGCGGCACAGGCACACTTTCCTGCTCCTCCAACCCGGTGGCTGCCGTGGGGGGCGTGGCCACGTTCTCCGGATGCAGCGTGAATGCCCAGACCAGCAACTTGCAGGTCCAGGCCTCCGCCCCCGGCCTGACCTCGGTCAACCTGGCGCCCATCACGGCGGTTCCGACGCCGCCGACCCTGGCGCTGGTGGCGTCGGGGTCCGTGACAACGCTGATTGAGGACGAGAGGCTTCCGGCGTCCATCCGCGGTCTCCCGTCGTTCGTGGTGATCGAATACCTCAGAGCTACGGGCACGCTGGTTTTCCAGGCATCCGCCAACACGGAGGCGGTGGAATTCACCTCCAGCACCAACGAGTCGCTGGTGGGTGCGGAGGACATCGAGTTGGAGACCACCGGTTCCTCCGGCACACGATACGAGTTCCGCTATTTTGCGAAGGGGGACGCCAATGGCCAGGCAACGCTGACCTTCACGGCGCGCAACGCAGGCGGCACGCACAGCGTTGAGGTGCCCATCACGGTTACCCCGGTCAACGATGCTCCCACCGCGACGTTCCATCGTCCTGGTGCAGACGGGTTGGGATCCGGCATCACGCATTTCTCCCTCACGCCGGAGCAGGCCTCGATGCCCCTGAGCGTTCCCGGATTCCTGGCATCGGTCTCGCCCGGGCCTGCGGACGAGGCGGGGCAATCGGTATCGGTCTCAGTAGTACCTGTGGCTTGCAATACTTCCCTGCCAACCATCGATATGGTGACGGGCGACCTGTATTGGGAGAGTCCGGGCGCCGGAAACTTCGGTCTCTGCTTGGTTGATATTCAGCTGCGCGACGACGGTGGCGGAAATCCGAACTGTCCCAATCTGGATACGAATGAGAGTGTTGAACACGGCTCCTGCCGGTCCTACCGGTTGTCGATTGTCGAGAAGGAAGAACAGATCTTCGCGTTGCTGTTGGGCCAGGGCCCCAACCCCCTTTTCAATCTTGTTGACAGCAAGGGTTCTGCGGCCCCGCCGGTGCTGGCGTTCGAACTCACCAATCGCGGCAGCTTCCTTGTGGAGGGCGCGCGCCTGCAGTTGAGCGCGCCGCGCGGCATCAATTCTCCCACCTGGACCTGCAGTGCACCCTCGGGCGGCTGTACGCCGGCTTCGGGCAGCGGAGCGGTCGACGCGCTGATCAATGTCGATGCCGGCGAGAGCGCCGTGATCGTCTACTCCGGCAGCTACGACAGCTCGCCGTTCCTCACCACCCGTTACACCCTTACCCCGCCGCAGAATCTGGCACCGGGCACCGTCATCCTCACCGCTCCTAACAATGTCGAACTGAATCCGGCTCTGACGACGTCCGGCGTGTTCTACGGCAGCTTCGAAGGAAGCGACCGGTAGGAGAAAACAGGGGGCAGAGTGCGATATCCGTCGCGGAGGCCCTCAACGCCCCTGTCGCCGGATCAGCCAGCTTGGCCCTACAGCCCGAGCTTCGGTTCGGTGCGCACGGACCGCAGCCCAGGCGTGGCTCCTCCCCTTGCGCCGCATGGCGGCGAAGGGGGAGCTCGGGAGGAGGCTGCTCTTGATCTGCGGGCGGCGTGTGGTGCGCCAAGTAGCGCAGAAGGCGAGACAGAAGAGCACGGTCTTGCACCTGGGAGCGCTCAAGCGGAGTGTGGCCGCGTGCGAGGGAATGCCGCTGCGCGTCGGTTCTGCGCAGGAAGTCGGGTTGCCGACGGGCACTCATCGGGATGCATTTCGCTGAAGCGGGTTGATGCGAGGGGGCTAGGGGTTGCCGCACCACCCTCCTGGCCTGTCCCTCCGCGCCCTGCGGGCGTGCAAGGGGAGGCGTTGTAGCGGCCACGGCTGGGGCGGTGCGGTGGGGTTGTGGGGGCGCGGTGCGCCTAGGCGCACCCTATGGGCTGCATCGGCTAGGCTGGCGGCTGCTTACCGAGGTAGACCCTATGCTGCGCCGCTGGACGATCCGGATTGTGTTGTTCGCCTTGTTGGCGCTGGTGCTTGCCGCGTTGGTGGCGATGCTTTCCCTGCGCGGGTCGCTGGCGCGGCTTGATGGCGAGCTGGCCCTGCCCGGGCTGTCGGCTGAGGCCCGCGTGTATCGCGACCGGCTGGGCGTGGTGACGGTCGAGGCCGCGAACGAGGCCGATATGGCGCGGGCTCTGGGCTATGTGCATGCGCAGGAGCGCTTCTTCGAGATGGATCTGCTGCGCCGCTCGGCGGCGGGTGAGCTGTCGGCGCTGTTCGGCCCGGCGGCGATCGAGGCCGACCGCAGGCTTCGCATCCATCGACTGCGCAGCCGCGTCGAACAGCAGCTGCCGGCGCTGCTGGGTGCCAAGGCGGAGGTGCTGCGCAGCTACACCGAGGGCGTCAACGCGGGGCTCGAGGCGCTCTCGGTGCGTCCCTGGCCCTACCTGCTGCTGCGGCAGTCGCCGCAGCCCTGGCAGATGTCCGATTCGATGCTGGTCGGTTACGCGATGTTCTTCGACCTGCAGGACGAGCTGAACCAGCGCGAGCTGGCCCTGTGGCGGATCCGCGAGGTGGTGCCGCCCGCGCTGTATGCGCTGCTGAGCTTCGATGGCACCGAGTGGGACGCGCCGCTGCTAGGCGAGGCACGCGGCAACGTGCCGCTGCCGGACGCGGCCACGCTGGATCTGCGCCAGCTGCCGATGCCGGAGGGCAACATCGAGGGGGCGGCGACGCCGGCGGTACTGGGCAGCAACAACTTCGCCGTCGACGGCCGGCTGAGCAAGGACGGCCGCGCCATCGTCGCCGACGACATGCATCTGGGCCTGCGCGCACCGAACATATGGTTTCGCGCACAGCTGCGCTATGCCGACCCCGATGCGCCGGACGGACGGGTCGATGTCGGCGGGTTCTCGCTGCCCGGCATTCCGGCGATCATTGTCGGCAGCAATGGCCACATCGCCTGGGCCTTCACCAACAGCTACGGCGACTGGGCCGACTGGCGCGAGGTGGATGCCAACGATCCGATCACCAGCCATCAGGAAACCATCGAGGTCGCCGGGGCGGAATCGATCGCGATTAGCGTGCGCGAGACCGCCTGGGGGCCGATCGTCCACGAGGCCGATGGAGCGCAGCCGGCGCTGGCCCTGCGCTGGGTCACCCATCAACCCGGCTCACTCGACCTTGGCCTGGCAGAACTGGCCCGTTCCCGCGACTGGGAAGATGCCGTCACCCGCATCGGCGATGCGGGCATTCCGCACCAGAACCTGCTGATCGGTGATTCCTCCGGCGCGATCGCCTGGCGGCTGGTCGGCCGCATCCCCGACCGCGCCGGCGGCTGCGATGCGGCGGTGCCGGTGCGCAACGGGTCGCCCTGCCAGTGGTCGGGCTGGAAGCACGGCGGCGAGAATCCTGGCCTGCTGGATCTGGGTGAGGGTCGCCTGTGGACCGCCAACGCTCGGGTGGCCGATGGCGAGGCCTTGGCGCTGATCGGCGACGGCGGCTATGCGCTGGGCGCCCGCGCGCGGCAGATTCGCGATGCGCTGTTCGCCCGCGACCGGTTCGACGAGCAGGATCTGCTGGCCATCCAGCTCGATGACCGGACCTTGTTTCTTGAGCGCTGGTACAAGGCCTTCCGGAACCTGGTCGAATCCGCGGAGGCGCCGGCCCTGCGGCGTCTGGAGGCGGCGACCCGTCAGTGGGACGAGCGCGCCAGCGCCGAGGCCGTCAGCTACCGCATCGTTCGCGCCTGGCGCATCGCGGTCATCGACCGCATCAACGACGGCCTGACCGCGCCGGCCCGGGCAGCGCTCGGAGATGACTTCATCATGCCGAGCCTGCCGCAGCTGGAAGGCGTGGCCTGGCAGCTCATCGAACAGCGCCCGCCGCACCTGCTGCCCCGACGCTTCGATAGCTGGAACGCGCTGCTGATTGACGCGGCCACCGATATCGAACGCCAACTCTCAGAGCGCGGACCGCTTGCAGAGCGCACCTGGGGCGAGCGCAACACGGCCAACATCTGCCATCCCCTGGCCCGCGCCCTGCCCTCGCCGGCCCGCCGCTGGCTGTGCATGCCGGCCGAGCCGCTGGACGGCGACACCAACATGCCACGCGTCGCCGCGCCGAGCTTCGGCGCCAGCCAGCGCATGGTGGTCGCGCCCGGCCGCGAGATCGACGGCATCATCCACATGCCGGGCGGACAGAGCGGCCATCCCCTGTCCCCGTTCTGGGGCGCCGGGCATGACGACTGGGTGCACGGCAGGCCCAGCGGATTTTCGCCCGGGAAGCCGGAGCATCAGCTGACGCTGCGGCCGGGCGAGGGGTAGCGGTTCGATCCAGGTCTAGCGGCCGGGGCGAACCACTGCACTGTCCCCTTTTCTCCAACCCCTGTTCTCCAAACGCCACCAAGCCGTTCGTGCTGAGGTATCGAAGCACGAATGGCCTGCGCAACGATGAGGGTTCGCCCTTCGATACCTCAGGGCGAACGGACGCTTTGCATGACTGCGGAACGGGCAATCTCCGGCGGGGAAAGTGCACTCTGGGCCCCGTTTCCGACCGATACCTCAGGGCGAACGGACAGTCTGCATGGTGGCGGAGCGGACAAGCACCTGCGGGGGAAGTGCGCTCTGAACCCCGACATCCGCAACGCCGCAGGGCCGTTCGTGCTGAGGTATCGAAGCACGAACGGCCTACGCAACGATGGGGGTTCGCCCTTCGATTCCTCAGGGCGAACGGACACTTTGCAGGTCGGCGGAGAAGACGAGCGCTTGTGCGGGAAGTGCACTCTGCCCCCTGTTTATTTCAGGCAATCTCCGGCGGGGAAAGTGCACTCTGGGCCCCGTTTCCGACCGATACCTCAGGGCGAACGGACAGTCTGCATGGTGGCGGAGCGGACCAGCACCTGCGGGGGAAGTGCGCTCTGAACCCCGACATCCGCAACGCCGCAGGGCCGTTCGTGCTGAGGTATCGAAGCACGAACGGCCTACGCAACGATGAGGGTTCGCCCTTCGATACCTCAGGGCGAGCGGAGACTTTGCAGGTCGGCGGAGAAGACGAGCGCTTGTGCGCGAAGTGCACTCTGACCCCTGTTTATTTCAATCTGACCCCTGGTTCGCGTCCGGCGCTAGTTCTGGCGAGGCTTCCTGAACTGGTGGGCTTGGTTCGACATCGCGACGGCTTCCGCGGCGGCCTCGCTCGCGAGTCGCGCCGCCGTCGCGGCTTCCGTCGAGGCGTCCATCGAGCGGGCCTCCGCGTTCTGCGCTGCGGCGGTGGCAGCCGCCGCCGCAGCAGCAGCCGCTGCGGCGGCAGATTCAGACGCCGCCAGGGCGGCGAACTCGGCCGATTCAACCGCTGCATCGACCGCGCTGAGGGCGGAAGACGCGGAGGCCTCCCGGGCCGCGGTGGCCGCCCTGCGCGCACCCTCGAGCGCCTGCATGGAGGCTGCCTTGGCCCGCCTCGCCGCCTCCAGTGCCTGCGAGGAGAGCTCGCTCAGGGCGTGGATCACCTGTCCGTGCTGGCGATTGATGCTGGCGAACGCTTCTCGGAGGGTGCCGATTTCCCGCTCCACCTCTTCCAGCCGCTGGCTCAGCTTGCTGACTACTTCCACGTCAGGCTCCCCTCTCGGGGGAAAGGGCGTTGCCCTTGCGCGGGAAGTCGAGCCTGGACTCGACGCTGAGGAGGTATCCGTAGATCATCGACGAACGATAGCTGATCTCATCGATACGAGATTCGACGCACTGGAGCGACTGCCCCCAGGCCACTGCGCCCGACGACTCCGCCCCCTGCCTGGCCTTTGCCAGCAGGAAGCGGCAATCGCACACGATGTCCTCGATATTGACGGATTCCTGCTTGAGGTCTTCCACCATATGCGTGAGGGCCTCCCGCAGGTCGCTCATTTCGTTCTGCATGAGGGCGAAACGCCGCGACACGCGAACGCTATCGGCGCGAAGGGCTTGGATTGTGGCCATGAATGTTTCGATGGTATCCGGCATGTTGCTGACGCCTTCCTGTAGCGCGCTGCTGAGGAAGCGCGGGGAGGATCGCCGGACGGCGTGTGAATCCGTCATTGCTCGGTCCTTTCCTCATACTACACCCTCGGGAAACAGGGGTCGGAAACAGGGGTCAGAGTGCAGTTTCCGCTGCGGAGGTTCGCCCCCGCCCTCGGCGATGGACCTCAGTTGGCTGATACTTGTGTCGTTCTCACAACGTCTGGCGGCGATATGTCCTCTCAGATCAACTCCATCGGCGACGCGGTTCGTCTGCCCGGCGCCTTCGTGTTGTTCGACCGTCGCCACGACCTGAATGAACGCGACGCCCTGGCTGCCCTGCAGGCTTCCGGCATCCGCTGTTGGTACGACCAGCGAGGCGGCTTCGTCACTGCAGGCTCAGCCAGCAGCGGAGACCTGATGCGGATCGAGGCGTTTGGCGGTCAGCGCTATCAGCAGACGCTGGATTCTCTGGTCAGCCGACATCCCGAGCTGCAGGCACCCGCCGGCGCGGCATCCCTGTACTTCATCACCGCGCGCGCCGGGGTCTGGGAAGATGAAGCCGACTTTGTCAGCAGCGTCGTCAAGGCGCTCCAAGCGCATGTGCGTGCGTCATAGACCTTCCCGATCGGCAGCCTCAACCCTGCGGCGAAATGATGTGTGGGACGCGGGGTTGGAGCGAAACCGCCTCCCGGCCTCCCCCTCCGCGCCCTGCGGACACGCAAGGGGGAGGAGGCAGGCGGGGGCTGCGGCGCGGACGTGCCACCGGGAGAGGTCAGGCAGGGCATCGCTGCGTGCGGAACGGTTCCGCGGGTCGGTGGTTCTGTGGCGGACGTCGGTGCGCAGAGGCGCACCCTATGAGGTGACTGGCGCTGGCGCGGATCGATGTGTGGAGGCGGGCGGGCTGTCACCGTCCTGACATCCGTGCTCCATGCCACGGTCATGCATCCTGCCGAGCATGCAGATTCCCTTCCCCAGCCAGCGGACCGGATCATGACCGAGCGCCAGGACAGCCCGTACAACGCCTCCACCGATTTCGAGATCGAGGACTGCAACCCCTCCCGCAACCGCCACTTCAGCGATGTGCTGCGGGTGAACCAGACCCGTCGGAAGCTCCTGCAGGGTACGGCCGCGGCGGCCGCGGTGGGCGTGGCGGCGCCGGTCAGCGCGAAGCTGGCGACAGGTGTGGCGGCGGCGCTGGACGGTGGGCATGCCTTCAGCGCGGAAGAGATCAAGTCGCTGGCGCTGCGCCCCGCGTTCCCGGCCATCGCGGTCAACCGCGACAACACCATCACGGTGCCGCCGGGCTACACCGCCCAGGTGATCTGCCGCTGGGGTGAGCCGCTGTTCTCCAACGGCCCGGCGTTCAAGATCGACCGCAGCAACAGCGCGGCCGAGCAGGCGCAGCAGATCGGCATGCACCACGACGGCATGCATTTCTTCCCCCTGCGCGGCGGCCAGAGCAGCAGCGAGCGCGGCCTGCTGGTGATGAACCATGAGTACATCGACGATGACGCCCTGCACCCGAACGGCCCCAGCGTGGTCGACGGCAAGCGTCCGGCGGCCGAGGTCGCCAAGGAAATCGCCGCCCACGGCATCTCGGTGCTGGAAGTGGCCCGCGGCGAATCCGGCTGGCAGCGGGTCGACAGCGCCTTCAACCGGAGGATCACCGGCGAGACCCTGATGGAGCTGACCGGACCGGTGCGCGGGCACGCCAAGGTGCGCACCAAGTTCAGCAGCGACGGCACCCGGACCCGCGGCACGCTGAACAACTGCGGCCACGGCGTCACCCCCTGGGGCACCTACCTGACCTGCGAGGAGAACTGGGCCGGCTACTTCTCCAACCGCGACGAGACGCGCCCTCGCGAGCACAGCCGCTATGGCGTCCCCAGCGGCAACAGCCGCTATGGCTGGGACACCGCGCAGGAGCGCTTCGACGCCCGCGCCAAGGCCAGCAGCGCCAGCGGCGACTTCCGCAACGAGCCGAACACCTTCGGCTACATCGTCGAGGTCGATCCCTTCGATCCGAACTCGGTGCCGAAGAAGCGCACGGCGCTCGGCCGCTTCGGCCACGAGGGTTGCTGGTTCGCCCCGCCGCGCACCGGCCGTCCGGTGGTCTGCTACTCGGGCGATGATGCGCAGAACGAGTACATCTACCGCTTCGTCTCGCGCCAGCCCTACGTGCCGCTGATGTCGGGCAACTCGCGTGACCTGCTGGACAGCGGCACCCTGTATGTCGCGCGGTTCAACGACGATGGCACCGGGCGCTGGATGGCGGTCGATATCGCCAACCCGGACCTGCAGGCCGCCGCTGCCGCGGCCGGCGTGAGCTTTGCCGACCAGGGCGACGTGATCCTCAACACGCGCCTGGCCGCCGACCTGCTCGAGGCGACGAAGATGGACCGCCCCGAGTGGGGCGCGGTGGATCCGGTCTCGGGTGAGGTCTACTTCACCCTGACCAACAACAGCCGCCGCGCCGCGAATGCGGTGGACGCGGCCAATCCGCGCGGCCCGAACGCCTTTGGCCACATCCTGCGCTGGCGCCCGGAGAACGACGATCACGCCGCCGATGGATTCAGCTGGGAGATCTTCGTGCTCTCCGGCACCGAGACCGACAGCGCCGTGCTGCCCGGCCAGGGGGGCAGCCGCAAGCTCGGCGCCGACAGCATCCACGCCAGCCCGGACGGCCTGTGGTTCGACCGCGGCGGCCTGCTCTGGATCCAGACCGACATGAGCGGCGGCCAGCTGCGCGAGGGCCCGTTCGGCAACAACCAGATGCTGGCGGCGGACCCGGTCAGCGGCGAGATCCGCCGCTTCCTGGTCGGCCCCTCGGGCTGCGAGGTGACCGGCATCACCATGACCCCGGACCTGCGCAGCGTCTTCGTCAACATCCAGCACCCGGGCGAAGGCGGCGGCAACGAGTTCTGGCCGGACTTCGGCAACGCGCCCCCGCGCTCGGCGACCGTGGTGGTCACCAAGGATGACGGCGGCATCATCGGCACCTGATGCGGCGCCCGTCGACCGTGTCACCGCACAGCCCCCGGAGGTGGCTCCGGGGGCTGTGTCGTATCGGTGGCGCGAAGGCAAGCAGCGGCGCAGAGTTCGCTTTCACCTCGGTACCTCGAACCCCCGCGTCTTCTGTGGGAGTGCCCTTGGGCGCGACCGCGGGGATCCGCGCTGGATCCAGTCTGTGGTGAATCCGTAGCGCTGCGGTCGCGCCCAAGGACGCGCCCACAGTCGGGTCTCGTTGAATGGCGGGAATGGGGGCGAAGAGGGCGGGGTTCAAACGCGCCAGACGGGCGCGAACCGGACCTGTCAGCGCCGTTGCGTGTAGGAGCCAGGTTGCTGGCGATCATCCCGTCCGGGGCGCCTATCGCCAGCAAGCTGGCTACATGCGGCATCCGCGGAACGTCTTCTTCGCGCCCGATGCAGGCCTTCCATCCCGATCCACACGACCACTGATCCTCTGCAGGAGCGGTCTCACCCGCGACCGCCGGGATGCACGTTCACCTCGGTCGGTGGCGGAACCGCAGCGCCGCGGTCGCGGCCCGGGAGTTCGGCGCGCTGGTCGCCGGGGGCTGTGGCGAAGGCCGTGGCGCAGGCATTATCGGCGCATGTCGAACGAGAACCGCGCCGCTGCCGAGGCGCCGGGCAGCGTGCTGCTGCTGGGCGCGAACGGGTTCATCGGGGCCCTGGTGGCGGCGCGTTTGCGCCGCGCCGGCTGGCGGGTGATCGAGGGCCGGCGCGGGCCGCCGGCCCTCGAAGCGCAGCGGCAGGTCGACCTGCGCCGGCTGAGCACAGCGGCCGACTGGCTACCCCTGCTGCGCGGCGTTGATGCGGTGGTGAACACCGCCGGCATCCTCCGCGAGCGTGGCGACAACCGTTTCGACATCGTCCACGAGCATGCGGTGCAAGCGCTGGGCGAGGCCTGCGTCGAGGTGGGGGTGAAACGGCTTGTTCAGATCTCGGCGCTGGGCGATCCTGCCGACGGCGAGTTCATCGCCTCCAAGCATCGCGGTGACGCCGCCCTGCTCGACCTGCCGCTGTCGGTGGCCGTGCTGCGGCCGTCGGTGGTCTACAGCACCCGCGGCAGCCACGGTGGCACCTCCCTGCTGCGTGCGCTGGCCGCCCTGCCGGGCGGCCTGCTGCTTCCGGCCGGCGGTGGGCAGCAGCTGCAGCCGATGGCCGCCGAGGATCTGGCCGAGCTGGTCTGCGAGGCCCTGGCCGGCAGCCAGCGCGGCGTGTTCGACTGCGGCGGGCCCGAGGTGCTGCGCTTTCGCGACTACCTGCTCGCCTGGCGCGGCTGGCTGCTGGGACGCCGCGAGGCGCACTGCCTGTCGGTGCCGCGCTGGCTGGTGGCGCCAGCGGTGACCCTGTCCGAGCGCTGGGGCAGCGGACCGATGAACGCGACGATCTGGCGCATGCTGGAGCGCGGCAACACGCTGGCGCCCGAGGCTGCCTCGCGCACGGAGGCGGCCTTTGTCCACCGCCCATGGGCCCTGTCCGAGCGGCTGGCCGATCAGCCGGCGCAGACCCAGGACCGCTGGCACGCCGGCCTTGTCCTGCTGGCGACGCCGCTGCGCTGGGCCACGATACTGCTATGGGCCGTTTCGGCGGCGGCCGGCCTGCTGACCCCGGCCGCACAGATCGAGAGCCTGGTGGCGGGCACTCCCCTGGCCGCGCTGATGCCGGTGGCCCTGGCCCGCGCCACGGGCCTGCTCGACCTGCTGCTGGCCCTGTGGCTGGCCAGCGGCTGGCGACCACGCGCGGCCATCGCCCTGATGATCGTCAGCGTGCTGGGCTACACGCTGGGCTTCGGCCTGCTGCTGCCCGCGCTCTGGCTGGATCCGCTGGGCGGCCTGATCAAGAATCTTCTGGTATTGCCGGCGCTGGCGGTGCTCTGGGTGCAGTCGGGGGCGCGCTGATGGACTACCTGCTGGTCAAGTGGATCCACGTGCTGAGCTCGACCCTGCTGTTCGGCACCGGGCTCGGCATCGCCTACTTCTGCTGGACGGCGCACCGCGGCGGGGATGCCCGGGTGATTGCCGCGACGGCGAAACAGGTGGTGGTGGCCGATGCCCTGTTCACCGCCCCGGCGGTGCTCGTGCAGTTCGGAACCGGGCTGTGGCTGATGCACCGGCTCGGCATCGGCTTCGACCCGTACTGGATCCGCGCCGCGCTGGTCCTGTTCGTCCTGGTCGGCGCCTGCTGGCTGCCCGTGGTCTGGCTGCAGTGGCGCGCCGCCCGTCTAGCCCGTCACGCCGTCGAGACCGGCGGCGCCCTTCCCGCGGAGTACTTCCGTCTGATGCGCTGGTGGTTTGCGCTCGGCTGGCCGGCCTTCATCAGCGTGCTGGCGATCTTCTGGCTGATGGTGGCCAAGCCGGGGTGACCGCTGGAGAGCGCGATCGGCTTCGCAACGAGGCGCGATTGAAGGAGCGGGCTTGCCCGCGACCGCAGCGCCAGGGATCTCCCCGGTTCTAGGCCACCGCGGACTCGCCGCGGTCGCGCCCATGTGCGCTCCCTCAGTCGGACGTCCCTGTCTGGACACCAGAAAGCGAGAGAACGACGCACCGGGCGCCCCATGAAAATTCGGCGGAGCGCCTTCGGCCATCGGAGCCGGGAAGCGGTGCGCTCGCTGGCTGAAGGATCCGCCTGCGCAAACGAAACGGGGCGGCCGTTTGGCCGCCCCGCTCGGATCAGACTCTGTCGGATGGATCAGGGACGGCGGGCCAGCTCGGCCTCGTCCTTGGCCCGCGGCAGCAGGTCCTGCTTGGTGACGCCAAGCGCCAGCACGACCGGGCAGGCGAAGAAGATCGACGACAGGGTGCCGACGATGATGCCGACGATCAGGGCCAGCGAGAAGCCCTCCAGCGCCGGGCCACCAAACACGTAGAGCGCGACCACGGTGAGCAGGGTGGTCAACGAAGTCATGATGGTGCGCGACAGCGTCTCGTTGACCGCGATGTTGAGGATCTCGGTCGGCGGCGCCTTGCGGGTCGAGCGGAACAGCTCGCGGACGCGGTCGAAGACGACGATCTTGTCGTTCACCGAGTAGCCGTCGACCGCGAGGATCGCCGCCAGCACGGTGAGGTCGAAGTCGAGACCGAGCAGGGAGAAGAAGCCGAGGGTCACGATCACGTCGTGGATCTCGCCGACCACGGTCGCCACCGCGAACTTCCACTCGAAGCGCAGCGCGATGTAGATCAGGATGCCAGCCAACACCACGAAGACCGCGACGATGCCGTTGTAGGCCAGCTCGGCGCCAACCTGCGGGCCGACAAACTCGCTGCGCTTGATCTCGACCGGGTTCCCCTCCACCGCAAGCGCCTGGAGGATCTTCTGCCCGACCGCCGCGTTGCGGCCATCAAGGCTCGACTCGCCAAGGTCGGCAGCATCCGCGCCGAGGCGCTCGACCGCTTCGGGTGACAGCCGGATCGAGTAGTTGGTGGTCGAGAAGCGCTGCACGATCGCCCCTTCGACCCCGGCCGCCTGCAGCTTGCCGGATACATCGGCCTGCTCGACCGGCTGGTCGTAGACCACCTCGACCAGGGTGCCGCCGGTGAAGTCGAGGGCAAAGTTCAGGCCGCGGGTCGCCAGCGAGATGATCGAGATCGTCATCAATGCGATGGCGATCCACACCGTCACCCGGCGGATCCCCATGAAGTTGACATTGCTCTTGGGATTGAAGAATTCCATGTCCAGGGTCCTGGGTCAGAGCGACAGACGGCTGATCTTCTTGCGACCGCCGTAGATCAGGGTGACGATCGAACGCGACAGCGTGACCGAGGTGAACATCGAGGTCAGCACGCCGAAGAACAGCACCACGGCAAACCCGCGGACCGGGCCCGAGCCGAAGGAGAACAGCGCGGTGGCGGCGATCAGCTTGGTGATGTTGGAATCGAGGATGACCGTCCAGGCGCGCTCATAGCCCGCCTTGATCGACCCCACTGGCGTATTGCCGGCACGCAGTTCCTCGCGCACGCGCTCGAGGATCAGCACGTTGCCGTCGATGGCCATGCCGAGGGTCAGGACGATACCGGCGATGCCCGGCATGGTCAGGGTGGCGTCGATGAAGCTGAGCACGGCGCAAAGCATGAGCAGGTTCATGAACAGCGCGAACACCGCCACCACGCCCATCAGCTTGTAGTAGACGACCATCAGCGCCATGACCAGGGCGAAGCCGAGCAGGATGGCGCGCACGCCGGCGTCGATGTTCTCCTGGCCGAGCGAGGGACCGATCACGCGCTCCTCGACGATATCGACCGGTGCCGCCAGCGAACCGGCGCGCAGCAACAGGGCGAGCTCACTCGCCTCGGCGCTGGACTCGAGGCCCGTGGTCTGGAAGTTCTTGCCGAACACGCCATTGATGGTGGCGACCGAGATCACCTCCTCGCTGACCCGGGTGGTGCGCACTTCCTTGCCGTCGACCATGCGGGTCTCGGGCACGCGCTCGATGAAGACCACCGCCATCGGCTTGCCGACGCTCTCGGTGGTGAAGTCGAGCATGCGCTGGCCGCCGACGTTGTTCAGACGCACCGTGACCATCGGCGTCCCGCTCTGCGGGTCGAAGCCGGGATTGGCATCGACCAGCTGGTCGCCCGAGGCGATGATCCGCTTGGACAGCAGCACCGGGACCTGGCTGCCGTCGGCGGCGCGGTCGCGGCGATAGTAGAGGCGCGCATCCGGCGGCACGCGACCGGTGCGCATGGCTTCCATCGCCGAGCCCACGCCGTCGCCGACCACGGCGCGGTATTCGAGCGTCGCGGTGGCGCCGAGAATCTTCTTTGCCTGCGCCGTGTCCTGCACGCCCGGCAGCTGCACGACGATGCGCGTCGCGCCCTGGCGCAGGATCACCGGCTCCGCGACGCCCAGCTCGTCGACGCGCTTGCGCAGGGTGCCGATGTTCTGCTCCAGCGCGTTGTCGACGATGGCCTTGAGGTCGGCCTCGCGGATGCGAGCGTTCAGCTCGGTCTCGCTCCCACCGTCCTCGACCAGCAGCTCGGGAATTTCGGCGCCGATGATGCCCCCTACCCGGCCGACGTCCTCGGCGTTGCGCAGGACGATGCGGATGCCGCCCTCATCGCGGGACACCTCGGTGTAGGCGATGTCGTTGTCGCGCAGCAGGGCGCGCACGTCATCGGCGAAGGCCGTTTCGCGCTTCTCCAGCGCGGCCTTCTGGTCGACCTCCATCAGGAAGTGCACGCCGCCCTGCAGGTCGAGGCCCAGCACCATCGGCGTGGCGCGGATGGCCTCCATCCAGTCGGGCACGGTCGAGGCGAGGTTCAGGGCCACGTTGTAGCGCTGCTTCAGCTCGCCGCGCAGGGCGTCGGCCGCGGCCAGCTGCGCCTCGGGGGTCTCGAGACGGACCATCAGGCTGCCATCCTCGATCGCCACCGACTTGAAGTCGATGTCGGCCTTCTGCAGCGTGCCCAGAACGCGCTCCTTGAGGGCCTCGTCGACCTGGGCGCCGCGGTTGCCGCTGATCTGCACCGCGTCGTCCTGCGGGAAGATGTTGGGCACCGCGTACATCACGCTGACCAGTCCGAGGATCAGGACCAGCGCATATTTCCAGCGGGGAAAATCAAGCATGGCGAATCCATCGCGGCCGCCGGGGCCGCATCAGAGTTGCGACGGGGACCGCCTCAGGCGGACTTGAGCGTGCCCTTGGGCAGGACGGCGGTGATCGCGTGCTTCTGCACCTTCACCTTGACGTTGCTGGCGATCTCGACGCCGATAAAGGCCTCACCGATCTCGTCCACGCGACCGACCAGCCCACCGGCGGTGACCACCTCGTCGCCCTTGGAGATGGCCTGCAGCATCGCCTTGTGTTCCTTGGCGCGCTTGCTCTGCGGGCGGATGATGAAGAAGTAGAACACCGCGAAGAACACCACCAGCATGATCGGCAGCGACCAGGGCGAGGGCTGCGGCTGCCCGGCCGCCTGGGCCATGGCGGGGGAAATGAGGAAGTCGAGCAGGTCCATGTGAGGTTCTCGTTTCGGGACTGGAATGCGGTTTCGCCGGCTCCCCGCCGGCGCAAAAGGGCCGCGATTATGCCACGTGGGGGCTGGAGGGCACTTTGCAAGGGCCGGCGGGCGCTCCAGGCCATGGCTTGCCGATCAACGGAGGATCCATCCGGCCTGGTCCTGTGGGCGGGAGGGGGGCATCGCCAGCGAGCTGGCTCCTACAATCGGGCTAGTGTAGGAGCCAGCTTGCTGGCGATCAGCACGACCAGACCGCCCACGTAGCCGCTCAGGCCGCCCTTCGCCGGGCGTAGAAGTCGTCGATGAAGGCCTCCAGCCGCCCCGCCTCGATGGCGGCGCGCAGACCGGCCATCAGATCCTGGTAGTAGTGCAGGTTGTGGATGGTGCCGAGCATCGGGCCGAGCATCTCGTTGCAGCGGTCGAGGTGGCGCAGGTAGGCGCGCGAGAAGCCGCTGGCGCAGGTGTAGCAGCCGCATTCCGGGTCGATCGGCGCGTGGTCGCGCTCGTACTTCGCGTTGCGGATGCGCACGGTGCCGAAGCGGGTGAAGTAGTGGCCGTTGCGCCCGTTGCGGGTCGGCATGACGCAGTCGAACATGTCGATGCCGCGACGCACCGCCTCGACCAGGTCCTCCGGCCGGCCCACCCCCATCAGGTAGCGCGGCCGGTCCTCGGGCAGCAGGGGCACGGTGTCGTCCAGCGTCCGCTCGCGCTCGTCCTGCGGCTCGCCAACGGCCAGGCCGCCGACCGCGTAGCCGTCGAAGCCGATGTCGATCAGCGCCGCCGCCGAGCGCTCGCGCAGGGCCGGATAGACACCGCCCTGGACGATGCCGAACAGCGCCGCGTCGTTGCCCTCGTGTGCGCGACGCGAGCGCTCGGCCCAGCGCAGGGACAGCTCCATCGAGCGCCGGGCGACGTCCTCGGTGGCCGGGTACGGGGTGCACTCGTCGAAGATCATCACCACGTCGGAGTCCAGCACGCGCTGGATGCGCATGCTCTCTTCGGGCGACAGGAACACCTTCGCCCCGTCGACCGGGGAGGCGAAGCGCACGCCCTCCTCGGTGATCTTTCGCCGGTGCGCCAGCGAGAAGACCTGGAAGCCGCCGGAGTCGGTGAGGATCGGCCCGTCCCAGCCGATGAAACGGTGCAGCCCGCCAAACTCTGCGACGGTCTCCAGGCCCGGGCGCAGGAACAGATGGAAGGTGTTGCCGAGGATGATCTCGGCGCCGGTGTCGCGCACGCCTACCGGGGTCATGCCCTTGACCGAGCCATAGGTGCCCACCGGCATGAAGCAGGGCGTCTCGACCGTCCCGCGCGGAAACTCGAGGCGGCCGCGGCGGGCGGCGCCGTCCTGGCCGAGCAGGGAGAAACGCATCCGGCTCATGCCCCGCCCGCCTCGCCCGGGTGCAGGAACATGGCATCGCCGTAGGAGAAGAAGCGATAGCGCTCGGCCACGGCGTGGCGGTAGGCCTCCAGCACGCGGTCGCGGCCGGCGAAGGCGGAGACCAGCATCAGCAGGGTGCTCTCGGGCAGGTGGAAATTGGTCAGCAGGGCATCGACGCTGCGGATCCGGTAGCCGGGGAAGATGAAGATCTGGGTGTCGCCGGCAAAGGGACGCAGCTCGCCGCCCTGGCTGGCGGTCTCCAGCGCACGCACTACGGTCGTGCCCACCGCCACCACCCGGCGACCGGCACCGCGCGCCCGGCGCACCTGCTCGACCAGCTCGGCGCCGACATTCAGCCATTCGCTGTGCATGCGGTGTTCGCGGACATCGTCGGCGCGCACCGGACTGAAGGTGCCGGCACCGACGTGCAGGGTGACATGGCCCATCTGCACCCCGCGCTCGCGCAGCGCATCGAGCAGGGGGGTGTCGAAATGCAGGCCGGCGGTGGGCGCGGCGACGGCGCCGGCATGCCGGGCGAAGACCGTCTGGTAGCGCTCGGCGTCGTCAGCACGTGCCTCGCGGCCCATGTAGTGCGGCAGTGGAAGGTGGCCGGCGCGCGAGAGCAGGTGCTCGAAGCCCTCGGCGGCGAGCAGGCGCAGCCGGTAGAACCCACCGTCCCGCTCGATCACCTCCATCTCGCCGCCGGCATCGAGCTGGATCTTGCCTCCGGGCTTCGGCGGCTTGCTGACGCCGAGCTGGGCCACTGCCTCGTGCTGTCCGACGATGCGCTCGATCATGATCTCGACGCGTCCGCCGGTCGATTTCTGGCCGTAAAGGCGCGCGGGGATCACCCGGGTGTCGTTGAGCACCAGCAGGTCGCCCGGCTCCAGCATGCCCGGCAGGTCGCGGATCATGCGGTCCTGAGGACCTGCAGGCGGCGGCGGAAGCACCAGCAGCCGGCTGGCCGAGCGCTCTGCCAGTGGCTCGGAGGCGATCAGCTCGGACGGCAGCTCGTAGTGGAAGTCGGAACGCTTCACAAGGGAATCCGCGGCAAGACAGCCCGGCATTATCCCTTTGCGGCGGGCTGAAGGGACAGTTGCGCGGCCGCCGCTGGCTCCGCACGAGGGGCCGGTGATATCCTAGATCCTTTCTATTTCCGACACTTGCGCGACGCGGGGGCGTTCGTGAGCGTCCGCATTGCCCGAGGGAGGCAGCATGAATCCGATCCAGAAACTCAACGAACTGCGCCAGTACGGCGGCGCCCGCCGCACCGTCGGCCTCGACGACGCCACCATCGAGCGCTTCGCCGCCTCGCATCCGGAACTGGCCGAGGCCATCGACGCCGCGCATGCCGCCCACCTGGCGCTGCGCAATGGCGAATTCGAGGATCTGCTGCGCGCCGACGAGCAGACCCAGATCAACGAAACCCAGGCCGGCTTCGTCAACTTCTATGCCGACGACGCGGTGAATCCCTACGTCGCGCTGACCGCGCGCGGTCCGTGGATCGTCACCCTGAAGGGCGCGGTGATCCATGACTCCGGCGGCTACGGCATGCTCGGCATGGGGCACGCGCCCAAGGTGGTGCTGGAGGCGATGGCGAAGCCGCAGGCCATGGCCAACATCATGACGCCCTCGCTGTCGCACCTGCGCCTGACCCGAGCCCTGCGTCGCGAGATCGGCCAGAGCCGCGGCGGCTGCCCGTACACCCACTTCCTGTGCCTGAACTCGGGCTCGGAGTCGGTGACGCTCGCCGGCCGCATCGCCGACATCAACACCAAGCTGCACACCGACGCCGGCGGCCGCCACGCCGGCAAGAAGGTCAAGCGCATCGCGGTCAAGGGCGCCTTCCACGGCCGCACCGAGCATCCGGCGCTGTACTCCGACTCGACCCGCAAGACCTATGCCCAGCATCTGGCCAGCCACAAGCACCACGAGGCCCAGCTGATCATCATCGAGCCCTATTCGGTCGAGCAGCTGCGCCAGGCCTTCGCCGATGCCGATGCCAACGGCTGGTACGTCGAGGCGATGTTCCTCGAGCCGGTGATGGGCGAAGGCGACCCGGGCCGGCAGGTCACCGCCGAGTTCTACGCCGCCGCGCGCGAGCTGACCCGCGATCACGGCACCCTGCTGCTGGTCGACAGCATCCAGGCCGGCCTGCGCGCCCACGGTGTGCTGTCGATCGTCGACTACCCGGGCTTTGAGGGTCTGGAGGCGCCGGACATGGAGACCTACTCCAAGGCGCTGAACGCCGGTCAGTACCCACTGTCGGTGCTGGCGGTGAACGAGCGCGCGGCCAAGCTGTATCGCAAGGGCGTCTACGGCAACACGATGACCGCGAATCCGCGGGCGCTGGACGTCGCCTGCGTGGTCCTCGACCAGCTGACCCCGGCCCTGCGCCAGAACATCCGCAGCAAGGGCAAGCTGTTCGTCGAGCGCCTGGAGCAGCTCAAGCAGGAGCTGGGCGGACTGATCACCAAGGTGCAGGGCACCGGTCTGTTGTTCAGCTGCGAGCTGTCGGCCGACTTCAAGTGCTACGGCGAGGGCTCCACCGAGGAGTTCCTGCGCGAGCGCGGCATCGGCGTGATCCACGGCGGCGCCAACTCGCTGCGCTTCACCCCGACCTTCGCCATCACTGATGCCGAGGTCGACCTGCTGGTCGGCGCGGTACGTCAGGCCCTGCTCGAGGGTCCGCGCAAGGCCGAATCCAAGGCCGCCTGAGCATCGCCACGGCGAACGCGGGGCGCACGAAGGCGGCGCCCTGCCCCGCCTTCGACCTTTCTCCGTGGAGCGCAGCTTGCTGCGCTGACCGGGCGTCCCGGAAACCCGCGTCGAGCAAGCTCGCCGCACCGGGAGGGCGAACGACAGGGAATCAGGCACGCTCGCAGCGGTTACGGCCGTTCTGCTTTGCCCGGTACAGGGCGCGATCGGCCCGGGCGAACACCGCATCGGGGCCTTCCTCGCCGCGGAACTCGGCAAGCCCCGCCGAAGTGGTCACCTTGATCGCCCGGCCCTCGGCCTTCACGACCATCTGTTCCACCGAGCGACGGACCTTTTCGAGGACCGCCATCGCCGCCTCGGGCGCGGTGTCCACCAGCAGCATGACGAACTCCTCGCCGCCATAGCGGGCGACGAAATCGGTCTCGCGGATCTGCCGGGCGAGCAGCTTGGCCACGCTCCGGATCACCGCGTCGCCGGCCTGATGACCGTGGCCGTCGTTGACCGCCTTGAAGTGGTCGATGTCCCAGGCGACCAGGCACAGCGGCCGGCCGAAGCGCTTCCAGCGCTTGAACTCGAGGGCGACGCGCTGCTCGTAGGCCAGACGGTTGGGGACGCCGGTCAGCGGATCGGTCGTGGCATTGATCTGCTCGCGGGCCAGCGAGGCCTGCAGTTGGCGGGTTTCGCTCTCCAGCTGTTCGACCCGCGAGCGCATGCGCTCGGCACGCTCCCGGAAGCCTTCCGCGCGTTCGGTTTCGCGCAGCCGGAACTGCTTGAGGTAGGCATCCATGGCCTCCAGCCGCTCGGCGAGCTGGCTGCGCAGGGTGCCGAGGTCGTCGGCACTGCGCACGGTCTCATTCAATCCGCGCACCTCGCCGAGCATCTGCTCGTCGAGCTGCTGCCGGCTGGCGCTGGCCGCTTCGCGCTCGGCCTCCTCGCCGCGCAGGTAGGAGACGAACTCGTGCAGGCGGGTGTCGACCTGCAGCAGCACCCGTTGCAGGTCGGCCTGCTCCAGTTTGGCGCGTTCGCGCTGGGCCGCGATCAGGTCGCTGAGCTGGGCGCAGAACTTCACCGCCTGCGGCAGCTCGCGGGCCGATTCCAGCTGCCCGCGCAGTTCGCTGGCCCGCTCGCGCAGGGACACATCAAGCTCAAGCCCACCAAGCAGGGCGGAGAGCGCGCTGCGCAGTTCGGCGTCGAATGATTCGGCGACGGCCGACTGCGCCTGTTTGACCACCGGGGCCTCGGTCCGGGCCACGGCGTCGGAGAGCTCGCTCAGCAGCTCTTCGAGCTGGCTCGTGCCGAGCGCACCACGCATGGCCTGCTGGGTGCGCTCGAGTGCCCGATCGAGGTCGGCACCGAGGCCGCGCGCGGCGAGACAGAGACGGCCGATCAGGCGCTTGAGCAGGGCCTCGATGGCCTGGGTGCGCTCGGCCTGGTCGTCACGCTCACGTTCCAGCTCGATGTAGCGGGTCTTCCAGACGTCGTCGTTCATGCCTGCCTTCCGTGGCGCTTCTTGTGCTCGATCAACAGGGCATCGGCCTCGGCCAGCGCCTCCTCGAGCGAGCCGAGCACGCCGGCCCAGCTCCAGGTGAGCGTGGATTCCACCCGGGCACTGCTGAGCGCGGCGCGAATGCGTTCGACGACCTGGGCGGCGACATTGTGTTCGATGCCGCCCAGCAGCATGGCGAATTCGTCGCCACCGAGGCGACCCACCACGTCCCGGGCGCGGATCTGCGTGCTGAGCACCCGGGCCAGGCGGCGGATGACCGCATCGCCCGCGTCATGCCCTTCGCTATCGTTCAGTCGCTTCAGCCCATCCAGATCGACCAGGACGACGGCGGCCGAGCTGCCGGTGCGTGCGATGCGCGCCTGCTCCTGCTCCATGGCCAGCTCCCAGCCACGCCGGTTGAGCACGCCGGTCATCGGGTCGGTGCGCGACTCGAGCTCGGCGCGCTCGGCGCGGCGCCGGGTGTCCTCGATCAGCTCCTCGTGGGCGAGGTAGGTGGTGATCACCTGGGCCGCGGCAGCCAGCCGCGGCAGGAGGGCCGACTCGTCGAGGTCCAGCGCCTCGGGGTGGAAGCCGCAGACCGTCCCGAACAGCTCGCCGCGGCCGTCATGGATCGGATAGCCGAGGTAGGCGCCGAAGCCAAAATGCTGCTGCAGGGCGCAGCCGGCGTAGACAGGCTCGGCGGAGACGTCACCCGACACGCAAGGCCCCTCTCCGGACACCATGTGCACGCAGGGGGTCGAGCGCCAGGCGAAGGTGGCGCCGCGGGCGAAGCCATAGCGCCGGTCGCGGATGGCCAGCGGGATCCACTGCTCGCCCTCGACCTTGGTCACCATCCAGAGCCCCATCGGGGCGGCGGGCGAGATGAGTTCGGCAACGGCTTCCACCGTCTGCTCGAGGGTGGAGAACGGCGCGACGGTGGGCGGGGCGCTGACGGGCATGGTCACCTTGGTCGACGTGTGCCGGCGAGGTCGCGGGGACGCCGCGCGGGCCCGCCGCCTTGCTATGCTCTGGCGAGTATACGTCGGGCACGGAGTTCGCATGCGGCGAGGTTGGCTTCTCTTGGTGGTGCTGTCCCTGATGCTGGCCGGCTGCGGCAGCGGACCGCCGGTGCGCCTGTTCCCGCCCGAGCTGAGCCTGGCCGAGCTGCGCTATGACGACCAGGGTGCCGTCGCCGTGCTGCGCCTGCGCAGCTTCAGCACGGTTCCGGTGCGCGTGAAACGGGTGTCCGGCCACCTCGAACTGGGCCCGGCGGGGCTCCGCGTGCCGGTGGCGCTGCAGCCCGATCTGCTGGTCGCCGCCACCTCGGTGGAACTTCTGGAGGTGGCCTTCAACCCGGACGCCGAACAGCGCGCCCTGCTTGAGTCGACCACCGCCAATCGCCGGGCGCTGGACTACCGGATCGAGGCCGAGGTCGCCAGCAGCGAACCGCAGACCCGTTTCGAGATCGAATACTCGTCTTCATTGGCGCCTGCGCCGGGCCTGCCCGGCGTCCTGCGCTGAGCGCCGCGCCCCCCGCCGGCCGGCTCACGCCGGCGCGATGCCGGCTGCCCTATCTTTTCCCGATCTGACACCTACCCGGAGAGCCCTCGGATGAACAGCTACAAGGCACCCGTCAAGGACATGCGTTTCGCCCTGCTGGACGTGCTCGACGTCGAGCCGATCTACCAGCGCATCGGCGCCGAACAGGCGACCCGCGACATCATCGAGGCGGTTCTCGAGGAGGGCGCGCGCTTCAACGAGAGCGTGCTGGCCCCGCTCAACCAGAGCGGCGACCAGGAGGGCTGCCACTTCGACAAGGCGACCGGCAAGGTCACCACGCCCAAGGGCTTCAAGGAGGCCTACGCCCAGTTCGTCGAGGGCGGCTGGCCGGGCCTGACCGCGCCGGAGCAGTTCGGTGGCCAGCACCTGCCCGAGTCGCTGGGCGCGGCGATCAAGGAAATGATCGACGCCGCGAACCTCGCCTGGGGCAACTACCCGCTGCTCTCCCATGGCGCTACCGAGGCGCTCAAGCACCACGGCGAGGACTGGCAGCAGGAGGTCTTCCTCAAGCCGATCGTCGAGGGCCGCTGGACCGGCACCATGTGCCTGACCGAGCCGCACTGCGGCTCCGACCTCGGCCTGCTGAAGACCCGCGCCGAACCGCAGGCCGACGGCACCTATGCCATCCACGGCACCAAGATCTTCATCACCGCCGGCGAGCATGACCTGACCGAGAACATCGTCCACCTGGTCCTGGCCCGCCTGCCCGACGCCCCCCCGGGCACCAAGGGCATCTCGCTGTTCATCGTGCCGAAGATCCGCACCGCCAAGGACGGCACGCTGGGCGAGCCCAACGCGCTGCGCTGCGGCAGCATCGAGCACAAGATGGGCATCCACGCATCGGCCACCTGCGTGATGAACTTCGACGGTGCCGAGGGCTATCTGATCGGCCAGCCGAACAAGGGGCTCAATGCGATGTTCACCATGATGAACACCGCGCGCCTGGCGGTCGGCATCCAGGGTCTTGGCCTGATCGACCGCGCTTACCAGAACGCGCTGGCCTATTCGCGGGACCGCCTGCAGATGCGTTCGCTCTCCGGCTCCAAGCGTCCCGACAAGCCGGCCGACCCGCTGATCGTCCACCCGGACATCCGCCGCATGCTGCTGACCTGCAAGGCGCTGGGCGACGGCAGCCGGCTGCTGGCCCTGCATGCCGCGCTGCAGGTCGACCTGCTCGAGCGCTCTCCGGACGAGGCCGAGCGGAAGAAGGCCGACGAGCTGCTCGGCTTCCTCACTCCGATCGTCAAGGCCTGCCTCACCGAGTGGAGCGTGGAGTGCACCTACCACGCGCTGCAGTGCTTCGGCGGCCATGGCTATGTGCAGGAATGGGGCATGGAGCAGCTCGCCCGCGACGCCCGCATCACCACCATCTACGAGGGCACCACCGGGATCCAGGCGCTGGACCTGCTGGGTCGCAAGGTGATCCAGCTGCAGGGCGCCGGGCTCAAGCACTTCCTCGGACTGATCGTCGAGTTCTGCAGCGCGCAGACCAAGAACGCCGAGCTGGTCGAGTTCGTGGCGCCGCTGGCCCAGGCGGCGCAGGACTGGCAGCAGCTGACCATGGATATCGGCAAGCGCCTGATGGAGAACCCCGAGGAGCTCGGCGCCGCCTCGGTGGACTACCTGTTCTACTCGGGGTACGTCACCCTCGCCTACTGGTGGACCCGCGCCGTCGAAGCGGCCGACCGCAGCGGCGACAAGGCCCTGGCCGAGCAGAAGCGGGCCGTGGCGAGGTTCTATTTCCAGCGCATCCTGCCGCGCACCCTGAGCCACGCCTCGGCGATCCGGTCGGGCGCGGCCAGCCTTATGGCCCTGCCGGAAGAGGCCTTCGCCGCCTGATTCGCCCCCCTGCCAGCACGCCCGGCCCTTCCCTCGCCGGGCGCGCTGCGCATAATGGGGGCCCTGTCCGCTCGCAAGCCCTCGCGCAATGCATATCCAAGCAGGTGATCTGGAACTTCTGGTCCGCGCAGCCGGCCCGGATGACGATGAGTTCATCCTCGACCTGGCCTCACGCTTCGTGGATTTCGAGCTTCCCAAGTGGCGACGACGGAACGTCGTGCTGGAAGGCATCCGCCGCGATCTGGTCAGGCACCTCGAAGACCAGCCGCCGGGCTCCTTCCTGTTCGTGGTCGAGGACGACAGCAGCGGGGAGCGGATCGGCTTCCTCCACCTGCAGCTGGTGACCGACTTCTTCACCGGGCACCAGAACTGCCATATCTCGGATCTGGCCGTGGTCCCGGCCATGGAGCGCAAGGGCATCGGCCAGGCCCTGCTCGGGCATGCCGAGCAGTTCGCCCGCGACCATCGCTGCGAGCGCCTGCAGCTCGCCGTGTTCCCCGGCAATGAACGTGCACGGCGCATCTACGAGGCGGCCGGCTACGGCGTCGAGATGCTGCGGATGGTCAAACCGCTCTAGCGCCCGGCCCGGGCGCGCGGCTGCACGCATCTCGTCATCGGGATTGGTTATGCTCTGCCCCAAGGCACGCAGGGCAGCATTCCCGCGCCCCGCGTCGCAAGGTCGGTCAGCGGAGGGCAGCATGCGTCTACACGCGGTGCACGGCTCGCAGGGCGAGCCCTTCACCACCCGGGTCCTGTCCCTGGACGCGAACGGGAGGATCCTCGACTGGATGTCCTGGCAGGACGCCACCTGCCTCTACGTCCGCGGAGCCGTGGCCTGGACCATCGGCGAACCCTGCATGCGCATTCGCGGGGGACGGCAGCGGACCACCGGCGAGCAGAGCATCGTCGACCTGCACCCGATCGTCGCCGCCCGAGGCCGCGCCCGCCCGGCCGCACTCGACCCCTGCCCGGCCCTGACCAATGCCGCGCTGTTCGCCCGCGACGCCCATCTCTGCCTCTACTGCGGCAATGAATTCAGCCGCTACCAGCTGACCCGCGATCATGTCGTGCCGATCTCGCGCGGCGGGCGGGATCACTGGCAGAACGTTGTCAGCGCCTGCATCGGCTGCAATGTGCGCAAGGGCAGCCGCACGCCGGCCGAGGCAGGCATGCCCCTGCTTGCGGTGCCCTACCGCCCGAGCTGGGTGGAGCACCTGATCCTCTCCAACCGGAACATCCTCGCCGACCAGATGGAATTCCTGCGCAGCCACCTGCCGAAACGGCGGCGCGACATCCGCATCCAGTGAACGGCGGCGCGCGGCCGCGGCCGCGAGCGTTGACGGCCCCTGCCCCCTTCCTCACACTCCCCTGACTTGTCCGGGCCCGCGGCCCGCAGCCTGCAAACGAGGGGGAACATGGCACAGGCACGACGCCTCGCGCTGCTCGGGTTCGAACGTGGCGAAGAAGCCACGCTGGCAACCCTGATCGGCTCACTCGGCACGCGGGTGCCCGAGGAATGGACGGTGGTTCCCGAAGCGGACGCCGAAGCCCTGCTGATCGACGTCGACTCGATGTACGGCCAGATGAGCTGGCTGCGTGCGCAGGGCGGGCCGCGTCCGATCATCGCCCTGACCGCCTCCAGCCGCACCGAGGCCGATGCCCGGGTCAGCCGGCCGCTGGACGGCGACGGACTGGCCGCTGCCCTGGCCGAGATCACGCCCAAGCTCGGTCCTGCGCGCAGCGGCGCCGCGGCGCCGACGCCGGCGCCGGCCTCGCCGACCAAGAAGCCTGCGCCCTCGGCGGCGCCCGCTCCGGAGCCGGCCCCTGCCGCGCCTGCCGAACCCGCCGCACCGCCCCCGCCGCAGCGCCTGGTCGACTTCCTGCGTCCCGGCCGGCTGCCGGGACCGGTGCTGCTCAAGGACGCCGAACCGAAGCTGGCAGTCGACCCGGACCAGCGTTGCTATCTCGGCGGCAGCGCGTTGAAACCCTACCTGCCCCTGGCCGGCCAGGAGATCGAAGCCGGACGCTGGGAGCCGCTTTCCGCCGAGGCCTTCGCCAAGCTCAAGGGCGAACTTGGCGAGCAGCCGCTGGCGCGCCTGCAGTGGGTGGCCGGATTGGGTGCCAGCCACGGCGAACTGCTGCCGGAGCTGTCCGCCGCGCGGCGCTTCAAGCTGGCCAAGTACCCGACGACCGAGCGCGAGTTCCCGAAACACATCCGCATCGCAACGGCGATGCTCAAGCAGCCGGCGACGCCCGAAGAGATTGCCCAGGCCAGCGGCCAGCCGGTCGAGGATGTGATCGATTTCATCAACGCCTGCGCTGCCATCGACCTGATCGAGGCCGAATTGCCCGGCGGCGGCGGCGGCGAGGCCGAGGCCGCCAAGGGCGGGCTGCTGGGGCGCCTGCGCCTGCGCTGAGCGCGGGCGCTAGTCGGCAGCCTCGTCCGCCGCCCGCGGTTCGCGGACGGTGACGATGCCCGGCGGCAGACCGATGTACTGCTCGTCCTGCCAGGCGAAGTATTCGTCGACCTTCCAGAGCTGTCTTGGTAGTAGTTCGGCAGCCGCTTGCCGATATAGAACTGCTGCGAGCGCCCCTTGCCGATGCCGCTCTCACCGCTGGGGTTCTGGCCGGGAGGAAGGTAGACCTCAACCCCGCTGCGCAGGCCGAGGCGGCTGCCGGTCTGCTGGGCGCGCCTGCGTTCGAGGTGCCGCGCAAGCCGCGGCTTGGCGACATCGTCACCGAAGCGCTCGTAGATCCCGCGCCCGACCTCGAGGGCGCGCTGCCTGTCCGCCGCGTCCAGCGCCGCCCAGTATCTTTCGCGATGGGCCAGGAACACGGTGTAGCCGCGCTCGGCGGCGAGGTCCATCCATGCGTAGGCGAGCGCCCGGTCCCGCCTGACCCCCTCTCCATTCCAGTAGCGATCCGCGATGAGTGCCTGGGCCGGCTTGTCCGCGTAGTAGGCGGCCCGCTCCAGCCAGGCCTGCACGGGGCCGTCATTGCCCTCTTCCAGCGCCAGCAGCGCCTCGCGGCGCCAGCGCAGGCCCGGCTGGGCGCCCAGGACGCCCTCCTGCTCGAGCAGCTCCTGCTCCAGCGGGGTCACCCGTGAGGCGACCGGCTGCGCCGCCAGGGCAAACGGGAGCAGACCCAGCGCAGCGATTACAATCCCCTTCATCGTCGTTCTCCTGCCCGGCACCCTCGGGTGCGTTGATTCCCATGACGGGCCGGGACCCGAAAAGGTGGCAGACCGCGGGCAGCGGGCGGCGGATTCCCGGGCCGCGCCTTGCCCGCCCGCCCAAAAGCCCGGAAAATTGCCGGCCAGCCTTGAGTTACCGCCTTCATGATCGACGCCCAGCGTTATCCCCTGCTGGCGCGCATCGACAGCCCTGCTGACCTGCGCCGCCTCCCCGAAGACCAGCTTCGCGCCGTTGCCGACGAGCTGCGCGCCTACCTCATCGAATCGGTGGGCCGGAGCGGCGGCCATTTCGGCGCCGGGCTCGGGGTGATCGAGCTGACCGTCGCCCTGCACTGGCTGTTCGAGACGCCGGATGACCGGCTGGTCTGGGACGTCGGCCACCAGTGCTATCCGCACAAGATCCTCACCGGTCGCCGCGACACGATCCATACCGTCAAGCAGAAGGACGGCGTGGCCCCGTTCCCGAAGCGCGAGGAAAGCGAGTTCGACACCTTCGGTGTCGGTCACAGCTCGACCTCGATCTCGGCGGCGCTCGGCATGGCGCTCGGCCTTGCCCGTCAGGATCTCGACCGCCACGTGGTGGCGGTGATCGGCGACGGCGCCATGACCGCGGGCATGGCCTACGAGGCGCTGAACCACGCCGGCGGCCTTGATCCCGAGCCGAACCTGATCGTGGTGCTCAATGACAACCGCATGTCGATCTCCGAGAACGTCGGCGGCCTGACCAAGATGTTCGGCCGCATGACGGCCTCCAAGGCCCTGAACGCGGTGCGCGAGGGCGGCAAGAAGCTGCTTGGCGACAAGAACAACCCGGCCGCGCGCTTCGTCCGCCGCTGGGAGGAGCACTGGAAGGGCATGTTCGTGCCCTCGACCCTGTTCGAGGAGATGGGCTTCCACTACACCGGGCCGATCGATGGCCACGACGTCGGCGCTCTGGTCCATGCCCTGCGCACGCTGCGCGGTCTCAAGGGCCCGCAGCTGCTGCACGTGATCACCACCAAGGGCAAGGGCTACGAACTGGCCGAAGGCGACCAGATCGAATACCACGCAGTCGGCCCCTTCGATCCCGAGGTCGGCGTGGTGAAGAAGGCCGCGCCGGCCCGGCCGACCTACACGAAGGTCTTCGGCGACTGGCTTTGTGACATGGCGGCCAGCGACACAAGGCTGCTCGGCATCACCCCGGCCATGCGCGAAGGCTCGGGCCTGGTGCGCTTCTCGCGCGAGTATCCGGATCGCTACTTCGACACCGCGATCGCAGAGCAGCATGCCGTCACCCTGGCCGCCGGCATGGCCTGCGAGGGCATGAAGCCGGTGGTGGCGATCTATTCGACCTTCCTGCAGCGCGCGTATGACCAGCTGATCCACGACGTCGCCCTGCAGAATCTCGATGTGCTGTTCGCCATCGATCGCGGCGGCGTGGTCGGGCCGGACGGCGCCACCCATGCGGGCAGTTTCGACCTCAGCTTCCTGCGCTGCGTGCCGAACATGATGATCATGGCGCCGGCGGACGAGGCCGAGTGCCGCGCCATGCTGAGCACCGGGTTCCAGCACACGGGCCCGGCCGCGGTGCGCTACCCGCGCGGCAGCGGCCCTGGCGCGGCGGTGCCGGCCACGCTGGAAACCCTGCCCATTGGCAAGGCCGAGCTGCGCCGCCGCGGCCAGCGCATCGCCCTGCTCGCCTTCGGCGCCGTGGTGCCGGCCGCCGAGCAGGCCGGCGAGGCGCTCGACGCCACGGTGGTCAACATGCGCTTCGTCAAACCGCTGGACGAGGCCTTGCTGGCCGAAATCTGCGACCAGCACGAGGCCCTGGTCACGCTGGAGGACAACGTGGTCATGGGCGGCGCCGGCAGCGCGGTGCTGGAGTGGCTTGCCGCCAACGGGCGCAGCCTGCCGGTGCTGCAGCTCGGCCTGCCCGATGCCTACCAGGAGCACGCCTCGCGCGAGGACCTGCTGGCCGAGGCCGGCCTCGACGCCGCCGGCATCAGGGCCGCGGTGCAGAAGCGCTGGCCGACCAGCCCCTCGCTGGCGGTCAAGCGCGCCTAGAAACCCGCGCGGCAGAAGCCGTCCGACTCCGCAGCGGCGCGCGGTCACTGCTAAAGGCTATCGGGCCCGAGGCCCGGGCGGTCCGACCCCGGGCGGCTTGGCCATGGTCTGCAAAGGTTGACCCGAAGTGCGCGTTCGGCGCTGCGCGCTTTGGGCGCGAAGTTCGCATTCGCCCCGGCCCCGCTGTAGGAGCCAGCTTGCTGGCGATAGGCGCCCCGGACGGAACGATCGCCAGCAAGCTGGCTCCTACACGCAACGTCGCTGCCAGGTCCGGTTTGCGCTGCAAAGCAGGCCTTGCCGCAGTCGAGTTGTGGGAGCGCCCTTGGGCGCGGCCGCGGCGCTACGGATTCACCACAGACCGCGGCCAGAGCGGATCTCCGCGGTCGCGCCCAAGGGCGCCCCTGCAGTCAGGCTTCGGCGGGCGTCGGCGAAGCCCATAGGGTGCGGCTGGCCGCACCGATACGGGCGTTCGGACGGTATGCACGGTGCGGCCAGCCGCGCCCTATGAACTCGGGAGCCCTCCTTTTGCATCATGGCTGCTGCCTCGCACGGTTCGGCCTCGCGGACTTCCAACCCGTCCTTCCCCCGCTCACCCGCTCCCGACCGGCGAGGTCGGGCAAGGTGAGCACGTCGCTGAATCCGGCGGCATGCAGGACTTCGCGCACCGCCTGACCCTGCTCCCAGCCATGCTCGAGCAGCAGCCAGCCGCCGGGAACGAGGGCCCCGCGCGCCTCGACCGCCAGACGGCGGATCGCATCCAGGCCGTCGGCTCCCGAGACCAGGGCACCGCGGGGTTCGCGGTCGAGTCCGTCGCGGCCGAGGTGCGGATCGTCCTCGGCAAGGTAGGGCGGGTTGCTGGCGATCAGGTCGAACTGCATGTTCACGGGGGCCAGCCAGTCGCCGGCGATGAACTCGATGCGCTCAAGGCCGTGTCGCGCGGCGTTGCGACGCGCCACAGCCAGCGCCTCGAGGCTACAGTCCACCGCCAGCACACGGTCCTGCGGCCGCTCGGCGGCCAGCGCCAGGGCCACCGCCCCGCTACCGGTGCCTAGATCGGCCACCGTGGCGGCGCGATCCAGCGGCAGGCGCTGCAACGCGCCCTGCACCAGCACTTCGGTATCGGGCCGCGGGATCAGCACCGCCGGACCCACCTCCAGCTCGAACGACCAGAAACCCTGCCTTCCCAGCACGTAGGCCAGTGGCTCGCCGCCACGCAGCCGGTCGACCGCCTCGCGCAGCCGCGCGGCGTCTGCACCCGTCAGGGGCGACTCCGGACGGCTGAACAGGACGTTCCGCCCAAGCCCCAGCACGCCGAGCAGCAGGGGCTCGGCCTCGTCACGCAGGGGCCCGTCCAGCTCGGTGCGCAGCCAGCGCAGCGCCTCGCCGAGCGAAAGCGGGAATGATTCGGGCATCATGCGCCGCATGGTACCCGTCAACGCCACCCTTCCCGCCGAACCCGGCGACATCGGCCGCCAGCTCGAGGCGGCTTTCCGGACCTTCTGGGTCCACTGGAAGCCCGGCTTCCTGCTCGCCTTCATCGGCCAGCTGATCGGACTGCTGCCGGCGGTGCTCATGCCGCGCGGCGGCGATCCGATGCAGACCATGGACGGGCTGATCGAGTGGTACTCGCGTCCCGGCACCTGGCTGCTGTTTGCCCTGGTCGTGGTCTGCCAGGTCTTCCTGTTCACCGCCCTGAGCTACCGGCTCGGCTGTTGCGGCCGCGGCCAGGACCCGGGCCTCGTGGCCAGCGTGAACCGGGCGCTGGCGCGCTTTGCTTCGGCCCTGGGCGCCTTCCTGCTCTACGTTGGCGGTCTGCTGCTGAGCATGCTTCCGATGCTGATGATTGTCGGCTGGGCGGCCAGCGACGGCCTTGCCCCGCTGACCCGCAGCCTGATCGGCCTGCTTGCCCTTGCCGCACTCGGTCTGCCGACCTGGTGGAGCCTGGCCGCCAGCCTCAACCTGTTTGCCGTCGCCCTCGAGCGGCGCAGTGCGATGGCCGCCATCTCGCGCAGCCTCGCCCTGATCCGCGGGCACTGGTGGATCTCCAGCGCCGTGCTGGGCATCGTCCTGCTGGTCCATCTCACGGTCAGCCTGGTGATCGGTCTGGTCATCGGCATGGTCGCCCTTGGCAGCACGATGGACACCAGCCCCGGCGACCCATCCCAGGCCAGCAGCCTGCTGATCGGCGTGCAACTGCTGATGAGCCCGCTGGCCGCCCTGCTCCAGGTGCTGCTGGTCTGCGGCCTGCTCGCGCTGTTCAACCAGCGGGTGCTTGCGGTCGACCAGGGCGCCGGCGAAACCGCCTGATCAGTCGGACTCGCCGGCCGCCAGGAAGTCGCGCAGGAAGGGTACGGTCAGCCGGCGCTGGGCGGCGAGGCTGTCGACATCGAGGCGATCGAGCAGGCGCTGCAGCCCCGGCAGGTCGCGGCCGACCCGGCGGAACAGGTATTCGAGGGAGGCCTCGTCGAGCTGCATGCCGAGTGCGGCGGCGCGGCGCGTGAACCATTCCCGCCGCTGGGCCTCGTCGAGCGGCTGGAGCAGGGCCTGCACCGACTGGCCAAGACGCGAACGCAGGTCGGGCAGCAGGCTCGTCCAGTCACCCGGATTGCCGCGGCTGGCATAGAGCATGCGACCGCCCTGGTCGCCGACCCGGTTGTGCAGGGCGAACAGCGCGCGCTGCAGGGCCGGATCGATCAGCGCCTCATCGAGGTCGTCCACCGCGACCCAGGGCAGCGCCGGCTGCGCCTCGACCATGGCGTCGGCGCGGGTGCCGAGCGCTGCCAGAGGCAGATAGCCGGCCTGCTCGCCCCGGGCGGCAATCCGCTCCAGCGCGCCCAGCAGCAGATGGCTCTTGCCGCAGCCTGCCGGGCCGCGCAGCAGCAGATTGCCGCGACCACCGGCCAGCCAGTCGCGCAGCAGGGACAGGGCCGGGGCGTCGGCCGGCAGGAAATCCTCCAGCCCGGCCCGCGGCGGGCGGGCCAGGCGGAGCGGCAGCTGCGGCGTGCTCACGCGTCGTTCGGAGCGCCCCGCCGCGGCGGTTTGCGCGACCGGGCGGGCTTCTGTGCCGGGGCGCTGGCGGCGGCATCCAGCTCGGCTGGAGGCGGCACCTCGGCCGGCGGCGGCGGTCGACCACCGTAAAGCGCACTGGCCGTGTAGCGCTCGTGCAGGTAGCGAAGAACGACCATCGCCACCGCGGCCACCGGCAGGGCCAGCAGGACGCCGAAGAAGCCGAACAGCTGGCCACCGGCCATGATCGCGAAGATCACCGCAACCGGATGCAGGCCGATCTTGTCGCCGACCAGCCAGGGCGTCAGCAGGAAGCTCTCAACGGTCTGGCCGACGCCGAACACCGCCAGCACCAGCAGCACGTGCCACAGGTCGCCGTACTGGACGAGCGCGGCGATCACCCCGGCGCCGACCCCGACGATGGCGCCGAGATAGGGGATGAAGCTGATCAGCCCGGCGACCATGCCGATCAGCAGACCGAGGTCGATGCCGACCATCATCAGGCCGACCGAGTAGATCGTGCCGAGCGCCACCATCACGCTGAGCTGACCGCGCAGGAACGCACCCAGCACCTCATCGGCCTGCCGGGCGAGCCGGCTGATGGTCGGTTCCACCGCCCGCGGCAGCAGCTCGCGGATACGCTCGATCAGGATGTCCCAGTCGCGCAGCAGGTAGAAGATCAGCACCGGCAGCAGGACCAGGTTGGCGACGAAGGCCAGCAGGGCCATGCCCGATTTCGACAGCCCGCCGAGCACGTTCTGGGCGAAGCCGCCGGCCTGCTGCCAGTGCTTTCGCAGGATCTCGACGAGGCTGCTCGGATCAAGCCGCTCGAGGCTGGCGCCGGTGTACTGCTCGATGCGCGGCAGGATCGCCTCCTGCAGGTAGGCGACCCACTTCGGGAATTGCTCGAACAGCTTCACCACCTGCCGTTCCAGCATAGGGACCAGGATCAGCAGGGCGAGAACCCAGAGCAGGATGAACAGCAGGAAGACCAGGGACACCGACAGCGAGCGAGAGAAGCGCTCCTCCAGCCGGTCGACCAGCGGATCGCACAAGTAGGCGAACAGGGCGGCGATGGCGAACGGCGTCAGCACCGGCGCCAGCAGGTAGAGCAGGCCGCCGACGATGACGGTCAGGGCCAGCAGCTGCCACTTCTGGGTATCACTCACGGCTCACTCCTCGATGGCCTGGCTTCCCGCGCGCGCCGCGTCCAGCGGACCACGTAATCGATTCCGCTGGCGGCGATCAGCGCGATCACCACTCCGACGCCCCAGGGCCACCAGGGTGACGAGGAGCGATCAAGACCGAGGTCGATCATGGCAAACCAGAGGAAGCCGGTCTGTGCCACGGTGGTGGCCTTGCCGAGCAGGGTGGGGGCGGCATCCAGCGCCGCGACGCGCCAATGATAGGCCACTGCCCCGGCCACGATCACCGCATCTCTGGCCAGGACCAGGGCCGGCAGCCAGCCGGGCACCTCACCCAGCCACCACAGCGAGCCGAAGCAGGCGTTGACAAGCAGCTTGTCGGCCAATGGGTCGAGCAGCCCGCCGAGCCGGGTCTGCCAGCCGAAGCGGCGCGCCAGCAGGCCATCGAGGCCGTCGCTCAGCGCCGCCACCGCGAACAGCACGGCGGCCAGGGCGAAATCGCGCTGCAGCAGCTGCAGCACGATCAGCGGAACCAGCAGGATGCGCAGCGCGGTGAGCCCGTTCGGGATCTGCCGCCAGATCATGGAAGCAGTCGGAACTGCCCGTTGTCGGCGTCGTCGTCCTGGGCAACCAGGGTCTGGCCGTTGGCGACCAGCTGGTTCAGCCCGCCCAGACCGGTTCGCAGGTCCAGTTCCAGCTCCAGGACGTCGCCCTGCGCCCCCAGCACCCGCACCTCGCGAACGACCGAGAGGCGCTGGAAATAGGCCAGGGTGCGCGCATAGTCGGCGCCGCTGGTGAGCCCGCTGACGCTGACCGGGTACTTTCCGGCCGGCCCGCTGTCGGCCACCGACACGGCATAGCGCGCCGCCAGCAGGTCGGCAGCCAGGTCGGCGCCCTCGGCCAGCACCGTCGGCGCCTCGGGCGCGCTGCGCGTGGTCTCGCCCAGGCGCTGCTCGCCGTCATAGACCACCCACTCGGCTGTCCAGCCGGAGCCGGAGCGATAAAGCTTGCCGACAAGGGAAACCCGCGACTGGTAGCGCGCGCTGGCGCGGCGGGCGGCGGCGCTGTCGCCGGCCCAGAAGGGCGCCACCCCCACCTGCTGCTGCTCCTCAAGGTCGAGCAACGGATAGGTCAGGCGCAGCCCGCGCTGCGCGGCGCGACGGGTCAGGGCCCCGACCACGCGGGCCTGGGCGCTGCCCAGCAGGCGCGGACCGCGGCCGTCGTCGATGGCCAGCCAGACCACCGGCACCGATCGCGGGCTGGGCCAGACGCGCTGCCCGGTCTCGGCCAGCAGGGCGTCGACGCCGGCCTGGTCGAAGCGGGCGACCAGGGTGGTGCCAGAAGCGCCAGGCTGGGACGGATCGGCGTCCTGCCGGTATCGGAACTGGCGAAGGAGGGTGGGCGCACGCGATAGCTGGGCGGCCACCGCCGGGTCGCTGCCGACATCGGCGCGACCGGTCAGGCGGACCAGGGACGCAGCCAGGGCCTGCGGCAGCGCGGCATCGCGGGCCGCGTCGGACTGGCCCGGAACGCTGACTTCGCCCTCGTACAGCTCGATCTCCTGGGCCTGTGCCGATGCCGCACCCAGTGCAAGCAGGCAGCCAAGCAGTCTCCACAGGATGCGCATCGAGTCTCTTCCGGCAGCGGGTTCGCCGCGCATGGTGCCGGATGGGCGCGACCTCGTCCACGCGACCCGCCTCCCGTCGACCACTTCGCCCCCCGGTCTGGCCCCCCGGTCTGGCCCCCCCGGGCTGACCCCGGCCACGACGAACAGTCCACACCGGGGTGATCTAAACTCTAGGTAGGAGGCCGTCACAGGCAGTCCCGTTCCCCGTGGCCCTGCGCTCGGAAGGAGGTCCGTCATGCCGCCGCGTTACCTGGTGCCCGAACTGGCCGAGGGCTCCGCAGGCCAGGCCACGCTCTACCGGATGGCTACGCCCGACCACCTCTGCCCCTTCGGGCTGAAGGCCCTGCACCTGCTCCGCCGCCGCGGCTACCAGGTTGAGGACCACACCCTCGACAGCCGGGACGAGACCGACGCCTTCCAGCAGGAGCATGGCGTCGAGACCACCCCCCAGGTATTCATCGGCGGAGAGCGGATCGGCGGATACGACGACCTGCGCCGGCACTTCGGGCTGAAGGTCCGGGATCCCGAGGCTGAAGGCTACGGCCCGGTGGTGGCCCTGTTCTCGCTGGCCGGCCTCGGCGCACTGGCCCTGGCCTGGGCGGACGACGGACCCTTGCTGCAGCCGCGCACCCTCGCCTTCTTCGCCGCCCTGTCGATGCTCCTGCTCGCCCTGCAGAAGCTGCGCGACGTCGAGAGCTTCACCAATTCCTTCCTCGGCTACGACCTGCTGGCGCGGCGCTGGGTGCCCTACGCCTACCTCTACCCCTTCGCCGAGGCCGCCGCCGGACTGCTGATGCTGGCAGGCGACGTCCTTGCGACCCTGGCCGCGCCGATCGCCCTGTTCATCGGCGCGGTGGGCGCCTTTTCGGTGATCCGGGCGGTCTGGATCGAGGGCCGTGAACTGCGCTGCGCCTGCATGGGCGGCGATTCGCAGGTCCCGCTGGGGCCGGTCTCGCTGGCCGAGAACCTGCTGATGGTCGGCGCCGGACTGTGGATGCTGCCCGGCGGTCCCTGGTGAGCCCCTGAATCAGTCCAGTGACAAGGCCGTCCGTCGCCCGCCCCGGCGCCGCCCCCGTCACAGCGGTTAAACTTGGCGGCTTTCCCGCCGCCTGGATGCCGCCGTGAGCCAATCCCCCACGCCCATGACCTACCGCGACGCAGGCGTCGACATCGATGCCGGCAACAGCGTGGTCGAGCGGATCAAGCCGCTGGTCAAGCGCAGCTTCCGTCCCGAGGTGATGGGCGGGCTGGGCGGCTTCGGCGCCCTGTTCGACCTGTCGAACAAGTACAAGGAGCCGGTGCTGGTCTCCGGTACCGACGGCGTCGGCACCAAGCTCAAGCTGGCCCAGCAGCTCGGCCGCCACGACAGCATCGGTATCGACCTGGTCGCCATGTGCGTCAACGACGTGCTGGTCCAGGGCGCCGAGCCGCTGTTCTTCCTCGACTACTTCGCCACCGGCAAGCTCGATGTCGACACCACCGTGGCGGTGATCGGCGGGATTGCCAGGGGCTGCGAGGAGTCCGGCTGCGCCCTGATCGGCGGCGAGACCGCCGAGATGCCGGACATGTATCCGCCGGGCGAGTATGACCTCGCCGGCTTCTGCGTCGCCGCGGTGGAGAAGTCCAGGATCATCGACGGCAGTGCCATCCGCCAGGGCGACGTGGTGCTCGCCCTGCCCTCCTCCGGCCCGCACTCCAACGGCTATTCGCTGATCCGCCGCATTCTTGATCGCGCCGGCCGGCCGCTGGATCTCGACCTTGGCGGCGTCAGCCTGGCCGATGCGCTGATGGCACCGACCCGGCTCTACGTGAAGCCGATCCTCAAGCTGCTCGGCGAGCACGCCATCCCGGGCCTGGCCCACATCACCGGCGGCGGGCTCAGCGAGAACATCATCCGCGTGGTGCCCGACGGCCTGGGCCTCGATCTCGAGGCCAGCAGTATCGTCCTGCCGCCGGTCTTCGACTGGCTGCAGCGCGAGGGCGCGGTGGCCGATGCCGAGATGTGGCGCACCTTCAATTGCGGCATCGGCTTCACCCTGATCGTCCATCCGGACCAGGTCGCCGCGGTCAGCGCCTCCTGCGATGCGCTGGGCCTGCCGGCGCGGGCCATCGGCCAGGTGGTCGCCGCCGACGGCGACGAGCGCGTGCGCATCGGATGAGCGCCGCTGCCCGGGGCCCGGCAGGCGGGGCCCGGCCGTACCGCATCGCGGTGATGGCCTCGGGCCGGGGCAGCAATTTCCTCGCCCTGCATGCGGCCGCGAGCGAAGGGCGCCTGCCGGTGGAACTGGTGGGCGTGTTCTCCGACAAGGCCAGCGCGCCGGTGCTCGAGCGCGCGCGGGAACGCGGCGTGCCAGCGCAGTCCCTCTCGCCCAAGGACCACCCGGACCGCCTTCACTTCGACCTCGCCCTGCTGAACGCGGTGGCTGCGGTTCAGCCCGACCTCATCGTCTGTGCCGGATACATGCGCATCCTTGATGGACGGGCGCTGACGCCCTGGACCGGACGCATGATCAACATTCACCCTTCCCTGTTGCCCAGACACCGCGGCCTGCATACCCATCGCCGCGCACTGGAGGCCGGCGACGCCGAGCACGGCGCCAGCGTGCACCTGGTCACCGCTGAGCTGGACGGCGGACCGGTGATCGCCCAGGCCGTGGTGCCGGTGCTGGCCGGCGATGATGAGCAACGCCTTGCCGCCCGCGTGCTGGAGCGCGAGCATCCGCTGCTGATCGCCAGCGTCGATGCCCTGGCGCGCGGCGAGGTGGCCTGGCGGGACGAGCGGCTCTGGCACGGCGAATCGCCGCTCGGCGCCCCGCTGCGCCTGGATGCGTCCGGTGGACTGCGGAGGGCGGCATGATCCGCGCCCTGGTCCTGCTCACCCTGCTGCTTTCCGTGCCGGCCCTGGCCGCCCCGACGCAGGGCTTCCGCGCCGAGTACGAGGTGTTCATCGACGGCAAGGCCGCCGGCGAAAGCGTCATGGAGCTGGTGCCCGGCGAGAACGGCAGCTGGCAGCATCGGCTCAGCGCCACCGGCACCCGGGGACTGGCCAAGCTGGCCCGGTTCACCACCGAGCAGGTCGCCGACATCGACTGGCTGGACGGCCGGCCGCGGCTGCTCGGCGCGGAAATGACACAGCGCTCCCTGGTGAAGGACCGAGACCTCAAGGTGCGCGTGGACTGGGACCGCGGCACGATCCGCTGGACAGGGGACATCGAGAAGGACGAACCCGCCCAGCGGCCGATCGACGGCCGACCTTCGGTGGGCTCCAGCCTCAATCTGCAGCTGGCCTACGATGCGCGCGCGGCCAAGCCCGGAAAGCGCGTCGAGTACGTCCTCCACGACCGCGGCCGACGCCGGGCTCTCGACTACGTCGCGGGTGCGCCGGAGACCGTGCAGGTTCCGGCAGGTCGCTTCAGCGCGGTGCCCATGCGCGGAGAGCGCGTCGAGAAACAACGCGTAACCATCGCCTGGTACGACCCTGCCCTCCCGCCCACGCCGGTGCGCGTGCTGCAGACCGAGGAAGGCGAGGAGAAGTACGAGTTGAGGCTTCGCCGCATCGAGTCGCCCGCCTCCGGCCGCTAGCTCGGCCTGCAGGCCACGGCGAATGCGGAGTTGGAGCGCAAAGCAGACCTTCCGCAGAACCCGAGTGTAGGAGCCAGCTTGCTGGCGATAGGCGCCCCGGACGGGACGATCGCCAGCAAGCTGGCTCCTACACGCAACGGCGCTGCCAGGTCCGGTTTGCGCCCTTCTGTCGCGACCGTATCCCGCCCCCTTCGACCGCATTCTCGCCAGTCAACGAAGCCACATAGGGTGTGCCTTGGCGCACCGATACGGGTGTTCCGTCGGTACGCCCGGTGCAGCAAGCCGCAACCTATGAAGGTCTCTCTTGCGCCCTTTCCTGCGCTTGGCCCCTTCACGCACGCGGGGTGGGGCCACATCCCAACCTGTCTGGCTTCGCCGCTGCGCGTTTGAGGGGATGACCCGACGCCGACGACTCAGCGATACGGATCGTTCCGCTTGATCGCCTCCGGCAGATAACCCTCCGGCGGCCGCAGGGGAACGCCTGCCTCGCGCAGCGTGCGCTGCTGCAGGTCCCATTCGCTCTCGCCGCGGCGCATCGCCTGCGAGTACGCGACGGACCAGCCACCCGCCTCTTCAGCCTGCTGCCGATTGAGCAGATCGATGAATGCCTCGGTCTGCCAGAGCCCTTGCCGCATCGACTCCCGTGCGGGCTCCGGGTCTTCGCCGAGGGCCTGCAGGGCCTGCCACCAGAGCCTCGCGCCGAGTCGCTGTTCAATCGGCGCCTGCGGCTGCTCGGCCATCGCCCGACCGAGGCCAGCGCAGGCGCGCAGGCGCCGCTCGGACAGCCCGCGATGCGGATCGCACACGGGTGACAGCGCCGACATCAGAAGATTCGAGGTCGAGGAGAAGATCGCCGGCATGATCGGCATCAGCGCCGCCATCTCTGCCAGCACCTCGGCGGGCGCCGGCTCCACGGATGACTCGGGGCCGCGACCATCCTCCTCGACCCTCAGCAGCAGCGTGATCAGCTCGGGATCCGCCGCGATTGCGGACGAGGCCTCGGCCATGATCTGGCTGATCCGCGCCGCATGGGTGTCGAAGCCCTGCCGGCCCTCGGCCACCGCCTCGATACGGGCGTCGAGCAGCGCGTCGTCAGGCTGCCATGCCGGATCCCCCAGCTGCGCGGCCAGTACGGCCGGATTCAGCGGCTCCGCGGCAAGCAGGGCGTCAATCACCCGGCGTTTCACCGAAGGATCCTGATTGGCTCGCAGCAAGGCGAACAGATGGTGGGGGCCGATATCCGGCGCGTCCAGCAAGGCTTCTGTGGAAGCCCGCGCCCAGGCGTCCTTGGCCGGATCGCAGCGCATCAGCGGATCGTCGCCCTGGAACACGAGGCCATGCCGGGCCCATACCTGTCCGGAACAGTCGCCAAGCCAGTCCGTTGCGCCGACCGCGAAGCGCACCAGCTGGGCGTCCGCATCGTGGCGCAGCGCGATGCGGTCGAGCGCCCGGTCCAGATGCGCATCGGTCAGCCGATCCCACTCCGCTTGGTAGGGCCATTCGGCGTCGGCGGTGCCGTCGCGGTCAGCGGCCGGAGACGATCCGGCAGCAGCGAATACCCCGGCAATCATCAGGAGCAGGAAGTCGGGACACAGGGGGCGCAGGGGCATGATCGAGTCTCGCGGCCTGGAGTAGAGGTCACCGACGCCTAGGCGACAGGGCTGTGACATGGGGATCCAGCAGAAAGACATCACGAGCGCGCCCGACGGGACGCGCCCGAGGGGACCGGATGACTGCGCTGGGCGCGAAGAAGACATTCATAGGGTGCGGCTGGCCGCACCGGGCGTACCGACCGAACGCCCGTATCGGTGGCCAAGGCACACCCTATGGGGCTTCGCCGACGCCCAACGAAGCCCGACTGTGGGAGCGCACATGGGCGCGACCGCAGCGTGGCGTGTTCTACACAGACCGGGGCAAGAGCGAACTTCCGCGGTCGCGGCCATGTCCGCTCCTACGAAAAGCCTGCCCATCCGAGGCCGCGGCGAACGTCTTCTCTGCGCCCTCAGAGGCCGTTCGATCCTGCCGCCGCCAGCGCATCCCGCGGTTCGGGGCGCAGCTGGCCGTGCTCGGGATGGGCGCGCCACAGCTGGTCGAGGGTCTGGCCGCTGAGCGGCTCGACGAAGTCCGGGGCAATGTCGGCCAGCGGGCCGAGCACGAAGGCGTGCCTGAGTTCGCCGCGCGGGATCTCGAGATGGCCCTCGCCACGCAGGACCAGGTCGTCATAGAGGACGATGTCGATGTCCAGCGTGCGCGCGGAGAAACGTGGCACGTCGCGGCGGCGGCCGTGGGCGTCCTCCAGCCGGTGAAGCCATGCGTTCAGGGCCTGCGGATCCATCTGCGTCTCGATCAGCGCGCCGGCATTGAGGAAATCGTCGCCCTCGAAGCCGACCGCCGGCGTGCGGTAGTAGGGCGAGATCCGCAGCTCGCCAAAGCGTTCGCGCAGCGCCGCAACCGCGCTATCCAGATGGCGGTCGGGATCGATGTTCGAGCCCAGGCTCAGCAGGACGCTCGCCATCACTTCGCCTTGCCGAACACCCGGCGCAGGTCGGCCGAGCCCGGCTCCTGGAACAGCTGCAGGTCGAACTCGGGAAGGATCGACAGCAAGTGGTCGAAGAGGTCCGCCTGGATCGCCTCGTAGTCGGCCCAGGCCGTGGTGTTGGTGAAGCAGTACAGCTCCAGCGGCAGGCCGGTGGGCGTTGGCGCCAGCTGGCGGACCAGGATGGTCATGCCCTGATGGATCCGCGGGTGGTGGCGGATATAGGCCTCGCAGTAGGCGCGGAAGGAGCCGAGGTTGGTCAGCCGGCGGGTGTTGACCGCCTCCAGTCCGTCCTCGCGCAGCTGCTCGTTCCAGCGCTTGATCTCGCCGCGCTTGTGCTCGAGGTAGTCGCGGATCAGGGCGAAGCGGCCGAGACGGCCGATCTCGTCCTCGCGCAGGAAGCGCACCGAATGCTGGTCGATAAGCAGGGAGCGCTTGATCCGCCGGCCGCCCGACTCGCTCATCCCGCGCCAGTTACGGAAGCTCTCGCTGATCAGCCGGTAGGTCGGAATGCTGGTGATGGTCTTGTCGAAGTTCTGCACCTTGACCGTGTGCAGGGCGATGTCGATGACGTCGCCATCCGCGCCCAGCGAGGGCATCTGGATCCAGTCGCCCACCCGGAGCATGTCGTGGCTGGAGATCTGGATGCCGGCGACCAGGGACAGCAGGGTGTCGCGGAAAACCAGCAGCAGCACCGCGGTCAGCGCGCCAAGGCCGGAGAGCAGCAGCAGCGGTGAGCGCTCGATCAGCACCGCGACCATGATGATCGCGCTGAGCAGGTAGATGACCAGCTGGGCGACCTGGACATAGCCCTTGATCGGGCGGGCGCGGGCCTTTTCCGGCTGGCGCTGCTCGTAGAGCGCGTTGATCGTGCCGAGCAGGTTGGCCAGCGCCAGGGCCAGGGTCAGCACCATGTAGGCCAGGGCCACGTTGCGGCAGACCCGAACCACCCCGTCGGCCACGCCGGGCACCGCGTCGATGCCGAGGTAGATGACCAGGGCGGGCACCACATGGGCCAGCCGGCGGATCACGCCGCGGTCGAGCAGGGCATCGTCCCAGGTCGCCTGACTGGCGCGCACCAGCCGGTTGAGCACGCGCAGCAGGACGCGCCGGGTGATGAAGTCGGCCAGCCAGGCCGCGATCAGCAGGAAGGAGAGCCCCAGCCAGGTGCGCAGCCAGGGCGACTCTGTGCTGTCCCAGAGGGCCTGCAGCGATTCGATCATCAGTCCTGCCCGCGGCCGCGTTCGATCATCACGCCGACGGCGATGGCACCGCGCACCGCGCCGGGCTTGCTCAGCTTCAGCCGGACATGCTGCACGGAGAACTCGCGAAGGATGATCTCGGCGCAGCGCTCGGCCAGGGTCTCGACCAGGCCGAAGCTGGACTCGGACACGTACTGGATCAGCCGCTTGCTGACCGCCTTGTAGTCGAGGGTGTCGCCAATGTCATCGGTGGCTGCCGGCACCCGGTTGTCGAAGGCCATTTCGATGTCGAAGCGCAGGGGCTGGCGGATGCGCCGCTCCCAGTCGTAGATGCCGATCAGCGCCTCGATCTCGAGGCCTTCGATGAATACCTTGTCCATGCGGGATGCGGGTCCGTTCCTGTTGGGGCGGCCGGCCGCCGGGGCCGAAGCGGGCGCCATGGTAGCGACTCGGATGTCGCAGGCACCGTGAGGACGTCGCGACCGATCAGAGTGCCGGCAGGGTAGCCATGTCCCAGCGCGGATGCACGCCGATCGCCTCCGGCTCGTGCTGGCCGGCGGAGATCCGCAGCGCGCCGGCAAAGGCGATCATCGCCCCGTTGTCGGTGCAGAAAGCCGGCCGCGGGAAGCAGACCCGCACGCCGGTGCGCTCCGACAGCGCGGCGAGCCGGGCCCGCAGGTCGAGGTTGGCGCCGACGCCGCCGGCAACCACCAGGGTGCGTGCCCCCGAGTCGCGCAGCGCCCGTTCGCTCTTGATGGCGAGGGTCTCGACCACCGCCTCCTGGAAGGCGCGGGCGATGTCGCAGCGGGTCTGCCCGCTCTGGTCGCTGTCCTGCCAGGCCAGCAGCACCTGCGTCTTCAGTCCGGAAAAGCTGAAGTCCAGCCCGGGTCGATCGGTCATCGGCCGCGAGAAGCGGAAGCGCCCGGCCACCCCGCGCTCGGCGATCCGCGCCAGCTCCGGTCCGCCCGGATAGGGCAATCCCATCATCTTGGCCGTCTTGTCGAAGGCCTCGCCCGCGGCGTCATCGAGGGTTTGTCCGAGCAGTCGGTAGCATCCGATCGCGTCGACCTGCATCAGCTGGGTGTGACCGCCCGAAACCAGCAGCGCGACGAAGGGCGGCTCGGGCGGGTCGGCCTCGAGCAGCGGGGCCAGCAGGTGGCCCTCCATGTGGTGCACGCCCACCGCCGGCACCCCCAGCGCCCAGGCCATGGCCCGGCCCGCAGCGGCGCCGACCAGAAGCGCCCCGACCAGGCCAGGGCCGGCGGTATAGGCCACACCCGAGATATCGGGCCGGCTCATCCCGGCCTCGGCCAGGCATTCGTCGACCAGCGGCCAGAGCTTGCGCACATGGTCGCGGCTGGCCAGCTCCGGGACTACGCCGCCGTACTCGGCATGCAGGGCGACCTGGCTGTACAGGCGGTGCGCCAGCAACCCGCGGCGGGCGTCGTAGAGGGCGACGCCGGTCTCGTCACAGGAGGTTTCGATGCCGAGAATGGCCACGGGAAACGCTTTCAGCCTTGCAGGGAAAAAACAAGCCCGCTATCATACGCGGCTTCCCCGCACCCCGGGGACATCAGCGATCAACCCCGGAGACATCATGCCCAGCGTCAAAGTCCGCGAAAACGAGCCTTTTGAGTTTGCCCTCCGTCGCTTCAAGCGCACCTGCGAAAAGGCCGGCGTCCTCGCCGAGACCCGCAAGCGCGAGTTCTACGAGAAGCCGACCCAGGAGCGCAAGCGCAAGGCCGCCGCGGCTGTGAAGCGGCACCTCCGTCGCGTCTCGCGCGACGTGACCAAGCGCCAGCGCCTCTACTGATCGCCGCTGTCCCCCAGAAAGCCGGCCGCGCCTCGCGCCGCCGGCTTTTTGTGTTTGTGCGGCAGATTGATCCACCAGCATCACACGGAGATTCGCCATGAGCCTGCGCCAACAGCTGACCGACGACATGAAGGCCGCGATGAAGAGCGGCGACAAGCAGCGCCTGTCGGTGATCCGCCTGATCAATGCAGCGATCAAGCAGCGTGAGGTGGACGAGCGCATCGAGATCACCGATACCGTGGTCCTGGCGGTGCTGGAGAAGATGCAGAAGCAGCGCAAGGACTCGATCAGCCAGTACGAGGCGGCCGGCCGCGAGGACCTGGCCGAGGTCGAGCGCTACGAGATGGGCGTGATCCAGGCCTACCTGCCCGCGCAGATGGGCGAGGCCGAGCTTGACGCCGCCATCGCCAAAGCCATCGCCGAATCCGGCGCCACCGGCCCCGCCGACATGGGCAAGGTCATGGGCGTGCTCAAGCCCGCCATCGCCGGCAAGGCCGACATGGGTCAGGCCTCGGCCCGGGTCAAGGCCGCGCTCAGCCGCTAGGGCCCGGCCCGAGAGGCCGATCCGGGCGCGAAGCAGACATTCATAGGGTGCGGCTTGCCGCACCGGGCGTACCGTCCGAGCGCCCATATCGGTGCGCCAAGGCACACCCTATAGGCCTTCGCCGCTCCCCAACGGTGCCCGACTGTGGGAGTGCCCTTGGGCGCGACCGCGGCGCTACAGATTCACCTCAGACCGCGGCCAGAGCGAAACCCCGCGGTGGCGCCCAAGGGGGCTCCCACAATTTGACTGCGGCAAGGTCTGCTTTGCGGAGCAAACCGGACCTGGCAGCGCCGTTTCGTGTGTAGGAGCCAGCTTGCTGGCGATAGTCGCCCCGGATGGGACGATCGCCAGCAAGCTGGCTCCTACATTCGGGTGTTGTGGAATGTCTTCTTCGCGCCCCTACCCGCCCCCCGCCTGCGACGGGTTAAGCTTTCCGCCAGCGCGGGGGCGCTTGGGGTTTCCGACGAACGGCAGGGGATGCCGCGCACCGTTTCACCCCCTTCTCGCCACTTGTCATCGAGGGCCGCGCCCGCGCGGCGATCGACTTCGCAACGAGAGGATCCGAAACGTCATGAGCGCACCGACCACGATCTACCACGCCATCGCCAGCCGACTGGAGGGCCTCGGGGAATGGCTCGCGCCGCTGGGGCTGCGCCTGATCCTCGCCTGGGAATTCTGGGAGGCGGGCCGCGAGAAGTTCACCGGCAGCAACTGGTTCATGAACATCGAGGACCAGTTTCCTTTTCCGTTCAACGTCGTGCCCTCGGACCTCAGCTGGGCCATGGCGACATGGTTCGAGCTGATCGGCGCCGTAGCCCTGCTGATTGGACTGGCGACGCGCTTCTTCGCGTTCTCGCTGCTGGTCCTCACCATCGTCGCCACGGCGGCGGTGCACTGGCCCTCGGACTGGCAGAGCGTGGCCGACCTGCTGATGGGCTATGCCATCTCGGACAAGGGCCACGGCAACTACAAGCTTCCGCTGATCTTCTTCGTCATGCTGCTGCCCCTGGTCCTGACCGGGCCCGGCAAACTGAGCCTCGATGCCCTGCTGCATCGGCTCTCGGGCGTCGGCAGTCCGCAGGCCGTGCTGGATGGCTACGCCGCCGGTGGCGCCCTGCTGGCGCTTGGACTTCCGCTCTCGATGCTGTTGCCGACGATCGGCTTTGCCATGGCCGGCGCCGGCGTGCTTCTGCTGGGGCTTTCCTGGCGCTATTCAGGCTGAGGGCAGGCTGGCCACGGAGGCGGCTGCTATCCTTCCCCGGATGGGCAGCTTCCTCACTTCCGGCCGCATGGCCGAGCGCTTCCGTGGCTTTCTTCCGGTGATCGTCGATGTCGAGACGGGCGGCTTCGACTGCAGCCGCCACGCGCTGCTCGAGATCGCCGTCTGCCCGATCGAGATGCGCGAGGACGGCAGCATCTATCCCGGCGAGATTACCTCGACCCACGTCGATCCCTACCCGGGATCGCAGATCGACCCCAAGGCCCTTGAGGTCACCGGCATCGATGTTGATCATCCGTTCCGTGGCGCCCTGCCCGAACGCGAGGCGCTGAACCACGTCTTCCTGCCGGTGCGCCAGGCGCTGCGCCGCCATGAATGCCAGCGGGCGATCCTGGTCGGGCACAACGCCTCGTTCGACCTCGGCTTCCTCAACGCTGCCGTCGCCCGGACCCAGCACAAGCGCAACCCGTTCCATCCGTTCAGCACCTTCGACACGGTCAGCCTGGCCGGACTGGCCGTCGGCCAGACCGTGCTGTCGCGCGCGGTGCAGGCGATCGGGCTCGACTGGTCGGGCGACGACGCCCACTCGGCGGTCTACGACACCGAGCGTACCGCCCAGCTGTTCTGCCACATCACCAATCGTTGGCGCGCGCTGGCCATCGGCGAGGCTGCGCCCTCCGCCGAGCCGGCCGGCGCAGCCTAGGTTTCGATATGCCGATCTACACCTACCGATCCACCGGAACCGGCTGCGCTCACTGCCGCGAAGGCTTCGACACGCTGCAGAAGCTGAGCGATGCGGAGCTCAACGCCTGCCCCGAGTGCGGGGCTGCCGTGCGCAAACAGCTCTCGGCGCCGGCCCTGGCCATTGGTGGTGCGCACCTGCTGAGCGAGAAGCGGATCGGCGAGAAGGGCTTCACCCAGTACCGCAAGATTGGCAAGGGCGTATACGAGAAGACTGCCGGCAAGGGGCCCGACATCATCCAGGGGGACTGATCTGCTCGGCGGGATAGAAGCCGGTGGAGAAGCGCGCCCGCTGCTCCGCGGCAGGCGCGAGGCGTCCCGCGCCCTCCTGCAGGTAGCGCGGGCTGACATTGGCCGCGCAGTAGTGGGCGACCAGGCTGCGCCTTGAGCGCACGGCCCCCACCATCGGAGCGCTGCCGTGGACCAGGGCGCCGTCCCAGATGATCGCGTCGCCCGGGCGGGCATGGAAGCGCCGTGCCGAGAGTCCGCGTTGGTGGCACTCAAGGGACAGGAAGTCGACGTAGCGCTGATGGGCGGTCCCGTCGTCGAGCGGCGGAGTGAACCAGGTGCGGCCTTCACCGAAGGCATAAGCCGGAATGCGATGGCTGCCCGGCACGTACTCCAACTCGCCCTGCCCCGGGCCGACCGGCTCCAGCGCCAACCACACCGCCATCAGCGAGCGGTTCGGGCTCAGCGCCAGATAGGCGTCGTCACGATGGCGCACCGCGCGCGGGCTGTCCTCGAAGGACTGGCTCTGGAACAGCAGCGGCGCGGTTCCGTAGACCGCCGACAGGCAGCCGACGATGCGTGGGTGCAGCAGGGCGCGGCGCACAGGGGGCAGTGACCAGTGCGGATCCAGCAGGCGCACGCCGGGCAGGCTGCGCAGGTCGGCGCGGGCCGGGACGTTCGTCGCGTCGGGGGGCAGCGAGGCGATGGCACCGAGGCTGTCGTCGACCCAGGCGCGGTCGATCGCCTCGCGCAGGGCATCCACCTCATCCGGGTCGAGCAGGCCCCTCAGGATCACCGCCCCGTCCCGGCGCAGGCGGCGCGCAGCCGCCCGTGCCGACAGCCCCGCCGCCAGCGCTCTCAACATATCGATCTGCCATGCCGCAAGGCGGCCCGCTGGGCCCGCCACCCTGGCGAGCCCGTGAGCCACTAGACAGGCTGTTTCCCCGAAAGTTCCGGCGGACGGCTGCGCCGCGGCGACCGGTGGGGCCTTGGTTCAGCTTCCAGCGGAGAGGCGGGTCTCCCGGCCGGCAGCGACCTCGACCGACTGGCGCTGGCCGGCGACCTCGACCTCGTAGCGCCCCACTGGCAGTTCCAGCGACGCGCCACCGACGAATCCGGCACCGACCCGCCGGCCATCGCGGAGGACCACGAAGGGCAGCCGCACGGCCTGGCGCACGCCGGCGGCCAGGGCGGCGCCGTCGCGGGCGGAAAAATAGGCGCCTCCGCCCAACTCGGCCCAGCGCGCGAATTCCCGCTCCAGGGCATGCTCATCGACTGCGAAACCGACCACGTTGAGCACCACCTGGAAGCCCTGCTGGCGAAGCCCGGCAATGGCCGCCGCGGGATCGCCGTCGCAGGTTTCCTCGCCGTCGGTGACCAGCACGACCACGGCCCTGCCCTCCACCCCGGCGAGGTCTTCGGCCACCGCGGCCAGCGAGTCGGCAATCGGCGTGCGGGCGAGGTTCCTGGCCTCGATGCCGGCGATCTGCCGGCGCATCGCCGTCCGGTCCAGCGCTGCCAGTGGACTCAGCAGCTCGGTGTCGCAAGCGTCCGGTTTGCGGTGCCCGAACACCCGCAGGGCCACCTTGCTCGCGTCCGGCAGACCGTCGGCGACCAGGGTGTCGAGGGCTTCGCGAGCCAGCTCGATCCGGCGTCGGCCGTCGAGCCTCTGCAGCATGCTGCCCGAGGCGTCGAGGATCAGGGCCACGGTCAGCGCCCCGCCGCCGTCGGCCGCCGTCCCGACCCCGTCGGGGGCAGCCAGGACCTTCAGGCTGCCCCGGGCGTCCCCGGGCACGACCCTGATCGGCTGCGAGGCCAGTGAGCGATCCTCTCGGGCGGTGAGGTAGTGCAGGCGGTACTCGCCGGGCTCGGCCGGGGCGCGCAGCGGCAACGGGCTGCCGCGCCGGGTGTAGCTGTAGGTCAGGTAGCGCGACGGATCGTCGACCCGGGTCACGGCCACGTAGTCGCCTTCGTTGTCCGGCCCACTGAAGAGCACTTCGAACTCCGAGTCTGCCTCGACCTCGGCAGGCGCCTGCAAAGACGCCTGCGTGGCGCCCACGGTAAGCGGAGCCCGGGCAAGGACGCGGCTGCTGTCGGCCACCAGGTAGCGGACCTCGTAGCGGCCCGGGGTCTCGGGCACCGGCAGCTGCACCGGGTTGTCCCTGGTATAGCCGTATGCGCCGTAGTCCGACTCCGCTGCGTCGACTGCAACGATGGTCAGGAAGTCGCGCGGATTGCCGGGGCCGCGCCACGACACTTCGATGCGTCCGCCGGCCTCGACGCTGGCCGGGAAGTCGAGGGCGGTCTCGACGTCGCCCACCACCAGCGGTTGGCTGGCCAGCGTCAGGTAGCGGGTGCCGGACAGGAAACGGATCTCGTAGGCACCCGGCTGCACCGGCGCCGCGAGGCTGACTTCACCGCTGCCTTCACCCTTGGCGTACTGGTAGGCCTCGTAGCTGCCCTCCGCGGCATCGGCCGGCACGATGGTGATGAACTCCCGCGAAGACGATGGGCCGCGCCAGCGCACGGTCACCGGCGCTCCGATCGCCGACGTCGCGGCGGCTTCCAGGCTGGCCTCGGGCCGCACTAGGGAGATCGGTCTGCGGGCAAGCGTCGGATACGGTGAGTCGGGCCCCAGCAGGCGCAACTCCCAGTTGCCGGGCTGATCCGGAACCAGGAGCTCTACGGCCTCGGGCTGGTAGTAGGTGTAGGCGTCATAGCTGCCCTCGCCGGCATCGACAGCGACCACGCTGAAGAAACTGCGCTCGGGCACCGCGCCGCTCGCGGACACCTCGATCAGGGTGTCGACCGGGGCGTTCTGCGGCGCACTGAGCACGATCTCGCCACGCGCCGCCGGTACCACGCAACTCATGAGCAGCAGCAGCGGAACAAGGCGTCGCGGACTGAGGGCAGAAAGCATGGGATCTCCTCGAAGGTTCAATCGGATCAGCGGAAGGGAGGCTCCCGACCACGCACCCTGACCAAGGACGCATGCGAAGCGGGCGCCGGTGCCCTACGCTACGGCGGAATCCGTTTCCAGGGAAATCCCGGATGCACTCTTCCGAGGCCGAGGACGCACGGGGCGCCGGCCAGCTGGTGTCCGACCTGCTGCGCTTCCAGGTGAAACTGCTGGTGGACGCGGCGCGGGACCTGATCCTGGTGCCGCTGACCCTGGGCGCGGCCGTGCTCGACCTGCTGCTCTCGCACCGGCGCAAGCCGCGTTACTTCTATGCCCTGCTGGCGCTGGGCGAACGCAGCGAGCGGCTGATCGACCTCTGGGCGGTGCTCTATGAACGGATGGGCCCGGCCCCAGGCAATGTCGACCAGGTCATGGACCAGATCGAGTCGGCGATCCGCGACCCGCAGCAGGGCAAACGCCGCGCCCGGGTGCTGCGCCGTTGGCTGGAGCGCCGCATCCGCCGCGAGGCGGCGCAGCGCCTCGGCCCGCGCCACGGCGGGGCGGCTCCAGCCGCGCCTCCGCAAGAGGATTCCGGGCAGTCGGACGCCGCGGAGCAGGCGACGCCTCGCCCTGCCCCTGATGCAGGCCGTGACTGAGCCTCCAGTTCTCCTTCCTGACGCCTGACATCCGCGCATGCCGACGGCCACCGTCATCCCCATCCTGCGCAGCTTCGACGAGGCCCGAACGCGGGCCTTCTACCTCGACTTCCTCGGCTTCCGGGTCGACTGGGAGCATCGCTTCGAAGCGGACCTGCCCCTGTACATGCAGGTCTCCCGCGGAGCCATCGTGCTGCATCTCAGCGAGCATCATGGCGATGCCACGCCGGGCAGCGCGGTGCGCATCCTGTTCGAGGACCTGCCGGCGCTGGCCGAAGAGCTGAAATCGCGACGCCATTCCAACGCGCGTCCGGAGATCCAGCTCCAGCCCTGGGGCTGCGCGGAGCTGCAGGTGATAGACCCTGCCGGCAACCGCCTGGTCTTCTACCGGTTAACCGAGGACCAGGGCGAGGACTGAGCAGGTCAGTCGAGCGGGCTCGACTCTACCAGGCGCTGCTTCCACGCGTGGAGGCGAGCCTGCCCGCCTGGGCGTCGCGGTATGGCCAGCCGGGAGGGCGGGGGCGCCTAGGGGTCGGGCTGGAACTCGATGACCGCCGCCGGCTGGGCCTGGACCGGCGGGGCGATGTAGTGGTCGATCAGCAGGAAGGCGAACAGGGCCATCAGGTAGATGATCGAATAGTTGAACACTTCCATCGCGAAGCGCTCGCCGGGCGGCTTCATCAGGCGGATCGCGTAGTACAGGAAGCCGGCACCGAGGATCACCGCGCCACCAAGGTAGAACAGCCCGCTCATCCGGGTCAGCCAGGGCAACAGGGTCACGATGACCAGCAGGATGGTGTAGGCCAGCACGTGCCAGCGGGTGTACTCGACGCCGTGGGTCACCGGCAGCATCGGCACCTGGGCCCGCGAGTAGTCCTCGCGGCGGTAGATGGCCAGCGCCCAGAAATGCGGCGGGGTCCAGACGAAGATGATCAGCACCAGCAGCAGCGCATGCGGGTGCAGCTCGCCGGTCACCGCGGTCCAGCCCAGCGCCGGGGGCGCGGCGCCGGCAAGACCGCCGATGACGATGTTCTGCGGCGTGGCGCGCTTGAGCCAGCCGGTGTAGACAATGGCATAGCCGATCAGCGAGCCGAAGGTGAGCCAGGCGGTCAGCGCATTGACCTGCCAGACCAGCAGGCCCATCGACAGGGCACCGAGGATGATGGCGAAGACCAGCACCTGATGCGGGCGCAGCGAGCCGGTCGGCAGTGGCCGGTGCTGGGTGCGGGCCATGACCGCGTCGATGCGCTGGTCGATGAGGTGATTGATTGCCGCCGCCGAAGCCGCCGCCAGCCAGATGCCGAGGCTTCCGAAGACCAGCGCGCGCCAGGGCGGGATGCCCGGCACCGCCAGCAGCATGCCGACCACCGCGGTGAACACGATCAGCGCCACCACGCGCGGTTTGGTCAGCTGCCAGTACTGGTCGGCGGTCAGGCTCATGGGGCTAAGGACTCAGGCGGCGCGCGGCGAGCGCAGACGGGCCAGCAGGCTGACCAGCAGGAACAGCATCAGCGCGGCACCGGCCAGATGCGCGGTCGCCACCGCCAGCGGCAGTCCGAACACGATGTTACTGATTCCGAGGGCGATCTGTCCTGCCAGCACGACGCCGAGGCCCGCCCCCCAGCCGGCGAGGCCCGGCGTGCGCATCATTCGCCAGATCAACACGCCAAGGTGGCCGAGCACCAGCAGGGCGAACAGCCGGTGGCTGAGATGGATGGCATTGCGCGCGGCGCCGTCCAGCACTCCGCCCTCGTAGTCAACACCGATACCGCGCCAGAGCACGAAACCCTCGGCGAAATCGGTCTCCGGCCACCACTGCCCCGAACAGGTCGGGAAGTCGGTGCCGCAGGCCAGCGAGGCATAGTTCGCCGTGGTCCAGCCCCCCAGCGCGATCTGCGCCGCGACCAGCGCCAGGCCGACGATCACCAGCCGGCGCAGGCGGTCGGCCCCGCCCGCCACCATCTCGTGGCGGGGCGTGGCCCGCCACGCTGTCCAGACCAGCAGCGAAAGCATGGTCAGCCCGCCGAGAAGGTGAGCCATCACCACCACCGGTTTCAGCAGCCAGGTGACGGTCCACAGGCCGAGCGTGGCCTGGACGATGATCACCGCCAGCATGATCACGCCGATCCGGGCGAAGTCGCTGTTGTCCCAGCGCCAGGCGGCGCGGATCAGGATCAGCTCGCCGAGCAGCGTCAGCACTGCCGATGCTGCGTAATGCTGTTTCATGTACAGCGGAATCGACACCGCGACCAGGGCGCAGGCGCCGAGCACCTGCAGCAGGCCACGCTGGCGCAGGCGGGCCGACATCGCGGCAAGTCCGAGCACCAGCAGGCCGAGCAGCGCGGCGATATGGCGGTGGAACTGCTCGCGCCAGGCCTTGCCCACCTCCACCGCTCGCTGGGGAAAGGCCTCGTTGGCCACCGCGATCTCCTCGACGTGTTTCGGCCAGGTCGCCTTGCCGTAACAGGTCGGCCAGTCGGGGCAGGACAGCCCGGCGTGGGACAGGCGGACGAACCCGCCGAAGACGATCACGCAGGCGGCGAGCAGCACGGCAGCCCAGGCGAGACGGTGATAGTGGCGATGGGGGGTATTCACGAAGGCGTTTCCGCTTGCTTGTGGTTGACTCGAATCGACTACTTGATCAGCCGGGAAAGGTCCTTGCGCAGGCCGTTGGGGTCGAAACCCTCGGCGTGGCGCATGACCAGGAACCCGTGCGGGTCGACCAGGAAGACCTGCACGCGCGTTTCGGGCTGGAGGCGCAGGGGCGCGGGCAGCTCGCCGGCCAGGCGCAGCGCCGGGAACGGCAGCTCGGTGCCGGGGGCGCTGCCAAGCACGAAGGGATGCAGCCGCCCGGCGTGCCGGGCCAGCGCGATACGCACATTGGGCAGCACTTCGAGGGTCGCGCGGCATTCGGCCTCGCATCGGGCCGGCAGCTGGGCCAGCAGCGTCCACTCGTGCTCGGTGTTCTCGAAGGTCCACGCCGTGCCGTCGTCGCCCCGGGTTGCGCTGATCTCGTGCATGGGCAGCGGCGGCTGCAGCAGCTCGCCGATGTTGCGGGTCTGGGGCGGCTGCCAGCCGCCGAAGCGCAGGAACACGGCGACCAGGAAGGGGGTCAGGAAGGCTGCGGCAACCAGCAGCAGGGTCAGTCGCGAGCGGCGTGGGTTCGTCACCGGGGGCGTCTCCGCAGGGTCAGGACGGTGGCCACGACCAGCGTGGCGAAGGCCAGGCCCCACCACTGCAGGGCATAGCCGAAGTGTTTCTCCGCCGGAAGGGTATTCGGCAGTGCGTCGAGATCGCGCGCAAAGGCAGCCCCATCGCGCGGCGCGAGCCGCAGCAGGCCATCGACCAGATCAACCCCGGCGTCGGCGGCCAGCCTCTCGCGCTCGAGCCGCAGTAGCAGGGTCGGCTGCCCGGCGGCAGCGAACCCGGATTCGCCGAGAGCGATACCCTGCCCCGGCCAGGGCACCAACAGCCCGTCGGCGGGCTCCTGACGCGGCAGGGGCGGCATGTCAGGCAGGCCGCGGGCGCGGTCGAAGGGCAGCCAGCCAGCATCCACGAGCAGGCCCCGATCATCGCCCACGGAGGCGATGAAATAGGCGCGCAAGCCCACCTCCGATCCACGCCGCGCATTGTCGAGCAGCAGCCAGCGTCCGCCGTCCAGCGCATCGATGCGTCCGGTAACCGGCTGCGGGCGCTCGACGACCTCAGCCCGCCGCCAGGGCAGCAGCGTCTCGGGCGGCGCCTCGAGTGCGCTGTCCCAGGCCTCGAGGAACGCGGTCTTGGCGACGCCGCGGCCGTACTGCCAGGCACCCAGGGCGCCGAAAAGACAGGCCAGCAGCAGGGCGAAGACCCAGCCGAGGAGCAGAGCCGGCCTCACCGTCCTTCTCGCCCCACTCGCGTCGGCACGCCCATAATGCGGGTTTCAACCTCCCTGGCCCGCATCATGAAAACCCTGGTCATCGTCGCATTCCTGCTCGTCATCCTCTACAACCTGGGGGCGGGCCTGTACTACATGCTGGTCGACAAGGGCACGACCAACCGCACCGTCAATGCGCTCACCAAGCGCATCGCGCTGTCCGTGGTGCTGATCCTGCTCGTCCTGCTCGGCATTGCCACCGGCATCATCGAGCCGCACGGCGTCCAGCCCTAGGCATTCCGGCGGAACGCCGCCCGAAGCAGACTCGGGGCCCGCTGCCAGAAAACGCTTCGGGCCGGTCTCCCGGCCCGAAGAAGCTGCTAGGTCAGGGGCTCCGGGCCACGCCGAAGCAAGGCCGCGGCGCCCGAGTCGCGGGGCTTACAAAACGTAGACGAACAGGAACAGGCCGAGCCAGACCACGTCGACGAAGTGCCAGTACCAGGCCACCGCTTCGAAACCGAAATGGTTGTCCTTGGTGAAGTGGCCCTTGAGACAGCGGAACCAGATCACCGTCAGCATGATGGCACCCAGGGTCACGTGCATGCCGTGGAAGCCGGTAAGCATGAAGAAGGTCGAGCCATAGATGCCCGACGACAGAGTCAGGTTGAGATCCTGGTAGGCGTGGATGTACTCAACCGCCTGGAAGTACAGGAAGACGCTGCCGAGTACGACGGTCGCGGCCAGCCAGAACAGCAAGGAGGTGCGCTTGCCGGCACGCAGGGCGTGATGGGCGATGGTGATGGTCACGCCCGAAGCGAGCAGCAGCAGGGTGTTCAGCAGCGGCAGACCGTAGGCCGGGATCAGCTCGAACTGACCGCCCACTCCCGCCGGACCATTGGTCGGCCAGGCGCCATCGAAGCCCTGCCACAGCAGGGAATGCGTGGCCGCGCCGTCACCCTCGCCACCCAGCCAGGGCACCGAAAGCGCGCGAGCGTAGAACAGCGCGCCGAAGAAGGCGGCGAAGAACATCACCTCGGAGAAGATGAACCAGATCATGCCCATCCGGAACGAGGTGTCGACCTGCTTGTTGTAGTAGCCCTTGATCGACTCGCTGATCACGTTGCCGAACCAGCCGAACAGCATGTAGATGAGGATCGCCATGCCGGCGAACATCATCCACTGGCCCCAGCCGGCGCCATTGATCCAGGAGGCGGCACCGACGACGGTGGTGCACAGGCCGACCGAGCCGACCAGCGGCCAGTGGCTGTGATGCGGCACGTAATAGATGTTGGCGTCGTGGGTCTGGGCCATGGAGTTCCCCGGGGAAGGTCGTTGATTCAGTGGCTGCCTGCCAGCGTGCCCGCCTGTTCGCGGACGCGCCGGGTGGCGAGATCGTTATTGTAGAACGTATAGGAAAGCGTGAGCGTCTGGGTCTTGCCGGGCAGGGCCGGGTCGACGACGAAGCGCACCGGCATGGCGCGCTCCTCGCCCGGCGCCAGCAGCTGCTCGGTGAAGCAGAAGCACTCGGTCTTGTTGAAATAGATCGCCGCCGAGCTCGGCGCCACCGAGGGCACGGCCTGGCCGACGATCGGCTTGTCGGAGTCGTTGCGCGCGTAGAAGATCGCCTCGGTCAGCACGCCCGGATTGACCTTCATCGACGGCACTTCGTAACGGAAGCTCCAGGGCAGCTTGGAGTTCACGCTGGTGTCGAACTCGACCACCACCTCGCGGGAGAGGTCGGCCTCGAAGCCGCGCACCTCGGCCGGCCCTTCCTCGAAGCGGATGCCGAACAATTTCTCGCAGGCGATCCGGTAGATCGGCACCAGCGCGAAGGCAAGCGTGAACGCCGCCAGGCTGGCGAAGGCGGCACGACGCAGGACGTGGCGAGAAGTGGGGCTCATCGCGGACCGGTAGCTCCGAGATAGATGAACAGGGCGTACACGCCCAGGGCGATGCCAGCCACCCACCATGCCGTGCGCCTTGCGGCGGCTCGGCGGGCTTCCGGGGAGTCGGGGGCGTTCAACAGCATGGCTTCCTTGGGCCGACCTCCCGCCGCGGCGGGAGGTCGTGCGGACCCTTAGTGGGTGACGTCACCGTGGGCCAAGTCCTGGTCACGGATCACCGGCGGGGTGGTGAAGGTGTGGTGCGGGGCCGGCGAAGGCACGGTCCACTCCAGGCCGCGAGCACCTTCCCAGACGCGATCGGACGCCTTCTGGCCACCCTTCACGCACTTCCAGACGATGTAGCAGAAGAAGATCTGGGCGAAGCCGAAGGCGAAGCCGCCGATCGAGGACCACATGTTGAAGTCGGCGAAGGCGACGTTGTAGTCCGGGATGCGGCGCGGCATGCCGGCCAGGCCAAGGAAGTGCTGCGGGAAGAACAGCAGGTTGACCGAGATGGTCGACCACCAGAAATGGATCTTGCCGAGGCGCTCGTCGTACATGTGCCCGGTCCACTTCGGCAGCCAGTAGTAGGCCGCCGCCATGATCGAGAACACGGCGCCGGTGACCAGCACGTAGTGGAAGTGGGCGACCACGAAATAGGTGTCGTGGTACTGGTAGTCGGCCGGCGTGATCGCCAGCATCAGGCCCGAGAAGCCGCCGATGGTGAACATGATCACGAAGCCGACCGCGAACAGCATCGGCGTCTCGAAGCTCATCGAGCTCTTCCACATGGTCGAGACCCAGTTGAACACCTTCACCCCGGTGGGGATGGCGATCAGCATGGTCGCGTACATGAAGAACAGCTTGCCGCCCAGCGGCATGCCCACGGTGAACATGTGGTGGGCCCAGACGATGAAGCTCAGGAAGGCGATCGAGGCGGTCGCGTAGACCATCGCTTGGTAGCCGAACAGAGGCTTTCGGGAGAAGGTCGGAATGATCTCGCTGACGATGCCGAAGGCCGGCAGGATCATGATGTAGACCTCGGGGTGCCCGAAGAACCAGAAGATGTGCTGGAACAGCACCGGGTCACCGCCGCCGGCGGCGCTGAAGAAGCTGGTGCCGAAGAACTTGTCGGTCAGCAGCATGGTGACCGCGCCGGCCAGCACCGGCATCACTGCGATCAGCAGGAAGGCGGTGATCAGCCAGGTCCAGACGAAGACCGGCATCTTCAGCAGGTCCATGCCCGGAGCGCGCATGTTGAGGATGGTGGCGATGATGTTGATCGCGCCCATGATCGAGCTGATGCCCATCAGGTGGACGGCGAACACCGCGAAGGCCACGTTCGAGCCGCCCTGCAGCACCAGCGGCGGATACAGCGTCCAGCCCGCGGCGGGGGCGCCGCCCGGCATGAACAGGGTGGCCAGCAGCATGGAGAAGGCGAACGGCAGGATCCAGAAGGACCAGTTGTTCATGCGCGGCAGCGCCATGTCCGGCGCGCCGACCATCAGCGGAATCATCCAGTTGGCAAGGCCGACGAAGGCCGGCATGACCGCACCAAACACCATGATCAGCGCGTGCATGGTGGTCATCTGGTTGAAGAATTCCGGATTGACCAGCTGCAGACCGGGCTGGAACAGCTCGGCGCGGATCACCAGCGCCATGGCGCCGCCGATCAGGAACATGGTCAACGAGAACAGCAGGTACAGCGTACCGATGTCCTTGTGGTTGGTGGCCAGGAACCAGCGCTGGAAGAAGCTCGGCGCGTGGTGGTGGTCGTCGTGGTGTGCGGCGTGCTCGGTTGCCATGTCTGCCTGCCTCTAAAGTTGTCTCGGATCAGCCCTTGGAGGGCGCGGGAGCGGCGGCCTGCGCGGTACGCGCGGCTTCGTCGCGGGCGGCCGTCTCGGCCGCGAGGTAGGTCTGGAACTCGGACGGCGGGACCGCCTTCACGACGATCGGCATGAACCCGTGGTCCTTGCCGCACAGCTCGGCGCACTGGCCGCGATAGACGCCGGGTTCGTTGATCTCGGTCCAGGCCTCGTTGACAAAGCCGGGCACGGCATCCTGCTTCCAGCCCAGGGCAGGCACCCACCAGGCGTGGATGACGTCATCCGCGGTGATCACGAAGCGGATCTTGGTGTTGGTCGGCAGAACCAGGGCCTTGTCGACGTCGAGCAGGTAGTTCGGGTTGGCGTCGAGGGTCGGGTTCTCGCCCGAACCCAGCTGGCGGATGCGGTCGCTGTCCAGGTCAAGACGCGAAACGAAGTTGACCGGAGTCGACTCGCCCTTGTAGTTGAGGATCTCGTAGCGCCACATCCACTGGTAGCCGGTGACCTTGACAGTCATCTCGGCGCCGGTGACGTCATCGAACTTGAACAGGGTCTTGGTGGCGGGAACCGCCATGCCGACCAGGATCAGGATCGGCACCACGGTCCAGATGATCTCGGCCGTGGTGTTGTGGCTCCATTTGGCGGCCACCGCGCCTTTCGATTTCCGGAAGCGGATCATCGCGATGATCATCGCGCCGAACACGATGATGCCAATCACCACGCAGATGCCGAAGATCAGCATGTGCAGGGAATGCACTTCGGCGGCCATGTCGGTCGCGCCGGTGGTCATGTTGAGCTGGAACCGCTCGGGATTGGCCGCACCGGCCAGACCCGCCATGCCCAACGCCGCAAGGGCCGCGGCCCTGAGAACGCCCTTTCCTGCAGCCTTCATTCGATCAACTCCACCACATCGCATGATTCAGAATTCCTGCCGCGCCGGCATGCCGCCGCGGGCCTGTCCCAGCGCCTGGTCCAGCGCCCTTGCCAGCGCGACCCGTTCGCCTTCGACCAGCCAGCTGCCCACTTCCACCCGGCAACCGGCCGAACATATCCGCACACGCCCGGCCGAAGTATCGACGCGGACCCAGGCCGGGTGCGCATCGAACAGATCGACCAGCTCCGGAAGGCGGCGCACGCGGACGTGATCGCAACCCACCGCTATCAACTCGGCGCGGGAGCAGCGGCGCCAGACCAAGGCCAGGCAGCCGGCAAACACCGCGGCGTTGAGCAGCGCGAAAAGCGGCGCGAAGGCATTGCCCTGCAGCCAGCTCAGCACGCTGATCATCGACACCACGCCCGCGTAGCCGAGCGCAACGCCCCTCACCTGGCGCAGGGAAAGCGATCGGTTGGGACGGATGACGATCCGAGCCTCTCCCGACGGGCCTGCGGCGGCGAAGTTCTCGATCATGGCGAGAAGCCCTGTCGACCAGCGCTACGACCGCCCAAGCGGAGGCCGAAAAGCCCGCGAATGATAGTGCTTGGGGCACCATAGCGGCAAGCAAGCAGGCTGCGATCCGGTCGATCGACGTCTGCGGCGGCGGCTACAGGCTTCATGGGCCGCAGATTACCCCTGCGGCCGTGAAAAACATCCGACGGCGGCGTGAAGGCCGCCGTCGGCATGCGCCGTGAAGGCCGGCTCAGCCGCCGTGCTTGGCGGCGGCCTCGCTGTAAACCGAGGCGGCCATGGCCTTCAGGCTGGCGACCTCGTTCTCGTCCAGCGCCTTGTCGTTGGTATCGCTGTTCAGGGCCAGCGTGCCGTCAGCAGCCCAGCCGACCATCTGCACGACACCGCCCTGTTCGCGGGCGAGAATCCAGGGCTGGCCATCCTTGTAGGCGAAGCGGAAGGACACCACGCCACCCTTGTCGTAGTCGATCGCCTGACGGGCGAAGCGAATGCCCGAGGAGTCGGCGAAGGCATCCCAGCCGACAGTGATGTCGTTCTCGATGCGCTCGCCGCTGATCCGCTTCATGCCGCCGATCGAACGCTCGAGGCGGTCGAACTCCTGGCGCAGCAGATCGGCCGGCGCCATGTCCGGCGGGGGCAGGCCGCCACCGCGCTCCAGACCGATGTCGGCGTTGGCGTCCTCGCCCTGGGTCAGCACCCAGATCGAGTTGGGGGTGCCGTAGAGCACCGCCTCGCCGGCGACCAGGGCACCGTCGACCACGTAGCGGCCATCGGGGTTGATCGTCGCCGGATCGTAGGGCAGCGCATAGTTGTAGGGCACGCTGGCCGGCGCCGGCTCGACCCGCTCGGCCACCACCGGCGGGACGATGCTCGGATCGGTGCGATCCAGTACGCGCAGCCGCAGCTGCAGACCGGGCGGCAGCTGGCTCAGTCCGTTGATGTTGAGGGTGCCGCGGATGGCAGTGGCCGAAGCCGGAACCGGCGGCGGCGCGGTCGGGCCCTGCTGGGCCTGCTCGCGGCGGGCCTGCTGCTCCTGCTGGGAGCCCTGCTGCCCGCAGGCAGCCAGAAGAACGGCGGAAAGAGCGATGAACAGCGGCGCGCGCATGGGGAGCTCCTATGTTTCGTTGAGCGGGTTTCGGGGCGGCGCTCCGCCCGCAGGGGGCGGAAGTGTAGCAGTCGCAAAACGGGCCGTTGTCAGGGCCGGTTCAGCTTGCCGCGTGCCGCGGGCGGCATGTCGCGTCAGTCCTTCTCAATGCGGTAGTTGATGCCGGCCCGGCTCTCGCGGGCCGACTCCAGTTCGATGTCGAAGTGCCGGCTGATCAGGTAACGCAGGGTGACCACGGTGCCCTCGTCGAACAGGCCCACGCCGTAGCTGAGGTATAGCTTGGGCGAAAGGTACTTGCCAACGGTGAATGCCGCGCCGCCCAGGGCCTCTGAATCGGAGACGCCAAAGGTATCGAAGCCGAGCCGGCCGCCGATCCGTGCTGCGAGCAGGTTGCCGCCCACCGCAGCGGCGGCCTGGCCGAGCTGGGCACCGTCGGCTTCGGTGGCCGAGGCCAGCGGCTGGCCGAGCACCAGCCAGGACAGCGCCTCGGCCTGGTCCATGGACGGTCGCGACCACAGGCTCAGGCGCGGGTTGCGCGCGGGGCCGCGCACCTCAACACCGACTTCCACCTCGCGCAGCGGGCGTCGCGCGCGCAGGTCGATGCCGGGGTTGTCGAGCGCGCTCGAGGCAAACAACAGGCGTCCACGCTCGATCTCCAGCTCCTGCCCGTAGGCGCGATAGCTGCCGCTTAGCTGCAGCGTGCCGCGCCCGCGCATCGACCTGCCCGGCTGTTCGCGGATATTGAGCGTGCCGCTGATGCGGCCGTCGAAACCGAAGCCGGAGAGCTTGACCGCCTCGCCCAGCACCACCTGCACGCTGGCATCCAACGGCATCGCCGCCGCGCCCTGGCGCGCTTCGCGCGGATCGAGCACGACCACGTCGGGCGACGGTTGCACGCCTGCCTCGATGCGCTCGAGGTCGATCAGCGCGCTGGGAATGGCGACCTTCCCCCGCAGGATGAGCTGCCCGCCACGCCAGCGGATCTCGAGATCCGGCGACGCGCGCAGGGCCAGACGCCGGGTGTCGGCAACCAGCACGCCCTCGCCTGCCAGACGAATGCGGGCGCGGGCCTCGGCGCCGGGCTGGACCTCGCCCTCGACGCGCAGTGGGCCCTCGCCGGTGTCGAGCAGACCGTCCAGCAGCAGCCCGTTCTCGCCCTGGCGCAGGCTGAGCGAAGAGTCCCGCAGCTGGATGCCGAGCGCGGCAATGCGCGCGCTGAAATCCTGCAGGGCGATCTCGCCCTGGGGAGCGAGACCCGGGCTCCAACGCAGGCTGCCGCGCAGGGCGCCCTTGGCGGCGGTGACGTCCGGCGCAAGCAGGGCCAGCGCCTGCAGCTGGTCGATATCGACCTCGAGTGATCCATCCCAGCGGCTGCTGTCCAGCGGCGCTGCGGCGTCGGCGTCGAGTTGCAGTCTGAGCTGCCCCCCCGGCAGCAAATCCGCGCCGGCCTTGATCTTCCAGCGGCCATCCTCACTACGCAGGCCCCAGCGCGCCGCCGACCAGGCGACCAGTCGCTGTGGAGTCTCCAGCGCCTCGTCGACCACGCTGCCGCCGTCCAGCCCACCTTCCACGCCCAGCAGTTCGATCGAGGGCGCGGTGCGCAGGCGGGCCCTGGCCGACAGTCGCCCTTCGATCCGCAGGTTTTCCGGCGCCCCGCCCAGGGCAGCCAGGCGGGTCAGCGCCAGGTCATCCAGCTGGATCTCCAGGGGGGCCGCCTCACCGGGCGCTCCGGGTTCGAGGCTGCGCAGGCACAACCGGGCCTCGTCCGATACCAGACACTGCGGCTCGACGCGCATCACCGGGCCCAGCGCGATCTGGCCGCCCTCCTCCAGCCGCCACTCGCCGATGTCGGGGCTGACCAGGCTGAACTGCTCCACTCGGAGCTCGGGTGTGTCGTCGAGATCCCCTCGCCACTGCGCCTGCAGCCGCAACCCATCGCCCTCGGCTTCGAGATCGGCGCGGTAGTCGGTCAGGTTTCCGCTCAGCTCGAGCTGACCGGCGAGTGCGCGCACCTGCGGTGGAAGGTCGGCCCCCTGCCAGGCCAGACGAAGGCTGCGCGAGCCGGTCTGGCCGAGGCCTCCGCTCAGGCTCAGCTGCTCGACCCGCAACTCGTCGCGGCGCAGCCTGTCGATGCGCAGATCGCTGTCCCAGCGCAGCGCATCGGGCAGCCCATCGAGCTGCACGCTGCCGGACAGCACCCCACCGGTGTCCGGCTGCACCAGGTCGATCTGCAGCTGCTCGATATCAAGCCGTGCGGCCTGGCCCTCGCCGGTGACCCGGACCGTGCCTTCGCCGACCTGCAGCAGCAGCTCACCGGCCAGGCGCTGATCCTCCCACTCCAGCCTTCCCTGGCCGCTGATCCCGACATCCTTCCACCGGCCGCCAAGCCGGGTCAGCTCCAGCACTGCCCGCCAACGATCCCCGACCTGCCGCGCATCCAGCGAGGCGCCGAGTGAAAAGGCGCCGCTGAGACGGGGATCCAGCCATCCGGGGTCGAACTCCTCGCCCTCTATAGCCAGGTCCAGGGCAAGCTCCGGATCGAATTGCAGACGGCCGCGGCCGAGCAGCCGCCCGGCCTCGCCCTGGGCTCGCAGCTGCTCGATCGCCAGCGCGTCGGGAAGCAGTCGCGCATCGAGCTCCAGCGGCAGCCGCTGTTCGCCGCGGGCGAGGCTTCCGCGCAGTCGCAGGGCAAGATCATCGAATGTGCCCTCGGCCTCGACGCGGCCGCTGAAGCGCGGTGCCGGGGCCTCCGGCTCATCCGCCAGCAGCGGCCAGCCATCCAGCTCGGCCTGCAAGGACAGCTCCAGCGATGCCTGGAGCTGCAGCTCGCCTTCCACGCGCAGGCTGCCGCCCGCGGGATGGCGTGCCGACAGCGCGCCCAGGGCCAGGGTGTCGCGGTCGGCCAGCCAGCGCAGTTCGCCCTCGACTTCGCGCAGCTGGATGAGCGCCTGTTCGAAGCGGCCGCTCAGGCTGGCCGCAGCGCCTTCCCCGCGCAGCTCGAGCTGCAGGTCGAGCGGCGTCGGGACGCCGGGCAGGATCGCCGCGAGATCGGCGTGGTCGGCGGCCAGGCGCAGCTGCCAGCTGCGCGGCGCCTGGATCGCCAGCGCCAACTCGGCGCGGCCCTCGTCGGTGCTCAGCTGCAGGCCGCCGCCGTTGCCGTCCGCCCGCAGGTTCAGCGCGCCGCGGGCCTCACCGAGACGCCAGTCGCCCTGCAGACCGGCCGAATCGGGCGGCGCCGGCAGCGCCCCGGACAGCCGCAGTCGGTCCTGGCCGCGCCCGAGCTGCAGTCGACGCAGCTGCAGGCGGCCGGCACGATCGAGACTCGCCGACAGCGCCAGCGACTCCCAGAGCAGCTGGTCCTCGAGTCGCGCACCGTCGACCCTCACCTCATCGAAGTCCAGCGTAACGGGCAGCTCGGGTATCGGATACGACCAGACGAACTGCTCGGGATCGAAGGGTTCGCTCTCGACTGGCGCGCCGGCGACCGGGCCAATGACCAGCCCGCTGGCCTGCAGGCGCTCCACCTCGACCCGTTCGGCGATGGCCGCAAGCGGCCGCCAGTCGAGTTCGAGCCGATCGACGCGGATCGGCCTGTCGGCCAGGCGCAAGGCCAATCCTTCGACCCGGATCATGCCGAGGCGGCCCTCGATGCGCTCAGCTTCGAGGGCGAGTCCAGGCAGCGCCCCCGCAGCCCGGGCGAACGCGAAGCGCAGGCCGCTGGTCGTGCCGAGCAGCCAGGCCGCAGCCAGCGGCGGCAGCAGGATCAGCAGGGCCAGGGCAAACAGCCATCCGCGGCGGGCGCGGGTCACAGCGGCGGCCCCAACTGGATGTGCAGGCGGAAGGTCTTGTCGGGCTGGTCGAGCCCGCGGCCGATGTCGACCTGCACCGGCCCCACGGGCGAGCGCCAGCGCAGGCCGAGACCGACACCGACCGCCGGCTCGAATTCGCTGCCGTAGGCATTGCCGGCGTCGGCGAAAACCGCCGCGCCCCACTGGGCGGTAAACATATGCTCAAGCTCGACGCTGCCGACCAGCAGGTTGCGGCCGCCGAAGCGCTCGCCGTCGCCGAGCGGCGGTGCCAGCTCCTGGTAGCCATAGCCGCGGACGCTGCGGTCGCCACCGGCGTAGAAGCGCAGCGAGGGCGGAATCCGCTGGAACTCGCCGGTGCGCAGGGCCCCGGCCTCACCGCGGACGATCACCCGGGTGCGCTCGCCCAGGCCGCGGATCAGCGTGGCGGAGGCGATCACCTGGCGGAAGCGCACCTCCGAGCCGAGCCCGGTCAAGCCCCAGCGGCCGAGCACCGACCACTTGAAGCCGCGGGTCGGATACAGCGGGTCGTTGCTGACGCTGCGCTCCAGAGAGACCTGCGGATAGACCAGCAGGGCACCCACGCTGTCGTACTGCTCCTTCTGGACCACCATGCCGACACCGAACAGGTTGCCGCGCCAGCGCCCGTCCCGGATCAGCGAGGACTCGAAGATCTCGGCGCGCTCATCGAGGAACAGTTCCTCGCGCGCCGCAACCCGAGCGGTCCACCAGCCGGTCAGCCGTTCGAAGGCGGGAATGCGGTAGCGCACCAGGGCCGAGGAGCGCTCGCCGCCGAGCAGTAGATCGCTCTCCAGACGGTGACCACGGTCGTTCAGCCAACGCCGGGTGTAACCCAGCTTGACCCCGGGGCCGGTGTCGGTGCCGTAACTGAGGCCGGCGCGGTAGACGTTGCGCGGTGCAGGCTCGAGGGTGACGTCGACGCCGACGCGGGGCGGACCCTCCTCCCCCCCGGCGGAGTCCGCCGAGGCGGTCGGCGGCCCGGCCTCGACCTGTTCGGCCAGCTCGCGTTCGGCGTCCCCCGGGCGCTCCGGCTGGGCCTTCAACCGTGGCAGCACATCGATGCGATCGAAGTAGTCGAGATCGGTCAGCCGCTGCTGCAACACCAGCAGTTGCGACTGCCGGTAGGGCGCCTGGGCACGATAGGGCACCAGCGGCTCGAGCAGGCCCTGCCGGAACTGACTGCCCTCGAAGCGGGTATCACCGAAGCGGTAGCGCGGGCCGCTCTCCCAGAACAGGTCGAGGCTGGCTTCACCGCGCGCCCGAACCACCTCGACCCGCGAGCGGGCCAGGCTGGCATCGAAGTAGCCACGCTCGCCGAGCAGCCGATTGACCTCGGACTTGCTCTCCTCGTAGCGCACGTGGTCGAGGACATCGCCCTCGCCTGGCTCGAAGCCGGCGATGGCGCGACGCAGGGCGCGGTCGCGGGCGCCATCGCCATCCACCGCCAGCCGGTCGATGCGCACGCGCACCGGGTCGCCCAGTTCGATCGCCACTGCTGCCCCGAGCTGATCGCCCTGCTGCCGCGGCCGCACGTCGACCACGCTGCTGTAGTAGCCGAACGGATGAAGGGCCTCGTCCACCTCGCGCGGCATGATCTGCAGGAAATAGCGGAACCGGGAAGGCCGAAGGCCGGTGCCGACCTTCAGGCGGGCCAGGCTGACCCGCTTGCGCAGGCTGGCTTCCATGCGCTCGTCGACTCCGCTGAACTCGACGCCCGAGAATTTGAGCAGGGCGTCTTCGGCGACCGCCGGATCTGCCGCGGGCTGCGCCCGCACCGCCCCGGGCAGGCCGCCCGCCATCGGCAGCACGATGCCACCCAGGAAGAGGGCATACACGGCGTTCCGTCGGCGATGGAACCACCCGTTCAGGCTGGCCGCCGCGCGGGCGGGGCTGGGCATCGGCTTGAGCCGTGAAGGCTCCGCCACTGATGCTGCCTTGAGCGTCCTCGCCATGGCGCTGCCTTGCCTCCTTACTCTGCGGCGTCGGCGCCACACGCGTGACGCCCCCCTGCCGGCTGGCTCCCGGGACAGGACACTAGCCGATCCAAGGTGAAGCCCGGCAAAGCGGACGCCTTGCCGGGCGCACTCCGCTCAGCCGTGGGCCAGCCCGGAGATGTCGGCCACCGCGAGGAAGCGGTCGGAGAGCCGCTGCAGCAGGCCGAGCCGCTGCGAGCGCAGGGCCTGGTCATCGACCATGACCATCACCGCATCGAAGAAGGCGTCGACCTGCGGACGCAGGCGCGCCAGGCGTCGCAGCACGGCGACGTAATCGTGCTCGGCGAGCGGGCCGCGGGTGTCCTCCTCGGCCTGTTCGAGCGCCTGCAGCAGGGCGCGCTCGGCCTCCTCCTTCAGCGCCGAGGCCTGCACCTCGGCGGCAACCTCGCCCTCGGCCTTGCGCAGGATATTGCGGATGCGCTTGTTGGCCGCGGCCAGCGCCTCGGCATCGCTGAGCTTGGTGAAGCTGCCGATCGCCTCGATCCGGCGAGAGAAGTCGGACAGCGAGACAGGACGCACGGCCAGCACGGCCTCGAAGTGGCTGCCAGGAACGCCCTGGTCCTGCAGGTAGCCGCGCAGGCGGTCGTAGACGAAGTCCATCAGTTCGTCCACCTCGACCGGCTTGGCCGTGCCTGGCAGCAGGCTGTTGGCGCGGGCGAACAGCGGCGAGAGGCCGATCTCCAGCTTGCCCTCGATGAGCGTACGGGCAAGGCCCAGCGCGGCCCGGCGCAGGGCGAAGGGGTCCTTGTTGCCGGAAGGCTTGAGCCCCGCGGCGAAGCCGCCTGCCAGCGTATCGATGCGTTCAGCGGCGGCCAGCACCCGACCCATGGGCGAAGCGGCGATGGCATCGCCGGCGAAACGGGGCTGGTACTGCTGGTCGATGGCGTTGGCGAGCTCCGGCGGCAGGCCTGCGGCCACCGCGTAGTAGCGACCCATCACGCCCTGCAGCTCGGGGAACTCGCCGACCATGCGCGACTGCAGGTCGGCCTTGGACAGCTGTGCCGCGTGCCGGGCCAGCTCGGGATCGACGCCGGCCGCACGGGCCAGCGGATCGACCAGCATGCCCACCCGCTGCACCTTGTCGGCGTAGCTGCCGAGCTTCTGCTGGTAGGTGACCTGGGCCAGACCCTCGTTCATCGTCGCAAGGCCCTGCTTGACGTCCTCGTTGTAGAAGAACTCGGCGTCGGCGAAGCGCGGTCGGATCACCCGCTCATAGCCCTTACGCACCTCGGCGACGTCCTTGCTGTCGATGTTGGCGATGCCGATGAACTGCTCGGCGAGGCCGCCGTCGCCCTTGAGCAGGGGGAAGAACTTCTGGTTCGACTCCATGGTCAGGATCAGCGCCTCCTGCGGCACCCGCAGGAAGCGCTCCTCGAAGCTGCAGAGCACGGCGCAGGGCCACTCGGTGAGGCAGTTGACCTCCTCGAGAATGCCCGCATCGATGCGCGGGCGCTGCTTGCTGACGCCGGCCACCCGGGAGATCTCCGCGCGGATGCGGTCGCGACGCTCGTCGGGGTCGGCAATCACCTTGGCCCCGCGCAGGGTGTCCAGGTAATCACCCGCCGCCGCCACCCACAGCGCCTTGTCGCTGTAGAAGCGGTGGCCGCGGGTCATGCGGTCGGCCTTGACGCCAAGCAGTTCGGTATCGATCACCCGCTCGCCGTGCAGGACCAACAGCCAGTGGACCGGCCGGGCGAAGGCGTGCTCGTGCGCGCCCCAGCGCATCGGCTTGGGAATCGGCATGCCGCGCACCGCCTCGGCGATGATCTCCGGCACCAGCTCATGCAGAGGCGCACCCGGGCTCACCGAGCGGTGCACGAACCAGGCCCCCTTGTCGGTATGCAGGCGCTCGAGCTTGTCGACGGTGACCCCGCAGGAGGCGGCAAAGCCGAGTACGGCCTTGCTCGGCTCGCCCTTGGCGTCGAAGGCCTGGGCGATGGCCGGGCCGCGACGCTCGCTGCGCTGCTCGGGCTGGGTCGGCGCCACCGCATCGATCATCACCGCCAGCCGACGCGGGGTGTAAAGCAGCTTGGCCGGGCCGTGCATGACCTCGCGCTTGTCGAGACCGGCGACGATGCCGTCGGCCAGCGCTCGGGCCAGGCCCGGCAGGGCCTTCACCGGCAGCTCCTCGGTGCCGAGCTCGATCAGCAGCGGCTTGTTGAACAGCGACTCCTTCTCGCGCTTGGCGCCGGGCTGGGCCTGCTCGTGGGCCTGCGGTTCCAGACTGAGCGGACTCATCACGCGGCCTCCTTGCCAAGTCCGGGAAAGCCGAGCTTCTCGCGCTGGGCGAAATAGGCCTCGGCGACGCTGCGCGACAGGGTGCGCACGCGCAGGATGTAGCGCTGCCGCTCGGTGACCGAAATGGCGCGCCGGGCGTCGAGCAGGTTGAAGCTGTGCGAGGCCTTGCAGACCTGGTCGTAGGCCGGCAGCGGCAGACCCAGCTCGACCAGCTTCAGCGCCTCCTTCTCGCAGGCGTCGAAGCGGTGGAACAGCTCCTCGACATCGGCATGCTCGAAGTTGTAGGCGCTCTGCTCGCGCTCGTTCTGCAGGTAGACATCACCATAGGTAACGGTGCCCTGCGGCCCGACCGTCCAGATCAGGTCGTAGACGTTGTCGACGTTCTGCAGGTACATCGCAAGACGCTCGAGGCCGTAGGTGATCTCGCCGGTGACCGGCTTGCACTCGATGCCCCCGGCCTGCTGGAAGTAGGTGAACTGGGTCACCTCCATGCCATTCAGCCAGACTTCCCAACCCAGGCCCCAGGCGCCGAGGGTGGGCGACTCCCAGTTGTCCTCGACCAGGCGCAGGTCGTGGACCAGGGGATCGATGCCCAGTGCCTTCAGCGAGCCGAAGTACAGCTCGACGATATTGTCGGGATTCGGCTTCATCACCACCTGGTACTGGTAGTAGTGCTGCAGGCGGTTGGGATTCTCACCGTAACGGCCGTCGGTGGGACGCCGCGAGGGCTGCACGTAGGCCGCATTCCACGGCTCGGGCCCGAGCGCGCGCAGGAAGGTGGCGGGATGGAAGGTGCCGGCGCCGACCTCGAGGTCGAGCGGCTGGATCAGCACGCAGCCCTGGTCGCCCCAGTATTGGTTGAGCGTCTGGATAAGCTGCTGGAAGGTCGGTGCGGACATGGTGCCTCGTCACTGGGTGGGCAGCGCCGGCTGCACGGATCGCCGCACCGCGGGGAAACGTCCGGTGAGGCAATCGCCGTGGCGCTGTGGCGGGGCGCGCTAGTATAGCCGTGCGGCGCGGGTCCGCCGTGCCAGGAAATGCAATCTTGAGCGCCCACCCCTCTCCTCCGGCATCGCGCGCCGTCACACTGCCCAGCGGGCGGCTGCAGCTGGTGCCCATTCTCCAGGCCCTGCTGGCCGACGGCATCCTCAGCCCGGCCAGTGCCCAGCGGGCGCGCAGCGCAGCGGCCGATGCCCGCACCCGCGAGCTGCATCCCCTGGTCCTGCTGGCCGACCTCAAGCTGCCACGTGCCGACCAGGGCAGCACGGAAGCCCCGGTGGCGCTGGAGATGGAGGCTCTGACCGAATGGCTGGCCGCGCGCTGCCAGCTGCCCTACCTGCGCATCGACCCGACCCGGATCGAGGTCGGCAAGGTCTCCGAGCTGATCTCGCTCGCCTATGCCCAGCGCCACCGCATCCTGCCGGTGGCGGTCGACGCCAACGAGGTGACCATCGCCACCGCCGAGCCTCTGGCGCTGGACTGGCTGCCCGACCTGCGCAAGCTGCTGCGCCGGGAGATTTCGCTGCGGGTCGCGAATCCGCTGGACCTGTCCCGCTACACGATGGAGTTCTTCGGCGTCACCCGCTCGGTCAAGGGAGCGCGCGAGGCCAAGGGCGAGGGCCCGGGGCTGCCGAACTTCGAGCAGTTGGTCGAGCTCGGCAGCAGCGGCGAGGTCGGCGCCGACGACCAGCACATCGTCCACATCGTCGACTGGCTGATGCAGTTCGCCTACGAGCAGCGCGCCTCGGACATCCATCTCGAGCCGCGCCGCGATACCAGCAAGGTGCGCTTCCGCATCGACGGCGTGCTGCACAAGGTATTCGAGCTGCCGACCCCGGTCATGACCGCCGCCGTGGCGCGGATCAAGGTGCTGGGACGCATGGACCTCGCCGAGCGCAGGCGCCCGCAGGACGGCCGGATCAAGACCCGCTCGCCGGGCGGCCGTGAAGTGGAAATGCGCCTGTCGACCATGCCCACCGCTTTCGGCGAGAAGTGCGTGCTGCGCATCTTCGACCCGGATACCGCGCTGAAGCCGCTGGAGCAGCTCGGCTTCAACCACGTCGAGGCGGAAAGCTGGAACGAACTGACCGAGCGTCCGCACGGCATCGTGCTGGTCACCGGGCCGACCGGCTCGGGCAAGACCACTACCCTGTATTCGACCCTGCAAAGGCTGGCAACGCCGGACGTCAATGTCTGCACGATCGAGGACCCGATCGAGATGATCGCGCCCGAGTTCAACCAGATGCAGGTGCAGACCAATATCGACCTGACCTTCGCCGCCGGCGTGCGCACCCTGCTGCGACAGGATCCGGACATCATCATGATCGGCGAGATCCGCGACCTGGAGACCGCGCAGATGGCCATCCAGGCCGCGCTGACCGGCCACCTGGTGCTGTCCACCCTGCACACCAACGACGCGCCGGCGGCCATCACCCGCCTGCTCGACCTCGGCGCGCCGCATTACCTGATCGCCAGCACCCTCAACGGCGTGCTGGCGCAGCGTCTGGCGCGCACCCTGTGCAGTCAGTGCAAGGCGCCCGCAGAGCTGGATGCCGAGGAATGGCGCCACCTCGCCGGCCGCCTGATGCCGCTTCCCGCGGGCGCGACACCGATGGGCCCGGTGGGTTGCCTTGAGTGTCGCAAGACCGGCTTCCGCGGCCGCGTCGGCCTCTACGAGCTGCTCACCCTGTCGCCTGCCCTGCGCGCGATGATCCGCGCCGACATGGAGCTCGCGCCCTTCACCCGCGCCGCGGTCGAGGAGGGCATGCGTCCGCTGCGCCTGGCCGGCGCCGAGAAGGTCGCCGCAGGCGTCACCACGATTCCCGAAGTCCTGACCGTCCTGCCGACGCACGAATGAACGCGCCCTTCCTGATCATCGAGACCGGCAGCCCGGTGGCGCCGCTGCGCCGGCACCGAGGTTTCGGCCACTGGATTCGCGTCGCCGCCGGCCTGCGCGGCCATGAAGCGGCGTCCTGCCATGTCGAACAGGGCGAGGCCCTGCCGACCGCGGAAGGCTGGGCCGGGGTCATCGTCTCGGGGTCCTCGGCCATGGTCAGCGAGCGCCTTGCCTGGAGCGAGCGCACCGCCGACTGGCTGCGCCGCGCCCATGAACAGGGCGTTCCCCTGCTCGGCATCTGCTATGGCCACCAGCTGATCGCACACGCTTTCGGCGGCCGCGTCGACTATCACCCGGCCGGTCGCGAGATGGGCACGGTCGAGATGACGCCGCTGGAAGCAGCCAGCCAGGACCCGCTGATGCGCGGCCTGCCGCAGCGTTTCCGCGCCCAGATGTCGCACCTGCAGAGCGTGATCGAGCCGCCGCCGGGCGCCGTGCTGCTGGCCCGCAGCGAGCACGAGCCGCACGGCGCCTTCCGCCTCGGCGGGCAGACCTGGGGCGTGCAGTTCCATCCGGAGTTCTCTGCCGGACACATGCGCGGCTACATCCTGGCCCGGCAGCCGGCCCTGGTGCAGGAAGGCCGATCGCCGGCGGCGATGCTGCAGGGCGTCAGCGCAGCGCCGATCGCCCGCCGCGTGCTGCGCCGCTTCTGCGCCCATGCCCGCGGCGCGGGCAGCCAGCGCCCGGGCTAGTCCCGTTCACGGCCGTCGATGCGCGGCGCGATCGACCAGCCATTGCGGCCCTGCGCCTTGGCCTCGTAGACCGCGGTGTCGGCGCGGTGAATCCATTCGGCCACGGATTCACCGCGGCGGTACAGCGCCGCGCCGATCGACACCGTCACCGGCCCCAGTGGCGAGCGCAACTGCTCTTCGACCCGGGCCCTGACCTTCTCGGCGACCAGGGCAATACCGGTCGGCTCGACCATCGGCAGCAGGACCAGGAATTCCTCTCCGCCCATCCGGTACAGGCTGTCGGTCTGCCGGAGCGTCTTGCCGACGACATTGGCGAACTCGATCAGCACGCGGTCGCCCATCTCGTGGCCACACTCGTCGTTGATCCGCTTGAAGTGATCGAGGTCGAGCACCATCAGCGCCGGCAGCGGGCTGCCGCGGCAGGCCAGGCGCGCCGACTGCTCGAGATCGCCGGACATCCGCCGGCGGTTGCCGACCCCGGTCAGGGCGTCAGTGGCCGCTGCCAACTCGAGGGCCTGGCGCTGCCGGCCGACATGGTAGGCAGAGATCGCGGCGAGCCCCGAGACCAGGACGCCGGTGACCGCGAAGCTCAGCACCTCGACCACGGTGGGCAGTCCCTTGCCCACCCAGACCACGGTCAGGGTCAGGGCGCAGCCAAGACCCAATGCGGCACGTATCGGCAGCACGGCGTAGAGCCCGACCAGCACCGGGAAGGTCCAGAAGTTGCCCGCCAGGCCGACCAGGTAGGTGACGCCAAGACAGGCAGCGACTCCCCCCGCCATGATCAGGTTGAAGGCGCCCCGGTTGCGTCCGGTCACCAGCGCGTAACCGAGCGAAGAGAGGATGCACAGGACCAGCAGCAGGTCTACCGTGCCGATCATCCACTCGCCCCGCAGGTAGCGGTAGACCGCGAACGGAGTTACGGCGACCACGCCGGTCAGCGCCAGCGAGGACACCGAGGCAAAGGTGAAATCGGTGCGCAATCGATGGATGAATCCTGCAGCGCTCAGTCGATTGACCACGCTCGGCACCTCCTGCTCCGTCCCGGCGAGGCGGACATCTCGTCCATGCCCCCTTCATAGTGGGGCACAATGCCAGCCGTTTCGTCCCGTGGGAAATTCCCGCGGGTCCCGCGTCACGGCCGGCGGCCTGCCCCGTCCGTGAAGGGTAACCAGGCCACACAGGGAGCCGTCATGAACATCCGTCGCGTCGACGCAGGCCAGGGCATCGCCTGGCTGACCGAATCCGTCCAGCTGCTGCTGAAGAACCCGGCCCCGTTCGCCCTGATGGGTCTGGTGATCGCTGCGGTTCTGCTGGTGCCCCTGCTGGGCAGCCTGGCCATGGCGATCGCCGGGCCCGCGCTTTACGGCGGCATCATGTTCGCGGCCCGCGAGGAATCGGCCGGGCGCAAGGCCGACTTCCAGCATCTGTTCGCCGCCTTCCAGCAGCCGGGCAAGGCCGGCCCCATGCTGACCCTCTGCCTGCCGGGCGTGGTCGCCGGTCTTACCGTCCTCGTGCTCGGCGTGGTTTTCATCGGCAGCGCCCTGCTCGCCGCTGGCGTCTCGGCCGCAGCGGATGCCGACGCCCTGGCCGGCGCATCGCTGGGCGCGGGCGGGCTGGTCTTTGTACTGCTCGCCCTCGCCGTCGGCCTGTTTGCCTACGCCCTGGTCTTCTTCGCCACGCCGCGGGTGATGCTGGACGGAATCGAACCGATCACCGCGATGAAGGAGAGCCTGCGCGCCTGCCTGGCCAACTGGGCAGCGGTGCTGGTGTTCGTCGTCGTGCTGGCGGTGGTGGCGATCGTCGCCAGCCTGCTGCTCGGCTGGGTGCCCCTGCTCGGACACCTGCTGATCACGGTGGTCCTGGTGCCGGTGGTCAGCACGGCCATCTTCTTTGCCAGCCGCGAGGTGTTCGGCACCGGCGCCGCGCCGCCGGCAGCGCCGTCGAACGAGGGCCCCACCGGCGAGCCGCCGGCTCCGCCGCCCTCGGTCGAGGCCTGATCCAGAACTGCGGGGCGGCCGCGCCGGCCGCCCCGACACGCCTCAGCCGCGCTCGGCGAGGGCCGCCACTGCCGGCAGCGTCTTGCCCTCGCAGAACTCGAGGAAGGCGCCGCCGCCGGTCGAGATGTAGCTGATGCCGTCCGCCACGCCGTATTTGTCGACCGCGGCCAGGGTGTCGCCGCCGCCGGCGATCGAGAAGGCCTTCGAGCCGGCGATGGCCTGCGCCACCGCCCGGGTGCCCTCACCAAAGGCATCAAACTCGAAGACGCCGACCGGGCCGTTCCAGATGACGCTGCCGGCGCGCTCGATCAGCTCGGCGTAGTGAGCCGCGGTCTTCGGCCCGATGTCGAGGATCATGTCGCCTTCGCCGACCTGACCGAGGTCCTTGACCGTGGCCGGCGCATCGGCCCTGAACTCGGGCGCGACCACGACGTCCAGCGGCAGCGGAATCGACGCTCCACGGGCCTCGGCCTTGGCCTGGATCTCCCGGGCCGTGTCGACCAGATCGTGCTCGCACAGCGACCTGCCCACCGGATGCCCGGCGGCGGCGAGGAAGGTGTTGGCGATGCCGCCGCCGACGATCAGCTGATCGACCTTGCCGATCAGGTTGCCGAGCAGTTCCAGCTTGGTCGACACCTTGGAGCCGGCGACGATGGCCAGCAGCGGCCGTGCCGGCAGCTCCAGCGCCTTGGCCAGGGCATCCAGCTCGGCCATCAGCAGCGGGCCTCCGCAGGCGATCCCGGCGGCGCGGATCACCCCATGCGTCGAGGCCTGGGCGCGATGCGCGGTACCGAAGGCGTCCATGACGAAGACGTCGCAGAGCGCCGCGTACTTCGCCGCCAGCGCCGGATCGTCCTTGCCCTCGCCAACGTTCATCCGGCAGTTCTCCAGCAGCACCAGCTTGCCCGGCGCGACCTCGACGCCGTCGATCCAGTCGCGCTGCAGCGGGACCTCGAAGCCGAGCAGTTCGCCGAGGCGCGCGGCGACCGGCGCTAGCGAATCCTCCTCGCTCCAGCTGCCCTCCTTGGGTCGCCCGAGATGGGACATCACCATGACCGCCGCGCCCTGGTCGAGCGCGGCCTTCAGCGTCGGCAGAGAGGCAAGAATGCGCTGGTCGGAGGTGACCTGACCGTCCTTGACCGGCACGTTGAGGTCCTGGCGGATCAGCACCCGCTTGGCGGAGAGGTCGAGCTCGCTCATGCGCAGGATGGGCATGCGGGGTTCCTGTTGGGGCGGGAAAGGCGCGCATTGTCCGGGCAAGCCGCCGCGGTTTCAAACGCCCGGCCCGCCCCTTTGATCAAGGTCAAGGCCGGCGCCGGTCGCGCGCAGCAGACTGCGGCCCATGAGCCTGACATCGTGTTTCGATACCGAGCTGCTGCGCCGCTACGACCGGCCAGGTCCGCGCTACACGTCCTACCCGACGGCGCCGCAGTTCCATGCCGACTTCGGCCGCCACGACTGGGAACAGGCGCTGCGCGACAGCAACGACGACCCGATCCCACGGCGGCTCTCGCTGTACCTGCATGTACCGTTCTGCACCAGCCCCTGTTTCTACTGCGGCTGCAACAAGGTGATCACCCGCGACCGCAGGCGTGGGGAAGAGTACGTCCAGTTGCTCAAGCGCGAGATCGAAGCAAGCGGCTCGCTGATCGATCGCGACCGCCAGGTCGTGCAGATCCACTTCGGCGGCGGCACGCCCAACTTCCTCTGTCCGGCGCAGCTCGGGGACGTCGTAGGCCATCTTTCCCGGCACTTCGGTCTCGCCGACGTGCCGGATCGGGACTTCTCCATCGAACTGGACCCCCGCGCCATCGCACCCGCCGAGGTCGCCGAGCTGGCGGCGATGGGGTTCAACCGCGCCAGCCTGGGTGTGCAGGACTACGACCCCGACGTACAGCGTGCGGTGAACCGCGTGCAGGGCATCGAGGAGACCGAGGCGGTCCTCGATGCCTGCCGGCAGGCGGGCATGTCCTCGATCAACATCGACCTGATCTACGGCCTGCCGAAGCAAACGCCCCGCACGTTCGCGCTCACCCTCGACCGCGTGATCGCACAGCGGCCCAGCCGGATAGCCATCTACGGCTATGCCCATCTTCCGCAGCTGTTCCGTCCGCAGCGGCAGATCGAGGCCTCGGATCTGCCCGACGCGGAGACGCGGCTGCAGCTGCTTGGTCTCGCCATCCGGCGGCTCGACGTGGCCGGTTACCAGTACATCGGCATGGACCATTTCGCCCTGCCTGACGACCCGCTCGCGGTGGCCCAGCGCTGCGGCAGCCTGCAGCGCAACTTCATGGGCTACACCACGCACGGAGACTGCGACCTGATCGGGCTCGGGGTCAGCGCCATCAGCCGGGTCGGCGAGTGTTTTGCACAGAACCACCGCGACCTGCCGGCCTGGTCCGCCGCGGTCGAAGCGGGTCGACTGCCGATCTGGCGGGGGCTGCGCATGGATCACGACGACCAGCTGCGGGCGGCGCTGATCCAGCGCCTGATGTGCCAGGGCGAGATCGACGTGGAGCAGATCGAGGCCGACCACGCCGTCCGCTTCGAGGACTATTTCAAGGACGCGCTCGAACGTTTGCAGCCGATGTTCGACGACGGGCTGGTCAGCTGTCGCGGGCGGCGGATCGTCGCCTCGCCCCGCGGCCGGATGCTGCTGCGCAATGTGGCGATGTGCTTCGACCGGTACCTTGGCCAGCACGAACCCACCCGGTTCTCGCGCGCGGTCTAGCGAACTGCGATTGTCAGACCCACCCGCTCGGCGCCGCCGAGGCTGCCTTCTTCGCATTCGCCATGGCGCCGCCGTGCCGCCCTCACCCCTGCCCCGGCTCGTCGACGCACCCGGGTGGCGATCCCGGCAAGGTGCTTCCGCGGCCGTTGGAGCACAGCCCGCGGCGGGTCATGGAACGCCCCGTTCATCGCCGCGCCGCTATCCTCCGCGCCGACCCCCGATTGGAACACCCCGATGCGCTATCTCCACGCCATGGTCCGGGTCCGCGACCTCGACGCCTCCCTGCGCTTCTTCCGCGACGGCCTGGGCCTGGTCGAAACCCGGCGCAAGGACTATCCGCAGGGTCGCTTCACCCTGGTCTACCTCGGCGCCCCGGACAATCCCGAAGCCGAGGTCGAGCTGACCTGGAACTACGACGACGAGGACTACGGCAGCGCCCGCAACTTCGGCCACCTCGCCTTCGCCGTCGACGACATCTACGCCACCTGCGAGCACCTGCAAGCGCAGGGCATCACCATCAACCGCCCGCCCCGCGACGGCCGGATGGCCTTCGTGCGCTCCCCCGATGCCATTTCCATCGAACTGCTGCAGAAGGGCGAGGCGCTGCCCCCGCGCGAGCCATGGAGTTCGATGCCGAACGTTGGCAGCTGGTAGCCCGCGCCTGCCCGTCCCCACGCAAGATCGGCGGCGCCCGAAGCGCCCCCCAACATGGGGTGCGGCTGGCCACGCCGGTCATACCGCCGCAAGGACGCCGGCAACACGTCGAGGCGAACAAAGGGCGCAAACCGGACCTATCGGCGCCCTTGCGTGTAGGAGCCAGCTTGCTGGCGATCGTTCCGTCCGGGGCGCCTATCGCCAGCAAGCTGGCTCCTACATTCGGGTTTTGCGGAAGGTCTGCTTCGCGCCCGAAACCCGCATCCGCGGGAGGATACCAAGTTTCGATCGGTACGCCCGGTGCGGCTGGCCGCACCCTGTCGGCCGCCAGGCTCACCCCCTCGGATGATGCGCGGCGTGCAGGCGCTTGAGGGCCTCGCGGGCGACGAAGGTGTAGATCTGGGTGGTGCTGAGCGAGCTGTGGCCGAGCATCATCTGCAGGGCGCGCAGGTCGGCACCGTGGTTGAGCAGGTGGGTGGCGAAGCTGTGCCGCAGTCGGTGCGGACTCACCTGGGCCGGGTCGATGCCCGCCTTCGCGGCATGCCGTTTCACCATGGTCCAGAACTGCTGGCGTCCGAGCGGGCCGCGCTTTTGCGAGACAAAGAGGGCATCGAGCCGCTCGCCGCCGGCCAACAGCGGCCGGGCCTCGGCGAGATAGCGTTCCAGCCAGTGCTGGGCCTCCTCTCCCATCGGCACGAGGCGTTCGCGGCTTCCCTTGCCCAGCACCCTGAGCACGCCCTGCCGCAGGTTGACCTGGGTGCTGGCAAGGCCAACCAGCTCGCTGACCCGCAGTCCGGTGGCATACATCAGCTCGAGCATGGCCTTGTCGCGCAGTCCCAGCGGCGCGGCCGGATCCGGCGCGCCGAGCAGGGCCTCGACCTGTGATTCCGACAGCGCCTTGGGCAGCGGCCGGGTCTTCTTCGGCGCCGCCAGCCCTGCGCTGGGATCATCCGCCCGGGCGCCGCGCATCACCTGCTGGGCGAAGAACGTGCGCATCGACGACAGCAGGCGGGCGGTACTGCGGGGGCTGTAGCCCAGATCGGCCAGCTCGGCCAGGTAGGCGAGCAGGTCGGACTTGTCGACCGCGGCCAGCCCCACTGCCCGCGACGCCAGCCAGCGCGAGAGCCCCTGGAGGTCGCGGCGGTAGGCGTCGAGAGTATGCCGGGCAAGTCCCTGCTCGGCCCAGACCTGATCGAGGAAGTGCTCGATAAGGGCGGCATCCTCCGGCCTCAGGGGCGCTCGCGCGCTGGCACGCTCGCGACGTTCGGCCGGGGTTCGGGGCGTGCTCTTGGCCATGCCTACATGCTCGCACGGCGCCGACGGCGCTTCCCAGTACACTGCGCCGCCATGAATGACGACCTTCCACCCACTTTGCCGGCGCACCTCGGCTGGCGCCTGCTCGCCCTGGTCTATGACAGCCTGCCGGTGATCGCCCTGTGGTTTCTCGCCAGCGTCCTGGTGCTGGCCCTGCGCGGCGGCACGCCGGTCGAGCCCTGGAGCCTGGCCTGGTTCGCCCAGTGCCTCGGTCTGTGGGCACTGACCGGCCTGTATGCAGTGGAGTCCTGGCATCGCGGCGGGCAGACCCTCGGCATGCGGCCGTGGCGGCTCAAGGTGCTCGACGCCGCCGGCTGCACCGCCACCCGGGCGCGCCTGTGGCAGCGGTTTTTCTGGGCCACGCTGGCCTGGCTGCCGGCAGGCCTGGGTTTCCTCATGAGTCTTGCGGACGGCCGCCGACGGACGCTGCACGACCGTCTCAGCGGGACCCGCCTGCTACGCCTTCCGGCCGCCTGAGCGGGTCGCGGCAGCGGCCCGGGTTGCCGGGTGGCGCTCCATCCTCGCTATGATGTCGCCTGCTTCCGGGGCCGCGCAGGGCATCGATGCGACGCGACAACGTCAACTACGTGCTGGTCGGCGCGGCAGTCATCGCGGCACTCGTGCTGCTTTTCTTCACCCTGCTGACCATCACCGGACGCGGCGGCGACACCGTCGACTACCGGGTCGAGTTCCACAACGTCGCCGGGCTGGGCCACGGTGCACCGGTGTTCTACGAGGGCTTCCGGATCGGCCAGGTGAGCGGCATCGAGCCGGGCCGGGTCGACGGGCGCACCCGCTACCGGGTCACGCTGTCCCTCCGTGAGGACTGGAAGATTCCGGCCGACAGCATCGCCCAGCGCCAGGCCAGCGGTCTGCTCGCCGACATGACGGTGGGCATCCGCGAGGGCGCCAGCGCGCAGATGCTCGAGCCCGGGTCGACCATTCCGAGCATCGAATCAGGCGACGTGTTCAGCGCGGTCAACGACCTGGCCACCGAATTGACCGTGCTCTCGCAGGAGCGCCTGCGGCCGCTGGTCGACACCCTGGCCACCCGGGTCGAGTCCATTGCCGGTACCGTGGACGCCAGCGCGCCGGCCCTGCTCGCCGAGGCGCAGCAGCTGCTGGAGCGGCTGAACGTGGCAGCCGACCGCGCCAACCGGATGCTCGACGAACCCAACCAGCAGGCCATCGCCGGACTGCTCGCCGACGTGCGCACGGTCGCCGCCGAACTGAAGACCACGCGGGCCAATGCCGATGCGCTGCTGGACTCGCTGAAGGGTGCGGTGGACGAGAACCGGCCGGCGCTGCAGCAGACCGTGCTCGACCTTGAGCGCACGGTCGGCTCCGTGGCCCAGCGGATCGACGCGATCACCCGCAACCTCGAATCCTCCAGCCGCAACTTCGACGAGTTCAGCCGCGAGATCCGGCGCAGCCCGAACCGGCTGCTGTTCACCCCACCCGCCGACCAGGTGGAAGAATGAATCTGCCACGCACCGCGCTGCTCGCCCTCGTGCTCGGCCTGACCGGCTGCGCCAGCGGCCCGGGCATTCCCGAGACGACCTACTTCCGCCTGCCCCCGGCCGCCGATATCGCGGCCGGTCCGACGCGCTTCGACGCGCCGCTGGTGGTGGACGCCTTCTTCGCCGATGGCGTGCACGCCGACCAGTCCCTGCTATACGGCCTGGACGCCGAGGGCGAGCGGCTGCGCGCCTACCACTACCAGATGTGGGTGGACCCGCCGACCCGCCTGCTGCAGCGGCGCCTGATCCGGGCCCTGGACCAGTCCGAGGTTGCCCCGCTGGTCACCGCCCGGCTGCCGCCCAAGACCCGCCAGTACCGACTGCAGATGCGCATCGAAGCCTTCGAGCGCCTGCCCCGCGGCGAGAACGCCTGGGCGGTGCGCGTTGCACTGCGCGCCCGCCTCGACGGCAGCGACGCCGGTCGCCCGCTGCTGGAGAAGGACTACCGACGCGAGCTGGAGGTCGCCGGCAGCAGCGTTCGCGAGTCGGTCCGCATGCTGGGGGCGGCTGTCGACCAGATCTACGCCGAGCTGGTCGCCGATCTGCGCGCCCTGCCCCATGGCTGAGTCTCCGCTGTCGCCTTCGTTGCGCCTGCGCATGCTGGCGGAAATGGGCTACCAGCCCTTGCGCTGGCGGGGGCGTGCGCTGCCGGGCGCGGCCACGAGGGCGGCCGAGGCGCCTGCCACGCAGGCGTCCGGGCGCACCCCTGCCCCTGCGCGGCATCGCGGTGGTGCCGCCTCCGACCCGCTCTGGCAGGCCCTGCTGCTGGCCGCCGGCGCCGCCCACCTCGATCCGGCCACCCTGGGTTGGGAAGAACGACTCGAGGGTCCGGCCTTCGACTTCGACGGACCGACCCTGCGGATCAATCCGATCGCCCTGCGCCGCCAGCCTCAGGCCAAGCGCGCACTCTGGAAGACCCTGCGCGCGCTGCGCAGGCGCCTGGCGAGCCGGGGATGAACGCGCAGGCGCGCGAGTACTTCGAGGCCGCCGGCCCGCGGCTGCGCGCCATGCAGGAACACGACATCGACCGCGTGCTCGAGATCGAGCGCGAAGCCTACGACTTCCCCTGGACACCGGGCATATTCCGCGACTGCCTGCGCGGTGGCTATGGCTGCTGGGTGGTCGAGCAGGCAGGCGTCGTGATCGGCTATGGCATCCTCAACGTTGCCGCCGGCGAAGCACACATCCTCAACGTCTGCATCAGCCCGCAGGCCCAGGGCGAGGGCCATGGCCGGCACCTGGTGCGCCGCCTGATCGACCTCTCGCGCTGGCAGCGCGCCGAGCGGGTGTTCCTCGAGGTGCGTCCCTCCAACCCGCGGGCGATCGCCCTGTACCACAGTCTCGGATTCAATGAGATCGGCCGCCGGCCCCGCTACTACCCCGCCCACGGCGGCCGCGAAGACGCCATCGTCATGGCCCAGGAGCTGCTCGACGGCGACTAGGCCGGCACCGTGGCCTGCGGCGTCGTCCTGGCAAAGCCCTGCAGGGTGAGCCTTGGCGCACGGATACGGGCGTTCGGGCGGTATGCCCGGTGCGGCCAATCCGCGCCCGGTGAAGGATCGCCTTGCGCCCGGACGGCGCGCTCCTCAGGGCACGGGTCATCACCGCTGTAGGGTCTGCGCGCAGGACAGACGGTCGCGCCCGGCGGCTTGCCCCGGGCCCGGGCATGCCCGACACTCCCGCCCCCCATGTCCGATGCCCTCCCCCCACGCCGCGGCCTGCCGGCGCACTCTTGATGAGCGAATCCGACGACAAGCTGGCCGACTTCCTTGCCCCCGGCATCGGCGCCGAGGACGTGCCGGCGCTGTTTCCGCTGCTTCGCGGGCGCGAGCTGCTGCGCGCCTTCACCGCGCTGTTCCACGGCGGCGAGGCCAATGTCACGGTGCGCCTGCTGGTGCTGCGGACCCTCGGCGCGCGCAGCGAGGCGCCGGACTGGAGCCCGCAGGAGATCCGCGAGCAGCTGGCCTTCATCGACCCGGTCAAGCTCGACACCGTGCTCGGCCGGCTCAAGGAACACGGCCTGCTGGCCTGGGACGGCGAACGCCACCTCTACCGGATCAGCCCGACCGGTCGCAAGGCGCTGGCTGCGCTCAGCACCCTGCTGCAGTTCGAGGCCGATGACGGCGACGGCCTGGGCTATCTCACCGCCCAGCTGGCCGCCGGCCAGGCGATGGGCCGGGTCGGCGCCGAGGAGCTCGGCCACCTGCTCTCGCGCCTTGCCGAGCTCAAGGAGGACTTCGACCGCGCCGTGCTCTCCGGCTCCGAGCATCGCATCCGGCGCGCCGCGGACACCCTCGACTCGGTCTGGACCTGGGTCGAGAAGGGCACCGAGGTGGTCCGCGCGATCACCGATGTCGCCGAGCTGGATCCGGCCACCCATCGCCTGGCCCAGGCGGTCGGCCGCGCGCAGAGCGCCATGCTGCGCCAGGCCGGCATCTTCCAGCGGGCGCTGAACCAGCTCGACCGCGACCGCGTGCATCTTGGCAAGAGCGGCCTGTCCTCCTCGGACCTGGTCGCCTGGCTTCGGGAGCAGCCCATCGACCGGCTCTGCGCCCTGGCCGGGGATCACCACGCGCTGCCGCTGCGCGGCCAGTTCCTGCAGGATGGCATCAGCCTCGACGTCGCCGAGTTCGAACTGCTCGAGCGCGAGCGCGCCGCCAGCGAGGAGGCTCCCCTGCCCGGCGCCAGCGAGGCTCCAGCCACCGACAGCCTGCCGGTCGAGCGCGAGGACCTGGGCCCGCTGCACGGCTGGCGCGACCAGCTGGCCGCGCTCGATCGCCCGGCCGCCCTGCCCGACCTGGTGCCGGCAGATGACTACGCCGAATCCGCCTACCGGCTGTCCCTGCTCGGCCTGATCGGCGACCCCGAATCCGCCGCCCTCGACGGGCCCGCCGCCGAGCTCGCCCGCCTCGCGCTGCAGCTGCAGGTGGAGACCGGCCTGCGCGCGCTCGACCATCCGTCCATCGCCCTGATCAGCGAAGGCCGCATCGAACCCCTGGAACGCTCACGATGATCGAAGACCCGATCGCCGACCTGGTCGCCCGCCTGCTCGCCCAGCGTGTGATCCCACGCGATGACGAGCTCGCGCGCCGAGCCCTGCTCGACGAGCCCTTCCGCGAGGAACTCGACCGGCGACTAGCCGCGGTCGGGCTCACCCTGCGCGAGCATCCCTACGCCGCCCACCTGACCCTCGCCGTGGCCCGGCCGCAGGAGCGCGCGGTGTTCGCCCAGGACAACGCCTGGCTGTCCAACACCCTGCAGCTCGACCGCGACGCCGTCGCCCTGCTGGTGGTGCTCTGGGCACAGATCGTGCTGCCCAAGCGCCAGCGCCAGCGCGAACGACTCGACGCCGAGAGCGCCGCTGCGCAGCAGGAGCAGATGTTCGCCGACAGCCAGCCGATTCCCCTGCAGCACGACGTCGCGCCGGTCATAGCAGAGCGCACCCTGCTGGCCGACTTCGGCGACCGTCTGGGCGGCCGCACCCGGATCAACTTCAACCTCGGAGTGCTCGCCCGGCACGGCTTCATCCAGCGCCGTGGCGGCGAGATCAGCGAGGGACCGCTGCTCGACCTGCTGTTCGACTACGAGCGCACCTCGCGGCGCATCCTCGATGGCGCGCTGTCCGAGCTGCTCGGCAGCCAGCCGCAGCCCGCAACCGAGGGCGGCACCGATGGCTGACCCGTCCGCTGCACCGGTTCCCTGTAGGAGCCAGCTTGCTGGCGACTGCAGCGCATCCATCGCCAGCAAGCTGGCTCCTACACGCGCGACGCCGGGCCAGGCCTCGCGCTGCGTACACGACAAGAAATCCCCACACCATGTTTGAGTTCCGCTCCCTCGAAGTCGTCCACTGGGATTACTGGGAGCGCTTCTCCCTGCCGCTGGATGCCAACATCGTCACCGTGGTCGGGCCGAACGGCTCGGGCAAGACCACCCTGCTGGACGCGCTGCGCACCCTGCTGACCATCGACTGCGCGGGCAATCGCGACTTCAAGTCCTACCTGCGCCACAACGGCAAACCCTATGCCTGGCTGCGGGCCGTGGTCGGCAATCCGCCGGGGCCGACCGGGGCGCGGCCGTTCTTTCCGATCATGGACACCCAGGCCACCCTGGTCTGCCGCATCCAGAAGAAGGGCGGCGAGTGGCAGCGCCAGTACGCGGTGATGGCAGGTGATGTGCCGGTCGAGGAAGTGGAACGGCGTGCGGAGTGGATCGGGCTTCGCGAGTACCGCGTACGCCTGGAGGGCGCCGGGCTGTCGCAGGCCATCCGCCGCGTGCTGACCCTGGAGCAGGGCGCCACCGACAAGCTCTGCCAGCTGCCACCGCGGGCCCTGCTGGACCTGGTGTTCGACGTGTTCGGCGACAAGGCGGTGCTGGACGACTATCAGCGCGCGCGCAGCGAGCAGCAGGAGGCCGAGAAGGAGCTGGCCACCCTCAACCAGCAGCTCAGCCTGCTTGGTCTGTCGCTGCAGGAGGCCGAGCTGCGGGTCCGCTCGCTGCAGGAAGGGCAATCCCTGCAGGCCGAGCGTGCGCGGCTGGTGGCCGAGGTGCAGCCGGCGATGGAGCTGGCCGAGCTGGCGGCGTCGATCCGCGGCGCCCGGCCACAGCTGGTGCAGCGCAAGCGGCAGGGCGCCGAGCTGCTGCGTCGCGCGGCCGATCTGCGCGAGCAGCTGGTCCAGCTCGATGCCAACGAAACGGAGTTCCGCGAGCGCCAGCGCGCCGGCGAGGCTCGCCTGCAAGCGGCGATGGAGGCGATGAACCGGGCCCGCGAGGCACAGGCCGAGAACGCCGTGCTGATGAAGCAGGAGGCACGCCTGGTGGAGATGGCCGCGCAGCAGGGCCAGACCGACCTCGCCCGGCTCGCCGAGCAGGCCCAGGGCTGGCGCGAAGCCATGGCCGCCCTGGCCGCGCAGGAGCACGCCGCGAAGCAGGAACTGGGCGAGCTGAACGCTAGGATCGCCGCCTGGCGCAGCGGCCGCCGCTACACGCCCGAATGGGAGTCGCGCTTCCGCGCCGCGCTGGACGAGGCCGGCATCCGCCACCGCCTGCTCAGCGAGATCGTCGAGGTCAGCGATCCGGCCTGGCAGGCCGCGCTCGAAGCCCTGCTGGCGGGCTACCGCCACGTCCTACTGCTGGAAGATCCGCGCGACCGCGAACACGCCTGGCAGATCGGTGAAACCCTGCGCTACAAGCATTTCGTGGTCGCCGACCGCGCCCCGCGCGGCAACCCGACGTCGGGCTCGATGCTTGAGGTGGTGCGTTTCCTCGCCGAGCCGCCGCAGTGGCTGCTGCAGCAGCTGGACCGGGTGCAGCGCGTCGAGGACGTTGCCGGCGGCGCGCGGCTGGCGCGCGATCAGGACTGGATCACCCCGCAGGGCTATTTCCGCGAGCGTCGTGGCGGCCGCTATCTCGGCGTCGACGACGTCTGGTTCGGCGCTGCCGCACTGGAGCGCCAGCGCGAACGCGGCGAGCAGCGCCGCTCCGAGATCGAGGCCCAGCTGGCCGACTGGGCCGCCGAGCGTCGCGCCCTCGGGCAGAAGATCAGCGATGCCGAGGCCCAGCTGCGCGGCAGCCGCGCGCTGGACGAGCTGGCGGCGCGCGCCGAGGAGTTCGCCCTGGCCCGCGAGCAGCAGCCCACGCTTGAGGCCGCCGTCGCCCGCCAGGCCGAGGCCTTCGCCGAGGCGCAGACCGATCTCGATGCAATCCGCGAGCAGCGCCAGGCCAACTCGCGCCGTCGCGACGACACCGCCCGGCGCATCGAGGACAGCGAGCGCCAGCTGCGCGATCTGGTCGGCAACCTCGGCCAGCAGCGCCAGGAGCAGGTGCAGCGCGCGCTGGTCTGGCGGCGCAAGCGCCGCGGCATCGCCCCTGCCCTGCGCAGCCGCCAGGCGCTGTCCGCCCTGCGCGAGCAATGGGACAGCCCGCAGGCGGTGCGCCGCGAGATCGAGCGCATCGAGCGGCGGCTGGCCGAAGGCCAGTTCGAGACCGATGAATCGGTACTCGCCCTGCGCGACAAGCTGGCCGGCGACCATGCAGCGCAGAAGGCCGACCTCGACCGTCGTGGCCTGCATCTGGAGCGCAGCCGGCGCAGCACCACCGAGGCGCGTGGCGCCTACCTCAACGTGCTGCGGGCGACGCTCAAACAGTATGCGAAGAACCTGCGGCATCTCGCCGAGCTGGCCGGGATCGGCGTCGATCTCGACCTTCCCGACCTCGCCAACGACGATCTCAGCGTCGCCCAGGCCGGCCTCGTGGTGCGCTTCGAGTTCGACCAGAAGGGCTGGATCGGGCTTGACGACGGCGAGGCTTCCGGCGGCCAGCAGGTGATGAAGTCCCTGCTCCTGCTGGTGGCGCTGATGCGCGACGAGACCCGACCGGGCGGCTTCGTCTTCATCGACGAGCCCTTCGCCCATCTCGACATCTTCAACATCGACAAGGTCGGCGCCTTCCTCAAGAGCACCCGCGCGCAGTACATCCTGACCACCCCGGTTACCCACAACGTGAACGTGTTCCAGCCCTCGGAGCTGACCCTGGTGACCAGCAAGCGCCGACCCGGCAGCGCCTGGGCGCAGCCGGTGGCCGTGCTGCGCCGCCGGGCGGACACCGCCGTCGCCTGATGGCCGGCAGCGGCCGCGTGGTGGTCGAAGGCGGGCTCGGTGATCGGGCCAGCCTTCGCGGCACGCGGCGGCGTGTGCTCGACGGCCCCCCACTGCCCGAACAGGTCGCGCACTGGCCGGACGGCTGGCGCCGCCAGCTCCGCGGCTGGCTGCGCAGCGCGGCGCAGTCACGCCGCATCGACGCCCTGTTCCGCGGCCTCGACGCCCCGGCCCTCGCCGAAGGCCGCGAGCTGCTGGAAGCCTTGCTCCAGTCCGGCTGGATCTTCCTCGAGGAGCGCCACGAGCGCGGCGGCGTCTGGTCGCCCCGGCAGTTGACCTGGCGCGACGCCGATGGCCTGCGGCAGGCCCTGGGCCTCGAACGGCTCGACATGCGCGATGCGATGCGCACGGACATTGCAGCACGGCGATTCAGCCAGCCCGAGGCCGAGGCCGCGCACGCCGCCCTGCTCGAGCTGCCCGAAGCCCTGTGGACCCGGCGCATCGACCTGGTCGAGGCGGTCGAACGCTGGGCGGCCGAGGCGCGCCACGGCAGTCATCGCGACTTCGAGCTGCTCGCCCGTGGTGCCACCAAATCACTCAGCGGCCCGGAATGGGAGTGGCTGCGCGAGGTGCTGGATCTGGCCGCGCTCGGCATCAGCGGCCACGCGCCAGGGCTGTGGCTGCGCGGCAGGTTCCGACTGGCCCTGCCGGAAGGAATCCTGGACCTGGGTATCACCTCCGAGCCGCTGGCCCTGACTCCCGCCACGCTCCTCGCCGCCACCGGCATCAGCCCTCGACCACGCGTCTGGCGCGTCGTCGAGAACCGGACGAGCTTCGAGCGCGCAGCGCGCGCGGCCGCCGCCGACACCGCGGTGCTCTGGGTGCCGGGCCGACCGCCGATATGGTGGCGCGACGCGGTCTCGCACCTGCTCGACCTCGCCCCGGCCCCGGCCTTCGTCGCCTGCGACCCCGACCCCGCCGGCATCGCCATCGCCAGCGAGGTCGGCGCGCTGTGGCAGTCGCACGGCGAGGACTGGCAACCGCAGGGCATGGACCCCGACACGCTCGCCGCGCTGCCTGCCCTCCAGCCGCTCAGCGACTGGGATCGCAAACTGCTCGACACCCTCGCCCAGCGCCCCCTGCACGCCACATTGGAGGCCCTGCGCATCGACCTCGCCGAGCGCGGCATGAAGGGTGAGCAGGAAGGCTGGCTCTGAGCTGGGGTTGTGGGGGCAAGGAAGACCTTCCGCAATACCCGAACGTAGGCGCCAGCTTGCTGGCGATCGTCCCTTCCGGGGCGCCTATCGCCAGCAAGCTGGCTCCTACGTGCAGGGGCGTTGCCAGGTCCGGTTTGCGCCGCCAAACAGGCCTTGCCGCAGTCAGATTGTGGGAGCGCCTTGGGCGCGACAGCGGCGCTACGGATACACCTCAGACCGCGGCCAGAGCGGAACTTCGCGGTCGCGCCCAAGGGCACTCCCACAGTCGAACTAAGTTGGGCGTCGGCGAAGACCCATAGGGCGCGCCTTGGGCGCACCGATAAGGGCGTTCGGACGGTACGCCCGGTGCGGCCAGCCGCACCCTATGAATGTCTTCTCCGCGCCCATTGGCGCCTGTCCGCGCTCCCAGCCTGAAGCCCAGCCAAACCCGGGGCCCGTGTAGGCGAACCGTTTACCTGCCCTGCACGCCTCCGTACCGGTACACGGTCCACAGTGGTCGCATGCCGAAAACCGGAGGTTGCCCATGAATCGACGTCGCCTGCTTGCCGCGCTGGGGCTTGCCGTGCCCGCGCTGGCGCTATCGAGACTCGGCGCCAGCGAGGATGCCAAGGAGATCCCTCCGCTGCGCAAGACCGAAGAGGAGTGGCGGGCGCTGCTGTCCGCACCGGCCTATCGGGTGCTCTTCGAGGAAGACACCGAACGTGCCGGGAGCAGTCCGCTGAATGCGGAGAAGCGCCCGGGCACCTACCTGTGCGCAGCCTGTTTCCTGCCCCTGTTCGATGCCGCCGACAAGTACGAGTCGGGCACCGGTTGGCCCAGTTTCACCCGCCCCATTGCCGGGCGGGTCGGGACCAAGGTCGACTACAAGATCCTCTGGCCGCGCACCGAGTACCACTGCATACGCTGCAAGGGCCACCAGGGCCACGTGTTCGACGACGGCCCGCCGCCCACCGGCCAGCGCTGGTGCAACAATGGCCTGGCCTTGCGCTTCGTGCCCGAGGGCGAGTCGATTCCCGCGCTGCGCACCTGATCGGAGGACCGATCCATGAACAGGACATTCCACCGACTGCTGTTTGCTGCGCTGTGCGCGGTCTCCCTTGCCGCGCTGTTCGCCGGAGCCTGGTCGCCCAGCGCCGCGCGCGGCAGCAGCGACGAAGCAGCCGCAAGCCAGGGCGAGGCCAGGGCCATTTTTGCCGGCGGCTGCTTCTGGTGCATGGAACCGCCCTACGACAAGCTCGACGGCGTGCTCTCCACCACATCCGGTTACATAGGCGGGCATGTCGAGAACCCGACCTACGAACAGGTCTCCTCCGGACGCAGCGGGCACATCGAGGCGGTCGAAGTCCGCTACGACCCGACGAAGATCAGCTACGCACGGCTGCTTGAGGTGTTCTGGCGCAATATCGACCCGGTCGCGGTGAACCGCCAGTTCTGCGACGGCGGGCCGCAGTACCGCAGCGCGATCTTTCCGCTCGACGCCGGGCAGCGCACCGCGGCCGAGGCCAGCCTCAAGGCGCTGGCTGAATCGGGTCGCTTCGATGCGCCGATCGCCACTGAAATCCTCGATGCGACACGGTTCTACCCGGCCGAGGACTACCACCAGGACTACTACATCAAGAATCCGGTTCGCTATCGCTACTACCGCTACGCCTGCGGTCGCGACGCGCGACTCGAGGCCCTCTGGGGCAAGGCCGAATAGGGGCGTCCCCGCTCAGGGCCCGCGCCCGATCCAGTCGACCTCAAGGGCGAAAGGCCCCTCGAGCTTGTCCGCGATGAGCAGCCCCAGCCCGTTGATGTCCGAGGCCTCGAGCGCGGGCCCTTCGAGCGCCATGCCACGAAATCGTGGCTGCATTGAGCCAATATCGATGCTCACCTCATGCCAGACGTCCGCCGGCGCATCGAACTCGGCAACATAGGCCACCTCGCGCCCGCGATAGCGGGCGCTGCCATAGGCGCGCAGCTGGTAGCGGCGGCCGTCGCCCCGGACCCTCAGCTGCAGCGCCCCGGACCCGGCCAGGTCGAGGCCAGCGAGGCCGCGGCTGCGGATCGAGGCAAAGCCGCCGTTGTTCTCGAGTGACAGCACCCCGCGGAACTGCAGCAGTCCATCGCGCTCGGCCACGGCGCTCCGCGAGAGGCCGCCCATCACGCCGTCGTTGACCACGGCCCAGTCGAACTCGACCGCGGGCAGCCGTTCGACCGCGCCCGACTCAGCCACGCCGCTGAGTCCGATCACAAGAGCGCAGCAGAGTGCCGGGAGCGCTGGGCCGGTTCCCCGGCGCTTCGTGCTCGATTGCATGCTCGTACACCGGTTCGGACATGCCCCCAGCCTAGGCGCCACGTCGTGAGCGCGCCGTGCTGCCCGAGAGGTGCCCGCCGCTGCCTCCGTTGGCGAATCCTCGAGAGAGTGTCGGCGAGCTCAAGGCCCGCCCGGCGGCGGGCCCTCCTCTGCGGCGGCGGCCGCGCGCCGGGCATGGACGTGGTCGAACAGCGCGTCCAGCTCGGGCTGGCGGGTCCAGGCAGCCTCGAACCAGGCCGGCAAGCGGGCCGTCGAAGGCCGGCGCCACAGGCCCTGCGCGTCGGCGTAGCTGCGGTAGCCGTCGCCTACCAGCTCGCGAAGGGCCGCGGCGGTGGCGTGGAACAGGTAGTGATGCCACAGCCGTCCTTCGGCGACGCCGTGGCGCTCTGCCGCCTGTTGCGAGGCGCGTCCAATCCGGGTCGAGAACGGCTCGGCATGGCCGGCCTCGTGAAAGAGCATCTCGAACCCGGCCATGTCCACGTAGCGTGGATCCTCGCAGGAGAACACGATGAGGTTGCCTACCGCGCCACCGGAGGTCGTGTAGGCGCCGCGCTCGTCGGCATAGGGCGTGAGCGCAACGAGGATGCCGTCCCGCGGCCACTCCGCGCCGTAGCGCGACTCCATCCGCTGCCGCATCTGTACCCCGTACCGGGCAAGCTTCGGTTCGAGTTCCTCGATCCTGCGTCGAGCGCACTGCTCGTGCTCGGGCCACCAGTGCCGGCGGTACACCAGCATCGCTTCGCGCAACGCCGTGAAGAGACCCGCCTCGTCCGACGCCCCGGCCTGGCCTGCCTCACCCGCGGCCACCGCCTGGGTGAAGTTCCGCATGCGCCCATCGAAAAGCAGGTCGCGGCGCGCGGCGCGCGCATACACATCCAGCGCCTTGCGCCAGATCCTCGCCTCCTCGTCATCCAGCTCCGCCGCGGCATCCACCGACCTCGGCGGCAGCCGGTTGCCACGGGCAGGCGGCTCCAGCGCGTGTCTGGCACTGTGGTAAAGGAAGTGATGGAGATTGATCCACGCGTCGGCGGTCAGCAGGAACGACGGCTTTGGCCCCGCAAGCGCCTGCGAACAGAGCAGGCAGAGCAGCGCGGCCCTGAACAGATCGGTCCATCTCATGGCGGGTCTCCTTGCCGGGAACCCGCACCTTATCCTGACCTGTCCACGTCGGCGAATCGGGGAGGAGGCACGAGCCGCCGCAGTGCCCGCCCGACGGGAAGCGCGGAAGACCCGGCTCCGGGGCCGTTCGACGGCCGCTGGGTCGGCTCCGCTTGACCTAAAGCTGCGAGCGGATCGGAATCACCACCTTCTCGACGAACTTCTCGCGCCATGGCCGCTCCCTCCAGCGCTGGAAGTCATAGGCCTCGGTGTGTTCCAGATCCGCCTCGAAGACGCGCAGCATCTCCTGCGCGAACTCGCGGTCGTAGACGTTCATGCTGGCCTCCTCGTTGAGCCGGAAGGAGCGCTCGTCGAAGTTGGTCGATCCGACGGAGACCATGTAGCCGTCGATGACCAGCAGCTTGTTGTGCATCATCGTCGGCTGGTACTCGTATATCTGCGCCCCTGCGGCGAGCAGCTCGCCCCAGTCGGCGCGCGATGCAAGACGCACCACGCCCGCGTCGATCTTCTTCCCGGGAACCATGATCCGCACCCGCACCCCGCGCTCGAGAGCCTCGACCAGGGCGCGACGCATCAGCCGGTCGGGGATGAAATAGGCGGCCTGGAGGTCGATGGTCCGCTCGGCCGCGGCGATCGACATCAGGTACATCAGGTGCATGCTTTCGCTGCCGCCGGAGGGAGAGGCGACGAAGACATGGGCGTGCAGATCACCGGCTTCGGGCTGCGGCGGGAAGTATCCGTCTCCGGCCAGCACCTCCCCGGTGGTCTTGATCCAGTTGTCGTTGAAGGCCGCCTGGAACTGCGAGACCACCGGTCCCTCGACGCGGAAGTGCATGTCGCGCCAGTGATCCTCGTCCTCGGCATTGCCCTGCCACTGGTCGGCGATACCGACGCCACCGGTGAACCCGACCCGACCATCGACCACCAGCAGCTTTCGGTGGGTGCGATAGTTGAGCTTGCCGAGGTGGTACCAGCGAAGCGGCCTGAATCGCTCAACCCGGACGCCCGCGTCGCGCATGCGCTCGATGAGCTCAGGGTCCATCTTCAGGCTGCCGACCCAGTCGACAAGAACATTCACCTCCACCCCGGAACGGGCGCGCTCGGACAGCGCGTCGGCAAACTCCCTGCCGACCTCACCCGACCAGTAGATGTAGGTCTCGAAGGTGATGGTCCTCCTGGCGGACCGGATCGCCTCGAGCATGGAGGGGAAGATCTCGACGCCGTTCTGCAGCGCCTCGACCCGGTTGCCGCCGAGCAGGCTGGGGCCCAGCAGCACGCCCAGCTCGCGACGGAACTGCAGGCTGTCCACCGGGTGACGGTGGGGGATGGTCTGATCAAGAGATTTCTCGGGAGTCACGAAGTTCAACCCCAGGATCACGACAAGGGCCGCGGCGGCGGCGGTCCCGAACAGGGTCCAGAAAAGCGGTTTGCGGTAGCGCTTCCTCGACACAACGTCCCCCTCGGTCAACGGGGACGGGAGGCGCGAGGCGACGGGCCTTGCCGCCTCGGCAGGGGCTCTCCGCCCGGTTCGGGAAGCTCACTGGTGTTCTGCTCAGGCCGAGCGCGGGGCGCCTCCTCGCGTTGCCTCGCCTCATCCTCGAGCGCCGTGCGCTCGTTGTGCAGCATTTCTCCGCTGTCGATCGGATCGGCGCCCCCCGAGGCAGGCGGCTGGCGACTGACGAGCAAGGGTGGGGAGTCCGGGCGCATGGGCATGGCAGGCAGTGGGGATACCCGTCACCCAGCAAGCGACATGCCAATCACGGCGCCTTGATCCAACGGGCTTTGCGCGCGCGCTACAGGAGAGGCCTTCGGGCGATCCGCACGCCGCAGGGCGATTCGCCCGACGCCAGCCTGCTGCCCCGCCCTATCAGTTCAGGCGGATCAGGACCGCGTAAGGCCGGGGCTGGCGCTATCCCCGTCCCGCCTGCGTCAGGCCGTGAGCTGGGGCTCGCGGGCGCTGTCCAGCCAGCCGACGAGGGATTCGAGCGGCATCGGCTTGGCGATGGCGTAGCCCTGCGCCTCATCGCAGTCCATGGCCTGAAGGGCGGTGATCAGGGCGTGGCGCTCGATGCCCTCGGCGACCACACGCAGGCCCAAACGCTGGGCCATGCCGACCAGCCCCTCGACCAGGGCATCGGCGATCCGGTCGCTGCGCAGGCGTTCGATGAAGCTGCGATCGATCTTCAGGACCGAGATCGGGAAGCGAAGCAGGTGGGACAGCCCGGAGAACCCGGCGCCGAAATCGTCGAGGGCGATGGCCACACCGAGGGCACGCAGCTCGCTCAGCCGGCGCTCGGCGGCGAGCGGATCATCGACCAGGGCGGTCTCGGTCAGCTCCAGCTCCAGCGCCGAGGCCGGCAGACCGTGGCGGCACAGGGCCGCCTCGACCCGCGAAGCCAGGGCCTCGTCATGCAGTTCCAGCGGGGAGAGGTTCACCGAAAGCCGGAAGTCCTCGCCCAGCGACGAACGACGCAGGGTCGACAGCGCCTGGCAGGACTGCTCCAGCACCACCGCGCCCAACCGCGGCATGAGGCCGCAGCGCTCCGCCACGGCGATGAAGTCCCCAGGCAGGATCAGGCTGCCATCGGCGCGACGGATGCGCATCAGGGCCTCGGCGCCGCGACACACGCCGTCGACCAGATCCAGCCGCGGCTGCAGGAAGATCTGCACGCGCTGATCCTCCAGCGCCGCACGCAGTTCGAGTTCGGTCGCAAGCTCGGCGCTCGCAGCGTCGCCCATGCGGGCGGTGTAGCGGGACACATCGCCCCGGGTGTGCAGCTTGGCCTGATAGAGCGCGGTGTCGGCAAGACGCAGCAGTTCCCGCGGCTCGCGGGCATCCTCCGGAAACGCGCAAAGCCCTGCGCTGCCGCCGACGAACACGTGGCGCTGCTCGATCTCGAAGGGCTGCGACAGCGCCTGCAACAGCTCGCGACAACGATGCTCGGACGGGCCGGGGGGCAGGGGCAGCAGCAGCAGGAACTCGTCCCCTCCGAAGCGGGCAAGCAACTCCCCCTCCCGCAGCATCGGCCTCAGGCGCTCACTCACCGCGGCGAGCAGGAGATCTCCGGTGGCATGGCCCAGGCTGTCGTTGATGCGCTTGAAACCATCGAGATCGATGAAGGCAAGCGACAGCGGCTCATTCCGTTCCAGGGCGATGCGCAGGTGCTCGAGCGCCGGCACCCGATTGGGCAGACCGGTCAATCCATCGCGCTCGAAGGCCTCGCGCAGCTTGCGCTCGTCGCGGCGGAACTCGGCCACCGAGAACGCCAGCGCAAGCATGATGCTGGCCAGCATCGGAATCAGCAGCGCCATCAGAATCAGTGCCGACTCCGGCGCGCCGCCGGAGGCGTGGGCCCAGAGGCCACTGGCCAGACGCAGCCACAGGACCATGGCGCTCAGCCCGATCGTCACCAGCATGGTCAGGACAGGCGGCGAGAACGGCCGGCCATGGCGCAGCAGGATCAACCAGGAGGCACTGAACAGCAGCGCGTTCGCCCCGGTGGCGACCGCCATGGAGTGCGGCCGCTGCCCGGCGGCCCAGGCGAGGCCAAGCGCAAGCACCACGAAAGCCACACACAGGCCCGCCTGCCAGGGGCCCGGCGGCTTGAGCTTCAGGAAACGACGCACCGCCAGGATCAGCAGTCCCGGATACAGGGCGACGAGCAGGTAGGCCGCGACGTAGGACAGCCCGGACGGCCAGCCCAGGTCGCGCGTGGCGTACAGGGTCCAGCCTACGGCCGAACCCGCCGCCCCCACGGCCAGCAGGCGAAAGTAGCGGGCACGCGGCTTGGTACGGTGCATCAGCCACATGAACGCAGCGACCAGACCATTCAGAGTAATGGTCACGAGCAGCAGGGTGGCGATGTCGGGATACGCCATCTAAGCGGCTCACACGGGACAGGGGGCAACCGCCAACGCTAGCGTCCACAGCGGCCCCGGGTCCAGCGTCGGGGGCCCGTTTCCCGACGCAGATCACGCCCTGCGGGCGAAGTAACCAGCCGGTGACCAGGACGCGCACCGGGTAGCTCGAATGATCATGCAGAGCGCCCGACCCACAGACGGGGTGGATCTAAGCTTCGAGGCGGGCCGCGCTGCCGGCTCGCCAGACGCAGATCAGCGCGGCGCGAGCGCCCACGCCACACGATCGGGCGGCGCTGATGCGCCAGGCCCGCTGCTCAGCGCGTCAGCCGCGTCTCCGGCGCCACTCACCCAGAAATACCGCCGCTGCGCTGGCGATATTGAGGCTCTCGACTGCGCCGCTTCCGGGAATGCCAAGGCGCAGCTCGCAGGCCTCCACGAGCGCGCGGCTCATGCCCTGCTGTTCGGCACCGAAAACCAGGACCATGCGCTCGGGCAGCTCCGCCCTGAACAGGTCGTTTCCGCCCGTGGGCAGGGTGGCGGCGAAGCGGAAACCGGCCTCGCGCAGGCAGTCCATGGCGGCATCGGCATTCACGAGGCGCAGCAGGGGCACCGCCTCGGCGCCCCCCTCGGCGACGCGGCAGGCGGCGCCGCTCAGCGCAAGGCCCGAGCCGGGCGGAACCAGGACCGCGTCGACGCCGAAATGGGCGGAGGAGCGAAGCACGGCGCCGAGGTTGTGCGGATTGCCGACGCCATCCAGCCAGAGCAGCAGGCTGGGTCGCCCACGGACGGACTGGAGCAGCGTTTCCAGGCCGGGCACCGCCGGCGGGCGCATGTCGAAGACCACGCCCTCGTGATGCGAGGAGGCGGCCAGCTTGCGCAGATCCTCCTCGCCGACGACGCGGTAGCCGATGCGCTGGGCCACGCACCAGGCCAGCACCTCGCGCAGGGCGGGAATGCGCGCCTCGGACAGATAGACCTTGCGCAGGTCACGCGGGCGGCGGGCAAAGGCCACCAGGCAGGCATTGAGGCCGTACAGGCGCATCTCGGGATCGCGCACCGGCCGGGAGGACCCGCCCGGGCCCGGATTCGGCGCCGTCCGATCGGCGTCGCCGCGCCCACGCGCCCGACCGCCGCCCTCGCCACGCTGGCGCCCGCCGGTCGACCTCATCGGCGAACTCCGGACCGCCGCATCAGGCGTGGCCACCGACCGGCGTCACGTCCTGCTCCTGCTGATCGAGCTTGCGGGCCAGGGCCTCGGGCGAGCGCGTGTACGGAGCGATCTTCGCGTAGAAGGCTGGCACCACGTAGAGCGACAGCAGGGTCGAGAAGCTGACCCCCGCGATCACCACGATGGCCACGGTGCGCCGCGAGGCCGAACCCGGACCGTCGTCCAGCAGCAGGGGCACGGCGCCGGCCACGGTCGCGATCGAGGTCATCACGATCGGCCGCAGCCGGGTGGTGGCGGACTCGACCACGGCGTCGATGACCTCCCTGCCCTCGTCGCGCAGCTGGTTGGCGAACTCGACGATCAGGATGCCGTTCTTCGCCGCAAGACCGACCAGCATGACGATGCCGATCTGGCTGAACAGGTTGAGCGAGCTGCCGAACAGCCACAGACCAAGCAGGGCGCCGAGCACGGCCAGCGGCACGGTCAGCATGATCACCAGAGGATGGGCGAAGCTCTCGAACTGCGCAGCCAGCACCAGATAGACCACCAGCAGGGCCAGGGCAAAGGTGAACAGGACGGCGCTGCCGGCGTTGCGGTAGTCGCGGGACTCGCCCTTGTAGCCGAGCTGGGCTGTGGGCGGCAGCTCCTCGGCGGCAACCTGTTCGATCCAGGCAAGCGCCTCGCCGAGCGTGTAGCCCGGTGCAAGGCCGGCCGACAGGGTGATCGCACGAAGGCGGTTGTAGCGGTTGAAGCTGCCCGGCTCGGCCAGCTCGCGCAGGCTGACCACGTTGGCCACGGGAATCAGCTGGCCGGTGGTCATCGAGCGCACATAGAGGTTGTTGAGGTCGCTCGGCGTTGCGCGATCCTCGCTGCGCGCCTGCAGGATGACGTCGTACTCCTCGCCGTCGTCGACGAAAGTGGTGACCCGTCGCGCGCCCATCATGGTTTCCAGCGTCCGGCCCAGCTCACTCAGCGAGATGCCGAGGTCGGCGGCGCGGGCGCGGTCGATCTCGACGCGCATCTGCGGCCGGGTCTCCTTGTAGTCGGAGTCGACCGCGAACAGCCGCGGGTTCTGCTCCATGCGCGCCAGCATGCGGTCACGCCACTCGGCCAGCTCCTCGTAGTTGGGCCCGCCGAGCACCACGGAGACCGGCTGCCCGCGAGAGCGGACCAGCCCCGAGCGGACGATCGGCAGCGCGCGCACGCCGGGGATCTCGCCCAGCTCGGCGCGCAGCGTCTCGACGAGATCGGCGGTCGAAACCGTGCGCTCGTCCCAGGGCGACATCAGGACGATGGCCTGGCCGGTGTGCATTTCCTCGCTGGCGCCCCAGCCGCCGGGCACGCGTGAGTTCACCTGCATGATCGGCGCGTTCTCGCCGACATAGGGCGCAATCACCGACTCGACCTTCTGCATCTGGCCGACGGTGTAGTCGAAGCCGGCACCTTCCGGTCCCTGCACCGAGATGAAGAAGGCGCCGCGGTCCTCCGGCGGCGCCAGCTCCTGCGGAATGCGTCCGTAGAGCAGGACGGCCACACCGACCGAGGCCAGCACCAGCAGGAACATCTTGCCGGGATGGCCGACCGACCAGGCCACCTGGCGCCGGTAATAGTCGCCGATTCGCTCGAACAGCTGGTGCAGGCGCGAGCGCTTCTGGTCCGCCGCCAGCGCCGGACGAAGCAGCTTGGAACACATCATCGGGGTGAGGCTCAGGGCAACAAATGCCGAGATCGCCACCGCGCCCGCCAGGGCCACCGACAACTCGCTGAACAGGCGTCCGGAATCCCCTTCCATGAAACCCACCGGCAGGAACACCGAGATCAGCACCGCGGTGGTCGCAATCACGGCGAAGGCCACCTGCCGCGTGCCGCGGGCAGCCGCCACCAGCGGCGGCTCGCCGAGGTCGATCCGGCGCTGGACGTTCTCGAGCACGACGATGGCGTCGTCGACGACCAGGCCAATGCAGAGCACCAGGGCCAAAAGGGTCAGCAGGTTGATGCTGAAGCCGGCAATCCACAGGCCGATGAATGCGGCGATCAGGCAGACGGGCACGGTCACCGCCGGCACCAGGGCCGCGCGCGGGCTGCCGAGGAAGACGAAGATCACCAGCAGAACGAGACCTACCGCCTCGATCAGGGTGAGGTAGACACGATCGACCGCGGCCTCGATGAAGATGGTCGAGTCGAAGGCGACGAAGATCCGCGTGTCCGGCGGCAGGCTCTGCTGCAGCTCGGGCAGGCGCTCGCGCACGGCGCGGGCCACGTCCAGCGCGTTCGAGGTCGAGGTCTTGACCACGCCCATGCCGATGTTCGGTTGCCCGTTGCCGCGGAAATAGGCGCGCCGCTCGGCCGAGGCCAGCTCGACGCGGGCCACCTCGCCGAGCCGCACGAGATGGCCGTTCTCGCCCTTGCCGAGGACCAGGGCGGCGAAGTCCTCGGCGCGCTGGTAGCCGCGCTCGACGCGCAGGGTGAAGTCGCGCTGGGCGCCCTCGAGGCGCCCGGCCGGCAGCTCGACGTTCTCGCGGCGCAGGGCGCTCTCGACATCGTTGACGGTCAGCCCGCGGGCGGCCAGCGCGGTGCGGTCCAGCCAGATGCGCATCGCATAGCGCTGGCCGCCGCCAACGCGCACCTGGGCGACACCGTCGATCGAGGACAGCCGGTCGACCACATAGCGCTCGGCATAGTCCGACAGCTCGATGGTGCTCATGCCAGCCGAATTGAGGTTCAGCCACATCACCACTTCGGCGTTCGACTCGACCTTCTCCACCTCGGGCGGATCGGCCTCCGGCGGGATGCGGTCGCCGATCCGCGAGATGGCATCGCGGACATCATTGGCCGCCGCCTCAATCTCGCGGTTCAGGGAGAACTCGACGGTGACGTCGGAACGGCCATTGGTCGAGCGCGACTCGATGGTCTCGATGCCCTCGATGCCGGCCAGGGCATCCTCGACGATCTGGGTGATCCGCGTCTCGACCACCGCGGCCGAGGCGCCGGGGTAGCGCACCTCGACCGAGACCACCGGCGGATCGATATTGGGCAGCTCGCGGACGGTGAGCTGGCGGAAGGCCATGATGCCGACCACCACCAGCAGGAGGTTCATCACGACCGCCAGAACCGGGCGGCGGATCGACAGGTCGGACAGCCTCATCTCAGCCTCCCGCCACCTGAACCGGCTGTTCCACCACCGGCGTACCGGGTCGGAGCTTCACGATGCCCTCGGTGACCAGCCGGTCGCCCTGCTGCAGGCCCTCGATGATCTCCACCCGGCCGGCCTTGCGCGCACCGGCGCGGACCTCGGTCTGCCTGGCCCGGCCCTCGGCATCGACGGTGAACACCGACTGGCTGGTGCCGACCTGGATCAGGGCGATCTCGGGGATGGCGATCGTTTCGCGCTGCGGCAGCTCCAGCTTGACGGTCAGCAGCATGCCGGGACGTAGCGCGCCGTCCGGATTGGCGATCTCGGCGCGCACGGTGACCGAACGGGTGACCGCGTCGACGCGCGATCCCACCACCTGGACTTCGCCGCTGAACTCACGCTCCGGGAAGGCGGCGCTGCGGGCGCGGATGGTCTGACCCTCGGCGACGCTGGCCATTGCGGTCTCCGGCACCGAGAAGTCGAGCTTGATCGGATCGATGTCATCCAGCGTGGCGATCGCCGTGCCCGGGGTCACCAGGGTGCCCTGGCTGACCAGGCGAAAGCCGAGCACCCCGGCAAAGGGCGCAGCGATCACCCGGTCGGCGAGGCGGGCACGAATCGCCTCCATGCGCGCCCTGGCCGCATCGCGGGTGGCCACGAGCGAATCCAGCGTGCTGCGCGAGAGCGTGCCCTGCTCGACCAGGTCGGCCTGTCGTTCGTACTGCTTCAGGGCCTCGGTGTAGGCGGCCTGGGCCTCTTCCAGTGCGGCGACCTCGGCGCGCCCGGAGAGGTCGACCAGAAGCTGTCCCTCCTCGACGCGCTGGCCATCCTCGAAGTTCACCCGGACCACGGTTTCGGTGACCTTGGCGGTGAGCGTGACCGACTCGTTGGCGCGAGCGGTGCCCAGGGCCTCGAGGGTGTCGATCCAGGGCCCGCGAACGACGCTCTCGGTCACGACCTTGACCGGCGCGGGGCCGCCGCTGCGGGATGGAGACGGCTCTTCACCCGAGCAGGCGACAAGCAGGGCGGCCAGCGCCGCCGCAGGAAAACGCAGTCCGATGTTCACGATGTCTCCTGGATTCGGAAGGCGCCTCCGCTCCTTGCCGGAACCGGAAAGGGAGCGCTGCGCCCGACCATCACAAATGTCAATGTGAAGGATGGCCGGGCTGATGTTCCCGCGGTGTCAATTTCACGCAAGCGTCGACGGGGCGAGCCGAATATACGCCGGACCGGGCAGCGGCCGGTGCGCCACCTCACACGGATCGCCTTGCGCGACCCGGCCGCCGGGACGGGCGGGGCTTCCGCCACGCCCGCCGGAGCGATCAGGCCCGGCCGCGCGGCCGGACCTGGTCGGGGCTGGATCAGCCGATCAGGCGGCCTTGGTCCACTTGCCAAGCGCTGCCAGACCGTTCTCCTTGGCGCGCTGGGCGACGGTGCGCTGGGCGGCTGCGACATTCGCGTTCATGTCCTGCGACCACAGCTTCAGCGCAGCCTGCTGCATGGCGCGGCCATAGCTGAAGGACAGCGGCCACGGGTTCGGGCCCATCTGGTTCATGGCGTTGAGGTGGGCGGTGGCCGCCTCGTCGCTCTGACCGCCCGACAGGAACACGATGCCCGGCAGCGAGGCGGGCACGGTGCTCTTCAGGCAGCGCAGGGTGTACTCGGCCACCTCTTCCACCGAGGCCTGCTCGGAGCAGCCCTTGCCGGAGATGACCATGCTCGCCTTGAGGATGGTGCCTTCGAGCATCACGTTCTGCTCATACAGCGCGCCGAACAGCGAACGCAGGGTGGCCTCGGTGACGTCGTAGCAGACCTCGATGTCGTGGTCGCCATCCATCAGCACCTCGGGCTCGACCATCGGCACGATGCCCTGCTCCTGGCACAGCGCCGCGTAGCGCGCCAGCGCGTGGCAGTTGGCCTCGATGCAGGTGCCGGACGGGGTGTCCTCGCCGATGGTGATGACCGCACGCCACTTGGCGAACTTGGCGCCGATCTTGGCGTACTCCTTCAGCCGGTCGCGCAGGCCGTCGAGGCCCTCGGTGACCAGCTCACCCGGGAAACCGGCGAGGGCCACGGTGCCCTTGTCGACCTTGATGCCCGGAATGACGCCCTGCTTCTCCATCAGCTTGATGAAGGAGGTGCCGTCCTTCTGTGACTGGCGCAGGGTCTCGTCGTAGAGGATGGCGCCGGCGATATGCTCGCCAAGGTTCGGGGTGGAAAGCAGCAGCTCGCGGTAGGCGCGCCGATTCTCCTCGGTGCACTCGATGCCGACGCCGTCGAAGCGCTTCTTGCAGGTCGCGTTCGATTCGTCGATGGCGATGATTCCCTTGCCCGGGGCCACCATGGCCTGGGCGATGTCCTGCAGCTGCTCGATGCTCATCCGTCTCTCCAGAGTGCGTAAAAAGAGTGGCGCCCGGGCCCGCCGGCCCGACGCCAAGGAAAACCCGTCAAGTATACCCGCCGCCGGCGGGACCGGTCTCCGCATCCGCCGCGATCCGGGCGGCGTATGCTGCCCATGCCGCCCGCTTGGCGGCGATGAGGCGCCGCGCGCCCTGGGGGCAATCGTGCGATCTGGTCTTCTCCTTATCCTTGCGCTGGGCGCGGCGCTGCTGGCGGCGGCACCCGGCCACGCCCAGCTCGACGAGTCCGGCAATGCGCCGCTGACCGGCCTTGCTGATTACTCGGTCGGCCGCCGGCAAAGCTGCGCCGTGACCACCGCCGGCGCCGCCTGGTGCTGGGGAGGCAGCCCGGATGGCCAGATCGGCGACGGCGAGTTCGATGACCGCTTCTCCCCGGTGCCGGTGGTCGGGCTGGACAGCGGCGTGCGGGCGATCGCGGCGGGCGACCGCTCAAGCTGCGCGGTCATGGACACCGGCGCGGTGAAGTGCTGGGGCACCAACACGTCGTTCGGGCTGGGCCTGCCCAGCCAGCCAAGCACCTTCCAGTCGCCGACCCCGGTCGACGTGCCCGGGGTTACGAACGTCCGGATGATCCGCGCCGCTTCGGCCGGCCGCGGTACCTGCGTCGTCGACAATGCCGACCAGGTCACCTGCTGGGGCAGCCCGTTCGGCGGCCCCACCGGCATCAACAACCACGAGACACCCGACCGCCTGTCGGGTGTCGACCGCATCGCGGTCGGTGCGTTCGGCGGCTGCGCGCTGCTCGGCAATGGCAGCGTCAAATGCTGGGGCAATGGCAGTTCGGGCGAGCTGGGCTACGACCCTTCCGTCGAGGACTTCCGCGTGGAAGCCCGCACGGTGCCCGGACTGTCCGACTCGACGGTCACCCACATCGCCGCCGGCTGGTTCCATCGCTGCGCGGCGCTCTCCAGCGGCAAGGTCCGCTGCTGGGGGCAGAACTTCAACGGTGAACTGGGCCGGGGCAGCAGTAGCGAGCTTGAGTTCACTCCGGATGATGTGGTCGGACTGCCGACCAGCGGTACCGCCCGCGGCCTGGTCGCCGGCATCAATGGCAGCTGCGCGGAGTGGGATGACGGACGGGTGTTCTGCTGGGGCGCCAACAGCCTTGGCGAGTTCGCCACAAGCGATACCGAATCCTCCCTGCAGGCACGGCAATCCTTGCTGGGGCGCGCCGACTTCCGAGGCTTGCAGCTGTCGATGCAGCATATGTGCGCGCTGGATGCGGAAGACGCCCTGCAATGCTGGGGCCGGGCCGACAACGGACAGCTGGGCACCACCGCGACCACGGATGTGCTGCTGCCGCAGCGTATCGGCACCGAACAGGCCATCGAGATGGCGCTCGGCTCACAGAGCTCCTGCTCGCTCGACGGGTCGGGCAGACCGCGGTGCTGGGGCGAGGGCGGGGCACTGGCCAACGGAGGCGTCCTGCAGGCCACTCCGGCCGATGTGGTCGGCGCCGCGGCGGGCCAGGTCCAGCTGGCACAGGCCAGCTTCTCGTCGATCTGCGCGCGGAACGCGCTGGGCGAAGTCCGCTGCTGGGGCAGCATCCTGGGGGGCGAGCGCAGCCCCGGTGATCCGCCCATCGCGTTCGGTGGCCCCGTGGCATCGATCAGCGCAGGCGCTTCGCACTTCTGCGCCCTGCTGCAGGACGGCAGCGTCGAGTGCTTCGGCGACAATGCGATCGACCAGCTGGGCAACAGCTCGGCCGGCACCGAATCCGCTGTTCCGGTCGCGGTGCAGGGCCTGCCTGCGGCGGCGATCGGCGTCGCCAGCGGCAGCCAGCACAGCTGCGCCCTGCTCGCCGACCGCCGGGTGGCATGCTGGGGAGCGAACTTCAGCGCCCAGCTGGGCGTCGACGGAACGTCGCTCAGCCAGAGCCCCGCTCCGCAGATCCAGACCGCCTTCTCGGATGTCGAGCAGGTGGGCGCCGGTGACAGCCACACGTGCGCACGCCGCGCCGACGGCAGCATCTGGTGCTGGGGTGGTGGCAACTTCCGCTTTGCGGCCCTGGGCAATGGCGACTCGGCGGACAACACCCCGACGCCTACCCAGGTCCTGGGCCTGCCCGGAGCGGCCACGGCGCTGACGGTCTCAAGTTTTGGTGGCTGCGCCTTGGTCGCCGGCGAGGGCTGGTGCTGGGGCTGGAACCTGCATGGGCCGGTCGGGGACGGCACCAGCCGAATCCGGCATCGCGCTGCCCGGATCCTCCTGCCCGGCGTGACTCTGGTGCAGATCGCGCAAACCCAGCTGCACACCTGCGCCCGATCCGACAGCAATGCGCTGTACTGCTGGGGGTGGAACATCTCCGGCCAGGTCGGCAATGGCGAGAAGTCCTTCTCCACCGAGCCGGAGCGTGTGCTGATCGATGTGCTCGCCCGCGAAGTCGAGGATGTGTCCGATGCCGGTGGCATGGGCGCTGGCGAAGAAGAATCCGGAGCGGAGGTCAGTGGCAGCGGTGATTTCGTGGTCTACGCCGCCCGTACTCCGGCCACCGGAAAGGCTATGCCGCCCGGTCCGCAGCGCCTGCTGCGGCGCAACCGACTGACCGGGGCGGTCGAGCCGGTCAGCGTCGACGGGGCCGGCGATCCGTTGGGCGGTGACGCCATGGAGCCCTCGGTATCGGCCAATGGCCAGCTGGTGGTCTTCGTCGCGCCGAAGATCAGCGCCAAGTCGGCGAAGCTGCGCGGCGCCTGGCCGAAAGCCGGCGGAGCCAGCGGATTCGGCATCTACATGCGCAACATGCTGACCGGGTCAACCACCGCGGTAGCCAACGCAGCCGCGGCCGGCGCAGGGACCCGCCCGCAGATCTCGGCATCGGGCAACGCCATCGTCTTCGGACGCGAGGCCGAGGCCGCCGAGGGCAATCCGGGCAGCATGAATGTGTTCCGGGTGCTGCTGACCCCGACCATCGGAGGCGAGCTCAGCGTCGGCCCGGCCGACTGCCAGTCCTGCAAGTCGGTGCTGCCGAACGGCCAGACCAGCGCCACGCCGAGCAACGGAACCAGCAGCGATCCCGTGGTCTCGGCGGATGGCAAATGGCTGGCCTTCCAGACCAGCTCCAGCAACTACCTGGCGGGCGGCCAGCCCTGCCCGGCAGCCAGCAGCACCGTGATCATGCGCAACATGCTCACCGGAGCCAGTCGGGCGGCCTCCGCCCCGATCGGTGGCAGCTGCGGCAACGGTGGCGCGACCAAGCCTTCCCTGGACTATGCCGGGCGGAACGTTGTGTTCGTCAGCAGCCAACCGCTGGGCTCGGGCGACAACAATTCGGGCAACGATGTCTACCTGTTCGACGCCGGCGGACAGCTGCGCCAGATCAGCCGGGGTGAGCAGGGCTCTGCCTCGGACGAGGTAGCCAGTCCGCGCATCTCGGGCGACGGACGCACGGTCGTCTTCACCAGCCCAGCGACCAATCTCGACATCCGCGAGCCGGACAACAACGACAGCGGCGACCTTTACGTGGCCGACCTGCGCGGCAACCGGCTGGCGAGGCTGGCCAAGAATCCGTCCGGCCTGCAGGTGAGCGGCGCCAGCCGCACGCCCTCCCTGCCCTACACCGGCCGCTTCATCGCCTTCGACTCGGCCGCCACGGATGTGACCGCCAACTCGAATGCCGCTCAGTCCTCGGTCTATCTGCGCAGCAACGCGCTGGCGGCCGGATTCCTCTTCGAGGCCGGCTTCGAGTAATCCGGGAGGGCGCCGGGCCGGCCCGCCTCGGGCCGGCCCAATCAGTTGCAACAGAACCATTTGACAGCGCCGCCGGGCTGCCATTCCATGGCGTATGGAAGCACTGCAACAACAGGCCCCAACGCCATGACCGATGCCCCGCTGCCCCTGACCGGCGCCCAGATCGTGGTCCGCGCCCTGCGCGATCACGGGGTGCGGCACGTTTTCGGCTACCCAGGCGGCGCCGTACTGCCGATCTACGACGCCCTGTTCCAGCAGGACGAGGTCGAACACATCCTGGTCCGCCATGAACAGGGGGCGGCGCACGCGGCGGAAGGCTACGCACGTTCGACCGGCAAGCCCGGCGTGCTGCTGGTCACCTCCGGCCCCGGCGCGACCAATGCGGTGACCGGGCTGACCGATGCCCTGCTCGACTCGATCCCGCTGGTCTGCATCACCGGCCAGGTGCCGACCCACCTGATCGGCTCCGACGCCTTCCAGGAGTGCGACACGGTCGGCATTACTCGCGCCTGCAGCAAGCACAACTTCCTGGTCCGCGACGTGGGCGACCTCGCCCGGGTGCTGCACGACGCCTTCCATATCGCGACCAGCGGCCGCCCGGGACCGGTGGTGGTCGACATTCCCAAGGACGTGCAGTTCAAGACCGCACGCTATGAAGGCCCGGAGCATCTGGTCCATCGCCGCTACCGGCCGACCACCCACGGCGACCCGGCCCAGGTCGCCCGGGCGGTGGAGCTGCTGGCCAAGGCCAAACGACCGGTGTTCTACACCGGCGGCGGGGTCATCAATGCCGGCCCGAAAGCGAGTGAGCGGCTTCGCGAACTCGCCGCCCTGACCGGCGTGCCGGTGACCTCGACCCTGATGGGCCTCGGCGCCTTCCCGGCCAGCGACGCCCAGTGGCTGGGCATGCTCGGGATGCACGGCACCTACGAGGCCAATCTGGCGATGAACCGCTGCGACGTGATGGTCTGCATCGGTGCGCGCTTCGATGACCGGGTCACCGGCCGCCTGGACGCCTTCTCGCCCGGCTCGAAGAAGGTGCACATCGATATCGATCCGTCCTCGATCAACAAGAACGTGATCGTCGACGTGCCGATCGTCGGCGACTGCGGCGCGGTGCTTGAGCAGATGCTCGCCCTGTGGAAGGAGGGCGAGCGACGCATCGACGCCGAATCGCTGTCCGCCTGGTGGACCCAGATCGGCGAGTGGCGCGGACGCAAGTCACTGTCCTACCGCCGTTCGGAGGACACCATCAAGCCGCAGTATGCGGTCGAGCGGCTCTATCAGCTCACCCGCCAGCGCAACACCTACATCACTACGGAAGTCGGCCAGCACCAGATGTGGGCCGCCCAGCACTACCACTTCGAGGAGCCCAATCGCTGGATGACCTCGGGCGGTCTCGGAACGATGGGTTATGGAATACCCGCGGCGGTCGGGGTGCAGGCCGCGCACCCGGATGCCCTGGTCATCGACATCGCCGGAGAGGCCAGCGCGCAGATGACCATGCAGGAGCTGTCCACCGCGGTGCAGTACCGCCTGCCGATCAAGATATTCATCCTCAACAACGAGTACCTCGGCATGGTCCGCCAGTGGCAGCAGCTGCTTCACGGCAGCCGCTATGCGCACTCCTACTCCGAGGCCCTTCCCGACTTCGTCAAGCTGGCCGAGGCCTACGGCGCCAAGGGCCTGCGCGCCACCAAGCCGGCGGAACTGGACGATGTGATCCGCGCGATGATCGACCACGACGGCCCGGTGATCGTCGACTGCGTGGTCGACAAGATGGAGAACTGCTACCCGATGATTCCCAGCGGTGCAGCGCATGACGAGATGATCCTGCCCGACACCGCCGACAGCGCCGAGGTCAGCGAGGCGGGGAAGGTGCTTGTCTAGAGCCGTGATTGGTGATTTGTGATTCGTGATTCGCAAGAGCGGGAAATCGAAGACATGGGCGTTGGAGGCGCCGGGAACGCTCGGGCTTCCCGCTTGGGCCTCCAACGAATCACCAATCACGAATCACCAATCACAAACTACGAATCACGAATCACGGATCCCCAATGAACCAACCCGCCTCCGCCTATTTCCTTGCCGATGCCTCGCCGCGCATCGTCCGCGCCACGCTGGCGGTGTTTGTCGACAACGAGGCCGGCGCCCTGGCGCGGGTGGTCGGGCTGTTTTCCGGCCGCGGCTACAACATCGAGTCGCTGACCGTGGCCGAGACCGACCACCAGAAGCACACCTCGCGGATCACCATCGTCACCTCGGGCACGCCGCGGATCATCGAGCAGATCAAGGCCCAGCTGGGCCGCCTTGTGCCGGTGCACAAGGTGGTCGACCTGTCGCTGGACTCCCCCGGCATCGAGCGCGAACTGGTCCTGGTCAAGGTCCGCAACCAGGGCGAACAGCGCGCCGAGGCCCTTCGACTGACCGAGGTGTTCAGGGCGCGGGTGATCGACATCACCCTCGACAGCCTGGTGCTGGAGCTGACCGGCAACAACAGCAAGATCGAGCGCTTCATCGAACTGCTTGTACCCCTGGGCCTGGTCGAACTGGCCCGCACGGGCGTGGTTGCAATCAGCCGGGGCGGCGACCTGACCTAACCAGGGTCGGGCGGTGTGCTCCGGGACGCGCCACTCGACCCCATCGCTGCCAGCAGCGCAAAGGGGGTCGCCGCCAGCAGGTACCAGCCGTAGAACGAGAACGTCGGCAGGCCGACCTGCAGGGAATACAGGACCACGGCGCCAAGGCCGGGAACGATCAGCGAGATCGCCATGTCGCGCGGCCAGTGGCCACCGCACAGGGCGAGGCCGACCGCGACCGACACGCTGAGGATGCCCACCAGGGCCTGGCCCCAGTCGCCACCCGCCGCGCGCAGCTTCTGCTGCACGTCCAGCGGTCCGAAGCTGCCGTCGGCGGCCGGATAGAACCAGGCCGCCAGCGCACCGAACGCAATCAGCATGAGCAGCGCGGCGCCAGTTGCAGGCGCCCATCCATGTCGTCGCTGCAGGGCCATGCACAGCACGGGCAACACCAGGACGAAGACGCTGCGCCCGGCCAGCATCAGGCCGAACAGGGCGGCCAGCGGATACAGCCAGCGGCTTCCGCGGCGAAGCTCTAGCAGGAGCAGGCAGCCGCAGGCTATCCACAGCGCATTGGCCAGCAGGTCACCGCCGGTCAGCAGTTCGGCCAGCACGATCGGCAGGGCAAGCAGCATCAGCCAGCCGGCCCGGCTTGCGGCGTCTGCGCCGCTGCGCCGCCGTACCAGGACGACGAAGGCCGCCAGCCAGAACGGCGTCTGCCAGGCGGAGAATCCCAGCGCGAGAACGAAAGGCGTGGCCAGCAGGAGCGCGCCGGGCAGCGGACCGATCGGATTGCCGGTGTCCAGGCAGGCACGGTGCTCCCCCGGCAGCACGCGACAGTCGTAGGGATTGCCGCCTGCCAGCATCTGGCGCACGCCGACATCCAGCGCCTCGTCGCGATCGCTGGTGAAGCCGAAGCGGCCGCTGTCCACTTCCGGATAGGCTAATGCCGTGGCCAGCACGGCTACGCCGATCATCGCGGCCGCGCCCCAGCGCCCGCCCGTCCCGAGCCCCTGCGGCGAACGCAGCCACGCCAGAAGCGCGGCAAGGGCGATCAGGTAGACCAAGGCGCATGCCCAGAACACCGGGCTGGCGGCGGCCATTCCGCCGCTCCACACGGCGATCACGCGGTCCAGCACGGCCAGGTTGGGCAGCCCGAGCAATCCGGCCAGCAGCGCTGCCGAGCGGATCGAAGCGGGCGAGGCCGGGCCGGGGTATGGGAGTTCGTTCATCGTCTTTCTTCTTCTGCCGAGCGGGACGCGCCGGGATCGTGCCTGGCGGTGCGGCGCAGGGCCCGCTCCAGCGGCCGAGCCACCCAGAAGGCCAGCACGCCGCCGGCAAGCAGGCTGCCGATGACGATCAGCCCCGAGGCATCGTCGCCGATCCTCAGACCGAAATGCACGACCACGCCGACCACCAGCAGGTGCGACAGGTAGATGGGATAGGACAGCTCGCCCAGCTGGCGATCCCAACGGCTGTCACCGAAGGCGCGGAACAGGACCGGCAGCGCGATGCACAGGGCGACGAGGAAGGCTGCGTAGCCGGGCGAGGTGATCGAGTGCAGCGGCGCATCGCCCAGCCATTCGAAGCCGAGGATGGCGAGGACCATGGCGAGCAGCACCGGCCAGCGCCAGCGCACGAGGGAGCCCGTGTCAAAGCGCTGCATGCCGTGCCAGGCCAGGGCGCCCAGGCAGAACAGCCAGAGCTCGAAGGGCGCGAAGCGGTAGTACCAGGGGTCGACCGGACCGAGCTGGGCCAGGGTGGCGTACTTGGCCGCGAACGAGGCCATGGCCAGCGCAAGCAGGCGTCGCGGCGAATGCACCAGGAAGGGCGCGATGGCGTAGAAGGCCAGCTCGATGGGCAGCGACCAGGCCTGCGGCACATAGTGGAACTTGAACAGCCACACTGGCTCTGCGAGGAAATTGCCGGTGAAGTAGAGGCCCTCGCTGCCGCTGGACAGCAGCAGCAGCCAGTCGCTGCCGATCAGCAACCAGTTGGCGATCAGGACCAGGGCCACGGTACCGGGGCTCGGATCGCTGGCGGCCAGCGCAGCGAAGCGATCGATCGATGGCTCGATCTCGCCGGCCAGGAAATACAGCAGCCAGACCGCCCAGTACAGCGGAAACAGGCGTGCGAAACGGTTCCAGTAGAAGGCGCCGAGCCGGCCGCGGTAGCGCTCGCCGAGCACCAGGGCCATGTAGAAGCCGGAGATCACGAAGAAGCTTTCCACGGCCAGCACGCCGCCAACGAAGTGCGTCCCGGTCAGCCAGAATGGCCCGGAGTGGAACAGCACCACCGATAGCGCCAGCAGCAGGCGCAGCGTGCCCATGACGACGGAACAGCCGGCCTAGAGCTCGCCCAGGCCTTCCGCCATCCCGCCCTCGCCGACCTTCAGCAGGCGCAGGGTGTTGGTCGAGCCCTGCTCTTCCATGTGGTCGCCCGAGGTAATCACCACCCGGTCGCCGACGCTGAGCAGGCCGAGCTGGAACAGGTGTTTCACCGCCTCGCGGGCCGCCTTGCGCGGGGCCAGGCCGCGGGAATCGAAGTCGATCGGAAAGACGTCGCGCATCAGGGCCATGCGCCGGCGTGCCTCGGGGTGCCGGGACAGGCCGTAGATCGGCGCCAGCGCGCGAAAGCGCGACAGCTGGCGGGCGGTGCCGCCGGACTCGGTCATGGCGACAATGGCGCGCACGCTGATGTGCTCGGTGAGGAACATGGCGGCCATCGCGATGGCTTCGTCGGCCCGGGTCAGGTCGCGGCGTGCCGCCTCGAAGTCGGTGTCGTGGTCGAACTGGCGCTCGGCGCCCAGACAGACCCGGACCATGGCCTCCACCGCCTTGACCGGGTACTGGCCGGCGGCACTTTCGGCGGAAAGCATCACCGCGTCGGTGCCGTCGATGACCGCGTTGGCGACGTCGAGCACCTCGGCCCGGGTCGGAATCGGGTTGTCGACCATCGACTGCAGCATCTGCGTCGCGGTGATCACCACCCGATTGCGCTCCAGCGCCTCGCGGATGATCTTCTTCTGCAGGCCGGGCAGCTCGGCATCGCCGATCTCCACGCCGAGGTCGCCGCGCGCCACCATCACCGCATCCGATGCATCGATGATCTCGCCGAGATTGGCGATCGCCTCGGCACGCTCGATCTTGGCGACGAGACCGGCCTGGCTGCCGGCATCGCGGGCGAGACGACGCGCCTCTTCGATATCGGCCGCGCTGCGGCAGAAGGACACCGCGAGGAAGTCGCAGCCCAGGCTGGCAGCCAGCTCGATGTCGGCACGGTCCTTGTCGGTCAGCGCGCCCAGCGAGAGGCCGCCGCCCAGCCGATTGAGACCCTTGCGGTTGGACAGCGCGCCGTCGGTAAGCACCGTACAGTGGATCTGGTCGTTGGCAATTTCCTCTACCCGCATGGCGACCAGGCCGTCGTCGAGCAGAAGGGTGTCACCTGCACGCACATCGCCGGGCAGGCCGCGGTAGCTGCAGCCCACGCGACTCGCATCGCCCGTCGCGGGCTGCTCGCTGCAGTCCAGGGTGAAGCGCTGACCAGCCTTGATCTCGACTTTGTCGCCGGCGAAGGACTCGATGCGGATCTTCGGGCCTTGAAGATCACCGAGCACGCCAACTTCGTGACCCAGCCGCTTGGCCGCATTGCGAACCTGGGAGATGCGCTGCGCGTGCTGCTCGGCGTTGCCGTGTGAGAAATTGAGCCGGACGACGTTGACGCCGGCGGCGATCAGGGCCTCGGTGACCCCGGGGCGATCGGACGCCGGCCCGAGGGTGGCGAGGATCTTGGTGCGGCGAAGCTGGTCGACCATGGCACGTCCTTGCGGCAATCTTCCGGGCCCAACAGCCCGCCACGCTATCACAGCCACCGGACACCGCCATGCATCCAAGACCCTGCCTGCAAACGTTTGCAGCCCACGCCGCGGCGCCGGCTTTGCGATGTCGGTTCTGCCGCTGGCCGGAGTCCACGCGATGACCCTCCTGACCGACCGGATCGCCGCCCTGGCGGCGCGCCTGCACGGTCTCGCCGGCTTTCCCGTGATCGAGGACGACATGATCCGGCTGCGGGCGCCCGGTGAAGCCGATGTGGACCCGCTGTTCGCCCTGTTCTCCGATCACGAGGTGATGCGCTACTGGTCGCGGCCGGCGATGCAGCATCGTGACGAGGCGGTGGACTACGTCTCCAGCATCCGCGAGGGCTTCGCCAAGCGCGAGTTCATCAACTGGATCATCGCAGAGCGGGACACCGACCGCATGTCGGGGACCTGCACCTTCTACGACATCCAGCCCTCGCATCTGCGCTCGGGCATCGGCTATGCGGTACTGCCGGCAGAACAGGGTCGTGGCATCGCCAGCCAGGCGGTCGGGCTGGCCTGCGCCTGGGGCTTTGGCTGGCTGGACCTGCACCGGGTCGAGGCCGACATCCATCCCGACAACCACGCCTCGCGGCGGGTGCTCGAACGGGCCGGCTTCCAGCGCGAAGGCCTGCTGCGCCAGCGCTTCGTCACCCCACAGGAGATCCAGGATTCGGAGCTCTACGGGCTGCTCGCCCCTTCCTGAGCCTGCGTCGCCCCCCTCGCGGCCAGCACAACCCGGTCACGCCCCTCGGCCTTGGCCTGGTAGAGCGCCCGATCCACCGCGGCGAGCAGGGCCGAGGGCGCGCCGCCCGGCACCAGCTGACCGACGCCGGCACTGGCCCGCACCCGCGGACCATCCCCCAGCAGCGGCTCAGTGCGGAGCCCTTCGAGAAACGACTCGGCCTGCGCTGCGGCCTCCCCGGCTTCGGCGCCCGTCCAGAGCACGGCGAACTCCTCGCCGCCCCAGCGCGCCACCACAGCCTGGTCGATCGGGGCGAAATGCCGGCGCAGGCGCGCGGCAAAGGCGCGCAGCACCTCGTCACCGACGAGATGCCCGAGACGGTCATTGACCTGCTTGAAATGATCGATGTCCAGAAGCAGCAGGCAGGCGCCCCGCCCGCTGCGCCTGCACTGCTCTGCCACCCGGGCGAGCTGGGCGGCAAACTCGGCGTGGTTCAGCAGCCCGGTCAGGCCGTCATGCTGGCTGAGCTGCTCGAAGCGGTCGCGCTGTCCGCGCAGGGCCCCCTGCAGCGCCAGGTGCTCCCGATACTCACGGTGCGCCCGGAGCGCGGTGGCGATCAGGTAGAGCGCATAGATGCCGAGCGCCAACTGCACCGGCCGCCCGCCCTCACCCTCATCGACGAGCAGGGGTGCCGGCAGATACACGAAGCTCATGCAGACCAGCGAGCCGACCAGGCTCATCGGGTACGAATGCGCGTAGGCAGTGGCGAACAGAATGCTGCAGACCACGGCCGCCGGACGGGTGGCAGTGAAGGCGGGCTCGACCAGCACCCAGCCAAGGCCGCCACCCCAGAGCACCGCGGTAAGCAGAAGAATGCCCCAATGCAGCCGGCGCAGCTGCAGCAGCACCTCTCGACCCGCGCCCAGGGCCGGACGCAGCACGAACCGCAGCACCGCCAGCACGGCAAAGCCCGCCGCCAGCAGGACACTCTCCATCGGGAACCGGACGAAGCCTTGGCTGGCGGCGGCGACCAGCAACCAGCCGGCCAGGTAGAACAGCCCTCCCACCCGGCTGCGCGAGACCATGGCCGCGACCTCGATGCGCAGCGATTCGACATCCGGCGCGACGCGCTCGGCAGACTGTGGCACGGCAACTCGACCTCGTGAACTGCGGGCCATGCTGGGCAGGCCGGAGCCCAGCGTCAATCGTGCCGGGCCCGGGCATGTCGATGACCGGAAAATGCCCGGCCCCTCGGGGCGCGGCCCGGAAGCGCCCTCAGGGCGGGAACTGGCCGTTCGCAGCGGCCTCGGATAGGCAGGCTCCTCAAAGCGGACATGGCCGCGACCGTGGAGGTTCGCTCTGGCCGCGGTCTGTGGTGAATCCGTAGCGCTGCGGTCGCTCCCAAGGGCGCTCCCACAGTCGGGCTTCGCTGCACGTCGGCGAAGGCCCATAGGGTGCGTCCTGGACGCGCCGAAACGGGCGTTCGGACGGCACGCCCGGTGCAGCCAGCCGCACCCTATGGATGTCTTCCTTGCGCCCACCACGCGCCTTCCGGAACGGCCGATGGCCCGCCATCTGCAGGACTCGCAGCACTCAGGCCCGCGGCGAAACCGCTGGCTCAGGCCGGCGGCCGGGCGATGCGGTTCTTGCCGCCGTACTTGGCGACGTACATGGCGCGGTCGGACTCGCGCAGCAGCGTGCCGGGGTCGATGGAATCGGCGCGGGCCGAGGCAAGTCCGATGCTGGCGCCGATATGTCGCGGCTCGGATTCGCCCTCGGCGGTCCAGGGGCGCGCCAGGGCCTCCTGGGCGCGGCGCGCGATCTCGGCGGCGGTGGGCTCGTCGGCCTCCTCCAACAGCAGCACGAACTCGTCGCCGCCAAGTCGGACGACGGTATCGCTGTCGCGCACCACGGACTGCAGCCGTTGACCGACCTCGCGCAGCAGCTGGTCACCGGCGGCGTGCCCCAGATCATCGTTGACCTGCTTGAAATCGTCGAGGTCGATCAGCAGCACGCTGATCCAGCCATCGCTGCGCCGGGCCCGGGCCTGGGCGCGGTGCAGGCGATCCTCCAGCAGAGCCCGATTGGCAAGGCCGGTCAGCGGATCATGGAAGGCCAAATTGGTGAGCCGGTCGGACAGCTCGCGCGACTGCAGGGCGCTGGCCAGCATCTTGGCCGCCAGGCGCAGGCCCAGTTCGAAATCCTCGGTCCAGTCCACGGGGCGCCGCACGCCGTCGAAGCCGGCGAAGCCCCACAGCGAGATGCCGCTGGGGATCGGCACCAGGACAATCGACTGGATCTGCTCGCGCTCGAACTCGAGGCGCTCGGAGGCGGCCTCGGGCGGCAGGTCTGCGACCCGCGGCACGATGACCGCGCGATCGGCCTGCAGCTCGCGCATCAACCAGGGAAAACGCGTCGCCGGCACCCGCTGCAGGTTGGCCATCTCGCGCGAGATGCCGGGAGCGACCCATTCATGCGTGTTGCTCATCCGCTGGCCATCGTCGGACATGCGGAACAGGTAGCAGCGGTCGACTTCGAAGAACTGGCCGAGCGCGCCCAGACAGCTGTCGATACAGGCATCGAGGGCGCCGCGCTGCGCGCGCATCAGGGCCGCGGAAATGGCGACCACCGTGCGCTCGAACTCCAGGCGCCGTTCGAGCACCGCGGCGCCGTCCACCGGCTCACCGCCGGGCAGCAGCTGGACGACCCAGCCCCCGTCGCTCAGGGGGCGGGCGATCCCCGCCTGCTCACGGCCGTCCGGCAGGCGCCAGCAGAAGCGCCCGTCAGCCGAGGCATAGGGACTTCCCTGCCACAGGCGCAAGCCGTCCAGGGCGCAATGCCGGGCGGCCAGAAAGCTTTCGGCCGCAGCGTTGCCGCGCAGCGCCAGGCCCGAGGCATCGCAGACCAGCACGGCGGCCGGGAGCGCGTCGAGCACCTCGCGATCAGACGGTTCCAGCGACGTCGGGACCACTGCCTGGCGCATGGGATCAAGGGACAGGAAAGGCCCGAGTCTGCGCAAAGCGCCGGGGCGATGCAACGATGGTGCCGAATCACCCTGGCGCTGCATCCTCAGACGTCCAGGTGCAGACCGCACTCCCGCTTCAGGCCGAAGAAGCGCGTGTCCTCCTCGCGCATGCCGGGCTCCCAGCGCCGGGTGGTGTGCACATCGCCAATCGAAACAAAGCCCTGCTCCCAGAGCGGGTGATAGGGCAGCTCATGGCGGGTCAGGTAATGGCCAACCTCGCGATCGCTCCAGTCGGCGATCGGATGGATCTTCCAGCGCCCGTTGCGGCGCTCGGCGATCGGCGTGGCGGCGCGGGTCTCGGCCTGCTGCCGGCGCAGGCCGGAGAACCAGGTGCCAGCGCCAAGCTCGTTCAGGGCGCGCTGCATCGGCTCGACCTTGCGCAGCTGGTTGTAGCGCTCGATGCCTTCGACGCCCTGCTCCCAGAGCCGGCCGTGGCGGGCCTCCATCCAGGCCCGGGACAGGCCCGGGCGGACCACGTGCAGGTTGAGCCGCAGTCGCTCGGTCAGCTGGTCGACGAAGGCATAGGTCTCGGGAAAGAGATAACCGGTGTCGACCAGAATCACCGGGATGTCGGGACGCAGGCTGGACAGCAGGTGCAGGGAGACCGCGGCCTGGGCCCCGAAGCTGCTGGAGAGCACGTGGGCCCCCTCGCAGTGGGCCAGCGCCCACTCCACCCGCTGTTCCGCCGAGCCCCGCTCGAGGAAGCGGTTCAGTTCGGACAGGGCCCGCGGATCGCGGGCGGCCTCGGCGGTGGTCTCGCTCAGGCTCATGCCGCCACCAGCACGGACGCGATCTGCCGCGGATTGGCGCTGACCCGCCCGCTGCGGATCAGGTAGTCGCCAAAGCCCTCGTCCGGCTCGCGCTCGGCGGCGTAGCCGGCGAACAGGGGATCCAGCTCGGCAAGGATCTCCGCCTCATCGATGTTCTCGCGGAACAGGGTGTTCAGGCGCTGTCCGCGATGGTCGGCCCCGAGCATCAGGTTGTAGCGGCCAGGGGCCTTGCCGACCAAGGCGATCTCGCCAAAATAAGGCCGCGAGCAGCCGTTCGGGCAGCCGGACAGGCGCAGCAGGATCGGAGCGTCCAGCAGGCCATGGCGCTCGAGCAGGGCCTCGACGCGGCCGACGAAGTCCGGCAGGTAGCGCTCGGCCTCGGCCATGGCGAGGCCACAGGTCGGCAGGGCGACGCAGGCCAGGGCCAGACGGCGCAGGGCGCTGCCGTGGCGATAGCCATCCAGTCCGTGCTTGACCACCAGTGCTTCGATCCGTCGGCGCTCACCGGCCGGCACGCCGGCGATGACCACGTTCTGGTTCGGGGTCAGACGGAACTCGCCGCGGTGGACCCGGGCGATCTCGCGCAGACCGAGCAGGAAACTGGCCTCGGCGGTGTCGGCGATGCGCCCGGCAGGCACCTGCAGGGTCAGGTGGGCGCGGCCGTCCTCGCCGTCAACCCAGCCGTAGCGGTCGCCGTTGTGCTCGAAGCCGAACGGACGCGCCGGCTCCAGCCGGAATCCGGCGCGCCGTTCGACCTCGTCCCGGAACCAGTCGAGGCCACGATCGTCGATGGTGTACTTAAGGCGCGCACGCTTGCGCACCTCGCGATTGCCGAAGTCGCGCTGGGCGGTGACCACCGCCTCGCCCACGGCCAGCACCTGATCGCAGCGGACGAAACCGAGCACCTGGGCCAGCAGCGGATAGGTCTCAGGATCGCCGTGGGTGGCGCCCATGCCGCCGCCAACGGTGACGTTGTAGCCGACCAGATCGCCGTCCTCGATGACGGCGATGTAGCCCAGATCGTGGGCGAACACGTCGACGTCGTTGATCGGCGGGATGGCAAACGCGGTCTTGAACTTGCGCGGCAGGTAGCGCTCGCCGTAGATCGGCTCGTCCTCGCTGCCGGCAACCTTCTCCTCGTCCAGCCAGATCTCGTAGTAGGCGCGGGTATTCGGCAGCAGGTGCTCGGAGAGCGCGGCGGCATCCGCATGCACCGCGGCATGCACGTCCGACTGCAGCGGGTTGGCGCCAACCATGACATTGCGATTGACGTCGCCACAGGCCGCCAGGGTGTCGATCAGCGCGGCGTTGATCGCCTGCATGGTGGCCTTGAGCTCGCGCTTGATGACGCCGTGGAACTGGAAGGCCTGGCGGGTGGTGATGCGCAGCGTTCCGTTGGCAAAACCGGTGGCGATGGCGTCCAGCTTCAGCCACTGCTCCGGGCTGACCACGCCGCCCGGCGTGCGGGTGCGGATCATGAAGCTGTAGGCCGGCTCCAGCTTCTGCTGGCGACGCTCCTCGCGCAGATCGCGGTGGTCCTGCTGATAGCTGCCATGGAACTTGATCAGGACCTGGTCGCTTTCGGCGATCGCGCCCGTCGCCTGATCCGCCAGGCTTTCCACCAGCGTTCCACGCAGATGCCGGCTGGCCAGCTTGATGTCTTCGACGGGTATGGATGCGCTCACTTTTCGGTCCGGTGCTTATTTCAAAGGGCTCAGGGGCTAGGGGCTAGGGCTCAGAGGTTGGAAGCGAGGGCTCAGGGACCCGGGCTCAGGAATGGCGGAGAGCAACTGCTTGCCTCGACCTGCCCTTCTGAGCCCTGAGCCCTAGTCCCTGAGCCCTGCCTCAATAAACATCCCGCGCATACCGCCCCGCCTGCTGCAGGGCGCGCAGCTCGGCCTCGGCGTCCTCGCGCGACAGGCCGCCATGGGTGCTGAACACCTCGACCAGCGCGGCATGCACGTCCTTGCCCATCTGGATCGCACCGCAGACGTAGAGGTGAGCGCCGCCGCGGACCCAGTCGAGCAGGACCCTGCCCTCCTCGCGCAGGCGCTGCTGCACGTAGACCTTCTGCGCCTGGTCGCGGGAGAAGGCGAGGTCGATGCGGGCCAGCCGACCGTCCTTGCGCGCCTTCAGCCACTCGGCCTGGTAGAGGAAGTCGCTGGCGAAGCGCTGGGCGCCGAAAACCAGCCAGTGGCGCCCACGGGCGCCTTCGGCAATGCGCTGCTGGAGGAAGCCACGGTAGGGGGCGATGCCGGTACCGGCCCCGATCATGATCAGGTCGCGGGCGCCATCGGCCGGCAGGCGGAAGCGCTCGTTGGGTTCGACATAGACCCGCAGCGACCCGCCAGGCGAGCGCCGTGCGATATGGCTGGAGGCCGCGCCGACATGGATGCCCTCCCCGACCGCGTAGCGCAGGACGTCGACGGTAAGGTGGGCCTCCTCGCCGACCTCGGCGCGGCTGGAAGCGATCGAGTAAAGGCGCGGGCTCATCGGCTTCAATGCCTCCACCAGGCCCTGCGCATCCCATTCCACCGGCCAGCGACGCAGCGCCTCGACCAGCGGCAGCTCGCCGAGCAGGGCCGCGGTCCGCTCAGGTACGGCCAACGAGTCGGCCAGTCCGGCATCGCCGCTGCGCTCGGCCAGCGCGGCCAGCACGCCGCGCGCGCTGCGGGTGATCTCGCGCTGGCTGGCCAGCCAGTCGCGCAGCGGCAGGCTGCGGTCCTTCAGCGAAACGACCTGTTCGCCGTCCAGCCGGCTGGCAGCAAGCACCGCCTCGACCAGGGCCGGCGGGTTCTCGGCCCAGACGCCCAGCGCGTCGCCCGGCTCGTAGTGCAGGCCGGACTCGGCGAGGTCCAGCTCGACATGACGGACGTCCTTCTCGCTGTCGCGGCCGCTGATCCGCTGGTTGGCGAGCAGCTCGGCCACAAAAGGCGCCTCGCGGGACGCTTTTGGCGTCGCAGCGCGGCGCAGCGGGGTCACCGTGGCGCGCGCGGGGCCCAGGCCCGAGGGCTGCAGCGCGCGAAGTGCGCCGAGCAGTTCGCCGCGCCAGGGCGTCGCCACCGCGTCGATGTCGACATCGGCTTCGGCCCTTGGCAGCACGGCGCTCGCGCCCAGCGCGGCCAGCCGCGCGTCGAGACGCCGGCCGATCTCGCAGAACTTGGCGTAGCTGGAGTCGCCCAGCGCCAGCACCGAGTACTTCAGCTGCGGCAGCTGCGGGGCGCGGCGCCCGTCGAGGAACTCGAAGAATCCCAGCGCGTCATCGGAGGGGTCGCCCTCACCCTGGGTGCTGAACACGAAGCTCATCAGCCGCTCATCCTTGAGCTCGCGCAGCGGATAGGCGTCGGCGCGGAACAGCCGAACCGCAAGGCCACTGGCCTCGGCCTCGGCGGCCAGGGCCTCGGCGGCGCGCTTGGCGTTGCCGGTCTGGCTGCCGTAGACGATGCTCAGCCGCTGGCTGGGGACGCTTTCGGCCTGGGGCTCGGCCGCCAGCGGCAGCTCGGCGGCGCCCGGCGCCGGCAGCGCGGCGTGCGCGCCGCCGCGGGCGTGGGCCAGACCAGCGGCGTAGCCGGACAGCCACCACAGTGCCGGCGCCTCCAGCCCGGCCACCGCACGGGAGAGTGCCTCGGCATTCTCGGCCGGTAGAAGTTCGGGCAGTCGCGGCAGGGCGGACATGGCGTCGCTCGCTGGGAAGACGCCGTCGATCATGGTCATCGCCGAGCGGCGACGGAAACAACCAGCGGTTATGCAGTCATGCGGGCCGACCGGTCCGCGCACGGCGAAGCGTGTCGTTCAGGACGCCGGGAGCCGGCAAGTTCCGCGCAGGTCAGCATCGCCGCGCGGGCGGATGCGCCGCTTTCCCGAGCCCCGTCAGAAGCTTGAACGGCAAGGCCTGCCCTCCTGCGGCGGGGGTGGTGGTGGCGGCATGGCGCCCGACGCGCACAGGCTCAGGCTCAATCCTCGCCCAGATCCAGCGCGAAGGTGCGGCCACTGGCCCCGGCGATCTCGCCCGGCCGTGTCGAGCCGCTGACCACGATGAAGCGGCCATCGACCACCGCGCCCGCCGTGCCATGGACGGCGACCGGATACTCCGGTGCGCTGCTCCAGCTGGCCTCGCCGGCGCGGATCCACTCGCTGCGTGGCTCGTTGTAGAGCGCGCCACCGATGACCTCGCCGCCGGTGAGCACCAAGGTGCGATCGCCCGCCGCGGCTGCGAAGCCTCCACGTGGGTGGCGTATGGGGGGCCCGACCCGCCAGCGCTCGCTGACCGGGTCGTAGATCCGCACTGCGGTGTTCTCCGGTGAGCGTCCGGCGATGACCCAGATCTCATCAAGGAAGGCGACCACCTGGGAGTGGTCGCGGGGTGTGAAATCCGGCGCGTCGATGATCCGCACGCGATCGCCCATGGGGTCGAACTGCTGCAGGCGGCCCGACGCATCCCCGACATAGGCATAGCCGCCGAGCACCGTGGAGTGGCTGCCGAAACTGCTGGCCAGGGCCGGCACCGGCTCCCAGCTGCCCGTGGCGAGCCGATAGCGGAAGGCCGGCGTGTCCTGGTTGCCACCGCCCAGCGGTGCCCCGCCGGCCATGTAGATCGCGCCATCCAGGGCGAAGGCGGAAAGGTGGTCGCGCCCGGCCGGCAGATCGGGCAGCACGCTCCAGACGTCGCCCGAGGGGTCATAGCGGCGGAAGGCCCGCGGCGCCCCGAACCCGCCGAGGGCATAGAGCAGCCCTTCGTTCGCGGTGACCGCGTGCTCGGACTGAGCCGGCAGCGGCGAGGTGCGGCGCTCCTGCCAGGCGCCGGCCGGGCTGGCGGTGGAAGGATCGATACAGGGCGCTCCACCCAGGCGGGTCAACCGCTGGATCGGCCGCTCGGCGGAGCCGAAGCCGGGCAGGGTCGATGCATAGCGGACGCGTCCGCCCTCGCAGTGGTCGTACTCGAGGGTGAAACTGCCCCAGGGCGTCAGGCTCACCGCGTCGGGATCGAAGTCGTCGCCGAACCGGGTACCCCCGCCCAGAAGCATCTGCTCGACCTCGATCCGGCTGCCCGCTCTTTGCCCCTGGCCGACCAGCCAGGCCTGCCGGCCCTCGCCATCGAAGGAAAACCAGTAGACAAGGCTCTGGCCATCGGCCAGGTCCTCGACCAGCCAACCCTCGCCCGGGCGGTCGGAAACGAACCAGGCCCCGCTGCGCGAACGCAGGCCTTCCGCCGCCCGCGACCCGCTTTCATTGAGCAGGCGCTGGCCGCCGCAATCGATCTGGTCGACCACAGAAAGCCGCTGCATCGCCCGGCTGCCACTGCCATAGCCGGCCGGTCCCTCCCAGCTGGCGGTCATCGCCCCGCAATGCTCGAAGCGCAGCACCAGGCCGCCCCAGCGGGCGTAGTCGACATCGTCCGGATCGAAGGCCTCGCCGAAGCGGGCGCCGCGTGGCTGCAGCACCTCGGCGAAACGCAGGGTGTTGCCGTCCCGCACGCCATCCGTGGCCAACAGCCAGGCGGCCGGGTCGGTCTCGCCGGTTGCCGGAAAGGTGAACCAGATGGCGAAGGCGCGGCCATCGGGCAGGACCTGCAGAATGATGCCCTCGCCGCTGCGCGCCGGATCGAACCAGGAGCCGCTGACTCCGGGGCCGATCCAGTAGTCAGAGGCGCCCGCCGCGAGCTTCAGGCGCGGCTGGGCCACCGGGTGCCGCAGATCGCAGGCCAGGCCGACGCCAGCCACGGCCAGCAGTGCGGCCACCAGGTACATCCTCGATCCACGCATGACACGGCCCTCCCATCGACCGGTCAAGACTACGACAGCTATCGTAGTCTTGCCAGCAGCCCGGAGGCATCCATCGCTTCATCCGCACAAAGCGATATAGTTAGTGTTTCCACCCCGTCGAGACCGCCCCGCCCATGGTTCCCATCAGCTTCGAGTTCTTTCCGCCCAAGACCGACGAGCAGCGCGCCCAGCTGGACGCAGCGGCGACGGCGCTCAAGCAGCGCGGTCCGGAGTACGTCTCGGTGACCTTCGGCGCCGGCGGCTCGACGCTCAGCTACACGCCGGACACCGTGCGTCGCCTGCACGAGGACCACGGCCTCGAGGCCGTACCGCACCTGTCCTGCATGGGCGGCACCCGGCGCGAGATCCGCGAGCTGCTCGACCTCTATCGCGACATCGGCTGCCGTCGGATCGTGGCCCTGCGCGGCGACCTGCCTTCGGGCATGGCAGCCTTCGGAGATTTCCGTTACGCGAGCGACCTGGTGCGCTTCGTCCGAGAAGAGACCGGAGATTTCTTCCACATCGAGGTGGCCGGCTACCCCGAGGTCCACCCGCAGGCCGAGGATGCCAGCAGCGACCTCCGCCGCCTGGTCGAAAAGGTCGAGGCCGGCGCGAACGGCATCATCACCCAGTACTTCTTCAACCCCGACGCCTACTTTCGCTTTGTCGACGACGCCCACCGGCTTGGCGTCAAGGTGCCGATCGTTCCGGGCATCATGCCGATCACCAACTACTCGCAGCTGCGCCGCTTCTCCGAAATGTGCGGCGCCGAGATCCCGCGCTGGATCGCGCGCCGCCTGCAGGCGCTGGGCGATGACCTGGGCGGCATCCGCGAATTCGGCGCCGAGGTGGTCGGCGCACTGTGCCGACGCCTGGTCGAAGGCGGCGCGCCCAGTCTCCATCTCTACACCCTGAATCGCGCCAAAGCGACCCTCGCGGTTCTCGACCGGCTGTAGTCCCGATCGCACTGTCCGCGGGCAGAATGGGGCCATGCGTCCCATCCTGCTGCTCCTGTTGCTGGCCTGCCTGGGAGCGCGCGTTTCCGCGGCCGAGATCTATCGCTGCGAGGACAGCGCAGGCAGGCAGGTCTTCACCGATCGCCCGTGCCGGGCCATCGGGGCCCTGCCACTGCCCTCGGCCCGCGACCTGCCACCGCCCTCCGCCGATACCGCGGCGGTGGCCGGCGGCGCAGCCGAGGAGCCGGACCTGAGCCCGCCGCCGGCGGCATCCGGCTGTCCGGGACCCACGCCGACCCTGCTCGGCGAAGCGCTGGCCACGGCGGCGGGGCGCGGCGACCTCAATGCCATCGCCGGGATGTACCACTGGCCGGCGGCCGGCCGAGGCGCCGCAAGCCGGGTATTCGCGGAAGCCCGACGCCTGTCCTCGGCAGCGCCGCTCTCCTTCGAGGTGCTCCCCTCGCGCCAGGACGACAGCTGGCTCTGGTCCGGCGAACCCCCGCCCGACAGGCCGCGCAGCCTGCCGCCGGAGCTGCTGGTTTCCGTCGGCAGATCAAGCGACCGACCCATCGCCCGCTACGCCCTGGTCGCCCACGCAGGCTGCTACTGGCTGCCGCCGTAGCTCGGCCGGCGACGGGAAGGCGAGGCAGCCTCCGGCGGTTCAACGGCAGGGCTGGGCGCAAATCGGACCTTCGCAACTGACCCCGATCGGGCGGGCTCTTCGTAGGAGCGGACATGGCCGCGACCGCGGAGCTTCGCTCTGGCCACGGCCTGTGGAGAACACGTCATGCCGCGCTCGCGCCCATGTGCGCTCCTTCTATGTGCCGTCCACTGTCAACCTCTGGTTGCTTGCTTCTTTGCTTTCCTGATGTCTGGCGTGGCGGTTGCTGTTCGGGCGTTCGACCGTGTGCGTCGAGAC
>NZ_JALNMH010000005.1:96274-273548 GCF_023156535.1 Pseudomarimonas salicorniae | reverse complement strand
GGCCCTTTCCCTTTTCAGGTTTCAAACGTCCAACCCCCGGCTCACGCTGGAGGTTTCGTCGTTCTGCGCCCTGCAATTAATCCGATCGCGCAGCGTCTCTCGGCCTATCCGGACAGCCAGTCCGAAAGGACTGGCCCTTTGTCTTTACCCGTTCGAAACGCCTAGATCCCCACCCAATGCCGAATGGCTAGCTTTTGCTCGCGAAGTGCTCTGCTCAACGGGGCGACGCCTATGCAGCGGGCAACTTTGCAAGGGGCGGCGCTTTTCCACTCTTTGCCCGAGCGGGCGGACGTGTGGCGATAGGGGCGTCGGGCCGAAAACCATGGCATCAAACGCGTGCAGAAGCAGGGATGTTCGCTCATGGACGAACGCATCCCAGAAGGACGGAGCCTACCCCCGAGCAAGACGGATTGTCTGAGGTCGGGCAGGCCTGCTTGCGCGCGCGGGCCGGCCCGGAGGCGATCGGTCCACGGACCCGTTCAGCCGTACGCGGAATTGCGCGATAGGGAAGAACCGCTCGACGAGGATTTGTTTCCGACGCCACGTTGGGCCACCTGCCAGATTTGACCGGTGGTCCCCGGCGGTGCGGTCTGGATGGAAAGCCAGCAGGTCCTGATAACGCGCCGCCGGACGATGACCGTGCTTGAGGCTCCGCTCGGCGCTGTGGCACTCTGCGCGAAACAGGTTCGGAGTTTCTCGTGATCGACCCGGACGGCTACCGTCCCAACGTAGGCATCATCCTGATTCGCAGGGATGCCAAGGTGCTGTGGGCGCGGCGGATATCGCGGGATGGATGGCAGTTCCCCCAGGGCGGGATGAATTCTGACGAGACGCCGATCGAGGCGATGTACCGGGAGCTGCACGAAGAGGTGGGGCTTGCGGATAGCGACGTCCGAGTGCTCGGATCGACGCCGGGCTGGCTTCGCTATCGCCTGCCGCGTCGCTGCATTCGTCACCATGAGCGGCCAACCTGCGTTGGCCAGAAGCAGGTGTGGTTCCTGCTGGAGCTGCTCTGCGATGAGGCGAGAATCCGCTTCGATCTGACCGATTCACCTGAGTTCAGCGAGTTCCGCTGGGTCGACTTCTGGTATCCGCTGCAGGCTGTGGTGAGCTTCAAGCGGGATGTCTATACCAAGGCCCTGGCCGCGCTTCAGCCTCTGGCCGAGGGCTGCAGCGGCCGCAGCCTGGGCCGGCCGGACCTGGGTGCCTGTACCGGCACCCGCCCGAGGGGATTCCAGCGCGCCAGCCTGGCGCGGATGTAGTTGACAACCGTTTGCATTTGCGTTTGACTATCTCCACGGAGGTAGTCATGTACGTATGTCTTTGCTACGGCGTCAGTGAATCGGACGTGCGGCGCGCAGCCGCCGAGGGTGCGGTCTCTCTGGGAGATCTTGCAGCGCGCACCGGTTGCGCCACCAACTGCGGCTCCTGCGCCGCGTCAGCCGAAGCCATCCTTGCGGAGTACCACGGCCCTCAGACGGCTCCCCGCGTGTTCCCGCTTCAGGTGCTGGCCGCGGCCTAGTTGCTTCGCGTGCTCTAACGCGTCTGACATCCGTTTTCATTCCCTCAAGGTCTCGGTCGATGGCCTAGAATCGCGAGCAGCACGGTTCTGCAGCGAGGCGATTCATGAAGGGCGATCGAAAAGTAATCGAGTGGCTCAACAAGGCCCTGCTCAACGAGCTGACGGCGATCAACCAGTATTTCCTGCACGCGCGCATGCTGCGGAACTGGGGCTTCGAACAGTTGGGCAAGAAGGTCTACGAAGAGTCCATCGACGAGATGAAGCACGCCGATCGTCTGATCGAGCGCATCCTCTTTCTGGAAGGACTTCCCAACCTCCAGGCTCTGGGGAAGCTGTACATCGGCGAGACGCCCGGTGAAACCATCCGCTGTGACCTGCGCCTTGAGCAGGAGGCGCTGCCGGTGCTGAAAGACGCCATCGTCCACTGCGAGCAGGTCGGCGACTTCGTCAGCCGCGAGGTCTTCTCCGGCATCCTGGAGTCCGAGGAAGAGCATATCGACTGGCTTGAAACCCAGCTCAGTCTGATCGAGCGTCTGGGCGAGGCCGCCTACCTTCAGGCGACCCTCTGCGACTAGGGCAGGATTGACGCCAGCGAGCGGCTGATGCACACTGCGCGGCTCTCAAAGGCTATGTAGCTCAGCCGGTTAGAGCACAGCACTCATAATGCTGGGGTCGGTGGTTCGAGTCCACCCATAGCCACCACATCTAAGCCCGCGATTTCGCGGGCTTTTTTGTGCCCGCTCAGCGGGCCTTTCGCGCTGTTGCGCGGGGCAGGTCGGGGTGGACCGCCCGCTGGAGCCGGTGCGCCGCTTCGCTCCGCCGCAACCGGCTCGGCATGCGAGCCGCGCGCCGCCAAAATCCGTTATACTTCTGTTAAACCTTGTCGCACTTGTTAGCGCTATCTTAAGTGCACTGGGAACTAACCCACACAAGCGCCTGATTTTATGGACGTGTCTGCTGCCGCGGTTTCGCTCGCGCTGATCCTTGTCCTCCCGCTGCTGGCCATGCGGAACGTGCCCACGGACAGGGTGGTGCCGGTGCGTCGCTGGGGCCGCTTCCACCGGGCCCTCGGACCGGGCTGGCACGTGGTCTGGCCGATCCTGGACCGGGCCGGGCCCGGCGTGCCCCTGATCGGTCATCGGGTAACCGCGGCCGATGCCGCCGACGGACAGGCCCGCGCCGAAGTCTTCTTCCAGATCCTTGACCCCCAGCTGATCGGCCGCGACCTTGAGCGGGTCGACGCCATCGTCAGCCAGGCTGCGGTAGCCCAGCTGACGTCGCTGGGTGCGGGCATCGACGCCGCGACCTGGGCACCGGAGTTCAAGGCAAGGCTCAATCGCGCCCTGCAGGGCCTTGGCCTGCGCGTGACGCGCTGCCAGCTGCGCTGACCGGCGGCCGGTTTTGGAACGCGAGCCCCCGGCGCTGTCCGACGGCGCCCTCTCGAAACTGTCCTCCGGGCTGCGTGAGCTGGGGCTGGATGCCGGACTGCAGGCCCCGCTGAGGCGCTACGTCGAGCTGCTTCTGCTCTGGAACGGCACCTACAACCTGACCGCTATCCGCGAGCCGGAGGCGATCATTTCCAAGCATCTGCTGGACTGCCTCGCGATGGCGCCCTTCGTCAGCGCAAGCAGCCTGGTCGACGTGGGCAGCGGTGGCGGCTTCCCGGGCATACCCTTGGCATTGGCCTGCCCCAGCCTGCGCGTGGCGCTGGTGGAAACCGCTGGCAAGAAGGCGCGCTTCCTGCGCGAGGCGGTCCGGACGCTGCAGCTCGGCGACCGTGTCGCCGTGCACGCCATGCGTGCAGAACAGGTCCCGGCCGGCGTGGGTTTCGAGGTGCTGACCGCCCGGGCCTTCGGAACGCTGGCCGAGATCCTGAGGGTGGGTGGCCACCTGCTGGCCCCCGGTGGGCGCCTTCTGGCGATGAAAGGACGCCTGGACGAAGTCATGGCCGAGCCCATTCCGGAGGGCTTCCGGCTCGAGGCCTGCCATCCGATGCAGGTGCCCGGCCTGGACGCCGAGCGCCACCTGGCCATCGTCTCGCGCACCGGCTGAAGGTCTGTCCAGGCGCGCGGCGGTTGCCGCAGGGGCCAGCCATGGGATAATCGCCGGCCCGCCGCGCTCCAGCGCAAGCTGCGCCGGCATATAGATCGAGGACAGCATGGGGCGGATCATCGCCATCGCCAACCAGAAGGGCGGCGTCGGCAAGACCACAACCGCAGTCAACCTGGCCGCCGCACTCACCGAAGCTCGGCGCAAGGTTCTGTTGGTCGATCTCGATCCGCAGGGCAATGCGACCATGGCCTCGGGTGTCGACAAGCGTGAGCTGGAGAACTCCGGCTGCGAGGTGCTGCTCGAGGAGTGCCCGGCCGAGGCTGCCATCGTCAAGACGCACGGAGGCTTCGACCTGCTGCCCGGCAACGGCGACCTGACTGCCGCCGAGCTGAAGCTGATGGAGGCGCTCGCCCGTGAGCACCGCCTGCGCGAGCAGCTTGAGCCGCTGCGCGACAAGTATCACTACATCCTGATTGACTGTCCCCCCTCCCTGCACCTGCTGACGATCAACGCCCTGACCGCGGCCGATGGCGTGATCGTGCCGATGCAGTGCGAATACTTCGCGCTGGAAGGCCTGTCCGCGCTGACCGACACCATCCGCGCGGTAAAAACGCGGCTCAACCCCGGCCTTGAGATTGAAGGCGTGCTGAGGACCATGTACGACGTGCGCAACAACCTTTCCAACGAAGTGTCTTCGCAGCTGCAGCAGCACTTCGGTGATCGGCTGTATCGCACCGTGGTTCCACGCAACGTGCGTCTGGCCGAGGCGCCGAGCCACGGGCAAAGCATCGTCGAGTACGACCGCGCCTCGCGCGGCGGCATCGCCTACCTCGGGCTGGCCGGCGAACTGCTGCGCCGCGAACGCGGCGCGCCGGCGCCCAAGCCGGCTGCGGCGGAGCGCGCCTGATGTCGGCGAAGAAGCGGGGACTGGGGCGCGGCCTCAGCGAGCTGCTCGGCAGCGGGACGCAGGAAAGCGAAACGCCCCTGCCCGGTGATCGTCAGCGGAACCTGCCGATCGAGCAGCTGCAGCCCGGCAAGTACCAGCCGCGCACGCAGATGGATCCGGCCCGCCTGCAGGAGCTGGCCGATTCGATCCGCGCCCAGGGATTGATCCAGCCGATCGTGGTGCGCGCGGTCGGGCGTGACCGCTACGAGATCATTGCCGGCGAGCGACGCTGGCGCGCCGCCCAGCTGGCCGAGCTGCGCGACGTGCCGGTCATCCAGCGCGATATCGACGATCACACCGCCCTGGCGATGGCGCTGATCGAGAACATCCAGCGCGAGGACCTCAATCCGCTGGAAGAGGCGGTCGCCTTGCAGCGGCTGATCGACGAATTCTCCCTGACCCATCAGCAGGCAGCCGAGGCGGTGGGCCGCTCGCGCGCCGCGGTCAGCAACCTGCTGCGCCTGCTCGAGCTGCCCGACGGCGTGCGCAGGCTGGTCGAGCAGGGCCGCATCGAAATGGGCCACGCCCGCGCCCTGCTGACCCTACCCGAAGCGCTGGCCGAGGCCCTGGCCCGGCAGGCGGCCGAAGAGGGCTGGTCGGTGCGCGAGATCGAGCGCAGGGTGCAACAGGCGCAGCGCGCCCCCGGAAAGCCGGCCCCGAAGCCCGCCGCGAACCCGGATGTCGCTACCCTGGAGCGCGAGCTGTCCGAACACCTGGGCGCCTCGGTCAGCGTCCAAGGCGGTCGTGGCAAGGGCGGCAAGCTGGTGATCCGCTACCATGACCTCGACCAGCTCGACGGGCTGCTGGAGCGGCTCCGCCGCTGAGTCAAGCCCCTTCGGCTTGCCTTTCACTACCGCCACGCCCATAATGCGCGGCTCGCTTGCGGCCACGTGCCGTGCGTTGCCATGCCGGTTGCAACGCGACAAGTCCTCTCCCAACCGGTGGCGCCTTCGGGCGCGGGGCCGAACTCTGGCTGGCCAAGCCGGATCCAACTACCGATCGAGGTGCGATATGGCACGCGTGTGTCAAGTAACCGGAAAGGCGGTGCAGACGGGCAACAACGTCTCCCACGCCAACAACAGGACCCGCCGCCGCTGGCTGCCCAACCTGCATGAGCGCAAGTTCTGGGTGCCGAGCGAGAACCGCTGGGTGAAACTGCGTGTGTCGGCCAAGGCGCTGCGCACCATCGACAAGAACGGCATCGAGTCGGTCCTGGCCGACCTGCGTGCCCGCGGCGAAAAGATCTGAGGAGGACCTGAGCCATGGCATCCAAGCGCGACAAGATCCGCCTGATCTCTTCTGCCGGCACCGGTCACTTCTACACGACCGACAAGAACAAGAAGAACACGCCGAACAAGATGGAAATCAAGAAGTACGACCCGGTCGTGCGCAAGCACGTGGTCTACAAGGAAGGCAAGATCAAGTAAGCCGCTCGCCGGCTTGCGATTCCAAGGCCCGCCTCATGGCGGGCCTTGTTTTTTCTGGAGTGGGAACCGCGGGCGGACCTTTACTCCGTCACGGCCTGGCAGGCGAGCAGGTCGTCGTTGCTGATCACCCAGGTGTCGCGGTCGCCGCACAGGCCGACTTCGCCGACGACGCAGGCATCGCCATCCTCGTCGATCAGCTGCACGTCGTAGGCATCGCAGGGGATGCCGCGCAGGGTGAAGCGGCCGCCGGAGGGGATAATGTCCTCGCGCAGCTGGTCCGGGCCCCAGTCTTCCTCATCGACGGAGGACAGGTAGAGCTCATGGATGTCCCAGTCGGACTGGTTCACGATCACGACCTGCGACTTGCTGGCTTCGGCGCCGAACGCCCAGGCCGACAGGACGGACGCCAGGACGGCCGATGCGATGAGCTTGTTCATGGAAATGCCTTGCTGGGTAGACGCGGTAATCGCGCCAGCCATTTCACCCCGCGAGAGCACGCGGCGGCAAGCGCTTTATCGCGGTGGCGAGGTCAGCTCGCGAATGTCCAGCCAGCCATTGCCGTCGGTGTCCAGGCGATGGAAAGCCCGGCGTACCGCCTGCTCGTGGCCGCGCCGCTCCCGCGAAACCGAACGGCGCGCTCCGGCAGGGAGTTCGTCATCGTCGATGCGACCATTGCCGTTGCGGTCCAGATGGTCGAATCCGGCGCGCAGATAGTCGAGGTACTCTTCAACGTCGACCCTGCCGTCGGCATTGCGGTCGAATCCGCCGAAGTAGGCCAGGCGGGCGCTGCGCTGAAGATCGGCGCCGGAGACCTCTGCCGCCACCGCTGCGCCGCCGCCCGCGAGAGGGCCGGCGGCGAGCAGGCCGAGCAGGAGCTGCCCGGCGGAACGCCGTACCACGGCGCGTAACGCGCTCAGGCGGCCTGCGGCGCAGGCACCAGCGCGTAGCCCTTCAGGCGCGCGGCGAACTGCTGCAGCGCGCGGTTGCCAGAGGCCTCGGCCTCGGCGCACCACTGGCGCAGCGATTCCAGCATCGCCTCGGCACCCTGACCGCTGCGCTCGTAGACAGCGCGCAGACGGGCGCGGTACTCGTAGACATCCGCCAGGCGCGGGCGCTCGGCGATCCACTGCGCAAGGTGCTCTCGGCCCTCGTGGTCGAGCCAGCGTCCGCCGTTGGCCAGCGAACGACGCAGCTTGCGCGGCAGCGACTTCAGGCTCTCACCCGCGGCCTGCGCCTCCTCGCGCAGGGTCGGCAGGGTCACCGCGCTGAAGTAGTCGGTCATCACCTTGTAGCGATGCACCATGATCGCGCGCAGGGTGTCGGAGTCGGGCAGATGGATGTTCGGCCGGATGTCGAGCTGCGGCGCGACACGACGGACCTTGGCCAGGCCCAGGCGCTCGAACAGGCGCAGGGCCGCCCAGCCGATGTCGAACTCGAAGCGGCGCAGGGCGAAGCGTGCCGAGCTGGGGAAGGCGTGGTGGTTGTTGTGCAGCTCTTCGCCGCCGATCACCAGACCCCAGGGGGTCAGGTTGGTGGCCCGGTCGTCGGTCTCGAAGTTGCGGTAGCCCCACCAGTGGCCGAGTCCGTTGACCACGCCGGCAGCCAGCACCGGGATGACCAGCATCTGCAGGGCCCAGAAGGTGATGCCGATGACGCCGAAGGCGGCCACCTCGGCGAACAGCAGCAGGGTCGGACCGAGCGAGGGGCGGGCGCCGTACAGGTGCCGTTCCAGCCAGTCGGTCGGGGTGCCGGCGCCGTACTTCTCCATGATCGCCTTGTCGTCGCTGGCGATCTGGTACAGCTGCACGCCCTGGAAGACCACCTTGCCGATGCCGAAGACCTGCGGGCTGTGCGGATCCTCGTCCGTCTCGCACTTCGCATGATGCTTGCGATGGATGGCCACCCATTCCTTGGTGACCATGGCGGTGGACAGCCACAGCCACAGGCGCATCGGATGGCTGACCACGGGATGCAGATCGACGCCGCGGTGGGCCTGGCAGCGATGCAGGTAGAGGGTGACCGAGAAGATGGTCGCCTGCGCCATGACGGCGAAGGTGATCAGCAGAGTGGTCAGGTCGCTGCCGACGAGACCCTGGGTCAGCCACTGGTAGAGCGTGTCGTTCATGATCCGGCCTGGGAAATATCCAATGTGAGTATGGGGGCGGTTCGTGCCACACAGCTGAACCGGAGCCCGGCATCGCCACCCTACCGGCCCTGCTTCGGGATGCGCCAGCGTACGGACGACGGGACGGTTCGGGGATTTCCCGCCCCGTGAAGGGGGGCGGCCGGCTCAGCGCTGGCAGCGCGGGCAGAAGGCGGTCGCCCGCTGGCCAAGACGCAGGGCCCGCAGCGGCGTCCCGCAGCGGCGGCAGGGCTGGCCCTCGCGGCCGTAGGCGAACAGCTCCTGCTCGAAGTAGCCCGGAGCGCCATCCGGGTTGAGGAAGTCGCGCAGCGTCGTGCCGCCACGCTCGATGGCGTGGCCGAGGATGCGCTTGATCGCCGCGGCCAGCGCCTCGTAGCGGGCGAGGCTGATCCGGCCGGCTGCGCGGCGCGGATCGATGCCGGCCTCGAACAGGGCCTCGGCGGCGTAGATGTTGCCGACGCCGACCACTACCGCCTGGTCCATCAGGAATGGCTTGACCGGCCCGCGGCGGCCGCGGGAGAGGGCGAACAGATGGGCGCCGCCAAAGGCCGCGTCCAGCGGCTCCGGGCCCAGCCCGGCAAGCAGCGGATGCACGACGCCGGTCGGCTGCCAGAGCAGGCAGCCGAAACGGCGCGGATCGGTGAAGCGCAGCAGGCGGCCGTCATCCAGGGCAAGGTCGACGTGGTCGTGCGGGCCGGCGGGCACCGAGGGCGGCAGCACGCGCAGCACGCCCGACATGCCAAGGTGCAGCAGGGCGCTGCCCGCGTCGACGTCGACCAGCAGGTACTTGGCGCGGCGGCGCACCGCCGAGATCGGTGCACCGCGCAGCGCCTCGAGTTCGTCGGCGGGGATCGGCCAGCGCAGGTCGGGCCGGCGCAGGGTCAAGGCGGTGACCCGGCGACCTACCAGATGCCGCTCGATGCCGCGGCGGGTGGTCTCGACTTCGGGCAGCTCCGGCATGTCCGTGCCCGGGCGTCAGGCCTGTGGGCGCAGCGCGACGAAGCGGCCGACGAAGCTCGATGCCAGCCGGCCGTCGGCGCAGTGGATCTCGGCGCAGAGATTGGCGCGTGCCTTGCCGCGATTCCGGTAGGTGCGGACGAACTCGGCCCAGTCGTGGCCGTCCTCCAGCCGGGCGCGGGCATGCAGGTCGTCGTACAGCGGAGCGAGGTAGCGCACGGTCGAGTCCTGCACGTAGACCTCGGCCTCGGGGAAGCCGGCGAGGTCGAGCGCCAGCGAGGCGCTGCCCCAGCTGGCCAGGGTCATCATCGAGCACAGGCTGCCGCCGAAGGCGCAGCCCTTGTCGTTGATGTTGGCCGACAGCGGCGCCGACAGGGCGAGGCCGGTCGCCGGGTCGAAGTCATCGACGCGCAGCGCCATGGCCCTGACCGGAGGCATTTTCTGCAGGCGCAGCTGAAGTCGGGAGAGGCTGTCGGAAGCGGGGGTGGAAACAGAAGACATGCGTCGGGCCGGGGTCTGCGGAGGCGGTATCGTACGCAAACCGAAGGGCAGCGAAAGTCGATGACATCGATTATCCACCGCAATGATCTTGCCGGTTGGCAGGTGCTCGCGCTGCGGCCTGCAGGCGAGTGCAGGACCCTACGCCGGCGTATCGAGAGGCTGGGCGGCACGCTGCATTGCGCTGCGCCCTGGCGCATCGAGCGGGTTGATGAACAGGCCGATTCACTGAAGCGCGCACTCGATGCATCGTTGTGGCTGGTGACGAGTCCGAACGCGGCGCGCTGTGCCTCGGGTCTCGTCGTTCTGCCCCGCTTTTCCGGCACTGCGCTGGCTGTCGGGCCGGGTACCCGGCGTGCCCTGATGCGCGCCGGCATTGCCCGGGTCGCCATCCCCGAGGGTGACTTCCGCAGCGAAGGATTGCTGGCGATGCCGGCGCTGCGGACGGCGCGCGAGGTGGTGCTGGTCACCGGCGAGGGCGGGCGGGGCCTGCTAGACCGCGAGCTGGCCCGGCGCGGCGTGGCGGTGAAACGCATTGAGGTGTACCGCCGGCGGCCCCGGCACTGGACGCCTGTCGTGCTTGAGCGACTCGCCGCCACGCCGCGACCCTGCGCGGTGCTGGTCAGCAGCGCTGAAGCGCTGGGCGGTGGCGCCGCCCTCGCCGAGGCGCTCGCTGGCTTCGAGCTGGTGGTGTCCAGCGAACGCGTCGCCGAGGCGGCCTTGCGACTCGGCCTGCCCGTGGCCCGGGTGGCCGGCTCGGCAGCCCCGGAGGCGCTGGTCGAAGCACTGCGACTTCATGCCAAGCCGGCCCCCATCCGGTAGCATGTCGGACTTGAATCCTGCACGCCCGAGCCCGTGAACGAGAACTCCGAGGACACCTCGCAGCCCGTGGTCGAAGCCTCCGTCGAGACCGCAACGGCCGCCGCCCCTGCCCGATCCCGCGCAAGCGGCTGGCTATGGGGGCTGGTGATCGTGCTGGGCGCCGGGCTCGCCATCGGCGCCTGGTTTGTACACCAGCAGTTGCGACAGGCCGAGCGTGGCGACGCGGAGTGGCGCGAGACCGTCGAGGCCCTGCGTGCCGAGATCGCCGCGCTGGATCGCGAACTGGACGCCAACCGCGAGCGTCAGCGGCAGATCGAGGCGCGCATGGGCGACAGTGCAGCTGGCCTGCGCGTGGTCCGTGAGGAGGTGCTGGGCATGGCCGAGCGCGCCACCCGCGTCGAAGAGGCCATCGCTGCGCTGAGCCAGGCCCGGCAGGACGCCGCGCTGACCCTGCGCCTGGACGATCTCGAACTGCTCCTGCAGCAGGCCCAGCTGCGCAGCAACCTGCTGGCCGACCACGCGGCCGCCGAGCGCGCCCTGGCGCATGCCGCGGCGCTGCTGGCACAGATCGACGACCCCGCCTACAGCGTGCTGCGCGTGCCGCTGGAGCAGGAGCGGGCGGCTCTGGCCGAGCTGGGCCCCGACCCGCGCCCGTCCCTGCGCCAGCAGGTCTCCGGCCTGATCGACATCCTGCCGGGCCTTGCCTGGCAGCAGCCGGCCGACGCTCTGCCCGAGGATGCGCCGGCCGTGCTCAAGCTGTTCGACCGCCTGGTCAAGGTGCGCCGGGTCAGCGACAGCCAGATGGCCCTCAGCCCGCTGGAGCGCGCCAGCCGGCGGGCCAGCATCGAGCTGACCCTGGCGCTGGCCCTGGCCGCGCTGGAAACCGGCGACGAGGCCGCCTGGAAGCACCACCTCAAGCGCGCCCGCGAGGACATCGTGCTGCTCTTCGATCCCTCCGCCTCGGCGGTGACCGCTGCGGTGCAGATTCTCGACGAGGCGATCCGCCAGCCGCTGCGCCCGGACGGCCAGGCGCTCGGCACCACCCTGCGGGAGCTGCGCGCCATGCGCGCAACCCGCGCGGTGGGCGCCGGGGCCCTGCCCAACCTCGAGCCCGCCCCGCAGGCGGAGGCGGTCGAGCGTCCGTGAGGCCCTATCTGCTCCTGCTCGGGGTGCTGCTGCTGGCCCTGCTCGGCGCCTGGTCCTGGCGCCACCTGGCCGCCGATCCCGGCTACGTCCTGATCACCTTTGCCGGCTGGTCCATCGAGGCCTCGCTGCTGGCCATCCTGCTGCTGGCGGTCTTCGCATGGGCCGCGGTGCGCCTTGTCCTGCTGCTGCTGCGCGGACCGTTCCGCCTGCTGCGCCGCCGGCGCAAGGCGAAAGCCCGCGAGCGCCTGGCCAGCGGCATGCTGGCCCTGCAGCAGGGCCAGCCGAAGCGCGCCGAGCGGCTGCTGCGCCGCGCCGCGCGCGATCCCGTGCAGCGCGGTGCCGCCCTGCTGCTGGCGGCCGAATGCGCCCGCCAGCGCGGCGATGACGGGCAGCGGCGCAGCTACCTGCTGCAGATTGCCGAATCAGACCCGCACGGCCTGGGGGCCCTCGCCGAGGCCCAGGCCCTGCTGGAAAGCGGCCAGCCCGAGCTGGCGGTCGAGCTGCTGGAGCGCGCCGCCCGCGAACAGCCGCCGCAGCCGGCCGCCGTCGAACTGCGCGCCCGGGCGCTGGCCGCGGCTGGACGCGCCGGCGAGGGCCTGCTGCTGCTGCCCGACCTGCGTCGCCAGCGCAGCCGCGAGGGCCAGGACAGCAGCGCGCTGGAGAACGATCTGGCCGCCGCCGCCCTGCAGCAGGCCGCCACCGCCGAGGAGCTGGACGCCGTCTGGGGATCGCTGGCGAAACCGGTCCAGGGCAGCGCCCAGGTGTTGCGTGCCTACGGTCTCGCCGGTCGCCGGCTGGGCCGCCAGGGTGAGGCGGCCAGCGCGCTGGAGCGGGCCATCGACCGCGACTGGGACGACGACCTGGCCGGCCTCTGGGGCCTGCTGGTCGACGGCGACCTGCGTCGCGCCATCAAACGCGGCGAGCGCTGGCTGGAGTCGCACCCCGACAGCCCGGGCCTGCTGCTGGCGCTGGGCCGTCTCTGCCATCGCGAGCAGCTCTGGGGCAAGGCCGAGGACTTCCTGCAGCGCGCCGTCGCCGGCCGCCCGGCCGAAGCCTGGGAGGCGCTGGGCGCGCTCTACGTCGACCGCGGTGATCATGCCCGGGCCCAGCAGGCCCTGCGCAATGCGATCGCCAGCGGCCGCGGCGAGGCCGCCTCGCCGGTCCGCGCCCTGCTCGCCGCGCCGGTCGAGGAGACCATCGCCGAGCACCGCAGCAGCATGGGCCTGCCACAGCTGCCCGCAGGTCGACCGCTCTAGCCCGCCGCCGGCGCGGAAGCGACGGCGGCAAGGAGCGGCGTGGCAGAGCGCCGCGCCCATGGCCCATGGCCCATCGGCCCAAGGCGCACCGTTCGCACTTGAGCTGCCGAACAAGCGCGAGTCCAGCGCCGCGATGGCCGTCCGTGCTTCGATACCTCAGCACGAACGGCTTCCGGGCTGGCGGGAGGAGAGTGCTCGAACCGGGGTTTCCCGGGCGCGCCGTCGCAGAGCACCTTCGAGCCGACGCGTGCGTGCCCGTCCCCCGCCAGGACGACACGGAGCCTGCGGGGCAGCCACGTGTGCGTCGCAACTCCCACGAACCTACATCGAAGCCGTTCGCCCTGAGGTATCGAAGGGCGAAGCCCAGGATCGCTGAGGCCGCTCAGACCTCGTTGCGCAAAGCCAGGGCCGATGCGGAAGGAAGGGCACGGCGACACCCCCTCCCCATTTCCCGGCCCTCCGGCGCAGCCTACGGGCGTTCCTCGGCACGCGAGCCTGCGGCTCGCAAGCGCACCTCCTCACCCCCCTCCACCGCTACGCGGCGCAAGGGGAGGAGACAGGCGCAGGCCCCGCCTGACGCAACACACGCTACGCTTCCCTGAGCCCTGAGCCCTGAGCCCTGAGCCCTGAGCCCTGAGCCCTGAGCCCTGAGGCCCGCCCTCAGCGCTCGAGAATCGCCACCACGCCCATGCCGCCGGCGGTGCAGACCGAGATCAGCGCGCGGCCCTTGCCCTTTTCGGCCAGCAGCTTCGCCGCCGTGGCCACGATGCGGGCGCCGGTCGCAGCAAAGGGATGACCCAGCGCCAGCGATGAGCCCACCACATTGAGTTTCGACCGGTCGATGCTGCCCAGCGCGCCGTCCCAGCCGAGCTTGTCGCGGCAGAACGATTCGGTCTCCCAGGCCTTCAGCGTGCACAGCACCTGCGCCGCAAAGGCCTCGTGGATCTCGTAGTAGTCGAAGTCCTGCAGGGTCAGGCCGTTGCGCTTGAGCAGCTGGGCCACCGCCCAGGCCGGGGCCATCAGCAGGCCGTCGCCGTGGACGAAGTCGACCGCGGCAACCTGGGCATCGACCAGGTAGGCCTGGATCGGCAGGTTGCGCTCCTTGGCCCAGTCCTCCGAGGCCAGCAGGGCAGCCGAGGCGCCGTCGGTCAGCGGAGTCGAATTGCCCGCGGTCAGGGTGCCCTGGCCCGAGGTCTTGTCGAAGGCCGGCTTCAGCGCGGCAAGCTTCTCGGCCGTGGTGTCCGGACGCAGGATATTGTCGCGCTCGACGCCGCGGAACGGCACCACCAGGTCCGAATAAAAGCCCTTTTCATAGGCTGCGGCGGCCTTGCTGTGGGATTCGTAGGCCAGCTGGTCCTGGTCGGCGCGGGCGATCTCCCACTCCTTGGCCATCATCTCGCAGTGCTGGCCCATGCTCTTGCCGGTGCGCGGCTCGGCCACGCCGGGGAACTCGGGCATGAACTCCTTGGGCGAGAAACCCTTCATCGCCGCGAGGCGCTGGCCGCCGCTCCTGGCCATGTTGAGATCCAGCAGGCGGCGGCGGAAGCGCTTGCCGACCACGATCGGCACGTCCGAGGTGGTGTCCGAACCGCCGCCCACGCCGGCCTCGATCTGGCCCAGCGCGATCTTGTTGGCGACGGTGATGACGGTATCGAGGCTGGTGCCGCAGGCCCGCTGCAGGGTCACGCCCGGGGTCAGCGGCGACAGGCCCGAGGATAGCGTTGCCTCGCGGCCGATGTTCCAGTCCGAGCTGTGCTTGAGCACCGCGCCCATTGCCACCTCGCCCAGCTGCACGCCATGCAGGCCGAAGCGCTCGACCAGCGCGCCCAGCGTGCGGATCGACATGCCGAGGTTGCCGACGTCGGAATAGGCCGTGTTGTTGCGGCAGAAGGGAATGCGCACACCGCCGAGGACGGCGACCGGACGGGCTTGGCGGGCTTTCTTCATCGCGACGGACTCGGATTCGGATCAGTCCCCGATCATAGCGCGTGGGGGCTCGTTGGTGATTCGTGATGGGTGATTCGTGATCGGAAAAAGCAAGACAGGCGCCGCTGCATGTCCCCTTGAGCGGCCGCTCGACGGCCATTGAGCGAAGCGCGGCGGTAGGCCGCTCTAACGAATCACCAATCACCCATCACGAATCACTCGCCCCGGCGAAATACGCCGGCATCATCGGCCACAGGGTGAAGCCCCAGGACTTCTCGCGGATCAGCCCTTCCCAGTAGCTGGCGATGCGCTGCAGCAGGTCCGGGTCATTCGGGTCGAACGGCCCCTCGACGCGCAGGTCCCGCCGACCGGTCGCAAGATCAAGGCCGAGGGTGAACATCACCACCGGCACGTCGGCATCGCGGGCGATGCGCAGCAGGCCCTCGGTGAACTGGGCAGGTCGTCCAAACAAGGTGACAGGCCGGGCGAGCTTGGTTTCGGTGGGGGGCACGTCGGGCGTGCCGGTGACCCAGTGGCCGGCGGCGAGCTCGGCAGCGGCACGCTTGAGCGTGCCTGGCGCATAGATCAGCGGTCGGCCGCCGGCCCGGGCCAGTTCGTTCAGGCGCAGATGGCCATACCAATAGGCCAGCCATGACATCCCCATCGAGTGCTTGCTGAAGCGCCCTGCCAGTACCGCCGAGGAGGGCCCTGCGACGCTGAGAGCGCGAATGCCCCACATGCCGGTGCACCAATGGAAGAAGACGCCGACCGCGGCGGACTGCCGAAGCGGCCACTCGCCACGAGGGTCGCAGTAGCGATCAAGCCAACGCCGTCTGCGTGTGCGCGACAGCCAGAAGTCGGCATGGTCAACCAGCCTGCATGTGCGGTAGTCCCATGCCCAGCGATCCTCGTCCTCGATCTCGACCCAGTTACGCGCCTCAGCCAGTGCGCCACGCCACTCGCGACTGAACAGCCGCGGCCAACGTGCGACGCGACGCAGGCAGCGGTACGCAAGAGGCCAGGGCAGGAACACAGCGAGCGCCGGCAGCAGATACAGCTCGAGCAGGCAGCGAAGCTCGATCCGCAGCCAGTCGGGGACGACCATTCGGGGCGCTCGCGGCAATGACAGGGGGGCTGCTACTTTACCCAGTCCATTCGCATCACATGCAGCCATGTCGACTTCGCTTACCTGCTTTGGCGCCCTCGCGCTTGAACTCGGCCCCGAACAGCGCGGGGCGCGCAGCGTGCTGGAACGCGCCGAGGCCGAGCGCCTGGCCGGCTTCATGGCCCGTGACCTGGCCCGCCTGCTGCCCGGTGTCGAGGCGCTGGACGGCGTGTTCGCCGCGGCCCTGTTCGATCCCGCCGAGATGCTTCGTCCGGGCTGGCCGGTGCATGCGGCGCTCGGGGGCCTGGCCGAGGCAGCGCAGGGTGCGCGGGGCGGCCGGGTGATCGCGTTTGGCGCCAGCGATGGCCGGATGCCCGTGCCCGAGCTGCAGCCCGATCCGAGGCTCGAGGGTGGCCTGCTGCGCCTGTTGCCCTTCGCCCTGGTCGGCGAGAGCGAGGCGGTGCGCGAGGTCGGCCGGCAGATGGAGGAGCGCCTGCTCGAGAACGGCATGGCCCAGGCGCACACCGCGCTGGAGGCGCAGTCGGGCTTCGGCGTGGCGCTTGAGCACGCCCGCTTCATGAGCCTGCACGACCTTTGCGCGCTGACCGCGGCGCAGTACCAGCACGCCGGGCTGGAAGGCCACTGGCGGCTGATCGAGGCCGCCCTGCTGGCTCCGGAGTCGCGCGAGTGGCTGGAGCTGCCGAACGGCCTGGCCGCCCTGCACATGGGCGGCCAGGTGCGGCTGGCCGAGGCCGAGGCCAGCGCCTGGCGGGCGCTGAAGGCCGAGGGCAGCTACGAGGACTATCGACTCGCCCTGCGCCAGCTGATCGCCATCCTCGGCGCCCACGGCATCGCCGTCGAGCGCCTGCCGCTGCAGCCCGGTGACTCGGCGCGCGAGCTGCTGGAGCCGACGCGGCAGTAGTGTGGGCCGGGGAAGCTCGGGCGCAAAGACATTCATAGGGTGCGGCTGGCCGCACCGGGCATACCGTCCGAACGCCCGTATCGGTGGGCCAAGGCACATCCTATGGAGCTCGCTGAAGCCCAACGAAGCCCGACTGCAGGAGCGCACATGGGCGCGACGGCGGCGTGACGTGTTCTCCACAGACCGCGGCCACAGTGAACCTCCGCGGTCGCGGCCATGTCCGATCCTACGAAACGCCCGCCCATCCGAAGCCGCGGCGAACGGCCACCTTTCGCCCGGTGTTCGCATGGCCGAAACCACGACGGCGTTCGAAGCGGTACGTCGGTGCGGCAAGCTGCACCCTATGGCTGGTCGGGCGGTGGCACGGACCGGATCGCTGCGGAGCCGATCAGGGCGCGCCCGACGGGATTGACGCCGGTGCAGGCTTCAGCGAGGATTTTCCGCTGAAACGCCAGGTTAAAGCTGCCCGACCCCGGCCGCGCCCTTTCGGGGCGGCCGGCGTCGATGCATCCTGTCCCCCTCCGGAGCCGCCCCGTGAACAAGTCCGTCGTGTGGGTCTTCGTCCTTGCCCAGTTTCTGCCGGCACTCGCGCTGGCTGACGGCATCTCCGGGGAGACTCCCGCTGGCTCGCGCGGGCGCCTGACGTTTTCCGGTGCGCCCTTGCCGACCGGTGCGGGCATCGAGGGCGCAGAGACGAGGACCTTCCTGTCCTGAACACCGGTCCTCCAGGGCGACGACACGCGCCTTGCCGACATGACCTACCTGTGGCGATGGGACATCGGCCAGCCTTCCAACGTGATCGCTGACTCGGACGCTGCGGCGAAGGCGCCGGGGTGGCGGATTGTCGGCGTCGAGGCATCCTTCCTCTCGCCTGAGCGCGCGGCGCGCTGCGACTGAGGTTCTGAACCGATCGCGGAGCGCATAGGGTGCGGCTGGCCGCACCGGGCATACCGTCCGAACGCCCGTATCGGTGGACCAAGGCACATCCTATGGAGCTCGCTGAAGCCCAACGAAGCCCGACTGGAGCGCACATGGGCGCGACCGCGGCGTGACGGGTTCTCCACAGACCGGGGCCAGACCGGATCGCCGTTGTCGCGCCCAAGGGCACTCCCACAGAGGGCGCGGGCATTTCAGCGACCGAGGCGAATGCGATCCTTGCGCCCTTGGTCGCATTGCCCAAGCCGTAACGGCGTTCGAAGCGGTACGTCGGTGCGGCGAGCCGCACCCTATGGGCATCGCCGGCTAGCGCCGCGCGTCGGTGCGCGGCATGCGCCACATCAGCAGGGCGTCGTCAGCACTGGCGCCGACGGCCACTCGGCGGTCGGGGGGCAGGCCGGGGATCTCGAAGCGGTAGCTGACCAGCCAGCTGCCCGGGCGCATCTCGGCGCGGGCCTTGTCACAGAGACGGGGCATGGCGGCGGGGGAGAGGAAGGCATAGACCAGGTCATGCTGGCCGAGCGGGTGGTTCCAGAAGCTGGCGAAACGCCAGCGACCGGGGAAGCGGTGCAGCCTCAGCCGCAGCCAGCCCAGGGCGAAGGGCAGGGGCGCCCACTCGATGCCGGTGCAGCGCGCGCAGTGGCCGCTGCGCGACAAGGCCAGCAGCAGGCCGCCGAGGCCGCCGCCGAGATCCACCACATCGAGATCGCGGCGCCCGGGAAACAGCGTTGGCAGCTCTTTGCCGAGCGCGGCCCGGGCGCGGCGGCCGCTCAGCCACAGCGGGACGCGACTGGCCATCACGCCGCCGAACAGGAGCAGGCTGGCAGCGAGCAGGAGGGCCGGAACGCTGGCCGGCAGGTCCAGGCCGGCGGCCATGCCCAGCGCCGGGGGAAACAGCAGGCAGATCCCGCCCCACCACCACGGCATGCGGAGGATCAGCGCGCAGAGCCCGGCAATGGCGCCTGCGATGCCGAGCAGGACGGCACCGGTGGCCAGGCCCACTGCGTGACAGACCACTGCCGCGAAGGCGCCGGCGAGCTGGGCGAGGCCGGCGCGGGCCAGCAGGCCCGCGCTGCCGCTGCGGATCATCCCTCGTCGGGCTCCGCGGCCGGCCCAGCCGGTTCGGCGGGCTCGCCGGCGGCGTCGCCGATGTCTGCCGCAGCGTCTGCGGGGTCGGCGTCGACGCCGGCACCGTCGATATCGCCCGCGGGTGCGACCTCGCCATCATCGGCCTCGGCGGGCGGCTCCTCGGTTTCGGGCGGCGCTTCGCCCTCGCCGCGGGTGATCGACTCCTCGGTGGCCTTGTTCATCACCACGATCGATATGCGCCGGTTCTGCGGGCTCTCGGGGTCTTCCTTGTCGAGGCGCACGGTGTCGGCCAGGCCCACCACGCGCATCACCCGGCCGGCATCGAGCCCGCCGCGGATCAGCTCGCGGCGCGCCGCGTTGGCGCGATCGTTTGACAGCTCCCAGTTGCTGTAGCCGGCCTCGCCGCCGACAAAGGCCCGGGCATCGGTATGGCCGGAGATGCTGATCCGGTTGTCGGTGGCGTTGATGAGCTGGGAGATCTCCTGGAGGATCTCGGCTGCGTAGGGCTTCAGCTGCGCGCGGCCGGTGTCGAACATCGGCCGGTTCTCACCGTCTACCACCTGGATGCGCAGCCCCTCACTGGTCAGGTCGAGCAGCAGCTGGCCCTTGTACTGCTGCAGCGAGGGTATCTGGTCGATGGCCGCGGTGATCTGCTCCTTGAGCTTTTCCAGCTCCTCACGTTCGAGCTGCTTGGCCTTCTTCTCGGCCTCGACCGGGTCGATGTCGGTCTTCGGGTCGCCGCGCTTGCGCGCGCCCTCCTGCATGGTCAGGTCCTGGCCGCCGCCGGGCAGCGGACGGGTCTGCTCGCCGACGTTCTGGCCACCCATCAGCGACAGCCGAACCGGTGGGTTGTTGAAGTAATCGGCGATGCCGCGCTTGACGTCCTTGTCGGCGACGGCGAGCAGCCACATCAGCAGGAAGAAGGCCATCATCGCGGTGACGAAGTCGGCATAGGCGATCTTCCACGCGCCGCCGTGGTGTCCGCCGTGGCCGGACGCCTTCTTGACCTTCTTGATGATGACCGGCTGGTCCTTCTTGGCCATCTAAGTGCTCCTGCCGGGGCGCTGCCTCACTTCGTGCCCTTCACCGCTGCCTCCAGCTCCTGGAAGGAGGGGCGCACGTCGTAGAACAGCACCTTGCGGCCGTACTCCACGGCCACCGCCGGCGAGGAGCCGGACAGGGTCGCCAGCAGCACCTCCTTGACGCATTCGAAGGCCTTGGAGGATTCGGTCAGCTTCTGCTCCATCGCGGTCGGGATCGGGCCGACGATGGCGTAGCCGAACAGGATGCCGACGAAGGCACCGACCAGGGCCGCACCGATCATGTAGCCGAGCACCGAGGGCGGCTCGTTGAGCGAGCCCATGGTGATCACGATGCCCATCACCGCGGCGACGATGCCGAAGGCCGGCATCGAGTCGCCGAGCTTGTTCATCATCGCGATCGGGACCGCCCCCTCCTGGTGGTGGGTCTCGATCTCGGCGTTCATCAGGTCTTCGAGATCGTTCGGATCCATCGAGCCCGAGACCATCATCCGCAGGTAGTCGCAGACGAACTCGATGAGGTGATGGTCGGCCAGAACGTTGGGATACTTGCTGAAGATCGGGCTGCCCTCGGGATTCTCGACCTCCGCCTCGATCGAGATCATGCCTTCCTTGCGCATCTTGTTGAGCAGGTCGTACATCAGGCAGAGCACCTCGGTGTTCATGGCCTTGGTGTACTTGGCGCCCTTGAACGCGCCGGGTGCGGCCTTGATCACCGCCTTCAGCGTGGCCGGCGTACAGCCGGCGACGAAGGCGCCGAGTGCGGAGCCGACGATCATCATCAGCTTGACCGGGTGCACGAGCGCGCCGATCTGCCCGCCGGAGATCACGAAGCCTCCGAACACCGCAGCCAGCACGACCACCCAGCCGATAATCACCATCATGAGCGAAATCCTCCCCTCCGACCCCTGGGGGCCGCTGCGCCTGACCCTGCCGGTCAGGCCTCGATATCGACGTAGCCCCGCTCGATGGCGCGCTCCAGCGCGCTGAACGCGGCGCAGGACTCCTCATAGGCCCGGCGCTCACGCTCGACCGCGGCCAGGGCCTGGTCCGCCTCCTCACTGCCCGCGGTGACCCGGGTCAGGGCGAGGCCCGCCTCGAGGTAGCGCGAGCGCACTTCGGCGACGAACCGGGCCAGCTCGAGAAAGCGCTCACGGTTGAGTTCGGCGATGTGGTCGTGGATGACCCCGCGGTTGATCTGCCGCAGCTCGAATTCGATCTGCTGCAGGAACTGCTTCTGCCTGCGCAGCAGCCCGCTGTCTTCTTTGTCGTCGAACATGCCGACCTCCTCGGAACCCCGGCGCCTGGCAAGGCGCCGTTCACCGGACTGGCGTCGCAAGCATACCGAGCGCCGGCAGTCGACGACCAGCACTCAGGGGATTTTACCTACCCGCTCATCCGCCCAGGTGAAGGCATGCTCCATGACCCGGTAGGCCGCGTCGCGCATGCCCAGGGCGGCGTAGGTCTGCTGCGCCCGCTGGTTGTCCTGCTCGACATAGAGGCGGACGCCGCAGATGTCGCCGCGCGCCTCGGCTTCGGCCAGCACGTGCGCATACAGGGCGCGGAACACGCCGAGGCGTCGCGCCGATGGCTCGACGTAGACCGACTGGATCCACCACCACTCGGCGCATCGCCAGTCGCTCCACTCATAGGTCAGCATCAGGGTGCCGAGCAGCGCGCCGCCCTGGTGGGCGACCAGGTAGCGGCCGCGCGAGGGCTGGTCGAGCACGCCCTGCACACCCTGTTCCACCACGGCGGGATCGAGCCGCTTGTGCTCGGTTTCCATGGCCATGGCGCAGGCGAAGCGGACGAGGTCGGGGACGTGCTTGCCGATGGCGGGGGCGATCTGGATCTCGGACTGGGTCATGGCACTGGCGCGGGTGGGGCGGGGCGCTCCAGTATCGCCGCATGGGCCACCCGAAGGATTATTTCTCCGCTCACGCGGCGCTTTACGCCGCGCGTCGCCCGCGCTATCCGCAGGCCCTGTTCGACTGGCTTGCAGGCGTGGCGCCCGGTCGCGAGCTGGCCTGGGACGCCGGCTGCGGCAACGGGCAGGCTTCGCTCGGGCTGGCCACGCGCTTTGCCCGGGTCATCGCGACCGACCCCAGTGCCGAACAGATCGCCGCAGCGCTCGCCCACCCGGGGGTCGAGTACCGGGTCGAGCCGGCCGAGGCACCAAGCCTTGCCCCGGCCAGCGCGGATCTGGTCTGCATCGCCCAGGCCCTGCACTGGTTCGACCTTGATCGCTTCCACCCCGAAGTGCACCGGGTGCTGCGCCCGGGCGGGAGGATCGCCGCCTGCAGCTATGGCCTGTGCCGGGTCGACCCGGCGGTGGACAGGGTGTTCATGCATCTCTACGAGGCGGTGCTCGGACCCTGGTGGCCGCCAGAGCGCCGCCACGTGGAGAACGGCTACCGTGATCTGGCCTTTCCGTACCGGCACCTGGATGCGCCGCCGTTCATCCTCGGCCAGCGCTGGCAGCTCGACCACTATCTGGGCTACCTGCGCAGCTGGTCGGCGACCCAACGCTGCCTGCGCGACACCGGCTGCGACGCGGTGGCCGAGCTGGCCGCCGAGTTCGCCGCGGCCTGGGGCGATCCACAGTCCGAGCGCGATGTGAGCTTTCCGCTGGCCCTACGCGTGGGCCGGGTCGAGGGCTGATCGCAGGCCGACGGTCGGCGAGCGCTCGGGCGGCAGCGGCGGCGGTGCGTCCGGCGTGTCCTCCGGCCGATCGGCGCGCAGGCCCTCGGGCACCGGCTGGCCGGAGAGGAAGGCCAGCAGCGCGCGGTTGCAGTCCCCGATGGCATCAAAGGGCGTGCCATGCCGCGAGCCGGCCACTACGTGCAGTTCCGCTGACAGCCTGGTCGCCCAGAGCCGCTTCTCGGCCAGCGAGGTGTAGTCGTGCTCGCCGGCGAGCATCAGCATCGGCACGCCAAGACCGCTGGCGCGCTCGGCCGCGCACCAGTCGGCGAGGGCGCGGGCGCAGCGCAGATAGGGGTCGGGCGAGCTGCTCCCGACCACCCGTTCGACCCGCTGGCGCATGGCCAGCTGGTGCGGTTCCGGAAACAGTCGCCGCGCCACCATCCGCGCGGTGCGCGGCAGGCCCAGCAGGCGCACCATCCCAACCTGGAGGTGCAGCTCCAGCGCCTTGCGCCAGTGATCGACGCGGTAGCTCGGCAGGCTGTTGATGGTGACCAGGCGGGCGACCGCGCCGGGGCGCTGCAGGGCCATCTCCAGCGCCACCGCCCCGCCCATCGAGAAGCCGACCAGGGCCGGCCGGCCGGCTTCGAGCCGGTCGAGCAGGGCCCACAGGTCGGCAGCGAATTGCTCGATGCGGTAGCGGCCGGGGGTCGCCTCGCTGGCCCCGCAGCCGCGCAGATCAGGCACGATCAGGCCGAAGCGTTCGGCCAGCGGGCCGATCTGGAATGCCCAGTCGTCACCGCTCGAGCCCAGCCCGTGGATCAGCAGCACCGGCGGGCCCTCGCCGAAGCGGCGCACCCGCAAGCGCAGGCCCTCCAGTTGCACCATCGTCATCGGCGTCCTCCGCGCGGCAAGCCCCAAGCCTATATGCGGGGGCCGCCGCATGGCAGTGCTATAACCGCAGCCCATGGAAGCCATGCTCGAAGCGTTGCCGAACTGGTTGCTCCTCTACGGGCCGCCCGTATGGGCCGCGCACCTGCTGATCCTCTCGGTATGGATCGTGCTGCAGAAGCGGCCACCGCTGTCGACCCTGAGCTGGATCCTGTCGATGGCCCTGCTGCCGGTGCTGGGGTTCATCATCTACTTCTTCCTGGGCCCGCAGAAGATCCGCCGCCAGCGTCTGCGCCGCCAGCGCCTGCGCAAGCAGCACAATGCCGGTGCCCGCCGGGACGCGGATGCGCATCAGGCCCTGCCGCGGCGCAAGCGCGGGCTGGGCGACCTGGTGGAACGGGCGATCGGCACCCCGGTCTCGAGCCTGACCGACCTCCGGCTGCTGGTGGGCGGCGAGCCGAAGATCGATGCCCTGGTGGCGGCGATCGATTCGGCCCGACACCACATCCACATGGAGTACTACATCCTTGAGCCCGACGGCGTCGGCCAGCGGATCCGCGAGGCCCTGGTCGAGGCCGCCCGCCGCGGGGTGCGGGTGCGCCTGCTGATCGACGGCATCGGCTCGGCACGGGCCGGGCGGCGTTTCCTGCGACCGCTGCGCCGGCTCGGCGTCGATGTGGCGCGGTTCCATCCCTGGCGCGCCGTCGTGCTGCGCCCGCTGCTCAACCTGCGTACGCATCGCAAGATCGCGGTGATCGACGGCTGCATCGGCTTCGTCGGCGGCATCAACCTCTGCAATGACGTCGACCCGCGCCACTGCGAGACCGCCTGGCATGACTACCACCTGCGCCTCGAGGGCCAGGCGGTGGGCTGGCTGCAGGCGCTGTTTGCCGAGGACTGGCTCTATGCCACCCGGCACGCCCTTCCCGAGGAGGCGCTGTATCCGGACTGCCAGCGCGGCGAGATCATCGCCCAGGTGCTGGCCTCCGGCCCGGACAGCGACAGCGAGGCGATCCACCGCGCCTACGTGCAGGCGATCCATGACGCGCGCGAACGGGTCTGGCTCGTCACCCCCTACTTCGTGCCCGGCGAGGCCGCCCTGATGGCCCTGTCCAACGCCGCGCTGCGCGGCGTGGACGTGCGCCTGCTGGTGCCGCGGCGCAGCGATGCGCGGCTGGTCGACTATGCCGGGCGCTCCTACTACGACGAACTGCTCGGCCGTGGCGTGCGGATCTGGCAGTACGAGCCGCGCATGCTGCATGCCAAGGCCCTGCTGGTCGACAGCGACCTGGCCATGGTCGGCACCGCCAACTTCGACCCCCGCAGCTTCCGGCTGAACTTCGAGGTGGCCCTGGCAGTCTATGACGCCGACTTCACCACCCGGCTCGGCACCCAGATCCTCGCCGACATGGAGGACGCAAGGCAGGTCAAGCAGCCGCGCAAGCTCGGCTTCCTGCGCCGCCTGGGGGAGGCCATCGCCCGGCTGTTCTCCCCGCTGCTCTGATCGCCGGCCCGGCGCGGGTGGAGGGCATTACAATTCCCCCGACCGGACACCGCGGACCCCGACATGCCCTGGATCTTCTTCCTGCTCGCCCTTGGCTGCATCGCCCTGGCCATGCGCACCCAGTCGATGGGCTTTGCCCTGCTCCTGCTGCTGGCATCGCTGGGCCTGATGCTGGCCGGTGCGCTGGGCCTGCTTTCTGCGCGCATCCAGTCACGCTCGCAGGGCGGCGGCATGCAGCTCAATCCCGCCCTTGAGCGCGAGCGGCTGCGCCAGCAGCGCGAAGCATCGGGCAAGTCATCTTCCGCGGTGGTGACCGCCGAGAACCCCGCCGTGGGGTCGCGCCGGGAGGCCGAGCCGGACGCTGGCAGCGGCGACGGCGGCGGCGATTGAGGGGGCCGTGAACATGACCATTTCGCTCTGGGGGCTGCTGACCCTTCTCCTCGTCGGCCTGATCGCCGGATGGCTGGCCTCGAAGGTGGTGGGTCGCCGTGGCCAGGGCCTGCTTGGCAACCTTCTTGTGGGCGTGGTCGGCGCCTTCCTTGGCGGTTGGGTGCTCGGCCTGCTCGGCATCAGCATCATCGGCGGCCTGCTCGGGATGATCCTGCAGGCCTTCCTCGGTGCCGTCCTGCTCCTGGCCCTGCTGAATCTCGTGCGGCGCTGAGCCCCGGCCCGATCAATACCGGGCGTCTGCCGGAGCCGACGACGCGCCCCGCGGTATGCGGATCGATTCGACCATGGCCTGGACCTCGGCCGGAGGCGGTTTGCCCAGCCGCGAGACGCCGATGGCGAGAACGAAGTTGATCAGCATGCCCACCACCCCGATGCCCTCGGGTGAGATGCCCAGCAGCCAGTGCTCGGGCAGGTTGGCCTGCGGGGCGATGAACTTGAAGTAGACGATATAGGCGGTGGTGAATCCCAGCCCGGCGAGCATGCCGGTGACCGCACCCACTGCATTGGTCCGCTTGTCGAAGATCCCGAGCAGGAGGGCCGGGAAAAAGCTGGCCGCGGCCAGCCCGAAGGCGAAGGCCACGACCTGGGCGACGAAGCCCGGCGGATAGATGCCGAGCAGGCCGGCCACGCCCACCGCAAGCGCCGCGGCCCCGCGCGCCGCCCACAGCTCCTGGCGCTCGCTGATCCGCGGCATCAGCACCTTCTTCAGCAGGTCGTGCGAGATCGCCGAGGAGATCACCAGCAGCAGTCCGGCTGCGGTGGACAGCGCCGCGGCCAGGCCGCCCGCCGCGACCAGGGCGATGACCCAGGCCGGCAGTCGGGCGATCTCGGGATTGGCCAGGACCATGATGTCGCGGTCGATGGTCATCTCGTTGCGCTCGTCCCTGGCGTAGAACATGCGGCCGTCGGCGTTCTTGTCCTCCCAGATGATCAGGCCGGTCTTCTCCCAGTTCGGGATCCAGCTCGGCGCGTCCTCGTAGAGCGTGCCCTGGCCATCCGGTCCGTTGATCGTCTCGATCATGTTCAGCCGGGCGAACGAGGCCACCGCCGGCGCCGTGGTGTAGAGGATGGCGATGAACAGCAGGGCCCAGCCGGCCGAGCGCCGCGCATCGCGCACCCGCGGCACGGTGAAGAAGCGGACGATCACGTGCGGCAGGCCGGCGGTGCCGACCATCAGGGCCAGGGTGATGCAGAACACGTCGAGGGTGGCCTTGCTGCCGTCGGTGTAGGCGGCAAACCCAAGCTGCTGGTTGAGGCCGTCGAGCTTGTCCAGCAGGTAGCTGCCACTGCCGTCGGCCAGGGTCCCGCCGAAGCCGAGCTGGGGAATCGCCTGCCCGGTCAGCATCAGGCTGATGAAGATCGCCGGCACCATGTAGGCGAAGATCAGCACGCAGTACTGCGCGACCTGGGTGTAGGTGATGCCCTTCATGCCGCCGAGCACCGCGTAGAGGAAGACGATGCCCATGCCGACGGCGACGCCGGTGCTGATGTCGACCTCGAGGAAACGCGAGAAGACGATGCCGACACCGCGCATCTGCCCGGCGACGTAGGTGAAAGACACGAACAGGGCGCAGAGCACGGCGACAAGTCGCGCGGTATCGCTGGCGTAGCGGTCGCCGACGAAATCCGGCACGGTGAACTTGCCGAACTTGCGCAGGTAGGGGGCGAGCAGCAGGGCAAGCAGCACGTAGCCACCGGTCCAGCCCATCAGGTAGACCGCCCCGTCGTAGCCCATGAACGAGATCAGCCCGGCCATCGAGATGAACGAGGCCGCGCTCATCCAGTCAGCGGCCGTGGCCATGCCGTTGGCCACCGGATGCACGTGGCCGCCGGCGATGTAGAACTCGCGGGTGGAGCCCACGCGCGAGGCGAAGGCAATGCCGATATACAGCGCAAAGCTCAGCCCGACGATGAGGTAGGTCCAGGTCTGCACGCTCATCCGGCGCTACTCCTCGTCGACATCGTGCTGGCGGTCGAGGCGGTTCATCCGCCAGGCATAGAAGAAGATCAGCGCGACGAACACGTAGATCGCTCCCTGCTGGGCGAAGAAGAAGCCCAGCCGGAAGCCGAAGAAGCGGATCTCGTTGAGCGCGTCGGCGAACAGGATGCCGGCGCCGAACGACACCGCGAACCAGATGGCGAGGAGGACGGCCATCAGCCTGAGGTTGGCGCGCCAGTAGGCGGCGGGTCCTTCGGGGGGCATGCGCTGCTCCGTTCGCTCGCGGAAGCGCACAGGGTGCCCGAAACCCGGACGCTGCGCTTCTTGATCGAAGTCGGGTTGCCGCCGGGGCGGTTGGATAGACTGGAAGCTCAGGCCGCGTGGGCGGCGGGTCTTGAGGGAGGACAGGCATGTCGCAGGCAATCCATCCGGCACCCAAGGGCTTCGCAGGCCCGAACACGATCACCAAGTCCCGCTACGAGGACGACTATTCGGAGTCGGTCGAGCACCCCGAGGCGTTCTGGGCGCGCATGGCCCAGCGCATCGACTGGATGCGCTTCCCGACGAAGATCAAGGACGTCAGCTTCCGCGAGGAGGACTTCCGCATCCGCTGGTTCGAGGACGGCGAGCTGAACGTCTCGGTCAACTGCATCGACCGCCATCTCGAGAAACACGGCGACAAGACCGCCCTGCTGTTCGAGGCCGACGACCCCGACGCCCCGGACGAGTCCCGCCACGTCAGCTACCACGCCCTGCACGGCATGGTCTGTCGACTGGCCAACGCCCTGCGCGGCCTGGGCGTCGGCAAGGGCGACCGGGTCACCCTCTACCTGCCGATGATCCCCGAGGCGGCGGTGGCCATGCTGGCCTGTGCCCGCATCGGCGCCGTGCACTCGGTGGTCTTCGGCGGCTTCTCCCCCGACGCCCTGGCCGGGCGCATCGCCGACTGCGGATCGAAACTGGTGATCACCGCCGACGAGGCACTGCGCGGCGGCAGGAGGGTACCGCTCAAGGCCAATGTCGATGAGGCGCTGAAGCGGCCGGGCACGAACTGCGTCGAGACCGTGCTGGTGGTCAAGCGCACCGGTGCTCCTGTGCCGATGCAGATGCCACGCGACCGCTGGTACGAGACCGTGGTGGCTGGCCAGCCGGAGACCTGCGAGCCGGAGCGGATGAATGCCGAGGATCCGCTGTTCATCCTCTACACCTCGGGTTCCACCGGAAAGCCCAAGGGGGTGCTGCACACCACAGGTGGCTACATCACCTACGCCAGCCTGACCCACGAGTGCGTCTTCGACCTGCGTGAGGACGACGTCTACTGGTGCACCGCCGACGTCGGCTGGGTCACCGGGCACAGTTACGTGGTCTACGGCCCGCTGGCCAATGCCGCCACCACGCTGATGTTCGAGGGCGTGCCGAACTACCCGGACACGGGACGTTTCTGGCAGGTCTGCGACAAGCACAAGGTGACCATCTTCTACACCGCGCCGACCGCCATCCGCGCCCTCATGCGCGAGGGCGACGCCCCGGTCAGGAAGCACTCGCGGCACTCGCTGCGCCTGCTCGGCACGGTCGGCGAGCCGATCAATCCGGAGGCCTGGGAGTGGTACTACAAGGTGGTTGGCGACAGCCGCTGTCCGATCGTCGATACCTGGTGGCAGACCGAGACCGGCGGCATCCTGATCGCGCCCCTGCCACAGGCCACCCCGCAGAAGCCGGGTTCAGCCGGCGAGCCCTTCTATGGCGTGCGCCCGGCCCTGGTCGATGCCGAGGGCCGGCTTCTCGACGGCCCGGCCGACGGCAACCTGGTCCTGCTCGACTCCTGGCCGGGCCAGATGCGCACCGTGTTCGGCGACCACCAGCGCTTCATCGACACCTATTTCAAGACCTATCCGGGGATGTATTTCACCGGCGACGGCTGCCGTCGCGACGAGGACGGCTACTACTGGATCACCGGCCGCGTCGACGACGTGATCAATGTCAGCGGCCATCGCCTCGGCACCGCTGAAGTGGAGTCGGCCCTGGTCGCCCATCCCAAGGTCGCCGAGGCCGCGGTGGTCGGCTGCCCGCACGAGATCAAGGGCCAGGGCATCTATGCCTTCGTCACCCTCAATGCCGGCGAGCCCGCCACCGACGACCTGCGCGCAGAGCTGGTCGGCTGGGTGCGCAAGGAGATCGGCCCGATCGCCAGCCCCGACCACCTGCAGTGGGCGCCGGGCCTGCCCAAGACCCGCAGCGGCAAGATCATGCGCCGCATCCTGCGCAAGATCGCCGAGGACGCCCCCGACCAGCTCGGCGACACCTCGACCCTGGCCGACCCGGGGGTGGTGGAGTCACTGGTCAGGGAGCGGCTGAATCGGACGAGGGCAGGCTGAGCTCCCAGCGCGGTGCCAGACGGATAGCCATCGGGTGCGGCGTGACCGCGCCGCGCCCTTACACGGTGCGCCTCGGGCGCACCGATGCGGGTGCGGGGAGGGTACGTCCGGTGCGGCCAGGCCGGACCCTATGAATGTTCGGCTTGCGCTCGACGCGCGTTGACCGGTTTGCGAGGCTCCGGCTGGCGCCTCGTTCGCATGCCCCGTCGGGCGTCGTCGTCAGGCTGCGCCGGCCAGCGGGAACTCGGCCCAGAAGGTGGTGCCTTGGCCGGCCTCCGACTCGAAGCCGATCCGGCCACCCATCCGTGCCATCAGCTCGCGGCTGATCGCGAGCCCGAGCCCGGTCCCGCCCTTGCCGCTGGCCGCCGGGCCGCTGGCCTGGGCGAAGCTCTCGAAGATCTGGCTGCGGAACTCCTCGGGAATGCCCGGTCCCTGGTCGATGACCTCGAGGCGCAGCGCCTGTCCGGCAGGCCGCACCCGGACCACCACCTCGCTGTCATCCGGCGAGAACTTGATCGCATTGCCGACCAGATTGGTCACCACCTGCTGGGTGCGGAAGCTGTCGATCAGGGCCGGGGGCAGGTCATCCGGCCAGTCGCGGCGCAGGCGGATGCGCTTCTGCTCGGCGAGCGCCACCAACGCATCCATGGCCTCGGTTACAACGCGCGTGAGGCTGCTGGCTTCGATGTCCAGCTGCATCTTGCCGGCGACCAGCTTGTCGAGGTCGAGCAGGTCGCTGACCAGCTTGATCAGCCGCGTTGCATTGCGGTGCCCGACCTCCAGAAGTTGCCGGGCTGTGGGCGAGTCCGCGCTGACCGCGCCGCTGCTGAGCACGGACAAGGAGCCGCTGATCGAGGTCAGTGGCGTGCGGAGTTCGTGGCTGACGGTGGAGACGAACTCCTGCTTCATGCGCTCCAGGCGCTTGATCTCGTCGATGTCCTGGAACAGGCCGTAGGCACGGATGCAGCGGCCGCTGTCGAACTCCGCGAGGCCGATCGAGCGCACCCAGCGCACATTGCCGCGCGCGGTGCGCAAGGTCAGTTCGATGTCGAAGGGCGTGCCGTCCGCCACCAGGCGCGAGAAGCTTTCGCTGACCAGCTCACGGCTCCAGTCATCGGTGTAGAACTCGATCGCCCGGTCGACCTCGCACTCGAAGTCCTCGGGGACCTCGTGGATGCGCTTGGTCATGGCGCTCCAGTTGGCGATATTGCGTTCGAGGTCCACTTCCCAGGTGCCGATGCGGGCGGCCTCGCTGCTGCGCTCGAGCAGGTCGTAGGCCTGTCGCAGCCGCTGCTCCGCGGTTCGACTCTCGGTGATGTCGGTGATGGTGCCGATGAAGCCCTCCGACGGTCCGCCGGAGCCCAGCGGCATGGCCCGGCCGTTCAACCAGCGGACTTCGCCGAAGGGGGTAATGAAGCGATAGTCCATGGCGAAGGGGGTGCCTGCCCGCGCGCTGCGCGCCCATTCTGCGAACACCGCCTCGCGGTCATCCGGGTGCAGGGCCCGGGCCCAGCCATCGCCCATCGCCTGTTCGGCGCTGAGCCCGGCCAACTCGCTCCAGCGCCGGTTCACGTAGACGCAACGGCCCTCGGCATCGGTCTCGAAGATTCCGACGGGCGCGCTGTCCGACAGCCCGCGGAAGCGGGCCTCGCTGCGGCTGAGCGCGAGGGCCTGGAGCTTGCGGTCGGTGATGTCGGTTTCGATGGCGATGAAGCCCTCGAGGCTGCCGTTTTCCGCCAGCAAGGGACTGCAGTTGATGTGCAGCCAGAATGGCTTCCCTTGCCGCGTGTAGTTGATGATCTCCTCGTCGAAGCCCTCGCCGCGGGCAAGCGCCGCTGACATCCTGGCCACCGTGGCGCGGTCGCTCTCCGGCCCTTGCAGCACCTTGCCTGGCGACTGTCCGCGAATCTCGTCGAGGGCGTACCCGCTGATGCGCTCGAAGGCGCGATTCACCCAGTCGGTTTGACCCAGGCGGTCGGTGATCACGACCCCGTTTGTGGTTTCGGAGGCGACCCGCGACAGTCGCTTGAGGGTGCGCTGAACCTGCCCGCTGCTCTCGCGTTCGCGCCGCGCCAGCAGCAGCTGTGCCAGCACCGGCAGCAGCGGAGCCAGCAAGCTGGCCGGATCGACCCGCATCGGGCTGCGCCGGTCGACCAGCAGCAGCGCGCCGGCCGGACGACCCAGCGTGCGCAGGGGCAGCAGGACTGCGCTGCACTCGGCCAGCTGCATCAAAGGCGGTGCGCTGGGGACGGAGAGCCTTGACTCGCTCAGCGCCGGTCCCAGCTTGGCAAGCAGCATGTTCAGTTCGGCGACCGGCCAGGCCACCCCATTGGCGAGCGTCGCAAGACGCCCTGGCTCGGTCCAGCCGATGCCGCGGCAAGCGCGCGGTGATAGTCGATGCTGGCTTACGAGGTCCGGCTGCCAGAGCAGCACCGCGCCGGCCTGGCAGCCGGTGAGCGCCAGTGCGCCGGACAGCAGTTCGTCGAAGGCCAGATCCTCGTCCGGGGCATCGATGAAGGTGGACTGCGCGGACAGCGACACCCGTGAGAGCTGCTCGATCCGCTCGAGGTCGAAGGTCTGCAGCCGCGCCGCGAGCACGCCCTCGAAGGCGCTGGCCAGCTGGCCGAGCAGCTCGATCTCGCGCGGTGTGAAGCGCCGCGGCCGCGGGTCCATGATCGCCATCGTTCCAACCGCATGGCGCCCGGACGGGACCTGCACCCAGACCGACTGCCCGAGGTAACCGCGAATGTGAGGGGGGCCCTGAACCAATGGGTTGTCGGCGAACCGCGGATCGCTGCGTGCGTCCTCGATGACCAGCGGCCGCTCCTGGAGCAGTGCGTGCCCGCACAGCGAGATGTCCCGGGGGATGCTCCGGGTGCCCAGCCCGCGCTCGGCGCAGGCCCACTGGCGGCCGATGTCGATCAGGGAGGCGGCGGCGATCGGCGTTCCGAAGAGTTCGACCGCGAGGTCGACCAGGCGGGCGATGCCCGGATCTTCCGGCTGATCGACCAGCCTCAGCTGGCGCAGGGCGGTGAGCCTGCGGCCCTCGTCTACCGGAATCGAGGCTCTCAGCATGGGCTCATCCGCAGGTCCTTGGGCGCGCCCAGCGCCGGCGCGGATCCAGCCAGGACCACGAGGCCAGCAGCCACGGGCGGCGGTCGGTGCAGGGCGCGGGCGAGATTAGCATTAGCCCGGGCAGCATAGCAGCGCTGTTCCGTCGTGGAGGTCAAGTGCGCACCCACGCTACGCCGAAGCGCCGGCGCGGTGCAGCCTCAAGGTTCCGCCTCCGGCGAACCTCAGTAGCGGACCAGTGCGGATCCCCAGGTGAAGCCGCCGCCGAAGGCCTCGAGCAGGAGCAGCTCGCCGCGCTTGACCTTGCCCGAGCGGATCGCCTCATCGAGCGCCAGAGGCACCGACGCGGCCGAGGTGTTGCCGTGGCGGTCGACCGTCACCACCACGCGCTCCATCGACATGCCGAGGCGCTTGGCGGTGGCCGAGATGATGCGCAGGTTGGCCTGGTGCGGGATCAGCCAGTCGATGGCCGACTTCTCAAGCTGGTTGGCGGCGAGGGTTTCCTCGACCACGGCGTCCAGCGTCTTCACCGCGACCTTGAACACCTCGTTGCCGGCCATCAGCACGCGCACGCCGTGGTTCTTCTCGTCCTTGAAACCCGCCGAGACGCCGACCGGGTTGTAGAGCAGCTCCTTGAAGCCGCCGTCGGCATGCAGATGCGTGGAGAGGATGCCGGGCTCGCTGTCGGCGCGCAGCACGGCAGCGCCGGCGCCGTCGCCGAACAGCACGCAGGTGGCGCGGTCGTCCCAGTCGAGCATGCGGGTCAGCGTTTCGGCACCGACCACCAGCGCGGTCTTCACCGTCCCCGCGCGAATGAACTGGTTGGCGACGCTGAGCGCGTAGATGAAGCCCGAGCAGGCGGCATTGACGTCGAACGCCGCGCAGCCGTTCGCGCCCAGCCGGTGCTGCAGCAGGCAGGCGGTGGACGGAAAGATGATGTCCGGCGTGGTCGTGCCAAGGACGATCAGGTCGATCTCGGACGCCTTGACGCCGGCGGCGTCCAGCGCGCGCAGGGCTGCCTCATAGGCGAGGTCGCCGGTGGTCTGGCCTTCGGCTGCCACGTGGCGCTGGCCGATCCCGGTCCGCTCGCGGATCCACTCGTCGCTGGTGTCGACGCGGGTCGCCAGCTCGGCATTGGTCAGCACCCGCTCGGGCAGGTAGCTGCCGGTGCCGAGGATGCGCGCGTAGGGAAGGGTGGCCATCGTGCCGGAAACCTCGAGATCGCAAGCCGCAGCGCCTGAGACTACCCGCGCCGCGAAGGAAGGCAAAGCCGGAAATGACGACGGCGGGTGGTCACCCGCCGTCGCGATCACGCGTGGAGTGCGCCGCGGAGCGGCGCGCGAGGACTTACTCCTCGTCGACCACCGCGCCCTTGACCTCGATGACCTTCTTGCCGCGGTAGTAGCCGTCGGCGGTCACGTGGTGGCGCAGGTGGGTCTCACCGGTGGTCGGATCGGTCGCCAGCTGCTTGGCGGTGAGGGCATCGTGCGAACGGCGCATGCCGCGCTTCGAGGGGGTCTTGCGGCTTTTCTGAACGGCCATGGTCGTCTCCAGCTAACTCGTTTGTTTCTTCAGGGCGGCCAAGGCCGCAAAAGGGTTCACACGGGGTTCGTCGTCATCCGGCGCCTGCGGCTCCGGATCCGACTCCGCCTGCGGGCCAAGCGGCACCACCGGCAGGGCGAGGATCAACTCGTCCTCAATCAAGGCCAGCGGCGAGAGCTCGCCGTCGGCACCGATCAGCACCGGCTCCACCTCCGGTGGTAGCGCGGATTCTTCCGCCTCGCTGCGCACCAGCCCGAGCCGCTGACGGATCGAGACCGGCATCAGGAAGCGCTGCAGGCTGCGTTGGCAGACCAGCGGCAGCTCGGCATCGGCCTCGACCTCGACGGTCGCCAGACCGAAGTTGTCGCGGTCGAACTCGAGCCGGAAGCGACACTCCCCGACGCTGTCGGCCAGGCTGTCCTGCAGCCGACCGAAGCGCGACAGCGCCACACTGCCCTCGAAGATGCGTCGCGCGGACACCGCGCGCCAGGCATCAAGGGAGTCTGGCAGATCGACGGACATAAGAGCGGCAGTGTAGACGGGGTGCAGGTTTCCGGTCAAGAACCGCGAACCCGGCGCTTGCGCGACTGCGGCTGCCGTTCAGCGGCCTGCCAGGCAAGCCGCGCCCAGGGACGCATCGCCTCGGGGTCGTCCATGGCCTCGTCCGGGGCCCGCCAGTAACCCATTTCGGCCCGTCCCCTGGCCGACTCGTACACGAAGGGCGCGCTCCCGGCGGCGGCAAAGGCCTCGCGGGTCTGCGCGTCGACCTTCAGGTACAGCACCTCGTCCGCGACCAGGGCGAACATGCGGCCGTCATGGAACAGGCCCCAGCCCCCGAACATCTTCCGGGCGCTGACCGGCCCGATGGTTTCCAGCAGTTCGCGGTACCAGTCGATCATCATCGGATCCGGTTGGGTCCGTGCGCTGCCCCGATCATGCCAGCGGGCAGGCCGGTCTGCAGCCGGTCGTCGCCGCGCTGCGACGAAAATGCGATCACAGACGTCCGAGCGGTAGGCGTTCCAACCCGAGGGCGGGGTTGGGCGCAAAGCAGACATTCATAGGGTGCGGCTGGCCGCACCGGGCGTACCGTCCGAACGCCCGTATCGGTGCGTCCAAGACGCACCCTATGGGGCTTCGCTGACGCCCAACGAAGCCCGACTGTAGGAGCGCACATGGGCGCGACCGCGGCGTGACGTGTTCTCCACAGACCGCGGCCAGAGCGAACCTCCGCGGTCGCGGCCATGTCCGCTCCTACGAAGAGCCCGCCCGATCGGGGCCGGTGGCGAACGTCCGGTTTGCGCCCGAATCGGCCGCCTTTCATGTTTGCGCGATCGCCCCACGCCGATGCCTGCGGCAGATCGCAGCAGGCGCTCGCCCTGTCCCGACGGCCTTGGCCCCGTGCCGCGAGACAGGCGTACTCTCGCGGGGTCAGATCCGTCGAAGGAGTCCAGCCATGTCCCGCCACGACGACCACGACCTGCGCCTTCCGGTGAAGCTGGACAGCACCAGCAACGGTGAGTTCGTCCCGGTGCCGCTGGAGGCCCAGCACCACGCGGCCAACCGCGGCGCGCGCCAGGCGGCGATCGAGGCCGCGCGGCGCACCGGGCAGTCGCGACGCCACTTCCTGATGTCCGCCTGCGGCGCGGCCAGCAGCCTGCTGGCGATGAACCAGGCCTTCGCCGCTGCGGGAAAGACCGGTGGCTTCTACGCCATCGCCCCGGAGGCACGCTTCGAGTCCGCCGCCGCCGAGGCCGCGGTAGCCGGCCGGGAGTTCATCTTCGACGTGCAGGGCCATTTCGTGAACCCGACCGGGGCCTGGACCCGCGCCTTGCCCGAGAACGCCCGTCCGCTGTCCTTCCCGAATACCGAAGGCTGCGCCGCCGCAGCGCTGCCCGGTCCGCGCGACCACCTGCAGTGCCTCGGGCCGGATGCCTTCATCAAGGACATCTTCCTCGACTCGGATACCGACCTTACCGTGCTGAGCTTCGTGCCCAGCACCCGCGCCGGCGAGCCGCTGACCATCGAGGAGGCCGCCGCCACTGCCGCCGTGGTCGAAAAGATGCAGGGCACGCACCGGCTGTATCTCCACGGCCGGGTCAACCCGAACCAGGCCGGCGACGTCGAGGACATGGAGCGCCTCGCCACTCAGTTCCGGGTCGCCGCGTGGAAGACCTATACCCAGTGGGGGCCGGATGGAAAGGGCTTCTTCATGGATGACGAGCCGGGCCAGCGGATGATTGCCGAAGCGCGCCGGCTGAAGGTGCCGAACATCTGCATCCACAAGGGCCTGCCCTTTGGCCCCAACTCCTACGAGCACTCGACCTGTGCCGAGATGGGGCGGGTGGCCAGGGCCAACCCCGACATCAATTTCCTCATCTACCACTCGGGCTTCGTCACCGGCACGCCGGAAGGGCCCTACGATCCCAAGCGCAGCGACGGCATCGACGCGCTCATCACCGCGGTCAAGGGCGCGGGCCTCGGCCACGGCAGCAATGTCTATGCCGAACTGGGTTCCACCTGGCGCTTCCTGATGCGCGATCCGGACTCGGCCGCGCACGCGCTGGGCAAGCTGCTGGTGCACCTTGGTCCCGAGAACATACTTTGGGGCACCGACTCGATCTGGTATGGCAGCCCGCAGGACCAGATCCAGGCCTTTCGCGCCTTCCAGATCTCGGCCGAGTTCCGCGAGAAATTCGGCTACCCCGAGATCACTCCGCAGATCCGCGCCAGGATCTTCGGCCTCAACGCGCTGAAGCTGTATCCGGTGCCGGACGAGGTGCTCTCGAAGCATCTGTCGGGCGATGCCGTGGCCATGCTGCGCGAGGACTACCGCAACGCGCCCAGCCCGCATTTCCGAACCTACGGTCCGAAGACGCGCCGCGAGTTCCTGAACCTCATGCGCTGGAGTGGCGGCGCCGCTTGAGCGCGGTCAAGCCGCCGGGCGGTCGCGCCGGTTAGGCTTTAGGGGTCGGCCGGCGCCAACACCTCGTTCGGACGCCGGCGTGATGCCCCGGGCATCGCCCGCCACGCCTACGGAGTCCGCCATGAAGATCGTCGTCGCCATCGACGGAAGCAATACCTCGCTACATGCGCTTGATGCCCTCATCGCCATGGCCGAGGGCTGGGGCGGCAACCACGAGCTGGCCCTGGTCAACGTGCAGCAGCCCATCGTCCACGCCGATGCGTTCGGCATCACCGCCGGCATGGACGGCCCGCTGCTGATGCAGCTCGGTGATCGCGATCTCGAGGAAGCGCTCAAGCGCGCCGAGGCCTCGGGCTTTGCCACCACGAAGCGGGTCGAGGTCGGCCCCGCCGCGCACTGCATCGGCGACTACGCCACCGAGGTGAACGCCGACATGGTGGTGCTCGGCACCAAGGGCCGCTCGAACCTTGCCAACGTGCTGGTCGGCTCGGTGGCCCACCGCATTCCGCAGCACTGCCACTGCCCGGTTCTGTTGATACCGCCGGCCAAGGAAGGCTGAGCCGGCGGCGAAGAGCGCAGTCTCGCGTCGGGCCGCGGTCGATCACGGATCCGGGTCCCCGGCGGTTCCAGTCACGATCGACCGTTCGCCCTCAGGGTTCGAAGGTCGAACGCGACGGCGAGAATGGCGCGCGACCGGTCGGACCCGGAACCCGGGGGCCCGCATCACGCAGCCCCCCGGCGCCAAACCGGATTGCTCAGTCGGACCCGGCCAGCACGCGGTCCAGATAGCCCAGCGCGGTCTTCGAGCCGGACTGGCCGAGCCAGAACAGGGCGCGCTTCCGCGCCTGACGCGGGTAGGGACCTTCGACCAGCTCGATCAGGGCCTCGTCGGCACCTTCTCCCAACTGGCTGAGGGCGAAGACAGCCTGTTCGATCAGCGCGTCCTCGCCACCGCGGAGTGCGGCAAGGATGGCACCGCGGGCGCCGGGGTCCCCGCTCTGGGCCAGCCAGAACAGGGCCTGGCCGCGGTCCTCGCCGTCCACCGAGCGATCACCGGCATAGTCACGCAGCGCGGCGCGGGCGGCGTCCACCTCGGCCTGCGAAAGCGAGAACAGGGCGTGGTGGCGGATCTCGCGGCTGGGGTCGCTGCGGGCCGAACGGAGCAGGGCGTCGAGCCCCGCTGCCGGATGCAGCTGGCCCAGCCAGAACAGGGCGTCGCGCCGGATCGCCTTGGCCTCCCCCGGCGCGGTGCGCGCCACCAGGCGACGGGCCGCCGAGGGCTCGGCATGGTGGGCGATGGCCATCAGCAGCGGCTGGCGGCCAAGGCCGTCCGTCCCGGGTTCGAGCTGCGCATCCAGGAAGGCGATGCTGCGCGCCGGGTCCATGGCGCCGAGCGCCTGCAGCGGTCCATCGAGACTGACCGGGCAGCTGCCGCCCAGCGCATGCAGGGCAGTGGACCGGCCGGCCTTGCGCTTGAGGTAGATGACCAGCTCGCCGTCGGCGCCGTGGGCGGCCTCCAGCGCCGGCTCGGTGGGCTGGGGGTCGTCCTTGCCCAGCCGGCACCCACGGCGGGAGGGCTCGCCGCCTCGGACCTCATAACAGCAGGGTCCATCGCCTTTGGCGGCCGACGGGACCTGCCAGCTGACCCAGCCGTTGTCGGGCAGCGCATCCAGCGAGGCAGCGCTTGCGGGAAGGGCGAACAGGCCGGCCACCAGGCCGGGAAACAGGGCGGTCAGGACACGCAGATGGCGGCTCATTGTCCGGCTCCTTCCTCGATGGCCTGCTCGATGAGCTTCAGCGCCTCGTCGTCGCCCATCGCAGTCATCATCCGCAGGATCTCGCGCTTCTCGTCGTCATTGCGCGCGCTGCCGTAAAGCCCGCGCAGCGCCGCGCCTTCCCCGGCGACCATCAGGCCCTCCAGCGCCGCGCGGCGCAGGTTGGCGCTGGGAAGCGTCGGATAAAGCTGGGCCAGCTCAGCGCCACCGTTGGCGACGCCGAGCGAATGCAACGCCTCGATGCGAAGTGCGTCAGGTGCGTCGCTCCCTGCAAAGCGCACCAGCGCCGGTCTGTTCCTCGCTACGCCCAGCGACTGCAGCACGGCCTTCTGCATCTCGTCATCGCCGCGCGCGTCAAGCAGCTGCTCCAGAAGATGATCGGCCTCCAGCGCGCCGAGCAGGTGGATGGCGTGGCGCTGCAGGTCGGGATACGCGCCGTCGCGAGCCGCCTGCTCAAGTCCCGGCAGATGGTCGGCAATCATCCAGGCATCGAGCACTGCGCGCCGAATCATCTCGTCGCCTTCGGCATACACCGACTGCAGGGCATCCATGGCCGCCTTGCCCCCGCTGATGCCGAGCATCTTGATCGCCTCGTCGCGCAGCGGCGCCTCGCCGCGGCGCGCGGTCTCCAGCACGAGGGCCTGCGCCTCCGGCAGGTCGAGCTGGCTGAGCACGAACAGGGCGCGCTGCTTGGTGCGCGGCGGGTGCGCACCCTCCAGCACCTTCTTGAGCAGCGGCAGGGCCTTCTCGGGGGGCGCGGAAAGCAGGCCGTGGAGCGCCGCGTCCACCAGGCTTTCCTCGTCCCCGCCCCCCGCCCCGAGCCGGCCCGCCTCTTCCAGCCAGCGGCTGCCGGGGTAGCGGCTGCGCAGGCGGTCGACCACGGCCCGTGCCTCGGCGCCGCGGCGTGCCCTATCGAGCGCATAGGCCTGCCAGTACAGGGCGGCGTCGGCGGCCTGAGGCTCGCTCTGCTGGAGCTGCTCCTCGAGCTGCCTGAAGCGCGCCAGCGCCTCGTCCCAGCGGCCCTGCTTGAGCAATTCATGGCCCTGCCAGTAGAGCGCCTGCTCCGGCTTGCCGGAGGGGGCCATGGCCTGGTCGTTGGGGGCGGCCAGCGTCGGCTGCACCTGCAGCAGCAGGGCGAGGCTGATGGCGATCAGGGTCTTGCGCAGTCGCATGATGAATCTCCGTGTTCAGATGTCGATGCTGCCGCGGGCGGCAAGGCCTGCCTCCGCTGCGCGCACCTGGAAGATCAGGTCCTCGCGCTCGACGAACTCACCGAGGGCCTTGCGTGATTGGATGCCGGATCCGTCCGCCGGGTTAGCCAGCTCGATCAGCACCGGCTCGATCTCCTGCAGCACGGCGACCAGGCGACGGTCACCGTTGTGCCGGGCAGCGGCGAGGTACAGGCCGTGGTTGTCGAGCAGGGAGCGGGCGAGTGCGGCGTTGGCTTCCGCCAGGGTCGGGCTGTCGCCGTCGAAGCGGGCGCTGGCCAGCACCCGGCGCGTGGCGCCGAGGTGGCGGCCGAGGGTATCGGCGTAGACACGCCCGGCATCCACCACCATCGGTTCCACCGTCATCGGCTGGACGGGCGGCGCGGTCTGCCGCCCGGCGAAGAAGCCGACGCCAAGCAACAGCGAGGCGGCCAGCGCCCCGCCGGCTGCCAGGTGCCAGCGGCGTCGCGGGCGGCGGCCGTGCATGGCGCCGTGTCGTGCACCGACCGGGAAGTGACCCAAGGACGGAGCAGCAGGCGTCGCCGGCAGCTGCGCCATCACCCGGTCGGTGAACCCCGCGGCCGGGGCCGGCACCGGGTCCAGATCGGCGGCCGTCAGCGTGGCCTGCAGCAGGGTGTAGCGCCGCGACAGGTCAACGTCCTCGCCCAGGGCGCGCTCGATCTGCGCCAGGCGCGCTGCGTCGAGCCCGTCGCGATAGTGGAACAGCACCAGCTCATCGTCGCGGATGGGCGTCGCCTCGAAGGGGGTTTGCTCTTTCATCACTGCCTCCAGTCGGCGAGCGCGGCGCGCAGCTTGCGCACGGCGCGGAAGATCGCCTGCTTGCTCTGTCCGGTGTTCAGCGAAAGCGCCACGCCGATGTCCTCCAGCGAGGCACCCTCGACATGGCGCAGCACGAAGGCCGAGCGCTCCAGCGCGCTCATGCCGTCCAGCTCGCGGGCCACGCGGGTCTGCAGGGCGGCCGCTGCCAAGTGGTCACCCGGCGACAGCGCCGGGGCTACGTCGCCGTCGAGAAAGTCGGCGTCCTCGTCCTCGTTGGAGGTCTCGCGCACGACCCGACCATCACGATGCCGGGCGGTGCGCCGCAGCTGCTCCAGCGCCGCATTGGCGGCGATCCGATGCAGCCAGGTGCCAAAGGCGGCGCGTCCGTCGAATTCCCCAAGCGCGCGCCAGGCCTTCAGGAACGCCTCCTGCGCCGCATCCTCGGCCAGGGTCTCGTCGCGGGTGATCCGCCAGCACAGCGAATGCACCGCCCGGCCATGGCGGTCCACCAGCGCACGAAAGGCACCGGCATCGCCACGCCGCGCGGAGGCCACCAGGGGGTCGGTCTCGCAGTTCATGACCGCTTGGATGCGCGCATCGGGCATCCGGTTAGCATGCCGGAACGGCGCGGCGGGGCAGGCGCGAATGGGGCCGCGCCCCGGACCTTCGAAGGGCAGGAGTGATGGGGCCCGAAACGCAGGCAACAACCGCCGAAGGGCTTCGCGTTGGTGGGCCGGCCCGCGCGCCGCCCGGGGGTACGGACGCCCCCTGCGCCCGCTGCGACCCGCCATGCCGCGGGACGATGGCAGGCAGGATGGACGCAGCCATCGCCGGGACCGCCCCCGGCGGCCGCTCGTGGACGGGGGCACCAGCCCGTATGATTCTGAGGCGATGATCAGGAGCAGGACATGATCCCAGCCTCGGGGCTCTGGCGGCTCGGCTTGGCGTGCTGCCTTGCATGGGCGACGGCCGTCGGCGCGCAGGACACTGCTCCCGCCCCGCCCTCCGCGGCCGGCGAACGGGTCGACGTCGATGCGCTGGTGCGCGGCGCCTTTGTTGCCCTTCGGGAGGGTCGCGATGAGGAAGCGTCCCGGGCTTTCGGGCGCGTGCTCAAGCTGGCGCCCGACTACTCCGATGCCGCCTACGGATTGGCGCTGATCGCCGAGCGACGCGGTGAGGCCGAGGCCGCGAAGAAAGCCATCCGTCTCGCCATTCGGCTGGATGACCAGCGCCCTGAGTTCCACGTGGTCCTCGAGCGGCTCCTGCTGCAGGCCCCGGAGCTGCCGCCTCCTCAGCGCGCCGAGCACCTGGTGCTGGACTACCGGGTCAGCCGCGAGCGCGGATTCGAGGTCCGCGGAGCGCAGGGCTTCTCGCCCTTGTTCCTGAAGGGCATCAACCTCGGCGCCGCGCTGCCCGGCAAATTCCCGAGCCAGTTCCCGGAGAAGCCGGTCTACCAGGCCTGGATCCGCGACATGGCCGAGCTGGGCGTGAACTGCGTGCGCGTCTATACCATCCACCCGCCCGGGTTCTACGAGGCGCTCGCTGAACACAACGCTTCCGCGGAGAAGCCGATCTACCTGATCCATGGCGTATGGGTCGAGCCGCCACCCGGCGACGACTTCGGCGATCCGGCGTGGTTCGAACCATGGCGCACCGAAATGCACCGGGTCGTGGATCTCCTGCATGGTCGCGCCGCGCTGCCCGCGCGGCCGGGCCACGCTTCGGGGCTCTACAGGACCGACGTCAGCCGCTGGGTCATCGCCTACATCCTCGGGCGTGAGTGGGAGCCGTACAACGTCGTCGAGTTCAACGCGCTGCGCCCCGGGATGTCCGATTGGCAGGGGCGCTTCGTCGGCATCGACAATGGGCACGCCACCGAAGTGTTCATGGCCAGGGCTCTGGAGGCACTGCTTGCCTACGAGCATGACACCTACCACGCGCAGCGACCGGCGGCCTTCACCAACTGGCCGACGCTCGATCCCCTGCACCATCCGACCGAGGCGACCAAGGCCGAGGAGAACGCCCTCCGCCGCCGCCTCGGACTCCCGCTTGAGGAGGGGGCGGAGATCCGCGAGTACGACAACGACGCGGTGGGTCTCGACATGGAGAAGTACCGCGATGGCCCCGAGCTGGAGGCCGGGCTGTTCGCGAGTTACCACGCCTATCCCTACTACCCGGATTTCATCAATCTCGACTCCGGCTACAACCGGGGCCGGGACCACCTCGGCCGCAACAATTACATGGCCTACCTGCAGGACCTCGTGGGTCATCACCGCCGCCATGCCGTCGTCGTCAGCGAGTTCGGCGTGCCGAGCTCCAGGCTGGTCGCCCACTGGCAGCCCCAGGGCATGACCCACGGCGGGCAGAACGAGGTCGAGCAGGGCGAGCAGAACGCGCGCATGTTTCGCAATCTGCATGACGCCGGCACCGCCGGCGGAGTGCTGTTCGCCTGGATCGACGAGTGGTTCAAGAAGAACTGGCTGGTGATCGAGTTCGAGCAGCCGGGGGAGCGCAACCCGCTCTGGTACAACCCGATGGACGCGGAGCAGAACTACGGGCTGCTCGGCGCACACCCTGGAAAGGAGGGCCCCAACGTACTGATCGACGGAAAGCCGGACGATTGGCGCGGGGTGCCGGACTATCTGCGCCGGGGCGATACCTGGCTCAAACTGCGCGCCGACGAAGGCTGGCTGCATCTGGCCATCGGCTTTCCGGCCGATGTGTCTGCGTCCTCCATGCTGGTCGGCATCGACACGCATGACCTCGAGGCCGGCGACCACCTGCTGCCTTTGCCGGGTGGCTGGCGCAGCGAGGCGGGGCTCGAGTTCGTGGTTCGCTTCGAAGGTGAGGTGGCGCGGCTGGAAGTCGACAACGTCTACGACATCTTTACCCATCGCTACGCCCGGCCCTATCGGTCACGGCACAACGAGGATGGCCTGTTCGTCGAGCCGCGTACCGAGAGCAACCGGGCGCGCATCGGCCGCGACGGCACCCTCTTCCCCGAGCACCGGCAGCAGATCGGCACCCTGCGCCGCGGCACCGCCGACCGCGCCGACCCCGCCTTCGATTCGGCATCGGAATGGCAGCGCGGCCCGGGTTTCATCGAGGCGCGTATCCCCTGGGGCCTGCTGCACGTGACCGACCCGAGCTCGCTTCAGGTGCTGCGTGACGACGTCCCGCCGGGCGGGATCGGCACCGTAACCACGGAGGGCTTCCGGGTGCTGCTGGTGCAGCTCGATGCCCGCGGCGCGCCCGTTGGCAGCCTGCCCGGGGTCGTGGACGGAAGGGTGACCCTGCCTCCGCTGTTCCGCTGGCCGGGCTGGGAGCAGCCCGAGTTCCACGTCTACCGCAAGCCTTCGTTTTCCATCGTGCAGCGTGCGCTGGCGGCGCTACCCGACCAGCCGGCCATGGCGCCGCTCGCCCCTGAAGGAGGCGCCGAATGAGACGCGTTGCGTGGATGCTGCTGCTCGCCCTGGCCTGCTCTCCAGCCTCGGCGCAGCGCGGCCTCGGCGAGCTTCTGGGCGAGGCGCGCGCCGCGCGCGATGCCGGGCAGCTGGAACAGGCCATCGCTGCCTACGACGCCATGCTGGATCAGGTCGCCGACCACGAGACCGCCATGCTGGAGCGCGCCCAGACCCTGGCCTGGGACGGCCAGTACGCGGCGTCGATCGCCGCCTATCGCGCCTTCCGCGAACGCTACCCGGGCCGCGCCCGTGCCGCGGACCTGGGACTGGCGCAGGTGCAGGCCTGGTCCGAGGATATTCCCGGGGCCCTGCAGACGCTCCGCCCCTGGGTTGCCGGCCGCGACCGCGAGGCGGTGCGCCAGGATGCCACCTACCGCGCCTGGGCAGGGCATACCGGTGAGGCCGTTGCGCGGCTGGAGAGCTGGCTGGCGGATCACCCGGATGACCGCGAGGCCGCGCTGGACCGCGCACGCTTCCTCAGCTGGTCGGGGGATTTCGAAACCGCCGCCGCGTCGTACGACGCCCTGCTCAAGGCGGATCCGACGCTGGGAGAGGCCGCCCTCGGGCGCACCCGGCTTGCGCTGTGGTCGGGCAACCCGGCCCTCGCCCGCGAGCGCTTCGCAGCCTGCGATGCCGCCTGCCGCCAGACCGCGGAGGGACGGCTGATGGCGGCGCGACTCGACGCCGCCGAAGGCAGGCGTCGCGAAGCAGCAACGGCCTACCGACAACTTGCCCAGGGCGGCGCTGCCCAGCGCGACGCCCGCGAGCTTCTTTTCGACGATATCTCCGAGCGCGGGCGCTGGCTGGAGCTGCGCGGTGTCCGCACCCGCACCAACGAGGGCCTGGAACAGCACCGGCCGCACCTGCGCATGCGCCTGCCCTGGTTCGATGGTCACCTGCAGGTCGAGGCCGCACGGCGTGAAGTGGCGTTCGCGGGCGCGAACCGCGACGCCCTGCAGTGGGGCGTGCAGCTGCACCAGCCTGTCGGCGGGCGCGCCTGGTGGATGGTCGGCCTGGGCAGGGATCAGGACCTTGGCGGCAAGCCCGCAGGCACCTGGCAGCTGGGCGGCGGTCTGCGCCCCGGCGGCGGCCTGCGCCTGCAGCTCGATGCCTCGCGCCAGCTGCTCGATTTCACGCCGGCGGCGGTCGATCAGCGCGGCAGCCTGCAGGCACTCGAGGCCAACATCGGCTGGACACCGCTGGAATCACCCTACAACTTCGACCTCGGTCTTGCCCGTGCCTGGCTCAGCGCCGGTAGCCAGCGCAAGTCATTCGCCCTCGCGGCGACGCGCCGCATTCCCCTGTCCAGTGTCGATTGGCGGGTCAGCGCCGTCGGCCGGGGCTTTGGCTACTCGGAAACGCTGGATCTGGGATTCTTCAACCCGGAGCGCTACCGCCACCTCGGCCTCCGCTCGCGTTGGGTATGGCGCGAGGCAAGACGCTACGAACTCAGCTTCGGCCTTTCGGCGGGACGCCAGTGGGTCAACCAGGACGAGGGTCAGTTCACCTGGGGTCTCGACCTCGGTGCGGAGCGGGTGCTGGGGGACGGGCGCTGGGCGCTGTTCGCCCAGTACGCGCGCAGCCTCGCCGGGCTGCCCGTTGCCACGGCCGGGGATCCCTCCGACTACCGCGAGTACACCGTCCAGTTGGGACTGCGTTGGCGCGAGCGGCCCTGATCTGCTTCAGGCGGGTATCTGCCGTTCGCCGCGCGTTGGCGATTTCCCAGAGCGTGCGTCCTGGACGTACCGATACGGGCATTCGAACGGGATGTCCGGTGCGCCCAGCCGCAGCCTATTGATGCCGGATTCGCCCCCGAACCGAGCACATGCGGCATCGTCTCAACGATGCCCCACTGGAGTGCGCTTCTCCGCGACCGCAGCGCGTCGCCGAGCCACGGTCCAGGGAAGACCATCGCCCCCCGCTCCCCCAGACAGGCGCCCGCAGGGCCTCAGCGGCTGAGGAATCTGACCAGAAAGTCAGCGAGGCCGCGGTAGGGCGGCTTGAACAGGGCCATGCTGGACATTCGCGACTGGTAGAACACCGCCTTCTGCTTGCTGAAGGTCATGAAGCCCTCGCGGCCGTGGTAGTGGCCCATGCCGGACGGGCCGACGCCGCCGAAGGGCAGGCCTTCCTGGGCGATGTGCATCAGGCAGTCATTGACGGTAACGCCGCCGGAGACGGTCCGCTCCAGCACCCGGCGCACGCGCTCGCGGTCGTGCTCGAAGTGATACAGCGCCAGCGGGCGGTCATGGGCGTTGATGTAGGCGATCGCCTCATCCAGCGAGCGATAGGTCTTCAGCGGCAGGATCGGACCGAAGATCTCGTCCTGCATGACCTTGGCCTCATCGCCGGGCTCGATCACCAGCGTCGGTGGAACGATGCGTTCGGCGGCGGCGCGGGCCGGGTCGACCTCGGCCAGCTCGATGACCTTCAGGCCGCGCTCGCGGGCGTCGTCGAGGTAGCCGCGCAGGCGCTGGTATTGGCCGGCGTTGACGATGCGCGTGTAGTCGGCGCTGCTGCCAAGGTCCGGATAGCGCGACCGCACCTCGGCGCGCAGGGCCTCGACCCAGGCCTCGATCTGGCCCTCGGCGACGAGCAGGTAGTCCGGCGCGATGCAGGTCTGTCCGGCATTTAGCCACTTGCCCGAGGCGATGCGCGCCGCGGCGGTGGCCAGCGGAAAGGACTCGCCGATGATCGCTGGCGATTTGCCGCCCAGCTCGAGCGTCACCGGGGTGAGGTTCGGCGCCGCGGCGGCCATCACCTTGCGGCCGACCGCGGTCGAGCCGGTGAAGAACAGATGGTCGAAGGGCAGGCCGGCAAAGGCCGAGGCGACTTCCGGTCCGCCCAGGGCGACGGCGACGCGGTCCTCGGGAAACACCTCCGCCAGCAGCTCGCGCATGAATGCGGAAGTCGCCGGCGTGTGCTCGGAGGGCTTCAGGTAGACATGGTTGCCGGCGGCGATCGCTGTGGCCAGCGGCATCAGGGCCAGGTTGACCGGGTAGTTCCAGGGCGAGATCACCCCGACCACCCCGAGCGGCTGGATACGTACTTCGCTGCGCCCGGGCCAGAACAGCCAGCTGGTGCGCCGGCGCTGCGGCCGCATCCAGGCGCGCAGGTGGGCGAGCAGGTCGTCGATCTCCTGCAGCACGGTGAAGCCGTCGCTGAGCAGGCTCTCGTGACGCGAGCGCTGGCCGAAGTCGGCCTGCATGGCCTCGACCATCTGGGGCAGTCGCGCCTTGAACGCGGCGCGCAGGCGGCGCAGGTCATCGCGGCGCTGGTGGTAGTCCGGCACCCGCGCGGCCTGCGCGGCACGCAGTCGCGACAGGGTCGGGGCCAGTTCGGAGGGCGGGGTGTCGGCGAGGCGGTCCATCGCCCCAGTGTACGCGCCCCCCGCCACCCTTGCCTGTGCGTTGCCGTGCATCGCACAGGCAGGAAACAAGGGCGCGAAGAGGACATCCATAGGGTGCGGCTGGCCGCACCGGGCGTAGCGTCCGGACGCCCTTATCGGTGCGCCCAAGGCGCACCCTATGAGGCTTCGCTGAGGCCCAACGAAACCCAACGTACAAGGAGCGCACATGGGCGCGACCGCGGCGTGAGGTGTTCTCCACAGACCGCGGCCAGAGCGAACCTCCGCGGTCGCGGCCATGTCCGCTCCTACGAAGAGCCTGCCCGATCGGGGTCGATGGCGAACGTCCGCTTCGCGCCCATAACGACCTCCCCGATGTCCATGACACCTGTCATCCGCAATCGCTGACGTGCGCTACTACACGCGCATTGCGCCGCGCCGGACACTGGATGCCACTTCCAGGAGGGCCGGATGATGAGCAGCAACGACGCGCAGGGCATGGCACCGCTGGCCGAACTGCGCGGGGCCAGCAAGCGCTACGGGGCGACGATGGCGCTGGAAGGGCTGGATTTTCGCGTCGGCCGAGGCGAGATCGTTGCCCTGCTCGGGCCGAACGGAGCCGGCAAGACCACCGCGCTGGGGCTGCTCAACGGGCGGCTGTCGGCCGATTCGGGCAGGGTCAGTCTGCTCGGCGGCGATCCGCGCGACTGGCGGGTGCGCCAGCGCCTTGGTGTCATGCTGCAGGAGGCGCGCCTGCCCGATCAGCTGAGGGTCGGCGAATACCTGCAGCTGTTCGCCAGTCACTATCCCGAGCCGCGCCCGATCGACGAGGTGCTCGCCCTGACCGGCCTCGAGGCCTTGGTCTCGCGGCGCCATGACGCGCTGTCCGGCGGCGAGCAGCGGCGTCTGCAGTTCGCCCTGGCCATCATCGGCCGACCCGCCCTGCTGTTGGTCGACGAGCCGACGGTGGGCCTCGACATCGAGGCGCGCCAGCGCTTCTGGCAGCTGATCCGCCGACTGCGCGGCGAGGGCCTGGCCATGGTCCTGACCACCCATTACCTCGACGAGGCCGACGCCCTGGCCGACCGCATCGTCGTGATTGGAAGCGGCCGGGTGCTCGCCGAAGGCACGCCAGCCGGGATCAAGGCCCGCGCCGCCGGCAAACGGCTGCGCTTCCGCAGCGCGCTGCCCCTGGCCGAGATCGCCGCCCTGTCCGGCCTCGACGCAGTGAAGATGGAACAGGGTGTGGTGGAGGCCCGCAGCCACGCGCCCGAGGCAGCGCTTCGCCAGCTGCTGATGCGCGACCCGCAGCTCGCAGAGCTGGAGGTCCTGCCGCTGAAGCTTGATGACGCCTTCCTGGTCCTGACCGCCGATGCCGCCCGCCACAAGGAGGCCGCATGAACGCCCTGTCCCCCGCCCGGGCGCCGGTCTGGCGCAGCTATCTCGCCGAGACCCGCGCCGAGGCCCTGCGCACCTGGCGCACGCCGGCCTTCGTCCTGCCGACCCTGCTCTTCCCGCTGGTCTTCTACGTGCTCTTCGCCCTGCTGCTGCCGGGACGCTGGGGCAACCTCGACAAGCCGCTGTACCTGCTCGCCACCTATGGCGTGTTCGGCATCATGGGACCGGCCCTGTTCGGTTTCGGCGTCGGCGTCGCGGTCGAGCGGCAGAACGGCTGGTTGGCCCTGCGCCAGGTCTCGCCGATGCCCCCGGGCGCCTATCTGTTCGCCAAGCTGTGCATGAGCCTCGGCTTCGGGCTGCTGGTGGTCCTGCTGCTTAGCGCAGCGGCGGTGCTGGCCGGAGAGTTCAACGTCGACCCGCTGCGCTGGGCCCTGTTGCTGGGCGTGCTCACCATCGGCAGCCTGCCGTTCTGCGCCATCGGCCTGTGGATCGGCAGCTGGGCGCGGGGCGAGGGCGCCGCGGCCATCGTCAACGTGATCTTCCTGCCGATGGCCGTGCTCTCGGGGCTGTGGATTCCGCTGCAGGTGTTCCCCGAATGGCTGGCCGACAGCGCCGTGATCTGGCCGGCCTGGCACCTCGCGCAGATCGCGCTGGCCGTGGTCGGCCAGGCCGAGGACGTGCCGGTCGGCTGGCATGCCGCGGTGCTGGCCCTGACCTCGATCGGCTTCCTGGCCCTGGCCGCAAGACGGCTGGGGCGGGAGGACTGAGCCATGGCGGTCGGACATCGCGCCCTCATCACCGCCGCCGTCTGCGCCGCGGCGCTGGCAGGGCTGATCCTGATGCGGCCCGGCAGCAGGGCTGACGAGACCGTGGCTGCGCCGCCCGCGGGTGAGACGTATGCCTGGCGCAGCCACTTTGCCGAGCACGGCCTGCAGCCGCCGCTCGGCCAGCCCTGGCAGGCCAGCACGGATGCGCGGATCGGCGGCAGCTCGGCGGCGAGCCTGAAGCACGCGACGGAGGGCGAGGAGGGCGCCCTGATCGTCCGCGGCGAGGTCGGATCGACGGCCATGTATCCCTGGTCCGGCGCGATCTGGCTGCTCGGCGAGGAGCCCATGGCTGCCGTCGACGCCCGCGCCCACCGCGAAGTGGTGATCCGCCTGCGCGGGGATGGTCGCCAGCTGATGGTCATGCTGCTGAGCGGCGAGCCCGGCGCCCCGCCGCAGATGCGCCCTGTGCCGACCGGGCCCGACTGGCAGACCCGCCGGCTGGCTTTGGCCGACTTCGCCGGCGCCGATCCTGGCCGCTTGCGCGCGGTGGCCGTGGCTGCCAGCCTTCCCGCGGGTCCGTTCCGTTTCGAGCTGGAATCGCTGAGCGTGCAGTGAGCACCGTTTCCCGAGATACCGAGGCTTCGCGGTCACGCGGCGAGCAGCATGGCATCGACCTGATGCAGCAGCCGGCGGTCGGCCTTGTCTATCTGTTCTTCGTCTTCCTGCCGCTGATCTTCCAGCCCCGCGTCAGTGTGACCACGGTGATCGCCAGCCTGCTGGCCTGTCTTGCCTTCCTGCCGCTGTACCGCGGCGGTCTGGGCCGCTGGCAGCCCTCCGCCCACGCGCGCTGGACGCTGACCGCCCTGATCGCCCTGCTGCTGCTGCCGCTGAACCCCGGCGCCAACACCTTCATGATCTACGCCGCCGGCCTTGCAGGGCACCTGCTGGCGCCGCGACGGGCGGTGATCATCGGGCTCGCCCTCGCAGCGCTCACTGCTGCCGCCTACCTCTGGGTGTTCGGCAATGAGCCCTGGGCGATCGGCTTCGTGCTGATCACCTTCGTTATCGGCGGCATGGTTCTGGGCGGCTCGATCTACGGCCGCCTGCAGTCGCGCCGGATGGCCGAGCTGCAGCTCTCGCAGGACGAGGTGCGCAGGCTGGCAGGCCAGGCCGAACGCGAGCGCATCGCCCGCGACCTGCACGACCTGCTCGGCCATACCCTGTCCATGGTCGTGCTGAAGAGCGAGCTGGCCGGCAAGCTGATCGCCCGCGATCCCGACGCGGCGCGGGCGCAAATCGCCGAGGTCGAGCAGGTCGCGCGGCAGGCGCTGGGCGAGGTGCGCGAGGCGGTCAGCGGCTACCGCCGCGGTGACTTCGAGGGTGAGCTGGCGGCGACCCGGCTGGCCCTGCTCTCCGCCGGCATCGAGGTCGAGGCCGCCAGCCACGCGCCGCCGCGCCGCGACGAGGTCGACCATCTGCTGTCGATGTGCCTGCGCGAAGCCAGCACCAATATCCTGCGCCACGCCGACGCCGGACACGTTTCGGTGGATCTCAGTGTCAAGGAGGGCACGCTCAGCCTCGCCATCAGCGACGACGGACGCGGCGGCATCCGCCACGAGGGCAATGGGCTGCGCGGCATCCGCGAGCGGCTGGAAGCCTTCGGCGGGGATCTGGACATCGACAGCCCCGAGGGCGCCGGCACGCGCCTGCGCCTGAGCCTGCCCGCGGGCTGGCGCGCCGAGGCCGACGCCGCATGAGGATCGTGCTCGCCGAGGACCAGGCCATGGTGCGCGGCGCGCTGGCCGCCCTGCTCGGCCTCGAGCCGGACATCGAGGTGCTTGCCGCGGTGGGCGACGGCGAGGCCGCCTGGGAAGCGGTGCAGGCGCACACGCCCGACCTGCTGCTCAGCGACATCGAGATGCCCGGGCTGTCCGGCCTCGATCTGGCCGCGCGCATCCATGAGGCGAAACTCGATGTAAAGGTGGTCATCGTCACCACCTTCGCCCGCTCGGGCTACCTGCGCCGCGCCCTCGATGCCGGGGTGCGTGGCTACCTGCTCAAGGACGCGCCCTCCGAGCAACTCGCCGAGTCGCTGCGGGTGGTGCAGCGCGGCGGCCGGGCCATCGACCCGCAGCTGGCCCTGGCCGCCTGGGAGGCCGAGGACCCGCTCACCGAGCGCGAGCGGCAGGTGCTCAGGCTGGCCGGCGAGGGGCTGTCCAGCGGCGACATCGCCAGCCGCCTGTCGCTGTCCCAGGGCACCGTGCGCAACTATCTTTCCGAGGCGATCGGCAAGCTCGGCGTCGGCAACCGCATCGAGGCCTCGCGGCTGGCCCGGCAGCGCGGCTGGCTATAGGGCCTGCGTCACGGGCCCGGTCTCAGCCCCCGAATTCGCCAGCACGACCCGGTTCCGGCCGCCGTGCTTGGCCGCGTACAGCGCGGCGTCGGCGGCGCGCAGCAGGCTGGCCTCGTCCTCGCCGTGCTGCGGGGCGCAGGCCACACCGATCGATACGCTGAGCGCGCCGACCGGACGGCCCAGGTGTTCAACACGCAGCGCCGCGACGGCGCCGCGTATCCGCTCGGCGCGGCCGAGGGCAGTCGTTGCGTCGGCGTCGGGCAGGATGAGCAGGAACTCTTCGCCCCCGTAGCGGCAGGGGATGTCCTCCCCGCGGCCGGCCTTGCCGAGCAGCTCGCCGAAGGCGCGCAGGACCGCGTCGCCCGCTTCGTGTCCGAACCCGTCGTTGAGCCGCTTGAAGTGGTCCAGATCGCACATCAGGACGGTCAGGGGCTGCTGCCGACGACGGCAACGGGCCAGCTCGCGGCCCAGAGATTCGTCCAGGTAGCGACGATTGAACAGTCCGGTCAGCGGATCGCGGATCGACTGCCGGCGCAGGCTCTCGCGCAGGCGCAGGTTGCCAAGGGTCAGGGCCAGGTCGCGGCCGGCCGACTCGGCCAGGTCGCGGATCGGCTCGCCGGTTTCCATCCCTTCATGGCCGAGCCACAACAGGCCCTGGAGCTCTCCCTGTGCCAGCAGCGGTACGCACAGCGAGGTCGCGCAGCACTCATCGGGCGCCGGCAGGTGGGCGCAGCGCGGCCCCGCCTCGGGAGAGGGCAGAAGATGCGACTCGGCGCGACGCAGCGCCCAGCAGGCCTGCATGGCCACCACCTCGCCGGGCTGGCTGGCCGCCGGGCCCCAGCTGCGCGCCCGCTCGGCATAGTCCCTCGAGGCCCGCATCAGGTAGAGCGCGCCGCTCCAGCCGGCACACAACTCGCGCAGAGCGTTGGCGCTGACTTCAAGCGCCTCGAGCTCGTTCTGGCAGTCCTGCAGCAGGCTGGAATGGTCGGCCAGCGACCTCAGCTGCTGCTGCCTGGTTTCCAGTTCGCCCACGCTTCGACGCAGGGCCGCACGATCGCTTTCGCTGGCCTGCTCGGCCCGCCGCCGCTGCCGGTTCTCGCGCAGCAGCAGAAGCATCATGCTGACCACCACCAATGCCGCCAGCAGCAGGCCGAGGCTGCCCAGCAGCGCCAGTCGGCTGTTGCTGGCCTCGCTGACCTGCTGGCGGTCGAGCAGGCGCTGCTGCTCGGTCTGCCGCAGCTGTGCCAGGCGGCGCTCGATGTCGCGCTCCAGCACCAGCCCCTGCCCTTTGCCCAGCTCGGTGACCGCCGCCTGCAATCCGCCTTGCTGGCGCGCCACGGCAACGCCCTCCGCGGCCGTCATGCGTGCATCGACCTGGCGCTCGAGCGTTCCGGCAAGGCCTGCCTGCGGCGAGTCGGCCGCGAACAGATTCGGCAGCTCAAGGGCGATCTCCCGCGAGGCGCCGGCCGCGATGCTGAATTTGGCGAGGCTGTCCGGGTCACCCAGCAGCAGGAACAGGCGCTGCTGCGCGATCGCCCCTTGCACGCGAGCCTCCAGCCCGGCCAGGGTCGCCAGCACATGCTGGGTGTGAGCGACATCCTCGGCGTCATCCGTGTACCGGCCGACCGCGTCCAGAAGCAGGGCGGCCACGCTTCCCAGCAGCAGCAGGAACACCACGAACCCGACTGCCTGGAGGCGGCGTGTGCCTGATCCGAATCCGTTGGGCATGACCTTTTCCGGCTTGCTCTGTGCCGCGAAGGCTAGCCTACTCTGCTTGCCGAGGGCGCCAGAAGGGCGTCGGCGCGTTGTGCCGGAGCGTGGTGCTCGACCCGGTCGCGACCCTGCCCCTTGGCGGCATACAAGGCCTCGTCGGCGGCGCGGCACAGGGCACGTGGATCGGCAAAGCCGGCATCGCGGGTACAGGCCACGCCGACGCTGATGGTCAACGCGGGCTCGCGCAGTTCGGTGCCGACCGCCTCGCGCAGTCGCCCGACGCGGAGAGCAGGCACAGCAGGCAGGCGAGCAGCAGCCGCCACGAAGCGGTCGTCGCGCGCCAAGCCGAATCGTCCCGGTAGCCGCCTTGCTGCCGCATCCGCCCCGCCGCCCATCGCGTCAGACCGCACCCGTCCGTGCAGTATGCCGCACGCCGGACGGAGCGGCGGACGAGCGTGGCGCCTTCGCACGGATGAGCGGCCGAAGGCTTATGCTTGCGACCAGGATCCAGCCCCGGAGCAGGGAGCGGCAGGTGGCCGAAGCGCGCGACGAACTGGTACTGCTCGACGAAGGCGAGCCGGCCCGGAGCGAGCCCCCCGGCTGGAAGCTGCTGATCGCCGACGACGAGCCGGAGATGCACGGCGTCACCCGCATGGCCCTGCAGGGCCTGCGCTTTGCCGGCCGCGGCCTGCACTTCCTCTCCGCGCACAGCGGCGCCGAAGCCTGCGCCATGCTGGCTGCGGATCCGGACATCGCGGTGGTCCTGCTCGATGTGGTGATGGAAACCGAGGACGCCGGGCTGGAGGTGGTTCGTCACGTGCGGGACGAGCTGGGCAACCATGCGCTGCGCATCGTGCTGCGTACCGGGCAGGCCGGACAGGCACCCGAGCGACAGGTGATCCTCGAGTACGACATCAACGACTACAAGGAAAAGACCGAGCTGACCGCGGCACGGCTGACCACCACGGTGGTTGCCGCGCTGCGCGCGTGGCAGACCATCCACGAGGTGATGCGGCTGAATCGCGACCTGGCCGACAAGGTGGCCCAGCGCACCGAGGCCCTGCAGCGCTCGCTGGAGGCCCTCGAACAGGGCGAGCGCGCCGGCCGGCGCATGCAGTTCAAGCTGCTGCCGCGGCGCGAGCTGGTGGTCGGCGACTTCGCCTTCAGCCACCTGCTGCTGCCCTCGGAGTTCCTGTCCGGCGACTTTCTCGACTACCTGCCGCAGCCCGATGGGCGGGTGCTGTTCTACCTCGCCGACGTCGCCGGCCACGGCGTCGCCTCGGCCTTCGTCACCGTCTACCTGAAGCGTTTCGTCGCCACCCAGCTCGATTCGATGCGCCGCGACGAGGTGCTTGGCGATCCGGCCCTGCTGCTGGCCCAGCTCAACACCGAGCTGTTCCGCGACGACATCGGCAAGCACATCGCCCTGAGCGTGTGCGTGCTCGACCCGGTCCGACGCCTGCTGGTCTACGCCAACGCCGGTGCCCAGCCGCCGCCGATCCTCGGTACCGGCAAGGGCGCCCCGCGCCGGCTCGGACAGCGCAGCACGCCGGCGGGCCTGGTCGAGAGCGCGGAGTACACCAGCGAACGACTCGACCTGCCGCGCGGGTTCGTCCTGGCCCTGGCCAGCGACGGCGTGCTCGAGCTCAGCAGCGAGGGCGATGCCGAGGCCAGACTGGCCCGCTTCGCCGACACGGTGCATCCCGGCCTCGAACATGCCGATGCGCTGGCGGTTGCGCTGGGCTGCTCGGCGGAGTCGGCGCTGCGCGACGACATCGCCCTGCTCCTGCTCCGCGACGGAGCCGCGCGATGAGCGAGGGTGCCCTGCAGGTCGCCCGCCACGAGGGGGTCGTGGTCCTGCGACTGGAGGGCGAACTGCGCCATCTGCTGGCCGACGCGCTGGAGCGCAGCATCGAGCTGCAGCTGGCTCCCGGCATGCGCCAGCTGGTGATCGACCTCGAACACGCGACCTTCATGGACAGCACGGTGATCGGCATGCTCGTGCTCGCCGCCCGCCGCGCCGCCGACCTCGGCGCCGAGCCGCCGCTGCTGATCTGCCCCGATGTCGACCTCTGGCAGCAGCTGGTCGACCTGCACCTTGACACCTTGTTCCAGCGGCTGGATGCCGAACCCGACGCGCTGCCGCGTGCTGCACCGGTATCCAGCGCCGGGCCCGGCGACCCCAGGGCCCAGGCAGCCCTGGTGCTGAAGGCCCACCGCGCCCTGATCCAGCACGACCCGCGCAACGCGGAGACCTTCAAGGACCTGCTCGCGGTTCTCGAGGCCGAGATGTCGTCAGGCGACCCAGCCGACTGAGCCTGCGGATCCGCGCAGCCGCTGCGCGCCATCGCGGAAACCGCCAGACACCTGACTCCCCATGGCAGGCCGGTCGACCCCCTCGGCCAGCAACCCTGACCACGACCGGCAGTGGACCCACCGACCGGAGCCGGCCACTGGCCGGCATTCGGGAACCGCCGGTCCGGGCGCGAAGCAGACCTTCCGCAGAACCCGGATGTAGGAGCCAGCTTGCTGGCGATAGGCACCCCGGACGGAACGATCGCCAGCAAGCTGGCTCCTACACACGCAATGGCGTTGCCAGGTCGGGGTTGCGCCGCGAAGCAGGCCTTGCCGCAGTCAGATTGTGGGAGTGCCCTTGGGCGCGACCGCGGAGTTCCGCTCTGGCCGCACACTGTGGTGAATCCGACACGCCGCGGTCGCGTCCAAGGGTACTCCTGCAGTCGGGCTTCTTTGGGCGTCAGCGAAGTTCCATAGGGTGTGCCTTGGCGCACCGATACGGGCGTTCGGACGGTAAGCCCGGTGCGGCCAGCCGCACCCTATGAATGTCCGCTTTGCGCCCACCGCACTCATTGCCGAACGCCCGCCTCAGGCCGCCCGCAGCCGGTGCGCGATCCGACGCTACCGGGCACTCGGCCTGCCGATCGTGACGGGGTGCGCCGGCGAGGCCGTTCGTTCAATTTGGCTATGAGCGCTCAATCCTCCGGCCATACATTCCGTTGCCCGCAGCGCGCGCCCGGGCCCGGAGTCGTGAGGCGCTCTCGCCGAAGCGGTCGTGGAAGGCGCGGGCAAACGAGCTGGCGTTCTCGAAGCCGCAGGCCGCGGCCACCTCGCAGATCGCCAGCTGGGTATCGCGGACAAGCTCCCGGGCGCGCAGCAGCCGGGTCCTGGCGCCGAAGGCTTGCGGGGTCTCGCCGAACAGCTGGTGGAAGGTCTTGGTGAAGTGCCAGGGCGAGAAGCTGCACAGCCGCGCCAGCTCGGTGATGCGCACGACACGGTCGGCATGGCCCTCGATGTACAGGCGGCCGCGAAGCATGCGGGCCAGCAGCTGGCGCCGGCGCAGGGCGGTGCGGCCGGGCACGCGTGCCTCCTGCAGTCCGCACGGGGTCAGGCCATCCAGGAGCCGGCGAAGGAAGCCCTCGGCGTCAGCGGGGTCGACGCTTCCGCACTCGGTGAGACTACGCCGCAGTGCTTGCAGGACGCGTCCGGCCGGCGCCTTGAGACCACCCCGGGCGCAGGGCAGCCACAGGCCGCCGGGGTCGAACATGGCCAGGCTCGCCGCGTCGCCACTGGCCACCAGCACCCGGCCTGCCCCGCGCACTCTGACCAGGGTCTGTGCGTCACGACTGAGCGTCAGCCATTGACGACCCTCCAGCCAGAGTTTCTCTTCGCCGTGTCGCACCTCTGCCTTGCCGTGCAGCACGATCACAAGGATCCACGCTGCGGACAGCCGCAGCTGGGCGTGATCCCCGAGCATGCACAGCGCCGGCCGGGCCGTCCCGGACGTAGCGGCCAGCTCCCCGATCGCGCCGCCGCGCAGCGCCCGCCATTCGATGTCCATCCGCCTTCCCCTGCAAGTATCCGGGAGGCAGGCTGCAGGGCCGGCTTCGGCCCGTCAGGAAAGAGTGGCGAAGGACCGGTTAGATCCGGATTCGCCTCCCAGGCGAATCCGCTGCGAAAGATTTATTCCATGCAGTTCAGAGGCTTGCAACGGCCTCCGTGGGGATGGGTCGAGGGCACTCAGCGCCGCGGCAGCGAGCCTGGCAGCTCCAGCAGCGCGATGTCCGACTCGGGTGCGGACTGGACGCCGAACCAGAGGACGGGGTCGCCATCGGTCGCCAGTGGGCTGAAGTTCGGCAAGAGCGATCCCAGGCTGTCGAGCAGCGCCCAGCGCTCCGGCTCCGCCGCGAGATCGGACAGGGGCAGGGACCACAGCGAGAAGTCCGCCTCCTCATCGGCATGGCGCAGGAACCACAGGCGCTCGCCGGCTACGCCGAATGCGCGGTAAAGCTCGGGGGGCAACAGATCTTCGCGCAGCAGGCGGGGAGGGGAAAGTGCCGAGTCGGTCAGGAACAGTCCGGTTCGGCCCTCGAGCGTGAGCAGGATCCGGTTCTCGCCGGCCACTGTCTGCAGGAAGCCGACCCCCTCAATGCTGGCGTCGCCGATCTGCGCGCCGTCCTCGCGCCGGTGCAGGGTCAGTCTGAAGCGGTCCGTCACCCCGCGGTTGACCAGCAGGCGATCGGCATCGAGGTAGGCAAGCGCGCCGATCGGCGGTGCGACATCAAGCCGCCGCGCCCGGCGGCTGGCAACCTCGACCTCGTACAGCCCGTCGCCTTCGGCTCCGTGGGCGGCAAGCAGCAGATGCTTGCCGTCTGGCGACCAGACCGCGGCGAAACGCGGCTGTGGCGAAAGCCCCTCCACCGGCGTCGCCCCGGTGGCGGCAGCGGTGTCCGCCAGCCACAGCCCGACGACGCCGGAGCGGTCCGAATAGAACGCCACCCGCCGTCCATCCGGCGATGGCGAAGGCAGCATGTCGTTGCGGCTCGAGCGCGCCCCCGGCGGGGTCGCCAGCGCCTCTCCGTTAGCGCCGAACCGGCGGATGATGTAGCCGACGCGAGGTTGCTGGAACACCACGCGACGCCCCTCGGCATCGGCCCGAGGAAACTGCCCGTTGGCCTCCAGCCGCTCGGGCTCGCCGCCGGCGGCAGGGGCGCGATAGAGCTGCAGCCCGTCCTGGTTGACCCGACTGAACACGATGTCACCCTCTGACCCCAGCCAGTCATGCCCGCGAATGTCCCCAGCAATCCGGGTCACCGCCTGCGGTCGGCCGCCTTCGATCGGCACCCGGAACAGATCGGCGGTCGCCAGCCCGCGGCGGAACAGCAGGGTGCGCCCGTCAGCCGACACCCGCGGAGTGGAATAGGCTGCCGGCAGGGCATCGTCCAGGATCGGCACGCTGCGGATCTCACCGCTTTCCAGCAGGATCCGTCGCAGCCCGGTTCTCTCACTGCCCGCTTCGCGATAGCCCCCCGCCACGAGCTCGCGGCCGTCGGCGCTGAACGCCAGACCGAGCACCGGGCCGCCGCAACCGCCGATCAGCCGTTCCGCCCCGCTGGCCACCGAGATCAGGCGCAGCTCGCATGCCGGCTCGGCGAGGCCTTCGAAGCGGCGACGGAAGGCAATCCAGCGCTGGTCGGGGGACCAGGTCGGGTACTCGTCGCTGGCTCCGGCCGGCGGACGGCTCAGCTGGCGGGCGACGAACTCGCCGGTGGATTGCAGGTAGAGGGTGCCCGGCGAGTACTCGTCCTCGGCAATGACCAGCACCAGCAGTTCGCCGTCGGGGGACAGCGCGGGTTGGTACTCGAACTTCGGACTGGAGGCGAGGATCCTCGGCGCCGCAGCGGGCCCGACGCCGGCAACCGGCTGCTCACGGACCGGTCGCCACAGGACCGTGACGAGCCCGAGCAGCACCAGCAGGGTGGCGGCCAGGGCAAGCCACCAGTGGCCTGGGCGACGGGTTTCCGGGCGCGTGGACAGGGTGCTGCCCGGCGCCGGCATCGGGGGGACGGCAGGCGCCCGCCAGATCGGCTCGACCAGCAGCCGGTAGCCGCTGCGGGCAATGGTCTCGATGAACCTCGGGGCTTCGGCATCGTCGTCGAAGCTGCGACGCAGCAGCACGATGGCCTGGGTCAGCACGTCACCCGTCGGGTAGCTGTCCGGCCATACGGCATCCATCAGCGACTCGCGGCTGACGACTTCTCCAGGGCGCAGGGCGAGAGTCAGAAGCACCTGCTGCGCCTTCACCGTCAGTCGCTTGCCACGGCGCGCGCCCGGCCGGCGCAGTTCACGGGCAGCGATATCGAGGGTGAATCCGGCCAGCTCCAGCTGGCTGCCGGGCAGGTTCTCCGGCGTGGGCAGTGCGGGGCGCAGCATCTCAAGCGTCCCGCAAGCCGAAGCCGGGGCGGATGATGGATGGGCGCGACAGGGGACGCGGCATGTCTGTCCGTGTCTACGAAGCGTCCTCTAGGTTACCCAGTCGGGGTGCGGCGTGCCCGTCCGCGCCGCTCCAGAGCACAGATCCGGCACATCGCTTCGCCGCAGCCAGGGCCCGGGTGGCCGCAGACCGCTCACCCGGGCGGTGGAGCCGACCCCCGGACAATGCCGGGGGCGGCGTCTTCCTGCAGCCGGTCAGAAGCTCTGCGTATAGCGCACGTAGGGCACCCGGCCATAGCCGTCGTAGAGGTTCATGTCGTAGCCACGACCGGTCGGGTCCAGAGGATCGAGCACCGGGTCCTTGTCGGCGATGTTCTGCACGCCGACCGTGATCTTGCCGTTCCACGGTGCCGCCCAGGTCAGCTGCAGATCGTGGGTGGTCCAGGAAGGCAGATCCAGCGGCAGGTCCGCGCGCGGCGGGTTGCCAAGGGCGTTGCGGGAGTCGGTGTCGGCGATGTGGCTGATGTTCCAGCCCAGGGTGAAGTCCCCGTAGGTGTACACGTTCTGCACGCTGACCCGGTACTGCGGCGTGCGCTCGTCACCGACCAGGTTTCGGCCACCGTTGACCCGCAGCTTGTTGACCCAGCCGACCTGCACCTGGCTGGCCAGCGCGCCCCAGTCGGCGAAGTCGAAATTGGTCCGCACGTTGAGGTCAAGGCCGTTGGTCTCGAGCTTGCCGAGGTTGGTGAATCCGCGCTGCACGTAGAGGATGCCGCCGGTGCCGGGATCACGCGCCAGGCCCAGGCCCAGCTGCGGATTCGGCACCGCCTGCTCGAAGGGCAGGCCGCTGGCCGCGGTGGTCGGCAGCATGGACAGGCCTGGCGGACAGGCGATGGCCGAGCCGCCGAGGCAGGCGATGATGGTATTGGTGGTGACCGGGGTGATCTGGTTGTCGACCTCGATGTTGTAGTAGTCAAGCGACAGGTTAAGCCAGTCGGTGGCGTCCCAGGCAAAGCCCAGGCTGTACTGGGTGGAGGTCTCCGAGCTGAGGTTGGGGTTGGCGATCACCCATGCGGTGGTCTGCGGCGTAGTGGTGGCGCCGGTGACCGGATTGGTGCAGTTGGGGGTCAGGCCGAAGACCACGCAGGTGGCCGGGTCGGTGACGAAGTCGGCCGCGAACGAGGGCTGCTGGGTGAGAATCGGGATCGAGGGCGCGGCGAAGCCCTCGCCGTAGGACGCGCGCAAGGTCAGGGTCTCCAGTGGCTGCCAGCGCAGGCCGATCTTCGGCGAAGTGTCGTTGCCGTAGTCGCTGTACTTGTCATAGCGCGCCGCGAGGCTGACTTCGACCTTGTCCAGCACCGGGAACAGCGCCTCGAAGTAGGCCGAGGTCACGTCGCGGCTGCCGCCCGAGGAGCTGCCGGCCGAACCGCCGATCACGCCGGCCTCGGACAGCGAGTCATAGGTGTCGAAATAGGATTCCTTGCGGGCCTCGGCGCCCACCGCCAGGCTGGCCATGCCGCCGGCCATGTCGAACAGGTCGAAGTTGGCCAGCGCGAAAACCTCCTCGTTGCGCGAGAACGAGTCGCGCGAGATGGTCGCCTTCATGGCGTTCAGCGTGGCCGCCGAGTTTCCGAACGGATTGAAGATGTTGTAGGTGCCGTCGGCGATGAACTGGTTGGCGATCGGGATCACCACGTAGTTGCGCCCCAGGTTGTAGGAGCGGAACTCGTTGATGCGCGCGCCGAACTCGACGAAGGCCGGGCCGATCGCGCCCTGGAAGCCGACCATGAAGTCATAGGCGTTGGCATCGACGGTATCGTCGCGGGTGCCCAGAGCGGCGAAGCGATGGCGCAGGCGCAGATCGGTACCAAACGGGTTGTTCGGCGAGCTGGCAGGCACGGCTGCGGTGGCCAGCGAGGGCGCGTAGCGGCCGAAGGATTCGACCCGGCTGACCGAGGCGTTCATGTAGGTCGCCCAGTCGTCATTGATCTGATAGGTGCCGCGGGCGAACAGGGCGCTGTTGCGCAGTTCGGCCTCGTCGGCGGCGACCAGGGCGAAGTTGTACAGGCAGCGGTTTCCGACCACGCTGAAGGCCGGTGCCGAGCAGCCACCCGGCACCACCGAGGTGCCCTGGGTCGGGCCGCTTGGCGCACTGAAGAACGTGCCGTTCGGATTCTGGAAGTTGTTGGAGAAGGTCGAGGCTCCGTCGTTGGACCATGGCCGCTCGCGCTGGAAGACGATGCCGCGGTTGGCATAGGAGACGCCGGCAATCAGCGCGCCGCGATCGCCCGAGGCGCCGAAGATCACCGAACCATCCTCGGTCTCGCCGCCGCTGCGACTGGGGTTGGAGGCGCCCAGCTGCATCTCGACGCCGTTGAAGTCCTTGCGGGTGATGATGTTGACGACGCCACCGATGGCGTCCGATCCGTAGATGGCCGACGCGCCGTCCGAGAGCACCTCGACGCGCTCGATGGCGGCCAGAGGAATGGCGTTGAGATCCTGGTTGGTGCCGCCCATGGCGGAGACCGGGGCGCGGCGCCCGTCGATCAGGATCAGGGTCCGGCCCGAGCCGATGCCGCGAAGGTTCAGCGAGGCCGTTGCCTGGCCGGCACTGCCGGAGCGTGGACGGAACGAGCCGAAGCTGTTGAACGTGGTGTTGCGAAGCAGGTCGGCGACGTTGAGCTCGCCGCTGAGGTCGATGTCCTCGCGGCTGATGACGGTGACCGGCAGCGCGCCTTCGATGTCGGCGCGCTTGATGCGCGAGCCGGTGACTTCGATGCGATCCAGCGTGGCGGCATCGTCGTCGGAGTCCTGCGCCACAACCGGCGCGGCCAGCGCAAGGGTGCCGAGGGTAACGGGGAGCAGTGCGAGACGGATGGCCTCCCGCAAAGGATTGCACTTCATCGTTGTTCTCCTGAGGTTCGTTAAGAGTGCGTAAACGCACCCGACGAACTTAGGAGCAGGCCGCCGCCGCCGCCTTGCCGAGTTTGGCCTGTCCGCATGCACGGCCCACGCAAACGGCGCAACATGGCGTTTCATCACTCCGGCACCGGCGAAATCGCAAGTTCGGCAAAGCCAACGACTGGCATCCGGCAAAGCCGTCAGGGGCCCGAAGGTTCATCCTGTTCCCGTCGCCCGCGCCCAGGAGGGCATGACGAGGCGACGCGTTGAGCCAGTGACCCCCATCCCCTGTCTCTTCGACGAAAGTGTCATCGCAGTTCGGGAAGCGCCGCTGGAGTCGGCGCTTTTTTTTGCCCGCGGGAATGCCCAGCGCCTGGAGTCGGATCGCCGAGGGGCAGGGTCGGTGCGCAGTCGGAGCGCAAAGAAGACAGTCATAGGGTGCGGCTGGCCGCACCGGGCGTACCGTCCGCACGCCCCTATCGGTGCGCCAAGGCACACCCAATAAGGGCTTCACGATGATGGGCGAAGCGACCGGGAGAGCAAGCGCCAAAGCCAGATGCGCCTTCGTTGTCAGGCCTTGAGAACCCGAACCCTCACCCCTGACCCGCACCCCGGCCCACGGGCCTGCATGCCGGTGGGCGTTCGCAGGCTCGCAGCTGCGCTGCTCGAAAGCCCTGCTCACCCCACCGGGGAGAGGGGAACCATCGGTCGAGCGCGCAAGCGCGAATGTCCGTTTGGCGCGCGGACTTTCCGGCGGGCCATGCGCCGCTCTCGCCGGAGTGGGGACGACGCCCGGCCCGGTGACGGGATCACCCAGCCCCGGCGTCGGGGCTGAACTCCAGCGTCACCTGGGTGGGCAGCAGCAGGTCGTGGATGAAGTCCTTCTCCTGGCTGCGGTCCCACAGGGCGACCACGCCCCTGAGCCTTTCGCCATCGAAGATTCCGGCCCAGTCGACGAAGCTGCCGTCGGGATGGATGACCCGTGCGCTGAAAAGCAGAATGCCGTTCCGTGTCTCGACCTGGTACGGCGCGGTCTCACGTGATCCCTGAGCCTGCCAGACGAGCTGACCGGCCTCGAAGGACAGGGTGCCGCGAACGCGGACCAGCCCGAACAGTCCGCGGGCGCGGATGCGGCCGTCGAAGGTTCGGCCCTCAAGGCTGAGCGCCCTGTCTTCGCCATCCGGGGCGGGATCCGCAGGCAGCTGTTCCGCCGCGCAGCCAATGGCAAGGCCGAACCCGACCAACCCGAGCAGGGCGTACATCCAACGCCTTCGCTTCATGGTCCCTCCCGGGCCCTACGGCGCGGTCAACGCGCCGGGGGCATTCGCTGACCTGGCCCGATCCTCCCACCGCTTTCCCGACCGTCCGCTGAAGGGCGGCCGGCAGGTTCAGTCTGGCGCCGCGGCCGACGCGCCCAGAGCGAGCAGGATCCGTTCGCCGAGCCAGCGCAGCGGCTCCATTGCCTCGGGCCGGTTGTAGCGCCGACCCACCGAGACGTAGACCGCGTCCAGCTCGGGCATCACCACCAGGAAATTACCGCCGTTGCCCCAGGCCATCTGCAGGCGGGTGCCCGGCAGCGCCGGATTACGCGTGGCGTCGATCCACCACAGGTAGCCGTAGCGCTGCGGACGGCCGGGGATGTCGGCGTGGGCGGTGGTCATGGCCTCGATCCAGGCGCGGCTGACGACCTGCCGGCCGTCCCGCACGCCGCCGTCCAGCACCAGCTGCCCGATCGCCAGCAGGCCTTCGGGGGCGATCGCCAGATGGCCGCCGGTGTCGGTGTCGCGGCCGCGGTTCCAGCTCGCCCAGCGTGCCTGGTCGATGCCCAGCGGCTGGAACAGCGCCTCGCGGGCGAACTCGGGCACCGGCTTGCCGGTGGCATGGGCCAGCAGCCGTCCCAGCGCGATTACATTGCCCGTGCAGTAGGAAAAGCGTTCGCCCGGCGCCTCGCGCATCGGCACCGCGGACCAGAAGCCGAGCCAGTCGCGGGTCTCGTACATAGTGTCCTCGTGACCGGGCGAGCCGGGCGTCCAGTCGTCGCAGTCGAGGCCGGAGCGCATGGTGAGCAGATCGGCGAGGGTAATCCGCGCCCGCTGCGGATCCTCGAAGGACTCGGCCAGCTCTGGCAGCAGCGTCCGCACCGGCACCTCGACCGATTGGATGTGCCCGCGGTCGATGGCGATGCCGACCAGCAGGGCTGTGACCGACTTGGTCGCCGAGCGGATGTCGATGCCGCGCCAGCGCAGTCGGGGCCGCTGCGCCGAGATCAGCAGCGTCCCGTCGCGCGACAGCAGCACGGCGTCGACGTCGCGGTGATCGCCGCGGCTGACCTCCCCGGCCAGCGCATCAAGTTCGCTGGCGCCGCAGCTCCAGGACAGGGCGCAGGCCATCAGCAGGCTCAGCGGCGTTCGCATGCTCGTCTCCCGCGGCGATCAGGAAAAGGTTCGATGCGCGCCGGCGCGCCAGGGTTTAAGGCCTTCGCAAGCAGCTCGTGACCAAGGTCGGGGCCTGCCGACGATCCGGTAAATCGTAGTGATCAGTCGTGGCGCAGTGCCTGCATGGGGTCGATGCGCCCGGCGCGCCGGGCCGGGACCAGGGCGGCGCCCAGGGCCGCGGCGAGCAGGACGGCCAGAGCGCCGAACACCACGCGCGGGTCGTGGGCGCTGAGTCCGAAGAGCAGAGATTCGGCCGAGCGGGCGGCGGCCAGGGCGGCACCGAGGCCGAGCAGCAGGCCGATCGTGGCCATCCGCCCGACCTGGGCGAAGACCATGCGGCGCAGGCGCTCGGGCGGCGCGCCGAGGGCCAGGCGCAGGCCGAACTCGCGCAGGCGCTGGTTCAGGCCATAGCTGACCACGCCGTACAGGCCGACCGCGGCGAGCAGGGTGGCCAGCACGGCGAAACTGCCGGTGAAGAGGCTCAGCACGCGCTCCATCGCGGTGCTCTGGCGCACGCGCTGGGACAGGGTCTCGAGGTTCTCCACCGGCAGCTGCGGATCGAGCTCGGCCACCGCCGCGCGCAGACTCTGCAGCAGCGCCTCGGGGGCCTGAGCGGCGCGCACATAGAAGAGCATCTGCGGATGGCCGCCGGTCTGCCGGCGCGGCAGGAAGAACTGCTCCTTGCCCTGGTCGCGAATGCTGTCGTAGCTGCTGCCGGCGACGATGCCGACAATCTCGATGTCGAGCTCGACGTTGCCGCTGCCAAGTCCCATGCGCTTGCCTACCGCCTCGCGGCCGAGGCCGAACTTCTCGGCAAAGCGCTGGTTGACGATGGCGACCCGCGGACGCTCGCCGGTGTCGGAGGCGGCGAAATCGCGGCCGGCGAGCAGGCGCACGCCGAGGGTGTCGAAGAAGTTCAGGCCGATCTCGTTGTAGTAGCTGTGGTCGTCGCCGCGCTCGCGCTCGCGGCCTTCGACCTCGACATTGGTGCCCCAGTCGCTGCCCGAGAGCAGGGGGACCATCGACGAGGTCACCGACAGCGCGCCGGGCACGGCGGCGAGGCGCTCTTCCAGTCGGCTGTAGAAGGCGTCCGCCTGCTCGGCGCCGTAGCCATTGCGGCGCGGCGCCACGGAAAAGCTGGCCACCGCCTCGATGTCCAGGCCCGGCTCGGCGCGCTGCAGGTTGTAAAGGCTCTGCGCAAACAGGCCGGCCAGCACCAGCGAGGCCATGGACAGGGCGATCTGCGCAGTGGCCAGGGTCTGCCGGAAGCGCGTCGCAAAGCGGCTGCCGCCGCGCGAGTCCCCCTGCCGAAGGGCCTGCATCGGCGGCACGCGGGATTGGCGCCACGCCGGCAGCAGGCCGAACAGCAGGGTGCTGCAAAGGGCCAGCAGCAGGGCGAAGCCGACGACCGGCAGGTTCAGCGCAAGGTCGAGGCTGGCGGTGGCGGTGTTCGGCAGCAGGCGCGCCATCAGGCCGAGGGTGGCCGCCGCCACCGGCAGGCTGGCAAGGCCGCCGAGCAGGGCCAGCGCGAGCGACTCGGCAAACAGCTGGCGCAGCAGGCGGCCCCGGCTGGCACCGATCGAGGCGCGCAGGGCCAGCTCGCCGGAGCGCGCCACACCGCGGGCCAGCAGCAGGTTGGCGACGTTGAGGCAGGCGATCAGCAGGACCAGGCCGGCTATCGCCCAGAGCATCGAAAGGCCGGTGCCGGCGCGGGCGGTGATGCTGCTCTGGCCCTGGAAGCCGGGCAGCAGCTGCAGGGTCTTGGCGGCGAAGGCCTCGCGCTGGCCGGCGTCGCCGAAGCTGAGCGCCGGCAGCTCGACCTCGCGCACCAGGCGCTGGTACAGGGTGTTCAGAGCGGCCTCGGCATGCGCCGCTTCGACGCCCTCTGGCAGGCGACCGAAGGCATAGACCCAGTAGCTGTTGCGGTCCTCGCGATCGTTGCGCTGCTGCGGCAGCAGGGCCCAGCGCAGGCCGATCGGCAGGAACACGTCGGTCGGGCTGGTGAGGGTGGTGCCATGGAAGCCTGGCGGGGCGATGCCGACGATCTCCAGCGGCTGGCCATTGACGCGCAGGGTCTGGCCGAGCACGCCCGGATCACCGCCCAGCCGCTCGCGCCAGAAGCGGTCGCTGAGCACCACGATGCGCGCATCGCCGGCGCCGCTGTCGTCGGCCGGGCCGATCAGCCGTCCCGCCTGCGGCGCCAGGCGCAGCAGCTCGAAGTACTGGCCGCTGACCAGGAGGCCTTCGCCCGGCTGGCTCTCGCCGGCGAAGCCTAGACCGACATCGATGCCGCGATGCCCGGCAACGCCCTCCAGCGGCGCCGGCGAGGCAGCCAGGTCGCGGAGCATCGGCAGGCTGAGGATGTGCTCGCGCGGACCGGCGTCGTTGTTCGAGGTCGAGCCGGGCTTGGGACCGGGCGCGCTGAAGTTGACCAGCTGGTGCGGCTGCTCGACCGGCAGCGGGCGCAGCATCACCTGCTCGTAGAGCGAGAAGATCGCCGCATTCACGCCGAGCCCCAGAGCAAGCGACAGGGCGGCGACGACCGCGACGACCGGCTGGCTCGACCAGCCGCGCAGGGCGTAGGCGAAATCCTTGATGAGACTGGTCATGGCGTTGTCCGGCTTCTATTCGTGGCGGAGGGCCACCAGCGGGTCGATGCGCGAGGCCTGGCGGGCGGGCAGCCAGCAGGCCAGCACCGTGCTGGCGGCGATCAAGAGGGCGGGCAGCAGCAGGCTGCCCGGATCAAGGGCGGGGATGCCGTACAGCAGGTGCTCCAGCGAGCCGCCGGCAAACAGGGCCAGCGGCAGGCCAAGGGCGAGGCCCAGCGCGGCGATATGCAAGCCGCGGCGCAGCACGAGGCGCTGCAGCAGGGCGGGACCGGCACCCAGGGCGGCGCGGATGCCGAGCTCGCGGCGCAGCCGGGCGACGACGAACCAGAGCACAACGGCCAGCCCCTGAAGGGACAGCAACCAGGCCAGCAGGGCAAAGCCGGAGGCCAGCCGCGCGGCGAAGCGCTCTGAGGCCGAGGCCTCGCCGACCCGCAGGCTGAGCGGGGCGACCTGGTCCAGCGGCACCTCGGGATCGACCGAGGCGATGGCATCCTGCATGGCGGCGGCGTATCCGGCCGGTTCGCCCTCGACCTCGATCAGGAAGCTGCCGAAACGCACCCACTCGCGCTGGCGCTGGGGATAGGGCAGGTAGACCGCGGGCACGTCGTCCTCGCGCAGGGTCGAGGCGCGGATGTCGCCGACCACGCCGACCACCTCCATCCACAGCGGTCCCTCGGCGTCGCCCGACACCGAGCCGGTCCGCCAGGCGATCCGACGGCCGACCGCGTCGCCCTGCGGGAACAGCTTCGAGGCCAGGGCTTGGTTGACCAGGGCGACCCGCGGCGCGTCCTCGTCGTCGTCCACGCCCAGCAGGCGGCCCTGCTGCAGGGGAATGTCCAGCGCGCCGAAATAGTCGCCGAGCACCGGCCGCACGCGCACGCCCAGCTCCTCGTTGGCCGGCTGCTCCACGTTCTCGGCGATCAGCCGGCTGCCGATGCAGCAGTCCGGCTGCAGCGGCCCGCCGGTGACGAAGCTGGCCCGGCGCACGCCGGGGATGGCCTGCAGCGCGGCCAGCATGCGCTCGACCGCCAGGGTCTGCGGCGGGCGGCTGCCGTAGCGGCTCTCCGGCAGCACCAGCTGGGCGTTGAGAATGCCCTCGGCGTGGAAGCCCAGCGGCACCTGGGACAGCGCGTGGACGCTGCGCAACAGCAGGGCGGCGCCGACCATTAGCACGCAGGCGAGGGCAATCTCTACCACCAGCAGGCCGCCGAGCGCGCGACGCTCGCCGCGGCTTCCCGCGGACTGCATGGCCGCCGGGCGCACCGCGCGCAGCGCCGCCCAGGCCGGCAGCAGGGAGGCGAGGATCGCCCCACCCAATGACAGGGCGAGACAGGCGCCCACCACACGCAGGTCCAGCGATGTGCTGACCTCGCCGGGCAGGGCGTCGGCAAACCAGCTGCCGGACAGCCCGATGGCCAGATGCGCCAGCGCCAGCCCGAGCAGCCAGCCGCCCAGACCCAGCAGGCTGCCTTCGGCGAGCAGCATGCGGATCACCGTGGCGCGGTCGGCGCCCAGCGCCGTACGCAGCTGGTACTCGCTGCCGCGCGCGCTGCCGCGGACCAGCAGCAGGGCGCCGAGGTTGACCACGGCCACCGCCAGCAGCACCAGGGTGGCGAGCTGCAGCGACCAGAGCAGGGGCGCGCTGCCGGCGTGCAGGAAGCGGTCGAGCGGGCTGAGCTGCAGCCGCTTGCCCTGGTTGGTGCGCGGATGCGCCTCGGCCAGGGCTGCCATCAGAGTGTCGACGTCGGCCTGCGCGGCGGCCTGTCCGACGCCCGGGGCAAGCCGCGCCAGCACGTCGAACACGTTGGCGCCGCGCTCGTTGGGGACCCAGTCGCCGGCCAGGCCCACCGGGGCGAACAGGTCGGCACCGATGCGCAGGGCATCGGCGGCGTCCGGCACCACGCCAATCAGGACATGGCTGCGTCCGTTGACCATCAGCGGCCGGCCCAGCGACGCCGGGTCGGCGCCCAGCTGGCTGCGCCAGAAGCGCTCGGAGGCGACCACCGTCGGACCGTCGCTGGCGATCGTGGATGCTTCGGGGATGCGACCCAGCAGCGGCTCGACGTCGACCGCCCGCCACCAGCCAGGGTCGACCAGGGCGCCGACCAGCCGCCGCGGACGCCCGTCGACCTGCACGTCGAGCGCGTAGCCGGCCCAGATCGCGCCGACGGCGGCGAAGCTCGAACGGCGCGCGGCGAGGTCGGCGATGTCCGGATAGCCGAGGTCGCCCTCCACCGAACCGGGCCGGTGCAGGACCATCAGGCGCTCTGGCTCGGCCATCTGCGAGGGGGTCAGCAGGGTGCCGGCAATCAGCGAGAACAGGGTGGTCGCCGCGGCGACGCCAAGCCCCAGGGTCAGCACCGCGAACGCTGCGAAGGGCGGACGCCGGGCGAGGCTACGCAGGGCGTCGGCGAACAGGCTGGGCAGGGTCATGGCGATGGCTCCCGAAGGCGTTGGGGCGGCGAGCAGCTACTCGTAGCGCAGCGCGACCAGCGGGTCGATGCGCGCGGCGCGGCGCGCCGGCAGCCAGCAGGCGAGCAGGGCGATGGCGGCCAGCAGCGGCGGCACGGCGACGAAGGTCAGCGGATCCCAGGGCGCGACGCCGAACAGCTGGGCCTTGGCCAGCTGACCGAGCATCAGGGCAAGGCCGACGCCGATGCCGAGGCCGATCGCGACCAGGCGGGCGCCGTGGCCGAGCACCAGTCCGAGGATCTCCCGGCGGCCGGCGCCGATCGCCATGCGCACGCCGAGCTCGCCGGTGCGTTGGCTGACGCTGAAGGCGAGCACCGCGTAGATGCCGATGGCCGAGAGCAGCAGGGCAACGCCGGCGAAGCCGCCGACCAGATTCATCGGCGCACGCTGGGTGTCCAGCGAGAGGGCGATGCGCTGCTGCATGCTGAGCACGTTGAACAGCGGCAACTCGGCATCGACGCGGCCGAGCGCGGTGCGCAGGGCGTCGGCGGTGTCCGGCGCCAGCGCGTTCGGGCCGCGTAGCACCAGGGCGCCGAAGCCGCCGAGATTCTGCCGGTGCGGCCAGTAGATGGTTTCCTTGCCCGGCGTGTCGCGCAGGCTGCCGTGCTTGACCGTGCCGACGACGCCGACCACGGTGGCCCAGGGCGCGTCGCGGCCGCGGCGGATACGCTGGCCGATCGCCGGCTGGTCCTTGAAGTATTTCTCGGCCAGCAGCTGGTCGATCACAACCACCGGTTCCGCCTCGCCGTGGTCGCCCGGGGTGAACGTCCGGCCCTGCAGCAGCGGGATGCGCAGGCTGGCAAAGAAGTCGTCGCTGATCTGGCGCTGGTTGGCATGCGGCGAGGCCGAGGCATCGGCCACCTCCAGCCCGTCGATCGAATAGCTGCCCTGCGAATTGGAATTGGCGAAAGGCAGGGACGAGGTCCAGGCGGCGTGCTCTATGCCCGGCAGGGCGCGCGCCTCGCGCAGCACTTCGTCGAGCAGGCGGGCGCGACTGGCAGTGTCCGGGAAGCGGTTGCCGGGCAGGGCCAGCTGGGCGGTCAGGGTGCCTCCGGGCTCGAAGCCCGGCGACTCCTGCTGCAGGCTGACGAAGCTGCGCAGCAGCAGCCCGGCGCCGACCAGCAGGGCCGTGGCCAGGGCCATCTGCGCCACCACCAGCAGATTGCGCGAGGCGCCGGCGACGCGGCCGCCGCCGCCGATCCGGCCGGCGTCGTTGATCTGCCGCGCAAGATCGCTGCGGAACAGCGAGACCACCGGCACCAGGGCGGCGAGCAGGCCGGTGGCGATGCTGACGGCCAGGGCGAAGCCGAGCACCGGCAGGTCCAGCGTGATCGGATAGCGACCAACCGCGGCGTCAAGGCCAAGCCGCGGCAGCAGCTCGATCAGGCCCAGCGCCAGCAGCAGGCCGGCCGCGCCGCCGGCGAGGGCTACGATCAGCGACTCGCTGAGCAGCTGGCGGGCGATGCGTCCGCGGCTGGCGCCCAGCGCGTTGCGCACGGACAGCTCCTTCTGCCGCGAGACCATCCGCGCCAGCAGCAGGTTGGCGACATTGGCCGCGGCGATCAGCAGTACCAGGGCCACCGCGCCCTGCAGGATCAGCACCAGCGGCCGGGTCTCGCCGACCTGCAGCTCGCGCAGGCTCTGCGCCCGGCCGGTGAAATTGCCGCCGCGCAGGAATTCCGCGAAGCGCGCGGCCTGCTCGGCCATCGCCGGATCCAGCCCGCCGATACCGGCGATGCGTTCGGCGTTGCGGGCGACGATGGCGTCCAGCTCGGCGTCGAGCTGGGCGATCGTCGCGCCCTTCCGCAGTCGGCCGATCGACTGCGAATACTCGTTGCCGCGCTCGAAGTCACCGCGCTGTTCCGGGGTGAAGGCAAACGGCACCCAGAGCTGGGTCTCGCGGGAAGGAAAGCCGAAGTCCTCGGGCATCACGCCGATGACCTGGTAGGTCTCGCCGGACAGCCGCAGGCTGCGGCCGATCACTCCGGGATCGGCATTGAAGCGATTGCGCCACAGCGCGTGGCTGATAACCGCCACCTTGTCCTGCCCCGGCTCGGCATGGCGCTCGTCGAAGACGCGGCCGAGCGCCGCGCCGCTCGACAGCGTGCTGAACAGCGAGGGTGTGGCGCGCAGGCCGACCAGCCGCTCGGGCGGCTGCCCGTCCTCGGCCAGGTTGAGATTGGCGCCGGTGTAGAGGGCGAGATCCTCCAGGCTCTGCGCCTGCTCTCGGCGGTCGAGGTAGTCGGGGATCGAGGTGCCCGCGTACTGCAGGCTGCTGGTCGGATAGGTGTTGTAGACGTCGACCAGGCGCTCGCCATGGGCATAGGGCAGCGGGGCGAGGAACAGGCCATGCATCACCGAGAAGATGGCCGTGTTGGCGCCGATGCCCAGCGCCAGGGTCAGCACCGCCACCGCGGAGAAGCCGGGCCGGGCGAGAAGGGCACGCAGGCTGTAGCGGAGGTCGTTGGCGGTCGCGCTGAACATGGGGCGGACTCCTCAGTCGTGGCGCAGGGCGAGCATGGGGTCGAGGCCCAGCGCGCGTCGGGCCGGCAGGTAGCTGGCAAGCAGGACGGTGGCGAGCAGCAGGCCGAGGCCGGCCGACAGGGTCAGCGGGTCGAGTGGCGAGGTGGCGTAGAGCAGGCCATCGATCAGCCGGGTGAGCGCCCAGCTGCCGACCAGGCCGAGGGCGATGCCCAGCGCGGCCAGGCGCATACCGCGGGAGAGCAGCAGGGCGACCAGGGAGTCCGGTCGCGCGCCGAGCGCGACCCGCAGGCCCAGCTCGCGACGCCGCTGGGTGACGTTGGCGGCCATCACGCCGTAGATGCCGATCGCCGCGAGCAGCAGGGCGACCGCGGCGAAGGCGCCCATCAGGCTGCTGCGCAGGCGCGGCTCGGCCACCGCATCGGCGACCTGATGCCGCAGCGGCCGCAGCGAGCCCAGCGGCAGGGTCGGATCCAGGGCCTGGATCTCGCCGCGCACCGATTCGATCAGCGCACCCGGCTCGCCGCGGGTTTCGATCAGCAGGGCCATCTTCGGCCAGGGCAGCTGGTTGTAGGGCAGGAACAGCACCGGCTCGGGCTCGGCGCCGAGGTTCACGTCCTGGTAGTCGCCGACCACGCCGGCGACGATCCGCGTGCGCCCGCCGACGTCTCCCCAGTAGATTTCCCGACCGACCGGGTCCTCGCCCGGCCAGGCCTGCTCGGCCAGGCTGCGGCTGACCACGACCCAGCGCGGACCGTCCCAGCGGTCGCTGGCATCGAAGGTCCGGCCGCGCAGCAGCGGCAGGGACAGGGTCTCGAAGAGCTCGGGGGTGACCGCGCGCCAGTGCGCCTGCATCAGCCCGCTGCCCCGCACCTCGGCGGCGCGCTCGACCGGGGTGACCGTGTTCATGAAGCTGCCGCCGCTGAACGGCAGCGTGGTCGTGGCGCCGACCGCGACCACCCCGGGCAGGGCACGCAACCGCTGCTGCAGGGTGTCGAAGAAGATGACCTTCTGCCAGGGCTCGGCATACCGGTCGCCAAGCTGAAGCTCCACCGAGAGCAAGGTGCCGGGGCGGAATCCCGGGTCGCTGGCGCGCAGCTGCATGAAGCTGCTGATCAGCAGGCCGGCGCCGACCAGCAGCACCATGGCCAGGGCCACCTGGCCGACCACCAGCGCGTCGCCCAGCCGCCGCTGCGCGGCCGGCACGCCACCGCGCTCGCCGCCGCGCAGGCTCTCCAGCGGCTGCACCCGCTGCGCCTGCCAGACCGGCAGCAGGGCGAGCAGGATGCCGGTCAGCACGCCGAGCGCGACGCAGAAGCCGAATACGTCGGGGGCCAGCTGCACCCCGTCGAGGCGCGGGACGCCCGCCGGCGCCAGCCGCTTGAGCAGCTGGATCAGGCCGTGGGCCACGGGCAGGGCGAGCAGCACGCCGGCAAGCACCAGCCAGGTGATCTCGGCCAGCATCAGCCGGGCCAGCTGGCCGCGCCCGGCGCCCAGCGCCGCGCGCAGGCCGATCTCGGCGCGGCGGCGCTGGTTGCGTACGAACAGCAGGTTGGCCAGGTTGACGCAGGCCATCAGCAGCAGGGAACCGACCGCGGCGAACAGCAGCTGCACGGTCTGGCGGAAGCTGTCGCCGACCAGCCAGCGCGGAAAGCCGAGCAGCTCGACGCCCCAGCCGGCATTGCTCGCCGGGTGCTCATTGCCGAGCGCGGCGGCGATCAATGAGAGATCCTCGCTGGCCTGCTCAAGGCTGACCCCATCGCGCAGGCGGCCGACCATGGCCAGCCAGTGGTCGCCGCGATCGCTGGCCGGATCGGCCCGCCACGGCACCCAGAAGCCGGCACCGGCGAACTCGAACTCCGGCCCCATCACACCGACCACGCGATGGCTGCGGCCTTCCAGCCGCACCTCGCGGCCGATCACCCCGGGGTCGGCGCCAAAGTGGCGCGACCAGACCGCGTGACCGAGCACCACCACCGCTGCCGGCTCGCTTGTGGCATCGTCGGGAAAGCCCGAACCGAGCCGCGGTGCGACGCCCAGCGTGCGGAAGAAGTTGGCGCTGACCGCGTGGCCCTCGAGGCGCACCGGATCGCCAGCGTCGAGCAGGGTGTAGGAGACATCGCGCACCGCAGCCAGCGATTCGAAGCTGCGGTTGCGGGCGGCGAAGTCGAGGTAGTTCGGATCCGAGGTCGAGAAGCGACCGCCCTCGGGCGTGGTCTCCCATATCCGCACCAGGCGCTCGGGCTCGGCGTAGGGCAGCGGCGTGATCAGCGCGGCGTGGATCACGCTGTACACGGCGGTGTTCGCGCCGATGCCCAGGGCCAGGGTGAGCACCGCCACCAGGACGAAGCCCGGCTGCTGCAGCAGGCTGCGCAGGGCGTGGCGAAGGTCGCGGGCGAGCGTGGCGATCATGGTGTCCCCGTCAGGTGTGGCGCAGGGCCAGCATCGGATCGAGCCGCGCCGCGCGCAGGGCAGGCACGGCGCAGGCGGTGAGCGCCACCAGGCCCAGCGTAGCGACCACGGCGAGCAGAACCCGGGGGTCGCCGGCGCCGACGCCGTAGAGCTCGCTGGCCAGCAGGCGGCCGAGCGCCAAGGCGCCGGCGATGCCGAACAGCAGGCCGAGGCCGACCATCCGCGCACCCTGGCCCAGCACCATGCGCAGCACGTCGCCGGCCTGGGCGCCCAGCGAGAGGCGGATGCCGATCTCCTGCCGGCGCTCGGCCACCGAGTAGGCAATCACGCCATACAGGCCGATCGCCGCGAGCAACAGCGCGATGCCGCTGAACACGCTCATCAGGGCCATGTTGAAACGGCGCAGGGCGGTGGTGCCCTCGACCAGCTGGTCCATGCTGCGGACCTCGAACAGCGGCACATCGGGGGCCACCTCGCGCACCGCCCGGCGCAGCTGTTCGGCATAGTCCATCGGCTCGCCGGAGACCTTCAGCGCGAGATAGAGCTGGCGCTGGGTGGCGTGCAGATGGTGCATGTAGACCTCGGCCACCGGTTCACGGTCGATGCCGAACAGGCGGGTGTCGTTGACCACGCCGACGATGCGCTTGGGCTCGTCGCCGCCGAGGAACTGCAGGCTCTGGGTCAGCGGATCGACATCGGACAGATAGCGGCGGACGAAGGTCTCGTTGACCAGCACGTTCTGGAACATCTCGCCGGGCCGGGCGTCCGCGTCCTCCAGACTGCGTCCGCGGACCATGCGCATGCCCAGCGTGGACATCAGGCTCGGGCTGACGAAGCGCCAGTTGGCGCCCGGCTGGCGCTCACCTTCGCCCGGCTCGCGACCGATGATGGTGATGTCCGAGCTGGCGTTGTTCAGCCCGGACAGCGGCAGAGAGTCGGTCAGGCCCGCCGACTGCACGCCGGGGATGGCGCGGACCCGTTCGAGGATGGCGGGCAGCGAGCGGGCCAGGATGGCGGTGTGGCGGACGTACCAGTCGACCGGGTCCTCGCCCGGCTCGTTGCGCGCGCCCTCGACCACCACGGCCGCGGTCAGTACGCCCTCGGTCTGCACGCCGGTCTCGACCTTGCCGAGCTGGCGCAGGCTCTCGATCAGCAGGCCGGCGCCGGTGAGCAGGGTCAGCGACAGGGCCACCTCGAAGGCGACCAGCGCATTGCGCGCCCGGCTGCGGCGGCGGCCGCCACTGCCCCCCCGGCCTTCCTCCTGCAGGGCGCCGGCCGGCGCCGTGGCGGCGGCGCGCAGGGCGGGCACGCTGGCGAACAGCATCACCGTGGCGATGCCGGCGAACAGCGCGCCCAGCACCACGACGGGCTGCATGCCGACCTCGGCATGGCTGGGCAGCAGCTCGGGCATCTGCGAGAGCAGCAGGGGCACGCCGAGCGCGGCGATGAGCAGGCCGAGCACGGCGCCGAGCAGGGCGATCACCAGGGCGTCGGCGATCACCGCGCGGACCAGGGCGCGGCGGCCGGCGCCGAGCGCGGCGCGCACCGCCAGCTCGCGCTGCCGGGCGCTGCCGCGGGCCAGCAGCAGATTGGCCAGATTGGCGCAGGCGATCAGCAGGACCAGGCCCGCCGCGCCAAGCAGGACCAGCAGCGGCTGCTCGACTCGGGCATTGAGCTGCTCGGGCAGCGCGGTCAGCCGCGCGCCCAGCTCGGCGTGGTTGGCCGGGAACTCCTCGGCCAGCCGCGCGTTGACCGCGGCCAGCGCGGCCTCCAGCTGCTCCATGCTTGCGCCCTCGCGCAGGCGGCCGATGACCATCAGGTAGTTGTTGCCGCGCGGACCGCCGGTGCTGTCGAGGAAGGTCGGCAGGTAGACCTGGGTAGCCCCGGGATAGCGGAAGCGTGCCGGGGTGACGCCGACCACCTGGTAGGACTCTCCGTTGAGCATGATGCTCTGGCCGACGACGCCCTCCTGGCCGCCGAAGCGGCGCTGCCAGAGCTCGTGGCTGATCACCGCCAGGCGCTCGCGGCGGCGGTCCTCTTCGACGTTGAAGTAGCGGCCCAGCTCGGGGGCCAGTCCCATCACCTGCCAGAAGCCGGGAGTGACCTGGTAGGCCGCCAGCCGCTCGGGCTCGCCGTCGCCGGTCAGGTTGACCGTGGCGCCGACGAAACCGCCGATGGCCTCGAGCTGGCCGCTGGTGGCCTCGGTCCAGTCGGCCAGCGCCGGCGCCGACACCGGGCCGCCCCAGGCGCCCTGCACGCGGTTGATGCGGATGATCCGCTCGGCATCGGCATAGGGCAGGGGCGTCAGCAGCACACCGTTGACCACGCTGAAGATCGCCGAGACGCTGCCCACGCCAAGGGCAAGGGTCAGCACCGCGACGGCGAGAAAGCCGGGTTGGCGGGCCAGGGATCGCAGGGCGATACGCAGGTCAGTGAGCGGGACGCTGAACATGTGAGTTCACCGAGAGAGGCGGGGTGGGGATCAGGTGCCGGTGCGGGCGCGGAGGATCTGCGCGTCGAGGCGCGATTCCTCTTCCTTGCGCAGGCGGTGCAGGGTCTCCTCGTCGACCACGCGGCCGTCGAACATGAAGATCTTGCGCTGCGCGAAATCGGCGTAGCGCGGGTCATGGGTGACCATGGCGATGGTCGAGCCGGACTTGTGCAGCTCGTCGAGCAGGGCCATCACCGCCTCGCCGTTCTTCGAATCGAGGTTGCCGGTCGGCTCGTCGGCGAGCAGCAGGGACGGCTTGCCGACCAGGGCGCGGGCCACCGCGACGCGCTGCTGCTGGCCACCGGAGAGCTGCGAGGGATAGTGCTTCAGGCGATGGGCCATGCCGACGCGCTCCAGCGCCTCCTGCACGCGATCGCGGCGCTCGGCCTTGGACACGCCATCGCGATAGGTCAGCGGCAGCTCGACGTTCTCGAACACGGTGAGGTCGCCGATCAGGTTGAAGGCCTGGAAGATGAAGCCGATTTCCTTGTTGCGGATCCGCGCCCGCTCCGCCGCGGAGATGTCCTCCACCGGTACGTTGTTCAGCCGGTAGCTGCCCGAGGTCGGCGAGTCGAGCAGGCCAAGGATCGACAGCAGGGTCGACTTGCCGCAGCCCGAGGGGCCGGTGATCGAGATGTACTCGCCGCGCTGGATGTCGAAGTGCACCCCGGACAGCGCATGGGTCTCGACCTCATCCGTATAGAACACCTTGGCGATGTCCTTGAGTTCGAGCAGGGCGTTGGTGGGCTGGGTCATGGCTTTTCCCTTTGGGCGTGATTCGTTCAGGAGCGTGATTCGTGATTCGTGATTGGTGATTCGATCAAGATCTGTGATTCGTGATTGGTGATTCGCCAGAGCAGGAGCGCGAAGCGGGCTCGCTATCAGATCGATGGATTCGGACGGCGGGAACGTGCTGTTCACGAATCACGAATCACCCATCACGTTTTATTCAATTGATGCGCAACCGGTCATAGTCGTCCCACTGCGAGGTGTCGCTGAGGATGATCTGGTCGCCGGGAGCAAGGCCCTGCTGGACCTCGATGACGCTGACCGAGGCGCGTCCGAGTCGCACCGGGACGCGCTGGGCGAGGCCGGAGTCGGGATCGATGCGGAACAGGCGGACGTCGCTTTCCGGCTGGCCGTAGGCGGGGCGGCCGACGAACAGCACGTCGGGCAGGCGCTCGATTTCGATGATGCCGTCGACGCTGAGGTCCGGGCGCGCGCCGCTCGGCAGCTCGCCGCTGAGCTCGACGTCGACCAGGACCGCGCCGTTCTGAACCGCCGGGTCGATGCGCGTGACATTGCCCGCGACCACGCCGTTGCGGGTGTCGACGCGTACGCCCTGGCCGAGCACCACGTCCTTGATCTGGGTTTCCGGGATGCGCAGCTCGGCCATCAGCTCACCGGGACGGGCGACCCGGGCGAGATTGGTGCCGGGCGCGACCTGCTGGCCTTCCTGCACCGGCACCTGCTGCAGCACGCCGGCAATGCCGGCGCGCAGGTTCAGCGCGTCGGCCTGGCGGCGGCGCAGCTGGGCGGCGTTCTTCAGCTGGGCGATGCGCGCGCGATCGGCGGCCAGCTGGGCGTCGAGGCTGGCCTTGAACTGGTCGATGCGCTGTGCCTCGATGGCGACGCGACCCTTGAGCTGCTCGGCATTGAGCTGCGAGCGACGGAACTGGATGCTGGGAATGATTCCCTTCTTGGCCAGCTCGCCCTCGGCCTCGGCCTGCAGCCGCGCCGACTCGTACTCCGCGGTCACCTGGGCCTGCAGGGCGCGTTGGTCGAGCAGCTGGCTCTGCAGGGTGGCGACCCGCGCCGTGTAGTCGGCCTCGGCAGCGGCCAGCGCGGCCTCGGCGGCCAGGGCCTGGTCGATCACCTCGGGGTTGGATAGCTCCATGATCACCGTATCCGGCTGCACGCTGGCGCCGGGGCGGACGATGATCCGCTCGACCCGGGCCGGGGTGTCGGCGGCGATCCAGCGGATCTCCTTGGGCACCAGCACGCCGGGTCCGCGGACCTCGCGCAGCATCTCGCCGCGCTTGACCGTGTCGGTCCACAGGCTGGCCTTATCCACCGAGGGGGCAGCCGGATCGAGGGTGGCCAGCCAGGCCAGCAGGCCGAGGGTCGCGAGGCCGCCCAGCAGGCCAAGGCCCCAGCGGCGGATCTGTTTCTGACGCTTGCGGTCGATGCGTTGGATATCCATGCCGTCAGATATCCATCTTCCGTGCCATCAATGAATGGCAATAAAAAACAAATACTTATCGATGGATCAGCCTCGGCCTGACGCTTGGGTGTTCGATTCCGGACGGGTCGGCGTTCGCCGCCGCACGCGGCGCGGAGGGCTCAGGCGCGCCGCGCGCTGGCCCGCTCCTCCAGCGGGGACTCGCCCGAAGGCGGGATCGGGATGGTCGCGGCCGTGCGGGTGACCCGCGCGGCGAGCGCCACCCCCCCCAGCAGCAGGACCGCGGCCAGCAGGAAGGCCAGGCCCGACCAGTCGACCCCGGACAGGGCGGCGATCGAGGCGGCAAAGACCTGGGTGAAGACGACCGGGGCAAACACGCCGGACAGGCTGACCGCGCTGGTCACCGCGCCCTGCAGCCGGCCCTGTTCACGCTCGTCGACCTGGCGGGTCATCAGGGCCTGGGCCGAAGGGCCGGCCAGGCCCCACAGGGCCATGAAGGGAATCGCCATCAGGAACACGCTGCCGACCGCGGCCAGTCCCATCCAGGCAAAACCCAGTGCGCCGAAGCCAAGGCCGAGCAGCAGCGCGTTGCGCTCACCGATTCGCGGCACCAGGCGGCGGATCAGCAGGGCCTGGACCAGCACGTTGCAGACCCCGACCAGGGCCAGCACCCAGCCGACCCGATCCTCGCCCCAGCCGTAGCGGTGCGCGGCGTAGAGCACGAAGACGCTGGGCAGGGCGTAGTGGGCGATCTGCGAGAGCAGGACCACACCGACCAGGCCGAACACCTGCGGATAGCGGCGCAGCATCTGCAGCGATCCCACCGGGTTGGCGCGCGACCAGCGGAATCCGTCGCGGCGCTCGGGGGGCAGCGACTCGGGCAGGATCAGCAGGCCATAGAGAAAGTTGGCCAGCGCGAGCCCGGCGGCGACCCAGAACGGCAGGCGCAGGTCCACTCCGCCCAGTACCCCGCCCAGGGCCGGGCCGACCACGAAGCCGATCCCGAAGGCGGCGCCCAGCATGCCGAAGCTGGCCGCGCGGCGCTCGGCCGGGGTGACGTCGGCGATATAGGCATTGGCCGTGCTGATGCTGGCCGAGGTGATGCCGGCCAGCACGCGACCGAGGAACAGGATGGGCAGGGTGCCGGCCACCGCCATCAGCACGAAATCGAGGCCGAGTCCGAGGTTGGACACCAGGATGACCGGCCGCCGCCCGAAGCGGTCGCTCAACGCCCCCTGCACCGGCGAGGCGATGAACTGCGCCAGCGCGAAGGCGCTGCCGAACACGCCGACCCAGATCGCCGCCGAGGCGGTGCTGCCGGTGAAGCGCTCGATCAGGTGCGGCAGCACCGGAATGATGATGCCGATCGCCAGCACGTCCAGCAGGACGGTGATGAAGATGAAGGCAAGCGCCGCGCGGCGCACGGTCGGCTGGCCGGATTGCTCGGACACGGAAGGCACGCGATGAAACGAGGGCGGCGAGTGTAGCCCGCACAGGGCGGCGGCGTCGCGGCGCGGACGGCGACAGCGGAGCGTGCCGGGCGGTACCGGGCGCGAAGCAGACCTTCCGCAGAACCCGAATGTAGGAGCCAGCTTGCTGGCGATAGGCACCCCGGACCGGACGGTCGCCAGCAATCTGGCTCCTACACACGCAACGGCGTTGCCAGGTCCGGTTGGCGCCGCAAAGTAGAGCTCGCCGCAGTCAGATTGTGGGAGCGCCCTTGGGCGCGACCGCAGCGCTACGGATTCCCCAAAGACCGCGGCCAGAGCGGATCTCCGCGGCCGCGCCCAAGGGCACCCCTGCATTCGGGCTTCGTCGGGCGTCGGCAAAACCTCATAGGGTGTGCCTTGGCGCACCGGTACGGGCATTCGGACGGTATGCCCGGTGCGGCAAGCCGCACCCTATAAATGTCTGCTTCGCGCCCTTTCCTGCCTTTCGGTCCCGCTACTCGAACCCATCGCGCAACAGGTCGTCCGGGCCCATCACGGTGGAGAAGCTCACCGCGACGCGGGTGATGTTGCCCTGGCGGTCGCGCACGCCGGCCTGCAGCGTGGCGCGCTCGAGCCGGGGCAGGGCTGCCGGCAGCGACAGCGCCCAGACATCCTGCGCCACTTCAACGAACAGGTCGGCCAGCTCGGCGCCGGCGGCGCGGCCGGCGACCGGCGCATCCAGCCGTACCGACAGCGAGCCCGGTTCGATGCCGCTGTGGGCATCGGCGACGCCGACGCGCAGTTCGGTGACGTGGACGCTATTGGTTCGCGGTCGCGGCGAGGCCACCGTGAGGGTGGGGCGGAGGTCGTCGAGGTGCCAGCCGTAGTCGGGGTTGCCGGTGTCGATCGGCGCGCCGAGGTCGATCCAGCGCACGAACAGCCGCTTCTCATCCTCACTGAGCGGCTGGGCCGGGGGTGGCGGCATGATGCTGCCGGTGAAGTCGAGGTCGGCGTCGTTGGGGTCGGCACCGGCTGGAAGGGTATTGGCATCGCCCGGCACGCTCTCGGTCGGGTGGTCCTCATTGCTCCAGCCATCGAGACGCTCGCCGAACAGCTTCCAGATCAGCAGGGAGCGTCGGCTCTGGAAGCTGCGCACGTAGCGGCTGGCATTGGTCTGCCGCCAGGTGCCGTTGCGGATCACCGGCTTGTGCCCGAAGCGCGCGGATTTATCGGCGGCGAGGCGGTAGTAGTCGCCCGGCAGGCCGTCGACCTCGGTGAGGTCGTCGAGATCGAGGTTGCCAGCGGGATTGGGTGACCGGTGGCAGCTGACGCAGCGCGCCTGGAGGATCGGGCGGATGTCGGCAAGGAACTCGACGTCCACGTGCGATACCGGCTCGACGCGCAGCGTCGGCGCGTCGTCCTGCCACGCCAGCAGGGGTGTCTGAACAGACAGATCCGCCACCGGATAGTCGGGGGCGGAGGCCGCGGTGCCCTCGAAGGCCAGCGGCTGCTGGCTGTGCGCATGGCAGCCGCCGCAGTCCACACGCATCTCGCCGGGGCGGACCTGGTGCCAGGTCTGCGCCATGTTCAGCACCATGCCGCGGCGGTCGAGGGTCTGGAAGGTGAACGGCGTGTCCGCGGGAATCCTGGCCAGGAAGCTGGTGTCGGGATTGTTCTCGGCGTCGAGCAACGGCCCGCCGCCGGCGGCGGTCTTGCGCAGCGGGATCTCGCCGAGGATGCGCAGTCGCTCGTTGGCGTGGCTGTGGAACTGCCGGCCCTCGTTGGGCCCATAGCTGCGGTGGGTGTTCGGCTCCATGGCGACCACGCGTACCGCCCAGATGTCGGCGTTGTCGTAGCGGCCCGCATCGCTGCCCTGGCTGAACCAGTTGTTCGACTGTCCGTTCTCCGAGGTGTTGAAGGCGTCCAGGCCGTCGAAGCTGTTGGCCCAGCTGCGGACGATGCCGGGAAAGCTCTCGCGCTTGTAGAAGCTGGAGCTGCCGACCAGGCCATGCGGCGTGCCGGCGGGCAGGGCGGCGTGCAGCGAGCCGTCATTGGGCAGCCAGGGCAGGTCGTCCGGCTCGCGCACGCCGTGCACCGCCGAGTAGGGCACCACGGCGCGTGGCCAGGCCTCGTTCCAGGCGGGATCGTTCTTGATCAGCACCAGCTCGGCGGGGTCGTTGACCGTCTCCCCGTCGGGAATCAGATACAGGCCGGCGTCGTAGTAGGGCGTCGTGGTCGGCCGAGTGAGGTCGTTGGCCGGGCCCGGCGTCCAGACCACCAGCAGGTCGTTGCCGGGGGCGGCGGACGGATGGGTGAACTTGCCGACCCGTACGCCGCCGGCGCCGACCGGTGCGGCCTCGTCACCGCCATGTGTGAACGGAGTGATCGAGCGCATCCCGCGCGGCTGGAACGGCATGGTGAACGCCAATGAGTGACCGCCGCCGCTGGTGTAGGCGATACCCGGCGCGTCGTTGCCGAAGGCGTCGTAGAACGCCGGCTGCCCGGCCGGCGCCGACGGTGGCAGCCGATAGAGCGCGCCGAAGCCGTTGTTGTTGAGGTTGTAGTAGTCGACCACGACGATGTCGCCATCGCCGAGCTGGGTCATGAAGTGGAAACTCTGCGGCTCGTTGAAGGCGCTGATCAGCGGCGCCCAGTTGCGTCCGTCCGGCCAGATCGTCCAGATCCCCCACAGCCGGCGGTCGCGCAGTCCCTGGCTTTCGTGGGTGCTGAACATCAGCCGGCCATCGCGCAGCACGGTCGGGTGCAGGGCGCTGGAGATGCTCATCGGCGCGATGGCGGTGACATTGCCGCCGTCCTCATCCATGACATACATCTGCAGCGTCGGATGGGTGAAGCCCTTGGGCGGGACCAGCGCGTTGCGGTTGCTGGTGAAGGCGATGCGCCCGCCGGGCAGGGGCATCGGGCCGAGATTGAGGATGCCGTAGCCCAGGCGGTTGAGGCCGGAGGGGGGGTCCAGCGGGTTGGACTCGTCCCAGTTTCCGGCCCCGGTGTTGGGGCTGAAGCCGCCCTGGGTCAGGCGCTCGATCTGCCGGCTGCGCAGGTGGATGCGATAGATGTCGGCGCCGGCATAGGGCAGGTTGCGCTGCGAGTTGATCGCCTGCGGGCGCATGTCCGGGAAGTAGGCGTAGTAGACCCACTGCGCATCGAAGGAGAGCACCGGATCGGTCACGCTGCCGTTTCCGCCGGCGACCAGCACCTCCTCGCTGCCGTCCGGGTGCAGGAGCATCAGGTCGGCACCGGGATCGATGCGCGCAGGATGGAAGACCTCCGGCCAGGTGGTATTGGTGCCGTCGCCGAAGCGCGGCTGGCGCACGTAGACGATGTCGTAGCCGACGGCGCCGATCTCGCCGCAGCCCAGCGTGGCCAGCAGCAGGGCGGCGAGTGCCCGTAGAGCGCGATGCATGCAACCCCCAAATGCAGCGGGCGGCCCCCCGGCCCTGCCCCGATGCGCACACGCTAGTGCGCCCGGCGAGCGGGGCCAAGTGCGGGCTTCCGGGCGGAGCGGGTGACGGGATGGGCGGTCGTCGGGCATGTGCTGATGCCACATGGCAGGCTTGCCCTCGACGCCCGCGCCCCCACCTGCCCTGAATGGACCTTCCCGAAATCGACCCCGGATCCGACCCGCGCGCCCAGCTGGCCCGCGACCGTCGACGCTTTCGCCGCGCCGCCCTGATCAGCGCGGCCTTCGTCGCCCTGCTCTGGTGGATCCATCTTGCCCAGCACATGTTCGACGCGCCGCTGCGCGCACTGACCCTGCGCCCCGGCGATCCCTGGGGTCTGATCGGCGTGCTGACTGCGCCTCTGCTGCACGGCAGCTTCGAGCACCTGGTCTCGAACTCCCTGCCCCTGCTGATTCTCGGCACCCTCGCCATCGCCACCCTGCCGAGGGCGACCCCGCGCGCCCTGGTCTTCATCTGGCTGCTGGCAGGGCTGGGCACCTGGCTGATCGGCCGGCCCTCCGCGCATCTTGGCGCCAGCGGGGTCACCCACGGCCTGATGCTGCTTGTCTTCGTCGCCGGCGTCCTGCGCCGCGACCGCCCGGCCATCGCCGCCGCGCTGATCGCCTTCTTCCTCTACGGAGGCATGCTGCTGACCGTGTTCCCGCGCGAGGAAGGCGTGTCCTGGGAGTACCACCTGACCGGCGCCGCGGCCGGGCTGCTGGCCGCGCTGATCTGGTTCCGCCTTGACCCGCCGCCGCCGCGCAAGCGCTACAGCTGGGAGGACGAGCCTGATCCCCAGCCGGTCAACGACGAGCTGGAGCCGCCGCCGCCGGAGGACGTGCCGGTGCTCTGGCACCGCGTCGAGCCCAGGGACGATGACCGCCGCGGCGTGGTGCTGCAGTTCCCACCGCGCAACGACCCGCCACAGTAGGAGCCAGCTTGCTGGCGATCGCGGCTTGGAACGGCCAACCGCCAGCAAGCTGGCTCCTACGGTTGTCGCTCAGTAGCCGCGGGCGCGGTCGACCACGCCCTGCAACGGATCGCCTGCCTTCCAGCGCCTGAGGTTCGCAACTACCTGTTTCACCGACGGGCCTGGCACGGTCAGCGCGGCCACGTGCGGGGTGATCATCACCTTCGGATGCGACCAGAGCGGGCTGTCCTTGGGCAGGGGTTCGCTGGCGAAGACATCGAGCAGGGCGGAGGACAGGTGTCCTGAATCCAGCAGGGCAATCAGTTCTTCGGCGACCAGCTGGTCTCCGCGCGCCGCATTCACCACGAGGGCGCCCTCGGGCAGGCGCGACAGCCGGGCGTGATCGAGCAGGTCGCGGGTGTCCGGGGTCGAGGGCAGCATCGAGACCAGCACGTCGCTGCGCCCGAGCAGGGTGTCGAGGCCGCCATCGCCGTGCAGGCAGTCGATGCCCTCGATCTGCCGGGCGCTGCGGCTCCAGCCGGCGACCGCGTAGCCGAAGCCGGCGAGGCCGCGGGCCACCGTGCCGCCCATCTGGCCAAGGCCGAGCACACCGACGCGTACCTCGCCGCGCTCGCGTGCCGGCCACTGCCACCACTTCGCCTCGGCCTGCTGCTCGCGGTACAGCGGCAGGCGACGCTGCCAGAGCAGGGCGCCGAGCAGGGCGTACTCCACCATCTGTTCCGCCATGCCGGCATCGAGCAGGCGGACCAGGGGCACGTCGGGAAGGTCCTCGCGCTTCAGGAAGCCGTCGACGCCCGCGCCCAGCGCATGCACCAGGCGCAGGCCGGGCAGCTGGCGAAACAGGTCGGGCGGCGGGTTCCAGCCGACCATGACCGAGGCATCGGCAGCCCCGTCGATGTCGGGCCAGCACAGCCAGCGGAATTCCGGCGCGGCAGCTTCAAAGCGATCGCGCCATTCGCCGCTGCTGCGGCCGGTGAAAACGAAGATGGTCTCCATGCGCGGCGATTGTGCCGCGGCGGCCGGCGGTGCGCATCGCCTTGCCGCCGCAATCCGGGCTGAACGTCGGTCAGCGACAGGCGCGCGATGGCGAGGCCGGCGCGGGAGACTTCACGCATCCGCCTTCAGCTCGATGTCCCCACGACGAGGAGTGCGACGATGGCGTTTGCTGTGCGATCGGAAGCGGCGGCGGTGAGCGAGATGAACATTACTCCGCTGGTGGATGTGCTGCTGGTTCTGCTGGTGATTTTCATGCTGGCGGCGCCGGTGGTCAGCCGGCCTCTGGCCCTTGATCTGTCTTCGCGCCCCGACGCCGGGCCGCCTCCCGAGGTTTTGCGGCTGGGCCTCGATAGCGAGGGTCGCTGGCTGTGGCAGGGCCAGGCCCTGCCCAGCGCCACCGTGAGTGGCCTGCTGCAGGTCGAGGCCGGCCGCAGCCCGCGCCCCGTCCTTCAGCTGGAGGCCGACCCCGTCGCGCGCTACGAAGACTGGGTCGCCCTGCTGGCCGCCACCCGCGCCGCGGGCTTTGCGCAGGTGGCCTTGCCGGTCGACTGATCGGGTGTCCGGGATCGCGGCGGACTGCTACAGTCCGCCGCTTTCCCGCGTTGCGAAATCCGCCATGGCCAAGCGCAAATTCAAGCCCGCCCCCGCCGCCCGGCCCGCCGCGCGCGGCGAGCGCACGCCGCCGGACTGGGTCAGCCTCGGGCTTGCCGGTCTCGGCCTGCTGATCACCGGCTACCTCAGCATCGTCGCCCTGTCCTCGAGCGCGCCGGCGTTCTGCGCCGCGGGCTCCGACTGCGATCTCGTCCAGCAGAGCCGCTATGCAATCTTCCTCGGCCTGCCGGTCGCGATCTGGGGTTTCCTGACCTATGCCCTGATCAGCCTGGTCATCGGCCTGACCCGCAGCCGGGTCAAGCGCTGGAGCCGCGCCTTCGCGCTGGCGGTGATCGGCCTGATGGTGAGCCTCTACCTGACCGCGGTGGGCTGGTTCCAGCTGCAGGCCCTGTGCCTGTGGTGCCTGACCTCGCTCGGCGTGATCGCCTCGCTGACCGGCTGGCTGGCGATGACCCGGCCGGACAGCGCGCCGGCCACGCCCGGCCCGCGCTACGCCGCGAACCTGGTCGCCCTGTGTATCGCGGTGCTGGGGCTTCTGCTGGTCGACCATGGCGGCCTGCTCAGCCCGCGTCCCGATGCCCGACTGCAGGCCCTGGCCAGGCATCTGGATGAGAGCGGGGCCAAGTTCTATGGCGCGTCCTGGTGCCCGAACTGCCAGGACCAGAAGGACCTGTTCGGCGGCGCCGCCGGGGACCTGCCCTATATCGAGTGCAGCCCGAACGGCCGCCAGGGCGGTTTCGCCATCGAGTGCGTGGAGGCCGGCATCGAGGGCTTCCCGACCTGGGAGATCCGCGGCCGCCGCTATGTCGAGGTGCTGCAGCCGGAAGAGCTGGCCCAGCGCTCTGCCTTCGACTGGAAAGGCTTCGAAGAGAAAGCCACCGCCGACTGATTGCGTCGCGGGAGCGCTGTGTTCAGCGCTCCGAGTGGCCGGCCTCGAAGTAGTCGCGGCGGGTGAACAGGGCCGGCTTGACCAGGTCGACGAAGGCCCGCGCCTGCGCGCTCAGATACTTGCCCTTGCGCACCACGATGCCGTAGCTGCGCGGCGGGAAGTACTCGCGAAGGTTGCGTATGGCCAGCTGCTCGCGGTCGGCATCGGTCAGGCAGATGCCGGTGACGATGGAGATGCCCAGGCCCATCGCCACGTATTGCTTGATCACCTCCCAGCCGCCGACCTCCAGCGCCACGGTGTAGGGCACGCGGCGCTGCTGGAAGACCAGGTCGACCAATCGATAGGTAGTCAGGCGCTTGGGCGGCAGGATCAGGCCGTAGGGGGACAGGTCCTCCAGCCGCAGCGGGTCCTTCGAGGCCAGCGGGTGGTCCAGCGGGGCGATCAGCATCGGGTCGAAGCTGTGGGTGGCCGCGTAGTCGATGTCGTTGGGGACGTCGAGCATCGAGCCCACCGCAAGGTCGACCTCGTCGGCGCGGATCCGCGCCAGGCCATCGACGCCGGTGACGTTGTGCAGCTTGAGCTGTACCTCGGGGTGCCGGTCGCGGAAGGCCTGCACCAGCGGCGGCAGCAGGTAGAGGATGGTCGAGCTGCCCGCGGCGATGTTCAGCTCGCCGGCATCGAGGCCCTTCAGGCGCTGGCGGAACTCCCCATCCAGCCCGTCTATGCCGTCGATCAGCGGCCGCGCCATCTCGTACAGCACCTCCCCTTCGCGGGTCAGCGCCAGTCGCCGCCCGAGGCGCTCGAACAGGCTCACGCCCAGCTCCTTCTCCAGCGCTCCCAGCTGCAGGCTCACCGCCGGCTGGCTGAGAAACAGCGCCTCCGCCGCCCGGGTCACCGACCCCAGCCGCGCCACGTGGCAGAAGGCCCGCAGTTGCTTGAGCTTGGCGCCTTTGTAGTAGTGAGTCATTCGGGGAGGGCCTAGGGGCTAGGGGCTAGGGCTCAGGAGAGCAGGTTGTCGGGTGCGTGCGAGTTTGATGCTCTTCCCTGAGCCCTGAGCCCTGAGCCCTGAGCCCTGAGCCCTGAGCCCTGAGCCCTGAGCCCTGAGCCCTGAGCCCTGAGCCCTGAGCCCTGCTTCAATTCAAACGCCCGTTCTAAACGACTGAATTCCCGCCAGTATTAAACCGCACAATACAGAACATTGAAACATTTGCTTTCCAAAGACTGCGGTGGGGGCCTATGGTCGACCTGCAATGATGCAGTGCAGCGGAGCAGGCGGATGGCGGCGGTCTTGATGGAAAGCGGAACGGCCCTGGTGCGGGGACCCAAGGTGGACGGGCTGGACGAGATCCTGACCCCGGAGGCGCTCGACTTGCTGGTCGCGCTGCACCGCCGCTTCGACGGCACCCGACAGCAGCTGCTGGCCGCCCGCAAGACCCGCCAGAAGCGCTTCGACGCCGGCGAGCTGCCCGACTTCCGCGCCGACACCGCGGCGATCCGCGAGGGGGACTGGAAGGTGGCGCCGCTGCCGAAGGCGCTGCAGGACCGTCGGGTCGAGATTACCGGCCCGGTCGACCGCAAGATGATCATCAATGCGCTGAACTCGGGGGCCAAGGTGTTCATGGCCGACTGCGAGGACAGCAGCAGCCCCACCTGGCAGAACATGGTCGAGGGCCAGATCAACCTGCGTGATGCGGCGGCGGGCACCATCAGCTTCACCGCCGAGAACGGCAAGCACTACGCTCTGCGCGAGGATGCCGACACCGTCCTGCTCGTCCGTCCCCGCGGCTGGCACCTCGACGAGAAGCACGTCGAGATCGACGGCGCCCGGCTTTCCGGCGGCCTGTTCGATCTCGCCCTGTTCGCTTTCCACAGCGCCAAGGCCCTGCACGCCCGCGACCTCGGGCCGTTCTTCTACCTGCCCAAGCTGCAGTCGATGGAAGAGGCTGCGCTGTGGGATGAGGTGCTGGCCTTCCTCGAGGTGCGCCTCGGCCTGCCGATCGGGACCATGAAGGTCACCGTGCTGATCGAGACCCTGCCGGCGGTCTTCGAGATGGACGAGATCCTTCATGCCCTGCGCGGACGCATTGCCGGACTTAATTGCGGCCGCTGGGACTACATCTTTTCCTATATCAAGACCTTCCGTAAGCACGCCGACCGGGTCCTGCCCGAGCGCGGCCAAGTGCCGATGACCGTGCGCTTCCTGAAGAGCTACTCCGAACTGCTGATCAGGACCTGCCACCGCCGCGGTGCCCACGCCATGGGCGGCATGGCCGCGCAGATCCCGATCAGCGGCGATGCCGAGGCCAACGAGGCGGCCATGGCGCGCGTCCGCGCCGACAAGCTGCGCGAAGCCCAGGCCGGCCATGACGGCACCTGGGTCGCGCATCCGGGCCTGATTCCGATCGCCCGCGAGATCTTCGACGAGTACATGCCGGCGGCCAACCAGGTCGAATCGGCGAAGCGCGAGGACGTCAGCGTCACCCGCGACGACCTGATCGCCCCGGCCAGCGGCACGATCACCCGCGCCGGTTTCCTGAACAACATCGACGTCTGCGTGCGCTACCTCGCGGCCTGGCTGGATGGCCTCGGCTGCGTGCCGATCCATCACCTGATGGAGGACGCAGCCACCGCCGAGATTTCCCGCGCCCAGCTCTGGCAGTGGCTGCACGTCGGCGGTCAGAAGCTCGACGACGGCACGCCGATCGACTTCGCGCAGTTCGACCTCGCCCTCTCAGGCGTCGCCGAGCGACTGCCCGAATCAGGCCTGCCCGGTCAGGCGCGCATCCCCGAGGCGGTGAAGCTCCTGGGCGAGCTGACCCGGGCCAAGGAACTGGCCGACTTCATCACCCTGCCGGCGTACGAGCGCCTGGCCTGAGGCCCTTCTTTACCGCAGCACCGGGGCCCCCGCCGCATTCTTCCAACAGGAACCACCACGATGAGCAAGCAAGCCGAACAGATCGCCGCCCTGGAGAAAGACTGGGCCAACAACCCGCGCTGGAAGCAGGTCAAGCGCCCGTATTCCGCTGCGGACGTCGTCCGCCTGCGCGGCAGCCTGCAGCCCGAGCACACGCTCGCCAAGCGCGGCGCCGAGAAGCTCTGGAAGCTGGTCAATGGCGAGGCCAAGAAGGGCTACGTCAACGCCTTCGGCGCGATCTCCGCCGGCCAGGCGATGCAGCAGGCCAAGGCCGGTCTCGAGGCGGTCTACCTGTCCGGCTGGCAGGTCGCCGCCGACGGCAACACCTCCGAGACCATGTATCCGGACCAGTCGCTGTACGCCTACGACTCGGTGCCGACCATGGTCCGCCGCATCAACAACACGTTCCAGCGCGCTGACGAGATCCAGTGGAAGAACATCTGCGACGGCAAGATCAAGGAGGAGGACGCCATCGACTTCTTCCTGCCGATCGTGGCCGATGCCGAGGCCGGCTTCGGCGGCGTGCTGAACGCCTACGAGCTGATGAAGAACATGATCACCGCCGGCGCCGCTGGCGTGCATTTCGAAGACCAGCTCGCCGCGGTCAAGAAGTGCGGCCACATGGGTGGCAAGGTGCTGGTGCCGACCGGCGAGGCGGTTCAGAAGCTGGTCGCCGCGCGCCTCGCTGCCGACGTGCTCGGCGTGCCGACCATCGTCCTGGCGCGCACCGATGCCGAGGCGGCCAACCTGATCACCTCCAACCACGATGCCAACGACCAGGGCTTCCTCACCGGCGAGCGCACCGCGGAAGGCTTCTACCGGGTCAAGAACGGCCTTGAGCAGTCGATCTCGCGCGGCGTCGCCTACGCGCCCTACGCCGACCTCGTGTGGTGCGAGACCGGCACCCCGGACCTCGGCTTTGCCCGCGAGTTCGCCCAGGCCGTGCATGCCGCCCATCCGGGCAAGCTGCTGTCCTACAACTGCTCGCCGAGCTTCAACTGGAAGAAGAACCTCGACGACAAGACCATCGCCAAGTTCCAGGACGAGCTGTCCGCGCTCGGCTACAAGTACCAGTTCATCACCCTGGCCGGCATCCACATCAACTGGTTCAATACCTTCAAGTTCGCCTACGACTACGCCCGGGGCGAGGGCATGCGCCACTACGTCGAGCAGGTGCAGGAGCGCGAGTTCGAGGCGCGCGAGAAGGGCTACACCTTCGTCAGCCACCAGCAGGAAGTGGGCGCCGGCTACTTCGACGACGTGACCACGGTCATCCAGGGCGGCTCGTCGAGCGTCACCGCGCTGACCGGCTCGACCGAGGAAGAGCAGTTCTACGACGACGGCAAGACGAAAGCGGCGTAAGTCCGGCGTTTGACGACGCAGCGGGGGCTGCGTCGTCATGATGTCATCCCGGTCGGAAAGAATCCGCCCACCCGTCCAAAGCACTTGCTCGCGCGTTGGACCGGCGGCAGATCGTCGGGGGAAGGCGAAAGCCGGAATGGGGTCGACGGCCGGTGGTGACACCGGCCGTCTTTTTTTCCGGCCGCAGGGCGCAGGGCCCCGAGCCGGGAGGGGCGGGCGTCAGAGACGCTCCTCGAAGCGGCGAACCTGGGCGTCGGCCTCGTCCTTGGCGATGCCGTAGCGCTCCTGCAGCTTGCCGGCGAGGTACTCGCGGTGGCCGTCGGCGACCTGGAGGTCGTCGTCGGTGAGCTTGCCCCACTCGGACTTGATACGGCCGGTGAGCTGCTTCCAGTTGCCCTTGATGCGATCAGCGTTCATGGGTGAATCTCCTTGTGGTGGGGGAAAGACACGACGGCCCGCCCGCCTTGCGGCGCACAGGCCACCGGGTTGGGGGGGTCAGAACTTGCGCAGACTGAAGCCCGCAAGGCCGACGATCGCGCCGATAACCAGCAGCGCGTAGCCGAGGACCGGGGGAACCGTCTTCTCGGTCTGAACCTGCAGGGCGGCATCGCCCACGCTCAGCACCGACTGGGTGTCGGGATACTGGAGGACGCCGGTGGCGATCAGGGCACCGGCCAGCAGGCAAAGAACAGCGATGACATAGGACGCACGTTTCATGGAAGTCTCCTTGACTGATGGCCGGATTCGTCGGCCTTCGGGGGAGATATCGCAAGGGGCGTGCCAAGGCCCCCGATCCGTCGCAAGTACCTGTACCTTCAGGGAGTTATGGTGCTTCCCCGCCGGCCTCCTCAGCCCGGCGAGCAGGCGGAATCGGGCGTCCTGCATGGGCGAAATGCACGCAGCAGCGAGAATCGAAGGCACGATTCCGACGCAGCAGGCCCGCGACGCGCATCGACGCCCCGGGCGCAACCGCCCGATTCGATCGCCATCGGAGAATGCAAACCTCGAGCGCGAATCGCGCATTCGCCGCGATGCATCGATTGGGCCGATGTTCTGTGGGAGTGCGCTGGGGCGCGACCGCGGAGATCCGCTCTGGCCGCGGTCTGTGGTGAATCCGTAGCGCTTCGGTCGCGCCCAAGGGCGCTCCCACAATTTGACTGCGGCGAGGTCTGCTTTGCGGCGCCAACCGGACCTGACAGCGCCGTTGCGCGTGTAGGAGCCAGCTTGCTGGCGATCGTCCCTTCCGGGGCGCCCATCGCCAGCAAGCTGGCTCCTACATTGGGTTCTGCGCTACGTCCGTTTTTCGCCCAGGCCGCGTCTTTCGCTGCGCAATGGGCAACCGCGCCGCTAGCGCAGCGGCTTGATCTCCTTGAGCGAGCGGGCGGCCTCGAGGATCAGTGCGCCGGGCACCCGGATGCGGTAGTCCGGATTGACGTAGTGGAACTGGATGATGCCCGCGGCATCGACCACGAAGACCGCCGGGACCGGCAGCACGTAGTGGGTCTGACCGCCCGAGGCCGCTTCCAGGTCGATGCCGTATCCGCGGTATTTCTCCAGCGTTTCGGGGTCGACGCGGAAACCGATGCCGAGCGCAGCGATCAGCGACAGTTCGCTGTCCGAAAGCAGGGTGTAGGGCAGCGGTTCCTTCTGCAGGGTGGCGGAGAGCGAGGCGGGGCTGTCCGGGCTGACTGCGATCATCTGGTAGCCGAGCGCCTTCAGCGGCTCGATCACCGTGCGCAGCTGGCTGAGCTGCAGATTGCAGTAGGGACACCAGCCGCCGCGGTAGAACACGATGACCGCCGGACGGCCATCGCGGACCGCGCCGATCGATACCGGTTCGCCGTCGACCGTGCGCAGCTGTGCCTCGGGGAGCGGCGTGCCCAGCAGGGGCGGCTGGACCGCCTGTGGGTCGGTGGGAAAGTCTGCCGCGTTGGAGGCGGCAGCAGCCAGCAGCAGTGCGGCGGCGCATAGCGATCGGAACATGCGGGGCTCCAGGGCCAGGGGGTGACTCAGTGTTGCCTTGCCGCCTGCTCCCCGACAGGGCAGCAAGACCGGGATTGCTGTCCGAACGGCCGGAAGCCCTGTCCGATCGGCGCAGATCCACATCGGGTTCACTCCCCGCGTGTAGGGCCGGTGCCAGAATCGCCGCCATGAAAATCCTGTCAGCCCTCCTGCTTCTTCTTGCTGCGCCGCTGGTCCAGGCGGAGGCACAGCGCACCGACCACCTCAGCTCACAGCTGGTCGCCGAGCAGACCGCCGCCGTCCCCGGCCAGCCGCTGCGGCTGGGCCTACTGCTCGAGCACGACCCGCACTGGCACACCTACTGGGTCAACCCGGGTGACTCCGGGATCGCGACCAAGCTCGATGTGGTGGCACCGGAAAGGGTTGAGGTCGGCACCATCGACTGGCCGGTTCCGGATCGCTTCGACCTTGCCGGCATCATCAACTACGGCTACGGCGACCGCGCCCTGCTGCCGTTCACCGTGCAGGTGCCGGCCGACTTCGCCGGCGACACGCTGCGCATCGAGGCCAGCGGGCGCTGGCTGATCTGCGAGATCGAATGCATCCCGGGCAAGGCCAGCTACGTGCTGGAGCTTCCGCTGGCGGCCTCCGCCGAGCCCGATCCGCGTTGGCAGGCCGACTTCGCCTGGGCCGATGCCCGGCTGCCGCGTGCGGCTGAGCAGATCAGCCTCGCGGTCTCGATGGAGGGTGAGCGGGTCCTGCTCGATCTTTCCGGCGCCCTGCCCCCGGGCATCGAGCACTACACCTTGTTCCCGCGCACGCCGAAGCTGGTCGCCAACCCGGCGCAGCCCGAGTGGCGGGAGAGCACGGCCGGTTGGCAGGTGCGTTGGCAGCAGAGCGAGTACTTCGGTGGCCTGTCGGCAGGCAGCGAGTGGGTTCTGCGCGGTCCTGATGAAGTGCTGGCCCTGACCGCCGGCGACGCGCCGGCCGCAGCCGCGCCGCCGCCGACCGTTGCCGACGCAACCGGCGCGAAGGAAGGCGCGACCGCTTCGCTCTGGCTGGCCATGGGCCTGGCCTTGCTCGGCGGGCTGATCCTCAACCTGATGCCCTGCGTGTTTCCGGTGCTGTCGATCAAGGCGATGGGCGCGCTGGAGTCTGCCGATGACCGCGCTGCGCTGCGCAGCCACGGCCTCTGGTACACCGCAGGCGTGGTGTTGAGCTTCCTTGCCGTGGCAGGACTGCTGCTGGCGCTGCGGGCGGCCGGTGAGCAGATCGGCTGGGGCTTCCAGCTGCAGTCCCCGGGCTTTGTCGCCGGCATGGCCCTCCTGCTGTTTGCCATGGGGCTGTCCTTCTCCGGCGTGTGGGAGTTCACCGGGCGCTTCACCAGTGCCGGGCAGGGCCTGACCGAGGGGCACGGGGCGCGCTCGGCGTTCTTCACCGGCGTGCTGGCGACCGTCGTGGCCAGTCCCTGCACCGCGCCCTTCATGGGCACGGCGCTGGGCGTGGCGCTGGCCCAGCCGCCCCTCTTCGCGCTCGCCGTGTTCGCCGCGCTCGGCCTGGGTCTGGCGCTGCCGATGCTGCTGCTGGGCTGGGTGCCCGCGCTGGCCCGCGCCCTGCCGCGTCCGGGACCGTGGATGGACGGGCTGCGCCAGCTGCTGGCCTTTCCGCTCTATCTCACCTGCATCTGGCTGCTCTGGGTCTATGGCGAACAGACCTCGCCGCTGGCCATGGCCTGGCTGCTGGCCGGCCTGGTGGCGGTGGCCTTCGGGCTGTGGCTGCTGCAGCGGCGCAGGTCGATGGTCGGTGGCGGCTGGCGGCTGGCCAGCGCGATCGCCATCGTGGCCGCCCTGGGTCTGGGCCTGGCCGCGCCGTTCCGCGACGCGCCACGTGCCCAGGCCGACGCCGCGGCATCGGGCGCGAACGAGGTGTTCAGCCATGAGCGTCTGGCCAGTCTGCGTGCTGAGGGCCGCCCGGTGCTGGTCAACATGACCGCCGCCTGGTGCATCACCTGCCTCGCCAATGAGCGCGTCGCCCTGTCGAGCGATACGGTACGCGAGGCGCTGGAGCAGACCGGCACCGTCTACCTGAAAGGTGACTGGACGCTGCATGACGCCAGCATCACGGCCTACCTCGAAAGCTTCGATCGCAACGGAGTGCCTCTCTACGTCCACTACCCGGCCAATGGCGGCGCCCCCACGGTACTGCCGCAGCTGCTCACGCCGGAGATCGTCGTCACCGCCCTGCGCGGCGGCTGAACCCGCTCCCAACCAGGAGGATCCCATCATGAAACCTGCTCTCAGCGTGCTCGCTTCCGCCCTGCTCATCGGCCTGCCGACAGCGCAGGCTGCCCCGGCCAAGGTCGGCGAGGCCGCCCCGGCATTCACCCTGACCGACAGCACCGGCGCCGAGCGCTCGCTGGCCGACTTCGCCGGCAAGACCGTGGTGCTCGAGTGGACCAACCACGAGTGCCCCTTCGTCAAGAAGCACTACAACGCCGCCAATATCCCCTCTCAGCAGCGCGAGGCGGTTGACGATGACGTGGTGTGGCTGGTGCTGAACTCCTCTGCGCCGGGCAAGCAGGGCCACGTGGACGGCGCCACCGCGAACAGGATCCAGGCCAACTGGAAGGCCGCGCAGACCCACTACCTGTTCGACACCGACGGCAGCGTCGGCCGCGCCTACGCGGCCAAAACCACGCCGCACATGTACATCATCGATCCCGAAGGCGTGCTGCGCTACGCCGGCGCCATCGACAGCATTCCCAGCGCCGATACCGGTGACATTCCCGAGGCGACCCAGTACGTGCCGCAGGCGCTGGCCGAGCTGGCCGCCGGCAAGCCGGTCAGCCTCAGCACCTCGCAGCCCTACGGCTGCAGCATCAAGTACAAGGACGCCTGAGCGGTTCCGGCAGCGCCGCCCGGCCGATCGGCCGGGTGGCGGCTGCGCTGGCTAGACCGCGTCGGCATCCATTTCGCCGGTGCGGATGCGGATCACCTGGTCGAGCGGGCTGACGAAGATCTTACCGTCGCCGATCTTGCCGGTGTTGGCCGCCTGAAGGATGGTCTCCACCACCCGCTCCACCTGGTCGTCGGTGACCGCGATCTCGAGCTTGATCTTGGGCAGGAAGTCGACGACGTACTCGGCGCCACGGTACAGCTCGGTATGGCCCTTCTGCCGTCCGAACCCCTTCACCTCGGTGGCGGTGATGCCGTTCACGCCCACCTCCGACAGCGCCTCGCGCACGTCGTCGAGCTTGAACGGCTTGATGATGGCGGTGATCATTTTCATGCGTGGCGTGCCCCGGCGCGGTCTGTGTTCAGGATAAGCCAAGCGGGCGCGCCGCGGCATTGTGGGAAAATTCCGACCCGAACTGCCGGCGGCTGCCGACAGACGCCCCACCCGCGGGTCGCTAGGCTGACCCCACTCCAGAACGGATCGCTCCCATGCTCGATTTCAAGGCCCTCGACGACCTCGCCCGCCGCCTCAGCGACCTGGTGCCGCCGGGCCTCGACGGTGCCCGCGGTGACCTCGAGAAGAATTTCCGGGCCGCGCTGCAGGCCGGCCTTGGCAAGCTCGACCTGGTCACCCGCGAGGACTTCGACGTCCAGCGCGCCGTGCTGCTGCGCACGCGCGAGAAGCTGGAGCTGCTCGAGCGCCGGGTGCGCGATATGGAATCGGGCTCGACCACGCCCGGCGCAGCCGAAGACTGAGGTGCCGTACGCCGCGACGACCCGCCCGGCGGGTCACGGCGGCGCGCGCCCCGGCCATGGCCATCGCCCTCATCCATAGTCGCGCCCAGTGCGGCGTGCAGGCGCCGCCGGTGCAGGTCGAGGTGCATCTCTCCGGCGGTTTGCCGGGCATGTCGATCGTCGGCCTGCCCGAGGCCGCGGTCCGCGAGTCCAAGGACCGGGTCCGCGCGGCCCTGCTCTGCGCCCAGTTCGAGATGCCGCAGCGGCGGATCACGGTGAACCTCGCCCCGGCAGACCTGCCCAAGGACGGCGCCCGCTTCGACCTGCCCATCGCGCTCGGCATCCTGGTCGCCAGCGGCCAGGTGCCGGCCGATGCCGTGGCCGATCTCGAGTTCATCGGCGAGCTGGCGCTGACCGGTGAGCTGCGCGGCGTGCACGGCGCGCTGACCGCGGCCCTTGGCGCCGGCCGGGCAGGGCGCGGCGTGGTGCTGCCGCGGGCCAACGCGGAGGAGGCGGGCCTGGCCGGCGCGGTCGACGTGCTGCCGGCCGAGACCCTCCTGCAGGTCTGCGCCCATCTGCGCGGTGAGGACCGGCTCGCCGCCTTCGTCGCCGCCAATGACGACCGGATGGCTGGCCAGCGTCCCGACCTGTCCGAGGTGATCGGCCAGCCGATCGCCCGCCGCGCGCTGGAGATCGCCGCCGCCGGCGGGCACCATCTGCTACCGTTATAGCTGATTAACTGCCAAGCGCCCGTTTCTGTCTGCTGCCCCGCCTGCTTCCTCCGAGCCCGTCTCGGCTCGCGCGACAGGCGCGGTGCATCTTTCTAGACGCCCGATGGTGGCGTTGCTACCGTTCCTCTCAGCCAGCCTGGGGGAGCGGAAGAATGTCGACACTGAAGGAAGAAGCAACCGCGTTGGAGTTTGATACGGAAGCTTTGCGCTGCTGGGGCATCAAGTGGAGGGTTGGCACCAAGCAGAAAGAAAAATCGAAGGTAGAGCCACGCACGATTGCCCAACTCAGAGCTGAAGGGGTTGCGATTTCAAGCGACATCGAGTCAGAGATCGAGGAGAACAAGTACCCATGTGCGTTCAACAAGAAGCAAGGCATGGATTTCGGAATCGACTTTGACCGCGCCGTTGGAGCTTCTCTTGCTGACATGCTCGGAGATATCCCCGTCGTGGACCATGCCAAACTTAGTGCAGCCAAGAAGGTGGCGGCCGCGGCCAAGAAGGCTGCAACGCCAAGCACAAGCGCAACTGTTGCGGCGAAGAGCTCCAAGACTACGAAGAAAGAAGAAATCGAATGGACTACCAATGAGCTTCTACCGCCGCATCACAACTGCATCGAGGTAGGACCAGCGCGCGTCATCGGGGGAGTGCGACCGCAGAATTTCGACGTTGCCTATAGGCCCGATGGCCCGCGCATCGTCTACGACAGCAAGTCTTTGAATGACGCGGAAAGCATTCCGAAGAACTGGCAGAACATGGTCAATGATCTCGGTACAGAAGCCACGACGATTCACACACGATTTCCGTACTGCATCGTTGCATTCATCGTGGCAATTCCGAAACCCGCGATTCGGGATCAGCAAATGTTCGACATGGTCCGAACCCTCGAACGCCTAGCAACGCGCAGGGACACGGACCACCCTAGTCATCTTGCCGAAGCCATAGCCCTAGTGTTCTGGGATCCAGACACAGGCGAAGTGGATTCGAGCCACTTGGATGCGAAGTCCAATCTACACATAAGCACCTTTATGGAAACGATTCATGCTCGCTACGTGGAGCGGTACAAGGGACTGCCTCCACATGACAAGAGCACGCGCCCCGACGAAAGTGAGACTACGAATTGAAGCAGCAACCCTCTGATAACAAGCTTCGCGGTGGGTACTACACGCCTCCTGCGATCTCGAAGTTCCTGGCTGCATGGGCTATTTCTGAAGACACGAGGTCCGTACTCGAACCATCGTGCGGCGATGGCAATATTCTCGTGGAGGTCCTTTCTCGTGCTTCTGCGCTCGATGCTCCCGCCAACGTCACCGCCATCGAGCTATCTGAGTCCGAGGCCAAGAAGGCTTTACGGCGCGCGAAGGACCTTGGCACCAACGTTGCTCATGTCGTGCGCGGAGGCAGCTTCTTCGATCACGCAGAGAAGATGCTGGATAGGGGGTCAGCTTTTGACGCGGTAGTAGGCAATCCGCCCTTCATCAGGTATCAAGATTTCCCTGAAGACCAGCGGCAGCAAGCCTTCGCGCTCATGAGGCGGCTCAGCTTGAACCCGAGCAGACTGGCCAACGCTTGGCTACCTTTTGTCGCGTTGTGCACTGGGCTTCTAACGGATCGCGGACGTCTAGCGATGGTCGTTCCTGCGGAACTATTTCAGGTGGGATATGCCTCCGAGGTGAGGCAGTTCCTCGCTGATAGTTTCGATCGCATCAGCATTGTTGCGTTCAAGAAGCTGGTTTTTCCTGAGATACAGCAGGAGATTGTTCTCGTCCTTGCAGAGCGGGGAGCGGGCAAGAGTCGCGGCGTTCGCGTACATGAGGTGGAGGACGCTTCCGAGCTTGGCAGCATGGACCTACTGGCTCTGGCCAAGAAGGCTACCAAGCCGATCGATCACGCCTCCGAGAAATGGACGAAATACTTCCTCTCTAAGTCCGAGATCCTACTGCTGAGAGATCTACGCGAACGTCCTGACATTCCGATCATGAGCAAATTCATTGACGTCGATGTGGGCGTGGTTACGGGCAACAACGATTACTTCATGCTGTCAAAGGAGGAGGTTGCTGACCATGGTCTATCGTCGTCGTGCATCCCACTGGTAGGTCGATCAGCCGCTCTTCAGGGGACGCTTTTCGAGGAGTCCGATTTCCAGGCCTGGGTCAAGTCGGGCCGCAAGGCATACATGTTCGCTCCTGCCGCCCCTCATCACCGAAATGTGCAGCGATACGTTCGACACGGACAGGCATTGGGTGTGAACGCAGGCTACAAGTGCCGAATCAGACGAGAGTGGTACGTCGTCCCAGCAGTGTGGCGACCTGATGTCTTCTTTTTGAGGCAGGCCGATAGCTCGCCGCGGATGGTGGCAAACGAAACCACCGCAATCTGCACCGATACGCTCCATAGAGGACGGCTCGTTGACGGTTACAACGCGCGTTCTTTGTCGACGGCGTTCGTGAACTCCCTCACATTCGCTGCTTCCGAGGTGACGGGACGAAGCTATGGCGGTGGGGTCATGACCTTTGAGCCCTCCGAAATGGAGCGCCTACCCTTGCCCGTAAGCGGTGTAGACCAGCTTGATCCGCTGGAGATCGACCGTCTCATACGCGAGAAGAAGGTTGACGTCGCCCTCGACATGGTCGATAGCATCACGTTGATCGATGGTCTGGGGCTTACTACCAAACAGGTCCAAGCGCTTCGGGGCATCTGGCAAAAGCTCAGAGATCGTCGGCGCGGACGCAAGAACTAGGGCATGAGTCCGTTTGCTCTCAGTCGAATGCAGATATTTCTGACGCCCGCAGCGGTCCAAGACCGCTTGCGCTGCGTCTCGTAGCCCCGCGCATTCAAGACGTCGGCAATCTTCTGGTAGGGCAAGCCAACAAGCTGAAGCTCATTGACTAGGCGCAAGAAACGCTCGGCAAAGTCATCGGCGTTCTTGACTGTTGCTCGCGTCCCCTTGGCTCTTACCTGATCGAGCCTGGGATTCCCAAGTACAACGCCTCGCTGCTTTGCCGCCCTAAGCGCCGCCTTGGTGTTCCGAGCGATGTTCTCCCGCTCATGCTCAGCCATGGCAGCTAGTAGGTGGATTGTCAGCTTGTTCGCAGTCGGCATATCCGCCGCGACAAACTCGATACGCGACTCCATCAAGGAGGCGATGAGGTATAGGTTCCGCGCGAGTCGATCGAGACGCGCAATCACGAGTACGGCTCTGTCCCGCCGACAGGCAGCAAGTGCCATGTCGAGCTGAGGCCGCTGGGTCACTCGTCCCGACTCAACCTCCTGAAACTCCTTGAGGATCTCGCCACCGAGGCCCTTCACGTACCTCTCGACTGCAGAGCGCTGAGCCTCCAGACCGAGCCCCGAGACACCCTGTCCCGAAGTCGAGACGCGGTAGTAGGCAATGAACTTGGTAGTACCTGACATGGGCTTGTAAAGGCTTATAAGGTCCAAATGACCGTTAAGCCTTTATACCTCTGCGCCACCTAAATAGCTAGGTCGCGAGGAGGTAAGCAATGAAATTCAATGATTTTCAACCACTTAAGGCGGCGCTGAATGGCTGGCTAGGTGAGTTCGATGGGCCTGCGGTCTCCGCGTCCCTAACATTTCGACCTAGCCTCATCGGTGCTGGTGACGGCGGGACCAAGTCCCATCGTCAATGGCTGACGGTCGCAACTGCCGAATCCACGATCCGACAGCTTCTGCGTCGACTGGATCGAAAAGCGTTTGGTCGTCATTCGCGGAGCAAAGTGCTCGCCATAGCCGTGCGAGAGGGCGGTGAAGGTCAATGCGACAAGCACATTCACTATCACCTATGCCTACCGACCCCACCTGGGTTCTCCACGGAGCAGTGGTGTGAAGTGGTTGCCAGCACTTGGTACAGCCTTGACTGGGCGAGCCCCCGACAAAACCGCGTAGTCCCCATGAGAGATCGTGGCTGGATCGGCTACATACTGAAAGAAAGAGACAAGCCCCACTACATCGACTGCATCGATTTCGGGAACCTCCGCTGGGAGTGACTCGGGTTCAGCGCTGATGGCCTGCCCCTGCCGAGATCGCAAAAGCTGGGCCCTGCTGACGGCGGGGCCTTGATAGCGGAGCTTTACCTTAAGAAACACAAATGAAAGGGTACTGACATGACACCACTGACGAACCAGCAGCTTCAGTCCAAGGCTAATGACATTCAACGAAAGCAAGTAGAAATGACTAAGGCAAAGACAATCGATGACCGCGTCAAGGCGCTGGTAGACCTAAACAAGGTCATCAGCGATGTAGTGCTCACTCTGGCAAAGCGTTGATGATGCGAAGGTCCTTGAATTTTCTGGACCACTTAAGTCGAATCGATTCATCAGTAAGCATGTCAACTTCTTCGACTTGATCATCGTTGTGGTGAATCTTCACCCTATAGCCGACGCGATGAATCAGCCGCTCAAGCCCCACCGTTGACCTCACGCCGAATCGCTTCTTCCAGTCTGCATAGTCACATTGAAGCTCATGCGCGACGTGAGTAGGCATGCTGATGACAATGATACGAATCGAACGCCTAAGCTCAGCAGCCAACGCTCTTCGGTACACCTCTGTCTGCTCTTGATGGGCAGCCTTGCCTATCTCGGCCAGCAACTCGCTGACGCGTTTTCTATGTTCTGCGGGGTCTACCCGTTGCATGGAAGAAATCTCTTTCTGGACAGCTTCCATCTCCGAATTCTTCGTAGCAACCTCGAGGGAGAGGGCAGTAGCCCGAGACACAAAGCTTGAGTCGAGCTCGGAACCTGCCTGTTCAATGACGGATTGCAGATTGGTTATGGATTGCTTGAGGTTGCTTATTTCTTCGGCGAGGGCATCCCTCCTGTTCCGCAACTTGCGCAGCCTCTGATTTCGCGGTGTTCGCTGCAGGACGCGATCTACATCCAGCGCCAAGAAGAGATTCAGGAGCGCCTGTTCGAAGTAACCATACTGGAATGCTCGCGCGTGACACTTCCCCTTCGCTGACGCTACCGAACAGTGAAGATACTGACCTCCTTTGCTCCCCTCGCCTTTATTGATGTAGCGGTAGCCTCCTCCGCAGTGCCCGCAGCGAAGCAAGCCCGTGAACAGATTCGAGTAAGTCCTTCCCTTTCGCCCCGCACCGTTGTTCCTCCTGGATGCAATGGCGACATGGGCTCGCGCGTACAACTCCTCGTCAACTATCGCGGGGTAGTAGCCTTTGATGGGTTCGCCGTCTGCCACCCGATCTCGTTGGCTGTAAAGCCCATCCTTTATTAGGTGAGGTTGGTACTCGCCGAGCACCGTTCTACCGAAGATGATCTTCTTGATGTACGACTCGCGCCACACTGGGGGCGCACCTGATTTCCTCTTCGGCCCCCAGGTCGGGATCTGTTCTTCATTGATAAGCCGAGCGATGGAGTAGCTTCCAAAGCCCCCCGCTGACAATTCGAATACTCTTCGAACGAGAGCAGCGCGTTCTGGGATGGGCTCGATAGCGCCCTGATCGTTTACTCGAAGCCAAGCAGGTATCCGCCGCGTGGCAACGGTCATATCACGCGCCTTCTTTTTCTTTTCAGCCCATACGGCCGCGATCATCTGCGACTTGCGCCGTGACTCTTCATGCGCGCGAGACATCGCCCCGAGTGCAACGTGCAGCTGATATCCCTGAACGACCAAGCTTTCCTTCGAGTACTCCTGACGATCATCGAGAGTGACGATCGTCACTCCTTTATCGATGATGTCGAAGAACAGCTGGGCTACCGCAGGCACGTTCTGACGAGAGAGACGGTCCATGGACTCGATAACCAAGAAGCTACCTGCTTCGATCTCGCCTTCTTCGAGCTTCTCCAAGAACCAACGCAGCCTACCTTCCTCACGGTTGCGTCCTCGGAATGCCGAGATGCCAAGGTCAGCCATAGACTCGACTAGCTCCAACCCCCTCTTTTCCACGTACGCCTGTGATTCAGCGAGCTGACGACGTGCTGAGTCGCCCTTGAGCTGGTCTGGGGTGCTCATTCGCATGTAGGTGTACGCCAGCGGTCGTTGGCGAGCAGAGATCGTGCGGTCGTGGCTCGTTAGGGGCTTGCGGCGAGGTTGCGACTTCATCGGGGCACCTACTCTAGGACGAGGCAAGGATACTTTACTATTCAGCCACATTAGGCTGCTCGTCGGTCCGCCCGGCAGCGGCAAGACCCTGCTCGCCTCGCGGCTGACCGGCCTGCTGCCGCCGCTGGACGAGGCCTCGGCACTGGAGGCCGCCGCGGTGCGCAGTCTTGGCCAGCAGCGCCTGGATCCGGGCCGCTGGCGCGAGCCGGCCTTCCGTCATCCGCATCACACCGCCAGCGGTATCGCCCTGGTCGGGGGTGGTTCGCCGCCGCGGCCCGGTGAGATCAGCCTTGCTCACCATGGCGTGCTCTTCCTCGACGAGTTGACCGAGTGGGACCGCCGCGTGCTGGAGGTGCTGCGCGAGCCGCTGGAGTCCGGGCAGATCACCATTTCCCGCGCCGCCCAGCAGGCCGAGTTCCCGGCCCGCTTCCAGCTCGTCGCGGCGATGAATCCCTGTCCCTGCGGCTGGGCCGGCGATCCGTCCGGTCGCTGCCACTGCAGCGCCGAGCTGGTCGCCCGCTACCGTGGGCGGATTTCCGGCCCGCTGCTCGATCGGATCGATCTCATCGTCGAGGTCCCGCGCCTGTCGGCGGCCGAGCTGCGGCCCGGCCCGGTCCCGCCCGAGGACAGCGCAACGGTCGCCCGCCGGGTCGCTGCTGCGCGCGCGCGTCAGGACGTCCGCGGGGCGCTCAACGCCCGGCTCGGCGCCGGCGCCCTGGCCTCGGCCGCCCCGCTCGACGCGGAGACCCAGGCGCTGCTGGATCGCGCCATTGATCGGCTGCAGCTCTCGGCGCGGGTGGCGCAAAGACTGCTGCGGGTGGCCCGGACCATCGCCGATCTGGCAGGGGAATCACAGGTCGTCCGCGCGCACCTGGCCGAAGCCATCTCGCTGCGTCGTTTCGCCTTGCCTGGCTGAACAGGTGGCTCAGGAACGGCCGCGACCGCTCGGCTAGGATTTCCCGATGGAAGCCATCGCCGCTGCCAACTGGATCCTGTTGTCCGGCGCCCTGCTGGTGCTGGCCGGTATCGCCTCCAGCCTGCTGGCCACCCGCTTCGGTGCACCGCTGCTGCTGGTGTTCCTGGCCATCGGCATGCTGCTGGGCGAGGACGGACCGGGCGGGCTTGCCTTCGACGACTTCCAGCTCACCTACGTGCTCGGCTCGCTGGCGCTGGCGATCATCCTGTTCGATGGCGGCCTGCGCACCCAGGCGGCGCGTATGGCCGGCGCACTCGGGCCGGCAGCCATGCTGGCCACGCTCGGCGTGTTGCTGACCGCGGGCCTGGTGGCGCTGGCCGCGATCCCGCTGCTCGGCCTCGAACCGCTGCAAGCCCTGCTGCTTGGCTCGATCATCGCCAGCACCGACGCCGCGGCGGTGTTCTTCCTGCTGCGCTCGAACGGACTGCACCTGCACCGCCGGGTCGGCAGCACGCTGGAGATCGAGTCGGGCAGCAACGATCCCGCGGCGGTATTCCTCACCCTGATGCTGACCGCGCTGATCGCCAGCGACAACGCGGTCACCGCCACGCAACTGCTGGTTCAGCTGCTGCAGGCGGTGCTGGTCGGCACCCTGGGTGGCGTGCTCGGCGGGCGCACCATCGCCTGGGCACTGAACCGTTTCGAGCTGCCCTCCGGCCTGCATCCGGTGCTGACCGTGGCCGGCGCGGTCAGCGTGTTCGGCGTGACCAGCGTCGCCGGGGGCAGCGGCTTCCTCGCCGTGTACCTGGCCGGGCTGGTGGTGGCCAACCGCCCGGTACGTGCCTATGCCAACGTGCTCAGCGTTCAGGACGCCGCCACCTGGCTGGCACAGGGCATGATGTTCCTGGTGCTCGGCCTGCTGGTGACGCCGAGCAAACTTCTGGTGGTGCTGGTGCCGGCGCTGGGCATCGCGCTGTTCCTGATGCTGGTCGCCCGGCCGGTCGCCACCGTGCTGTGCCTGGCGCCGTTCGGCTTCCGGCGCAACGAGGCGGCCTTCATCAGCTGGGTGGGTCTGCGCGGCGCGGTCGGCGTGTTCCTGGCCTCGGTGCCCAAGCTGGTCGGCCTGCCCAATGCCGACCTCTACTTCAACGTCGCCTTCGTCGTCGTGCTCGCGTCCCTGCTGATCCAGGGCTGGACCCTGGCGCCGGCGGCGCATCGCCTGGGCGTCGCCCTGCCGCGTCGCGACGCGCCCACCCGGCGGATCGAGCTGGACCTGCCCGGCCAGCTCCACTACGAGATGGTCGGCTACCGCGTCGCGCCCGACTGTGCGGCCCTGCGTGGCGTGGGTCTGCCGAGCTGGGCGCGCGGCGCCCTGGTGGTGCGCGACGGTCAGGTGCTGACACCGGAGCAGGCCGGCGCCCTGCGCGCCGAGGACTACGCCTACCTGCTCGCGCCGCCCGGCCACGTGGCCAAGCTCGACTGGCTGTTCGTCGAGCGCAGCGAGGGTCTGGAGGCCGAGCGCGAACTGTTCGGCAGCTTCACCTTCGACGGCAGCGTGGTCCTGCGCGACATCGCCGACTACTACGGCATGCTGTTGCCCGAGTCGGTCGCCGGACGCACCGCGGCCGAACTGTTCGCCGAGCGCTACGAGGGCGCCCCGCAGGTCGGCGACCGGATCGCCGTCGGTACGGCGATCCTGATGGTCCGCGAGTTGGAGGACGAACGCGTCACCCAGGTCGGCCTGAAGTTCGGCAGCGCTGCGCTGAACCTGATCGCCGACGCCGCGCCTCAGGTGGGCCGGCCCTCGATCCGGCAGCGCCTGCGCCGCTGGCGGCCGCGCCGGCGCTGAGGCCCGGGGGCGGGCTTGCGGCAGCTTCGCGCCGGCTGGTCCATAATCCGCGCCCCGATGAATCCGATGCTCGATCTCCGCCAGGTCCGCCGCGCCTTCTCCCGCGCCGCGCCCGACTACGCCGCCACCGCCGTGCTGCAGGCCGAGGTGCGCACGCGGCTGCTGGAGCAGCTCGACTACCTGCAGGCCGCCCCGGCAAGGATTCTCGACCTCGGCTGCGGGCCGGGCATCGCCTCGCGCCTGCTCAAGCAGCGCTGGCCCAAGGCCGAGGTGGTCGCCATGGACCTTGCCCTGCCGATGCTGCAGCAGGCCCGCGGCGAGCAGCGCCTGCTGCGCCGCTTCGCCCGGGTCTGCGCCGATGTGCGTGCGCTGCCGATCGCCGATGCCAGCTGCGACCTGCTGTTCTCAAACCTCTGCTTCCAGTGGGTGGAGGACCTGCCGGTGCTGCTGGCCGAGCTGCGCCGCGTGCTGCGGCCGAACGGCATGCTGCTGTTCAGCACCTTCGCCCAGGGCACCCTGGAGGAGCTGCGCGAGGCCTTCGCCGTGGCCGATCCCGGGCAGGCCCACGTCAGCCGCTTCGCCCACGTGCAGCAGATCGGCGACGCGATCCTCGCCGCCGGCTTCCGCGACCCGGTGCTCGATACCGACCGCTTCACCCTGACCTACCAGCACCCGCGCGAGCTGATGCAGGAGCTGCGCACCATCGGCGCCGGCAACGCCAGCCAGACGCGCCGCCGCGGCCTGACCGGCCCCAAGCGCATGGAGGCTGTATATGCCGCCTACGAGGCGTTCCGGGAGGCCGGTCGCCTGCCGGCGACCTACGAGGTGGTCTACGCCCACGCCTGGGGCCCGGATGCCGGCCAGCCACGACGCCACGCCGGTGCCGAGATCGCCAGTTTCCCGGTCAGCAGCCTGAAGGTGCGCCGGCGCGAGGGCTGAGCCCGTCATTCCCGGTGGAATGATGTGTTGCGCGCGCGGAGCAGCCCTGCGCCGCGTCAAACCCCATAGGGTGCGGCTGGCCGCACCGGGCGTACCGCATGAACGCTTGCGGCTCCTCGCCGAGGCGAACGACGGGCGCAAAGCAGACGTACCGCAAATCCCGAATGTAGCCAGCTTGCTGGCGATAGGCACCCCGGACGGGATGATCGCCAGCAAGCTGGCTCCTACACGAAAGGGCGTTGCCAGGTCCGGTTTGCGCCGCAAAGCAGACCCCGCCGCAGTCAAATTGTGGGAGCGTCCTTGGGCGCGACCGCGGAGGTTCGCTCTGGCCGCGGTCTGTGGAGAACACGTCACGCCGCGGTCGCGCCCATGTGCGCTCCTACAGTCGGGTTTCGTTGGGCGTCAGCGAAGCCACATAGGGTGTGCCTCGGCGCACCGATACGGGCGTTCGGTCGGTACGCCCGGTGCGGCCAGCCGCACCCTATGAATCTCTAGCCTTGCGCCAAGTGTTCGCGCTCTCGCACCGACGCCGTGCGCACGGGCTGCCCGGTGCGTCCAGGGCGCACCCTGTCGGCTTACCGAGAGCGCCCGGGAAGGCGCCGCCGAGGCTGGGCGGCGGCGCCGGGGGCCTAGTTGCAGACGCCCTGGTAGATGCAGGCCACCCACTCGGGGTGGTCGACAAAGGGGTTGCGGTTACCCTGGTAGCTGTAGATGGCGTCGTTGCGCAGGCGCTCGGCGGCGTCGACCGGGTCTTCGGCGTGCCACTGCAGCAGCACCGACAGGCTGCCCATGTAGGCGACGGTGGCATTGCCGCTCGAGGTGGTGACCAGGGACAGGTTGTCGGTCAGGCGCAGGTCGGGTTCGGCCGCTCCGCTGGCGCCGTGGGTTCCGCCCTCGTAGCGCAGGTCCATGTAGAACATGGCGCGGGCGACATTGCCCTTGAGCTTGCGCCAGACCTGCCAGATCGAGCCGTTGCTCCAGTTCGAGTTGCCGGGGAAGCTGCCGCTGCCGCCGCCGGCGCCGGCGTAGGCCTGGGTGGGGTATTCGGTGCAGCTGGCCGTGCAGTTGCCGAACGGCAGATTCCCGCGCGAGGCGTTGTAGTTGATCTCGCTGAGCATGAGCATGTGCAGATCGGTGTACGGATAGTTGGTGGGCCCGTCGGTCGGAAAGCCCAGCGACTTCGGCCAGGTGTGCTCGCGGTTGTAGAAGTTGTTGCCGCCGCCGGCCTTGGCGTAGGAGACGTTCTTGTAGATGTCGAGGATGCGGCCGGTATCCAGCGGATCCTCATCGGCGAACTCGAGCACGTCCCAGCTGTCGGTGGTGCTGGCGGTGTAGGGGATCTTGGTGTGGTCGTCGATCACCGGATGCAGGCTGCTGCGCAGGGCGCTGGCGCTGGTCGCGGTGACGCCGGCGTAGTAGCCGCTGGGGACTCCGCCACCGCCGCCCCCGCCGCTGGCCGGCGTGTAGTCGGCCAGCAGGCTGGCCCCGCTGAAGCTGTTGTAGGCGCGCAGCATGATGTGCCAGGTGCCGGCCTGCGGGCTGGCCACCGTGCAGGTCTCGTTGTTGCCCGAGAGGTAGGGCCGGCAGTCGTAGCTGCTGGTGGTGGGTGCGCTGCCGTAGCGCAGATAGAGGTCGGCGTCGCCGCTCCCCCCGCTGCTGGAGACCTGCAGGTTGGTCGCCCCGGCCGGCACTTCGATGGTGTAGGCCAGCGACTGACCGGTGCTGGCGGCCAGGGGGCCGACGGCGACGCCGCGGGTCAGCGCGGTCGTTCCGCCACCACCACCGCCGCCACCGCCGCTCAGCGTCTGGCCCGGGTTGCAGGCGCCGAAGCTGCTGGCCGCAGGCGCCTGCCAGGTGAAGCTGGCGGCGCTGCTGCCGCTGCCGGTCAGGCGCAGCGAATGGCCGACCGGCGTGCTGCTGCTCTCGCTGACCCCGATGTTCTGGCTGGCAAGGCCCTTCGCCGGTCCGTCGGTGGCGGTGAACTGGCCCTCGTAGCTGAGGAACTGCACGACCGTCCCGCTGGCATTGACCAGGGCCAGGCCGTCTGGGGCGCCGTTCTGCATGCCCGGCGCCTGGACCACGGCGGTGCCGTGTCCGCCGCACTGGCTGGGCAGGGTGCCGGACAGGTTCAGCGTGGCGTAGCGGCGGCCGTCGCCGCCGTTGTAGAGCACGACCGTCCAGCCGGCCAGCGAGGTGCCGGCCGGGCCGATGACCTCGACCGCCTCGTTGCTGTCGGTGTTGACGTTGTCGTAGTGGAACTCGTTGATGAAGACGTCGGCGTGAACCGGCATGGCGGCGCAGGCAAGCGCCGCCAGCGTCAACGCCTGGCCGAAGCCGGCAGCCCGCTGGAACATGGAGGATCCCCGATGCGTGGTGTGGGCGCGGGCCCGGGCGGGCGCCGCGGCAGGGACCGCCGGCCCTGCGCCGCGCAGTCTAACGGGTTCAGATTGCGTTCATATTAATCCGTTCCCTGACCCCCCACCCACGGGGCGTGGCGGGCTCAGACCGACGGGTGGCGCTGCAGGGCCGGCTGCAGGCGGCGGGCGCCCTCGCGCCGTCGGCGCAGGATCCGGGACACCAGCCAGGCCAGCGGGCCGCCGGTGTCGATCAGGAACAGCAGGACCAGCGCGCCCTGCGCCGGATGCCCCGCGGGCAGGCCGAGGGATGCGGCCAGTGCGCTGATCGAGCCCAGTGCCGGGATGCCGAGCGGCAGAGCCATCGGCCAGCGGCCCTCGCGCAGTCGCTGGACCAGCAGGGACAGGGCCGAGTAGTTGAGGTTCAGGGCGACCACCAGGATCGTCAGGCCGAGTGCGCAGCTTGCGAAGAGGCTCATGGTTTAAGGCTCCGTGCCCGGTCCGGTCCGTGGATGCGATCAACGATTGGTGAGCTGGATCTCGATGCGCCGGTTGCGCGCCAGCGCAGCCTCGCTGTCGCCCGGGTCCAGCGGCTGGAACTGGCCGAATCCATTGGCGGCCAGATGCTTGGGCGGGATGCCGGCGGTGACCAGATGCTTGACGATTGCGATCGCCCGAGCGGAGGAAAGTTCCCAGTTGCTGGGGAAACGCGGCGTATTGATCGGCCGGCGGTCGGTGTGGCCATCGATGCGCAGTACCCAGTCGATGCTCGAGGGGATCTCCGCGGTCACTTCACGCAGGGTTTGCGCGATACGGTCGAGTTGGCGGCGGCCTTCCGGTCCCAGCTCGTCCGAACCGGAGGGGAAGAGCAGCTCGGATGGAACCACGAAGCGGTCGCCGACCACCACGATGTCGTCGCGGTTGCCGAGGATCTCGCGCAGCTTGCCGAAGAAGTTCGAGCGGTAGCGGGCCAGTTCGTTGACCTTGTCGGCCAGTGCCAGGTTGAGCTGCCGGCCCAGATCCTCGATCTGCTGGTCCTTGGCCTTGGAGGCCGCGCGCTGCAGCTCGAGCGCGGCGCTGATCTCGTCCAGCTGCTGGCGCAGCGCCGCCATCTGCCGGTTGAGCAGCTCGACCTGTGCCGCAGACTTCGCCGACAGCTCGGTCTGCACGGTCAGCTTCTCGCGGGTCTGCTCGAGGTCGGCCAGGCGCGAGGCGATCTCGGCCTCCAGCTGCTGCTTGAGCTCGCTGAGCGCGGCGATGTCGGCCACCAGCCGGGCCACCTCGCCCTGGCTCGATTCCAGCTGGGCCTGGGTCTGGGTCAGCGCTGCCGAGGTCTCGTCCAGGCGCAGGCGCAGCGCGTCCCGCTCCGACGACGCGCTGGCCAGCGAGGCCGACAGCTCCTCGACCTGGCGCAGCGCCCCGGCCTTGGCCTCGCGCTCCATCGACAGCACTTCGGCCAGCTGGGCCAGTTCGGCGTTCAGCCGCGCCAGCGCCTTGTCGCGCCCGCTCAACGCATCGCTGAGCACGAACTGGCCGATGGTGAACACCAGCAGCAGGAAGACCAGCACCATGAGCAGCGAGCTCAGCGCATCGACGAAACCCGGCCAGAAGTCGACCGGCCGGCGGCGGCGGGCAGCCAGGGTGCTCATGTGCAGGGCCGTGATTGGTGATTGGTGATTGGCGATTGGTCAAAAGCGATCATCGGCGCCTCCCGAGCGAGCGCCGAGCTGCACAGCGCTGGATCCTTGCGAGCTTCCTTGAGTCACAAATCACGAATCACGCTTCAACGAATTGGCAATCGTCCGCGACAGCAGGCGCAGTTCGCTGCGCAGGTCCTCGCTCATGCCGCCTTCCTGCTGGGCGAGGGTGCGCAGGGTGGCGCGCAGCTCGGTCTGCGACTCAGCCAGGCGCGCAAGCTGGCTGTTCAGCTCGGCCAGCTGCTCGTTGTTCGAGCGGCGTTCGCGGTCGTTCTCGACGATGGCTCGTTGCATGCGTTCGAGGCCGTCGGCGGTCTGCTCCAGCAGGGCCTGCACGTAGGCCGGTACCGAGGTGTCGCCATCGCCGCCGAAGCTGCTGCCGGAAGACAGCCGGGTCATGCCGGACAGCCAGTCCTCCAGCTCGGAATAGAAACGGTTCGAAGCGCGCCCGGCGAACAGGTCGAGCAGGCCCAGCACCAGCGAGCCGGCGAGGCCGAACAGCGAGGTCGAGAAGCTGGTCGCCATGCCGGCCAGCGGCTCGCGAAGGCGGGTCTTCAGTGCGTCGAACATGGCCAGGGCGTCGCTACCGGCGGACAGCCCGGCGATGATCTCGGCCACCGAGGCAATGGTCAGCAATAGACCCCAGAAGGTGCCGAGCAGGCCGAGGAAGATCAGCAGGCCGATCAGGTAGCGCGACAGGTCGCGCTGTTCCTCGAGGCGCAGGTAGATGCTGTCGAGCAGCGAGCGCATCGACGCCGTCGACAGCGACTGCGGCTTGCGCTCGCTGTGCGAGAGCAGCTTGGCCATCGGCGAGAGCAGCACCGGCTGGGTGGTCGGCGGCCGTTCCGGGTTGGCCCGGCGGAAGGCCTCGATCCAGCGGACCTCGCCCTGCAGGCGGAGCACCCCGCGCAGGTTGACGGCGATGCCGAGGGCGAACACCGCAAGGATCAGCCCATTGAACCAGGGCGTGGCGAGGAAGGCGTCCAGAAGGGGTTGGCCGAGCGCCACGACCAGGGCGACGAGGGCGCCGAGGACAATGAGCATCGGCAGCAAAACGCGGATCGGTTGCGACATGCTCGGTTCCTCTTCGGGCCCGGGGAAACCGGCCCTGGAAAGCCTGCGACCGCGCCCGGGCTGGATCGTTCCCGGTGCGGTCGACGGCGATGGGGAGCAGCCGCGCGGGCATCACGCGGCTCAGGACACCGATCTTGCCCATCCAATGTGAACGCAGGCCAAGCCGGGGTGGCTAAATTCAGTTGCAATTACAGCGCGGGTGGGTCCATCCCGCGCAGGCGCTCGCAGGCGTACTCATAACCGGCCGTTTCAGCGCGCTCGAAACAGTCCCAGTCGAGCAGGTCGATGCCCTCGAGCGACGGGGTCAGCAACAGGCGGCTGAGCTTGCGCGCGCGCTGGGTGCCGAGCGCCGAGTTGACCATGCCCGAGCGCAGCAGGATCTGACCGATGCGCGGCCGCCGGCGTCGGCCGAACAGTTCGGGCAGCAGCTCCCACCAGCCGGGGAGATGGTCCTCGTCGATGTCGGTGGGCAGGCGGTACTCGCCGCCGACGTCGCTGGCGATGATCGGGCCGAAGATCCGCCGGCGCATCTCGCTGACCGGCAGGTTGTCGATGACGCCGCCGTCGACCAGGACGCGACCGTGGCGGAACAGCGGCGGAAGCACCCCCGGGATGGCGCAGGAGGCGCGCAGGGCGCGCCACAGGGTTTCGGTCTCATGGACCTGCAGGGCGCCCTCGGTGAGGTCGCTGGAAACGCAGAAGAAGGGTATCGGCAGGTCCTCGATGTCGAGGTTGCCGAAGGCCTCGCGCAGGCGCCGCACCACGCTGCGCCCCGAACGCAGCGAGACCAGCGGCAGGGTCCAGTCGGCCAGCGGATTGGAGGCGACGAAGGCGCGGTGATAGACCTCGCGCAGGGTGGCGTCGTCCCAGTCGCAGGCGACCCCGGCGCCGATGATCGCCCCGATGCTTGTGCCGCCTACGTAGTCGAAGGTCCAGCCGTGCTCGCGCAGGGCGCGGATCGTGCCGAGGTGGGCGAAGCCGCGCGCCCCGCCGCCGGAGAGCACCAGGCCCACGGCGCCGCGGGTCAACCGGCGCACGAGTCGGGCGATGTCGCGCGGGCCGCGGATGTGGTGGTGTGCACGGCCCTGCGGCAGGCGCTCCAGCCAGGGGGCGGTGCTGCCGGGCGAAGGGCCGCGTGGATTGACCAGGACCAGATGCACCGGCACCGCCGGGCCGCGGGTCGGCACCGGTAGGGGCGTGCAGAGCTGGGCCGGGCGGCTGGCGTCGGCGATGAGCAGCACGCAGTCGCTCTGCCGTACGCAGCGGCTCCGCCAGTCCTCGTCCTCGTTGCCGAGATAGACCAGGTGGCGCATCGCCGCCTCGCGCTCGGCGAACCAGCCGGGCGGCTTCTCCAGCGCCTTGTCGGCATCGATCAGCTCGGTCTGTTCGCTGCCGTCGAGGGCGGCGATGAAGTCGCGGGCGCACTCGGAAAGGTCGAGCCCGGCATGCGCCGGCAGCAGGGCAAAGCAGGCCAGGTATTCCTCCTGGCTGCGTCGGCCGTAGCTGCGCTTCAGGGCCAGCTGGACCAGCCTCAGCATGGCCTCGGGATGGACCCGGGCGAGCTGTTCGAAGCCCAGTCGCGGCAGGAACAGCAGCTCGCAGTCGCGCAGCGCCACCACCCTGGCATTGCGCGGCTCCCCGGCGAGCAGGCCGGTTTCGCCCACGGTCTCGCCGGCGGCGATGGTGCCGAGGGTGCGCAGGCTGCCGTCGGCCTGCCGCCGGCTGGCGCTGAGCCGGCCGTGCACCAGCAGGTACATGCCGTCGGAGTCCTCGTCCTGGTCGAACAGCAGGCGGCCGCCGCCGAGCGCGAACCACTCGACCTGGTCGGCCAGGGCCGACAGTGCGCTGCTGCTCATCCCGTCGAACAGGGGTTGGTCTTCGAGCGCGGCAAGTACGCGCCGCCGGATGACCTCGGCCCGCCCGGTCACCGGCGGCGCCCTGCCGAACACCTTGAAGCTGCCTGCATCCAGCCCTCCTGCGGCGACGCCAGCCTGGGCATCCAGTGTAGCCGCGCCCTTGCTTTTCGGCGCACCGGGACTAACGTGGGGGAGATGAACGCACCCTCCCGCGATACCGACAATCCGCTGCTGGCCGACGATCCGCTGCCGGCCTTCTCCTCCATCCTGCCCGAGCACGTCGTGCCGGCGATCCGTGAGCGCATCGCTGCGGTCGAGGCCGGCGTCGAGGCCCTGGTCGCCGACCCCGCGGCGCGCGACTTCGACGCCCTGATGGCGCCGCTGGAGCGGCTTGAGGAGGCGGTCAGCCGCAGCTGGTCGCCGGTGTCCCACCTGCACGGCGTCAAGGACTCACCCGCGCTGCGCGAGGCCTATGCCGAGGCCGATGCCCTGCTCACCGACTTCCACACCGACCTCGGCCAGCATCGCGGGCTCTACGAGGCGGTCAAGCAGGTCCACGACGGGGCCGGGTTCGCCGACCTCGATCCGGCGCGGCAGACCCTGGTCAAGGACAGCCTGCGCAGCTTCGTGCTCTCCGGCGTGGCGCTGGAAGGCGCGGAGCGGGAGCGCTTCAAGGCGATCCAGAGCGAGCTCTCGCAGCTGGCCACCGGCTTTGAGGAGGCGGTGCTGGATGCCACCGACGCCTGGACCCGGCCGCTCAGCGAGGTCGAGCTGGCCGGCCTGCCCGATTCGGCCCGCGCCCTGCTTCGCGGCATGGCCAGGCAGCATGACGCCGAGGGCCATATGGCGACGCTGAAGGGGCCGGCGGTGCAGGCGGTGCTCAACTACGCCGACGACCGCGACCTGCGCCGCGAGGTGTACACCGCCTACAACACCCGCGCTTCCGACCAGGGCCCGCAGGCCGGCCGTTTCGACAACGCCGGGCGCATCGAGAAGATCATGGCCCTGCGCCACGAGGCCGCTCGCCTGCTCGGCTTCGCCAACGCGGCCGAGCTGTCGCTGGACGACAAGATGGCCAAGTCACCGGACAAGGTGCTGGGCTTCCTGCGCGACCTCGCCGCCCGCGCCAGGCCGGTGGCCGAACGCGAGCTGCAGGCGCTCCGCGAGTTCGCCCGCGAAGAGCTCGGCATCGACGATCTGCAACCCTGGGATGTCGGCTACGCCAGCGAGAAGCTGCGCCAGCGCCGCTTCGACTTCAGCGAGGAGGACCTCAAACCCTACTTCCCGCTGCCCGCCGTCATCGAAGGCATGTTCGCCATCACCGGCCGCGTGCTGAACGTGTCGTTCCGTCAGCGCGAGGGGGTCGACACCTGGCATCCCGACGTCGCCTTCTACGACGTCGTCGACGCCGACGGCGGCGTGCGTGCCGGCTTCTACGTCGACCACTACGCCCGCGCCGGCAAGCGCGGCGGGGCCTGGATGGACGTCTGCCGGTCGCGCTTCGCCGACCAGGCACTGCAGCCGCCGGTGGCCTACCTCACCTGCAACTTCCCGCCGCCGGTCGACGGCCGGCCGGCCCTGCTGACCCACGACGACGTGGTCACGATGTTCCACGAGTTCGGCCACGGCCTGCACCACATGCTGACCGAGGTCGACTGGCCGAGCGTGGCCGGCATCAGCGGCGTGGAGTGGGACGCGGTCGAGCTGCCCAGCCAGTTCATGGAGAATTTCTGCTGGCAGCGCGAGACCCTCGACCTGTTCGCCCGCCACGTCGATAGTGGCGAGCCGCTGCCGCAGGCGCTGTTCGAGAAGATGCTGGCCGCGCGCCACTTCCACGCCGGCCTGTTCCTGGTCCGCCAGCTCGAGTTCGCCCTGTTCGATTTCCGCCTGCACCTGGAGTTCGACCCGACCCGCGGGGCGCGCACGCTGGCCCTGCTCGATGAAGTGCGCGACGAGGTCTCGGTGATCAGGCCGCCCGCCTGGCACCGCTTTCCGAACAGCTTCACCCACGTGTTCTCCGGCGGCTATGCGGCGGGCTACTACAGCTACCTCTGGGCCGAAGTACTGAGCGCCGATGCCTTCGCCGCCTTCGAGGAGGCCGGCCTGTTCGACGCCGAGACCGGCGCCCGCTACCGGCGCGAGATCCTCGCCGTGGGCGGTTCACGTCCGGCGCTGGAGAGTTTCGTCGCCTTCCGCGGGCGCGAGCCGGATGCCACGGCCCTCCTGCGCAGCTATGGGCTCGCGGCCTGAGACCCGCGTCGGACCGGGGGCAGCGCGTCCCGCCTTCGACGCGCGCTCCCTGCTGTTCTGGCCGGCCCTGCCGCTGATCGCCGCGCAGGGCCTGTGGCTGCGGCGCACCGCCTATCGCGCACCGCCGGCAACCGGCGCGGTGCGCGGTCGCGCCGGCAACGGACCGCCCCTGCACCTGCTCGCCCTGGGTGACTCGATCACCGTCGGGGTCGGCCTGCAGCGTCTGGACGAGGCCCTGCCGGCGCAGCTGGCGGCTGTGCTGTCGGCCCGTCTCGAGCGCGAGGTGCACTGGTGTACCGGCGGCCGCAACGGCGCCACCAGCCGGCATCTGCGCCGACAGATCGGAGAACACGGCACGGATCTCGGCGCCGCCGACCTGATCCTGATCTCGATCGGCGTCAACGATGCCACCGGGTTGCGGCGGCGCGCGCGCGTGGCCGAAGACCTCGACGCAGCGCTCGACGCCCTGCGCGCAGCGAATCCGCGGGTTCCGATCATGCTGGCCGGGCTGCCGCCGCTGCAGAGCTTTCCCGTGCTGCCCAGCCCGCTGCGCCAGCTGCTGGGCCTGCGCGCCCGCCAGCTCGACGGCCTGCTCGCCGCGCTGGCCCAGTCCCGGGCCGGCGTACTGCACCTGCCGATGCCGCTCGTTCCGGCGCCTGGCCAGTTCGCTGCAGACGGTTTCCACCCGAACGCCGCCGCCTGTCGCCAATGGGCCGCGACGCTCGTCGACAGGCTGCCCGGATCCCTGCTCCAGACAATCGCCGTCGGTGGCTGAGCGGTTCCGTTTCGGCGCCGGGTGGTTGCAGAAATGGACGCGCCGCACGGGCGGCTCGGGTTTCGGGCCTTGCGGTGAAACGAAGAGTGGTCTAGGGAAAATCCCTTGGAATGCATGCAGGACTTCGCTTCAAGGCATCAATCCGGCGCGACAAGCGGTCGCCGCAGCGCTTCAGCGGCCCGGTTTCGGGCCGCTCCTTATGGCCTGAAAGCCAATGCTGGCGCGGGTTCCAGCCCGATGCATGACTTTCGGCAGGGGGCCGGTGCCGGAGCGATGAATCATTCCTGAACTTATCGGTTTATTTACGATGTGGATCACTGAACTTTCAGCTTTGATCGGTAATCTATAGCTGCGGACGGTGCAACGCTGTCCGCGGATTCACTCCTCCCCCCAACGAGTGGATCTCTGGGACCGGTCCTCCCCTACCGAGTCCCAACCCCCCGACCCCGCCGGTGCCCCCTCACCGGCGGGGTTACTTTTTTCCACCACCGGAAAACCGTTCCACGCGACGCGAAAGCGGCCGCGCCGATGCGGCCTGCGCAGCTGGACCGCATCGGGCGCGAAGAAGACATTCATAGGGTGCGGCTGGCCGCACCGGGCGTACCGTCCGAACGCCCGCATCGGTGCGCCAAGGCACACCCTATGGATCTCGCCGACGCCCAACGCAGCCCGACTGCGGGAGCGGACATGGCCGCGACCGCGGAGATCCGCTCTGGCCACGGTCTGCGGTGAATCCGTAGCGCCGCGGTCGCGCCCAAGGGCGCTCCCACAATCTGACTGCGGCAAGGGCTGCTTTGCGGCGCAAACCGGACCTTGCAGCACCGTTGCGTGTAGGAGCCAGCTTGCTGGCGATAGGCGCCCCGGACCGGACGATCGCCAGCGAGCTGGCTCCTACATTCGGGGTTTGCGGTACGTCTGCTTCGCGCCCGAAACGGACTCCCGGCTCGCCCCATCCACGCCTTGCCCGCGGCCGCGGCTTCGAGGCGCCGCGCCCTACAAGCCCGGCTGCGGGGCGGCGGGTTCGATGCGGACCAGGGTGATGACGTTGTCCTCGACCTGTTCGAAACGCATGCGCAGGCCCTGGACCACGGCCTCCTGGCCGATGTTCGGAAGGCTTTCCATCTGCTCGATGATCAGCCCGCTCAGCGTGTTCGCCGAATCGGTGGGCAGCTCCCAGCCCAGGCGCCGGTTGAGGCTGTGCACCGGAATGCGGCCGTCGACCAGCACGGCGCCGCCGGCCAGCTTCTCGACCCGGCGCACGGTGTGCTTGGGCGCGCTGGTGAACTCGCCGACGATCTCCTCGAGGATATCGGCGAGGGTGATCAGGCCGACGATGTCGCCGTACTCGTCGACCACCAGGCCCGAGCGCCGCTGCTGGCGCTGAAATTCCAGCAGTTGCTGCGGCAGGCGGGTGCCCTCCGGGACGAAATAGGGCTTGCGCAGGCGCGCTTCCACCGCCTTGGCGTCCAGCTCGTGCAGGGCATGCAGGGAGAGCAGGCTGCGCAGGTTGAGGATGCCGAGCACGTTGTCGATGCCGTCGCGATGCACCACCGCCCGGCCGTAGGGAAACTCGGCCAGTTCCCGACGCAGGCTCTCGGTGTCCTGATCGAGGTCGATGCTGCGGATTTCGGTGCGCGGCACCATGATGTCCTCGACCCTGGCCTCTTCGAGGGACAGGATGTTGAGCAGCATGTGCCGATGCCGCTCGGGCAGCAGCTGACCGCCCTCCTCGAGCAGGGTGCGCAGCTCTTCGGGGCTGAGCGCGTCCTCGGCCTTCTGGCCGCCACGATGGCCGACCAGGCGCAGCACGCCGGCGGCCAGCACGTTGATCAGCCTGACCAGCGGATAGAGCGCGCGCAGCATCGGCCACAGCACGTAGGAGGCCGGCAGGGCGATGCGCTCGGGATTGAAGGCGGCCAGGGTCTTCGGTGCCACCTCGGCGAAGATCAGCACGACGACCGTCATTACCCCGGTCGCCACCAGCACGCCGCTTTCGCCGACCATGCGGACGAAGGCCACGGTGGCGATTGCCGAGGCAAGGATGTTGACGAAGTTGTTGCCGAGCAGGATCAGGCCGATCAGCCGGTCGGGTGTCTGCAGCAGCTTGGTGGCCAGCTGCGCGCCACGGTCGCCCTCGCGGGCCAGGTGCAGCAGCCGGTAGCGGTTGAGGGCCATCAGCGCGGTCTCCGAGCTCGAGAAGAACGCTGAGCAGCAGAGCAGCACGAAGAGGGCGGAGAACAGCAGGCTTAGGGGAATGTCGTTCATGGCGGCGATCGCGGAGCGGACGTCCCGCCGGATCGAAAAGGCCTCATGTCATGGGGTGGGTCAGCCACGATTATGCCCGCTGGCGGCTGACGGGCAATCCGTCGACGTCGCTCAGTCGCGGTTGCCGCGCAGCGCATCGAGCAGGGCGCGGGCAGGGTCGGGCTTCGACTCCTCCTCGTCTTCCCCGCGCCGCTCACCGCCCAGCAGGGCGGGCAGCAGGTCCCGGGCCAGACCCCTGCCGTCGAGGCGGAAGCGCGGGGCATCGAGATCACCGTCGACGCGCAGGGACAGCCCGCTGCGGGCCAGCGCCGCGCCCGCACGGCCCAGCCTGCCCCCGGAGCGGGCCTGGGCGGCGACGGCGTCCGCGAGCGGCGCCTCGAGGTCCAGGCGGGCGCGCAGGTCGAGCTGGCCGCTGCGCGCGATCTCGCCCTCACCCTGCAGCGTGCCCAGCCCGATCAGCTCGGCTCGAAAGTCGTCGAGGCGGGTCACCCGCGGATCGCCGCGCAGGCTCAGCCCGGCCTCGCGAATCCGCGTCTCGGCCGGCAGCGGCACGCCGGCCAGCAGGGAGACACCGGCCAGCGAACCGCCCAGTGAGAATCCTTCCAGGGTCGCATTGCGCAGGGCCAGCGGCCCGGCGATGCGCAGCGCATCGAGCGGCCCTTCGAGTCGCAGATCGATATCCATCTCGCCGCCGACCAGTCGCGAGCGTTCCGGCAGGGCCACGCCCAGCGCGGGCAGCAGGGCCTGCAGCCCGTCCACCGGCAGGGCCGCGCCGCGAAGGGCAAGCGCCGCCCGGGGGGTGTCGTCCAGCTCGCCCAGCGAGCCCGACAGGTCGAGCCGGGCGTCGCCCAGCAGCAGCTGCATGCGGTCCACCCGGGCAAGGTGGCGAGGCAGATCCAGGCCCAGCTCGAAGGCCCAGTTCAGTGCGCCATCGCCGACCTCTTCCGTGCCGAGCAGCCGAAGCCCGTAGCTGGTCGCCGTGCCCTGCGCCCGCAGTTGCCCGTTTTCGCCCGATACGTCGATGGCCGCATCGAGTCTGCCCTGCAGCGATGGGTCGCCGGTCGGGACGGCCCCGGCGAGGTCCGCGCCCTCCAGGTCGATAAGCGCCTGGAACGGCATCTGCTGGAACTGCCCGCGGCGGGGTCCGGCGCGGCCCTCAGCGCGCAGGTTTCCGCCGCCGGGAAGTCGCATCGAGAGACGGAACGGCGAGCCGGTGCTGGCGCCGACCTCGCGGACCTGCAGTTCGATCGCAGCGTAGGTACGAGGCGGCTCGCCTCGCGCTTCGACCCGGGCCTCGCCATCGACGAGCTCCAGCAGGCCAAGGCGCAGCGCAGGGCCGGCCTCGACACCCTCCGCGGCGGCTTCTGCGGCCTCGTCGCTGCGCCGGCCCAGCGAGGTGCCGTTCCAGACGCCCGGGGCCATCTCGACCAGCCTCAGTCTCGGCTGCTCGAGCCGCACGCCCTGCAGATGCAGCCGCCGATCCCGCAGCAGCGCCCAGAGGTCGACATCGACCCGCAATGATTCCGCGATGAGGAAGGGCTCAGGCCCGCTGCCGGGGTCATCGGCGATGCGTAGCCCGTGCGCCTTCAGCCGCAGCGGGATCTTCTGCAGCGTCAGCGCGCGGATCTGCACCGCGCGGCCCAGCTGCTCGCCAAGGCGCGTCTCCAGTTCGGGCCTCAGTGCCTCGCCGTCCAGCCGCCAGAGAGCGAAGGCGGTTACCGCGACCAGGCCCAGCAGGAGCGTTGCGGCAACCCAGGCAAGCGTGCGCATCCTCGTTCTCCTCCCGCTACGGCGGACCAGCACGACCGTACCGCATTCCTCGCCAGCGCGAAGGCCGGCTCGGCAGCGGTCTCGCAGTCCGGGTCAGCCGCCCTGCCGGGGGCAAGCGCCGGCAGGCCCTCCCGGGCGGCGCACGGGCGATCGCGCCCGGCTCAGGGGCGTGGGGGCTCGGGAGTGGTCGCCGGGGCATCCTTGCGCGTCGCCGGACCGCGCCTTGCCGTCTCGCGACCCAGCAGCAGCACGGCGACCAGTACGACGCCGGTGCCCAGCAGCTGCAGTGCGGTGATCACCTCGTCGAGCAGCCACCAGCCAAGGAAGAGCAGCGACACCGGGCCGATGATCGAGAGCTGCGAGGCCATGCCCGAGCCCATCCGGCGCACTGCGGCCATGGTGAAGGTGACCGGCAGGAAGGTGCAGAACAGCGCGTTGGCCGCGGCCCAGAGGTAGACCTCGGCCGGCCAGCGCCACAGGTCGGACCAGTCGCGCAGCAGCAGGTAGTGGGCCAGCACGGCCAGGGTGGAGATGGTCATCGCCGCCAGCACCAGCCGGGCGGTGCCCAGCCTCTCGATCAGCTCACCGGAGAACACCAGATACAGCGCGTAGCTGAGCGCGGCACCGAGAATCAGGGCGCTGCCGAACAGCACGTGCTCGCCCTCGATGCGCAGGTTCTCGCGCAGCACCAGCAGCAGGCCGGCATAGCCGATGGCAAGCGCCAGCCACTGCGCGGCGCTGACCCGGCGGCCGAACCACAGGGCACCGATCAGCAGGACGAAGGTCGGCGAGAGGAACAGTATCAGCCGCTCCAGCGACACCGGCACGTACTCCAGGCCCCAGAAGTCCAGCAACGAGGACAGGTAGTAGCCGAGCAGGCCGATCAGCCAGAGCACCGCCCACTGCCGGCGGCTGAGCCGGACCGGCGGCAGGCGTCGCGCGGCCAGCACGCCGTAGACGACGAACAATGGCAGCGCGAACAGCATGCGCAGGCTGAGCACGTCGAGTGAGTCCGGGCCGTAGGCGTACTGGAACTTGGCGAGGATCGCCTTGGCCGAGAACAGCACCGCGCCGGCGGCGCCGAAGAGCAATCCGTGGAGGCGGGAGGTGGAATCCGACACGGGCATGCAGGCCGGGGCAACGGGGCGGCACAGCATAGCTGCCGCCCTGTGCGGGCTGGCCGATAGACCGTCGGGCGCGCGGCCTCAACGCTCAGCGATCACCGCATACCGGTGCGGCGCTGCCGAACTGCAGCCGTTCGATCCGCTTCTCCTGCTGCACGTCGCCAACCCGGTAGCTGAAGCGACCGCTGCGGCCGCTATCGAAGCGGAACTCGGCCTCGCCGACGCTTTCCGCACCCGGGCTGGCGGGCTGGCCATCGATGCGGGAGAAGGGCGTGCCGTCCCGCTGCAGGAACACCGGCCCGGTGAAGACCTCCCCGTCGCCCTCGGCGGTGGCCACGAGGAACACCGGAGAGCCGTCCTCCGCATAGGTGTACCAGGCGGCAAACAGGCTCTGGCCGCGCTGCTGAAGGAACAGGCCCCATCCGCTTTCATCGGGGTTCCACCACACATCGCTTACGTGTGCGCTGTCTGCGGCGAGGACCGTGCCCTCGGGGCGGCAGGTCGGCTCGACGCCGGCGAAGGGAAAGCCCTGCAGCCGCACATCGCGCTGGGCCGCGCCCACCCGGTAGCCGAACTCGAGGGTGCCATCCGCGGCGAAGCGCAGTTCGGCCTCGCCGGCGGTCTCGCCCTCGGCGACGCTGCCCGGACCGATGCTGGCCAGCGGCGTACCGCTGAACCTCAGCACGGGCGCGCGGTACTGTCCCGGCGCCTCGGGGGTCGCCGGCAGCAGGAACCAGGTCGGTCTGCCATCCTCGGCGTAGGTGAACCATGCGGCCGCCAGCTGGTCGCCCTGGTCGACGATGAACACGCCCCAGCCCGGCTCGTCCGGATGCCACCAGACGCCGCTGCGCAGCGCGGGGAAGCGCTCGCAGGCGCCAAGCCTCGCGCAGGCTTCGCGCTTCATCGCGGCCAGCGAAGGGCCGTTGAAGCGCAGCCGGTTGCCATGCATGGTCGACTGGTGACTGGGTCGGAAGATGCCCCCCTGGTAATAGCCGGCTCCCTCGAACCAGCCATCCCCCGGTGACCCCAGCGGATGCGGGCCCGGACCGGCGGCGGTGATCGGCCAGCGCGGCAGGTCGGGTTCCAGGATCCGGGTCAGGTTGGGCGCGGCGGATTCGACGCCGAGATGATTGCCACGGAACTCCTGGTACTCGTCGGCGAGCAGCCCGAGTGAATGGCCCAGCTCGTGGCTGGCCACCGTCGACACCGGGCTCGCCCCCGGCAGCCCGCCGTAGTAGAGGATCCAGGCGTTGGCCCTGCCCATGGCAACCGGCTGGTTGAGCAGGACGACCCGCTGCCCGTACTGCGGGAAGTCCCTCGCCAGCGCCCCTTCCGCCTTGGAGTAGTCGATGGCGAGAAGGCTCCTGTCCTGCAGCCAGCGCGCGCCGAACGCGGTGTTGCGCGTCTCGATCGGCTTGCCCTCGCGGTCGATCAGGTCCATGCCCGCCTGCTCCGAGTCATACCAGAGCGCCCAGGCGTTGATGGCGTCGCGACGCTCGGCCCAGAACGGCAGCGAAAGCAGCTCGCGCACGAAGTTGCGGATGTTGAGCCCGAACACCGACGGATCGTCGATGCTCGGGTAGCCATCGCCATTGAGGTCCTCGAAGGGCTCGTTGCCGCTGCGGATGTCCGTGCCGTACTGACTGTCGCTGGGCGGCGCTGCCGTGCCGTAGCGGGTGTAGGGCTCGCCGCGGTCCCAGAGCCCGTTGCGATCGAGGTCGGCGAACAGCAGCCCGTCCCAGAGCCCGTTGCCGTTGCGGTCCTCGAAGCGCTCCTGGGTGGCGACATAGCCCTCGGCCATGAAGACGATATCGAAGCGATCGGGATCGCCTGCATCGCCGTAGATCAGCTGCCGGCCGCTCCGAGGCTGTGGCAGGGCGGCAAAGTCGAGCCCTTCCAGGCGGACATCCTCCGCGAAGCTCGCCCTGCGGCGTTCGATGACGCGCACCTTGCGCAGCGAGCGGCCGGACTCGGGCGGTGAGAACCCATAGGCGAACCCCGGTGAGATCGGCAGCGAGAAATGTCCCTGCCCGTCGGTGCGGGCCCAGGCGACGACCTCGTGGGCCTCGTTCTCCATGCGCACGAAGGACTGCGGCACCGGCTGGCCATCGGCGTCCAGAAGCTGCCCGGTCCAGCGTCTGCACTCACCCTCCAGCGCCGCGCCCGAGACCTGCACCGATCCCGCCGCGGGCACTTCGGCCGTGCCCTCCCAGGCCGGATAACCGGGGATCTCGGCACGGAACTGATAGCGTCCGGGCGCCAGCTCGACGCGCACCGAGCCGTCGTTGGGCGAAGGGCTGAGATGTCGCACCGCCACGCTGCCGGAGGCATCGGTAAGGCTGATTGGAACCCGATAGCTGTAGGCGCCGTGGCAGCTCGATGGCAGGTTGAGGACCAGGCTGGTTGCCGGTCGGGGCAGGGTGAGATCGACCTCCGCCGGCGAGGACCCGATCGAAACGATCTGCTCTACGCCCTCCGTCACCGGTGCGGTCAGACCCTCGAAAAAGGCATGCAGCGCGTACTCACCGACCGGCAGGGTGAGCGTATAGCGCCCGCTGCCGTCGCTGGTGTCGCTCGCGACCAGCCTGCCCGCCTGCAGGGCCTGCACGCGGACGTTGCCGAGGGCCGACCCGTCGCCAGCCAGGACCCGGCCACTGACCTTTCCCTCTTCGGCGAGGCGCAGGCTCAGTCCACCCGGCGCGGCGAAGCGCCCCTTGTGGCGCGTGGGTGAGCGGCTTCGGGGGCCGGCCTCGATCACCACCTCGGCGTCGTGCGGCACGGCGATGCGAGCGCCGGACTCAAGCCGCTGCAGGCTGTGGAAGTCCCGGGCGCTGACCGACACGTCCATCGACTGCGCCTGGCCCTCGGTACCCAGCAACTCGAGATCGAGCGCGACGCCGGGATCGAATGCCGGATCGATGCGCAGGTCGCGATCGAAACGCTGCCCGCGAAGCACCTTGGGCAGGCCGGGCGGCGGCGGTTGGATGGCGATCCGCATGGGCTCTCCCGGCACCACTAGCAGGCGCAGCAAGTCGCTGCCGCGGACCTCGCTGAACCAGCGCCCCGAGCGCTCGCGGTAGGCCGTTGCGCTGCCCGTGCCGGCGATCGGGATGTCGACCAGCACGCCCTTGTCCAGCGGCAGCGTGAGTTCGCCACGCTGCTGGCCAATGTAGTGGGCGACCGTGTCGAAGTAATGGGGGGAGGGCGGAACGGGTCGCGTTGTGGCTTCGGCGCCGGGCAACAGCGCGATCCGGTCGACCGCATCCGGCCCCACCCAGCGCGCGAAGTTCGATACGCCATCCACCGAGTAGTAGGCATAGAAGCCCGAGGACAGCACCCCGCTGCGCGGCGTGTAGCGCAGGGTCAGCGGATCGCCGTCCTCGAGCGCGACCGTGTAGTCGGTCCGCCCGGCTTCGATCTCGAGCGAGAGCGTGCGCATTGCCAGCGGCGCCGACGGCGCCACGCTCAGGGAGTAACGCTCGACCGGCCCGGACTCGAAGCTGATCTCGCCGCTGCTGTTGGTCTGGAAGAAGCGGCCGATTGTGCTGTTGAACACCCAGACCGCGGCGACAGGTGCCGCATCGGCCGCGCGCTGGAACCGGACCCGCACCGTTTGCGTGCTCTTCCCTGCCTCGACTACCTCAATCGCGCTTTCTGCCGAGCCGACATGGTGGAGGTAGCGAAGCGGGAACTCGGGGTCGACGACGGCATCGGCCCCCTGCTGGATTTGCATCCAGCGCGCATCCTGCGTTCTCAGCGCCCGTCCGAGCATGTCCTCGATCCGCGGGTCGGGTCGATAGGCCTGCTTCGATACCGCCTCGCCAAGCCGGTCCCTGCCGACGTCCCCACGCGGAGCGAAGGGGCCGATCCACTCCGTCCCGGCTGCCGGCTCGACCGCCTCCCGCGGCTCGGGCGGCGGCTGCGCCCCGGACTGAAACGGGGCAAGACAGAGGATCGCGAACGCAAGCAGGGGAGGGGCGATACGCATGATACGAAGCTCTTCGTTATTCCTGAACGACGTGTTACGTGGCCGGCTGCCGTAAGTCAAGCAAACCCCGATTCGCGAGACCTCGGAAGTTCGACGCCCGCCGAGACGATCACCCGCTCAGCCGAGGCCACGGCCACGAGCCGTAAGGGGATTCTGAGGGGGCGGCCGCGAGGACGCCGGCGATCCTGCTTACTGCTGCGCAGACCCGAGCGCAGCAACTGCAGCCCAAATCCACCGTGCATCTCGACCCTTTTCCCGACCGCCGTTCGGCGCGATGGCAGACCTCCGCTGGAGCAGGTGGGATTGCGGCGCTTCCCCGGTGCAACGATGGCGGGCCGAGCAGAGGTGTCCACAGCACCTCAGTGGATTGGATCCGCGAAGCACGACCGAATGACTGATCGCGAACTCTCAGCCCAGCAGGATTTCGGCCAACAGGATGAGGGTGACGTAGGCAAATGCCGCAGCGGCGCATCCAGCTACGACCGACCCGGCACGCGAGTGCCACGTCCGCCACGCGAGCATCGCGCCCGCGAGATAGGGCAACGACAGGGTGATTGCCGCGAGCCAGACCAGAACCTGCTTGTCGCCGGCATCGATCACTACCGCCGCAACCAGCGGCAACAGGGCCGGACCGGCCCAGATCGCCGGCCACGTGGCTCTCGTATCCCTCTTGTCTTGCATGTGTTCCAAGGAGTTCTGATGCAGCAGCCGGCAGTCGATCGGGCCAGCATACAACCGCAACAGAAGGACCTGGCAGTTGGCAAACAGGCGCCACCACAACGCACACTCTGGATACTCCACCCGCGACTGAGCCTCCCATCTCGGCCGCCCTCTGTCGGCTGGACCCCGACCCGAAACCTGCAACGACGCGACCGCTGCATCCCGCCCCAGAACGTGCACTGGGTGATGTGTACTTCGGGCGCAAGGAAGACACTCATAGGGTGCGGCTGGCCGCACCGCGCGTACCGTCCGAACGCCCGTACCGGTGCGTCCAAGACGCACCCTACGGGGCTTCGCTGACGCCCAACGAAGCCCGACTGTAGGAGCGCACATGGGCGCGACCGCGGCGTGGCGTGTTCTCCACAGACCGCGGCCAGAGCGCGCCTCCGCGGTCGCGCCCAAGGGCACTCCCACAGTTTGACTACGGCAGGGCCTGCTTTGCGGCGCCAACCGGACCTGGCAACGCCGTTGCGTGTGTAGGAGCCAGCTTGCTGGCGATCGTCCGGTCGGGGGTGCCGATCGCCAGCAGGCTGGCTCCTACATTCGGGTTATGCGGTACGTCCGCTTCGCGCCCGAACTCAACATTACGAAACAGCCGCTCTCGGCTGGCCTCGGTCTACGGAGCCCGTCCGTGGCTACATACCTGCGTCCACCGGCGCATTCCGACCCGAAGCGAGTTTTCAATTCGCCCCTAAAGTGAGTATCCAGCACTACCCGACTGAACGTACCCCATGATGGCCAGGATCAACGATGGCCACCATCAACGCGACCAAACCAAAGGCCAAGTGCACGACTGCAGCTGATCCGGTCTGCTTATCAATTACAGATGTTCCGTACGATTTGAAGAGGTATCCGCACACACATCGTTCGACGGCGGCGCCGCAATCATGCGTCGTCACACGCGTACCAGATGAGAAACTCCATCGCAGCTGCCGGTTGGGTTGGGCACCCTGTCGAAGGTAGGCTGGCAGCGGTGTCGCCCTCGACGAAAGCACGTGAAGCCCGGGCCCCCAACAGCCGCAACCTAACTGACAGGCGCAGCAGCTCATCGTAGACCTCAGCCGGAGTCGATGGAGCGCTCCGCATGGGGTGATGCATCGAAGGCTGCTGCGACTTCGACGGCTGTGCCCGCAGCCAGCTCGGGGCCGACTACGCTGAAGTGTCCACCGGCGATTACCCGGCTCTCCAAGTCCTCGACGAGGCTGCTCCAGCCGAGGTGCGGGTCGTTCTGCAAGGTTTGCAGCAAGGTGCCCTCGATGCCTGCTTCTGGCTCGGGCGCGCGCAGTTGCACGACGTGCACGCCCCGCGCCTCGCCGGTTTCAGAGTCCCTGTCCACTGGATCGAGCGATTCCACTTTGACAAGAGATGCGCTGTGGAGATCCCAGGCCATCTGTGCCTCGACTATCGCGGCCGCATCATCATCCTCCACGACCAGCTGTCCGGCACGCTCGGCCATTCTGCGCCCGGTTGCCGCGGTGCTCTCGAGAGCAGACGGGTCCACGGTCCCACGGGTATAGGACGCCAGATTAGGGGCGAGTCCGTCGATGAGCACCAAATCACAGTGGCCGAGCTCCTCGGCTACCAGAGCACCAGGTACGCCACCCAGCGAATACGCCAGCAGGTGCCAAGGGCCTTCGGGCTGCAGCGTGCGTATGGACTCGGCATAGCGCCGGGCCAGTTCGTCCATCGGAGTCCGCGACTCGGCGCTGCGATTCTCGAAGGCGACCAGCGTACGCGGCGCGAGATGCTGGGCCAGATGGACATAGGCGAACACGTGACCGCCGCCGGGTGGCATGCAGAAAACTGTACGCGAACCGTCGAGCAGCTTCTCTCCGTCCGCGCGATGGTCGTTCAAGACAACATAGGGGTTGGTCGACATGGCACGGCTGATCGAGCGAGCGCTTATGGCTGTCGCCAATGCGTCGATGGTCGGGAAGTTGAACAGGTCGGATGGACCGAAGCGCTGGCCACAGCGATCGCTCAACAGCACCATTGCCTCCACAGCGCCGAGCGAGTCGATCCCAAAATCGGAAAAGCTCTGATGGGTCGCGATTGTGCCGGAGTTGATGCCAACGAGTTCGGCGATCACCTCCTTTATCCACGTTACCGCCTGTGTCGGCTCGATCGGGCGCGCCGCCTTCATTATTGTCGATGAGGAGTCAGGACACTCCCTGCGTGCGGGGCTGCGCTCGGTCCGCTCAATATCGAACTCAAAAACCGGAGCTACCAGCGACAGCCCACCCATAGCGAAACGCTGGCGAACGTCGACTCGACGCAGCTTGCCGGACGTGGTCTTCGGCAGCGACCTCTGCGCGACTAAACCGACGAAGCGGCAGCGCTCGTTGACCGCATGCCCCACCGCCTGAACGATTGCAGCTACGACCTCGGAAAGTGCGTCGCCCGAGGGCCGCCGGCGATATGCGCTTTCGCGGAGCTCGGCAACCACGCAGAGCACCTCGGTGCCCTGGTCCTCAATGCCGAAGGCGACGACGCAGCCTTCGCGGATAGCCGGATGGGCGCGGCCCACAACATCTTCGATATCCATAGGCACGAGGTTGCGACCGCCGGTGATGATCAACTCCTTGACCCGGCCACAGACGTAGACCATGCCCTTGTGCAGGAAGGCGAGGTCACCGGTTCGGAAAAACTTCGACCAGCTCTCCGGCCTTTGCGTTGGCACGGCGAAGCGGGTTGTGTCCTCTGTCCCTGGGCGAATGTGCCCGGGGGTAACGGAGGGGCCGCGGATCCACAGTTCACCAACCACGCCGGATGGGGCGACCGCGCCTGAGGCGAGTTCGGTGATCACGGCGCTGGTGTCGTTGCGTGCGGAAACCGGCGGGCCGCAGGCGATCAGGGTCTGCGCGTTTGGATGCTCGGGCGAGACCTCGACCACGCGCATATCCTCGCGAAGCGAATTCCGCTCGAAAGAGGTATAGCGGGAGTCCCCGTCGCGGCCGCCGGAGAGATACAGCGTGCACTCGGCCATTCCCATAATGTTGCGAATGTTCCAGAAGCGTAGCCCGAACTCGCCGAATCGATCGACAAAAGCTCGGTGGGTTGCCGGCCGGCAGAGCTCCGCCCCCGAGTAGATGACCAAGCCGGTGAGATCGACGCCCGCCAGCTTCGATTCATCAGCACGCTTGATCATCAGTTCCAGCGCAAAGTTGGGTGCCGCAGTGTTGTTGATGCGCTCGGACGCGCAGGCCTCGAACCAGAAGTTGGGCCTGGCAAGCCACTTGATGGCTGAGAAGTAGACGATGGTGGTCCCGAGGATCGGCGGCACGCAGAAGCCGATTACCAACATCAGGTCGTGCCACCAAGGAAGCCACGCAAGTCCGCGCTGGGGCGGAAACACACGACAGTCTCGCGATGACATGATCGCGTTGTGCATCAGCATGTCGTGCCTGATCAGTACGCCACGCGGCGCGCGTGTCGAGCCGCTTGTGTACTGCACGTAGGCAATGTCGTTCGGCACGGGAAGGGGCCTGGGCTTGGAAACTCCGCGGGGGGCCTTGTCGGTCCGGATCCACCGCAGGCTTGCGGGCCAGCGATTGCCAGCAGAGCGGCTACTGCCAAGCGCTGATCGTATGCGCTGCAGGGGGCGGTCTAACTGGGTCAGTGAGTAATATCGGGAATCGGTCAGTGCGGCCACCGCGCCGGCGTCCTCGACAATGCGGTTGAAGCGCTCGAGGCCTTCGGCATCGCCCTTCAGAGGAATCGGTGGCGCGACGGGGACGGCGATCACGCCAGTCATGAAGCACGCATACAGTGCGGCCGGAAAGTGCACGCTATCCGGGGGGTAGACCAGCACCGCTCGGTCACCGGCCTTAAGGCCAGCATCCTCGATCCATGTGGCTACCGTGCCGGCTTCCTCCCACATTTCGCGAAAGGTCCACGCGCGTCTTCCGCGCTCCAACGAAACAATGAATTCCCCGTCGGGCTGCGTGTTGGCATGATGGTGGAAAGCGTGCAACAGCGTCGGAAAGGCCGCCCCGAGCGCATCGAACCAGCGGTCGACCGCGTCCAAGTCACACCTGTCCTCCGGCAACGGTGTGTCGATAAAGCGCCTTACGGGATCCACCTCTGCGCACCGCTCTGCTGCAGGTGCAGGTTCATGGCAAACGCGATCGATGAACTCACGCGTCCAGCCGACGATGCAGTCGGTCAGTTCGAAGGAGGTCAAACCGCCTCCGAACCATGTACGGTTCAGGCCCTGACGAGCTTCGAGCCGCTCGTAGAACCCGGCTGCTAGGTCGCCGGGAGCAACATGCGGCACGTAGTCCCAGCGCTGAAGGAACAGGGGTTCGTGCCCCCGAGTGAATCGGGCGCCCATCGCCGTCAGTTGCTGCAGAGAGGCGTTGAGAAACTCCTCGTCCGACTGCCCTGGGGCGGCGTAGCCCCACCATGCCAGCACGTCGCTGTCGGGATTGTAGTAAGTGTAGGACGCAACCGGCGATGGCCTTCCGGGGTCGTCGGTCACGCAAAAACCGTTCCTGTTGAGACCTTCGGCGCGGATGAAGCCCGTGATGTAGGGCAGGTAGCGCAGCTGAGAAAGCAGCGCCGTCTCCTCCTCATCGCCTGCAAGGAAGGCGAGCGGTCGATTGGCGGCGACGAATAGCTGGTCTGCCTTCAGTCGAGTGCCATCCTCCAGTTGCACGCTGACGCCGTCGATGGTCCGCTGCGTGGCCACAACGCGCTGCCCGCAACGCACATCCAGATCAGCGGCCAGAGCGCGCAGCAGCCTGCCAAAGCCACCTGCTGGTGTGCCGGTGCGGTCCGGACTCTGCAGCGAATGCCGCGAGGCGTCCGCAAAGCGCAGCAGGTAGGCTGAACTCATCTTATCCGAGGACCCGTAGCCGGCGCCGTGGAAGAACGGATGGACGAAATCAACGAACGGCCGAGCGTGTTTGCGCCAACTGCTGATGTTTGCCGCGTACGCATCCAGGCCAAGAAATCCATAGCGCTCGGCGCCGGCATCGGCCAGAAGACTGGTCACCATGGATCCGGCATGCATTAGCTCAAGGCCGTCTCGATGGGTGCCATCGCCAGCGCGTTCGCCGAACTTTTGATGCTGCCCGAGGTAGGGTTCGATACCGATGCCGACTTCGGCTGCCAGCTGCTGGACCGGTCCCTCGCGCCGCACGATGTGGGCGCCCACATTGTAAGTTTGGCCGTCGATCTCAAGGGTCTCGCACTTGCCAAGGCCGACGCCGTCGGCGGCCTCGATCACGGTGACTCTACAGCCGCATTTCTGCAGCTCGCGTGCTGCAACGAGGCCCCCGATGCCGCCGCCGACCACGATTACCCGGTCTCCCGGCGGAATGCAGTTCTCAGTGTGTCGCTTCGGCGGGACCCGGCGCGGCAACGAAACTGTCCGAGATGAAGCGAAACCGAGCAGCCCATCCGGGTACGTGACCAGCAAGGGGACCGGCGGTGGCGGGCCCGGTGGCAGTGACTGGATCTCCCAATTAAGCCCGACTAGAAGTTCGCGCAGAAAGGCCAGGGAGAAACCGTGCATCAGTGACTTGGCGGGGCAGTAGATGACCTCCGGGAGACCGGTCTTCGGATCGCGACGGCCATTGTTGTGCGGCACGCCCGCGAACGTTGCGCTGTGCTGCGCCTCGTCCAGCGGGTCATCACACCAGCGCGACCAATCAAACGACTCGCTATAGTTTTCACCGTAGACGCTGTATTGCACCTGGGCGCCGTGCGGAATGTCAGTCTTGCTGAGCGGCAGCGGGCAACCGCCCCGTGCGGTCCGATCCAGTGACACTGTCATCGTCGGAACGATTGGCGTGCGACAGAACGCCTCGGTGACCAGCGACGCCAGCGCTCGCTCGTCGCTCAGCAGTGCCTCCCGCCACAGCACTCCATTAGATCGGGCGGTGTCGTGGGATCGATTGAGTTCGACCAGCAACACGCAGAAAGACTTGACCAGCGCGACGGTAGTGCCCAGCCCGTGGATGAGTGCGTCGATCGTTCCTTCCCGATCCATCCGCCCTGTGCGTTCATCGCGCAGGTACTGCACAACGAAAGCAGAATCATGTACTTGGCCCTGCTCGGCGCGCGACACAGCCTGTCCGATACGTTCGGCCAGACGTGAATAGCCGGCACCGTGCTCACGTATGCCAGGTTGGTAAAGAAAGTCCCAGACCATCTTCGCGCCATGATCATGCGGCAGCGCTTCGCCCAGCTGACTGCGCCAGCCGATCGCGAAAGCGAGCTCTCGGCATGCAGACTGGAAGTCGACTTGCTGGCGCTTGACCCAAAGGCGAAAGTGATCGCGGATGACCGGGAGCGCCGCCTCGACCTGGTCGGTTACCGATACGTGCATATCGAAGGCGCGGAAGATCTCGGGGATCATCCGGCGATCGACCTCGGTCTGGTACAGCACGCCGTGCCCCTCACGGCTTGCTGTCGCTCGGTCATAGATGAACTCACGCGCAGCCGGGCCGGCAACTACGAATGGCCGTTCAGAGCCGCCGCCGCCCGAGACGCGGAACACGGGGCATCTGGCGGATTCTCGCCAGACCCAGGCGTCATACTGCGCGCGTTCGGCGGGGGCTCTGCGCACGGGCGCCGGGCGGGTCATGCGGTCGCTCCGGATCTGAACACGGAATTTGGTTGGGTGCTGGTCAGGACATGAATGATCGGCAGCTCCAGTTCAGCGGCCCCGAAACAAGCTTAGGATCTGCCCCGGGTTGCGCGCGAGTGAGACCAGCGCCGACATTCGAATTGTCGGCTCAGCCGGATAGGCGATGCCGTGGGCGCCGCCATGAATCTTGATTGCGTTGAGTGCCTCAACGCGATCCAACGGGCACGGGAACGGCGCGGAAGGATTGCCGGGCGCCGAGGGGTCAAGCCAGTCACGAACCATCAGCAGCCCGTTCAGATCCTGTGTGGTGGCCGGCTCGAAGATGTCAATCTCGAAGCTTGGCGCACCGCGGAAGGCAATCTCGAACACGGGCTTCTGCATCGAAGGCGTCGCGGTAATCGCCGCGGTGTTCGCCGACACATGGTACTGCGCCTTCCGCGCCCCGCCTTGTGCTCCCAAGGTGCACCAGGTCTCAGCAGCCATTATCTTGTCGATGTACTGGGCGGCCTGATAGCTGACGCCTTGCATCGCAATCACCGCGCGCGCCACCGACACCTGACCGTCGGAATAGTGTCCTTCGCCCCGACCAAGGAGGCCCATAGCCGCCATTGACTTCTTCCAGCTAGAGGCTTGGTGGCGCTGTCGGTCCGCTCGCGCCACTTCTTCATCGGTCAGTCGCAGCGGCGATGCTGGCGAGATGAACATGCTCAAGGTACGTACTGAAAGAGGCGACAGCGCAGCCACGATGGCGTTCATCGATGCAGTGAGCAGCCACTCGCGTCCGCGCCCAGGCGCATAGGCAAACAGGCCGAGATCGATCGGGCCATTCTCTGCAAACGCTTCGACGGTACGCACCACGCGTCGCGGCTGGGCAATCAGGTCCGCACCCTGCGTTGGCCAATGCAGCCTGCCGGCAAGATCGTCGCGATGAGTCAGCATGTCGTCCGGGGCGCGCAGATCCAACCACAGCACTTCGGCGCCGCCCCGCAACAGCAGCTCGATCGGTGCCAGCGCAGCGCCTGCGCCGAGAACCGCCACTCGTCGGCCGGATAGGTCGAGTCCATTTGGGCCCTGCTCGGCAAACCCCGCGAGCCACCTGAACGCCTCTCGCGCAGGACCGGTCATCCGCCCGCTTACATGCAGTCGGTCCAGGAAGGTATTGAGCGCGTTACCGTGGAGCGTGCGGTCACCGACGCGCACGGAAGGACGCACGCCGGCCTGTCCGCGGAAGCGAACACTCTCCAGCGCAAGCGGCCTATCGTCCTCGCGCAGCGCGTCGGCGAGTGGGCGTGATTCGCCGTTCTCATGGTAGACGAAGAATCGCGTGCTGGCATCGAACAGATGGTGCGCGATCTCAGTTCGTCGATCGGAACGCTGCCGCAATGCCTCGAACTTCGCGAGTAGATCTGGGAAGTGCCTGCGGAACTGGCTTCGCGATGCTGGAATCGGTGCCGGATCGAACTCGGAAGCAAATGCAGATTGGGTACCCAAGAGGAGTTCGTGAAATGCGCTCGTCGCCGAGCCGCCGCGTATTCCTACGCCGCTCGGCATGGCATTTACCTCTCGCTTATCCGTCATCAGCCGGATGGCTCCCCCTGAGTGGCAGCCATCCGGAACCGAAGGACCGCGGAGTGCAACGGGCATCATGCTTGTTCAGGCGCCCATCTTGTTGCGCCAGCATACCCGTCGAAACCTGAGTATACGTGAGCCTTCCCGACGAGGAAGCCCGGATGCTGTCGCGGGCCAAAAATCACGGAGAGCTGCGCAGGAAATGACAGCCACAGAGGCGGCGTGCACCAAAACATCTGAGCGCTGTGCTTCAAGCTTGCCCACATCGTCGTGCATGGCGGCGAATCATCTCTGGGCTAGTCCAGATTGCAGTCTGGGCTCGTGGCCACTGAGAACGCCAACGAAGGCGTCTGACGAAACGATGAGCACCCGCCAATCGTATCGATGCCTGCGGTTACATTTACGAACTTGTTCGTCGCGCCATCAAGTCAGTCACCCGGCTTCACTCGGTACCCAAAAGAGTTGCTCAAGCAGAGGCGGGACGCAGATCTGAAGCATGTCGCCCTCGTCGATGATCTGGAGGGCGCGGAAGGGTATCCGTATTTCCCCAAACGACGCGTTAAGCGGCCGCGACGCATTCCGGTTGCCGTGGCCAATCAGCACGGAGGCGTGGTCCACTGGATCGGTGGCAGCGCACACTGGTGATTTGCAGGCCCGGCATGAAGCGACAGGCTGTTTGCGACCCGTTGTTAGCTTTCGCTGCCACCCGAAAGCGGCCCTTCGCGCGGAGGGGTATGGATGCGAGCGCACGTATGACAAACCCTGGGCGATTCAATGATCAGTGACGTAGGGCCTGACTGCCTCAGTCATTAACGTCCGAATCCGGCCAGCGTCGTTCGCCATCTAGCGATAGATTCTCCCCGCCCAAAGTCACTGAGGAGATCGTCATCCATGAGTTCTGCCCTGATCGCCAATCCCTTTCGGCAGCTTGCCAACAGCGCGGAGCTCTTGGTGCTCGCCAACATATGGGACGCTGGCAGTGCACGCTTGGCCGAATCGCTTGGCACCACCGCGGTTGCAACCACCAGCGCCGGTCTGGCCTGGGCAAACGGGTACGCCGACGGAGCGTTCCTCCCGGTTGATGTGCACACACGAGCGCTTGCCCGAATCTGCCGTTCTGTGAATTGTCCTGTCACCGCCGACATCGAGAACGGCTATTCAGACAGCCCAGTCCATGTAGCAGAGATTGCAATGCGTCTGGTATCGCCCGGAGTCCAAGGCATCAATATTGAAGACGGCGACGGGACCTCAGACTTGTTGTGCCAAAAGATCGAGGCGGTGAAGAACCGAATGGCAAGTCAAGGGCTCGACTTGTTCGTGAACGCGCGTACAGATGTGTACCTGAGGCGTTTGTCTGGCGATCCAGCGGCAGAAACATTGCGCCGCGCGAGCAAGTATCACAACGCAGGGGCCGATGGTCTGTTCGTGCCAGGACTGATCGACGCATCCGACATCAAGCTCATCACTGACGCCGCAAAGCTGCCACTGAATGTAATGGCCTTGCCGGGCTTGCCGTCATTGGAGCGACTGCTTGGTCTGGGCGTACGTCGACTCACCGCCGGGCCGGCTTTGCTGCAGCGGCTCTGGAGTTCAATGGCAGAGTTGATCGAGGAGTTCAACCAACAGGGCGGAACCCCCTCACTATTCGACCATGCTGCTTCCTACGACGCTGTTCAGTCACACTTCGCAGAGTAATCGGCGGAAAGGTTACAGCAAGTATTCAGACACCGACTCATCGGAGAGCTAATGTTCGACCACGTGAAATTCGGAGTCACCAACTATGAGACCAGCAAGGCCTTCTACCTTAGTGCACTGGAGCCGCTAGGTGTCTGTGCCGGGCCAGAAGGGCCACCGCACTATGGAATTGAAATGTATGTGCCAGGGCAGGAAGCCTCGCTATGCCTGTTCCAATGTGACGAAAAGCCCTCGCGGCTGCATCTCGCCTTCGCCGCATCGACTCCGCAGGCGGTGGATGCATTCTATCGAGCGGCGATTGCTGCGGGGGGGAGAGACCATGGCCGACCGGGCTATCGTGATAAGTATCATGCAGGCTACTACGCGGCTTACGTGCTAGACCCTGACGGACACAACATCGAAGCCGTATTCCACTCGCGTGAACCGTAATCCATGAGTCCGCCCCTGCCATTCACGCTGGCGCGCACAGGTTGGTAATCCGTGCAGCGCTCTCCAAAGGATTCGAGACGCTTGCCTGAATCGCCCAAGGTTTCCGAGACATCTGAGAGCGGGAATGCTCAGTTTCAGGCAGTTCAACTTGGATACGAACGCTCACTCCTGGCCGGTTTCTGCCGGTCACCCGGTCGCTCCTCCCGGATGACCAGCCTGTTGATCCATTGGGATGTAGCTGGCGGCACAGGTCTAGAAACCGCACCGGGGCGGTCGACCTGGAGGCGTACTCCCGGCAAGACGGCCGATCGGGCGCGTTGGTTCCGAGATTGTGTTGCCTGCCCGGCCCGCTCAGCCGGAAGGCAGGCGCAGATCGTCGTAGTAGGGCGGCACATCGGCGTAACCGCCGCCGCGCAGTCGCTCCTGCACCTCCAGCCACCAGCGCACGTCGAAGATCTCGCCATGGGTGGCGAGCAGGGCTTCCTGCTGTTCCGGGGTGAGGCCCAGGAAGCGCGGGAACTGTTCGGGAAAGACGTCGTTGTCGTCGACGTGGAACCAGGCGCCGTGGTGCATCTCCTCGTCTTCCGAGCGCGCGGTGGGCAGGGCGCGGAAGCGGCACTCGGTGACCAGGCAGAGCTCGTCGTAGTCGTAGAAGATCGCCCGGCCGGTGCGCGAGATGCCGAAGTTCTTCAGCAGCAGGTCGCCGGGGAAGATGTTGCTGCGGGCAAGGTCCTTGATTGCCTGGCCGTAGTCGACTGCGGCAAGCAGGGCATGCTCGGCGTCGACCTCCTTGATGTACAGGTTAAGCGGGCGCAGCCGGCGCTCGATGTAGCAGTGGCTGACGACGATGTCCTCCCCGTCGTCGATCACGCTGAGCTTGCAGCCGGTCAGAAGCTCCTCTAGCAGCACCGGGTCGAACTGGGTCTTGCGGAAGCGCAGGAAGCGGAACTCCTGGGCGTCGACCAGGCGACCGACGCGGTCGTGATTGAAGACCAGGCGGTACTTGGCCTGGACCTCTTCGCGGGCGACATTCTTGGGAAAGGCGAAGGTGTCGCGGATCAGCTTGAAGACCAGCGGGTAGGAGGGCAGGGTGAACACCAGCATCACCATGCCGCGCTCGCCTTCGGCGTGGACGAAGCGCTCCTCGGGCACGCCGCCGAGGTGGCGGAAGAAGTGCCGGTAGCGTTCCGTCTTGCCCTGCTTGGCACGGCCGAGCACGGTGTAGATCTCGTCCAGCGGCTTGCGCGGCACCAGGGTGCGCAGGAAGACCACGGCGTCGCCGACCGTCGGCAGGTCGGCGTGGAAGTAGCTTCGCGTGTAGCCGAAGAGCACGGCGATGTGCTCGCGTCGGGTCAGCACGGCGTCGGCGCGAATCCCCTCGTCGGTGTTCATCAGCGCGATCACGCAGGGAGCGAAGCGCTTGTCGCCGAACACCCGGCCGACCAGGTAGGCGCGCCGTTCGCGGTAGAACACCGTCTGCAGCATTTCCAGAGCGATCACCGGCGGCTCGCCCCATTCGTCGAGCTGGGCCTCCAGCGAGGCGGCGAGCTTGGCCGCGCAGTCGGCGACGTTGCGATAGGGCACCGAGAAGCTGTAGTCCTCCAGCAGGCTGCGCATGGTGCGTTCGAGCTGCGGTGAGGCGGCATAGGCATAGCGCGCCACCGGCTGGGCGATGCGATCGGTCGGCTCGATATCGAGCGCGACGAACTCGATGTCCGGATCGGTGCCGCGGATCTTGTGCGAGCGACGCGACAGGGTGTTGAAGAAGGTCTTGTACAACTCCTGATCGAGCAGGTCGGCGATCAGGGCGGCATAGCCGTCGCGGATCCGCTTCCACAGTGCGCGGTCGGTGGCCGACTCGCCGAGCAGCTCGGCCAGGCGTACCGAGGTCTCGCCGACGCAGCGGTCATAGAGTTCGATACGCTCCACGGCGTCACTCCGCGCGCTGGCCCAGTCGCGCTCCTCGAAGCGGCGCCGGGCGCGCTGGGTGACCGTGGCGAAGCGGGCGTGGTAGTCGGCAAAGCCGTCGCGCAGCAGGGCGGCGGCGCGGGCGGAAAGTTCATTGGATTCGGCGTTCATGGCGTCGAGTCTAGGTCAGCCCGGGCCCCGCGTGGTTGCGGTTGAAACGCGGCCAGCGAATCTCCGTACGACGAAGTTGGCATGGGGGCGTGATGGGCGGACGGTGGGGCAAGCGTGCTGCCCTCGGCAATGGCTGCCGGTTTGACCCTGCTTGCCCTGCCGCTTAGCCTTGCCCTGCGCGGTCGCATGGGGATGCGGCCGGCGCTCTCCACGGCCCGCACAGGCGGGTCCCGTTCGCTGCATGTCGCGGCATGCACGTATTCCTGTTGGCCCCGCGCCCGGGACGAAGGAGCTCCGCCATGGCTGCACCGTTGGTCTACAGGACGCCGGAGGATGATCCCGGCCTCGAGCTGGGCCGCCATCTGATCGAGCAGGGCCTCGAGCGGCAGCCCGACAAGGGCGCCGCCATCTGGTCCGGCAGTCTGGACGGGCGCCGGGTCGAGGTGGCCGTGGCACGGCAGAAGCGCACCCGCTACGTCGGCGACATCCGCTACAGCAAGCAGCTGGGCTTCATGCTGAGCATCCGGATGGACTGCGCGGTGAAGACGCGACTGGCCTTTGTCCGCGAAGGCCTCGCCAGGCAGGGTTTCGTGCGCTGGCTGCATGCCCGGTTCGGCCGCCAGCAGGTGCGCGACATGCCCGAGGGCCTGGAAGGTTTCTGCGCTGTGGCCGCCGATGCCGACTGGACGCGGAACCTGCTGGCCAAGCCGCGGGCGGCGGCCCTGCTTCCCGATCTGCTCGCAGGCACCGGGCGGCAGGGGCACAAGCTTCCGGGCGTGCAGCTGATGCCGGGTGAGCTCAGCTACACCAGCCCGACGCTGGAGGGCGAGGCCTTCACGCTGGAACGCTTCAAACCGGTGCTCGAGGGGCTGCAGACGCTGGCCTCGATTGCCGAGCAGCTGCCGCCGCCGGCGCAGCCCAGTGAACAGGCAGGACTCGAGCGGCTGCTGCGCGGGGATCCGAAGAAGGGCGCCCTGATCCTGATTGCCATCGTCCTCGGCGGCGTGTTGCTGGTCTCGGCCCTGTTCATCGGCCTGCTGATTTGGGTGGCGACGCGATGAGCGCGCTGGACAAGCAGCGTCGCGCCGGCCGGATCAGCAATATCGTGCTGGGCGGGATCACCCTGCTGCTGCTGGGGGTCTCGGCCTTCCTCTTCTGGACCGACTACAGCGTCTTCGTTGTCGGTGAGCGCAGCGAGGGCGTGGTGATCGCCAAGCGGGAGGTGAGCACGCCCAGCCGCACCGGAACGGGACATACGACCTCGTATCAGGTGCGCTACCGTTTCCAGCCCGAAGGACAATCGATGCGTTATGGGCGACAGTCGGTCGCCCGCTCGCGCTACGAGCAGCTGGAGCCCGGCGACCGGGTTCCGGTGTGGTTCGATACCGGGGGTGGCGAGGTCAGCTACATCGACCGCCGCGCGCGCTGGAACGGGCCGATCTGCCTGCTGATCGCGCTTTGCTTCGCGGCGGGAACGGCCTATTCGATCCGCTACCAGCGCCGGCTGGAAGGGCACTGAGCGCCAAGCGGCATTCTGGCGTTTCCGGGCCCGCGAGAACGCACCTCAGACGGCTGCCTCGTCGAGGCGGATGACCAGCTTGCCGACGTGGTCCGCGCGGGCCAGGGCGCCGAAGGCTTCGCCGACCGCCCCGCGCGGATAGACCTTCTCGATCACTGGATGCAGTCGTTGGTCGGACACGAACGCAGCGAGCTGCGCGGTCATGGCGCGGCTGCCGACCATCAGACCGAGCAGACGCTTGTGCTCGAGGAACAGGGCGGCAGGGTCGATCGCCGCAGGCTCGCTGCCGCTCAGACGGCCGACAACCGCGACGCTGCCGCCGTAGCGCAGGGCCTCGATCGACTGGGCAAGCGTTGCCGGACCGACCACGTCCAGCACCCGGTCGGCGCCGCCCCATTCGCGCTGGATCATCTCGGACCAGCGCGGATGGGTGCGCCGGTCCACGCAGAGCGACGCGCCCAGCGCCGCGGCGCGCTCCAGCTTGGACGCATGGGAAGAAACCACGGCGACGCGCAGGCCCAGCGCGACGCCAAGCTGCAGCGCCCAGATCGCGACGCCGCCGGTGCCGAGCACGACGATGCCGGCGCCGCGCGGCAGCGCCACGGGCGCGTGCAGGGCGTGCCAGGCGGTCACCCCCGCGCAGCTCAGGGTCGAGGCCGCATCGACCGCCACGCCGTCGGGAAGCGGCACCCAGGCCGCGGCCGGATGGCAGACCTCATCCCCGAGCACGCCGTCCAGCGAGCCACCCAGGGCGCGGGCGGTGGCAGCTGCGCTGGCGGGGCCGCGCTCCCAGTCGGGAAAGAACGCGCTGATCACGCGCTGGCCGGGGACCAGGTCTCGTACCGCGCTGCCCACCTCCAGCACCTCGCCGACCGCATCCGAGCAGGGCACCACCGGGCGGTCGGCGGGGCCGGCCCGGCCGTCGAGCAACATCAGATCGCGATGGTTCAGCGAGACCGCCAGCACCCGCACGCGCACGGCGTCGGCGGCCAGCGGCGCCTGGACCAGCGGCGAGGCAACCAGACCGTCCGGCCCGGCGCCGCGGCGGGCACGCCAGTGCAGCGCGGCGGGCAGGGCCGGGGCGGAATCAAGCGGGGCAGGCTGTGCGGCAGGCATGTCGGGCTTCCGGATTGGATGTCCGTCAGTTTCGACCTGCGCAGCGCGTCGCGGAACTGGCAATCTGTGCCGAACCGATCGGCATTTCTGCACAAGGGTGGCCATGCCTGCGCCGACACAGTGGAGCGACCTGCAGGTCTTTCTCGCCGTCTGCGAGCGCGAATCGGTGGGTGCGGCCGCGGTCCAGCTCGGCATCAATCACTCCACCGTGCTGCGCCGGCTGTCCCGGCTGGAGGAGGGCCTCGGCGCCCGCCTCTTCGATCGCCTGCCCAGCGGCTATGTGCTGACGGCGCAGGGCAGACAGTTGGCCGCCGACCTCGCAGGGCTCGGCGAGCAGATCGCCGCCGCCCAGCGCGAGATCGGCGGCGATGATGCCGTGCTGTCCGGCCCGGTGCGGCTGACCGCGCCCGACGTGCTGCTGCCGCTGATCCTGCCGGCGCTGGCGGCGTTCCAGCGCCAGCATCCGCAGGTCGAGATCGCCCTGGTCCAGGGCAACGCCTTCGCCAGCCTCGCCCAGCGCGAGGCCGACATCGCCGTGCGCGGCGCCAACCGCGTGCCGGACACGCTGATCGGCCAGGAGGTCGGTCAGATCCGCACCGCGCTCTACGGCACCGTCGAGCGTTTCGCCGCCGAACCCGGGCCGCTGGAGTCCCTGCCCTGGATCGGCCACACCGAGACCCTCGCCCACCTTGCCTCGGCGCGCTGGATCGCCCAGCGCGTTCCGGTGGAACGCATAGTGATGAGGGTCGACAGCCTGCTTGCCCTCGCCGACGCGGTGGTGGCCGGAATCGGTGTGGGCTGGCTGCTCTGTCCACTGGCCGAAGCACGCCCCGGCCTGCGCTGCCTGCGCCCGCCGCTCGAAGAGTTCAATACCCGCGTCTGGGTCCTCTGGCACGCCGACCTGCGTCGCGTTGCCCGCGTGCGCAGCCTCGCCGCCCACCTGGCCGAGTCGCTGCGGCGGGATCTGCGCCTGCACCATCCCTCATCTTTAACATAGTGATTCACCATGACGCGTCGCCAGGGAACCGGCGACACCCGTTCGCCCTGAGGAATCGAAGGGCGGCCGGAAACCTTCGCCATGCTCCGGTAGGCGCGGGCCTTGCCCGCGACAGCCGCGTGTCGGATTGCCCCGAGGAACGTGGCTGGGCGCAGCGCCGCGGTCGCGGCCATGGGCAGCTCCCACAGGTGGACTGAGCCGACGGGGGCAATGCCGTCCTCAGGCGTGCCGTGCAACGGCTCCTCGCGGAGCGCAGCCTGCTGCGCTGCAGCCCGCACAACCCCGTTCGCGGTGAGGTATCGAACCCCGACCCGAGTACCATCGAAACCCGGACAGGCATCAGGCGAAGGCATGGCGAAGAAGCAGCAGGTGCCGGGGGTCGAGGAGTTTGACGGTCCGGCCGGTGGCTGGCCGGCGCTGGGCGCGGTGGCCCGGGCGGTGCGCGATCAGATGGCGGTGGCCGACGAGCTGCGCGCGCTGAAGCGGGTCAACCAGCCCGACGGCTTCGACTGCCCGGGCTGCGCCTGGCCTGACCCGAAGCACACCTCCTCGTTCGAGTTCTGCGAGAACGGCGCCAAGGCTGTGGCCTGGGAGGCCACCGGCAAGCGCGCCGGGCCGGAGTTCTTCGCCGGGCATTCCGTGGCCGAGCTGTGGTCATGGAGCGACCACCGGCTGGAGGACATCGGCCGCCTGACCCATCCGATGCGCTACGAGCACGCAACGGATCGTTATGTGGCGGTCGACTGGGACGAGGCCTTCGCCGGCATCGGCGCGGCCCTGCGCGCGGTGGGCGACCCCGACGCGGTGGAGTTCTATGCCTCGGGCCGGGCCTCCAACGAGGCCGCCTTCCTCTGGCAGCTGTTCGCCCGGGAGTTCGGCACCAACAACTTTCCGGACTGCTCGAACATGTGCCACGAGGCGACCAGCGTCGGGCTGCCGGAGTCGATCGGATTCGGCAAGGGCACGGTCAGCCTCGAGGACTTCGAGCACTGCGACGCGATCTTCTCGATCGGCCACAACCCCGGCACCAACCATCCGCGCATGCTCAGCACCCTGCGCGCGGCGGCCCGCCGCGGCGTGCCGATCGTGGTGATCAATCCGATGCGCGAGCGCGGCCTCGAGCGCTTCGCCTCACCCCAGCACCCGCTGGAGATGCTGACCGGCGGAGAGACGCGGCTCGCGACCACCTACAGCCAGCCGCGGGTCGGCGGCGATATCGCCGTGCTGCAGGGGATCATGAAGGCTCTTCTGGCGGAGGACGCCGCGCAGTGCGAAGCGGGCGGGGCAGGGCTGCTGGACCGCGAGTTCATCTCCCGCCACACCGAAGGCTTCGAGGCGCTGGGCGCCGAGCTGGCCACGCTCGACTGGCCGGACATCGAAGCCCGCAGCGGTCTGGGCCGCGCCGACATGGAGGCCCTGGCGGCGATCTACGCCCGTGCCGACCGGGTCATCGTCTGCTACGGCATGGGCATCACCCAGCACCGCCACGGCACGCAGAACGTCCAGCAGATCGCCAACCTGCTGCTGCTGCGCGGCAATATCGGCCGGCCCGGCGCCGGCATCTGCCCGCTGCGCGGTCACTCCAACGTGCAGGGTGACCGCACCGTGGGCATCACCGAGGCGCCGACCGAAGCCTGGTGCGCCGCGCTGGAAGGCGAGTTCGGCATCCGGGTGCCGCGCCGGCGCGGCCACAATGCGGTGGAGGCGGTGCAGGCGATCAGCCAGCGCCGCTCACGGGCCATGCTCTGCCTCGGCGGTAACCTTGCGGTGGCCATGTCCGATCCCGATACCGTGTTCCCCGCCCTGCGCGGGCTCGATCTGTCGGTGCATATCGCGACCAAGCTCAACCGCTCGCACCTGCTGGTCGGGCAAGGACAGTCCTTCCTGCTGCCCTGCCTCGGCAGGACGGAACGGGATGTTCAGGAGGGCGGCGAGCAGTTCGTCACCGTCGAGGACTCGATGTCGATGGTCCACGCCTCACGCGGAAGTCTCGCCCCGGCCTCCGATCAGCTGCGCTCGGAGCCCGCCATCGTCGCCGGCATCGCCGGCGCCACCCTGCCGGACAGCCGCGTCGACTGGCGCCATCTGGTGGCCGACTATGCTCGCATCCGCGCCGCCATCGAGGCCGTGCATCCGGACTTCCGCGACTACGAGGAACGGATCTCCACGCCTGGCGGCTTCCACCTGGAGAACCCCGCGGCGCGCCGTCAATGGCATACGCCAACCGGCCGCGCCCGCTTCCTTTGCGCCGGGGCCGGTCCCGCCGCGCCGGCCCCGGACGTGCTGCAGCTGGCGACGGTACGCAGCCACGACCAGTACAACACCACGATCTATGGCTTCGACGACCGCTATCGTGGGGTGCGCGGCCGCCGGGACGTGGTCTTTGCCCATCCCGATGATCTTGCCGCGCTCGGTCTTGCCCACGGCGACCGGGTCGATATCGAGGCGGTGGACGGCGGCGCCGGGACAAGGCGCCGTCTGCGCGGCTACACCGTGATCGCCGGGCAGATCGCCCGGGGCTCGCTTGCCGCCTACTACCCCGAGGCCAACGCCCTGCTTTCGCTGGACAGCCATGACCGGCAGAGCGGTACGCCCGCCTACAAGTCGATCCCGGTCAGGTTGCGCGCCGCGGCGGCCGAATAGGGTCGTCCCGACCGCCGGGTCCGGCCTGTGGCGCGGCAGGCTCAGTCTCCGAGCAGACGCTCGGCGTGGGCGTAGATGTTGCAGGTCTCGGCGCGGGCGAAGCCGACGAGGCAGAGCCCTGCGCGCTCGGCGAGGTCGACCGCCAGCGCGGTGGGCGCCGACAGCGCGGCCAGCAGTCCGACCCCGGCCGAGGCTGCCTTGAGCACGATCTCGTAGCTGGCCCGGCTGGTCACCAGAAGCATGCCTTCATGGATTGGCAGGTCGGACAGCGACAGCGCGCCGATCAGCTTGTCGACCGCGTTGTGCCGCCCGATATCCTCGCGCAGCAGGCCGATCGCGCCCGCGCCATCGGCCCAGGCCGCGGCATGCACTGCGCCGGTGGCGGCATTGAGCGGCTGCAGCGAGGGCAGGGCGCCGAGCGCACGCCGCAGCGCGGCCAGGGTGAAGCGTCGGGTCGTGTGCACAGGACGCGGCAAGCGCAGCGCGTCCTCCAGTGCGCGCGCCCCGCACAGGCCGCAGCCACTGCGTCCGGGCAACAGTCGACCCGACGCCTCGCCGAGCCGCGCAGCGGGGGCATCCTCCGCCACCCGAAGATCGACCTCGATGCCTTCCAGTAGCGGCCTGATCTCGCATCCAAGAAGCTGTGGCGGCGCCTCGATCAGCCCCTCGCTCAGCGAGAAGCCGAGCGCGAAATCCTCGATGTCGCACGGGGTGGCCAGCATCACCGCGAAGGGCTGGCCGTTGTAGCGCAGGGCGATCGGGACTTCCTCGGCAATGCGGTCGTCCTCGCTGCGCCGCTCATCGCCGCCGAAACGCAGTACGCGGCGACAGACAAAGGCGCTGTCCTCGTTCGCGGCCACGGTCTCAGCGGCCGCCCTGCAGCACGCGGTGTTCGACGTGATGCATTCCGAGATCAGCCGCCGTCTTCAGCAGGCCGAACAGAAGCAGCCCCAAGCCGCTGTTCAGCGCCGCGCCGACGATGATCGTCACGTGCATCGGCAGCACCCGGCCGTAGGGCAGGAACATCAGGGTGCCAATGTTCGGCCGCCCGCGGAGGTCCGCCGCCAGATGCTCGCGATGCGAGGCCGCATGGCTGAAGTAGAAGGACAGGCCTAGCAGGGCGATCAACGGCAAGTCCAGGGCGCTGACGGTGCCGAAGCGCTCGACCAGGTCGCCCTGCGCCGCGCCGCTTTGGCCGGCCAGGCTGAAGATGCCGAGGAAGAACAGGTATCCGACATGGAAGAAGCCGTAGTGCAGGGCGAAGAACTGGGCGATGCGGCGGCGGGTGTCGGGACTCTCATCGACCGGCTGATTGTTCATCCTCAGGTTGTCGACCGCGAACCGGCGCAGCGCGCGGATCCGCCGGTAGCTGAACCAGCCGATCACCACGCTCTGGATCCAGTAGGGCCAGAGCAGGGCAAGCAGGCCCCAATCGGCCCAGTAGGCGACGCCAAGCGTTACCAGGTTGCTGGCCAGGATGCCGAGTGTCGCGCGGTCGCGAAGCATCGCGTCCAACTCAGCCGGTGACGTCCACCCAGACCGGCGCGTGGTCGCTGGGCCGCTCCCAGGTGCGGGGTTCGCGCTCGATGGCCGAGGCGCTGCAGCCGGCACGCAGTGCCTCGCTGACCAGCAGCAGGTCGATGCGCAGGCCGAGGTTGCGGCGGAAGCCCGCCGCCCGGTAGTCCCACCAGCTGAAGTGGCCGGCCTCGTCATTGTGCAGGCGGAAGCTGTCATGCAACCCGAGCGCGCAGAGCCGCTTCAGCGCATCGCGCTCGGGCGTCGAGCAGAGGATCTTCTCGTGCCAGGCCTCGGGATCGTGCACGTCGCGGTCGTCCGGCGCGATATTGAAATCTCCGAGTACCACCAGCTTCGGATGGCGGGCGATCTCCTCGGCCAGCCAGTCGTGCACGGCGTCCAGCCAGCGCAGCTTGTACTCGTACTTCTCGTCGCCCACCGCCTTGCCGTTCACGACATACAGGTTCACCACGCGGACATCCCCGAATCGGGCCGCGATCACGCGCTTCTGCTCGTCCTCGAAACCGGGGATGCCGACCTGCACCTCCTCGGCCGGCTGCTTCGACACCAGGGCCACGCCGTTGTAGGTCTTCTGCCCGGCGAACACGCTGCGGTAGCCCAGCTCGAGCAGGGCATCATCGGGAAACTTGGCATCCTCCAGCTTGGTTTCCTGCAGCCCGACGATGTCCGGCTGCGCCGCCTTCAGCCACTCCTGCAGATGCGGCAGGCGGACGTTGAGCGAGTTGACATTCCAGCTGGCGATCTTCATGGGCAGCACATCCATTGAGAGGGCGGAAAGCGTCCCCGACACCAGCGCCACCGCGCCCGTGCGCCCGGGGACCGACACGGCGGAGGATAGCCCGAAGGGTGGAAATGGGTGCGAGGTTCGCATTCGCCGCGACCTCGGATGGGCCGGCTGTTTGTGGGAGTGCCCTTGGGCGCGACCGCGGAGTTCCGCTCTGTCCACGGTCTGTGGTGAAACCGTAGCGCTGAGGTCGCGACCAAGGGCGCTCCCACAGTCAGGCTTCGCTGCACGTCGGCGAAGCCCCATAGGGTGTGCCTTGGCGCACCGATACGGGCGTTCCAACGCTACGCCCGGTGCGGCCAGCCGCACCCTATCCCGCGTCAGAATGATCGTCCCGGCGCGGCCGCGATGCCGATGGTGCGCTTTCGGCGCGGCATCGAGGCGGGCGTCCTCGACTCGACCCCGCGCGGACCTCGGCGCGGCGCAGGGGCTGAAACCTGCCGAGGGAACGGAGTGTCCAATGCGTAATCCCCCATCACGGACCGTCCCGATGCGTCGCGCCCTGTTTGCCTGCAGCCTGATCCTTTCCCTTCCCGTGCTGGCCGAATCGCCCGGCGAGGTGCGGCGGATCGGGGACGGGATTTCGACCCCGCGCAACGAGTACAACCTGAGCGAGCGTGCCGAGGTGGGGCTTCGGGTGTTTGCGCGCTCGGACGCCGACTTCGCCAACTCGCGGATCTGGCTCTCGCGACGGGTCGCGAACGGCTGGAGCGCCCCGGTCGAGGCGCCGATCACCGACCCCCGATATCGCGATTCCGATCCATGGCTGAGCGTCGACGGTCGCAGCCTGTATTTCGTCTCGGATCGCCCGGCCGCGGGCCGCGGGGCGGAGCGTCGCGACCTCGACCTGTGGCGGCTGGAGATCGACGCCGAGGGTCGCTGGGGCCCGCCGCAGCACCTCGGTGAGACGATCAACAGCCCCGGCTACGAGCTGGGTCCGGAACTGCACGGCGGCGTCCTCTACTTCAACAGCGCTCGGCCGGGCGGGCCGGCAGGACTCAGCCTCTACCAGGCAAGCCAGGCCGACGACGGCAGCTTCCCCGACCCGGCCCAGCCGCTGCCGGCACCCTTCAACAGCGGCAAGGCGCAGGGCGACTTCACCCTCTCACCGGACGGCCGCATCGCGCTGTTCTGGAGCATTCGGGACGGCCGTGCCGACGGCGACCTGTTCAGCGTGCGCCGCGAGGGCGAGGGTTGGGCCGACAGCGCCGAACGCCTGCCGGCGCCGTTCAACTCGCCCGGTTTCGACTACACCCCGGCTTTCTCGGCCGATGGCCGGCGCCTCTTCCTCGCCAGCGACCGCATCCCGGCCGAGGCCGGCGGCGAGGGAGGCGTCCAGCTGTCGGATCTGTATGAGGTCGATGCCGCGGCGCTGCGCTGAGTCCGCATCCCCCGCGGCGATGGCGCGAATCGTAGAGATGAGCTTGTTCGCTCAGGCGTCGCGGAATGGCGACATTGTCAGTTGCGTCAGTCGAGCGTGCTCGACTCTACGGGGCTTCGTTGGGCGTTGAGATGCCCGCCTGTGGGAGTGCCCTTGGGCGAGACCGCGGAGAACCGCCCTGGCCGCGGTCTGTGGTGAATCCGTTGCGCTGCGGTCGCGCCCAAGGACGCTCCCACAATTTGACTGCGGCAAGGCTTGCCTTGGGCGCAGAGCACGCATTCGCCCCGCTCCCCCTGTAGGAGCCAGCTTGCTGGCGATCGTCCCGCCCGGCGCACCTATCGCCAGCAAGCTGGCTCCTACATTCGGGTTCTGCGGAAGGTCTTCATTTGCGCCCAAGGCTCGCCTTGTTGCACCGACCACGCCGTTCGGGCGGTACGCGGTGCGGCGAGCCGCAACCTATGCTGCGGCGAGCTCGCGCAGGGTGGCGGCGATCTCGGTGGCGTGCTGGACGATGCGCAGGCGGGGGTGCTTCTCGTCGACGGCGTGTTCGGTCTCCAGCGCCCAGGTGGTCGAGTAGGGGACGTGGACGCCGGCGCCGCCGAGGTTCAGCACCGGCTCGATGTCCGAACGCAGGGAATTGCCGACCATGGCAAAGCGCTCGGCAGGCAGGTCGAACTCGCGGAGCAGGCGGGCGTAGCTGGCCTCGTCCTTCTCCGAGACGATCTCGATGCGCCGGAACAGGCTGCCAAGGCCGGACTCGGCGACCTTGCGCTCCTGGTGGAACAGGTCGCCCTTGGTGATCAGCACCACCTCGAACTCGGCGCCGACTTCCTCGACCGCCTCGCGTACGCCGGGCAGCAGCTCGACCGGGTGTTCCAGCACGCTGCGGCCGATGGCCAGCACGCGGTGCAGGTCGGCGGCCGAGATCCGCTCGGCGGTGAGCGCGATGGCGGTTTCCAGCATCGACAGGGTCATGCCCTTGGCGCCATAGCCATACAGGCGGATGTTGCGACGCTCGGTGGCGAGCAGCTCCTCGTGGACGCGGCGGTCGTGGATGTCGAGGTAGGCGGCGAGGATCGACTCGAACTCGGCCTGGGCCGCATCAAAGTATTCCTGGCTGCGCCACAGCGTGTCGTCGGCGTCGAAGCCCACCATCTGGAGCATGTGCGTGTCCGGGCAAATCACAGCGAGAAACGATACGCGATCTTCAGCAGCAGCTGGTCCTCGTCGCGCAGCGAGAAGGTGTCGCCGAACACGCCGGACAGGCCGCGGTTCTGCCCGGCCTCCAGCTCGTCCAGGGCGAAGCCGCCGCGGCCGTAGACGGCATAGATGTCGCTCAGGGTGCCGAGCTTGTAGCGCCAGCGCACCTGCACGCCGAAGTTGCGCAGGGTGAAGTCCTCGACCGCGGCATCGTTGTCGACCAGCCGGCCACGTACCAGCTGCCGCGCCTGGCGCAGCTCGGCATCGATGGCGATGGCCTGCAGCTTGATGCGGAGCTCCTGGCGCTCGGTCGGGAACCAGTTGAGGTTCGAGTACAGCTCGACCTGGTTGGCTCGGAAGCTGGCCAGCTGGTCGTCCTGCTGCCAGATCAGCCAGTCCGGCCGGTGCACGGCGTACAGCCCGAGGTCGACATCGAAACGGTCGCCGAGGTGCCAGCGCGGCTGCACGCCGCCATACCAGCCGTGGCCGTCGGCCACGCCGGGGAACATCTCGAATTCCCAGGACCAGGCGAAGCGGCCTTCGCCGCGGCGCGGGTACTGGCTTTCCATGAAGAACTGCCAGCCGGCCCGCTGCGGCACGCTGCCATGGCCGCGGGTGAGCAGGTCGTCGACCGAGGAGCGCCGGAAGCTGAGGTACCAGTTGCGCTCGACGCCGGTGCGGCCCGAGGACCTGCGCGAGAGCGCAAAGCTCTGCTGCAGCCGCTCGCCGGCGAGATTCTCGCGGTGGGCGATCTCGCCCTCCCAGGCGTGCGAGCGCCAGGCCGAGTCTTCGGGCAGGCTGTCCTGGCGATAGCCGGTCTCCCACTCGAAGTAGCGGTAATCGTTGCGTGGCTGGAATCCGAGATCGTTGAGCTCAAGTTCGTCGTCGGCGTAGAGGGCGAAGTACTCCTGGCGCCAGGGCCCTTCGGGATCCCAGTCGGCGACCAAGCCGGCGCCGCGGCCGCGGCGTTCGATGCCCGCGGTCTCGCTGCGGCTCTCGCTGAGCAGTGGCCGGATCCGCCAGGTCGGATCGGGCTGCCAGACCGCGTCGACCGAGGTTACCGCGGCGGTGCGTGCAAGGAACGGCCGCTCGACCTCGCTGCGGGTCAGGCCCAGACGCAGCGAGTCGGCATCCCAGGTGCTGCGCAGCAGGTGCGCCTCACGCCCGGCCTGGCCGTCCTCGTCAGCGATGAACAGGCCGTAGCCGAACTGGCCGAAGCTGCCGTTGGCCTTGACCGCGGCGTTGATCGAGGCAGCGCCGCTGCGGTCGTCCAGCGGACCGCCGACGCGCCGGGTGTAGAACAGCGTGCCCAGCGGATGGCCCAGGTCGAAGTAGCCCTGGTTCTCGGTGAAGAACGGCCGGCGGTCGGTGAAGAAGGTTTCCACGGCGCTGAAGTTCACCACCAGCTGGTCGCTCTCGACCTGGCCGAAGTCGGGGTTCACGGTGAGTGCGAACTGGTGGTCGCCGCTCGGCTTCCAGAACAGGTCGAAGCCCTGCTCGGTGTCGCTTTCGCCGCTTATCCGGTTGTGGCGGAGCACGCCGTAGGGGGTGATGGCCAGTTCGCGCTGGCGGTACTGGTCGATCTCGACCTTGTGGAAGTCGGAGAGGAAGCGCGGCCGCATGAAGCTTGCGCCAGGGAAGGCGAAGCGCTGGTTGCTGGCGACGATAACCCGGTCGAAGTGGACCGCGATGGTCCGCCGCGGGGCGGACGAGCCGCGCATCGGGGCGATGCTCCAGGGGATCCGCCACTCCGCCACGGTGCCACCCTCGAAGTCGGCCACGGCGTGCTCCCAGGCGCCGTCCCAGTCCTTGTTGAACTGGTTTTCGTTGCGGATCACCTCGTCCATCACGTCACCGGCGGCGGTGATCGTGAAGTCGTAGCCCTGCCGGCCATCGGCGTCAAAGTCGATCATCAGGTTGAAACGGTCGACCGGGGTGTTGCCATCGCGCGGAATGCGGGTGCGGGTCTGCGGCACGCCCGGCGGGTGCCAGGCGCGAATCGCCACCACCAGCCCTTCCGGCGTCGACAGCAGCAGGGCCTCGGCGCGGCGGTCCTCAGGTGCCGGTTGGCCGCTGAGCGGCTGCACGGCGACGAAATCGGTAAAGCGCTGGGCCGAATTCCACTCCGCTTCGTCGAGCACGCCATCGATGCGGATTTCCGCCTGCACCGGCAGGCAGGCAAGGAGGAAAGCGAAACAGGCAAGGCGCACGAAAATCCCGGGAGAGGCGAAAGCGGCGGGCACCTTGGCCGCTGGGCCCGGCAAAGGCAAGTGCAGGAAGCCGGGGTCGCGACATGCCGCCTTGACCCTGCGACGGGCGGGGCGGAACATGCCGCGATCTTCAGACGCCGCCCTCCGCGTGGACGCCGAAACGCCGCCCCCCTACCGCTACTCCGAGTCGCGACTGTCCGCGGCCTGGTATGACCTGCGCGGCTTCCTCGCCGCGCGGCGCCGCCTGCTGGCCGAACCGCGGCTGGCCCTGGAAGGCGAGCGCGCGCTCGGCTTCAGTGCCCGCGGTTTCGCCCACTTCCTGTGGATCGTGATGCCCTTCGGCGTGCTGGCAGCGCTGGCCTCGGTCAACGGCTTCCTGCTCGAGCAGCCCAACCAGGTGTTCGACCTCAGCGCCGATGCCGCGGCCGAGCTGCGCCAGCGCATCGCACCGGACGAAGCCCTCTACCGGGAGGCTGGCTGCCTGCCGGGGGAGGCGATCCCGATGAGCCCGGAAGAGCGTGAGGCCCTGTCCGCGGCGCGCAAGCGGATGGTGGGCCTGCACATCATGCCCTTCATATCCCTGGACAGCGCGCAGATCGATGCCGAGGAGCGCCGGGCCAGCATCGCGGCCATCGAGGCCGGTCTGAGAGAGGTCTCCGAAGGCCAGACTGCCGCGGTCAGGCTGAGGCTGGCCGAGAGCCTCGAGAACCGCCTGCGCGGCACCGAGAACCGGCTGCGCTTCATGCGCCGGATGGTCGAGACCGGCGCTGCCAACCTGCTCGGCATGGTGTTCACCGGACTGCTGCTGCCGCTGACCGCGATGGCTTTTGCCTGGTGGGCGCGTCGACTGAAGCCGCCGGGCGAGCGCGTCGACCAGGCCCGGCCGGTCATGCTCTACCTGCTCAATGCCCGGCTGACGCCGTGGATGTTTGTTCTGGTCGGGCTGCTGGTGGTGACGCAGATCGGCATCTCCTGGCAGCTGGCCCAGGTGACCTACTGGGCGCAGTGGGCGACCTTTGCCATGACCCTTGCCCTGGCGGTGGTCTACTTCCGCTGCGGCAGCCTGATCGCACCGGTTCTCTACGACGCGCCCGACGCCCGGGTGGCGCGCAGGCTGTCCTGGCGGATGCTCTGGGTCTTCCTGCTGCTGCAGCTGATCGCGATGCTCTGGGCCGGGCTGCTGTCCGCGGGCATGGCGCTCTACTTCCACATCACCGCCTGATCGGCATGCAAGCCTCGAACCTGCGCGGCATCGTGCTGCTGGTGCTGGCCATCGGTTTGCTGTCGCTGATGGACGCCGGCCTCAAGCTGCTGGCCGAGCACTACGGCAGCTTCCAGGTCGCTGCCCTGCGCGGCCTGGCCTCGCTGCCCTTCGCCCTGGTCTGGATCATGGCCACCACCGGGCTCGGCACCGTGCTGCGCATCCGCTGGCCGATCCATGCCCTGCGCGGCGTGCTCGCGGTCTGCATGATGGTGCCCTTCGTCTACGCCCTGCAGCACATGCCGCTGACCACGGCCTACGCGATCTTCTTCGTCGCGCCGCTGCTGGTCACCGCGCTGGCCGTGCCGATCCTTGGCGAGAAGGTCGGGCCGCGGCGCTGGGCGGCCATCGTGGTCGGCCTGCTCGGCACCCTGGTCATCCTCCGCCCCACCGGCGAGGGGGTGGCCACGCTGGCTGGACTGGCCTGCCTGCTCGGTGCCTTCTGCTACGCGCTGTCGGCGGTCCTGGTGCGGATGCTTGCGCGCACCGACAGCAGCCAGAGCATGGTGTTCTGGATGCTGACCTCGGTCAGCGTCGGCGCCGGCGCCCTGGCCTGGCCCGAGTGGCAGCCCATTGGCGGACAGCATGGCTGGCTGGTCGCCGGCGTGGGTCTGGCCGGTGCGCTCGGTCAGTACTGCCTGACCGAAGCCTTCCGCCACGGCGAGGCCAGCGCCATCGCGCCCTTCGAATACACCGCCCTGGCCTGGGGCACCGGTCTCGATGTCGTGCTCTGGGGCGTGCTGCCCGACCGCGTGACCTGGCTTGGCACCGCCATCATCGTTGTCGCCGGCCTCTACCTCATCCGCCGCGAGAAGGTGCATGCGGAGGCGGAGCATCCGTAGGGAAAGAAAGGGCGCGAAGCAGGCATTCATAGGGTGCGGCTGGCCGCACCGGGCGTACCGTCCGAACGCCCGTGTCGGTGCGTCCAAGACGCACCCTATGGGGCTTCGCCGACGCCCAAGGAGGCCCGACTGTGGGAGCGCCCTTGGGCGCGACCGCCGAGATCCGCTCTGGCCGCGGTCCTCGGTGAATGCGTAGCGCTGCGGTCGCGCCCAAGGGCACTCCCACAGTTTGACTGCGGCAAGGTCTGCTTTGCAGCGCAAACCGGACCTGGCAGCGACGTTGCGTGTAGGAGCCAGCTTGCTGGCGATCGTTCCGTCCGGGGTGCCTATCGCCAGCAAGCTGGCTCCTACAGCGGGGCCGGGGCGAATGCGAACTTCGCGCCCGCAGTTCGCGTTCCCCTAAAACAGCGAGGCCGCCCTGCGGCGGCCTCGCAACACATCGTTCGGGTGATCGGGCTTACATCGCCTTGATCAGCAGGTCACCGAACTCCGAACACTTCACTTCCTTGGCGCCGTCCATCAGGCGGGCGAAGTCGTAGGTGACGGTCTTGTCGCCGATGACCTTGTCCATCGCGTTGATGATGGCGTCGGCCGCCTCGGTCCACCCCATGTAGCGCAGCATCATCTCGCCGGAGAGGATCACCGAGCCCGGGTTGACCTTGTCCTGGTCGGCGTACTTCGGCGCGGTGCCGTGGGTGGCCTCGAACACGGCGTGGCCGGTCATGTAGTTGATGTTGCCGCCCGGGGCGATGCCGATGCCGCCGACCTGCGCGGCCAGGGCGTCGGACAGGTAGTCACCGTTGAGGTTCAGCGTGGCGATGACATCGAACTCGGCCGGACGGGTCAGCACCTGCTGCAGGGTGATGTCGGCAATCGCATCCTTGATGATGATCTTGCCGGCGGCGACGGCTGCGGCCTGCTCGTCATTGGCGGCCTTCTCGCCCGAGGCGGCCTTGGTCCGCTCCCACTGGTCCCAGGTGTAGACCTTGTCGGCGTAGTCGCGCTCGGCCAGGGCGTAGCCCCAGTTGCGGAACGCGCCCTCGGTGAACTTCATGATGTTGCCCTTGTGCACCAGGGTCACCGACTTGCGGCCGTTGGCGATGGCGTACTCGATGGCGGCGCCGATCAGGCGCTCGGAACCCTCCCGCGAGACCGGCTTGATGCCGATGCCCGAGGTGTCCGGGAAGCGCACCTTGCCGAACTCCTTGGGGAAGTGCTCCTTGAGCAGGGCCAGGAACTTCTTGTTGTTCTCGGCGCCGTTCTCGAACTCGATGCCGGCGTAGATGTCCTCGCAGTTCTCGCGGAAGATCACCATGTCGACCTGGTCGGGACGCTTGACCGGGCTCGGCACGCCCTTGAACCAGCGCACCGGGCGCAGGCAGACGTACAGGTCGAGCATCTGGCGAAGCGCGACGTTAAGGGAGCGGATGCCGCCGCCGATCGGCGTGGTCAGCGGTCCCTTGATCGAGACCAGGTAATCGCGGCAGGCCTGCACGGTGGCTTCCGGCAGCCAGGTGCCGAACTGGTTGTTGGCCTTCTCGCCGGCATAGATCTCCATCCAGTGGATCTTGCGCTTGCCCGAATAGGCCTTCTCCACCGCGGCATCCAGCACGCGCACGGACGAGCGCCAGATGTCGCGGCCGGTGCCGTCGCCCTCGATGAAGGGGATGATCGGGTTGTGCGGCACATTGAGCTGGCCGTTGTCGATGCTGATCTTGGCGCCGCCGGTGGGCGGGACGAGAGTCGGTTCAGCCATGGAATCCTCCCGGTTGGAGCCCGCGGCGGAGCCGAAGGCGGAATGAAGAAGCGAAACACCCCATTGTCGCGGTTTGGCCGCCGGGTTTGAAGCCGGCCGGGCGGCGGCGGGCTCCTCGCGCCGCGTCAGCGCTGCGGCAGCGGTACCGCGCCACCGGCCTTCACCGCGCGGAGCACGAAGCTGGAGTTGACGTCGGCGACGTCCCCGGGGCGCAGCACCTTGTCGAGCAGGAAGCGCGAGAAATGGTCGAGATCCTGCACCATCACGTGCAGCAGGTAGTCCATGTCGCCGGTCAGCGCGTGGCAGGCAACGACCTCGTCCCAGTCTCCGACCCGCTGCACGAAGCGCTCGACGCTGTCCGAGTCATGCCGGGCCAGCTGCAGGCGGACAAAGGCCTGCAGCCCGTATCCGAGCCGGTTGGGGTCGAGCACCGCGCGGTAGCCGGCGATGTAGCCGTCGGCCTCCAGCCGCTGCACCCGGCGCAGGCAGGCCGAGGGCGACAGGCCGATGCGCTCGGCCAGTTCGGTGTTTGCGATGCGTCCTTCGCGCTGCAGGGTGGCCAGCAGGGTGATGTCGTGGGCATCGAGGGACATCGAGGGCTCCGGTTCAGGCGGGCGTGCACGAATGGGGCGCCGTAGCTCAAATCGGCGCATCATTATTGCATTGATGGACCGACTTCGCGCGCCATATGCGCCGAAATTGCGCCCGATCATCGCTAGACTGTGTGCAGAAACGCTCGCAGCAGGAGATTCCCATGGCCGTGGCACAACGCGTCGAACACCAGATGACCGACAAGGGCTACGTCCCGGTCTACACCACGCGGATCGTCGAGCAGCCCTGGGACGAGTACAGCGCCACCGATCACGATGTCTGGGGCCAGCTGTTCCGCCGCCAGCGCGAGATCCTGCCGCACCGCGCCTGCACCGAGTTCCTCACCGCCCAGGACGCGATGGGCATGTCGGACGAGCAGATTCCGCGCTTCGACGAGCTGAACACCCATCTCGCGCGAAAGACCGGCTGGCAGCTGATCGGCGTCGAGGGCCTGCTGCCCGAGCTGGACTTCTTCGACCATCTGGCCAACCGCCGCTTCCCGGTGACCTGGTGGATCCGAAAGCCCGAGCAGCTCGACTACATCTCCGAGCCGGACCTGTTCCACGACCTGTTCGGCCACGTGCCGCTGCTGATGAACCCGGTCTTCGCCGACTACATGCAGGCCTATGGCGCCGGCGGGGTGAAGGCGCACGGCATCGGGCCCGAGGCGCTGGTCAACCTGACCCGCCTGTACTGGTACACGGTGGAGTTCGGCCTGATCCGGCAAAAGGACGGCCTGCGCATCTACGGGGCCGGCATCATGAGTTCCAAGGGCGAGTCGATCCACTGCCTGGAGAGCCCGGCCCCGAACCGCATCGGCTTCGATCTCAAGCGCATCATGCGCACCCGCTATCGCATCGACAGCTTCCAGAAGACCTACTTCGTGATCGACGACTTCGAGCAGCTGTTCGATGCGACGCGGCCGGACTTCAGCCCGATCTATCGCGAACTGGCCGAGCGTCCGGCGATCCCGGCCGGCAACGTGCTGGCCGATGACCGGGTTATCCAGGCCGGCACCGGCGAAGGCTGGCCGGAGGACGGCGACGTCTGAGCCCATCGTTTCCGCGGCCATGGTCGCCGCGGCCGGGAAGGCGTAAGGTGTTGCCTGGAGCCGGCCAGGGGGCCGGGAACAGGGCGGCCGCTGAACGCGCCGTATCCTCGATGGGTGAAGCCATGGGCGAAGCATCGCGCTGGCAGGGCCTGCTTGCCGGGGTGTCGCGCGCCGAGTGCATCGACGACGGCAATGTACCGGCCGCTGCCCGGATGGTCTGCGACGCCGCGGTCGCCGGCCTCGGCGTGCCGCGGGCCAGCGTCTGGCTGGTCGACGACCCGCCCGTTTCCATGCACTGCGTGGCCCTGGTCGATCATGCCGATCCCAGCGCTTCGAACAATCTCTCGCTGACCCACGAGGACTACCCCTCCTACTTCGTCGCCATCCAGGCCCAGCGCTGCATCGCGGTCCGCGACTGCCTGCGCGACCCCTGCTGCGTCGAGCTGGTCGAGCCCTACCTGTGCCCGCTGGGCATCGGTGCGATGCTCGACACGCCGATTCATCGAAGCGGCCGCATGGTCGGCATCCTCTGCGCCGAGCACCGCGGCGGACCGCGTACCTGGAGCGAGGGCGAGCAGATCTTCACCGGCAACCTCGGCGACCTGTTCGCCCGGGCCATGTCCTCGGCCGAGCGCATGGATTACGAGGAGCGGCTGGAACAGCTCAACGCCACGCTCGAACGCCGTGTCGAGGAGCGCACCGCGCGCCTGGAGCAGGCTCTCGAGAGGCTGGAAAGCACACAGCGCCAGCTGATCGAGCGCGAGAAGCTGGCTGCCCTGGGCTCGCTGGTCGCCGGCGTCGCCCACGAGATCAATACGCCGGTCGGTGTGGCGGTGACCGCGGCCAGCCATGGCCGTGACCTGCTGCGGGCACTGGACCGCGATTTCCGCGCGGGCTCCCTGCGCCGGGGCGACATGCAGGCCACGCTGGACGGACTGGGCGAGGCCCTGGACATGGTCCAGCGCAATGTCGAGCGCGCGGCAAAGCTGGTCGAGAGCTTCAAGCGCACCGCTGCCGACCGGACCTCGGAGAAGCGTCTCGACTTCGAGGCCAATGCCTATGTCGAGTCGGTGCTGGCCACGCTCGGGCCGATGCTGCGCAGCCGCGGCGTGGCACTGCAATTCGAGCGCGGCCCGGACTGCGAGCTGACCTCCTACCCGGGGGCCCTGGCACACGCCCTGTCCAACCTGGTGGCGAACGCCGCCCTGCATGGTTTCGAGGCCGGTGCCCAGGGCGCGCAGCTGAGGGTGGTCCTGAGCTGCGAGCCGGAGTGGCTGCTGATCGAGGTGGTCGACAATGGCTGCGGGATGAGCGAGGCGGTGCTGCAGCGCGCCTTCGAGCCGTTCTTCACCACGGCACGTGCCCAGGGCGGTACCGGCCTGGGCCTGACCATCGCCCGCTCGATGGTCGAGCAGAGCCTCGGCGGCAGCCTTGATGTCGAGACCCGGCCGGGCGAGGGCTGCCGCTTTGTGCTGCGCATTCCGCGCCGACCGGTCGACTGAACCCGCAATGCGGCCCCGGCCTGCCCGTTCGCCCTGAGGTATCGAAGGGCGAAGCCTGGAGATTCCGGGGCCGCTCGTGCTTCGATACCTCAGCACGAACGGCTCGAAGGGGTGGGGCGATGGCGGCCCCCTGGGTCCTGCCCGGTCCGATGTCGCCCTGTCTGGTCGGGGCCAACGCGACAGCTCTGGATGACCCCGCCGGCCACGCCCCGGACTGCCCGTTCGCCCTCAGGTATCGAAGGGCGAAGCCTAGAAATTCCGGAGGCCGTTCGTGCTTCGATACCTCAGCACGAACGGCTCGCAGGGGTGGGGCGACAACGTCCCCTTGGTTCCTGCCCGGTTCGATGTCGTCCCGCCTGTCCCGGGCCGACGCGACAGCTTCGGATGAACCCGCCGTCCACGCCCCGAACTGCCCGTTCGCCCTGAGGTATCGAAGGGCGAAGCCTGGAGGTTCCGGAGGCCGCTCGTGCTTCGATACCTCGGCACGAACGGCTCGAAGTCAGAACTTGGCGGTGGCCTAGTTGAGTACGATCGAGATGCCGAGATCGTCCTCGCCCAGCTCGAACACCGCCTCATCGAAGCGCGGCGCGCGCATCACCTGCGGGTTGTTCGAGGAGCCGACGCCCTCCTTGGGGATGCCGATGAAGTTGGTATCGAGCTTGCCGTTGCCGTTCTCGTCGTGGGCCACGCGCACCGCGTAGCGACCCGGCGGCAGGTTCACGAAGGTAAAGCGCAGCGCGCTGCTGCCGTCTGGCTTGCCGACCCGGCGGTCGACCGGCTTGGCCTCGCCCTTCCAGCCCGCTTCCGAGCCGTACAGGGCGAGGCTCAGCTGGCCGCTCTGGGCGGCGATGCCCTGGACTTCGACGGCCAGCGTGGCGGCATCGAGCGGCGCAGCGGCGAGGGCGAGCAGGGCGGCGATCAGGGCAGGGCGCATGGGCGGGTTCCTTGGCGGGTTCAGGCAATCGGAAGCGTCGGACTGGGCTGGCCAACCCTCGCGTCGGCGGCCGGGCGGCCATAGCGCCGATCAAGGCGGATGCTTGCGATCACCGCCACCACCAGCGGCGCCAGCCAGGCGATCAGGGTCAGCGTCGAACCGTCCAGCATCGGCAGCAGCCGGCGCAGGCCGATGCCGAGGAAGGCGATGTGGGTGGCGACGCCGCAGCCGATGATGTTGCCGTAGTGCTCCTTCAGCCACCAGCGCGGATCGTTCGGCGCGCGCCGCCAGCTCTGCACCGAACCGGCCGCGGCCAGCAGGCCGACGCCACCGAACACCTGCAGCACGACGCCCCCCGCCTGGGTGCCGAGCCAGATCATTCCTGCGCCGCCCAGGCCGACGCTGGCGTTGAGGATCCAGTACACCGGTCCGAAGTAGCGCTGACGGTCGCCGCGATCGCGGATGGCGCGCAAGGCGTTCCAGCAGGCGCTGCCGGTCAGCAGCAGTAGGAAGCTGAGGAACAGTGCGCTCACCGGATGGCCCCTTTCCAACAGGGCATGAGCCAGCGGCGCGCCGCTGACGATGACGCCGAGCATGGCGCCCATGTAGACGCGCCCGGCGAGCACGTGGGGGCGGCTGCCCTTGCGCACGAAGGCGGCGATCCAGAAGCAGACGAGGGCCAGCGTGCCGGAGGCGAGGTGCAGGACCAGACTGATCGTGTAGCTGTTCATGGCGGACTCCCGTGTGTACGGATCCAGTCTGCTGCGCCGACGTCCACCACTCAGGTGCCGACGGTCAGTCATCACAGGTGAAGGAAGTCACTTTCTGCATGCGAAGGCTTGTCCTCGGACAGCCGGCGGGCCAAGCTCGATGCATGTCGACGCGTTGGCGCCAGATCACAAACGAGCTGCTGTCTCCGCTTGCCCTGGCCGCTTACGTGGCCTGGGCCGTGGTCTGGCTGGTCACCATCGGCGGCATGGAACGCGACGGCTCGCCCTGGCTGTGGCCGGCCCGCGTCGCCATGCTGGTCTTTCTCGCCGGGTTCCTGGCCATGGTCTCGGGCCTGTGCGACAGCCGGCCGGGGCGCCACCTTGCGCTGAGTCTGGTGCTCGGTGTCTGCGCGCTGGGCCTTACCCTGATGCGGCCGAACAGCGCCGCGGCCATCCTGCTGGTGCTGCTTGCCGCGCAGATGGCCGTGTATCTCTCCGGCTGGCGCCTGTTCACGGCGATCGCCCTGGTCAACGGTCTGTTCCTCGGCGGCCTGTTCTGGTTCTGGGACGCCGGGCCGATGGCGGCCCTCACCACGGTGGTGGCCTTCGCCAGCTTCCAGGCCTTCGCCGCCCTGATGATCCGCAGCAACCAGACCGCCGAGCAGATGGCTGAAGAGCTGCGCGCGGCCAATGCCGAACTGCTGACCAGTCGCACCCTGCTCGCCGCCGGCGCGCGCGACGCCGAGCGCCTACGCCTGTCGCGGGAACTGCATGACGTTGCGGGTCACAGCCTGACCGCGCTCAAGCTCAACCTGCGCGCACTGGCCGCCGACCCCCGGCAGAGCGACCCCGAGCGCGTCCGCCTCTGCGCCGGCCTGGCCGACGAACTGCTCGGCAGCCTGCGCGAGGTGGTCCGCGAGATGCGTCAGGACGAGGGGCTGGATCTGGGCGAGGCGCTGGCCCGCCTCGGCCTGCCGTTTCCGCGTCCGGCGCTGCGCCTGGACATCGAGCCCGGGCTGAAGCTGCGAGGCCGGGATCGCATCGAGGCGGTGCTGCGTGCGGTGCAGGAAGCGCTGACCAATGCCGCCCGCCACGGTCCAGCACAGGAGCTGGCGGTGCATATCCGCCCCGAAGCGGGCCGCTTGCAGCTGTGCATCGAGGATGACGGACGGGCTCCGTCCGAGCCGCGGGCCGGCGGCGGCCTGTCCGGGATGCGCGAACGCTTCGAGGCCCTCGGCGGAGAGGTCTGCCTGTCACGCTCCGGGCGCGGCGGCCTGCGCATCGACGCCTGGCTTCCGGAGGGCGAAGCATGACCTGCCTGCGTCTCGCACTGGTCGACGACCAGGCCCTGGTCCGCCACGGCCTGCGCGCCCTGCTCGACGGCCTGCCCGACATTGAGGTGGTGGTCGAGGCCGCCGATGGCGAGGCCCTGCTCACCGCGCTCGATGCCCAGCCGGTTGATCTTGTGCTCTCCGACATCCGCATGCCCGGCCTTGACGGCTTCGCCCTGGCCGAGGCCCTGGCTGCCAGGGTGCCGGCCCCGCCGCTGATCCTGCTCACCACCTTCGACGAGCCCGACCTCGCCCTGCGTGCGGCCGAGGTCGGCGCACGCGGCTTCCTGCTCAAGGATGCTTCGCCCGAAGACCTGCACGAGGCCATCCTGCGCGTGGCCGCCGGCGAGACCCTGCTGGCCCCGGTGCCGACCGACCCGGTCCGCGCCCGCTACGCCTACCGCGACCAGGCCCCGCCGAGCGACACCTTCAACGAACGCGAGATCTCCATCCTTCGCCTGCTGGCCGGCGGCTACTCGAACAAGGAGATCGCGCGAAGCATCCACCTGTCCGAGGGCACGGTGAAAAACTACGTCAGCGAGATCCTCGACAAACTCGGCACCCGCGACCGTACGAGGGCGGTGCTCAAGGCGATCACCCTGCGGATCATTTGAGGGGAGCGGGGACTCGGGGGCTCGGAGGTCCGCTTCGGGCGCGAAGCAGATATTGATAGGGTGCGGCTGACCGCACCGGGCATACCGTCCGAACGCCCGCATCGGTGCGCCAAGGCATGCCCTATGGGGCTTTGCCGACGCCCGACGAAGTCCGACTGTGGGAGCGCCCTTGGGCGCGACCGCGGAGATCCGCTCTGGCCGCGGTCTGTGGTGAATCCCTAGCGCGGCGGTCGCGCCCAAGGGTGCTCCCACAGTCGGGTCTCGTTGAGTTGCGAGAATGCGGTCGAAAGAGGGCGGGATTCAGACGCGCCGGAAGGGCGCAAACCGGACCTTACAGCGCCGTTGCGTGTAGGAGCCAGCTTGCTGGCGTTAGGCGCCCCGGATGGGACGATCGCCAGCAAGCTGGCTCCTACTGCGGGTTTTGCGGAAGGTCTTCTTCGCGCCCGTGCTGCGCGTTCCGCCGGCGCCCCCGCCCTTCAGCGTTACCCTGTCCTCACCCCGCTTCCGCAGTGAAACGCCATGCTGTTCATTTTCGAGGTCGAGATCGGTGAGGGCTACTCGGCCGAGCAGTACGCCGAGGCCTGGGTCCGGGCAAGCAGGCTGATCCAGCAGGCCGAGGGGGCAGCCGGCACGCGCCTGCATCGCTGCATCGGCGATCCGCGCCGGCTGCTGGCGATTGCCCGCTGGGAATCCAAGGCGGCGCGCGACGCGATGGCCGGTGCGCCGCAGGCGCAGATCCGCGAGATCATCGACGGCCAGGCCGAGTTCGTCTCCGTACGCATCCTCGGCGAATTCGAGGAGGCCGAGTGGCGGGTCGACCCGCCGGACGCTCAGTAGCGCCCGATCGCAGCCGCCGGGGACCCTGCCGGCATGTGCTCGCCGCTCAGCGCGAAGACCGTCCCGCCCTTGGCCAGCGTACGCCGGACGGCGAGGTCGAGCAGGTCGTAGTCGCCCGGGGCGACCTCATCCGGATCGCTCAGGTAGACCTTGTTCGCTGTCGGGTCGAACTGTCCCCACACATGCTGGTCGCGTTCGACGAACAGGGTGTCCACCCGACCCCAGTAGGCTGCCGGCACCAGCTTCTCGATGGAGTCGATCGCGCGTTTACTGTCGGCCAGCGCGGCAAGCCGGTCCTTGGCCTCGCGCTCGGCCTCGCGGAACACCGGCTCGACCAGCGGCAGCGCGCGGTCGCGCAGCGTCTCGTTCGCGAGCGAATCCGGATTGCCGTCGATACCCGGCTCGATCAGTCGGGCGTAGTGGTTGGCCTCGCGATACAGCGCCTGCTGGTAGTTGACCGAGGCCAGCACCATCGGCGCCTGCTCGTTGGCCAGGAAGCGGCTGAGCGCCCGATCGACCTGCTGGAAGAATCGGTACAGATCCAGCTTCTCGGTGTCGTCGCTGCCGCCCTGGCCATGGAAGATCGCCGGTCGGGCACCGCCGTTGCCGCTGGCGCCGGTATGGAACTGCAGCGACTGCTCGCGATCATCGTGGGCCAGCGCCTCGGCCTGGCTGCGCGGCATGTCTGGCACTTCGAGTTCGACCACGCTGTCGTGCGTGGCCTCGAGCAACCTGACCTGGTTACGGCTGAGGGCGAGGATGTAGAAGCGGTCGCCCAGGGCCAGCAGCGGCAGCAGGGGCAGGATCTCGAAAGCGTCGGCCACCACGGCAAGCGGCTCGAAGGAGATCGGCAGCGAATAGCTGCGCAGGCCCTCGGCGTTCAGGAACAGGGCCAGGCCCTCGCGCTGGTGCTCCCAGAACGGGGCGTCGTCGATCAGCGCGACGGCCGGTGCCAGGGCCGCTTCGGACTCATGCGGCTTGAGACCGCGTGCCTGCAGGTGGCGGTCGGCTTCGGCAAGCAGGTTCTTCAGATGGATCGGCGCCTGGCGGACGCCTTCTCCGCTTCGCGCGGTCGGCAGGAACAGCGACACGCAGCGCGGCGAGCGATGGTCGAGCAACTCCTGGAGTTCCTCTCCGGACAGGTGGCTAGGCATGGGGGCCTCCTTCTCGGTTCGGGTCAGCCGCCCCGCCCTTGCAGGCGCAGGGCACGAGAAAAGAGGGTAGTGCCGCCACGGTTAACGCAGGCTGTCATGCATCCCGGTCGTAACGTGGAGATTCACCGAGGTTCAGCGCCCGGCGATAAACCGCGGGGCAGCCGCTAGCGCATGACTGACCGCGGCGTCGGGATGGCTGCCGGCGCTCCGCTGCGGGACAATACGTCCACGTCGAAAGGAGTTCCGCCGATGTCGATTCGCCCCTATCTTGACCAGCAGCCGCGGCTGGGCGAGCGCGTCTATGTCGATCCGTCCGCCGTGCTGATCGGCGACGTCGAGCTGGGTGACGACGTCTCGCTGTGGCCGATGGCGGTCGTGCGCGGCGATGTGCACCACATCCGCATCGGCGCGCGCAGCAATATCCAGGATGGCGCCATCGTCCACGTCACCCACGACGGCCCTTACGGGCCACCGGGCGGGCTGCCCTGCCTGATCGGCGCGGACGTCACCGTCGGCCACGGCGCCATCCTGCACGCCTGCACCATCGAGGACGCGGTGCTGATCGGCATGGGCGCGCGGGTGCTCGACGGCGTGGTGGTGAAGAAGCACGGCTATGTGGGCGCCGGCGCCCTGGTCCCGCCGGGCAAGGTGGTCGGCGAGGCCGAGCTGTGGGTGGGCAGCCCGGCGCGCTGCGTGCGCACCCTGAGCGACCGGCAGATCGAGCAGCTGCACTACAGCGCCCAGCACTACGTCCGGATCAAGGATCGCTACCTCGGCCAGACCAGCGCCCGCGGCGTCCAGGTCAGCGGAGGCTGAGGCGCCAACGCGATGGCACCCGGCCGGATCAAGGGACGCGGCAGTGCCTGGGACCAGCCCGGACGCTTCGAGTCCACCGCGGTCGATGCCTCCGCCCAGGCCGACGAGGGCTGGGAGGTCGAGGCCGCGCTGCCGCCGGGCACCACGGTGGTCGAGGAGCGCGCGCGCAGCATCATCAGCCGCAACAGCTCGCCGGACATTCCGTTCTCGCAGTCGATCAATCCCTATCGCGGCTGCGAGCACGGTTGCAGCTATTGCTTCGCCCGGCCCAGCCACGCCTACCTCAACCTTTCCCCGGGCATCGACTTCGAAACCCGGCTGTTCGCCAAGACCAATGCTGCCGAACTGCTGCGCGCCGAACTGGCCCTTCCCGGCTACCGCTGCGAGCCGATCACCCTCGGCGCCAACACCGATCCCTACCAGCCGATCGAGCGCCGCTTCGCGCTGACCCGCCAGCTGATCGATGTGTTGAGCGCGACGCGTCATCCGTTTTCTCTGATCACCAAGAACGCCCTGGTCGAGCGCGACCTCGACCTGCTGGCGCCGCTGGGCCGCGAGGGCCTGTGCAGCGTGATGGTCTCGGTGACCACGCTCGACAACCGGCTGTCAGCCCGACTGGAGCCGCGGGCCAGCGCCCCGGCGCGGCGCCTTCGGTGCATCCGAACCCTGCGCGAGGCGGGCGTGCCGGTCGGCGTGCTGGTGGCGCCGGTGATTCCGGCAGTCAACGACGCCGAGATCGAGCGCATCCTCGAGGCCGTCGCCGAGGCCGGCGCGCTGAGCGCGGGCTATGTGCTGCTGCGCCTGCCGCACGAGGTGGCGCCGATCTTCCGCGACTGGCTGGCGCAGCACCTGCCCGATCGCGCGGCCCACGTGATGAGCCTGGTCCAGCAGCTGCGCGGCGGCCGCGACTACGACGCCCGCTTCGGCCAGCGCATGCGCGGCCAGGGGCCGTTCGCCGACCTGCTGGCGCAGCGCTTTGCCATCGCCCTGCGCCGCCACGGCCTCGACCGCGAGCGCCCGGCGCTGGACTGCAGCCGCTTCCAGCCGCCGCGGAAGCCGCAGGCGCAGGGCGACCTGTTTGGCTGAGCAAAGCCGCTATCCTGTCGCCCCCTCGCCATCGGGTGCGTCCATGAGCGCCTATCTCGCCAGCTGCCTGTGCGGCGCCGTCGCCTTCGAGATCCACGGCGGCATCGATTCGATCATCCACTGCCACTGCTCGCGCTGCCGCAAGTCGAGCGGCACCGCCTTCGCCACCAACGGCTTCATCGCCAGCGCCGGCCTGCGCGTGCTGCGCGGCGCCGAGCGCATCGCGGCCTTCGAGATGTCGCCGGGACGGAAAAGGCACTTCTGCGCCACCTGCGCCTCGCCGCTGTACAGCTCGAATGCCGCCGATCCCGAACGTCTGCGCCTGCGCCTTGGCGTGCTTGATTCCGAGATCAGCGAACGGCCGCTCTCGCACAACTTCGTCTCCTCGCGCGCCTGCTGGGAAGACCTCGACGCCGACCTGCCGCGCTACGACGCCCACGAGCCAGGGCGAAGCGCCCCTGTCGGGACAACCGGATGAAACTGGACGCTGTCCGCGCCCTGGCGCTGGCCCTTCCCGAGACGACCGAGGCGCCACACCACCACTACACCTCGTTCCGCGTGAACGGCAAGATCTTCGCCACCGCGCCGCCCGAGGGTAACGCGCTGCACCTGTTCGTCTCCGAGACAGACCGTGAGCGCGCCCTGGCCCTCGACCCCGACTGCCTTGAGCCGCTGTTCTGGGGCGGCAAGGTCGCCGGCCTGCGCCTGACGCTGGGCAAGGCACGCAAAGCCACCGTCGCCAGCCTCCTGCGCCAGGCCTGGCGCCACAAGGCGCCTGCCCGCCTCGCTGCCACGCTGTCGCGTGCCGATTCGGACTGAGGTTCGGACTGAGGCTTGTGCTGAGGTTGAAACGCCGTCACCACCGTTCGCCCTGAGGTAACGAAGGGCGAAGCGCAGGGTCGCGGGGCCGTCCGTACTTCGATACCTCAGCACGAACGGCTGGAAGGTCTCGGCACGAACGGCTCCGAAGTCCCAGCATGGGCGGCTTGAAGGTTTCCGCACGAGCTGCGCGCAGGTCTCGGCTCGGACAGCTCTGATGCGTGCAGCACCGTAGTCGCCTTGGACGCGGCGTAGGCGACAGCAGCTGGCAAGTTCTGCGGCAACTTCGCGGGGTGCCCGTTCGCCCTGAGGTATCGAAGGGCGAAGCGCAGGGTTGCGAGGCCGTTCATGCTTCGATACCTCAGCACGAACGGCTGGAAAGTCTCGGTATGAACGGCTTGGGGATCTCAGCATGGACGGCTGGGAGGATTCGGCCCGCGCCGCTCGCGGGCCGCAGGACGGACGGCTTTGATGGGTGCAGAACCATCGTCGTCCCGGTCTCTGCCGAGGCGGAGGGGATGGCTGCCGGTTGGTCTTGCCGCAGGTGCTCAGGCTGCCCGTTCGCCCTGAGGTATCGAAGGGCAAACCCGCAACGCAGAACGCTTCACAAGTCGCGCGCGTTGCAGCAAAGGAACGCCGGTCCGCCGCCCCTGCCTGCCGCGCCACACCGCCGAAGGCCCTCCGTCCGTCGCAACACCCACTTCCGCCCAGCGCCCCGCCGTGCTGGGATGCCAGGCATCGCAAACGGAAGTCCCTCATGCACCCCGACGACGCCATCCGCGCCCTGGTTACCGAGCTGTACGCCATCGTTTCCGGCCCCGGCGACCAGCCCCGTGACTGGGCGCGGCAGGCCGAGCTGTTCATGCCGGGCGCGCGGATGATCCGCACCGTGCTCGATGCAGAGGGCCGGCCGCAGCCCGAGTTCATCCAGGTCGAGGACTACGCCGCCAACTTCGAGCGCAAGCTGGCCGGTCGGCCGTTCTACGAGGTCGAGACCCACTCGATCATCGAGCGCTTCGGTTGCATCGCCCACGTCTTCAGCACCTACGAGGCTTTCGCCGACGAGGCGCGTACCGAATTCCTCAAGCGCGGCATCAACAGCATCCAGCTCTATGACGACGGCAGCGGCTGGCGGGTCGCCGCCATGGTCTGGGACGACGAGCGACCGGGTCTGTCGATGCCCGAGCGCTACCGCGGCTGAGCGGCAGCGTCGATCAGAGCGCGCAGTCCGAGGCTTCGAAGCCATCCTCGTGCAGGGTGATCGCAGGCGTCTGCGCGGCGATGCTGGTCGAGGGGATGCCGGCGAACCAGGCCTGCAGTGCAGGCGGAATCCTTGCAAACCCATTGGGCTCGGCATCGAGGCGATTGGTGTCGATGCCGAAGAACTCCAGCGGCAGGGCCGACAGCGTGTCGGGCAGGCTGCCGCGCAGCCGGTTCTGGCCCAGGCTCAGGGTGTCGAGCCGGCTCAGATTGCCGAGCGTGGCGGGTAGCGTGCCCTCCAACTCGTTGTCGAACAGCACCAGGGCCTGCAGGGTGGTCGCCCGGCCCAGGCAGGCCGGAATCGGTCCGCCCAGCGCATTGCGATCAAGGAACAGCAGTTCGATCTGCGGCAGCAGGCCGAGTGCCGGCGGAATGCCGCCGCTGAATTCGTTGCCGCCGATCAGCACCAGGCGCAGGGCGGGCATCTCGGCCAGCACGTTGATCGAGCCCGAGAGCTGGTTGTCGAACAGGAACAGGGTCTCCAGCTGGTCCAGCTGGCCGAAGCTGGCGGGCAGGGCGCCGTCGAGGCGGTTGCCGTCCAGCGCCAGGCTGCGCAGCTGGGCCAGCTCCCCGAGCTGCGTCGGCAGCGCGCCGATCAGGAAGTTGCCGGACAGATCGAGATTGCGCAGCGCGGGCAGGCTGCCAAGGCTGGCGGGAATGCGGTCGGCGATGCGATTGTCGGCCAGCAGCAGCGACTGCAGGCTGGTCAGCGCATCGAGCTGCGAAGGCAGGATGCCCTCGAGATTGTTCGCCGGCAGCTCGACGGCCAGCACGGTGCCCGCCACCGGGTTGATGCTGATCCCGAACCAGCTGCCGGCATCGGCGCTGCCCCAGCCGCTGCGGTTGCTCCAGCTGTCGCCGCGGGTGCTGTTGTAGAGGCTGATCAAGGCGAAGCATTGCTCGATCTGCAGGTTCATCCCGGGCTGGGTGCAGACCGCGGAGGCCGACAGGTTGGCCCGCGCCGGCGCAGCCACGGCCAGCGCCCCGACGAGTAGCGCGCAGAGCAGAAGCGGAACCCCGCGTGGCTGGTTCGACATCCCCATGCTGCGAGCCTAGTCCACGCGCTGCGAGCCCGCCACCGCGACGGCGGCAGTCTCGGGACGGAGCCGGCGTTTCCGGGTCAAGAGCGCGCTACCCTTGTTCCGCCGCGTCCATGCTGCATGCCGCAGCCCGGGGCGACGGTGGGGGGACGCGCCATGCAGCAGGTCACCGGCGGCTGCCTCTGCGGCCAGCTGCGCATCACCGCCCAAGGTCCGCCCTACCGGGTCGGCCTCTGCCACTGCCTCGACTGCCGCAAGCACCACGGCGCCCTGTTCCATGCTTCTGCCGTCTACCCGCAGCAGACCGTACGCATCGAGGGCGAAGTGCGTGAGTATCGCGGCCGCTGCTTCTGTCCGCACTGCGGCAGCTCGGTGTTCTCGCGCAGCGGCGACGAGATCGACGTCCACCTCGGCACACTCGACCAGCCCGGCCACTTCACGCCCAGCTACGAGCTCTGGACCCTCCGCCGCGAACCCTGGCTCCCTCCCTTCCCGATCGAGCGCCTGTACATCCGCGATCGCGAAAGCCAGGGGCGGGACGAAGGCCCGGTAGTCGCTGTTCCAACACAGCCCGAAGACGGCCTCCACCCCGGCTGAAGCGTCGAGTTGAGCGCAGGTCAAACACCGCCGCTTCTACTCCTCCCCTTGCGCTTCCTCAAGAAGCGCAAGGGGCAGGCTGGGAGGGGGGGGCGCCCACACGGCGCCGCGGCCCCCGCGCGATACGCGTTCGCTCGGATCAGAGTCCTGGACTGTGCAGCGATACTGCCGTGTCGAGCGTCTTGGCCGTGGTGCCACCACGTTCTGCGAGGCGGGCTTTGCCGGCCGGCTGCACAACCTCCAGCGCAGGGCGCTGGACTTGTCCAGAGTCTCCTTGAGAGGTGCGCATCGTACGCGTCGAGTTCTGCCCCCTTGACTTTCAATCGAAGGCGACTCGCCTGGTCTATTCGAATCCGGAGCGGAGCAGTCCGTCGGGGCTGACCGGATCGATCAGGGCACGCTGGATGACCCTCGACTGGCTGCTGTGCGCATCCGCCACGTTCTCGCCACGGAGCTGGGCGATCAGTTCGACGAAGCGCACTTCATCGCTCACGGTGCCGGTCAGCTCCACGGTGACCGACTGGCCCACGTCGAGACTCGTCAGGCTGCGTACGTCTCCGCTGCCATTGACCGGGCTGCAGGGGACCTGTGGCGTGCAATCCCAGAGCAGATCTTCCAGCCCGCGCTGGGGGACGGTACGCAGCTCGGCTGCGGAGAGCGGGACAGGCCCGCGATTGGTCAATGTCAATGCATAGCCCCGCAGCGGTTGGCCCTTGCCGGGCTGCCGGTGCAGGTCCGGCCCCTTGCCGAGGCCCCCCAAGGGCTGCCATCGCAGGCTGACGTGGGCCATCTGATTGACGTAGGTACAGGTCACTGCGACCGAGACGACAGGTTCCCCGCTGACCGCCCCGTTCCCGTTGCCCACGGTGCAGGCCTGCGCCGGCGCGCCGGGCTGGGCGTGTACGGTGACCGCGTAGGTGCCGCCATCGATCACCGAGGTGGGGAAGCTGAAGGGGCCGTTGGCGTTGATGACCAGGTCGTCACCGCCGTTGTTGCGCAGGACCAGGCCCGAACCGGTCAGGCCGCTGACCGTGCCGCCGATGGAATAGGTGGGTGCGCCAAACAGGTAGATCGCCCCGCTTTCTTCGGCGCTGTTGTCCCCTTGGTCGCCATTCTCCCCGGTGGCGGCGCTGTCCTCCTGGTAGGCGCCGACGACAACCGTCTCGCCGGAAATCGCGGCTGCGAACCCGAACGCGTCTCCAGCATCGGTGTTGCTCGCCTTGAGGTAGGCCTGCTGGCTCCAGAGGCCGGCAGCCCGGGTGAACAGGTACGCCGCGCCGCTTCGAGGCGCAAGCTCATTGGTGGCATCTCCGTCAACGCCCTTGGCGTTGCTCGACTCGCCGGGCGCGCCCACCACAAGGCGGTCTCCGGACAGGGCGAGCGAGGTGCCAAAGTAGTCTGTGCCGCCGGTGTACTCCGCCTTGAGATAGGCTTGCTCAGTCCACTGGCCGTCGCTGCTTACAAAGACATAGGCGGCGCCCGCCGCGAAAACCGATTCATCGGCCGGGGAGGAAGCATGGCCGCTGCTCTCGCCCGCCGCACCGACCGCGGCGGTATCCATCGACAGGGCCACCGAAGTTCCGAACCCGTCTCCCGGGCCCGCGTTGCTGGCCTTCAGGTAGGCTTGCTGGCTCCAGGTATCGCCCGTTCGGCGGAACACATAGGCCGCACCACTCTGCGGCGCCGAGTTGTCCAACTCATCTCCGTTGATTACTGAGGCGTTGCTGTCTTCGCCCGGGGCACCGACCAGCACGGTGTCGCCGGAGACCGCGACGCTAGATCCGAACTCGTCCACAGCACCGGCGTTGCTTGACTTGAGATACGCCTGCTCGGCCCAGCTATCGCCAACTCGCACGAACACGTAGGCGGCACCGCTGTCCGGGGCCGTGTTGTCGCTGGCGTCGCCGTTGATCGTGGTGGCGCTGCTGTCCTCTCCCAAGGCGCCGACCACCAAGGTGTCACCGGAGATCGCCACGCGCTCGCCAAAGTAGTCTTCGGGGTCGGCATTGCTTGCCTTGAGCAAGGCCTGCTGCCGCCATACTCCCGCCTCACGCACGAAGACATAGGCGGCGCCGCTGTTGGCCAGAGCGTCGTCCTCGCTATCCTCCAGCGGCGCGCCCACCACCAGCGTGTCGCCGGAGAGCGCGACGGAGACGCCGAAACGGTCGTCTCGGCCGGCATTGCCGGCCTTGATGAAGGCCTGCTTGCGCCAGCCGAGGCCTTCGCGCACGAACACGTAAACGGCGCCGCTGTTGACGCCCGCGGGGCCCTCGGCATCCTCGGGTCCGTTGATCCCCGCCGAGCTGGTGTCCTCCCTTGGCGCCCCCACCGCCACAGTGTCGCCGGACACCGCCACCGAGAAACCGAACGCGCTCTCTCTACGGGCGTTGCTGGCCTTGAGATAGGCCTGCTGCACCAAGGTCGGATCAATGGTGACCGGGTACACCGCGCCGCGATCGTCGATCTGCAGGGCCAGCTGCCGTTCGTGCAAGACCATCCGTGCCGGCAGTTCGCGCTGCTGCGCATCCCACACCTTCAGGCCCTGGTAGCGCAGCTCGGCGCGCGTATCGAACAGCCTCAGATACTGATTGGGCAGATCGCCTTCCAGCGTCATCTGCAGGCTGCTTTGCACGTCCAGAAGCACCTCCAGCGGAGCACCCTCAGCGCCGCCTGCCGGGCGGCGGGCCAGCTCGAACCACTGCTGCGCTCCACTCGGACGGTTCTCCCACCACTCGCGAAAGCTGGGTGTCCACTGCGTGTGCACCGCGCCCTCCTCGGCGCGCTGGGACAGCGGCGTGTCCAGCCGCTCCCGCTCATCGGCGTAGCCGATCGACAGGGGGCGGATCCGCACAGTGAAGTCCACGTCCACGTCGGAGGGCGTGACCTCGGTCTGGCCGTCGGCACCAAACCGCAGCCGGTAGCCCTGCTCCGGATTGCCGGCCGTGAACCCCGCTGCGCTGGCTCTCGGCGTGTACGCCGGCGCCTCCATCGCAGACCGGATCAGCGACCAGTCGGCCGAATCAAGCTGCCCGGGCAGGGCCTGGGCAGGGCCCGCCTGCAGACCGATCAGGCACACCATCCAGCCCAAGGCTGGCAGGACATGGCGGAACATACGACCCCCTTTGTGCAGGTGGAAACACCGCCCCCATTTTGTCCAAGCGGGGCCGCGACCGCTGCTCCGAATGGTGCGGATCCGTGCTCATTTGTTGCAGGTCAGCACGGCCGGCTTCCGGCCGTGCCTGTGATCAGCTCCGCCGGGCCAGCACCGCGCCCGCGAGGCCGAGCGTCGCCAGCATCAGCGCCATCAGGGCCCAGGTGGACGTGGCCGGGATCGTCACCGGCGTCGAGGGGGCGAACACCCCGGTCGCCGTCGCCGCCGTGCCGGAACCCACCGCGTTGCTCGCGCTTACCGCAACGCTGTACTGCCCGGGAGTGAGCTGCGAGATCGTGCACCGCGTGGGCGGTGGGTTACCGGTGACCGAGCAACTGCGCCCGCCGGGCGCGAGGGTGACCGTATAGCCGGTGATCGGCCTACCGCCGTCCGAAGCCGGCGCATCCCATGCCACCACCAGGTCCGAGCCGGAGGGGGTGAACCGCACGTTCCGCGGTGCCGAGGGCGCGATGGGGTCGTTGCTGCAGCTCACCGCGACTGTGCTGATGTTGGCCGTCGTGACCGTGCCGCTGCCGTTGGCGACCGTGCAGGTCTGGGCGGGACTGCCCGGCTGGGTATGCACGGTCACGGCATAGGTCGCGCCGCTCGCCACCGGCGCGCTGAAGACGAAGCTGCCGTTGCTGCCAAGGCCCAGGTCATCGCCGCCGTTGTTGCGCAGGACCAGGCCTGACCCGGATAGACCGGACAGCGTGCCGCCCACCGTGTAGGTGTTGGTGGAGCAGGTCACTTCAACGTGGGTGATATCTGCCGAGCTGACCGTGCCACTGCCGTTGGCGACGGTGCAGGTCTGGGTGGGACTGCCCGGCTGGGTATGCACGGTCACGGCATAGGTCGCGCCGCTCGCCACCGGCGCGCTGAAGACGAAGCTGCCGTTGCTGCCAAGGCCCAGGTCATCGCCGCCGTTGTTGCGCAGGACCAGGCCTGACCCGGATAGACCGGACAGCGTGCCGCCCACCGTGTAGGTGTTGGTGGAGCAGGTCACTTCAACGTGGGTGATATCTGCCGAGCTGACCGTGCCACTGCCGTTGGCGACGGTGCAGGTCTGGGTGGGATTGCCCGGCTGGGTATGCACGGTCACGGCATAGGTCGCGTCGCTCTCCACCTGTGTGGAGAAGACAAAGCTGCCGTTGCCGCCAAGAGCCAGGTCATCGCCGCCGTTGTTGCGCAGGACCAGGCCTGACCCGGATAGACCGGACAGCGTGCCGCCCACCGTGTAGGTGTTGGTGGAGCAGGTCACTTCAACGTGGGTGATATCTGTCGAGCTGACCGTGCCACTGCCGTTGGCGACGGTGCAGGTCTGGGTGGGATTGCCCGGCTGGGTATGCACGGTCACGGCATAGGTCGCGTCGCTCTCCACCTGTGTGGAGAAGACAAAGCTGCC